>NZ_QVML01000039.1 GCF_010501015.1 Bacteroides sp. 214 | reverse complement strand
ATTAATTGGAGCACTATCACTCATATTTTTCTCTCGAAAGGACCTAACTGCATTATCTCCATCAATGTCAAGTATACCTTTCTCTATGGCAGTATGCAGCATATTGCGTACCAGTTCCACCGGGTTTAAGCCTTCAATATCCGATGGGATACCATTGAGTCGGTATTATCACAGACATATGATGATATTGAATATATAATAGTTGATGGTTTGTCTCAACCGCATGGTGATCTACCCGGAAGTTTCCGTTGGTCATCCTCCTTCGCCCAACTTACCCAACATGACATCCGTCTATCTTTATCCCTCTACCTGCTACTTTGAGGCAACTCCGGTGAGCTTGGGGCGTGGTACTTC
>NZ_QVML01000038.1 GCF_010501015.1 Bacteroides sp. 214 | reverse complement strand
AGCAAACAAATTGCGGCGGGTGAAACGGTTATTTACCCAAATAACCAACCGCTCCCATAGAAACTTAAAGATATTAAACCAACTGGTATCTCTTCTGCCGCACCCTCTTCAACGAAAACTTTTGGTGGCGAACTCCGCAAGTCAGTTCTTTATATTACCGATCGGCGCTTACTCTTCTATCTTATTGAGGGAGATAAATATCAGCTATACTGATGGATGAAGAATACTATCATCAGACGATTAATAGTAGCATCATCGAGGAAGGTGTTCGTATTGCAGATCCATTATACTTGCACATTTAGTAATGATGTGTGCAAATATATGTTTTTATATTACTATTGCAAACTATTTGTTAAAGAAATTAGCGG
>NZ_QVML01000037.1 GCF_010501015.1 Bacteroides sp. 214 | reverse complement strand
TTGTGCATAAGTGGCATCCGAAGCAAATTTGCCTTGCGCTTTTCCATCGTCAATGGATTGTATTACACGGTTGGCGTCATTGATACAAGGACCACACCAGCTTGCCCAAAAATCAACTAATACATATTTACCTTTTCCTACATAGTCGGACAGTTTAACTGTATTTTCCCGGCTATGCTTATAGTACAGCCATTAGAATGTTCAATAGCTGGATGAAGCTGTCTCGGCTTTACGAAAAAGTTCTTCAAACTGTAACCATCGAGCGTATATTTAACCAAAGGAGAGTTAAGATAAGGATCCCATTTGTATTTACTTAATTTAAAATTATTAGCCATAGAGTTCCACTGATAGTTGAATGACGCACTCAACGAAGGAT
>NZ_QVML01000036.1 GCF_010501015.1 Bacteroides sp. 214 | reverse complement strand
AAAATAACATATGAAAAAGCATCTATATCTTGGGATTATCCTAATTCTATCGGCAGTTATCAATGCACAAGCAGGTATTGAATTGCCCGAAATCACCAACTATGATTCGGACTTCATGGAAGCTATTATGCACGAACGTGCTTGGGAATTTGGTTGCGAAGGTATCCGCACCATTAGCTGGCCGGTTAAACGCAATGATGGCGATGGCCGCTTCTTCCTGAACGACAATATACCCGGCATCAATATAAGCTTGAAATTCGCTGCTGAAGTAGGCTTGATCGTCAGGATGCGTAGTTACGATTGTCGATAACCGATTCAAGTTGGTTTAGCTGGCTCGCTTCGCCATCAGATAGCACTTCTACAAGTACCAATTCGTTCT
>NZ_QVML01000035.1 GCF_010501015.1 Bacteroides sp. 214 | reverse complement strand
ACGTCATACCACCAAATCCAATCATTTGTATATGAAATACCCTAATCTGATTAAAGGGGTGAGTGCCAATTATCCTAATCATATTTGGGTGAGTGATATTACCTATATCTGGATAGAAGGTGGAGTATGTTACCTTCATTTACTTACAGACGTTTATTCGCATGCTGTTTTAGGTTGGGTGTTGGCTCCCGGACTTCATGCCGAGTATACGGCAGAAGCCCTTAGGCAGGCTATAAAGAAGGCTGAAGGAGGGAACCTATGCGGAACAATTCATCATTCCGATCGCGGATCACAATATGCATGCGACTTGTATGTGAGTTTGCTTAAAGAACACCACATACGTATCAGTATGACAGAAGATTACAAACCCACCGACAATG
>NZ_QVML01000034.1 GCF_010501015.1 Bacteroides sp. 214 | reverse complement strand
CAGTATGTGGTTTTCTTTTATCGTATTCTTATATGGTCGGACTTAACAAAGAAGATGGTTTGTATGTGAGATGCATTTTAGAAGATTTCAATGAATCAAGAACTGACTCTCACGATGATAAAGAGTACGAGAGTAGGTTTATAGATCCTTGAACATACAAAGGGCACAAATTTATCACCTACTAAGCAAATTCTCACCATGTTGAGAACAAATACTCGCCTTGTTGAGAACGAATACTCACCATGTTGAGAAATTATTCTCAACATGATAAAATCTTTTGAGAAAAACAGCTATTGACTTATACTGAAATTGGTTGTCTGTTTTTTCTGCTTGTTACTAGAAACGTTGTCAAAATATCTCTTTCTATTCTAAAAAGGTTGTCATTCATACTTTATTCTTTCTAAAAAGGTTGACTATT
>NZ_QVML01000033.1 GCF_010501015.1 Bacteroides sp. 214 | reverse complement strand
ATCATATTACGAGAAGTTCGCCGACGGAACTGTGAAATGTATCGACGAGGAGATACCGTTTGAGATACCTGAGAGTTGGGAGTGGTGTAGATTGGGAAACATTATTACAGTACTCGGCGATGGTATACATGGGACACCAAAATATGATGAAAATGGAGATTACTTTTTTATAAATGGTAATAATTTAGAAGATGGGAAAATCATCATAAGGGCATCGACTAAAACTGTTCACATATCAGAGTATGAAAGATATCAAAAACCCCTCACTAAACGGACTGTATTAGTGTCAATTAATGGCACACTCGGAAATATTGCATTCTTCAATTCAGAGCAAATTATTTTGGGTAAAAGTGCGTGCTATTTTAACGTTTGCGAAAATATAGATTTATCATATATAAAGAACATTATTGACAGTAAGTATTTTCATGCTTATGCTCATGATCAAGCTACTGGATCAACTATAAAAAATCTGTCTCTTTTAGCAATGCGTGAAATATTGGTTCCTTTACCTCCATATAAGGAACAAATAAAAATATCTCAGGAAACATCAAAATTGGAATTTATTGTTGAAAATATTGAGGACAATAAAGAACAGTTATCTATCTTCATTAAGGCTGCCAAATATAGAGTTCTCGACCTTGCTATACGAGGCAAACTCGTTCCGCAAGATCCGAACGATGAACCAGCTTCTGCATTGCTCAAACGCATAAAAGCAGAACGCTTAGAGAGCAAAAAGAAGGCTTCAAAAACAAGTGATAACTCACATTATGAGAACTTGCCCTTTGAGATACCCAAAAACTGGGTATGGCTAAGTGGTTATGAGTGTTTTAAGCCTATGACAAGTGTGAAACCTATAGAAAAATCATTCTGCTATATTGATATTGATGCAATAGATAATATTCAGAATATAGTCAAATCACCCAAAGTGATACTGACAAGCGAAGCACCGAGCAGAGCCACTCGGGAAGTGAATGATGGCGATACTATATTTTCAATGGTAAGACCTTATTTGAGGAATATTGCTTACATAGATAAGACTCTTTCTTCTTGTATCGCATCCACTGGTTTTTTTGTCTGTAAACCGATGATTGCTTTACATCCAAGATATCTTTATTATATGATGCTCTCAGATTTTGTTGTCAATGGATTAAATCAATTTATGAAGGGAGACAACTCTCCTTCCATAAACAATGACAACATTCTAAGTTGGTTTTATCCTATACCTCCATATAACGAGCAAGTTAGAATTGTAGGAACAGTCCAAAATTTGCATACGTTGCTTGATGATGCCTCATTATTAGTACAATAATTCTAACATCATTTTGTTTAACATCTCAATGGTTTGCTCAATTTTAGTAACTATTAGATGTTGCTCTTTTAATGGAGGCAATGGAAATGGTGCTTTTCTTCCGTCATTTGTGCCTAATCGTGGCATTTTAACCCCATAACCACACTGTGCGGTATACTCTAAAAACATATTTGACATTAGCACATAGCGAGCATATTCGGGACTAACGTAACTCCCAAAATCCAATGGAATAATTTCCGTGGTACAGTATCCATCTTGATCTGCTATAACAACTTTGTTCAAATAAGTTCTTAATTTGCTGTACAACACATTCCCTTGCTTAAATATGTGTTTCGAACTAGTTGTTTTTCGCAAGTCTTTATTGACCCTAGCAAGTAGAGTGCCAGTATCTTTTTCTATATCTTCTAAGTCAAGTACCCAACCATTAGGAGGAATTTGACTTGCATTTATGCTATGACACTTTCCATAATCACATAAGTCTCCAAGCGTAGACCATGCCCAGTTTTTGGGTATCTCAAAGGGCAAGTTCTCATAATGTGAGTTATCACTTGTTTTTGAAGCCTTCTTTTTGCTCTCTAAGCGTTCTGCTTTTATGC
>NZ_QVML01000032.1 GCF_010501015.1 Bacteroides sp. 214 | reverse complement strand
ACCCAGTCGTGTTCGGAAGAAAAATTTCTTTAAGTCTGAATTTTCTACCTTATTAGGAAACTCAGGTTTATATGGATTCTTATTCGTCAGTTATATAACCTCTTCGTTTCGTTTTTTCTTTTCTTAAGTATTCATCTCTCAACCATTCTATCCTAAGCATTTCCAATATCATTTCCTCTAATTCATTGTTTATCTTCCGGATAGAATCTCTATAACCCAACTGATTCTCTCGTTTGTATATCATCACCAACATCGCAGTAATCATCGTCATATATAGCATGATCTCTATTCCGTTCTCGCTTAAAGAAAGAAAATGAGAGAAGTTTAATTCCTGCTTTATAAAACGAAAAAAGACTTCTATATCCCAGCGACGACGATATATATCTGCTATTTCTTGAGCAGATAAATCCATTATATTGGTTATTAATAGGATAACTTTACCCTTTCCTTTTGGCTTGAAGCGTATAAGCCTGAAAGATTTATCCACTAGGATGCTATCCCTGACAATTTTCCCATTTTTGCCTTCTCTCTCCACTTTCTTATACAGCTGAACTTCCTGATCAGAAACCAACTCCCCCTCTGCGAACTCGCTATATAAAACATCCTGTGAACTAAGAACCTTAATCCTACGGTTTTCTTGAAGACGACCCACAAAATGTAAACCATCCTCTGCTGACATCGCTTTGAAAGATTCAGCGGAACACTGACCACGGTCAACAATGTAGACGGAAGCGTGATCTTTCTCTTTTTTGAAATGATCCATCACATTTTCTGTAAGAGCTAAAACTTCGCTGGCATAATTCTCTTCATTATGAGCCTTAAAATAACTGGGAAACATACCATTAAAGTTGATTGTAAATTTCAACATCTTACCCTTAAAACTGGAATTGCCATTAGTCAGTGCTTTTTCCAATTTGCCCGACACATCGGAAACCAAAGTACTGTCTACTCGTTGTAGACTTAGATTCGCTATCTCTTTATCGGAATAAAGAGAATTGAAAATATCATAAATAGAGATATACATTTGTTTGAAGAAATCACAGTTCATCATTGATAATCGTTCGGAGATAGAACTGTGGGAAATGCTCTTTTTCCCTTTTAACTTCAAGGAAATACGGAACATCTGAGACTCAAAAATATCTTTTAATCCTCGTTGACTAAGCTTATCTCTTTTCAACAGACCATACAATAAAAGATGAAACATCAATTCGCCACTTAAAACTTTACAGTAGTGATTGACTCGGGTCTGCTTTTCAGCTAAAAGCATGACGGAACGAGGTATATGGGACAAAATAGACGAAAAACTTAACGATTGGTTCTTTTTCATTTTACTCGTATTGATGTTGTTTTATATAACGAAAAAGATAAACGTTTAGTATTTAAATAATGAAAAACTCTATGTATCAGAAAGATACATCTTCCGAACACGACTGGG
>NZ_QVML01000031.1 GCF_010501015.1 Bacteroides sp. 214 | reverse complement strand
GGTTCCATTTACTTACCCGGGAGAGAGTAAACCATACTCATTCCCCGTTTATGAGCCTTCGCCACTTAATCGGGTTACACAGCAATACGGACCGGGAGACAGATGGCACAATTACAAAAAGGCAATAACTACAGAGTACTTGACAAACGGAAGCAGCGCTCATATTTGTGCTTATTACTATTCCATTAATATCCGGGATTCTATTCGCATTATGAAACGCAACAACTACGCAGCAGGTCAGCTTTATGTAACCAAGGTATCGGACGAAGATGGAAAGAATATCACTTACGAATTTAAGGATAAGCTGGGGCAGGTGGTGCTGACCCGACAGATAGGAAGTAGCGGGAATCACGACACCTATTACGTGTATGACAGTTACGGCAATCTTCGTGCAGTTCTTCCACCTTTGGCGGCAGATAACCTGACGGCTGATACTGATTGGACACCATCAAACACTTATCTGCAACAATACGCCTACCTGTACAAGTACGACAAGCGTAATCGCTGTATTTCCAAGAAACTACCTGGTTGCGACTGGATACATTACATCTACGACAAAGCAGACCAACTCATCTTTACGCAAGACGGAGAAATGCGTCTAAAAGGAGAGTGGATGTTTAGTATACCCGATGCTTTCGGACGTATTTGTGTAACGGGCATCTGCAAAAAAGTCAACAATAATGCCAGTATTACTAATGGGCGTTTCGAAATACACAACATTTTGGCTACAGCTAATGCTACAGGAAATTTGCGTGGCTACCAAATAACATCTAATAATGGGAATGCAATGACAATTAATGACCCTAAAATACTTACGGTTAATTACTACGACAATTATAATTTTCTATCGTACAGTGGTTTTGGTTCATTGGGATACACAACTCCCGAATCTGATTATGGCAGCCGATATTCTGATAGTAGCAAAGGATTACTTACGGGTACGTATGTAGCCGAAGTAAGTGGAGATGCAACAAACCTCTACACCGTGCTATATTATGATTATAGGGGGCGCTTGATACAATCTAAAGGCACTAATCATGTGGGTGGAACGGAGCATGAATACATCGGTTATAATTTTAGTGGACAGCCACTGAAACGTAAACATGAACATACAGCTTCGGGGCGGAACGCAATTACCTTATGTTATGCCTATACATATGATCATGCCGGACGGATAACAGAAACAAAGCACAAAATGGATTCCAGAGTTGAACTCTCTATTGCTAAAAAGACATACGATGAATTGGGGAGATTAAAAAAGTTGGTACGACATAATATGGATAACTCATGGCTATCTGATAACTACATTTATAATGTTCGGTCGTGGCTTACAAATATTATAAATCCAATTTTTGAAGAAGAATTAAATTATAGTTACAATGGTGATATTTCTTCTATATTATGGAATAATTGGTTTTATGATAGAAAATACTTCTATACCTATGATAATCTTTCTCAATTAAAA
>NZ_QVML01000030.1 GCF_010501015.1 Bacteroides sp. 214 | reverse complement strand
TGACTTATACTGAAAGTGGTTGTCAGTTTTTACTGCTTGTTACTAAAAAGGTTGTCGCAATATATCTTTTCATTCTAAAAAGGTTGTCATTCATATCACGTACTTACTAAAGAGGTTGTCACTTAAAAAATAATGGACATTCCGAGTCTTCCTTGCTTTCTCGGTAAAAGTTGGCAGGGTTCGATACCCTGTCAACTTTTGGTAACAATGGCATACACCTTCGCCACCTTGTTTCTCGGTTTTACAAATGTAGTTCATTCTTTTATTTATTTAGTTTTCTTTTTCCATAAATTTTCTCCCGGAACTTCTCCTTCATATACATCCATTGGTTTCTTCATTCCAATGCTCATATGGGGTCTTTGGTAATTATAGAATTGTATCATTCGTGCAATTTCCTCTCTGGCGTGCTGCTCTGATTTGAAAAGAGCAGTTGCATAAACCCATTCTGTTTTGAGTATTCCATTCATTCTTTCTGCCACAGCATTATCGGTAGGTTTATAACACTCTGTCATACTTATACGAATGTGATGTTCTTTGAGCAAGCCCACATATAAGTCGCAAGCATATTGCGATCCGCGGTCGGAGTGATGGATTGTACCACACAGATTGCCTCCCGATGCTTTCTCTATGGCTTGCGAAAGAGCTCTGGCTGTATGCTCCGCATGAAGACCGGGAGCCAGCTCCCAGCCTAAAACAGCATGTGAATAAACGTCAGTTAGTAAATGTAGATAACACACACCTCCCTCTATCCAAATATAGGTGATATCACTCACCCAAATATGGTTAGGATAGCTGGCAATCAATCCCTTTATTAGATTGGGATATTTCATGTACAGATGATTAGATTGAGTAGTGTATCTGGGTTTCCGGGCAGGTAACATAAGCTTTTCTGTCCGTAGAAAATTGAAAAACGCATCCCGTCCACCCGTTACCTGATGTCCATATAAACAGGAAAGCTCCCAATATAACTTCAAGCCACCTATGCAGGGGTCTTGAGTACGATAATAGGAAATGGTCTCCAGTAAGACCGTTCTTATTTGAGAACGGGTAAGCAAAACCTTTTTCTTCTTATAATAAGCCTGGCGAGTCTTGCCAAACAGCCCACAAAGCGTATGCAAAGTTACCTTCGGATACTCTTCGTGGAGGCTCGTTACTGCTTGGCACCATCTTTTTTTAAGATAGAAATACCTTCTTCTTTTTCAGTAATCTCAATCAACGCCTCGAAAGCACGGGAACGGAGTTTCTCCATCTCCAGTGCTTTCTTTAAGTTAAGAACCTGCTCTTGAAGAACTGCTTCTTTACTCTTCTTTTGCTTGGACATTTCGTAGCAGGATATGGTTTCAATATTCAAAGATAAAAGTTTTGAATCAATTGGATAGCGCTCCATCCAAGTAAGTAAGAGTTTAACACAACTCAAATTCCACTTACGGACGGTAAAAGAAAGAGACAAACCATTGGAGTAATGGTCACGCAAAACTTCTAACTTAAAAGTTTCACTGTAGCGATGTTGTACGGTTTTATGCATAAATAAGAAAATATTATGCAGCAAAAA
>NZ_QVML01000002.1 GCF_010501015.1 Bacteroides sp. 214 | reverse complement strand
TTTATCAACATGTCAAGCAAACAACCAAGCCCTCTGGCAAAGCGGGTGCAAAGATAGAGACTTTTAAATTCAAAACAAGAGAAATCAAACTTTATTTTTTAAGAAAAAAAGAAGAAAGAAACTAAAGAGCTGAAAAAGAAAGAGATAAAGGGGAAAATATTTTTATCAGGGAAATGTTAAAAACGCGTTTCCGGAGAGTACTTAACCCTATGTGTGTGTATAGGTGGTGGGTGGGGCACCACCCTATATTACACACACAACTCGCATATGGGTTTAAAAAACATGTTTTTATCAGTTGGTAAGGAAAGGGAAGGCAGTGAGAATGGGAGAAAAAAGCAGTGAGAATGAAGGGAGAAGTCAGTGAGAATGAAGGGAGAAGGCAGTGAGAATGGGCGAAGAAGGCAGTGAGAATTTGGGGGTTAGGGGTTAATTTGGCTCTAAAAGAAATTGAGAAGTTTTGGTCAGAAAAGAAGATGCTTCTTATGTAATCTCCTCTTTTTTTCGTATTTTTGCATAATAATCTGATACATAATTAGACATATGAAGAACATACTACTCTTAATCCTATTATGTTTGTCTGTCCTGACTAAAGCACAGCCTGCGCATACATTTATTCAATATACAGCTTCCGACGGTTTCGACCGTGATATGGTAAACTGCATCCTACAAGATCGCAAAGGATTCCTTTGGCTTGCCACATGGGATGGCATTATTCGTTTCGATGGGAGTGCGTTCCGCACATACAAAAGTAGCGATGAAGTATCGGGATCGTTTATCAGCAACCGCATTAGTTCCATAACCGAAGATAAATATGGATGTATCTGGGCACTGGGATACGACAAAAAAGTATCGCGCCTTCATCCACTTACAGAACAGTTCATAGCTCTTGCCGAAAAAGACTATTTAGCCAAGAGTCTTTATGTTTTGCCCAGCGGTCGTACCTGGATTGCTTCCGAAAACATGGGCATCCTATTGATTACTACCAATCCGGAAAATCTTGCCTTGCAAATCCATAAATTTCAAGAAAACGAGCTGCCCTCTTCACTTAAAGTAAACCAAATATACGCTGATAGTGATGGAAATGACTGGATTTTGACAGATACCGGACTCTTCAAATATTCGCCCGATGGCTCTATTACCACCCCCTTCAAGGTATCACAGGTATTTTCGGATATGAGTGAAACCGAGAACCATATCTATTTTGCATCGGGAAACGGACAACTTTGGCGTTACAATAAAGGCATAGACCAATATGAAATAATAAAGCTACCCACCTCTTCGCCTCTTAGCGTAGTACGCGCGCTTCCTACAGGCGATTTATTCTGTGGTACAAGTGCAGATGGATTCTTTATCACTTCCTCCGAAGGCATTCCTAAGCAACATTACAACACCGACAAAGGTGTGATGCGCGACAACCAAATAAAAGGAGTACACATAGATAGCAAAGGAGGGCTGTGGATACAGCAAAAAACTAAAGGAGTAACTTACTACGACCCACAAGCCCAAAAGCTACACTATTTTATTGTCAGCGACAAACGAGGCACAAATATTATTGATGGACGCCAGCGACAGTTTGTGCTTGAAGACAAATATGGGCACATTTTTGTACACCCTTCGGGAGGTGGTTTTGCTTACTTTGACAGTCATGAGAAAGCACTGATACCTGTTTACAACAAATCTATTATGGAGGGATGGAGCCAGTCCGACTACATCATGTATGTTTACATGGATACGCAAGACAACATCTGGCTAAGTTCGCAAGTCAATGGATTGGAGAAAGTTACCTTCAAGAGCGAGCAATTCAAGTTATACTCTCCACAAGAGTGGATGCCCGAACAAATTAATAGCCGTGCCGCATTCATAGATAAAGAAGAACGTCTGTGGATAGGGTGCGTACACCAAGGAATTGCCATATATAATAAGAAACATCATTTCTTGGGATACCTTCAGGAAGACGGAACAATCTCCAAAAACAATAATACACTGCGCGTGGTGCCTTGTGGTATGGCACAAGATAAAGATGGAACCATTTGGATAGGGATAAAAAAACATGGACTTATAGCTGCTCATCCGGGTGGTAGTCCCAATACTTTTCGTCTGACACGATACCAAACAAACAGCGAGGATATTTATAGCCTCAGCGACAACGATGTATACCATGTGCATAAGGACAGCCAGGATCGACTGTGGTTTGCCACACTCAACGGAGGCATAAATTATCTGCAACGCCAGTCAGATGGTACATGTCGCTTTATCAACTACCGCAATGAACTGAAAAATTATCCTGCACAAGGTTATTTGCGCACCAAACATATTACATCCGATCAACAAGGATACTTATGGCTTGCTACCTCCAACGGGCTCATACAGTTTCCCGAAAAGTTTGAGCACCCTTCGCTGCTCAAATTCAACCTCATTCAATACACCCCCAACGATTCGCTGAGCCTCAGCAATAACGAAATACAATACATTACCCCTACCCGGCAAGGCGAACTCTTTGTAGCAACCTTTGGTGGAGGATTAAACAAACTGCTTACAATAGATAATGGAAAAGCACGCTTCAAGACATACACCAAAGAGGAAGGCTTACTCTCTAATATTCTTATGACTATGGGTGAAGACGGCGATGGTAACCTCTGGATATCTACTATGGAAGGATTATGCAAATTCAACCCTACAACAGAAGAGATAGAGAACTATACCAGTAAGGAGTTCCCCGAGCCCATCAGGTTTAACGAAGGTGCCGGTTGTTATTCGGCAGCCAGTGGCGCACTCTTTTTCAATACCCAACAGGGACTACTATGGTTTCAACCCGAAATGGTACATAAGTCTGTTTACGAACCTTCGATCGTTTTTACCCAGCTGCAACTTGCCGATCAGGTTGTGTTGCCCGGCGACGAATCTGATGTTTTAAATGTAACTATTGACGACACCAAACAACTTGTACTAACTCACAAGCAAAAGTCATTTAGCATCCGTTTTGCTGCACTTGACCTGAGTGACTCCTATCGTATTTCGTATACGTATAGGCTACAGGGGTTTGAAAAGCAGTGGAATCAAGCTGGGAAAAACAATGTTGCCAATTATACCAACATACCCAAAGGTGATTATGTATTGGAAGTTCGCTCCACCAATAGTGATGGTGTGTGGACAGACGGTGTGCGTAGGCTCCCTATCCGCATACTACCCTCTTTCTGGGAAACGCCATGGGCATATTTTCTTTACTTGATTATATTTATTATTGTAGTACTGGGTATTGTTTATGTACTGTTTACTTTCTTCCGGTTGCGACACGAAGTAGATATGGAAAAGAAACTCTCCGAGCTAAAGCTGAAGTTCTTTACCAACATCTCGCACGAATTGCGCACACCGCTCACACTTATCTCCGCTCCGGTAAAAAACATTTTGGAACATCACACACTACAACCTGGCATACAACATCAGCTGCGATTAGTAGACCGCAACATCAGTCGCATGACTTATCTCGTTAATCAAATTCTGGACTTCCGCAAGATAGAAAACCGGAAGATGAAAATGCGTGTACAATCATTGGAGTTAGTTTCGTTCCTTCGCCATGTGATGGGGTACTTCGAATCATTGGCAGAAGAGTCGCAAATAACATTCGAGTTGGAAACCACCAATACCCCCATTACCGTATGGGCAGATATTGATAAATTAGAGAAAATATTCTTTAACTTGCTGGCCAATGCGTTTAAATATACTCCACAAGGCAGAGAAATCAAAGTGATTATAACAGAAGAGAATTTGGACATTATTGTCCGCGTGTGCGATCAAGGCATTGGTATCTCCAAAGATAAACAGAAACATTTATTTGAACGCTTTGAAACGGCAGAAGCTGCCAATCCGTTCAACCAAGCAAGTACGGGTATAGGGCTCTCGCTAGCAAAAGAATTGGTAGAAATGCATCGTGGAACAATCTCTCTCGAAAGTGAGTCCGACAAAGGTAGTACTTTCATCATCGCATTAAAGAAAGGGAAAAAGCACTTTGATGAAAAAACGATCTTTGTGGAGGTAGAAGAAACATCTATCTACACATATAATACCGATATTGCCAGTCTCTTAACATCGCAAAAAGAGAACGACTCCATTACGAATCAACACAAAGAAGAAACATCCGAAACTGCAGAGGAGAAAAAAACGATTCTTATAGTAGAAGACAATCAAGAATTACGAAGCTTTCTACACACTTTTTTTGCCACCGATTTCCATGTTATTGAAGCCGGCAATGGTATGGAAGGAATGAATCAGGCATCAGAACAAATACCAGATATCATTATCAGTGATGTGATGATGCCCGAGAAAGATGGTATTGAAATGTTGCGCGAGCTCAGACAAAATGCCAACACCAGCCACATTCCTGTAGTTCTGCTTACTTCAAAAACTGCTGTCGAAAATCAAATAGAAGGAATAGAACTCGGTGCAGATGATTACATAACCAAACCTTTTAATGCTGATTATCTCAAAGTTCGCATACAGAACATCTTAGAGCAGCGCAAAAAGCTACAACAATACTATTGTAACTCGACACTAACTCAAGAGTTACCTATAGATTCTATTACTTCCACCGTTACCTCCAACACACAAATGTTTATGAATCGCCTCATCAAGTCGCTCAATAAACACTTGAGTAATGGTAACCTGAAGATAGAAGATTTGTCGCAAGAGGTAGGTATGAGTCGCACGATCTTTGCTAAAAAGATACGTAGCCTTACCGGACTATCTCCGGTAGAATATCTCAAAGAGACACGCTTAAAACATGCCGCAGAACTTATTAGAACCAGCGACCTGAACATGTCGCAAATAGCTTTTCAGGTAGGGTTTAATGATTCGCACTATTTCAGCAAATGTTTTAAAATACAGTATGGAGTATCGCCTACCGAGTACCGCGAAGCACACTCCCATCTGCAGCCACCCCTTCAATGATAATATGCTGAGGTGCTTTCCGGTCGGGCGTGTAGTATTCAATAATAGCTTTACCCTCTGTATCTAGCGTCAATGCCGGATTCCAGTAAATGGTTGTACGTAGATCCGGTTTGGGATTGTTTTTCTTCTCAGGTGTATCATATACGGGATGGTAGAATTCGGTGTAAGTACTGTATCCTAATGGCATAATCCAAAGAGCTCCTTTCGGTTTCATCCGACTTTGTTGATTTATTCCGCGCTTCAATTCAAAGAGAATAGCACCGTAGGAACCTTGTGCACCAAACATATTGGTAGCTTGCACATTGGTCAGCAGATTTACCTGTTCTATGTCGTTGAGATAAAAATCATCCAGCACACTAACTCCATCTTCTTGATCGTAGATAATATTGTCAACCACCAAGATTGGTTTATTCTGCCGATAGAGAATTGTGTTTTCATCCCTTTCTATACCCGGAATACGAAGTAACAAATCGTATATATCCACATAACCAGCGTCGGCAATATCATCTTCAGTAATAACTTCTTTGGACATGCTGTCGTAGAAACTGTTTTCGTTTTGTTTCTTTCGTTTACCGGTTATGGTTACTTCGTGTAGATGATATACCTGTTCGCCACCATCGGCAAAGTACGATTTACGTGTATTTATCAGGAAATCTGATTTCACTTGAGGAAGTATGTTGGGAAACGGCTCTTTATTATAAGGTGGAGCAAATGCCAAGGAATCTACCGTAACCTCAAGGTTTCCTCCCCCTCGTGCCGTGCGTGCCTGTACAAAAAGACGTGTTTTTTCGGGAAAGTTGATATCTGCAATCACAAATTCACCGTTCTCGTTGGTCATAGCTGTTTGATGAATAAGTCCCTTTAAGGAAAATGCGCTGACAGGAGCATTTTTAGCTTTTCCTGTTAACCCACGTACACGCCCGCTAATACTTTGACTCACTTCGATATAGTGTTCCATATTAAGTTGTGGCTTTCCGGTCAACTTATCCATAGTAAATCTACGCCAACCGTGTGTAAGCATCAACAAATCAAGATGTCTGTCTTTAATCTTACGGTCGCCGAAGAAATAATATCCCGGATTCTCTATATATCCTTTGAGGTCGGAGGTCAGTAACAGGTTGGACTGAATATGATTGCAAAGTGAATCTACAGGTATTAGCCCGGCATCGGTTATACTTACCGAGAATGTTCCGTCAATAGGCTCTCCTGTGTTTCTTTTGGCTTCAATGGTCACTGTTACTTTTTCCCTTTGCCCGTACTCCTCTTTATCGGGTGTGATGCTCCAAACAGATTGTGGAGCCCATGAAAAGAACAATCGCTCACTAACCGCTACCCCCTCCTCGTTTATAAGTAAAAAATGACTAATTCCGTCGTCGAAGAAATCTGTTGGTAGTATTCCTTTAAGGGACTCGGATGTAATGGTACGAAACAGTTTGACAGCACCACGTGTATGAACAACCAAAGACAAGCCTTCAGGAAAATCTGTGGCCGGTGTGTGTTGTACAGTATAGAGTATACCTTGCCGGGTACGTGCTACAGATATCCCTACTCCCACTTTTTTTACTTCAGGTAATGCAACTTGTTTTCGCACCCCGCTCACTGTAAACAAATCGGCATAATAGACTTCATTGGCAGATGGCAACAAACTAAAAACGCCCATTCCGTCATGTTCTGTTCTTAGGTAAGCTACGGTATCTCCCCGATCTGTATAAACCCGCCCTTGTAGCTCCTTCGACAATCCATCAAAACCTTGAACTTTAAATGCTACCTGTTGTGGAACGCCATCCAGCAACTCGCCGCCTTCCGGAAAGAAAGTCACGGCATAATCATCTGCTAAGCAAGATAGAAAGGAGTCTCCCTCTTTCTCCTTATACTCCAATATAGCTTGTTTATTTACATCTATGGAATTCACCACCTGTATATTGCGCGAATAGATAAACTCTGGTCCGGCGTTAAGCATCCAATTGGAGTAACCACGTAAGGTATAATATCCTTCGGGTATATTAGCCGCAAGAGGAATAGAGCCGATAAATCCATCACCCTCTCGCCTTATTTTCTTCCGCAACAGCACCTTGTTATCACGATTAGTCAATTCTACTATAATGTAGTTGCTGGTAGTAACACTACTATGCGTGATGGCATCTTGCAAATATCCTTTAAACCAAATGTTCTCTCCGGCAGCATAAAAAGATTTATCAATGTGTAGATAGAGTTTCTCTTGCGGCGCACTTTCCAATAATTTGAAATAATGGAGAACGGAATTTTTAAGCGTTTGCGAAAAAGCCAGTGAAGGCAGTGTAATTATAATAACCGTGATTAAGAAAAATCGTTTAAATACAGTAGTGTTATTTGCCATGACGTTATTCTAAATTTGAGTTGTTCGTTGGTAAATATACAATAGAAGAGATTATCAAACGTATGGCAATGGTAATTGTGGTAAATAATCTACTTTTTGTGCGCGTTTTTTTCACCTTTTTGCCCTCACAAAGTCTTCATTACTTATTTTCGGGCTGTTTTTTATGTTAGAAAAAAAGCAACGAATTCAATTTTATTTTTCATTTTGATTATGTATTTCAAATTATAGGCAGCCGGAAACCCCAGTATATTTTACTTCAAAATACACTGGGATTTTTTATGAGTTGTATGGCTTTCCATCATTCCTTGTAGAATGATTCGGGAATATCAATAATCATCACTGCCAATCGTTTGCCCTCCGAGAGTTTGCCCGATTGTATCAATACTTTTTTATTGTCTAAGCTGAAATAAGGATGTGCATGATTTGGTTTCATCACATGTCCGGTAGTAAGCAAATGCATCTCTCCGGTCTTCACATTAACGAGTGTTACATTTCCTTTGAAGTCATCGCCCGCTGCCCACTGTCCATCTTGCGAACCGTTGCAATGCCAAAAGCTATTTGTTTGCGCCGGGATACTCTTCAAGTCATCATTTACATTACCAGTAAAGACTTGTCCAATCACACGTACATGTCCGTTGCGCAGATTAACCGAAAAGATGCCCGAAGGTTTCGTTTTCAGCCGGTCCAAGTGACACAACACATTAAAATAAACATGATTGGCATCGACTATGGTTTCGTGTGTCACCCATTCATAATCCGATTCAATGTAAAGCGGGCGATAGCTATTGGCAGCCATATCACCAAACCACATACGTTGCGGCGAGTCTCCTCCTGTTTCATGGCAAAATACAATCTCACGCGTAACAAACGGACTGGCTTGTACATGCCCCATCGTAAAATCGACATCGAAGGCTTTGCGAATTTCACCCGTTTTCACATCCAGAATACGAATACCACCGGGATGATTTTTTATGCGATGATTGGTATCATCAATAGGATTTTGCCACGTTTCGACATTATAGGGAGGGGTAACCCCTACATAAAGCAAGTCTTCTTCCACGTCTAGCCCCATACCTCCTGATATGCTGAGTGAATCGGGCCACACGCTAACAACACGTTCGTAAGCGGTGTGGTGTTTCATAGTGCCTTTTTCACTATCGGCAAGTACTCTGTCTGTATCCAGTTCTATGACTTGAGCAGGTTGATCTTTCAGCTTTCGCGTAAAATACAACAATCCCTTCTTGCGCGAAAGGTTGTATTCGCCACTTCGTCCTTCGCCGTCGGTTATCTGAATGATTTCGCCTGTGGTTTCGTGTACAAAGAAGAGTTGTCCGTTACCACTTCGTTGTGAGCGGAAGGCAATATATTTATTATCGTACGACCATTGCGGATGCGTTTGGTAAATGCGTGTATCGCTAAATTCGGGACTATTGGTAAGTACTTTAACGGGAAGGCCCGTTATGGAATCGTTGTAGGTAAACATTTCCGAAGGGAAACGTCTTCCTATCTGTGCATGCAGACTGCTTACAGTAAAAAGCAGCAAAACAGCAAATAATGCCGTAAATGAGTTGAATGTTTTCATCCTGTTGATGTTTAATTGGTTAAAGGCAAAAGCCTTCTCCAAAGGTAGGATTAAAAAAAATCAAAGCAAGGTTGTAAAGATAAGAAGAGATGTAGATTTGTAGCTTTAAGATACAATTTTGTACACTTACTCCGACATATTCTTAATATAAGGAAGCGCTACTAACTCTCCAAGCCCATAAAACCGCTGTGCGTTCTCTCCAAGAAATGCCGCTTTTTCTTCTTGCGTCATCAAGTCCGACTTTGTTACAAAATCATACGACATCCGATAAGTTATTGCTGCAATAGTTCGCGGATAGTCCGAGCCCCACATTAATTTATCCATACCCACAAGTTCTGCCGATTCTTTAATAGCAAGTACTGCACCACGAAACGGATAAAATTCATCATTGAACAACCACGTAATGCCGCCCGATTCAATCATAACGTTTTTATGTCGCGCCAACTTGATTTGTTCCTGCCATTGCGGACGAGTTACCATTGCAAAGTGCCCTATTGCTATACGTAAAGAAGGACACTCGGCAATAATCTCTTCCATCTCTGCTACTTGCTCCGTGCCATCGGCTAAATCGATGGAGAGAAAGATATCCTTTTCTTCCATGAGATGAAAAAGTTTCATCATTTCGTCGGAGGTAAGCCACACCCTGCCCTCAGGAAGGAGTAAGCGTTGAGCAGGTATCTTAATTCCCCGGAAGCCTTGTTCTATCAATGCCTTGCCATGTATGAAATAACCCGGTTGGCGAGCGTCCACCATGCCGCAGCAAAGAAAACGTTCTGGGTATTGCTGTTGCACCTGCCACAAATAGTCATTCTGTAGCCCATCAATATACTCTTGTGTAATAACGGCCGCAGAAACTTGCGCATAATCCATGTTAGAAAGAAAGACTTCGGCACTGTTTTGCCCATCAATCATAAAAGGAGGAAGCATCTGACGTACTTCATCCATAAAGAACGACTTTCCATTCTCCATAGTTTTGATTGTTTTTCCATCTACCACAGCATCTTGCCGCAACCACAGATGCGCATGTGCATCAACAATACGATAATCCATATACGTTAGAATTTGATTAAAATTCGGAACACCTTACCGGAATTGGCTGCCCAAGTATCCAATACCTCTTTGGCTTGCTCGGGAGCATATACACCGCTGATTAACCTCTCGATATTTGCCGCATCGCGTTTCATATACTCAATAACAGCCCGGAAATCTTCGGGCATGGCATTGCGCGAACCACGAATATCCAATTCTTTCATCACAAAGTATTTGGTTTCAAAAGAAACATCAGACTTAGCATAGCCAATACAAATAACCCTACCAGTGAAAGCTACCTCATTAATTGCCAACTGATAAGTAACAGGAGCACCAACAGCTTCTATCACTACATCGGGCCCTGCATTCTCTGTTATCTCCTGCAGACGCGCATGTACATCTTCGGTAGCGGAGTTTATTGCATAGTGGGCACCCAACTGACGTGCCAGCATAAGCTTTTCATCATCTACATCTACAGCAACAACACGAGCACCACGAAGTACAGCACGCACAATAGCCCCCACACCAATCATTCCGCAACCAATAACCATAACCACATCGAGGTCTGTTACCTGTGCGCGAGATACTGCATGAAAGCCCACACTCATTGGCTCTACCAAAGCAAACTGACGAGGAGTCAGGGTATTATCTACCAATACTTTTTGCCAAGGCACAGCGATATACTCGCACATAGCACCATCACGCTGTACTCCAAAAGTTTGATTAAATTGACATGCATTGGGTCTTCCGTTGCGACACGAAGGACAATGGCCACAACTGGTATAAGGATTTACCGTACACGGCATACCTTTTCGAATTGTATCAGGTACATTTGCACCTATCTCTTCCACTATCGCACCTATTTCATGACCGGGAATAACCGGCAGTTTAACCATAGGATTTTTACCCAAATACGTATTCAAATCTGAGCCGCAAAAGCCCACATACGCTATCTTGATTAACACTTCGCCGTTTCCGACTTGTGGTCTTTCTCTTTCGGTAAGGGCTACATTTCGTTCGCCCAGTATACTGATTGCTTTCATCCAACTATGCTGTTTTAAGGATTAACTATTGAGCCATGTATCACGAAAACCGGGTTCAAGGATGTGGCTTACTTCTTTTAATAATGTTTCGTCGAGAGGTGCATTTGTCCATGCTATGTTCTCTAATACTGCTTCTGCGCGGGTAGTACTGAAGAGCGTAGTTGCTATACGCGGATTAGAGGCGGAAAATTTCACAGCTAATTGCTCTATGGACTTGCCTTGTCCCTTGCAATGTTGTGCGGCTTTTCTACAAAGGCGTTGCAAAGGTGCGGGGGCAGGATGCCAATCGGGTGCACCACGCTCGGTTAGTAACCCCATAGAAAAAGGCGAGGCATTGATAACACCTATTTCATTAGCTTCAAAATAGTCGAGGTAATCTGTCAGCGCATCGTCATTGAGACAGTAATGACAAAATGAGAGCACACTCTCCACAGTACCCGCGGGCACGTGGTCAATGACATACTTAAAATGACGTAATGTGAGGTTGGTAATTCCAACATGCTTTACAATTCCTTTATCACGTAGTTCTACCAATGCCGGAAGAGTTTCGTTGCAAATTTGTTCGAGATCGGCAAACTCAATGTCGTGTACATTGATGAGGTCGATATAGTCTACATGCAGACGCTCCATACTCTCATAAACGCTTTCAATGCTTCGCTTTGCGGAATAATCCCACGAGTTTACACCATCTTTACCATAACGACCTACTTTAGTAGATAAGTAATAACGACTCCGCTCTATCTCTTTAAGTGCTTTACCCAACACGATTTCGGCTTTGAGATGACCGTAATAGGGTGATACATCGATAAAGTTTATACCACTATCTACTGCGGTATGTACCGCGTTAATACCTTCTTCTTCCTTAATAGAGTGAAATACGCCGCCGAGAGAAGAGGCGCCGAAACTGATGTTGGAAACATTCATTCCTGTTTTTCCGATTGGTCTATATTCCATAATAATTTATTGTTTGTTCAAAATTACCTTATCCCACTTATTCATACAACATCAGTCCATGAAAACTTTACGCAAACCTTTGCGTAATCAATCCTTTTTTTCTATTTTTACTCTTTAATTACATATTTATGGAGAAAAAAAAACCTACTTCTCTTAAAGAACTTGCTTCTGAGCTCGGAGTATCCATCTCAACTGTTTCACGTGCATTGAAGAACAGCTCCGAAATCAGCGAAGAACTACGTGAGAAAATCAAAGCATTAGCAAAAGAGCGCAACTATCGTCCTAATCCTTTTGCTATGAGTTTATTGAAAAATGCTCCACGTATCATCGGCATCATTGTTCCGGATATTGTAACGCACTACTATGCCTCTATCATCAGTGGTATAAACGACAGAGCACATAAACATGGCTACTCCACCATCATAACCTCTTCATACGAACAGTTTGAAAAAGAGAAAAAGTGTTTAGAAGACTTGATAAATATTCGTGTAGAGGGTATTATAGCTTGTTTGGCGCAAGAGACCACAGACTTTGCCCACTTTGAAGCATTAACAGTACAAAACGTCCCCCTTGTATTTTTTGATAGAGTATGTTTAACGAACATTTTCCCTTCCGTGGTTACTAACAATGCCACGTCTGCACAAGAGGCTACCGAGCATCTTCTTTTCCACGGATCTCAACAAATAGCTTTTATCGGTGGATCCAACCATTTAGCTATCGTCAAAGAACGCAAACACGGCTATCTACAAGCATTGCGCGAACATGATATACCTATTGATCGAAATCTAGTGGTCTGTAAGCGAATAGGATATGAAGCAGGATACGAGGCTGCCAGACAACTGTTAACACTCTCCTACCCCCCCGATGCTATTGTAGCTATGACCGATAGCCTTGCATTTGGCACCATGAAAGCCATCAAAGAGTTGGGACTATCAATTCCACAAGACATCGCCCTGATAGGCTACACCGACGAAACACATGCCAACTACGTAGATCCACCACTTACTGCAGTTACACACCAAACATATAAAATGGGCGAAACAGCTTGTGAGTTATTAATTGATCAGCTTAAAGGAAGTTCGAAAATAGAACAGGTAATTATTCCCTGCGTACTTTCCATTAGAGGGTCTTCCATCAAGACTCCAAAAAGTTGAATTAATGAATTTAATCAACTCTCTGGAAAACAGCAGTCAAGCTATTTTGCCAGATGCTTTTTTATTGATATTTTTGCGAATAGACCAATGGAGTAAATAATAGAAATATGCTAGCAAAAGAAGTTTATACAAATCTTGAAGATTACTTTATCAAACCAGAAATAAGCGATGAGTTTTATCAGCACATGACAGAACTCGACTCGTTTCTTTGTGACAACTTCAAGAAGAGAAGCATTGGTTTGGTTTGTGATTTTACAGAAACAATTAATCGTGTTTTTACAGCTGTCTTCCCAACAGAAAAAGTGATCCGAGCCGTATTGGAGCAACCGGGAAAAGCAATGCTCTTTACACACCATGCTTGTAATTGGGATTTAACGAAGTCGCCAACCGGCTTTTACAATATGAATGCCGGACTTCTTGAAGAATTGAGAGAAAAACAAATCTCAATCTATTGCTTACACACGCCTCTGGATAATTATTCTGAATACTCAACGAGCAAAACACTTGCCGAGAAGTTAGACATAGAGACCGTTAAAGCTTTCATCAATTATTTCGGTGCTATTTGCGGTATAGCAGGAAGAACAAAATGCAAAACAGTAAACGAACTTCAAAAGATATATTCGGAAGCGGTCGGACACTCAACTTCACTGTATCAATATGGAGACAACGAGATAAAAGATGGCATAGTAGCCGTAGTTGCAGGTGGCGGGAATAATACTTTTGTTTTGCCGGAACTGCATAAAAACAACATTAGCACCCTTATAACCGGCATAACATTGAAGAATGAGGTATCGGCAGAAACGCACGAATATGCAGAAAAGAACCGGATAAATATTCTCGGGGGAACACATTATTCTTCCGAAAAATTCGCTTGCATTGCTATGTGCAGCTACTTTGAGAAATTAGGTCTGCCTGCTGAATTCATTGACGATGAGCCTTGCTTTGAAGATATGTAAGAACGAAATCAGGCAACCCTATGAGCAAACATTTTGAGTTTAATGCAATCATAAAAAAGGTACCGGATATGGATGCCGCTTACGTGGAAATTCCATTTGATGTAAAAGCAACATTTGGAAAAGGTAGGGTTGCGGTCAATGCTACGTTTGACAGTGTTCACTATCAAGGAAGCTTGGTGCGAATGGGAACCCCCTGCCATATTATCGGCATACGAAAAGAGATACGTAAACAGATCAGGAAACAGCCCGGTGATACTATTTATGTAACCATTGAGGAACGAGAACAATGAAAGAAAACAAATACGACGACTCCGCCTTTTTTGAGCAATACGAGAAAATGAATCGCTCGCAGAAAGGACTCGAAGGTGCAGGCGAATGGTACGTGCTCAAAGAGATGTTGCCCGACCTTGCTGGGAAAGATGTACTTGACTTAGGCTGCGGATTTGGCTGGCACTGCCGGTATGCAATAGAGAACGGGGCAAGATCGGTTGTTGGCGTGGACATTTCCAACAATATGCTCGAGAAAGCAAGGAGAATAAACAACCTGAAAGGAGTAGAATACGTTAAAAAGGCTCTTGAAGACATTGATTATCCCGCCGAACAGTTTGATGTTGTATTGAGTTCGCTCACATTTCATTATATAGAGTCGTTTGAGAGCATCAGCCGGAATGTTTTTAAATGGATCAGACCCCGGGGACGCTTTGTTTTTTCAGTCGAGCACCCTATTTTTACCGCATTCGGCAATCAAGACTGGGCGTATGGAGAAGATGGTGAAAAGCTATTCTGGCCGGTCGACAATTACTTCAAAGAAGGAAAACGGGAAGCTGTATTCTTAGGCGAAAAGCTCATCAAATACCACAGAACGCTAACAAACTATATAAATACGCTATTGAAACAAGGCTTTACAATCAATGAAGTAATAGAACCCGAACCAAGTAGCGGGATGTTGGCAGAATTCCCGGAAATGAAAGAGGAGTTACGACGTCCGATGATGTTGATTGTTTCGGCGGAAAAATAAAACACTCTGAAATTGAAAGATATGATAACAGGAAAACTAAAGCCGCAGGGAGTGAAAATACTTAAAATGCTCCATATCTTTTTAGCCTTTTGTTGGATTGTAGGAGGACTTACCTTATGTTTACTGGTCTTTATTACTCATCCGCAGTCAGGCGATGAACTATTTATGCGCTCACGGATATTGCAGGTAGTAGACGATTATTTCATAATCTATGGAGCAATCGGATCGCTCATCACAGGATTGATTTATAGTATATGGACAAATTGGGGCTTCTTCAAACATACCTGGATCACAGTAAAATGGGTGATGATCGTTTTGCAAATATTATTCGGAACATTTGTGCTTGGCCCTTGCGTCAACGACAATGTTATTCTTGCAGACCAACTTCGTGAAGCTGCTTTAACCGACCCGGTATTTATTGAAAACATTCGCATGACACAGCTATGGGGAACCGTTCAAACAGCCTTATTGCTGATAGTCATTATTATATCCGTGCAGAAACCATGGAAAAAGAAGAAAATTGAAAAATAAAAAAGCAATATCATTATGAACATCAACGTATTTATCAACAACTACAGGGAAGCCTTTGGCGAAAAAGCAGAGTTACCAATCGTTTTTTGGTACTCCGAGACTCCCCTTGCCGATACTGAAAAGATAAACGGTTGTTTCTTCAAAGGGCTGAAAACAGTGAGAGAAGGGAATCCAATAAGCCTGAACGCGGAAGTTATTGGCTGTGGAGGCGGTAAATTCTATACCGGCTTTACCGAAATGCCCGAACGGGTACCCAACTTCGTTTCGCTGAAAGAGAAATATAAGAAGACGCCGGAGATGGTGGTTGAGTTTATTGAAAACCTGGGCGTGCCACTTACCAACCGAAAATACCTGAATTTTGCCCGTATTGATATGGTTGAAGCTTTTGCCGAGGTGGAAGGCCTCTTGTTTTTAGCAACACCCGATATACTATCGGGATTAACAACATGGACTTATTTCGACAATAACTCGGAAGATGCAGTTACTTCAATGTTCGGTTCCGGCTGCTCGGCAGTGGTAACAAATGCAGTTATTGAGAACAACAGGAATGGAAAAAGAACATTTATCGGGCTTTTCGATCCTTCGGTTCGCCCTTATGTAGAAGCCAATATTTTAAGTTTTGTGATACCATTCTCCCGCTTTAAGGAGATGTATTATACTATGCGCGAAAGTAGCTTGTTCGATACTCATGCCTGGAAGAAGGTACGTGAGCGGATAAATCAAAAGATAAATTAGAAACCGTTTTGAATTTTATGAAATATATAATTTCTTAAACTATATCTCATAAAATTCAAAACAGTTTCTTAATACTGTTCGTATATTTGCGAATTAAAAATCTATTCGTATATTTGCGAACTGATAATAATAAAGCAATGCAAAAGCAAGAACTTACAAAGGAACAAGAACAGATAGCGCGATTTGCTAAAGCAATGGCGCATCCTATACGGATTGCAATACTCCAAATGCTTGCCAATCAAACATGTTGTTTTCATGGCGATATGTCGGAGGTACTACCTATTGCTAAAAGTACCCTGTCTCAGCATCTGAATGAACTGAAGGATGCAGGATTAATACAGGGAGAAATCACACCTCCGACAGTTAAATATTGCATCAATAGAGAAAATTGGGCTTTGGTAAAAAAGCTATTAGGTGGATTTATAGAAAGTGTAACTACTTCAAAAGGTAGCTGTTAACAGCTATTTTTTTGCTTAATATGTTCGTTGAATTACGAACTGCAAGAAACAAATATCATAATGTTCAACTATCATTCTAAAACAACTAACATGAGAAAGAGTATTTTATTCGGATTACTGGTCTTATTACTGACCGCTTGCGGTGGTAGTACACAAAAAAACAATCAGGAATCATCTGCCTCACCGGAAACAAAAACGCAACTTGCCGATGTTTCTACTGTGAATGTCTACTATTTCCACGGCAAACAGCGTTGCAAAACATGCGTTGCAGTAGGCGATGTTACAGCAAAGACTATAAAGGAACTTTATACGGATAACCTCCAGGTGAAATTTGTTGAAGTAAAAACCGATGAAGAACAAAACGCTTCGCTTGTAGAAAAGTACAAAGTAACATGGAATGCCCTCATTATTGCCAAAGGAGACAACTATATCGAAATAACCAAAGAGGCATTCGCCAATGCTTTGAGTAGCCCTGAGAAACTTACCAACCTTATCAAAACCGAAGTCGATAAAAGGTTATGATGGATTATTTGCAAAACCTTGCCGATGGGTCGAATTGGCCGGTACTGACAGCCTTCATATTGGGACTGATGACTGCCATTAGCCCTTGTCCGTTAGCGACGAATATAACCGCAACTGCCTATCTGAGTAAAGATATAGGAGCGAAACACCGCGTATTGTTCAATGGGTTATTCTATACACTGGGACGGATGTTTACCTATACGGCACTGGGACTTATCTTTTATTTCGGAGCAAGCCAGTTCCAAGTAGCACGGCTACTGCAAAACATCGGTGGTATGTGGTTGGGTTTAGCACTTATAGTGATTGGAATATTGATGCTCGATGTGATTAAGTGGAATATTCCGGCAATGGGAAAGCTGACATCCAAACTCGAAAAGAAAGAAGGGAAGAAAAGTTATCTTGATGCCTTTCTGCTCGGGTTGCTCTTTGCACTTGCTTTCTGTCCATACAGCGGGGTACTTTACTTTGGAGGTTTAATTCCTCTGACCATTGCCAGTCCATCAGGCTTACTGCTTCCTCCGGTATTTGCTATTGCAACAGGACTTCCGGTTATAGTCATAGCATGGCTGTTGGCATACAGCGTTAGCAATGTCGGTAAGTTCTATAATAAAATGAACATTTTTCAGAAATGGTTTAAGCGTATAGTTGCAGCTATATTTATTATAGTTGGGATTTATTATATAATTACGAATTAAAAATTACGAATTACGGAAATGCTTTATGAAGAAGGATAATATTATACAAGAAAAATCATTTGCTTTTGCTATACGAATAGTGAATTTATACAAATATTTATATGAAGAAAGAAAAGAGTATATTTTGTCGAAACAAGTTCTACGGAGCGGAACTTCTATTGGTGCAAATGTAGAAGAATCTATCGGAGGACAATCAGAAAAAGACTTTATATCAAAACTGTCTATTGCGTACAAAGAAGCTCGAGAAACAATATATTGGCTGAAATTATTATTCGCAACTGATTATTTGAATCAGGAACAGGCTGATAGCTTACTTGAAGATGCCGAAGAAATCTGCAAAATTATAGGAAAGATTCAAATCACAATAAAAAATCGTAATTCGTAATTTTTAATTCATAATTGAAATAATATGGAAATCATTGTATTAGGTACTGGTTGTGCCAAATGTAAAACAACCTATGAGACAGTAAAGAAGGTAATTGAAGAAAATGGATTAGACATCAAACTATCCAAGCAGGAAGACATCATGGAAATCATGAAATATAATGTAATGACCCTGCCCGGAATTGTTGTAGACGGCGAAGTAAAGATCAAAGGGCATGTTCCTTCCGAAAGCGAAATCCGCAAGTTGTTAGGTGTTTAATAAGCTACAAATGGAAACTAAAAAGGAATTAAAAATTCTACTTTGGATAATCGTTATCTTCACAGCGGTATTTTTCCTGCCGCTGGAGAGTGAGCGATTCATGACAGCGATTGATGCCACACTCGACTTATCGAAATGGTATGCACAGGAGCACGTTGTTATGTGCCTTCTGCCCGCCTTTTTCATTGCAGGGGTGATAGCTGTTTTTATCAGTCAGGGTGCGATATTGAAGTACTTCGGAGCCAATGCTAAGAAATGGCTTTCCTATACGGTTGCGGCCGTTTCGGGCGCGATATTGGCGGTATGTTCCTGTACGATATTACCCCTGTTTACAAGTATCTATAAACGTGGAGCCGGATTAGGCCCGGCTATTGCGTTCCTCTATTCCGGTCCGGCAATCAGTATACTATCCATCATCCTTACATGGCGTATTCTCGGAACCGAAATGGGTGTTGCCCGTATGATTGGTGCAGTTCTCTTTTCTGTCATTATCGGTTTAATAATGGCATTTATCTACCGCAAAGAAGAAAAGATAAAAAAGGAAGAACAAATGAATATTACTGTTCCTCCGGCTAAACGCCCGATGACGCAAACCATGTTTCACTTCTTCACACTGGTGCTGATACTTGTCTTTGCCAATTGGGGCGCTCCGGCAGCAGATGATACAACAAGTGTTTGGAGCTATATATTCATGTATAAATGGTATATCACAGGAGGATTGGCACTTATGCTTGCCTATTCGCTTATTGCTATTCTGAAAATTAAATGGCAGTGGGTTATAGCGGGAGTTATTGCTACGGCAGGCTCGACCATATTGGCCAACCTGTTTATATCGAATCCGAAACTTATTCCGCTTGTACCTATGATCGTCGGAATCGCTTCGCTATCGCTTATGACACTGTTTGATAAACGTGATGCCGAAAACCGCGAATGGACATTATCGGCATGGGGATTTGCCAAACAGATAATGCCGCTTTTGGCTATCGGTGTGGTTACGGCAGGCTTCCTGCTTGGCTCCACCCACGACAACACTGCAATTGCGGGTGTAATACCCAATGAATGGATTGAGTGGGCAGTTGGTGGAAACTCTTTTTTATCCAATTTCTTTGCCAGTTTCACAGGAGCGTTTATGTACTTTGCTACTCTTACCGAAGTGCCTATCATCCAAGGATTGATAGCTTCGGGCATGGGAAAAGGCCCTGCGTTGGCTCTACTGCTGGCGGGCCCTTCGCTTTCCCTGCCTAATATGCTCGTTATACGAGGCGTTATGGGTACGAAAAAAACGATTATCTATGTAACGTTGGTCATTATCATGGCAACAATCTCCGGCCTTGTTTATGGAACTATTATTAATTAATAACGAGATTAAAAACGTATAGTTATAAATGAATTATTTGAAAAAGGAGCCATCCTCAATATGGCAGAAATGATTGCGGGCATTCCACATGCTTTGTATGCAAACAAACAGTTTAAGATGCTGCTTACAATGATTAAGGGATAATGTCTCTTTTTTACAATCACATATTCCGCCAAACTTTATACCTTTGGCGGAATATTTTGGTTTAAAGATATATGGAAGAATTCCGAATCATACCACCCTCGCCCCTGCCTGCGCCCTACATAATTTATAATTCATAAACCTATGGATAAGAAAGAATTTACAGAAAAAGCAAAGTTGCACTTAGCAGTATTATGCGCTGCGATTGGCGAACGCCGGGTGGGAAGCGTCGAAAACCGCAAGGCAACAGCCTATGCAAAGAAAGTATTGGAAGAATCAGGTTGGAAAACCGAAGCAACCGAACTGTCGGTTATCGATTGGAAAACCGATGGAGCAGCATTGAACTGTAACGGTCAGTCATTCGAAGTATTTTCGTCTCACTACTCTTCGGGCTGTTCCGTACAAGGAGAGTTGATTGCCGTGAACACCATCAATCAACTGGAACAGACTGACATAACGGATAAAATCGTTCTTCTTTACGGGGAGATTGCATCTCAACAAATTGCCCCGAAACGCTTTCCTTTTTGGAATCCCGAAGAACATCAACACATCATTTCCTTGCTGGAGAAAGGCAATCCTAAAGCCCTTGTTTGTGCCACGGAACGTAATTCGGCAACCGCAGGTGGTATTTATCCCTTTCCTTTGTTCGAGGATGGTGACTTCGACATCCCATCGGTTTACATGAAAGATACCGAAGGAGAAAAGCTGCTCGCATGTGCAGGACAAACGGTAGAACTCGAATCCAAAGCTATCCGCATTCCCGAAACAGCATTTAATGTCATAGGCAGAAACGGCAATCAAACAAAAAACCGGATTGTTATTACCGCCCACATAGACACCAAAATAGGCACACCCGGAGCAATAGATAACGGAACAGGCGTAGCAATCGTGTTATTGTTGGCAGAGCTACTAAAAGAACACTCTTCAAACCACCCGATAGAATTAGTCATCTTCAATGGCGAAGATTACTATGGTGCGCCGGGACAAGTAAAATACATGGAGCAGAACACCGGAAAATTCAGCGACATACTACTGAATATAAACATTGACGGAGCCGGATACAAAGAGGGCCTTTCCTGTTTCTCTGCGTTCGATCTTCCCGAGAATATCCTCGACGCACTTCATGAAGTTTTTTGGGATACTCCCGAGATTGTCGAAGGACTTCCATGGTATCAGGGCGACCATAGTATGTTCTTGCAGAATGGTTGTCCGGCAATCGCTGTCAGTTCGCAGTGGTTTATTGAGAATATGGAATGCCAGGAACTTACGCATACTCCGAAAGATAATCTAAGTGTGGTAAACTATGAACGGGTGGTTGAATGTGCCTGGGGAGTTGCAGGGTTGGTAAGAAGGCTGTAGTGAGTTTCAACATCATCTACAGCACAATATGTATAATAATATAACCATTTGACAACCTATTAAAAGCTGATTTATTTATAGACTATTAACTTTAAAGTTTCTGTAAAAAAGGTAGCATTTACTTTGGTTATATCGCAGAAATGGCAGTGCGAAGAATTTTATTTTCCGATGCAGCGTTTTAGACTTTGTGGTAACCACTAAGAGCGCAGTGGTTACCACTTTGGGTGTCGGTGGTTACCACTTCGACTAAAAGCAGTAACCGTTTTTGGTCGATTTTGTAAAAAAGAGAGGCGAAAAACCCTATGGTTTCCCGCCTCTACATGTATATATTATCTGTATATCTTTGCTATACTAAAGATAGCCTTTTTGTATGACATATCCAAATCCGAATTAACGTTTTACAACTAACTCATAGGGCGGTTTGTGTGATATTTGTACTTCCCCAACGTTGCTATGCAAAGATTTTGTTAGTGTGGAATATAGATATTCTTAGCTTTTACTAAAAAAAATCCCACCTAAGGGTAAAATTATCGCTCTTTATGGAGCGGATATTTGCTCTTATATGCAAGCTGGATTAATAGATATATTGAAAATTAAAACAGAAAATATAGATAAAAGAGATCATAATTGAAAAATCTTTCAGCCAGCAACCGTATATTTATTCGCATAAAAGAAAAAAAATGATAATTGTCAATTATTTGAAAAAGAGAGAATCAATTTGCAAGAAAAAAAGAGTTCCCCACGGTTTGTGGCTTCAAGAAGACAAAAAATATTTTATTGATTGTCAGGTAGATAACATTTTTTCTCCTAATCTAATTTTTTCTCCTGCTACATTATATATGGAGAGTGCTCATTTCATGTCGAGTTTAGTTTCGTATTATATATAGAAAACATTGAAAACAACAAATAAAAAAACGAACAATGAATACTTATACATTAATTATGGATATAAATGCGATTAAATCATGAATATTTTTAATGCACTCGCAAGCGGTAGCAGTTCAATCAACGAATTAAATATAAATAGTAGCGGGGATGCCGAAAAGCGTTTTTAGAGTAGGCGCAATTTATTTGTCTGCAAAAAGGGCGGACGTTAAACAAATTATTATGAGTCAAATAGTAGTAATGAAAATTGAGAATGGGAATGCCGTGGGTTATAGCGCACAGGGGCAATGTATTCGTACAATTACCAATAATGCCGTTAGTGCAGTTATTAATGGAGACATTATAGCCGTAACAAAAACAAATGGTCGAGTTGAGATGTATGATGCAAATAGATTTAATCTAATACGAACTGTTTAATTTTCAGAGAAGAGACTAACTATCAAAGTGTAGGTAGTCTCTTCTATGTATAAGCGAGAAATATTATGGCAATTGAATTAACATCAAAAATGTATGACAAAAGATAAAACTATTTTCAAATTAATTGCAATAGAATATTGTATAGATGATAATCCTCAATATCCTGAATTTGATGTGCATCGTTCCACAATGGGCTATTTTTCAAGTCTTGAAAAAGCCGAGACACAAATGAACAGTCAAAAACACGTTGAAAGCCGTAATCCCACATACAAATATTTTGGTTTTTTAATAGAAGAATATAGACTTGATAACACCTGGATTCTGCCGACAGAGAGCAGGCGAAGTTATTTACCCGACGGTTCGCTTTTAATGGAAAATTTACTATCTGAAACGCCTAATGGTGATTATGGATTTGAAGAATTCCTCGGTCACCCGGCAGATAAAGTTCCAATTAAAATCGGTGATTTAGTTGAAGTATTAAACTACAATACTGTAAGACTTGAAATTGTAGGAAATCTGCCCCCTTCACCCGAATGGGTGCGTGATTTGCACGAACGTAATAGTAAAAATGGACACCGTATTTCTCTCGAATCAAGTGATGATTGCTATTACACCCTTGATGAAAGTGGAGAACATAATCATCCCGAAGTGACCAATGTGTTTCCGGCCCGATTTGAAGTAAGCAAAGAATTGAGAGGAAAACTATTCGGAGAGGAGTATCATTCATATTGGGCACAATATGATGATTTGAATAAAAGATAGAGGAACTATAAAATGGAAATAGAACTCTAAATGCGAATTGATAAATTACAAAAAATAAATTTTGTTTATAACTTTGAAGAAAATAAAGTATAAACCTATAATCTTGATGATGTAAAACGAATCAAATAAAACCTGATGAACTATGGCAATCGAATTAGCATACATGAATTTGGTTATTCCAATCGAGAATATTGAAAAACACTATCCCGGCGGATTTGACCAATACAAGAAAGACAACGAAGCCGATATGAAATCGGACAATTATTGTGATAATGCGAAAATCAGACACGACAATCACCTTGTTGTAAAAAGTGCAGTATGCATGGAGGATATAGAATCCTTTGTCAGAGAGTGCGAAGATTTTGGCTTAATCGGAGTTGTCGAGAAAGACGGCATTAAGCAATGGCAAGATTTCTGTATCGTCGATATAGTTCCTACTCTGCCCTGTGATTGGCTGGTAGATCATAACCCTGAAGTTTGTCATATAGATGAGGAGAAAAGCGATGAGAAATATTGAGTGGGAATTTGTAACCCGAGATATAAAGAGTATCAATGATTATTTCGACGATTTGGAATTATCTAATCGAGATTTGAAAAAAATATTATTAGAAACAGCGCTACCAGAAAAGCAATCGCCCGAAAAGATAGAGCTATTGTTAAAACATCACTATCATTCATGGGATAGAGCAGGGCATAGAGATTTAATATATTTTTATTTAGAGCAACGAAAATATTTGCTTGATAAAGTTTTTGAATTCACGCCTAAAAATATCGAAAACTTTCTTCGAGTAAACCGTATTTTATCCGAAGGTAGTCAAAAAGTAATGACTAAATCAGTTGAAATGGCAAGAGAGTTGCAAAATAGAGAAGATAATTTTACAAATTATTATGAAATCAGTGGAACCGTACGGGTCTTATATGATGGTAGTGATTCATTAATTGATTTTGATCCAGAGCACGATGAAGACGAACTCTCTGACTGTCCTCATATTATGGAAATCATCAGTTCTGCGATGAGTTCAAGATATAGAGAAGATTTGTTTTTTTGCTATCCTTCTAAGAATGGCGATCTTTATGGTACTCCTTTGTATGCAGATGATCCTTGGAATCGTAATTTCGACTCACGCCCCGAATTTGCAGGAATCCGTTTCTCTTGGGCGTTCCATAATTTAGTCGACCACACACTCTATGCTTTACAGGATGTTGTTCGGATTAACGATTTCTGGAATGAAGTAACCGTTATACATCAGAACTTGGATGGGAAAGAACGCATAATCGATTAATATCAAAACAGAATAAAGATAAAACACAACAACAATGAGTTACATAGTAGTCGATATAGAAAGTGATGGTCCCATTCCCGGCGATTACTCAATGATTTCATTTGGAGCTGTTATAGTGGACGAAAATCTGGATAAGTCTTTTTATGGAAGATTAAAGCCGATCTCTGAGAATTACGAACCGGATGCGCTTGCCGTTTCAGGCTTTAGTCGTGAAGAGACATTACAGTTTGACGATCCTCGAGAAGTAATGCTTCGATTTGAAGAGTGGATAAAGGAAAACTCCAATGGGAAACCGATTTTTATCAGTGACAATAATGGTTTTGATTGGATGTTTGTCTGTTGGTATTTTCATCATTTTTTGAAACGAAATCCTTTTGGTTATTCATCGCGTAGGTTGTCGGATTTATATTGCGGACTTGTAAAAGACACTTTTGCTCAGTGGAGACATTTACGAAAAACCGTACATACACACGATCCGGTTGATGACGCAAAAGGCAATGCCGAAGTATTGCTTTTTATGAAAAATGAAATGGGACTCAAAATAGATTTAAGATAATAGAAACCTATAAAATTTGAATTAGATATGGCAATAGCAGCAATATTTATCAACCTAATCATTCCCATCGAGAATATCCAAAAACATTATCCCGGTGGTTTTAAGCAATACAAGCGAGATAACGGAAACGATATGGCACACGACTGTTTCCTTGTTGTGAGAGGCGCTATGAATGCGATGGATATAGAATCCTACGCCAAAGAATGCGAGACATTCGGGTTGGTTGGAGTAGTCGAAAAAGAGGGCATTAAGCAGTGGCAGGACTTCTGTGTGGTGGAAGTTGAACCCACCCTTCCCTGCGATTGGCTCTTGCAAAGTGGCGCTTACGTATACCATAAAGATGATGTGGCGCAAAAAATCGTCAGTTCATTTTCCCCTACCGAATGGATAAAGCAATTCCGAACGGCTTCGCGGAACAAGTCAGGTTTTCGCGAGCTGCGTGCCGAGATATTTCAGCAGACGGTTGAAGTCGCTCTACAAGGCGAATATGCCTACGGTTGGAGTTCGATAAAATTAGATAGTGCCTCTACAACCAAAGAGACGTATTTCTACACAAAGCCCAAAGCTTTGGAGCCAATAGAAAGTGATAGTCCCACTAAATTCAGTGTCATCGAGGCCGATTGCCTCGAAACGGCCGGCTTGTTAAAGAATGCAGGTTATAATGTATGTGTACTCAATATGGCAAGCCGGCAAAATCCGGGAGGAGGAGTCTTAAACGGTGCCGGTGCGCAAGAGGAAAATATTTTCCGAAGGAGTAATCTCTTTCAGTCGCTCTATCAATTTGTTGATTATTCATACCAATACGATGTAGAAAGAAATAGAGAAAATAGTTATCCATTGGATAGAGAGTCGGGGGGCATTTATTCGAAAAAGGTGTCGATAATAAGAGGATCGGAGAATAACGGGTATTGTTTTCTGCAAAGTCCGTTTGAAGTTTCGGTTGTCAGCGTGCCTGCCATAAATCATCCTCAACTCGAGACTTTTGACGGGAAACAATATATCGTAAGCGAATTGATTGAACCAAGCAAAGAGAAAATCAGAACGATTTTAAGAATATGCGGAGAATTTAACCACGACTGTTTGGTATTAAGTGCCTTTGGCTGTGGAGCGTTTAAGAATCCGCCTCATCACGTTGCTAAATTATTTAAGCAGGTTTTCAAAGAAGATGAATTTAAGAACCGATTTAAGTTAGTCGTATTTGCTATCATCGACGACCACAACTCGTGGCGAGAACACAATCCAGAAGGGAATATACTTCCTTTTTTACGGGAATTTGAAACGAATTTTGATTAAAGACTAATTTAATGACTCATACTGAAAAATGGATGGAGATAAGAGCACGGTATTTGAATAAAGAAATTTCGGAAGCAGAGTACTGGGAACTTTGTGATCAGGCCGGTCTTGAAATCGCGGCAATGATAGACGAAGAATATGCGAGAGAATCTTGCGGTTTTACAGGTGATAGTATAGACCTCGTAAGTTTTGCATCGGACGAAGAATGGATAAAAAATAACGTGAATTGATAGAAATTTAAGATTATATGAGAGATACAAGCTGGATAAAAACAATAGAAGAGTTAGACCAACTCTCTGTTTCTGAATTAGAAACATTGGCAATTAACGCAAGTAAAATAAGAACAAGACGTTCTTATACGGGCGAAAATGATTTTCACAATATTTTGGCAAAGCGGAAACTGAAACTCAATCAGGAATTTGTGTTTACACCCGAATACATTGAGAAATTTCTGTGGCTCGACCGAGAGATTAAAAGATATGCAGGTATCTTAAAAGAAAAAGGAGAAAAAATGCTTGATGATTTGGAACGAATGATAAAAGATGAAGATTCATTTTTCAACGACTATGAAATTGAGGCCATCATTAGCCCTTTTATCGAAGAGGATGATGACGATGATTATTATAATGGAATTATGTGGGCGATAGAGAGTTTTCATGATTGTGAATTAAAATTCAACATTAAGCATATAGAACACTCTTTATATTTTGAAGATTTTTATAGCGATGGAATGATGGCTGGCAAAGATAATTGGAATATAACAATACCGAAATGGCGAGATTTGATAACAGAAAAACCGGAATTAGCCAAATACAACATTGGATATGGAATGCACGAAATCTGCGACCACTCTCTTTGGGCATTGCAAGATATTATGCAAATCTGTGATTTTCATTGTGATTTGAAAGTGGAATATCAGAAATATATTAGTTGAAGAGTGAAAATTCAGCAAAAGATTAAATTTATTTATAACTTTGAAGACAAGAGATTATTAACCTATAAAATTAAATATTATGTCAGACAATAACAATGAGGAACCCGATTTCAAAGAATTGTATAAGAACCTATTGAACGACCCCAATTTTGAAAAATTGGAAACAGAGTTACAAAAACCTAATATCTTTAGTATTCTTGGAATCGGTAGAGCGGAAATCCGACATTCTAATTTTTTAGCATGGTTACTCGACCCAAATGAATCACATGGGTTAGGCAATCGCTTTTTAATAAGAGTATTGCGCGATTTGGCATTAGAAAAAAATAATGATTTGGATATTGTTACAATAAACAAATTGAATTTCAGTAATGTAGAAGTCGGAAAAGAAGTTAAGTGTCCTAATGGTTCTATAGACTTACTGATTAATTTTAAAGATGAACATGACAAACTGATAATCTGTATTGAGAACAAATTTGACACAATAGACTCTGTTGGACAATTGGGGAAATACAAAAACTTTATCCAAGATGATGAAAGTTTTAAGGGGTACACAAAAAAGATCTTTGTATATCTTACCCCTATAGGAGATAATCCTAAAAATTTCGACGGAGACGAATGGAATACATATTCGTATAAGAAAATTGTCAATCATTTAGAAAATATTCAAGAAACAGCTATAGATACAATAGTAAAAACATACATATCAGATTATATAACAACATTAAAACGCGAAATTATGGGAACAAATGATAAAGTCACAGAGTTGGCAAATGCCATTTATAATGAGAATCGAGAAATCTTTCAGTTTGTTATCGATAATATCTCGGATGAAGTGAATAGAGTTACTTGGGAAGATGATAAAAATAAATGGTTAAAAGAATTCGGAGAAAAAATAATAAAAAAAGTTCAAGAAGAAGATCAAGATAAAACAAAAAAATATGAATTAGGATTTACGAAAAGTTATATTTCAATAAAACGTGGTGGACAAAAAATCTATTCTCTCTGGCCACGAACAAAACCAAATTATTCTATGGATTTTGACTTTGCAGCTTCTGAATCTGGGAAGAAGGATATCATAAAGAAATCTATAATTGAGCTATTGGAAAAGCTAAAGAATATTGATAATGATAGGTTGAGAAATTTGAAATGGAGTGATGGTTCTTATTTTACGATAAACAATGTAAATCTTCTAAGTGATGATAATCTCAAAGAAATTCAAAAAATAAGATTTGGAAATAACGACGATAATTCTAAGATTTGAAAAGTTGATTTTTTATATCCAAAGTGCTTTACCAATATGAATTAAAACTTAACTTTTATGAAACTATTGTATATACACGGTTTGTCGTCGTCAGGCGCATCATCCACCGCGAAGAACTTACGGATACTACTGCCGGAGGCAAGCGTTATTGCGCCCGATTTGCCTATTAACCCGAGAGAAGCCTTAGCGCTTCTTTCGGGAATCGGCAAAAATGAATCACTGGGTATAATCATCGGCACATCTATGGGAGGCATGTTTGCACAGAAAATTGTCCTACCACATATTTCCTGATATTAAAGAGTGAGGTAAAAGAATGAAAATACTCCACCTCTCCGATACACACAATATGCACTATTTATTGCAGAACTTGCCTGATGCAGATATTATCGTTCATTCGGGCGATATTTCTTTTGCCGGCACGGAGTCCGAAGTATTGGATTTTATCGAATGGTTCGAAAAACTGCCTTATAAGTATAAGATCTTCGTAGCGGGCAATCACGACCACTGTTTGTTTGGAGAAACAATAACCGGTTTGCTCGATAATTGTTTTTATCTGTGTAACTCGGGAATTGTAGTCGAGGGCATAAAATTCTATGGCGTCCCGCTGTTTATGAACGATATCTTGTCGGACAAATATGATAAGCAAATATCGAAGATACCGACAGACACTGACGTACTTATAACACATCAACCACCTTATTCCGTGCTGGACTTTTCGGAAAACATCCATTACGGCGACCCTCTTTTGTTGCAACAAGTATTAACCATTCAACCTCAATACCACCTTTTTGGGCATATACACAAAGCTCGCGGTATAGAGAAAATCGAGAATACAATATTTGTAAACGCTTCGTTACTCGATAATAACTATGAATTAACAAACAATCCAATTTTGTTAGAAATGTAAAAATTGTTCAATCCTAAACAACTAAAAAAAATGAGAATAAAACTTTGGGACTTAAACACAGAAGCGGTAAACAAATACTTCGATGAAATAGCTTCTTTACGCCTTGCAAGACATTGTCCGCATCAACGATTTTTGGAATGAAGTCACCGTTCTTTGCCAAAACTGGGGTGAAACAGAGCAAATTGACGAAAATTAGCTATTGCGATTACAGAATCTTCACTATTCGACCTTGTACCAGATAAAACACCAAAGCATCTAAAACTGTTTTGCCGACAACTTGCTTAACATTTACATATTCAGCGAGTTGCCTATTTGCTGTCTTGAGCAAAGTTTTTTTGGGTTATATTGTTGGAAATTATGATGCAAAGACAACTATAATTTCAATAAATATGTTTTTATACAATTCTACACAAATCGAAGATTTTTATCTACATTTGTATACAAAAGTTTCTCAATCAGGATACGGTTGATGAAATAACAATATGGTTTTATTATATCGGACAAGGATATCATCCTTGGGGAGAACAATCACGAATTTATCAAATAAAATTATGAATCTGTAGTATTATGATAAAAGATAATTTGTTATCAGATGTTCGTCAGGCACTAATGGACAGCATTGAAGAACAGTTGAATTATTTAGAGAGCTGGTTAAAAAGAATAATACAATAAAGTATGTATAAAGAATATCCACCCGACCTACGCTTACAGCATCTGATAGAAACTTATTGGGTTACAGATGATGTAATAGAGAATCCATTTACGCATAGGATTCTCCCCGACGGTTGTGTAGATATTATCTTCGATTTCGGAAGTAATCAACCTTCAGCCGGCTTGCCTATGCTTGTCGGTACCATGACCTCTTTATTGGAAATAACCTATCAGCCGGGACGGGTGCAAATGATGGGAATCCGCTTTGCGCCGGCAGGAATTACCGCATTTACCCGTATGCCTATTTTCGGAATTACCAACCGGAACATAGAGCTTCCGCTTGCTGAAACCCTGTTTGATGAAAGTTTCTATGAACGATTACCTGAGATGGAGTATGTGCAGGAACGGGTTGCTTATATCAACACCTATTTACTGGCGCGTATGCACAAGTTATATCTGCCCGACAGGCAAATCAGGCATGCCGTTTCTCTTATTCAAAGCAATAACGGACATGTATCTGTCAGGGAGATAGCCGGAGAGGTCTGCCTATCGGAACGACAATTCGAACGTAGATTCAAAACAACCATCGGTATCTCTCCCAAAGTATTCAGTAACATCATGCGTTTCCGGTCTGTTCGCAGTTATATGAAAGCCCATCCGGATGAAAGCATGTACGAAATAGCCATTGCCTGCGGATATCACGATCACTCGCACATGAATAAAGAGTTTCAGCGATTGGGAAGTATCTCTCCATCGGAACACACTGTGTAGAATGTCGGTTTTTTACACGAAACAGTTCGAACCGGTATTGTATTTTTGCACTTAAAAAAGAGGAAAGCCATGGAATATCAAACCCTATCTCCCAATATTGGCGTAAAGAGCGTCGATGAAACAGTACAGTTCTATACCGAGACATTAGGTTTCAATCTGATAATGAGTGTTCCCGCTCCAACCGGAGGTTTGCAATGGGCAATGGTTGCTAATGGCGGAGCAACGCTTATGTTTCAGGAAATGGGTAACTTAACCGAAGAATATCCGCAGTTAGCTGGTCGGCCGGTGTTGGGTGCTATAACCTTTTATGTAAAGATGAAAGGCATGCAAACACTGTACGAAAAGCTTCAGGGAACAGAATCTATCGCCAAAGAGATGCATCAAACATTCTATGGAGCCGACGAGTTTGCCATCTTCGATAACAACGGGCATATCCTAACGATAACAGAAGATGCAGTAGAGCCTACCGCAATTAAGAACTATGATAACTACTTCCTGCCAGCTAACAATTATCAGGAAAGCGTACATTTTTATTCCGAAGTATTGGGATTGGAAAAGAAATTCGAGTTTGCAGAACAGGGCATGGTAGCCTTCAAGGTCGGCAATGAAGAGCCGGCAATTATTCTGAAAGACAAAACCAAGATGCCGAACACAATACCTGCCATTTGGATAGAGGTTGAAGATACCAAAGCGGTTTACGAAAAGATGAAAGCCAAAGGCATTGTCTTTCTATCCGAACCATTTAAGATACGGACAGGTTGGGCGGTAGAATTGAACGACCCTTCGGGCAATAGATTAGGATTTACAGACTATAAAAGAGATTAATAAATTAATAACAGAAGAACTATGAGATTCAGTAACGTAAGACTATTAGTCAAAGACTATCGGAAATGTTTTGATTTTTACACTCAACAACTTGGCTTGGAAGCCGCCTGGGATGTTGAAGACTGTTATGCCAGCTTCAAAGTAGCCGACGGAATAGAGGGACTTGCCTTGTTTACCTCCGATTATATGGCTCCCGCTGTTGGTAATGCCGACAAAACGCAACCCACAGGTTATCGCGAAAAATCAATGATATCTTTTGAAGTTGATAATGTAGATGAGACTTATCAAGCACTTTCGGCAAAAGGACTTAAATTTATTAATGAGCCAATAGATATGCCAGGTTGGGGAATGCGTGTTGTGCATCTGTACGACCCGGAAGAGAATCTGATAGAGTTGTATTCTCCGCTGAATCAATCAGAGTTATAAAAATAAACAATCGAAAAATGGAGGCTTCAGAACCCATACTGTTTATTCTATCGGGATTGCCCGCTTCGGGAAAATCAAGTCTGGCAAAACTGATTGTCAAGGAGTACAATGCTGCCTATCTGAGAATTGATACCATAGAACAAGCATTGCGAGATTTATGCAACTACAATGTACAAAGCGAAGGATACCGTTTGGCTTACCGCATAGCAAGCAACAATCTGGACTTGGGGCATAATGTAGTTGCCGATTCATGCAATCCGATAGACCTTACCCGTAGAGAATGGGAAGAAGTAGCTATACAAAGCAATAGCCGGTACATTAATATCGAAGTAATCTGTTCGGATAAAGAAGAACATAAAAAACGAGCTGAAAACCGGTGTAGCGAAGTGAAAGGTTTAACACTCCCTACATGGAATGAAATCCAAAGTAGGGAGTATCATGCATGGGCGACAGATAGAATTCTGATTGATACAGCAGGTAAATCGACAGAAGAAAGCTTCTATGAATTGATAAAAGAAATAAGAGATGCAATAAAAGAATAGAATGCATGGTAATAAACAAAAGAAACATCCTATTAAAGCCTCTACTTAAAGAAGATATGCCTTTATTTGAGGAATGGCTCAATAAAGGCTATGTTTATAAATGGCTCTGTCCCGATGGAGAAGAACAACGCAAAGCTTGGTTAGAAGAAGTTAACAACAAAGACGGCAAGTACAATTTTCTAACTCACTTTATTGTTCACCACAACGAGCATAAAATAGGCTACTGCCTTTATGTCGACTGCTTCTTTCTGAAAGAATTAGAAGAGGAAGGGCATGATTTCGAAAGCTTATATGGAGATGTAACAGAGAAAAACCATACCTTTGAAATTGGTTACCTGATTGGGGAAGAGGAGTATCTGAATAAAGGCATCAGCAAAATTGTTATTCAGCAGTTAGAAGAAAAAATCACAGCTTTAGGCGGACGTGAGATAGCAGCAGACCCTTCCGAAGAAAACACTTTCTCCATAAAGGCACTATTAAGTAATGGATTTATGAAAAAGAAAGACGGAGATTATAGAAAGGTAATAATATGAATGTCGATTTCATAAACATAACACCGGAAAACATTGCTAACGAACATCTATGCTGTATTATCCGCAGCAAAGTAACTCACCCGGGCATAGAAGCAAAGCGACAATGGCTTACTGATCGACTTAATGAAGGCCATGTCTTTAGGAAGTTGAATGCAAAGGCAACAGTTTTCATTGAATACGCTCCGCTTGAAACAGCTTGGGTTCCCATCGTCGGCGACAACTACATTTATCTCTATTGCTTGTGGGTCTTAGGCGAATACAAAGGAAAAGGATATGCGAAATCATTGTTGGAGTATTGCGTGGCTGATGCCAAAGCGAAAGGCAAATCAGGCATATGTATGCTCGGATCAACAAAGCAAAAAGCTTGGCTTTCCGACCAATCGTTTGCCAAGAGGTTTGGATTTGAAGTAGTTGATACGACTGATAACGGCTATGAATTACTTGCACTTTCTTTCGACGGGACAACGCCGCAATTCGCACAAAACGTTAAGACACAAGAAATAAACAGTGAAGAACTGATCATTTATTATAGTATGCAGTGTCCGTTTGTCTATCAAACCATTGAAATCTTAAAACAGTATTGCGACACACACGATATTCCCGCCTCCTTAATTCAAGTGGATACACTGCAAAAAGCGAAAGAATTGCCTTGCGTTTTCAACAACTGGGCTGTATTTTATAAAGGACGATTCGAGACGGTAAATTTATTGAGTGTTGAGAACTTAAAGAGAATACTCAAAAAGTAGCAAGAATGTATTCCAGTAAAACCGTTGTAATCTTTATTTCAAATTCTTCTTTAAGTAAATCATATCCACCAACTGGACTCCCTCTTCAAATATCAGATGGACATAATTATCTGTAAAGAAGTTCTTAATGCGATGAGATAACGTAAATCCGCATTGTTGATAGAACGAAAGGTTCGAAGGAGTTTCTCCCGTACCGACAAGCATCCTGTTGTATTTATCTTTATAATACTTTGAGATGTGCGAGATGAGGGCTTTCCCATATCCTTGTCTGTGGAATTGCTGATAGACGGCTATATTCTTCAACTCGCAAACCTCATTATCGATGTGAGCTACAACGCATACTGCTTTCAGATTCTCATCATACAAGGCGAACATATCGCCTGCCTCCAAATAGCGGTCGATCATACTTTCCTGTTCATCGCCCAAAAGCAGTAGGTCCAGGTATTGCTTTTTGTTCTCTGTTATTTGTTTGATTGTCATTGTCCTGATTTGAATCGTAAAAGTAGTACATTTAAGGCAGATACAGAAAAATATCGTATCTTTGCCATGTCGGACGACCGGCTATACACTAATAACAGATGGACGACCATCCTAAATCAATAAATTATGGCATGGTTATTCCTTATTTTGGGAGGCATCTTTGAAATAGGCTGGCCTCTCGGTTTCAAATTAGCTTCATCTACTTCACACAAGTTCTTGTTTATTGCGATGTCCGTAGTCTCTATGGCTTTGAGTGGTTACTTTCTTTATCTTGCTCAACGAAATATCCCGATTGGTACAGCATATGCCGTATGGACAGGCATCGGAGCTATTGGTACAATCACAATCGGTATTCTCTTTTTCAATGATTCTATGGGGTTTATGCGTCTTTTTTCTGCTTTCCTGATTATTGCCGGGATTATTGGGTTGAAGTTTTTTTAAGTCAACTCATTACTGTAATACAATTATAAGCGAATAAAGAAAAGCGAATACAGAGAAATATCGTATCTTTGCCTCCCTATGACAACAACAAAGAAGGATTTGGTGTAGTAAATAAGTTCCGGCGTCCTGCCGAACTTATCCCTTAGTCTATACTCGGGCATGGTCTTGCCGGAGTTATTTTCATATATCTATATTATAATAATCACTTATGACTTGCGGTAGGCGTATTACGTTCCTGTTGTCATGTCACAAGGCGCAATCACACAACAATGAATAATTTACAGCTATACGGTTGGAACGAAGAACTGTTCCAACAAAAACAAGATTCTAATTTCAAAGACCTTCTGCACGGGCGGGTAACAGTCACCCATAAAACCCGTTACGAAGTAGTTGCCGAAGAGAGATTCTACACCTGTGAACTTGCCGGAAATATGCTCTACGGCAAGAGCTCATCCGAATATCCCTGCACAGGCGACTGGGTTATTTTTCAATCCATCGACACAGACAAAGGTCTTATTCTTGATTTATTGCCCCGGCAAAAGACGCTTTACCGGCTGAAAAGTGGTACTGTTTCGGAAAGGCAGGCAATCGCTTCATTCATAGACAAAGCCTTTATCGTGCAAAGTCTGGATGAAAACTTTAATGTCCGCCGCATCGAGCGTTTCATGTTACAAACCGTAGACGAAGGTATTCAACCCGTATTGGTTTTGAACAAAATAGACTTGGGCTTCAATAGGGAAGAAACAGAAAATGCTCTGAGGCATATTTCCGGTAAGATACCCGTTTTTTATACCAGCGTGGAATCGATGGAGAGTATTAATCAACTTCGGGCGTTTATCTCTCCGGGAGAAACCATTGTCTTTACAGGCATGTCGGGTGCGGGTAAAAGCACGTTGATCAATGCGCTTTGCGGACAAGAGCTTTTGTTGACAGGTGCAATTAGTGACTCAAACGGAAAAGGACGTCATACTTCAACCCGCCGGGAGATGGTCTTGATGGCGGATTCGGGTGTACTGATTGATACTCCGGGTGTAAAGCTGTTTGGTGTTACAAACGATAATGCCGATAACCTGTCAGAGATCTTGGATATATCAGCTTATGAAGGTAAATGCCGATTTAGCGACTGTCAGCACATCCATGAAAAAGGATGTGCCGTAATCGAAGCGGTAGAGAATGGAGAGATAGATCGAGGTGTATACGAAAGCTATCTTAAACTTCGCCGAGAAGCCTGGCATTATACAGCTTCTGTACATGAGAAAAGGAAGCAAGAGAGGTCATTTACCAAGATGGTAAAGGGTTCCTATAAGGACAAAAGGAAATAAAACAGACAAATCGAGTGAGGGTGTGTCAAGGTAGTAAGGGCTCAAGTAGAAAACCTTTGTTGGTACTTGTCTTCCCTTTATATTTCTACCTATTTCCCCAAAAAACAACCTTGCGATAAGGCGCTTCTGAGAGGGGTATTTCGGTCCCAAATACTTGACGCGTCAACTCTTTATACTTGAAGCGTGTACTCTTTATACTTGACGCGTCAAGTATTGGGAGCACACGCCTATACTATTTAACGATCCGTTAATTACTTTGAAAACAGAGCAACCAATGCAGCAACAAAATCATTCAATGCGAAGGTAAAAGCATTTAGAGCACAGTTCAGGGGAGTAAGAGATATACCATTCTTTATCTTTAGGTTGGCTAAACTTTGTGCGTAAGAATAGAATCACCAACAAAAAGAGAGGGAACGGAACCAATTTCTCCAAAGTTCTATATATCAGAATGATTCGTCGGCAATCGACATGCAGGTTACGAATTGGTTACGAGAAAAAATGACTACTTTGTCCTTCTCTGTCTAACCTTTGTCTGCAATAATCTTAGGTTCAAAATTACTATATTTTTTTGGATATACAACTATACTGTATATCAAATATTTATCCCCGGTGCAAGGTGCAAGCTTATCTATATAGATACTTGCACCTTGCACTGGGACAACATTTGCTTTATTTTTTCTTGATTAATGTAACCGCCATTAACTTAATGACCATTACATTATTTAATCCATATAAACCTCAAATTCTCTTCTCATTTTAGGCGGACATCCCAAATGATTTAGCTGTTTCAAAGCAATTCTGTGTAGTATTTATTTGAGGTTTCGATTATTATCACTATTTTTGCACCATTATCACCATGTATGATAACGATGCAAAATACAAATGATAACATCTGAATATGAGCAATATTATATCCATATTAGGAGCATCACAAGAGTTGATTCCGGTACAACGGGATAAACTACGGGGGCTTAATGCAGATATGCTTTTGAGGTTTTCGTTTTATACCATTGACTTCAACCATCAGATTTTATGCGTTATCCAAGCAAAAAATGAAAAGGAAGCCATAACGCCCTTGAAGTATAAGAAAATCACCCAACAGGTTGGTAATGTCATGGGTATGCCCGTTGTCGTTTTGTTAGGCTCATTGCCTTATTATGAACGGGAGCGATTGATAAGCCAGGGTGTGTACTTTATCGTTTCAGACAAATATGCTTTCTTACCTTCTTTAATCGCTAATATTCAAGCTAAAAGAAGAGAAAAGAAAACTCAGTCCCAATTAACACCCGGTGCACAATACGTGCTATTATACTATCTTTTGAAAGAGAACAGTGAAAACGAGCTTACAATTAAGAGATTGGAAGAACTTGTCCCCTATAATTATGTGACATTGGCACGTGCAATAACAAGCCTCGAAGATTGTCAGCTATGTACTGCTGAAATACGGGATTCAGGGATTAAATACATTCGCTTCAAGGATTCTAAACGGGAACTTTGGTTGAAAGCACAAAACCACTTGTCGTCACCCATAAAAAAAGTTTTTTACTGCGATTCGATACCCGAAGGTAATTTCAGTACAAACGGAGTGAATGCCTTATCGCATTATTCACACCTAAATCCGGAACAATATGGTGCAATGGCAATATGGGATAAGCAATTTAATTCAAAGGATGGACACTATAACGAAATAGAAGGTCTGTACAAAATAGAAGTATGGAGATATCCGGCAACGATACCTTATGAGTCAAATGGTGGTATTGTCGATAAACTTTCATTGTATTTGGCAATGAAGGACGAGCCGGATTCCCGGATTGAAAAGGAGTTGGAAATTATGATTGAAGAAATGAAATGGTAAAAGGACTGGAAATATTCAAAGAATACTTCGCCGGATTTGAAGACAACTATGTTATCATTGGCGGAACAGCTTGCGACATAGCTTTGCGGGATACAGATATGCGCCCACGAGCAACCGACGATATCGACATGATATTAGTCATTGAGAAGATGACCCCTGAATTTGCTCTGCGCTTTTGGGAGTTTATTAACTTGGGTGAATACAAAAACCGTGAACGAAAACGAGACGATAAAGAACCGGCAACCGAATTATTCCGGTTTATCAACCCTAAAAATGGGTTTCCGGTTCAAATTGAATTGTTGTCAAAGTTTCCTGATGTATTGGGAGAACCGACAGGATTTCATTTGACACCCATTCCGGCTGGCGAAGACATTTCAAGTTTATCAGCTATACTGATGGATGAAGAATACTATCATCAGACGATTAATAGTAGCATCATCGAGGAAGGTGTTCGTATTGCAGATCCATTATCTCTTTTATGCTTAAAGGTAAAAGCGTTTCTGAATCTTACGGAAGAAAAGAAAACAAACCCGAATGTTCGTAGCAGTGATATCAAAAAGCACCGTGATGATGTTTTCAAGTTGTTGGCTATGCGCATCGATCCATTCACTCCTGTTGAATTGTCGGCTACGATGAAGAGTGAATTGGTTGCCTTTATTGGAATGATAGAAGATTCTCTGCCAAACCAATCTTTGCGGGATAGTTTGCAACGTACCGACAGTGATATCAGGGGATTTATAGAGATTATGAAAGAAATATTCGGAATTAAATAGCAATGAAAATTCAATACGCATCAGACTTACATCTTGAATTTCATGATAATTCGAGGTTTCTAAAGGAGAATCCGCTTCTCCCGGCAGGAGAGATTCTTATTCTTGCAGGTGATATAGGGTACCTGAACGATGACAATTACAATAAGCATCCGTTTTGGGATTGGGCTTCGGAGAATTACAAACAAGTTCTCGTTGCTGTGGGTAACCACGAACTGTACAAATACTACGATTTAGCAGAAATGCCTCAAGGTCTGGTTTGTTCAATCCGAGATAATGTAAAATGTTACTACAATGCAGTTGTCAGGATTGAGAATGTCGATATTATTGTTTCAACATTGTGGGCGAAAATCCCATTGGAAGAAGCCTACCCTACCGAACGTGGGGTTACTGACTTTCACCGAATTTTATACAAAGGAGAAACATTGACTTTTGCTGATTTTAACCGTGAACACGATAAGTGTTTTCATTTCATTCAGAATGAAGTTGCAAGAAGTACAGCCGACCACATCATTGTCGTAACACATCATGTTCCGTCATTCCAATTAGCTTCATCTGATTTTGCCGGAAGCAAAATAAATGGAGCATTTACGGTCGAATTGAAATCATTCATCGAAAATAGTCCGATTGAATACTGGATTTACGGTCATTCACACCGGAATATAGATAAGATTATAGGGAAAACGCAATGCGTGAGCAACCAGTTGGGATATGTATCCCATAATGAACATCACACATTTGATCCCGGAAAGGTAATTGAAATCGGCTAAGATTTGTACCTTTGCATCAAAATACAGAATTTAACGGATTCGTCCGTTTAGATATAACATAACGTTCGCTGAACGTCTCAACACGGAAACTGGTAATTTTCATTTGAAAGAGACTGATAGCGCAATGTTCATGCTATACGAAAGTATGGCGTGGGCTTGCCTGTTTCTTTCAAAGGGTATACCAGTACCTCGTGTTGGAACTGCGTGAGTTCCACGCTTCTTTTTTTGAAGTACAGCGAGCGATGGTATGAACAATTAAATTCAAAAAAACATGAAAAAGATTATCCTTTACATTGCTGCATCGCTTGACGGGCGTATTGCCGAACCGGACGGTGGCATCGAATGGCTTTCGGAATTTCCTATTACTGAAGAAATGAATTATGGCTACAAAGAATTTATGGATTCGATTGATACGATTATCATGGGTGGCCGTTCTTGGCGTGAATTATCAAATATGGATGCGATGGGTGCGTATGCCGACAAAGTGGTTTATGTAGTTTCTCGTCATGATGGGAAGAAAAAGAAAATATTAAATTCATTACGGAGAATGTGATTGAACGCATTGCCGATCTGCGTAATGAACCGGGAAAGAACATTTGGCTATTTGGCGGTGGCGAGTTGATTTCAATGTTCTTGGCTGCCGATTTAGTAGACGAAATGCAGATAGCTTATATTCCTGTTATTCTTGGCAAAGGTATTTCTTTATTTCCAGAACAGCCCAAAGAGTCAAAATGGGAGTTGTTGAATAATGCGATTTTTCCTTCTGGCGTCTTAATGGTAGAATATAAAAAGGTATGATATCATAGTTCATCACCTTACAATCTGAGAAATAAAAAATATTTCTTCATTTTTTAGAAAAAAGTACTTACCTTTGCAGCCACAAAAAAGAAAATGCCTTTATGCGATTTGAGTCCGTGTAAATACCATATTACAAGTTCGCTTCTCTAATCTTTTGAGAAGCCTATTACACTTATAGATTATTGGGTGTTGTCTCTGCGATATCCTATATTTATAGTAAAGGAGTGTATATTGTTGTAATATGGGAAATTTCTGTTTTTAATCAATTACTTTTTATTAATCGAATATTGACCTGTCAGCTTTATTAAAGCTGTTGGCTTGTATTGTATTAAAAATACGGAATCATGGGTATTTCTAATAAAAAACATAGTAATGAATATAACATTATTCATTTACCTAAAGAACAGTGGCAGAATCAAATTATACCAACAGAATGCCAAACTGAAAGCAGATTGTATAAAGAATCATGCTCACAAACGTGCGCATGGGGAGTTCTCATAGACGAAAAACTGGTAGCTGCAATTGAAGCAGTCCCAGAAACAACAAACAGAGGACTTCGCATCAATGTATTATGGGTTGATGTAAAATACAGAAAACAAGGTATCGGACACAGTCTTATTGAGGTAGCGAAAGAATGGGCAAAAATCGAACGAAAACAGATTATTATAGCAGTCCCGCCATCCACTACTACAATAGAATTTCTCAAAAATGAGGGATTCACATCGGAAAACTTCGGCAATGCAGATCTAGCATTAGAGTTTGGATGGAAATCACCACGCAAGGCTTGGCTAACTCGTTCGGAAGTTGAAATACGAGAAGAGCGTCTGGAAGACTATCACGAAGTTGAACGAATGTTGCAAAAAACTTTTTGGAACAAATTTCAAAAAGGAGCGGACGAACATTATCTGGTTCACCTATTGCGTAACTCTGCGGAATATCTGCCGAAACTTAGCCGTATCTTATTGAAAGACGGTGAAATCATCGGTGCTATTTTTTATTCCCTTGCATACGTGCAAGATGGAGATAAGCAACATGATGTCTTAACATTCGGGCCTCTTGGCGTAAGTGTAGACTGGCGGGGATGTGGAGTTGGTGAATTGCTGCTACAAGAAACAATGCAAATGGCTACAGACGCGGGATATTGTGGGATCATCATTTTGGGTGTTCCTGATTACTATCCGAGATTGGGTTTTCAAACCTGTGATAAATTTGGCATTACCACAGAAGATGGAAAAAACTTCGACGCTTTCATGGGTATGGAACTTATCCCGAATGGAATGAAAGATATACACGGAAAATTCTATCAATCTCCTTTCTTAGCTAATTTGCCACAGGAAGAAACAGAGGAATATAACAAATTGTTTCCACCTCTTGAAAAACAGTATTTCCCATTCCAGTGGTAAGTCAGATTGGGAGGAACTATAATAAATTAAACAAAACTTAAAATATATTTTTATGTATTTTGCTTCCGTATAAATACCATATTACGAATTCGCATCTCTTATTATTGAGATGTCAATGATACTAAATAGATAGGGATATAAATTCTAAAACATCCCCACCTATTGAAATACCGTATCTTGTCGGAATATGGGAAATCTCAGTTTTTATTCAATTACTTTTTTTATCAACAGTATATCGGTCTGTTAGTTTTATAATAACCGACAGCCGATATCATAATGTTATATGAGATCATGATTTATCCAGATAATTTTGAACAAAAAATAGGAATAGATACAATCCGTCAGTTTATTACAGAAAAATGTTTGTCTCCACTCGGAGAAGAACAAGTTACAGCAATGACTTTTTCAACAGATTACGCAACTATTGAAAAATGGTTAGAGCAAACAAGTGAGTTTACACAAATTATACGTAATAGGGAGGATTTTCCCACAAACTTCTTCTTGGATGTTCGCAGTTCGATATCACGAATAGAAAAGGATATTACTGTTTGGTTTTCAGAAGAGGAGATTTCTGATTTAATGAACTCCCTTCAAACAATCAACGATATAGTAACCTTCCTGCATAGTGCAAAAACGGATGCAGAAAAGAGTAAATATCCTGCCCTTACTTCAATGGCAGATAATATAAAAGTCTTTCCGTTGATTGTAGATAAAGCAAATTCAATATTGGACAAATCCTGTCAAGTAAAAGACAATGCTTCACGCAGGCTTGCAGATATTCGCAGGGATAAGCTGGAAGCGACTAAAGCTATTACACGCAACATGCAGACTGCTATGCGGGATGCACAAAAAGCGGGACTTATCGGAAGGGATACACAATTAAGTGTACGTGATGGTCGTATGATGATTCCGGTCGGAGCAGCCAACAAGCGAAAAATTAAAGGAACTGTTCACGAGGGGTCAGGTAGTGGCAAAACTGTATATATCGAACCGGAAGCAGTTGTAGAAGCAAGTAACCGGCTTAAAGGACTGGAAGCCGATGAACGCCGGGAAGTAATAAAGATACTTATTACATTTACAGACCTTGTTCGTCCACATATTGCGGAGATTGTACACTCCTACAGATTCATGGGAGAGATAGATTTCATTCGTGCTAAAGCATCATTTGCCGTGAGAATCAATGGTATTAAGCCAACATTCGAAAACAAACAGCAAGTTGAATGGAAGCAAGCTATACATCCATTGCTAAATATACAGTTATTGCAGCAACGTAAACAAGCATATCCTTTAGATATTATTCTTAATCAGGAAAATAGGTTGTTAATCGTATCAGGGGCGAATGCCGGAGGAAAATCACTTTGTTTAAAAACAGTTGCACTATTACAGTATATGTTACAATGCGGATTACTTATTCCTGTACATGAAAGTTCAAGAACAGGAATGTTTGAACACATCTTTGTAGATATAGGTGATGGACAGAGTATAGAAAATAGCTTAAGTACCTATACTTCGCATTTGACGAATATGAAGTTTTTTGTAGAAAACTGCGATAGCAAAACACTTATCCTGATAGATGAGTTCGGAAGTGGGACAGAGCCACAAATCGGTGGTGCAATTGCTGAAACTTTGCTTGACAGGTTTAACAACAAACATAGCTTCGGTATTATTACAACTCACTTTCAGAATTTGAAGCACTTCGCTTATGAAACAGACGGAATTATAAACGGAGCGATGCTTTATGATGCAGAACGTATGCAGCCATTATACAGGCTTTCTATCGGAAATCCGGGAAGTTCATTTGCAGTTGAAGTTGCAAGGCGGATTGGTCTTCCTGAGGATATTATTATAGATTCTTCGGCTAAAATAGGAGAAGATTTCATCAATATGGATCACTTCCTGCAATCTATTGCCCGTGATAAAATCTATTGGGAAGATAAACGCAAGGAGATTGATTCGATTGAAAATCAGTCAACTGAAAAGCCGAAGTCAAACGAAGTAAAATCCGGTGAAGTAACTAAAGTATCTTCTCCTGAATCTCTCATTATTGAAAAAGGGGATTGCGTTCGGTTAAATGGTCAAACTGCCGTTGGTAGTGTCTTGGAAATACAAGGCAAGCAAGCGATAGTCGCATTTGGCATGATAAAAAGTACTGTTGCATTAGGACGATTAGAATTGGTAAGTAAAGGAAACAGATAAATTCAAAGAACAAGAAAAGAGGGTGTGTGGTAATGCAAAACAACTATCCTCTTTTCTGTTTTTGGTTTAAATATCATAATAGCCTATGATTAATTTTACTACCAGTCTTAGAAAAATGGTTGATGCTAAGATTGAGCAAATAGAATGTTCAGAAGCCAGCATGATCACGAAATCTTTGGAGGCTTCTCGCATGCTTTCCGATGCAGTCTGTCAATTAAAGGTATTCATCCTGTCACATACTTTTAAAGACGAGGAGGAAGAAATATTCTTCTTCAAAGACATAAAACCCAGATTATGCTCTCGTTTAATATATTATCGAAAAGTCTATAATATTGAAATGAGTCGACCTACGGGTGTAGATATGCAACGAGAATACCTAAACGACATATTGGATGGCATAAATAGATATAACTCTAAGCGGCTTGACTTTATTCGTTACTATCGTTCGTGTTCTTCTCATCTGGATACTGCTTATTTTCTGCGTGGCAAACCTGATATGGAGCAATATCTCGAATCGTTCAATTACGAATTTGATCCTAATTTTTCTACAAATTGTGATTTCAAAGTAGCTAAAATTTTAGCGAATGATATGCTTTCTGCTTATTTGATGCACGAGATGGAACTGCTGGATGATAATGGTTTGTCAGCATGTTCTTTTAATTTCCCCGCAACAAAAAAGACATGGAAGGGGACAAAAACGGAATTGCAGGAACAAATTTTCTCTTGGGATAGCGCCAAAACATTTGGCGATGTACCACTTACGCAGCTTTACGATTATATCCAAAACGTGTTTAATATTCAGTTGGATGGGAATCTTTCGAGAGTTCTGGACGATTTGAAAATACGGAATACACCTACACCATTTCTTGATAAATTAAGGGATGTTCTCTTACGACGTATGGGTAGGAAATAATACCGGGGTCGGTATTGTTCGATAATACTTCTCAAACACCCGTTTTTGACCTGAATTAATGTCAGAATCGGGTGTTTTTGTTTGTAGTCCATTTTACCCCGGCCTTACCTCTATTTTCTTTTTCTGCTTTTCAGAGGAATTTCAATTTTAATAAACTGTAAACGAACGCCTTGGGTAAAATATTCAAGAAAAGTCATACCGGCCTCGTTAGCGAACATTGAGAAACGCCCGAACTTTGCACCGAATCAATAAGTTACCATTATGGAAGTGATAACAATGGAATCAAAAGCTTTCAAGGAATTGCAAGCAAAAATTAATGTCATTGCCAGTTATGTTCTCGACCATCAGGAGTCAGAAGATATAAATGAAGATGAAATATGGGTGGATAGTTACGAAGTCTGCACATTCTTAAAAATCAGCGACAGAACATTGCAACGGCTTCGCTCCAAAGGTGAGGTTAGCTATTCTAAAATCCGGGGACGGAATTTCTACAAAATAGGAGAAATCAAACGCCTGCTTGAAAGTCGCTTGATAAAAAGTACTCAGGAGTCTATGCAAGATTTAATAACAAACCACAAGCTTCATGTTAAGGAAAGACGAAATACTAAATAGGACGGCAAACGGGTTGAATGTTTTCAGACATTACATCACTGGACAGTGGCGTGTCGGTCGGAATTTCCTGAACCCATTATATGAAGACAGTAAAGCATCCTGTAATGTTTATTTCGATAGAAAAACAGGAGTATATAAACTGAAAGATTTCGGGAATGACGAATATAGTGGTGATTGCTTTTCCTTTATTGGTAAACTGAAAGGATTGAACTGTAATAACTCCAATGACTTTATGGAAATTTTGAAAACTATAAACTGTGATTTGTCGTTGGGGATATCAGAAGATACAGAAGCTCAAGTTCCGCAAATTGCAAAGTCAACCATATCTATCTCCGAAAAGCGATCTAAGGCATACACTTTTCAGGAACAAAAATTCTCCTCTGTAGAATTAGATTACTGGAAACAATACGACATCAGTTCCGAACTGTTGGCACAATATAAAGTCTGTTCAGTTTGGGAGTTCAAAAGTGAAAATTCAGAAGGCAAGCCTTATACGATCTCTTCATCACCAGAAGAACCGATTTTCGGCTACAAAAACAAGCGATTTATCAAACTATATCGTCCCTTCTCCAAAATACGCTTTTTATATGGCGGAGAGATTGGCGACAATTATTGCTTCGGATTAGAACAATTACCAGCCAAAGGCGATACTGTCTTTATCACTGGCGGCGAAAAAGATGTTCTTTCCCTTGCAGCAAAAGGGTTTCATGCAATATGCTTTAATAGTGAAACTGTAAACATTCCGGCAAGCATCATTCACAAGCTTTCTTTTCGGTTCAAACATATCATCCTACTTTATGATATGGATAAAACTGGGCTTGAGAGTTCTTCCAAACATGAAAAACAGTTGGCAGAATACAGTGTAAAACGACTTCTATTACCACTTTCAGGAACAAAAGAAGAGAAAGATATATCCGATTATTTCAGACTTGGGAATAGCCGTGAATCGTTCCTGAAACTCTTCCTTGATTTTTTAGATACTCTATACAGCGATACTATGACTATGCTGAAATCGTGCGAAATAGATTTTAATAATCCTCCGGCAAAGGCACAGGAAATTATATCAGCCGGGGATGTGCCACTGGGTACACAAGGGAATATCCTATGTATCACTGGTGGCGAAGGGACTGGGAAAAGTAACTATGTTGCTGCGTTGGTTGCCGGGTCAATCAGACTAGAAAACATCCAGGTGGATACGCTTGGTATTAATGTTTACGAAAATAACAAACATAAAGCTGTGTTGCTCTATGACACGGAACAATCCGAAGTGCAGCTATTTAAGAATGTTTCCAACCTATTAAAGCGGGCCAAACAACCGGAAAAGCCGGAAGAGTTGAAAGCCTTCTGTCTTACCGGGATGTCCCGCAAAGAACGTTTACAGGCTATTGTTCAAAGTATGGATAAATTTCATTATCAATATGGCGGTATCCAGTTGGTTGTAATAGATGGTATTGCCGATTTGGTACATTCCGCCAATGACGAAGCCGAAAGCTTACGGGTTGTTGATGAACTCTACCGATTGGCTGGAATATATCAGACCTGTATTGTTTGTGTGTTGCACTATGTTCCGAACGGATTAAAACTTCGTGGACACTTGGGGTCGGAACTGCAACGGAAATCGGCTGCCATACTCTCCATAGAATTGGATAATGAACCGACTGTATCAGTAGTAAAAGCCTTGAAAGTACGGGAAGGTAGCCCATTGGATGTTCCGTTAATGCTTTTTTCATGGGATAAGGAAGCCGGGATGCACTTGTATCGTGGAGAAAAGCCCCGGGAAGAAAAAGAGAAGCGAAAAGAAAAAGAACTGGTAAGTGTAGCCCGTGAAGTTTTCGACCAACAAACATTTATCACTTATATAGACTTGTGCGAACAAATACAGCAGATTATGGATGTAAAAGAACGTACATCCAAAAGTTATATCCGCTTCATGCGAGAGAAGGAAATTATCATTAAAGACCCTTCTAATCAGAGTTATTTTATCAAAGGTCATTTTTAATCAGTTATAGTTATGCATATAGATAGAGAAACATTCATCGCTTGGATGGAACGTATAATGGACAGGTTCGATATGTCAGACAAGAAAATCGAACGATTGACAACCCAGCGTAATTGCTTGGACGGCGAACAGCTTTTGGATAATCAGGATTTAATGTTTTTACTGAAAGTCAGCCTTCGAACACTTCAACGCTATCGGGCAAAAGGTATTCTACCCTATATAAAGTTAGATGATGGCAGGTGTTACTATAAGGCTTCGGATGTACACAAACTGATTAGGGAGCGATTTTAATCATATTCTTTCCCTCAAAATACAGCTTTAAGCATATCCACCACAAATAGATTCCATATTTTTCAATTTCAAAATGGGTTAGAAGTCCATGAGACAAATTATTCCTAAAATTGACATCTATCCCATTTTGTAGAAAGGATTCTATTTCATATAGTATCTCTTCGTCAATTACATCTTGAAGCATCGGAAAAATTACACCTAAAGAAGGAGCCTCTTGACGTTTTTTCTCTAAAGTAGTTATGTTTCCCTTTGTGATTTCAGCAATATTATGTAAAGCATGTTCTAAATATGGCATTAGGATATGAGATGCACTTATAAAGTCTTTATTTAAGCCTGCAACAATTCCTTTAGTCCAAAATATCAAGTTTTCGTCTTCTATATATGCTGGTTTTTCATTTTGCAAATAGAAATAGATTAAATCCTCTTCCGATTTTATATTTGACCATTGATGAAGATTGATATATGTCCATATTGCATACAGTCTTTTTTGTCGAAAATAAATATGAGCTTCTGTTTTTAATGACTTCTCTGACTCTGCTATGCCTACGACATTTCCCTTTTTATCTAACTGATTGTGGCCAAGCATAGAAGACATAGGGCTTGCCTTTCTCACTGCTGCTTCATAGGCGCAGACTTCTTCCGAAGTCATGAAAGGAATTGAAAGCATCAGGTTAATTGTGTCAATAAAATTACCTATAGTAATTTTTGAAATGGATTTTTCTACACTTTTAATGAAATCATCAGAAAGTTTCATTTGAGTTTTAATACCACAGAGAGAAAGCATTTCCATAAAATCAGACTTTTCTTGTAGCAACTTACCTTTTATCCTTTCAAATTCTTCAGGTGCTTGATTTTTAATTTGAAAAATTTCATTATATGCATTTTGGTAAACATCAACTAAATTCGGATAAAAAGTATTCGGTTCTTTATTGTTTACAGTAGCATCTGCTTCATTCTCAAAACATAAAGCCATCTCTTTATGAAATATCTGCTTACTTATTACTTTAAGTGAGTATTGGGCTTTTATATACTCTCTTTTTTCGGAATAACTACCGTCAACCAAGCTGTTTTTTTGACATTCAATATAATTGCATAATTTTTCAAGTTTTTCTACAGGGTATGATTTTTTTATAGAATCGACAACTCTCTGAATCCAAAATGGATGACTAAATTTATCATTAATTGCAGATATGATATCTTTCAAAAAAACATCAGTATTAAGAATCTTGATATCACGAACTGTAATTGAGCGGATTAAAAATTCAATCTCACCAAAGAACTGATAAGCGACAAGATAATTGTTTGATGTTGTTACTTTTACAAAACGTTTGTCTTTCTCAAATCTACACAGAACATCACTACAGCGTGATTTCACTTCTGCGTTTTCAGAATTATTCCATTCGTGAAATAAAACAAGCTTCTGTTCTTCCTCTGTTAGGATTAAATCTCTAATTTGATTTGACTCATGGAAATCAGTTAGATTTGTCATGCAAATTTTATGTAATAATTCAACAGCTTGTTTTTCATCCTCAGTCTCAAATCTATTAGGATGAAGAAAGCATAGCAATTTAGAGTCATGCAAGTCTTTCGGAACTATAATTTTGTTTTTTATATCTGTACTCATTTCTATTATTCTACATAAATAGCTTTTACGAAAAGCACCCAGTGTCCCCACCGGGTGCTAACCACAAAAATCCTCAATCACGGATAGCATAAATTCTATTCATAATGGAATTTTCTGTGGTAAAGATACGGAACTTCAGATTATTTCCTTGATTTCCCTTTCTTTTCAGGGAAAACGAATACCACGTTGAACTGGTCGTCAAAAGCCAGTGAAGCATCGAAGGGCTCTCCGGCTTTACTCTTGAAGCCTTTTATCACTCCTGTTTTCTTCGCTGTTACCAGTTCCGTAACCTGCTTATCCGTTAATTGCTTATCGCTTTTGTTTCGGAAGATAACCAGCCCACAATCAGCATTATCACACTTTGCCACTTTCGGATACAACAGGATCCGACCTGTTCCGCATTTCGGACAGGTTAAATCCTGCTGCGTTGATAAGGTGAACTGTACCCCTAAAAGTTCGCTGATTATCTGTGAAGCATGAACTTCTGTACTTTTATGGAAGGTGTCGGGATTCATTTCCCCGCTTTCAATCTTGGATAGTGCGTTTTCCCACATACCTGTCATTTCCACATCAGCAATTTTCTTGTCCCGAACTACATCGTAAACCGCCAGTCCCTTTTCGGTCGGCACAAGGGCTTTCTTCTCCCGGATAATATACTGGCGGGTAAAGAGAGTTTCAATAATCGCTGCCCGTGTCGCTGGCGTACCGATACCGGAATCCTTCATACTGGCTTTCAGTTCTGCATCTTCCAGTTCCTTTCCTGCATTTTCCATAGCCGACAACAAAGAACTTTCCGTATGTAACGGCTTGGGCTTAGTCTGCTTTTCCAGTAACTCAATATCGGAGAGGGGTAAATTTTCACCTTCTTTTAATGCTGGTAAAACGGTATTTTCTTCGCATTCTTCTTGGACGTTGAAAACAGCCCGCCACCCGGCATACTTTATTACTGTTCCTTTCACTGCAAAAATACTCTCGCCACTGGTGAGAGAAATTGAAGTAACTTCCTTGACACACTTTTCCGAAAAAGCTTCCAGCATCCTTCCGGCAACCAGTTCATATATTGCCTGTTCATCCGCTTGTAAACTTCCGGGCTTATTTTCGGTAATAATCAGGGCGTGGTGGTCAGTAACTTTCTTATCGTCCACCGAACGTCGATTCAGGTTGCTACCATTCATTGATTTTGCGTAGCCGGCAAACCGGTCGTAAGTTTCCAGCAGGGAAATACGTTCCGGTATTTCATCGAAAACGTCTTGTGATATATAACGGCTTCCGGTACGGGGGTATGAAATCAGCTTGCCTTCATACAGTTTTTGTGCAATGGACAGCGTTTTATCTGCTGAAAAATTAAGTTTCGTATTGGCTTCCTTTTGTAATGTGGTAAGGTCATACAAGAGTGGTGGTTCTTGGTTCACTTCCTTACAGTCTACCGATTTAACCTGCACCTGACCGTTATCCTTTATTATTTGCAGCTTGTCGATGGCAGGTTGCTGGTTATCGAATTTTTCTTCTGAAAGGGCCGAAAACTCGATGCTGTCTTTCCCGGTGTGTAATTTCAGTTGCCAATACTTCTGTGGAACGAAGTTCTTGTTTTCAAGATAACGGGAACATATCATCGCCAGCGTGGGTGTCTGTACCCGTCCCAAAGAATATGTCCCTCTTCCGGCAGCTATACTTAACGCTTGGGAAGCATTAATGCCGATAAGCCAATCTGCTTCGCTTCTTGCCTTTGCCGACCGGAAAAGGTTATCGTACATTGTCCCGTCCTTGAGATTCTGCAATCCGTCCCGGATGGCTTTATCCGTCAAGCTGCTTATCCATAAGCGGACGAAAGGTTTCCGGCACTCAAGATATTGGTAGATATACCTAAATATCAGTTCACCTTCCCTATTATCATTAGTTGTGATAAAAGAGAAGGAGAACTCATATTCCGCTATATATTTGAATATATAGGCAGTTCACTTCCGTTCCGCCGTTTGTGGATAAGCTCACTTACCGACAGAGCAATCAAAGACGGTTTTCAAACCTTACGCCCCGGAAGTGATTACGATAACCTCTATGCTTCGGCGAAAGCCCGCAGTACCGCTGATTGGCTTGTCGGCATTAACGCAAGTCAGGCACTTTCTATATCCGCAGGGTATGGTGTCTGGTCGCTCGGCAGGGTGCAGACCCCGACACTGGCGATTATTTGCAGCCGATACCTTGAAAACAAGGATTTCAAGCCGCAAACCTATTTCCGTCTGAAACTGCATACGGCGAAAGATGCGGTGGCTTTTCCCGCCCTTTCGGTGGATAAATTCGTTACCCGAACCATTGCCGAAGAAGTAACGGCACAGGTCAAAGCTGCCGGAGCGGTTAAGGTTACAGGCGTGGAGTGTAAGGAGGTCAATCAAGAACCACCCTTGCTGTACGACCTTACCACGCTTCAAAAGGAAGCCAATAGTAAGCATGGGTTTTCGGCAGACAAGACGCTGACAATAGCACAGATATTGTATGAAGCGAAGAAAATCTCGTACCCCCGAACAGGCAGCCGTTATATCTCCGAAGACGTACTGGAGGAAATACCGCACCTGATTGCTATGCTTCGTTCACATCCTCTTTTTGGTGCGTATATTGACAGCAGATTCGATACAACGCTTAATACTCGTTCGGTGGACGATACAAAAGTTACCGATCACCATGCGCTGATTATTACGGAAGATCCGGCTACCGGATTATCCAAAGACGAACAGCTTATCTACGATATGGTTGCCGGGCGTATGCTTGAAGCCTTCGGCGAGGGTTGCATCAAAGAGAACACCACCGTTTCGCTTGACGCGGGCGGCGTACACTTCTCCTGCAAAGGGAGCGTTACGCTCGTCCCCGGTTGGAGGTCAGTATTTAACTTTAAGGACGAGCCAAACGATGAGGACGATACGGCAGTTTTACCCGCCCTCATAGAAGGTGATAGTCTATCTGTCCGCGATTGCGAAATTCAGGAGAAGCAGACCAAGCCCCGACCGCTTCACACGGAGAGTTCATTGCTGGCGGCGATGGAGAGCGCAGGTAAAGAGGTAGAGAACGAGGAAGAGCGCGAAGCGATGAAGGATTGCGGTATCGGAACACCCGCTACTCGTGCTGCCATTATTGAAACTCTGTTTTCCCGCGAGTATATCACCCGTGAAAAGAAATCCCTTGTCCCGACTAACAAAGGGCTGGTGGTCTATCTGGCGGTAAAGGACAAGAAGATAGCGGACGTTGCCATGACAGGGCAATGGGAACAAGCCCTGAATAAGATAGCATCGGGCGATATGGAGGCATTGACATTCCATAAAGCAATAGAGGTTTATGCTTCGCAGATAACGTCCGAATTGCTTGATATGACTTTTGAACGGCAGGATAACCGCCAGTCATGCCCTTGCCCGAAATGCAAGAGCGGGAATGTAGTTATCTATAATAAAGTCGCCAAGTGTCAGAATGAAGCCTGTGGGCTTACCGTATGGCGTTCCATTGCTAAAAAGGAACTGACGGACGGGCAACTTACAGACCTCTTGATGAACGGCAAGACCGCCCTTATTAAAGGTTTTGTAAGCAGTAAGACCGGAAGCACTTTCGAGGCAGCGGTTAAATTCGATGCGGACTATAAAACTGTCTTTGAGTTCCCGCATAATAAAGGAGGTAGCAAAAAACGACGTTCTAAGTAAAATCTTCATTATCTTTTCATAAGATACTCACGCTCGACAATGCTAAAATGAATTTTGCACTGTTCTCGCTTAATCGTATCTTTGCCACTGAAAGACTTTGTTTTACGATTCGGAATAGTCGTTTAACATTGATCTTTTAGTGGTGGGCATCCGGGGCAAGGCTTCGGATGCCTTTTTTGTATTTGCTACCTTGAAAGTTTCAGAATACGGACAGCACCGCGTATCACTATCAGAAATATTATTATACCAATAATCAAGTCAGGTAGATTGCTCCCAAACCACCAAACGAGTAACCCGGCAACGATAACCCCAATATTTATAATAACATCGTTCGCCGAGAAAATAATACTTGCTTTCATGTGTGCATCTTTACTTTGGGTGCGTTGTAACAACCAAAGACATACGGAGTTTGCCGCTAAAGCCAATAGCGAAATTCCAATCATGGCTTGAAACTCCGGTATAACTTCCAAACCTACAAATCGCCGGATAACCTCCGATAAACCGAGCAAAGCGAGGATTATTTGTAGAATCCCACTCCACAATGCCACCCGTTTTTTCTTCGCAATTGCAGCGCCGACTACCATTAGGCTCATACCATAGACCAACGTATCAGCTAACATATCGAGGCTGTCGGCAACCAAGCCCATAGACCGGGAAATAAGCCCGGTTGTCATTTCTATAAGAAAGAAACCGAAATTAATAGCAAGGACTATCCATAGGACTTTTCGTTGCCGGGAATCATCTTCTGCTATAACTTCTCCTTTTTCCTCAACGGAAACAACAAGGTGCGATCCTAAATTAAGTGAATCGAGTTCTGCCGAAATCGGTTCTACTTCCCCAGTATGCCATACATCGAGCGTTCGCCCGGATAGGTTAAACTCCAATTTCTCAATCGTAGTTATTTCCGCCAATTTCATGCGGATAAGATTTTCCTCACAAGGACAATCCATTTTATCTATACGAAAGGTCGTTTGTTGCATATTAATCACATAATTGCGGCCTACAAAGATACCACTTTTAGTCCATATCATAAGCTCGCATTTATAAATAAAAGCGACATCGTTTTCCCCCTATAAACCAGGTATTCCCAATCTTTTACTATTAACGGTTCTTCTTTCGTTCGGTTGAAACGGCAGCATCTTTTATCTTCCTTATCGGTTAAGACAGGAAACCACATCATTAAATAAAAACCATCATTCATAGGCGTAAGCATTAAAAATCCAGCTTCTTTCATTTTCCAACTTACACATACGGCAACTGCTCCGGTGGGTTATTTTCTATCATGGCGCAAAGGTGTTTACGGAATCTTAACGGGCAGTAAAGTACAAGCCTTGCAGGTTCACTGAAAAATCTCCACGCCATATAAGTTCAGGGTAGTATTTTATCCGTGAATACTTGACAGCCCTAATCCCTACACCGAAAATGCACCTGAATAAAAAATCAACCCGGCAGATGCCGATTAAAAATTAAGGTTATGGAAAATATATCAGAAGCACGGATTTATGTAGGAACTTACGCTAAGTATAATGAAGGTTCAATTTTCGGTAAGTGGTTAGACCTTTCGGATTATTCCGATAAAGAAGAATTTTACGAGGCTTGCCGCGAGTTACACAAGGACGAGGAAGACCCGGAACTGATGTTTCAGGATTGGGAATATATACCCTCCGGGTTAATAGGAGAAAGCTGGCTGTCCGATAACATATTTGAAATTATCGAAGCCATAGACGATATGGACGATGATAAAAAGGTAGCATTCGAGGTCTGGCTGAACCACGAAAACTACGATCTTAGTTCCAAAGATATAAACGACCTGATTTCCTCCTTCGAGGATGATTTTCAGGGGGCATACAAAGATGAAGAAGATTATGCGTATGAAGTCGTTGAAGAATGCTACGACCTGCCGGAATTTGCGAAAACTTACTTTGACTATGAAAAGTTCGCACGCGATTTATTTATGACCGACTACTGGTTCGATGACGGTTATGTGTTCCGGCACTCATAACTGAACCGGAAACGGTTTTCAAGGCGGAGCAGTCCGCCTTTTTTAGTGTCTGTCAAAAATAGCGAGCCCCGCTCTATCTCACGACAGTACGGGGTTCTAAACATCAAATAATCAAAAAAATGAAAAACTAACCGGATGGTTCAAGTTCTGTTTCGCTATTATTATCTCCTTTGGCGAAATGGTCACGGATGAATTTCTCTACGTTTTTCTCCGTATAAAATATCTTGTGGTGTATGGTTATGTAGGTCAGTTCACCCGCAGAACGGTAGCGTTGCAGTGTCCGTTTACTTACGTTCAGTAGTTGGCATAAATCCTGATTATCTAAAAGCCGTTCGCCATTCAATACGTTATGCCGTCCGCTCATTATATCCATGAACTTATCCAATCGGTCAAAACGCCCCATGAATTGCTCGAACCATTCCTGCATCCAGTCTCTCAATCCTTCGTCTTCCTCACTCATGGCTTGCCTCCTTTCGTTTTATCGTTCCTAATTACTCGACCAGATAGCAGGCGTTTAACTTCTGCCAATGTGTATCTCGCTTTACCGCCCCGGATTGAATAGGTTATATTCCCGTTACTGCGTAATCGCTGCATGGTGCGGCGGCTCACCTGCAATATGGTTGCGGCTTCTTGGTCGCTTACCCAAACCTCCGAAGGATCGGGTTGAGGGATTGCACTCTCTTTCGCCTGCTTTTTTATTTCGGAATGAATACGCTCGATTTTTCGCACCAGACTTTTATACGCTTCCGATTCTATGGTTATTACTTTCATGTTCCTTACTTATTGATTCGATGCAAAGGTCGGAAGTAATGAAATGTCGATTTCACAAGTTTACCCAAGTTGGGTACGAATTTTCTTTGATTTAACAGTAATATGCTATTGTATAAATAATTACTCTTTCTATTGTCATTTTTAGCCATCATTGCCAGTAAGACAATCAAGCGAAAAATAGTGTAAATACCCCTAAAAAGACAAACACCCAAGTTGGGTGAACTTGGGTGTTTGATATATTTATGACGTGATCAATAAAACTTGGGAATATCTATACAGAATCAATTCTTGCTTGCTATTAGAAAATAATGATCAATCTTAACTCTCGTTGTATTCTCTATTTCATCAAAAGTCAACTTCATCGTTTATCTTGTTTATATGCTTTTTCCAGTATTAGTTCAACAACTAATTCCAAATCTTTGTGATACTTAGGAAGTTCCATTGCCAAAGCCTTCAAGAATAATAATTTTTCTAAAGAAATCGCAATATAGTTCTGCTCAACTACACCGTTTTCTTTCAGATAATCATAATCAAACGTGCATATTTGGTTCCACATTTCAAAACTATATTCGCATATTCCGATATCACCACACAGATCCTTGATGTTATTTGGATATTTATTCTTTAGCGCTTCATGGTCTTCACTATGTACTACAAAATCAATATCTAACCCGGATTTACGCAAGCCATAATACTCCATTGCTTTTCCGCCGATCAACAAAGGTTTATGCGTGAATTTATATCCCAAAATGTTTAAGTCTATTTCCATACTTATTCATATACAGTTTCTGCGTCTCGTTACTGTGGCTTTTTTTGTCATAACAACAGGTCTTTCAAGCTAATTATTTTGCAGCCTTTACTCTCGTAATAATGAAGCATCTCATCAATTTTCCTTTTGTCGTAACTCGTAATACAATCAGACAAGACATTAACCGTATAACCAGCCTTACTCATGTTATAGCAGGTTGATTTAACACAAGCAATAGCATCTGCTCCTGTTATGTAGAACTCATCTATTCCGTTTTTACTAATAAAGCCTGCGAACTCTTCACAGGTCAATGCATTTCCTTTGTATTTCGTGAAAATATTCTCCGATACTATTTTCATATCCGGAACTAATTCAGCCCCACGTGTATTTGGTTTGAAAGTTCTTGTACCGTCTGATAAATTTTCGTGCCTTATATAAACAACGTGAATACCATTACTGGTCGCCCAGTCGATGGCTGTATTTATATTGCCGATTACTTCTTTGTAATTCTTTGTTATATCATTTTGAATATCTATTACTACCAATGCTTTACTCATTTTCTTATGCTTTGCGTCCTTATTGGGCGGTTTATTCTTAGTTCATCCATTTCTTTTCAGGCACAAAGATATTGGTTTTATTCGACAGAAGCCTTTATCTCTGTTCCTGATTTCTCTGATATTGCCTATTTACATATTAGAAAATTTCTTTTGCATAGCTTCGTTTACCTTATAAAGGGAACAATGCTTTTACTAAGGGCATCATGAAGCCAGTTTTCGTTTAACTGTCCCATGTTATCAGGCAACCTATCATACTGAAAGAATCTAAGTTCTTCCGTTTCTTCATTTGAAAAGTTTGACTGAATCTTTTCTGTCAACTTGGCTTCAAAATAAGACGTGATATACTGTACATTTCTTTCAGGATAGTAATAGGCTTGAGATTTTGGACTTGAATAAATCCCAATAAGACGCTTGATAATAGCATCACAAGCAGTTTCTTCTTTAATTTCTCTTATTACGGTATTTTCAATCGTTTCTCCGTATTCTACGTGTCCGCTGATAATACACCATTTTCCTGTGTCTCTTCTCTTTTGCAAGAGAATCTCTCCTTTGTCATTGAATATAATTACTGCAATAGCAGGTAATATATAATTATTTTGTTGCATAGTTTCTAATTATTCAAAAAACGTAATTGTACATGCCGTTGGTGCTACACGCCCTGCTTCTAAGATATAATCTAATGTTTCGGTATAGAACTGAACGGTTTCGTCAACGTTCTTCACGCCAATGTTGGGGGATAGAGTTTGATACTCCATGATTTTTATAGTTTTAAATAGTGCATGATTTATTTTTCAGTGATAACTTCTTATATCTGTGGACGGAACAAACTCTTTTTTAACATTACCATATCCTTTAGTTGAACGCCGTTTTCATAGATTGGAGCATCATAAATATTGGTAAAGTAATCTTTCTTTATGTCGTACTGAATAAATCCGTTCTTTTCATAAAAACGGATTTGCTTTATTCCGCAATCGGCTGTCCCGAGAATAATTTCTTTATATCCTTGTGCTTTGGCAATCTTAAATGATTCCATCAATAATTGGCTACCTATTCCTGTATTTTGATATTGTTCGGCAACAGCAATATTCATTATTTCTATCGTATCAGTATTTATATGACGCAAGCAAAACACACCGATAGAAATACTACTGTCAATCTGTTTCGCCACATATACCTCCGAATCGAAAAGATATTTGTTAATCCCTTCTATTGTTTCGTCCGCCAATAAAAGCAGGTCATATGGATAGTTCTCTGTTACTTTGCTTATTTTTAGATTCATACCTCGTTTTTGTTGTTTTAAAAGTGCAGAAATAGACTTTATGGCTTTTTATATACCATTTGTACAACTCCATTTTTATAACTCTCACTACTTTGCAACTCCCATTTTAATTCTTTGGACTGTCCCGGAAATAAGCGAATGCCGTTTCCGAGAACAATAGGAATGGCGGTTATTATCATCTCATCAACCAGATCCGCAGCAAGTAGCATTGAGAGCAATTCTCCGCCACCAAACAGCCAAATATCTTTTCCCGGTTCGTTACGCAGAGCAACAATACGTTCAGTTACATTTCCCGTAATGAATTTTATATTGTTATTTTCTCCCCAATCATGGCGAGAAACCACATAGACTATTTTATCAGCATATGTACCCATTGCATCCATGTTTGATAATTCACGCCAAGAACGACCACCCATGATAATAGTGTCAATCGAAGCCATAAATTCTTTATGACCATAATTCATTTCTTCGGCAATATGAAATTCCGAAAGCCATTCGATACCACCGTCCGATTCTGCAATGTATCCGTCAATGGAAGCCGCTATGTACAATTTTATTTTCTTCATGATTTTCAATGTTATACAAAATATAAAAAAAGCGTGGAGCTCACACCATTTCGACGTAGAGGCACTGGTATGCCCAATAAGCGAAACAGATAGAGTCCACGCCATACTTTCGTATAGCATGAACACTTCATCTGTTGCCTCGCTTATTTCAAAAATTACCAGTTTCCTACATCGAGACGTTCAGCGAACGTTATGTTATATATCTATGAAGTATCTGATATACTTCTTATTTTCTTTATTTTACGCATACAAAGATAGTATATTTAATCGGTTTATCTACTGTCTGCATCATCCATTCTTCGGGTTAACGCCTTAATCAAGCGATTGAGATATTCCGTCCGATTGCTTTTTCGGCTTCGGATTTCTAAAAATATATGGTAAATATCGCTCAAATCGACCTTGAAAATTCTTCCGAAAATGGTTGCCAATGCTTTTATTTCTATCATTCCCGCATTGATGCTCTTTTCTTCATGTATACCATAAATAATTTCTCCGAGTGCCGTTTTTTTGTCCGTCCATTTAGCAGGTGGCAGTTCATCATCTATTTGATAGCCGTTTTCTTCCTGATACTTCAATTTCGACAACTCGCAATTCAGATAAGCCGCCAACATATCATTGGCAAGTAATTTAGCAACCTTAAAATCGAAGTTGGTAGAAAATTTGGGGTCTCGTTCGAAATAGAAACTTTCCAGATTCAAATCTATTTCGTGGCGACCTCTCAAAAAATAAACTTCATCAAAACAGCTCTGTCCTGAACGGTAGTACTGAATAAATTCAGTATTCTTATTACAGAAATCGTTTATTTGGTTATGCTCTTTTTCCAGATATGTTCTTATGGTAGTATAGTTTGAAACAGGGCGATTGACCTCAAGGTAATATATCTTACGAAGATATATCAACTTACTGAACGCTTTGGGCTTGGTTTCTTTGAAGAATGTTATTTCCTCCTGTCGGGTTGGAAACTCGTACTCCGAAACCGTCGCTTTCAGTTCTTCAAAAGTATTTTCCATCGTCAATATCATGGACGGAGTGTTTTGAACTATATCATACAATTCCAATTCTCCTACTTGAATTGAAGCACTCAACTCGCTGACTATTTTTTCTATTTTATCTTTCATAAGAGTATCTGAATAATGAAAGTTGTCTAAACCATTAGAATCTTAAACCTATCTTAAAAGAAATAGAATGATGACTTAGCTTCTCCTCAAACTCTTTCAGGAAGAAGCTATCAGTATGTTTTTTCAGCCGTTCTAATTCCTGTAACTCATAACCGACAGCCAGTTGCAACTTCATTTTGTTCTTTAGCGGATATTGAATCCCCACAGATTGGTTCATGAAAAAACCGCCGTTGGCATTACCGGACGGGGCAAAAGAATACCCGACAGCAGATTCGACATAAGGCGTAAACTTTCGTTCCCTCCCGATTTGAAACCTTATATTGCCATACACAGGGATAAGCGTTTTCTCATAAAACGATAATCCCGTTCCTGCTCCGGCAGACCATCTATCGGTCAGCTTATAATACCCCAAGACCTGCCATGTGAAAGGAGTGGAGGACGGTGTACTCATGGATAATCCCGTTCCGATAGTCGTTGCGAAAGATATTTTACTTTCTTTACTTTCGCCATTGGTTTGCGCTTTCACGCTACTAACTGCAATACACAGAAGTATAATAAAGATAAATCGTTTCATATCATTGAATATTAATGGTTATTTCTTTTGCAATGTTTAATGCGGATGTCAAAGAAGATGTGTCAGAATAAATATTCCCGTTGCTTCCGTCAGGACTGCTATGCCCAATGATTGTTGCCGAATATTGCTTCTTGTTGGAATCAAGGTCTATTTCTGCCGAATAAACTACGGCGGGTTGTCCGCTACCTTCTTTACCGCCTGAATAATTTGCATCCCCTTCTTTTGCATTTTTTTGGTAATTATCGTTCCAGTCCGTCGAATGGTTCAGTTCTATTTTCACAACGAATTGTTTCAAATCACCGACCGGACGCATTTTTACGTCAAAACTTCCGTGTGGTGTTGCACCGGATATACCGTCAACCAAAGGTTGAGCCTTTGTTGGCAGATACAATCCGTCCGGATACTGAACTCCGCGAGCGTAACACCATGCCGGCAAGGATTCTTTTCGTCTGTTACCCCCATTGGATTGCCACGATTCGGTTGCTATCTTGTGGCTTGCGTAAATGGTTGTGAGGTAATTACCTGCCAAATCCTCCACCCATATAGCAATTTGGGGTGGATTTTTCTTGTCAATGCCCAAAAATGCAGGGAAGTCATGTAACCATTCATCGCCTTTTGTTACCAAGACTTTAATATCGTCCTCCTTGTAGGTAACTAAATCCTTGTCGCACGAAGTCAGCACTCCCAATGCTGTAATTCCTGCTACTACTAAATTTCTTGCTTTCATTTTTACTTTATTTATTTGTTAATAATGTGTCCGAGTGGGTACATTTTGGATAAAAAAATATCACACGTACCTATCCATGCTTTCCGACTGTTTTATACGGTAGTTATCCTGTTCGTCCAGATAAATGATATAATACTCCATTGCTCCGTTTGTTCGTAGCAATTCGTCCAGTTTGTCTGTTTCTACTGCCATAATTGCGGTAGCATATGCATCGGCGGTGGTACAATCGGAAGCAATAACCGTAGCACTTAAAATACAGTTATTCGCCGGATAGCCTGTCTGCGGATTAATCGTGTGTCCATATCGCTTATCGTTTTGGGAGCGGTAGTTATTATAGTTCCCCGAAGTCGCAACCGCTGTTTTTCCCGTCAAGTGAAGGATTATTTCAAATTCGGACGATTTATCAATTCCTAAATACTTGGGCGGTTTAATTATCCCGATAGACCAATCCGAGCCTGTACCATTTTTACCCTTTGTTACAATCTCACCACCAATATCAACCATGTAGTCATTTACGCATTTGCTGTCGAGGTAACGGGCAATAATATCACATGAAAGTCCGTCCCCGATAGCGGAAAAGTTTAGTTGAATGCGGGAATCTCCCTTTTCAATGAAATCATTTTGGAGAGCAACTTTGTTGTAGCCGACATACTCCATTATTTCATTTATTAAACTATCGGACGGTTCTTCCATATTCTTAAATCCAAATCCCCAAAGATTGATTAACGGAGAACAGGTAGGGTCAAATACACCTTTTGTCTTTTCCGCAAGTTCCATCGAGCGGTTAAAGGCTTCTGTGAAAATGGCATCCAAAGTTACTTCCTCGTTATTATTTACTTTCGATAAAGTTGATTGCTGGTCGAACGGATTAATGGATTCGTAAAAGACATCATAAATAAACAGGATATCTTCGCTCAAATCGTAAGGATAGTTGTAAGTTATCCTGTAATATGTATGCCTTTCTCCCGACAATACATGATATTTGCTCTTATCATTGCATCCGGTAGAACCATATAATATAAATGGGAACATAGCTAATGTAAATTGCTTATTGATTAACATATACAGTAATTCCTTTTACAATTTCCAGAGCTGTAGTCAGTTTAGAAGTATTGGGATAAATGTTGCCATCGGAACCGTCTGGACTGCTATGCCCAATAAGCTCTCCCTTAAATTCCCGTTGCTCATTAGTCAAATCAACTACGACCTGATAAACGATTGCAGGTTGTCCGCTTCCCATTTTTCCACCGGAATAGTTCGTATCTCCCTCTTTTGCGCCTTTAGGGTAATACTCATTGAAATCCGTTGAGTGATTAAATTCGCACTTAACAACGAACTGCTTAATATCTCCGCTCATTTGAAGATTAGTAGCAAAACTGCCTTTGGGTGTCGCCCCGGTTACAGCATCCGGTAGCGGTTCGTTTTTAGTCGGAAGATAAAGCCCGTCAGCATACTGCTTACCTTGTGAATAACTCCAACAGGGGAGCGACTCTTTACGCCTGTTTCCTCCGGCAGCAGTCCATGACTGCTTTGCCAACTTCTCGCTAACATAGATTGTGGAAAGGAAATTTCCTTCCAAATCCTCTGTCCATATAGCTATCTGTGGGGCATTCTTCTTTTTGATAAACCAGAAGATAGGAAAGTCATGTAACCACTCGTTCCCTTGTTCTATGGCGACTTTAATATTACCGTTGCCAAATTCCGAATGAATAGTATTCTGTCCGCTGCAACCCAATGTCGTTATTGCTAAAGCCATACTTAAAATTGCTTTTTTCATTGTTGGTTATTTTATCATTATATCTATCAATACATCAATTCCTTTAGCTATCTGATCCCAACCTTTATCACTTTGAATATCAATGCCGTTATACATCTTACAGTTTTCTGCGAACATGGCTAAATAGACAATTCCTGCATCCATAAGAGCAGATATAGCTTGTAATTGCTCCTTATCTACCTTTGCGAATCCGGACATCACTTCCATAAATTGCACTCCGTTTTTTTCTCTTTGGGCGCGGATTTCTACTACGAAATCTTTATCGGAAGAAAGTTCCCACCTTTTTAATCTTTTAAGCGCAATATTATCCCTGTATTCAGCTATTTCCCTGCGATAAAACATTTTCAAATAGACTTTAATATCCGAAACATCCGGTCGCTCCAATGGTGTATTAAGCCAAAAATCATGCTTCTTCATGTAAGCATAGATTAAACCATCGAGAGATTCAAAATAGCGGTAAATGAGAGTTTTGTTTACTCCCGCTTGCTCTGCCACTTTCCTTACTCCAAGCGATTCAAAACCTTCCCCTACAATAAGTTCTCCAACCGCATTAATCAGTTTTTCTTCGGTCATATCCCGATCTCGTTCTATTTTCGTCATTTTGATTCAATTTTGTATCCAGCTGGATACAAAATTAAGTAACCATTTGGACACAACCAAATTTTTTTGCAATTATTTTAAAAAATAACTTGTGTTTTATTGAAAGGAGTGCTTTATAGCTGATAAGCTAAAAGCATACAAATGATGTTTACTTCCTTTCAAATCAGAGTTCCGCTCTTGTTCAAGGTATTATTGTGTATGACAAAAGGATTGGAGTTTGACCAAGTAATCATCCCACAAGTAACTGACAGGAAATGCAATTCGGATATTGACCGGAGTATGTTTTATGTTTCAGCAACAAGGGCGATGCACAAGTTGACATTGACTTTTGTTGGAATGAAAAGTAAACAGTTTTAATGGCTTTAAATATATTTGAGAATATTGGCAATATGGGGATAATTTCGTACCTTTGTATTCATTAAGCGTTCTTAATGTATTGTTGAAAACGAAGCTAATCAGCGAATAATGATAGCTGGTTTCTAAATCGTTACCTGTTTGCAATATCAATCTTGCAACACGCTGAAATACATTCGATTGGAAGACTTTACATGTCTTGCTGTGTGAAATGTCAGATTTTTAGTGATTCCACACAAATCTCCGATTTCTTTCAAGTAGGAATTTGTCTTTTGGTTGCTCAAAACAGGTAAGATTCTCCCCTCCGGCAGTTTTCCTTTATATTTTTCTAAAATCATCTGAGGAATTTTAAGCAGAGGGACATTTACAGAAGTGTTGGTTTTTTGACGTTTAGTCATTATCCACAGATTCCCATCAAAAGAAGTACGGATATTATCCTGTGTCAGATTCTTTACGTCAATATAAGCCAAACCGGTGTAGCATGAAAAAATGAAAATATCACGAACCTGCTCCAAACGCTTAGTGGAGAATTTTTTGCTCATAATGGTTTCCAGTTCCTCCTGCGTCAAATACCCTCTATCGACTTTCATTATACGGATTTTGAAATTCGCAAAAGGGTCTGTATGAATCCAACCGTTATTTTTTGCCGTAATGATAATTGATTTGAATCTCTGGATGAACTTTGCCGTAGTATTGGCATTGCACTTACAGGTAGTAAGTAAATACACCTCAAAATCGGATAAAAACATGTGATTAACCTCTTTCAAAGAAATGTCAGAAAGGTTGTATCGCTCTTTTATGAAGTCTGAAACATGCTTCAATGTGCGTTCGTACTTTTGGTAAGTCGCTTTAGTCTTGCTTATCCCGATGAGCTTAAATACATCTTCATTCTGCCGTTTGAATAACTCCAACAGCATTTGATGTTTGATTTCAACTCCGAAGAAAGTGTTTTTGATTTTTTCGGGGGTAACATTAAGTTCTTTCTCTTGCAGGTCGCGATAGATTTTTGTCATCGTGGTTTTAATGCTATCGAGAATAGCATTTACTTCCTGCACTTCATTTGATTTGCCGATGGCTTTTCCGGCTTTCACATTCCAATAGTCGGGCTTGACCTCGACCTTTGCCCCAAATTGGACTGCTTGACCATTGACGGTAATCCGCCCCATAATCGGCATGTTGCCGTTTGCTTTTTGCCCATTCCTTTTCAGATAAAAAAGGATGCTGAATGTACTTTTCATATACCTAATAATTTATGTTGCAAAGTTACTTGCAACGAGTTAAACATTAAGTACATACACACCGCCAATACTGGACAACACACTGCCAATTTCGGACAAATCGTAACCTATTCTTAAATCGTCGGAGTAGGTTACGAATTAGCAACACAACTCTGTCTGTTTTTGGCAAAATGTTGGCTTTCTGCCCAGACACCTAAAAAAAGAAAAAAGCCCTACAACCTTTAAGTTTGTAGGGCTTGTCTTACCTTTGTCGCCTCTTTTCCGAGGCTTCTGGCGGTCCGGACGAGAAGCGAACATCGCTATCTTATGCACTACAAATCAGTATTTTAGTAGGTACATCTTCTTCGCAGGTTACGATTTAGCGAAAGACTTTTTCGTTAATTTCGAGCAATGAAAAAAGTCATGTAACTAACTGAATATGTAGCATTTGTCCTGCCAGTGGCAGCTCTTGGCTTACCTTTCTGCGGAGGGTGCGATATATGAACACCACGCCTTTATCTACTGTAATTCAGCAATTTATAAAACCGTTTTGCATTGCAGGTTACGATTTAGCGAAACTTTTGGCTAATTCTATGTAATGAAAAAAGTCCCACAATCTATTGATTGTAGGACTTGTCTTAGCTTTGTCGCCCGTTGTCTGGGCTTCTCAGCGGAGAGAGAGGCTCATCGAACCTTGTTCTAACTGCTTTATAAGCAAGACTTATAAAGTCGTAAATCTTTGATGTTAGCGATTTTCCACTTTCTGCTTTTCAGCGTTTTTCGTTGAAATTCACACTCCACAAAGATAGAAATTCAACTCGATATCTCAAGTATATTTTTTTCTTTTTTATCTGATAAACATCCCACCTATGGAAAGAACGAATAAGGCAACACTTTTACGGAAAATACTACCCGGAGCGTAGCAGAGGTGTGGAGATTTTCCGTAAAACCCGCAGGGCTTGGTGTTGACGTTTCGTTCTTGGAATATACCTTTGTGTTCAGATAAATTAGAAAAAGTCTGCATACGATAATCCGTTTTTTGGATAAGTTGCTTTTCTCTTGTATGCTAAAGACATAAGTGTATCGGACATAGAGCCAGAATTTCCGAGATTTATGGTATAAATCTCTACATTTTAGCAATATTACTAGTAATAAGCATTTCAACACAAGTTGCATTGAAATGCTTCAAAAATCTTTATCTGATTATTTGCTTTGATAGCACGGTGTTTTCTTTTTTCTGCATATTCAAGCAATACTTGAGAACAATCTTACGGACAAGGATCAACTTCTTATTAGCAATCGATTCGATAACACTTTTATTCTCATTGCAAAATTCTTCACATACATATATGCCCACTATAAAAAAATACAGTTCGTTGTCGTTTTATCGATGAACTTTTGTATTTTTGCAAAATAACAAATTAGAAATATCATGTTGATAGAATTTAGAGGTTCGAACTTCCGTTCTTTAGGCGACGAGCAAGTCTTAAGCCTAGTGCCCTCATCCAAGCATTCAGAATGTGTTGATTCAACTATTTTTACAAAAGAAAAATATGAAGCACTAAGTGTTGTTTCTATCTATGGCGCTAATGCTTCGGGAAAAAGCAATTTAATAAAAGCAATGAAGCTTTTTGATAGAATAGTTCATTTATCTGCGCGTTCTTCTTCTACCACAGTATTACCTTATGACCCATTCCTTTTAAGAGAAGGATATAACCTCAAACCAACAGAATTTGAAATAACATTTATTACAGAGAATAATATTCGTTATAGATATGGCTTTTCATTTAATCAAAAAGACATTTTATCAGAATGGTTATATCGGAAAAAAATTGGACGAGAAGTTTCTCTATTTGTTAGAGAAAATGACATTATAGACGTTTCATCAGGGTTCAATGGAGCTTCCAAACTTATAGAAGCATCTATTGAAGCCACACGAAATAATGCATTGTTTTTATCTACATGTGATATGCTGAATGTTGAAGAAGCTAAAAATATATTTCAATGGTTCAAATATTTCAATGTGGTCGATGGGCTTGAAACTGAAATAGAAGAAATTACAACGGTAAATTTATGGGAACAAGAAGAGTATAGAGCTAAAATAAAAAACTATTTATTGGCTCTTAATCTCGGATTTAAAGATATAAATATAGCAACTAAGAAATTTGAAGAAAAAGATTTGCCTGAGAATATAGACAAATCAACAAGACAATCTCTTATAGGGCAATTAGAGGGATCGACTGGGTTCTTGGTTAAAACAATTCATCAATTATATAATGAATTTGGAAAACAATCAATGCAAACTATTGAATGGGATATGGATAAACGCGAATCGTCGGGAACTAAAAAAGCATTTCACTTAAGTGGTCCTATCCTATGGGCTTTGACAAATGGTGGAATATTAATCATTGATGAAATCGAAGCCAAAATGCACCCCATAATGACTTTAGACACAATAAATCTGTTTCTATCTGCTGAAACCAATCCGAATAAGGCACAGCTGATTTACACTACTCATGATACAAATTTGATGACTTATTTGAACATAGGAAGAGATCAGATATATCTCACAGAAAAGAATAATTGGGAGTCAACAGAATTATATTCTCTCTCTGATATTCAATACAAAGACCCAAAAAAAGAACACCCCGATACAGATAGAGAAAAACGATATTTAGAAGGTCGCTATGGAGCGATTCCAGTGTTTGGCTCTTTTCTATCTATCCTTAACAAATAAAAAAATGGCAAGAAGAGGAAAGATAACGAACAAGCAAGAGCGTGACGTGATAGAAAGACCTGTGCGATATAAAAAATATTTGCAGTTTTTCTTAATAGTTTGCGAAGATCAAAATACAGAACCTACGTATTTTAAGCAGTTTATCTCTCTATTTCCCGAAAATACCTTGTTCTTAAAAACAGTAGGAACCGGTCTTTCCCCTAAAGGAGTGGTTGAACGAGCGATAATAGAACGCGATAATTTTGAAAAGGTAACATTAAAAGAAATTGATTTTGTTTGGGCTGTTTTTGATAAAGATGATGCTGACCTTGTTGGTGCTAATGGAAGTATGGCTAAGAAAGAAAACTTTGAAGAAGCTTTTACGGTTGCAGCAAAGGAGAGTATTGAAATAGCATATAGTAATGAAGTATTTGAACTTTGGCTTTTGTTACATTTGAAAAATGTTAGTGCTTCTGTGGCAATTCCAAGGCAAGATATCTATGCTGAATTGGAACAATCAGTAAAGAAAACTACTCCCTATCAAAATTTTGTTTATCAGCATGGCAATTCGGATATTATAGATATAATTGCAAAAATAGGAAATGAAGATGCGGCTTTAAAACGAGCCGCAAAAATACTTGAACAGCAAAAAGATAAAGAACCAATAGACGCAAATCCAAGCACTAAAGTTCATTTATTGGTAAAAGAATTACGAGATTGGATAGGTTATTATAATTATAAGCCTTCATAATTACATCTTAACTCCCTTATTTTCATACACATCCGACTTGATGCCGGGTCTTTTATAGTAAGTTGTAGCCTGCTTTACTTCTTGATATTTCTGCCTGAACCAGTCAAGAATATTTTGTCCGTTGATGGATAGTTTCAGCCTGTCGGAATCCTTACTCTCCTTAAATAGCTGCAATTTCGCATTCTGCACGCTAAATGGTTGGTCGTGTTCGGGCGAATGGAGTTTGCCCGTAACTGTAATTACATCTCCCTTAAACAGCTGCTTAATTGCATCTATTGTCAATCCAACCGCTTTACATAGCTGTGCAATCCGTAAACGTTCGCTTAAATGCGGGAATACATTAAATAACAGGTTTATGTCGCCTTGTGCTTTATACGGCTCATAATCCTGCTTTAGTTGCTCTATGCGGGTTTGGAGGTCTGTTATTTCCTCTTCTTTTTGTTGGGTATATTCGTGCATATTCAAGAACTTCTCCCGTGCTTCGTCCTTGCGGTCGTACATATCCCGGACTTTCTCGTAAACCTCTTGCTTTTGATCTTGGAGATATTCGATATCTTCTTTCAACTCTTCGTTTATGGCAAATAAATCTCGATAGTATTGTGGAGTGGTAATATGGCGGGCTTCAGAGCCTTTGATTCCCCGCCCTAATCCGTATTTCTGCATCTTCTCAGCATAGGTGTCCTGAAATCGTTCGAGATTTTCACGGGTCATCACATCATCGGCGCATAGTCGGACGGTATTGGTAGGCTTCTTACGGTATTTTCGCTTGCCGGATTGCTCTTGTTCCTGCACTTCGGTCTTTTTCTTTTCACGGATTTTTCTTCTTTCACCGGTAACAATAGGAACTACGGTAGCGTGAATATGTGGTGTTTTCTCATCCATGTGCAAAACAGCGGACACGAGGTTATCTTTCCCGAACGTTTCTTGTAGCCATTCGATATTATCTTTACACCATTCATCGAGCTTTCCCATGTTTTGTATGCGCTGCATATCTTCAGGAGTGCCCGACAGCATAATTTGTAAGGCACGCACCTGATTATGGCTAATCTTGCGCTTTATCCCAGCATTCTCGATACGATGCTGTATCGCTTGGGTGCGATTATCTACTCCGTCCGGAAACTCGATAAACTCTTTATTCAGGTGAGTTCTTTCCGGATTGGCATTTGCCGGACTAACCGTCCTCTCAATGTGGGCGGTTGTTCCGCTGTCATTGCCTTTCGGCTTTTGAATATGTAAGACGACGAATCCCATAATTCTGATGGATTAGGAGGTGATGCCGAAAGGTGCGGTTTGCAAAACCGCCGGGGTGTCCAGAGGGTTTTCCTTTGGCTTATTGGGGCATTTTTAGCAGTAGTGAAACGAATGCGTAACGAAAATGCCCTAATAAGCTACGGCTTTTTAAAAAGCCCATTGGAGTAGCTGCGGTTAAACTGTTAGCAGCCTTTCGACATCGCCGGATGATTACTGTCCCGTGGCGATAGTTTGTTCAGTAAATTTGCTATTGACCAGAGCCATATCCCGTTTGATGCTTTTGTCGAGAACACGAGCGTAATGGCGGGTCATATTCGTATTGGAATGGCCGAGCATTTTGGCTACGTTTTCTATTGAAACACCGTTGGCAAGAGCGATTGAAGTCGCGAAACTGTGTCTTCCGGTGTGTGCGCTGACCTCCTTATTGATCCCGCATATCGTAGCCAATTCTTTCAAGTATGCGTTATACTTCTGATTACAAAGCATTGGAAGCAGTACGCCCTTATTAACACATTCCGGATAATCTTTATATTTTTCCAATATTAATCGAGCAGGGTCAAGCAAGGGGATATTACACATATTCTTTGTCTTTTGGCGAGCCTTACGTATCCACATATCGCCATTATTGTCACGGACAAGATGTTCTGCCCGTAAACCTTTCAAGTCCGAAAATGCCAATCCGGTGAAAACAGAAAAGATAAAAACATCCCGTACTTGTGCCAATCGGGGAATGGTAATAACTTTGTCTATCATCGCCTTTATTTCGTGATCTTCGAGAAAATCTCGCTCAACTTCTTCTAATTTGAAGCGGATATTAACAAACGGATCTTTGGTGATGTAGTCGTTCGCTAAAGCTATACGGATAATCTTCTTGAAATTCTTTAGGTATTTAATAGCTGTATTATGACAGCACTTGCGTTCCGTTCGTAAGTAGAATTCGTAATCTGTAATGAATTTGTGGTCTACATCAGCAATAGGAACATCCTTCTTATTGTATACCAAGTCGATAAACTCTGCTGTATGTTTATAGGAAGTTTCATAACGTTCTACTGTGGCGGGCGACATTCCGTTGCCTGCCAATTTATGGCATCGTTCGTTATGTTCACGGAAAACATCAAGGAGCATAATAATAGGCTTGTTATTACGACCGAGATACTTGTCAATAATCTTTTGGGCTGTAATCTCTTCTCTGTCGATTTCCATTTCACGGTATATCTGCATCAGGCGCAGACGAATAGTGTCAAGCCGGGCATTAAGCTCGTCATCCATACGGCTGTTAGCGATTGACCGCCCGGCAACAGCACTCCAATTTTTTGGATTTACTTTGAGGTTTACGGATAGGACAACACGCTGCCCATTAACAGTAACACGCAATAAGATAGGCGCTTGCCCGTCTTTTGCAATCCTTGTTTTCTGAATGTAATACAGGATTTTGAAGGTTGTTCTTCTCATACTTTTTACGTTTTTAATTTGATTGTAAAAGTATGAACTCCGAACGAAACGTACGCTATGCAAAATGCAGCAGATCAGCGAATAAGAACCCAATCGCTAACACTTTGAGTCGTTCTGATTGTGTTAGCTATTTTGCAGGTTTAAGATGCTCAAATTCGCTCTTTTTTGCTAACTGCCGGAAAAGAAAAAACACCGTAATCGTTTGATTTACGGTGCTTTGCTTGATTTTGCCTTTCGGCTTAGCGGAGAGAGAGGGACTTGAACGTTTTATAAAACACATTAAAATTATTGATGCAATTGCATTGCAAATGCACGTAAAACACAGTGATAAACAGATATTTAGTAAAAATAGATATTTTTTGATTTAAACGGATTAAATTTGATTAAACTAAAAATTGTATGTACTTTTGTATGCAGCAACAACAATATAAATATCGTATCGTATGGAAAAGTACAAGTATGGAATCAAATTTCGCTTGGAAAAAAGGCGAGAAAACCCCAAGGACAAGGAAAGTAAGTTGATAACAACTAATTTGCCAATCAATGCAGACATTACATTTAATGGCATGCGAATATTCTATTTTACGGGACACCGAATTGATGCCGAAAAATGGATTGATAAAGTTGTGGATGGTGTACGTGTCCAACAAGTCAAGAAAAATAATTTCAATCTAAAAGGTGAAAGCGCATCGGAAATAAATGCACGGTTGCGCCGAATTAAAATAGCTGTTGAAGACGTGTTTAATCGTTTGGACGTGAATGGCATTCCACCAACAAAGAACAATGTCCGGGATGAACTAAAAAAAGAATTAGACGAAGAAACAATGTCCCGTAAAACATTGCTTGAATATTACCAGATGCTTGTTGATTTGCGTGAAAAGGAACTTAAAGACACCCCAAACCGGGCGCAATGGAAGAAAGGAACATTGACCAAACACAAAACTATGATTCGACATTTAGAGGGCTTCAAACGTCAATTATACTTTGAAGATGTTACGGAAGAACTCTTATCAAAGTTTGAATCATATTTGATTGGGAAAAACCTTTCAAATTCTTACGTTCACAAGTCGATGAAAGACATTAAGACATTCTTAAATTGGGCAACACAAATGGGTTATAACCGGGTTTTGACATACCAGAACTACCAACAAAAATTCAAAGACGAATCCGCAAGCAACAATACCAATTTATTTGCCTTGACAAACGAAGAATTGAAGACCTTGCAACGTTTGGAGATTTCACGCCGTGCGCTTGACCGTACACGTGATATGTTTTTATTTTGCTGTTTTACAGGACTAAGATTTTCCGATGTATACAAGTTGGAATGGAAAGACATTGCAGATGGTCGCATTGATATTGTTACCCAAAAGACCAATCAGCATATAAAAATCCCAATGAATAAGACACTTCAAAAGATTGTTGCTAAATATCCCAAATTAGAAAAACGGGTTTTCCCAAGCATTTCAAATCAAAAATACAATGACCAATTAAAAGAACTGGGCAAAATAGCCGGATTTAATGAAGAATGGGTAAAAGTGAAACAATGTGGAAATACAGTAACAAGGGAAAAATCACCCAAATATGAATTTATGTCATCACATGTTGCAAGAAGAACTTTTGTAACTTATGCTTTGCGTAGCGGATGGCAGCCGGAAGTTATTAGAGCTATCACGGGACACACGACATCAAAAATGATGATGAATTATGTTAAGATGGATATGGATGCCAAACAAGAATTTATGAATCTTCTTGACCATGATGAAATCGAAGAAACCGTTTTTGATTATGACATAACGGATGAAGAACGAAAAACACTTGACATTCCGGTCAAGGATGAATACTTAGAGAACATAAGCCATAATAGAGAATTGGCAATATCTCATTTAGGAATGTTATTTCAACGGCGCGGTGATATTGAAAAATCCGTTGATTGTATGAATCAACTTCCAAAGTCCGAACAAGTCAAGTTCATGCAAGCATTAATTTCTATGAAATTTCAAGGTTTGAAGGATGGAAAAAGTAAATAAAAGCGATTACACAAAGTTGAGCGGTGAAGCGTTGTTTTATTACTTCACCACCGACCATCCGGACAAGGAATATTCAAGTATAATATCCCTACTGCCAATTGCAATAGGGGATATTAAAAAGGTTTACAACTTACTTGAACAATCAGTCAAGGAAAACAAGGTCTTTGTCGCCGTATATCCGGGAGTGCCGGAACTAATGAAAGGAATTGATATTTCCAAGATGGAATATATCGGGTCAATTATTGATGGTGCTTTGTACTTAAAACAACGATGAAATGAAAATATACATATCCGGGAATACAAGTGGGGTTGCTATTGACGTGGAACAACGATTCCACAAGGCAGAAGAACTTTTATCAGCAACCACACAATGCGAAGTCTTCAATTCTTATGAATTGGGGTTCTTAGATATATCGGAGTTGCCAAAAGAAGATGTTGTCGAATGGTTCAAACTCTTACTGTCATGTGATGCCATCTATTTGATAGATGGTTGGTTTCAGTCTTCCGATTGCATTACAGAAAGGGGAATCATGCAAACAATGCAAAAGATGGTTCTATACGAAAACCCATCACCCGTTTATGACAGCTTTGATAAAACAGAGGAATTACGGAATTGCTTACATGTTCGCTTGGGATATGGGTTTGATTTCTACCGAAATAAGGGACGTACAAATGAAGAATTTTTTGCAAAAAGTTTGTTTTGTCATTATTGCTTTGAGCATCTAAAAATCAAAAAGAACCATATAGCAAAAATCTTAAATCAAAGCCACAGTAACATATTGCATGCCCTAAAGCTGCATGATGATTTGTTGTGTTGTTCTCAATATGTAGAAATGAAAAATGAACTCGAAAGCGTTTATTTGAAACAATAGATAAAATCCGAAACAAAAAAATGTGTCCGCCACAAGGGTAATGCCATGTGAGCGGATTTTTTTATGGTTCAAATTTGAATGTTTATCTCCGGTCAAAGTAGTTGTTCTATTTAGTAAACTTATTAAATCGCCCCTTGGCTTGTATGGTAATTGCTTGAAAATCTGAACCCAAGTGTGAATAACTCAAACGTATCTTCATTGTTCAATATTAAATAGTTTGATATAAGCGACCTAAATTTGCATCAAACAAATAGTTTATCAATATGAATTTAGAAGCAACAATAAAGGAGTATGTGAACGAAGTTGTAAATGACGTTGTGAAAGCAACTTTGGCAGAACGTGAAACACATGAAGCCAAAAAGCAAGAACAAGAAACAACTTTGATTCGTGGAATTAGTGGCTTAGCCAAGTTCTTAGATGTTTCAGTGCCTACCGCGCAGAAAATAAAGAATCAAAAACTATTTCCTTGTACACAGTGGGGGCGGATTCTGATTTTCAAGTCGGATGAAGTTCTTGCGGGTATGGCTAATAGAAAAGGTAAACGTTAATTTTCAAATTCAATTCGTATGGAATCAGAAAAAAACAATCAAGTTCATCTTTCGGCAACGGAAGCGTTGCCGGGAACACAAGCGGGTTCAGACCTACAATGTGTTTATGAAGCCCTTGCATCGGGGCAAATTCTCACAACATTGGATGCGGTGTTCTCAAACCACACGGTTTGTTTAACGAAGTACATCAGTTTATTACGGAACAAGTATGGGATTCCCGTGAAAGACCGATGGGTAAAGGTAAGCAAACGAAAGCGGGTTAAGGAATTTTGGATTGACCAATAAGCGTTCATGGCAACCTTAATTCGGACACGCAACACCGGATTATGCAATAAAAGGGTTTCGCAACAATGTTTTTTTGAATTATTCATCTTAAAAATAATTGTTGCCATGAGAGCAAAAAAATCAAACAAATTAAGGACGGCAGCTTGTTGGTGGGTGCTACAAGCAATTCATTTCCATTGCGATAATTTGCAAGGGTTGGTTGTATACACCTTAAACACAAGCAATGCCAAGGAAGTATGATGGACGGTTGGATTAGCTTACATAGAAAGATTATGGACAATCCCATGTATTTGTCTGAACCATTCACCCGGACACAAGCATGGATTGACTTGCTATTGCTTGCAAATCACAAGCAAGGATATTTCTATGTAAGGGGCAACAAGGTGATTGTGGAACGTGGACAGCTTGGAACAAGTTCCCGGACGTTGGCTTCTCGTTGGCAATGGTCAAGGGGTAAAGTTGAACGGTTCTTGGTTGAACTTGAAAAAGAGGGGCAAATAAAGCCACAAAAAAACAATGTAACTTCCTTAATTACAATATGTAATTATGAAGAATACCAAAAAACAGAACCACAGAACAAGCCACAGACAGACCGCAAACAGTCCACGGAAAAGCCACAGACAGACCCAAACAATAAAGGAAATAAGAATAATAATGAAAATAACAATTCATATTCTTATAAGAATATGTCCGAAAATGACTTTTCGGATGATTTCGATTCTTCCTTTGAAAATATAGAGAATGATGATTTAAGTAATGGTTTTGGTTCATCTGAACCAAGTACCCACGAATACCAAGAAAGTTTGCCACGAGGCAAAAAAGAGGGCAAAAACATAGATTTCAAAGCAATCATTGAATTGTACCATACAAATTGCCCGTCTTATCCGCGAATTATCAAGTTATCGGATACCAGAAAACAGAAAATCAGAATTAGACTTGAAGAAATGAAGTTTGATTTGGCTTTGCTTGAAAACATTTTCAAGTCAATGGAAAAGTCGAAATTTTTGCGTGGCGACAACAAGAACGGATGGAAAGCAACTTTTGATTGGGTATTCGAGAATCCAAAGAATTGGGTGAAGATTGCAGAGGGCAACTATAATGACAAAGCCCCGGCGGGCGGTTCGCCCAAAAGCGTGAATGATATATGGGACGAATAAATATAAAATCAACAAAAATGGAAAATGAAAGCAAATTGCCGATATATGAATATGTCGGAACTCCACAAAAATTTGTGGAATGGATTAGAACAAATATCCATGAAATTTCTAAAAAATGCGGTTGGGGTAAAGTAACCGGCATTTATCAAAAAGATTTAGAACTAAAAGGGCAAGAAAATCTTGTGATAGTCCACACAGTTGTACATGAAGATGATGTTGAAACACATTTAATGTGTGAAGTGTGTACACCTGAAAATGATGGATTGCCTTTTTCGGCGGTTTTAGAATCGTTCACGGCTATGGGTGCAATACAAAAGTTCAATCGGCGCGATGGTCGAATTGTAATTGTTTCACCCTCAATTTCTGAAAGGATGGTGAACGAAGTACATGCGCGGAATATTCCCGTAAATTTTCTGATGATAGATAGTGAACATTGTGTGTATTGGTCAATGAAAAAATAACAACTAAAAATAATTTCAAGATGAAAAAAGGAAAAGAACAAGAAGTGTATACGATTGAAAACGAATCAGATGTTACGTTTTATGTGCAAAAAGCACCCGTAAAAACGATAGATGCCAAAACACAAAAAGTCGTAAAGAAAGAAGAAAAAATATTCTTCTTAATAGGCTCAATCGAAGATAAAGAACCACATGAATTTGGCAGTTTGAACGGCTATATTGATGTTGGGATAACAAAGAATGAAGCTGAAAAGCTGATTGAAACATTGCAAATGTTATGCAAATCAATCAAGGGATAACTTTACAAAAACTGACGATATGGCAAAAAAACGACTTTCAGATAAAGAATTTTGGACTGTACTTCGAGAGAATGCCGGATTGTATGCCAGAACGGCAAGGGCAATCACAAAGATTTTTGGTATTCCATACACAAGACAGTCCGTAAAAGCACGTGCCGAAAAAAAACCTGAATTGTTGGATGACATCTTGGAAGAGAATTTCGACATCGCAGAAGAGGGATTGCATTCCTTGATGCGTTCCAAGAATGAAAGTGTCCGCTTCCGGGCGGTTGAATTTTTCTTGAAGACAAAAGGCAAGGAAAGGGGGTATGTTGAACGAACTGAATTGACCGGGAAAGATAGCAAAGATTTATTCGGGCAATTATCCGATGATGAATTGGACGCGCGTATTGTGGAACTTGAAAGAAGACTTGAAAAGTAATGAATACGGTTTCAAAATAGGGGTTGTTGTCGGTGTAGGATTTGAACTTTCATTTGTAATCCGCTGATTTACACACGACATATTCAAAATTGACAGAGTTAAACAACATAATAACATACAATAATTGATATGAACTTAAAAAATATTTTCCAAAGAAAGGCGACCGTCCATTATAAAGTTGACATGGACAAAGTAATTGAATTTGTTACCAAGGGTTATAAATTGGGCGATTTACACGGTCTTCCACATTGGCAAAGAGTGGAACGAAATGGTTCTATTTTGGCACAACCGGGCGTGAACCCATACGTTGTCAAATTATTCGCCTATTTCCATGATGCTTGTAGGGAAAGCGATGGACGGGACATTGAACATGGTATTCGTGCCGCTAAAATGATTGAAAGTTTACGAAGTACGTTGCTTAAAAACTTGACCAATAATGAGTTTTTGCAATTGATGGCAGCATGTGAACTTCATACAACGACAATTCGCGTTGGCGACTTGACGATTGACACTTGTTTTGATGCCGATAGATTGGATTTAGGGCGTTGCGGGATTGTGATTGCCCCTAATAGAATGGCAACATCCAAAGGGCGATTTTTTGCCGAAAACATTGATTTATTCAATACCACATATCACAATGATGGTCTTTAAAAATAAACACTTCTTTATACATCCAGAAAACAGGCGGTTTGTTATTCGTATTTCAAATACAAATCCAAACGAAATGTTTTGTGTGAGCAATTGGGATTTCAAGGCACATAGTGTCCAAGAAACAAGTCCCAACGGGATATATGGGATTTATTTGCCATTATTCACACAGGGATTTGATTGGTTTTTGCGATTGCTTATATCGTGTTGTACTGATGCCAACAACATTCGCTTCATTCTATTGGAAATAGACAAAAATGATGTGATTTACAGCAATTTGAATGAAATATCATTCCGAAAAGCCAATATTCTTAAAGTGCTTACCATTGAATCTTTATTATCTCTAACTCAAAAGGTTCATTTGTTTGACTATAAGCATATAAAAGGAATGATTGATATTAGTGTACAGGCATCAAAATACTATGCAAATAATGACATGGATATGTGGATTGCACAAATGAATCTATCATATAAACAGATGTATAGGAAGTTGGAATCAGAACATCAACAACAAAAAGCAATGATTGAAAATGCAAAAAAAGAAGATAACACGAAGCGTTTTGAATTACTGTATCAGAACATGAAGCAAATTCAACTTGAACGTAGATTGATAAATTCATTGAATGATTGCATTCCACAATAAATAAAAAATATGGAGCAAATTATAATCACAAGACCAGATGGTTCACTTGTTCCCATGCAGAACAAGCGAACCGCAACAAAAATCAAGTCGGCAAAGCAAAATATGGCTTTGCTTGCGGAAGATGTTGTGAACATCAATGTCGAATCACCTTTCAAACAAGAATACGGCATTGGTGATTCCATTACCATATTCGGGCGTATCTACAAGATGAACCGATTGCCCAAGGTGAAGAAAACAGGAAACTTTGGATTTTCATACGACCTTGAATTTGAGGGTATCCAATACGACTTGATGCGTGCAACGTATGACTTGACCATTGACACAACCAACAATCAGTTGCAAGACGTACAAGCGGACACCCTGATTGGTGATTTGCGCCGATTTGCAACCGTCCTTGTTTCAAATGCTAACAGGGTGATGCCGGGCAAGTGGCGGTTGGGTGATTGTCCTGATACGATTGAAGACGTGAACTTGGTGTTTGGTGAATCGGACAATTGCTTGTCGGTTCTTCAAATGCTGTGTGAACAATTCGGTTATGAATTTGAAATCGAGCAATCAAACGGTGTTTATATCATCCATTTCAGAAAGTCCGGGCAAACATTCCCATTCACGTTTGAGTATGGGAAAGGCAAAGGACTTTATGCACTTGACCGTCAAAACGTATCATCGGCAAACATAGTTACACGATTGAAAGTGTATGGTTCAAGTAAGAACATCACAAACAAGTACCGTGCGCAACGCCTTTGTCTTCCGGGAAAGACGAAAGCACAATCATACATTGAAAAGGCTGATGCCGTTGCAAAATATGGCATTTGGGAAGATAAAAAGTATTTTGAAGATGTGTTTCCAAGACGAACCGGAACGGTTACAGCTTTGGGCGATTCAGTATTGAAGTTCGTTGACAATTCCATGTTTGACTTGAATGCCAAAGAAGCGGACGGCGTTACAACCAAATACTTGTTGAACGGCGTGTCGGCAAAAGTTCACTTCAATACGGGAAACCTTGCCGGATATGACTTTGATGTGCATGAATACGACCATGCAACAAAGACATTCACATTGGTAAAGTTTACCGATGAACGTGGTGATGTATTCCCAAGCGAAAGTTCAGCCGCATTTCAATTCGGTGTTGGAAACGAATACAAGTTGTTAGACGTTGCCTTGCCGGAAGAATACGAAGTTGAAGCGGAAAACGACTTGGCAAACAAGGGTGAAACGTATTACGACCAGAATTGCCAACCAAAAGTGCAATATGGCTTATCAATCACCGAAACTTTCCTTGAAAAGATGGTCGGAGGTGGAACAACCGGCAATCTTATCATGGTCGGCGACTACATACCGGTGAAAGATGATGATATTGACGTGGACAAATCGGTTCGTGTTCGTGCGTTTTCCCGCGACTTGTTGCATGAATATAGTTACACCCTTACAATATCAGATACGGTTGAAAAAAGCGTAACAAATAGGGTTATTTCGGAACTTATCGACATTGATAAGATTATAACCATAAACAACCTGAAAGACCCGACACAAGCGCGTGCAAATTGGCGTTCTTCACGTGAATTGATGAATATGGTATTTGACCCAGAGGGCGACTATTACACCGAAAAAATCAAGCCAAATTCAATTGATACGCTCGCATTATCGGTCGGTGCAAAGTCCATGCAGTTCGGACTGACAAATACGGTGTTGCAACCCAACTACAACGGAAATAAGAATCTTATCCGTGTTCAAGGCGGTGTCTTGACACATTACACTATTGATGAAGATTCGGCGCGTTCGTGGATATTGGCAGACAACCAAACCACATTGACGGGCGACACAACACCGTACTACATTTATGCAAAATGTCAACGCTCAGGTGATGCCGGTTCAATCATCTTTTCGACCGAACAAATCCAAGTTGAACAAGATGCCAATTTTTATCATTTCTGGATTGGCGTGGTCAATTCGGTTGATATTGAATTGGGTGTCCGTTCAATCGCCTTGTCGTATGGGTTCACCATGATAAACGGTCGGTTCATCAAGACCGGGCGCATTGAATCGGCTGATGGAACTACTTACTTTGATTTGGACAATTCCGAAATCGGCGGTCGAATTGTATTCACGTCAAATGGTCAAGAAAAGACACTTGAAGAATTGGGGCAAGAATCACTTGAATCAAAGGATTTTATCAACAACACATTGCCCGGTATTCTTTCGGAAATTCAAGCGCAATTGGATGGTCAAATTGAACAATTCTTTGAAACATACGACCCGACCACAAGCAATGCACCGGCGAATACATGGACAACCACAGCCGACAAAGAAAATCATCTTGGCGACTTGTTTTATAACACGGCAACCGGAAAGGTTTGGCGATGGGTTAAAGAGGGCAACACGTACAAGTGGCAAGAATTGCAGGATTCAGAATTGGCACAAGCACTTGCATTGGCAAACGAAGCACTTGCATTGGCAAAGGACAAGAACCGTATATTCACCACCACCCCAACAACCCCTTATGAAGTTGGCGACCTTTGGGTTCAGGGGGCAAGCGGTGGAATATACCGATGCAAAACCACCAGATTGACAGGGTCTTATTCTTCCGGCGATTGGGAACTTGCTTCAAAATATACGGATGATTCAGGTTTGAACACTTTTATCAATGGAACGTATAACACCCAAATAAACAATTTGGTTACTCAAATTGATGGAAAAATTGAAACGTGGTTTCAAACATCCGACCCGTCAACATCTTGGACAACGACAGCCGTAAGGGATAAGCATGTTGGCGATATGTGGTATTCAAGTAGTACAAAGTTGTTGAAGCGATATTCTAAAAGTGGAACAACATTTTCATGGACAACAATTGAAGACCAAAAGGCAATTGATGCGTATGCTGCGGCAAGTACCGCCCAAGACACCGCTGATGGCAAGCGGCGTGTGTTTGTTTCAACACCATATCCACCTTATGATATTGGCGACCTTTGGGTGAATGGAGTGGATTTGCGCCGATGTGCGACAAAAAGAACGTCCGGCAGTTACAACGCAAATGATTGGGTAATTGCCGTGCATTATGATAACACAAAGACAACCATTGATGGCGGAATTGTAACGTCCGGGACGGTTCAATTGGCGGGTTCTTCTGGTTCTATCTTGGCGGGTATCACAGGACAAGGAACGGCAGCAACATCCATAAGAATTTGGGCGGGTGCTTCGTTTGAAAATAGAGCGACCGCACCTTTCAGGGTGTTGCAAGATGGTTCGGTTATTGCTTCAAAAGCTACAATTGAGGGCATTATAAACGCCTTATCTGGATACATTGGCGGTTTTCAAATTGCTTCCGGGCGAATTGGTGTTGCCGAATCTGATGCGGGCGGTTCAAATGCTGGTCTTTCAATACTATCTTCATTGTTGAAGTTCTCGGATGCTTATTCTTGGACAGGGATAGGAACAAACGTTTTCCCGGCATCAAGTGGAATGCGGTGTTTGGCAAGACATGAATTGAACATGGAAAACAATTCCTATTCATCCGGGACGGCACTTTATACACGTGCAAAATTTCCGAATGATAACATGGATTATTGGTACACAAGACGTTCTCTTTGGAATAGCGGCAACATGTTTAGTGTCGGCGGACATGCTTTGTTTGATGATAAGTACATTGGGCAAGCATACAATGATATATTGGAAGTGTCTTTCGATAGAACACATTCTTTCGTGTTTACATCAATTCCATCGGCTACGTTTACGGTTCGTTTACCAACAAAAACGCAAGTAACCAATAAGGTCGGGAATATCGCCGTGTCATTCTTGGTTCACATCACCATTCCGACCGGTGTAAGTAATAAAATCCGCGTAACAAGCCAAACGGGTGGACAGATATACAACAACAATGGTGGTACGGTTTCATACATCGAAATGGCAACCGGCGACACCCTTGTTTTGCGCTATTACAATGGCGGTTGGTATCAAATATCACATAGAAATTAATTGGATGGTTCAAGTCCTTATCCGTCTATGGCAAAAAGATATATCGGGTTAAATATCAGATGTTTATAAAAAGATAGGACTTGATTACATACATTTTCACAAACAATTTTAAATTTTTAATTATGGTACAAGAAAATTATTTCGACAGAGAGCAGCGCAGAAAAGAACAAATTCAATCTGCAAAGAATGAAGTTATATTATTGGAAAGCCAATTGAAAGAACTTCAAGAAAAGCGTGAAGAATTGAGAGCAAAACGATTCAATTCGGGTGATGACATTCATGTTTGCAAAGAATTTATGGATGCCAACCGTGCCGCTACTTACAAAGAAGCGGAATTAAGGAGAGCAATTGAAAACGTTAATGCAGCAAGTCTTTTGCCCGATGAACTTGATGAAGTAATGTCAAAAATGAACATCTAATTTAAGCAAGACACGGCATTGTTGAAAATACTTTGCCGTGTCCCTTTTATACAATTATGGGAATAAAACCAAATTTCACACGTCAAGATATTCAAAAGTCTTTTGAAAAACTTTTGGATGAAATCGAAAGAAAGCAAATTCGGTGTTTGCAGATGCTTGGTGAAAAGTGCTTAACCGAAGCACGGTTGAATGGTAGTTATCAAGACCAAACGGGAAACTTGCGGTCTTCAATCGGATACATGGTTTTCCATAACGGGATGGCAATACATTCGGTTTATGACCAAGTGAAAACGGGTTCAGAGGGTGTAAAAGCCGGTGAAGCATTAGCGAAAAAGATAGGAAGCGAGAATCCACAAGGCGTTTGCCTTGTAGTTACCGCCGGAATGAATTACGCCTTGTATGTGGAAGCAAAAGGGTTCAATGTTATAACATCCGCCGAACACCTTGCTGAACGTGAATTGCCAAGAATGCTTGAAAAACTGATTGGAAGTACATCTAAGTGGTAGAAATATGCAAGAAAAGATTTTATATGCAAAAATGTTGCATGAACGTTTGCTTCGAGAAAGCCGAAAGGACTTGTTGCGCTTCACTCTTTCCACCATGCCGACTTTTAGTCCGGCAGACTTTCATGTTCGTTATTACTCTAAATTGACCGATTTTGCACATGGTAAGATAAAGAAACTTATGGTGTTCATGCCACCACAACATGGCAAATCAGAGGGTTCAACAAGACGTTTACCGGCATTCATTGTCGGCGACCGACCAGACACCAAGGTTGCCATTGTATCATACAACGCACCAAAGGCGCGTAAATTCAACCGTGAAATCCAACGCATCATTGATTCACCTGAATACCATGAGATATTCCCAAATACGTGTCTAAATACAAACAATATCATAAATGTTTCTGGGGCGTGGTTGCGAAACGCCGATGAATGTGAGATTGTCGGTTATCGTGGTGGCTTCAAGACGGTTGGTGTTGGCGGCGCATTGACAGGTGAACCGGTCGATGTGTTGATAATGGATGATATTTACAAAGATGCTAAAACGGCATGGTCGCCGGTTGTCCGTGAAACCGTTTCCGATTGGTATGACACAGTTGCGGAAACACGCTTGCATAATGACAGCCAACAACTTATTGTCTTCACACGTTGGCATGAAGATGATTTGGCGGGTACTCTATTGCGCCAACAAGGAATTTACGACCCTATTGAAAACCCAAATGGATGGGTTGTTGTCATTTATAGGGCAATCAAAGAGGGTGCGCCGACAGAATACGACCCAAGAAACGAGGGTGAAGCACTTTGGGCGGAAAGGCATTCACTTGAAAAGCTGCAATCCATACGATTGAGAAACCCACATGTGTTTGATTCACTATACCAACAAGACCCCAAGCCGGTCGAGGGGCTTATGTATGAATGTGGATTTGTAGAATATGGTATCAGACCGGCAACCAAGTATTGCATCCGAAAAGCGTATGTGGATACCGCCGACACGGGCGCCGACTACTTGTGTGCAATCATCTACGATGAAACAGAGGTCGGAAACTACATTGTGGATGTCATGTACACCCAAAAGCCAATGGAATACACCGAACCAGAACTTGCACGGTTGCTTACAAGACACACGGTTGAAGAATGTATTGTTGAATCAAACAACGGTGGTCGTGGATTTTCACGGGCGGTTGAAAAACAATGCCGACTTATGGAAAACATGAAAACCAAGTTCAAGTGGTTTCACCAGACAGACAACAAGGATATTCGCATTTATTCCAATTCGGCAGCCGTTCAAAATCTTACTTTCATGCCACAAGGTTGGGTGAAGTTATTTCCAGACTTTGCCAAAGCAATCAATGGTTATTTGAAGATAGGAAAGAACAAGCACGATGATGCGCCGGATGCACTCACGGGAACGGTCGAGAAACGAAAGAAACGAGCCAAACAGGACGTTGCAGGTCTTTTTGGCTACTAAAATGTATTATCATAACACAAAAAAATATGAAAATAGAAAATGTTTTTAAATTAAAGGGAGCAAATGAAGTTATCAAAGAACTCAAATTGCACCGTTATAATCCACACCCAAATGTTGCAAGTGCAAAAAAGGTGCTTGACCCGGAACAACATAAAATCAATAATAAAGTGTTCCGCCCGGACAAGCGTGTGAAGATTGACGGTGAAGACGTATGCGAAAATCATCAGTCATTACCCAATGGATATATTGGCGGAAAGAAAGAAACAGCATACCGAATCGAAAAGGTTGCACGTATCAGTTTGGCAATTCAAAAGTTGGTTATCAAAAGGGCGATTGCCTTTCTGTTTGGAAATCCGGTTGTCTATGATGCCGAAACACAAAACGACAACCAAGAATTGGTGATGAAAGCCTTGAAGCGCATATTGCATGATGTAAAGTCAAACAGCTTGAACCGAAAGATAGCACGTGCCATGTTTGGGTTTAAGGAATGCGCGGAATTATGGTATCCAACTGAAAAACCAAATTCAAACTATGGGTTCAAGTCGCAATTCAAGTTACGTTGTGCCTTGTTTTCACCCGCTTTTGGTGATACGCTTTACCCCTACTTTGACGAAACGGGCGACATGACAGCCTTTTCACGTGAATTTTCACGCAAGGATGTTGAGAAAAAGCCAATCACCTATTTTGAAACCTATACAGACACCGAACATTGGATGTGGGTTCAGGGTGGAAACGGCTTTGAAGTGGTTGACGGATACCCGAAGCCAATTGCCATCGGAAAGATACCAGTTGTTTATGGCTATCAAGACGAATATGAAACACAAGACATTGATTCATTGATTGACCGCCTTGAAGTGTTACTTTCAAACTTTGCCGATACGAATGACTACCATGCAGCACCCAAAATCTTCATCAAGGGTGAATTGAAAGGCTTTTCCAAGAAAGGCGAATCGGGTGCAATTATCGAGGGTGAAGATGGTTCGGATGCCAAGTATCTTTCTTGGGCAAATGCACCGGAAGCCGTCAAGTTGGAAATTGAAACGCTTTTGCGCATGATATACACCATCACCCAGACACCGGACATTTCGTTTGAATCGGTCAAGGGATTGGGCGCAATATCTGGAATTGCCTTGAAATTGCTTTTCATGGATGCGCATTTGAAAGTGCAAGACAAGCGTGAAATCTTTGACGAATACTTGCAACGCCGTACCAACGTGATTAAAGCATTCATTGGTCAATTCAATACATCCTTGGAAGCTGATTGCGATGAATTGGAGATTGAACCCGAAATCATCCCTTACATGCTTACAAGTGAGATTGACGAATTGAATTATTGGCTTACTGCAAACGGAAACAAGCCGGTTATTTCCCAAGAAGAAACAGTCGAAAAAGTTGGTCTTACCAAGAACCCGCAAGCGACATTTGCCAAGATTCAGGAAGAAACGAGCAATGAAAACACCTTTTCGATAGGTGAATTTACGGAAGCATGATGAAAAACATGACGGCACAAAATTGCACCGTTGGAAAATGGTTCTATGAATTGACATACCAAATTTTTATGGTGTGCTCAATTTTGAGCCACGAACCCGAATCATATCGTATTATGTGGTAAAATACCAAAATAGTGTACATTTTCGTGTACAATTTATATAATGTGCTGATTGTAAATATCAAATGTGGAGAAACGGGTTCTAAGACCCTCTTGAAAATTGTCTTTGGTGTATTATGATAATACACTAATTGATTGATTATCAGAACAAAGATAAAACAAATTTCTGAAACAACGTTGATTTTTTAGAAAGATTGTTGGAACTTTGCCCATGAATTAAAACAAAAATCAACATGAAAACGAATATCGATTTGAACAAGCCTTTGTGGCAACTTACAGTTGGCGAATTTTTGGAACTAATGAATCAAACGCCAATAGTTGCAACTGATAATACACCGAAAGAAAAACGCCTTGTGTATGGAATTTCGGGCATTGCCCAATTGTTTAATTGTAGTATGACAACGGCAAATCGGATAAAGTCAAGCGGAAGAATAGACCGTGCAATATCCCAACATGGTAGAATGATAACGGTTGATGCTGAACTTGCATTGGAACTAATGAAATCAAATAATTTATAAAATGAAAAAAGAGAATTTAACAATCAGCCCCGAAACCCATGCTTTTGTCGAATGTATGCACACATTAAACAATCATTGGCAACAAACAATGGATGCTTTGCGGAAAACTTATACCGAAGAAACATCTTGCGAATTAATAAAAAACGAATATAATCCAGCATTTGAACAATTGAAAAGCGTACTTCAAAAATTTCTTCTACAGTCTATTGAGCATAATATGGGGGTAATTGGATTCAATGAAATATAATTCAACTAACGTTTTATATTATTCAGTTAGTAATCTAAAAAAAACAGCTTATGAAAACACAACAAGCGATTGATGGCATTTTATCCGACTATGGTTCACAAGAAATCGAAGAAAGATTGAATGAAATCTTCAATGGTTATTTAGGTTCTGACAACGGGCATCTACCGCAAGAACTGCAATTGAATCATCTTTTAATTCGTTCAATCATCAACATGTTTAGAGCATGCTGCAAAGAATGTGAAGATGAATAAAATTGTTCCGCTATCAGATTAAAGCCATCAACCCAATAGGTTGGTGGCTTTATTCTTTATCATCCTTATTCAGTACCTTTGCCCGTCAAATTTTAAATAATATAAGTATGTTAAGAAAAACATTTATCTTGATGGCGACTTTGGTCGCCTTTTGCTCATGCAGTAATGAAAACGGCATTGAAGACATGCCAGATACCGAAATGGTACAAGTAAATTTCAACGTGAAAGCATTGGATGTGGATGTGCAACCGATGAACTCACCAATGTTAAGGAGTTCCAGCACACGGGCGGATGCAAGTTCAGTATTGACAATTATCAATTACTACTTGAAAAACACCGTTACGGGAAAAATCTATTCAGGCGAACAAAGGATTTCAGATGTCGGAAGTTCTGAATTTGGGAACATTTCTTTGTGGATACCCACCGGAACTTATCAATTGGTATTCTTTGGCTATGGAACGGACAATTCGGCAGGTACAGCAACCATGTATGTTGAAAAGGACTATAACAGGGCGATGATAAATCTAAAAAACAAAGATTCGTTTTATTTGAAGACAGAAAAGACCATTGGAGCGGAAAACGACCGAGTCGAAATAAACCTTTCTCGCTTGAATAGTAAGTTGGTTGTGAAGCTAAATGATGCCGTTCCATCGGACATAAAAAAAGTAAAAGTCAAGATGTCATACTATCCGGTTTTTAATACTCAAAACGAAACCGTTACCCATGAGGGTTCTTCCGGGATTGCATCCGTTATGGAATCATATCTAACAATAGAAAATGGAAACGTGAATGAATTTGGATTTTATTTGTTACCACAAAGTGGGCGCACTCTTACATTGTCAGTTTATGACGAAAGCAACAATGAATTAGGGGCTTGCTCCATAACAGTTTCATTTTATCGTAATAAAAAGACCATCGTTGAGGGTAATTTATTTGATGTGATTACACAAAAGCCATTTGTTGTTACCGTTTCGGATGAATGGGATGAAGATGTGATTGTCCCAATCCAATAATCGCTTTTTTTTGTTACCTTTGCCAAAGAATGGTATTTCTGCCATTCCATACGAAAATACTTCAATTGTTGTTGCGACAAAAAGAAGTACGAAAGCCCGGCATTGTTCGGGCTTTTGCCTTTCTTAAATAAAAGGAAGATTAACGGTGATTTTGTATGTAAGATTGTATGTTAAAAGAAAAAATCCCTTGTAATCGTTTGATTTACAAGGGATTTACTTTATTTGCTTGCGGAGAGAGAGGGATTCGAACCCCCGGTACCTCGCAGTACAACGGTTTTCAAGACCGCCGCAATCGACCACTCTGCCATCTCTCCAAAACTCTCAAATTAAGAGTGCTTTTCGTCAAAAGCGATGCAAAGGTACAAAGGTTTTTTAATTAAGCAAACTTTCTCAATAAAATTTCAACTATAAATTGTATTTTTGCCAGCGAAACCGATAAGGTATAAGCAAATGATATACCCACACAATTTTGAACAGAAGATAGGGTTTGACCAAGTCAGACAGCTATTAAAAGATAAATGCCTTAGTTCTTTAGGAAAGGAACGCGTAGAGAACATGAACTTCCTTGTACAATACGATGACATTGATGAACGACTCAACCAAATAGCCGAATTCGTACGTGTTATACAGGAAGAGGACAATTTCCCTGACCAATATTTTTTTGACGTACGACCTTCACTAAAGCGTATACGTGTGGAAGGAATGTATCTTGATGAGCAGGAACTTTTTGATTTAAGGCGCTCGCTAGAGACTATACGTAACATCGTTCGGTTTCTGCAAAAAACGGAGGAAGAAGATGGCGACACCCCCTACCCTAGCCTGAAAAAATTGGCAGGAGAGGTGGAAGTTTTCCCACAACTCATCATCCAAATTGACCGCATCCTCGATAAATATGGTAAGATAAAAGATAATGCATCGCCCGAGTTAGCTCGTATCCGTAAGGAGTTGATGACCACCATGAGTGGTATTTCTCGTTCTTTACATAACATTCTTCGCCATGCACAAGCCGAAGGTATTGTTGACAAAGATGTAACTCCTACCATGCGAGATGGCCGGTTAGTAATACCTGTTGCCCCCGGACTGAAGCGAAAAATCAAGGGAATTGTACACGATGAATCCGCAAGTGGGAAAACAGTTTTCATTGAACCATCAGAAGTGGTGGAGGCAAACAACCGTATTCGCGAACTGGAAGCTGATGAACGACGAGAGATTATTCGCATCTTGACTGCTTTTACCGACAGCGTTCGTCCGACAACACCAGAAATATTGCAATCGTATGAGTTCCTTGCCGAAATTGATTTCATTCGTGCAAAAAGTCGCTTCGCTATACAAACCACAAGCATTAAGCCGATACTGGAAAATAAACAGCTGGTAGATTGGACAATGGCTGTACACCCATTATTGCAAATGTCTCTTGCACGTCATGGGAAAAAAGTGGTTCCGCTGGACATTGAATTGAATACAGAACAACGTATTCTTGTCATATCAGGACCCAATGCCGGGGGTAAATCCGTTTGCCTTAAAACAGTGGGGCTATTGCAATATATGCTACAATGCGGTATGCTCATTCCACTGCACGAACGTAGCCATGCAGGTATATTTCAACACATTTTCATGGACATAGGCGATGAGCAATCCATAGAAGACGATCTCAGTACTTACTCCTCTCACCTCACCAACATGAAGATGATGATGAAGAACTGCAATGAGCAAAGTCTTATCCTCATAGATGAATTTGGTGGCGGTACCGAACCGCAAATTGGAGCAGCTATTGCCGAATCGGTACTGAAACGTTATAATACAAAGGGCACGTATGGTGTGATTACCACACACTACCAAAACCTTAAGCACTATGCCGAAGACCATGAAGGCATAATCAACGGAGCTATGCTTTACGACCGCCACTTGATGCAGCCACTCTTTCAGCTGCAAATCGGCAATCCCGGAAGTTCATTTGCAGTAGAGATAGCACGTAAGATTGGGCTACCCGAAGAAGTCATTGCCGATGCTTCGGAAATTGTTGGAAGCGAGTACATCAATGCCGACAAATACTTGCAAGACATTGTACGCGACAAGCGCTACTGGGAAAACAAACGCCAGAATATTCGTCAGCGTGAAAAACAGATGGAAGAAGCCATTGCCAAGTACGAAGCCGAGAGCAAAGAACTGAAGGAAGCAAAAAAAGAAATTATCAGACAGGCAAAAGAACAGGCTGAACAACTGTTGCAAGAGTCTAATGCCAAGATAGAAAATACCATTCGCTCCATTAAAGAAGCACAAGCGGATAAAGAAAAAACCCGCATGGCAAGACAAGAACTTGTCGACTTTCGCCAAGCTATCGAGAAACTCTCTGCTGATGAAAAGGAAGAGAAGATATCTCGAAAAATGGAGAAATTAGAAGAAAAGCAAAACCGCAAAAAAGAAAAAAAACAAGCACCTACTCAAGCCAAAGAGCAAACTGTTAAGATACCGCCTATTAGTGTTGGTACACTGGTAAAACTCAAGGGGCAATCATCTACCGGAGAAGTCCTTGAAGTGAGCGGAAAGAATGCAACGGTAGTATTCGGCAACATCAAAACAAACGTAAAACTGGACAGGCTGGAACACTCTGCTGCTGTTCCTAAGAAAATGGGAACAGTAAAAAGCACCTTTGTTAGCAGCGAAACACATGACCAAATGTACGAAAAGAAGTTATCATTCAAACAAGATATCGACGTACGCGGCATGCGCGGTGATGTAGCTTTGCAAGCTGTAACATACTTTATAGATGATGCCATACTAGTTGGTATGGATAGGGTGCGCATCCTACATGGAACAGGGACAGGTATTCTCCGTGTGCTTATTCGCCAATATCTGCAAACCGTTCCGGGCATCAAACACTTTGCCGACGAGCATGTGCAGTTTGGTGGCGCGGGCATAACAGTGGTAGACTTGGCGTAGACCGCAAACATTTGGCCTCCTGTTTTTGTTGTATGTGTATCAACACATAACAGCATTATGGGGAAATCAAAAAACAATCTACTTTTAGAGAAGCTGGTTTACACCGGAACAAGTGAAATAGAGCCACATCTGACACTGGTTAGCTACAACGAGCACGAATTGCAAGAAGCCAAAGGGAAAAACATCAAAAGCATTATTGACTCAATCAAGTGCGACTGTGTCAACTGGCTTACCACTTGTGGAATGAAGGATACAGAAGTAGTGCGAGAAGTATGCGAGCATTTCGAAATAGACTTCCTCGTATTACAAGATATTCTAAATGCCAATCATCTCACAAAAATAGAGGAACACGATAAGTATATCGTATTTATCACAAAAATATTCCGACCAAACGAAAATATAGAAGAAGAACTTACGCAACAACAAGTAGCAATTATTTTAGGAAGCAACTTTGTGCTTACGTTTTTAGAGAAAGAGACGCAACTGTTTGATGATATCTCCACAGCCATCAAAAGCAACACATTACGCATCCGCCAAAAGCAAAGCGACTATCTGTTTAGCGTTGTAATAAATAGTGTTGTAGGAAACTATATAAATATTGTTTCTACTATCGACGATTCGTTGGAAGATCTGGAAGAAGAATTGCTCAAAATCACCAACGCCAAAGACATTGGTATACAAATACAAAGTCTGCGTCGCCAATATATGCAGATTAAGCGTGCTGTTCTGCCACTAAAAGAGCAATATAGCAAACTACTACGCTCTACCAGTACATTAATACACAAGGTAAATCATCCTTTCTTTGACGACGTAAACGACCATTTACAATTCGTGCTACAAACCATCGAAATCTGTAGAGAAACACTCTCTTCGTTAGTAGACCTTTATATTTCCAACAATGACTTAAAGATGAATGAAATAATGAAGCGGCTTACAGTTGTATCTACAATTTTTATTCCGCTGACCTTCCTTGTTGGGGTATGGGGGATGAATTTTGAATTTATGCCCGAACTATCGTGGAAACATGGATACTTATTTGCTTGGGGATTAATGTTACTTGTAGGAGTAGGTGGTTATTTGTTTTTCAAACGCAAAAAATGGTATTAGGACAGAATCCATACACGGCTTCATCAATAAGCAATGAAAAAGGTCAACCTAGTTTATAACTAAAGATAAACCGAGTCAACCAACTCTATTAATAAGACTGAAAGTAGTCAACTAAAAACATTAACAGATACACGGTAGGTTGTGCCAAAGCGTTGGCACTGTTGTGCCACTGTTGATGCACTGTTGTGCCAATGCGTTGGCACTGCTGTGCCAATACAATGGCACAACCTACCTGGCTGTATGGCAAAACCAATACAGCATAGTCACACTAAACGTTACGTTATTTCAGAAAAACTATTGGATTGTTTCTATTTTATCTATTCGCCCTTGCTTATAAGTGCCTTGTCGAAGTAGTTTTCCGTCTTTGTCTGTTTCTTTAAAATCCCCATCTCTTTGTCCTTTCACAAAAGAGCCTTCAAAGCGATTTCCGTCTTTGTCAATAAGCACACCTTTGCCTTCTTCAAACCCGGCAAAGAAACCGCCTTTGTATTTTGTTCCGTTGGCAAGGGTTAACGTACCTTGTCCATGCGGTTGATTTTCTTTCCATTCGCCCTCGTACACATCGCCATTGCTCCAACGATAAATGCCGTATCCTTCGCGCTGATCGTTTTCCCAATAACCATCATACTCTGTGCCGGTAGCACTGGTCATGGTTCCTTTACCGTCGCGCATGCCTTTTTTGAATTGTCCTACATATTTATCGCCGTTTACCTCATAGAAGATTCCTTCGCCGGTACGTTCTCCATCAACATAAGAACCTTCGTAGCGTTCGCCCGAATGAAAGACATAAATTCCCTTGCCATGCTGTATGTCATTTTTCCAATCGCCTGTATAAGTATCACCATTTACATAATCGAATGTTCCTTTGCCGCTGCGCAAGTCTTCTTTCCAAGTTCCTTGGTACTTAGAACCATCATCCCAGATAAAAGTTCCTTCGCCTTCTTTTTTATCAGCTTTCCACGAACCGGTATAGCGAGCGCCATTACGCCATGAATAAATTCCATATCCTTCGCGTTTATCATCTACCCATTCTCCTTCGTATTTATCGCTATTGTGGTAGTACATAATACCATGACCTTGTTTTGCATCGTCTAACCAAAGCCCATCGTAGCGGTTATTGTCCAGCATATAGAACACGCCTTTTCCATTTTTCTTACCTCGTGCCCAGTTTCCTTCGTATCGTTCACCTTCGGTTCGTGAAAAAACGCCATAACCTTCGCGCATACCTTTCGCGTATTCGCCTTCGTATATGTCTCCATTTTTAAAGATGGTTTTCCCTTTGCCATTCGGTTTACGGCTTTTAAGTTCACCGGTATAGACAGCACCGTTTTTGAAGGTATATGTACCGATTTTGCTTTGCGCAAAAGTAGCTGAGTTTACTGTAAGCAGGCAGACTATTAGGATATATATGTATTTCATTCTGTTCTTTTTAATTGAGAAGTAAATGTTTAGAACACAAAAATACAATTTATCGCTAATTTGTAATCAATTCTTGTGGTTTTTAGTTAGACTTTTTTCCTACGACAACCTCTTTTAAGCTCTCTTTACATAAATACCGACAGGCCAAATCGCGCAGTTCTTCAGGGGTTACATCCTTTATCGCATTGACAGACGAAGAGAAATAATCGGCTTGCAAACGGGTTGTTTGAATAAACATCCACGCATCCGACAACGAGAAAGGCGACTCATAACTGCGGCACGTATCACCCAGCATATAGTTCTTAACGACAGACAGTTCTTGTTTACTTACCAAGTCGTTTTGCAATCTATCTATCTCCGCATAAACTTCGCGAATGAGTGGTTCCACATAATCATTATCTGTTTCGGTCGCTATAACAACAATTCCTGTACCGGGATAAAAATACTGTCCGGCAGAAATACCATAAGTGTAGCCCTTTTCTTCGCGAATATTCGACATCAGCCTACTTCCGAAGTAACCGCCCAGAATAGTAACCAGCACACGCAGCTTCAAGTAGTCGGGATGCGAGCGTGTTATCGAAAGTAGCCCCAGCTTCACGGAACTTTGCAATGCTTCTGGCTGTTCGGTAAATATTCGCTTCTCTTTTATTGTAAATAAAGGAGAAGAGGGTTCTTCAGAAAGAGAGTGTCCCGAAACAAATGGCATGCTTCCAAAAGCATCTTCTACACGCTTTATAATTTCATCCGTAACCTTACCCGATATGTAAACGGAACAATATTCCGCCCGATAAGTTTCTTGATAAAAACTACGTAAAACAGCAGGTGTTATTCTTCTGAAATCATCTTCGGTTGCAAATGTTCCGCAAGGGTGCTGATCACCAAATAATGAATGCAAGATACTGCGATGCGAAAGAAAATCAACCTTTGTTTGGTTTATCAAATATTGCTGCACATTGCTTTCAACTACTGTATTCAATTCCTTTTCCGGAAAGAGTGGTTCTTTCACTATAGATTCTACCACCGCCAATGTTTCCTCAAAACACTTATTTAGGGAGTAAAGTGTAACATAAGAGAATTCCGCCGAAGTTGCCAGTTCAAGCCAAGCGCCATAATAATCCAATTTCTCGGCTATTTCAGCCGCAGTAAGTTGTTTTGTCCCTTCGCGCAACATTCTATTTGTAAAGAGTGCCTGCAGTTTCTGCGTTTGCTGCCAGCTACCACCTTCAAACAACAAGTCAAGGCGCACAACGTCCTGACTACCTGCTTGCAATACATTCAGAGGAATACCATTGGATAGGAATAATCTTTCGGGACGTATTATCTCAAAGTTATCGAGTTGCCTAATGAGTGGTTGTCTTGTGCGGTCTAAGTTCATTTATTCCTTTAATTATATAAGTTCTATTCATCTCTTCGGACTTCAGCACCTTATCGTCAAAAAGCAACAAGTCTATATCGAGTATAACCTTGCCTTGTGCCTTGTCTTCGGGAGTCCTTCCCGCTTTAATTTCCATGCTTTTTAATATAGAAACGACCGTATCCTTATCAAGCTGAGTGCGAAACTCAACCAACTGATTGAAGAACAAAGCACTATTCGCTATTCCTATCGGTTCGGTCTCTTGTACAGAGCCAAACGTCATCTTACAAAACGCTTCTCTGAGCCACTTGGCAGCAAGAGCCAGGTTTTCTTTTCTATTGTAGTTGCTACCTATGCAGATAAGGCAAGTATGCATAGAAATTAATTAAACAAGTCGTCTAATTCTGTTCCTTGATATTGTTGCACTTCGGAAACATCTTCTTCGCACGGCTTAAAGTCCTCAGGCACCTGGAACTCCTCTGCCTGACTATATCCCAAGGTTTCATCTCCATATACTTTTTGCATATATAGTCCCCAGATAGGCAATGCCATAGCTGCCCCTTGTCCGTATGTCATGTTATCAAAGTGAATATCACGATCTTCGCCACCTACCCATACGCCCGACACAAGCGATGGTGTAAATCCCATAAACCAAGCATCGGAGTGGTTGTTGGTAGTCCCGGTTTTACCCCCCATTTGTACTGTTAGCCCATAGTTGCGACGGGCACGCCCTCCTGTACCTTCGTTTATAACCGAACGAAGCATATCAAGCATCTTATAAGAACTGTTGGCGCTCATCACCTCTTCCATTTCGGGTGTAAAGTTAGCTATGATATTCCCTTCATTGTCCTCAATACGTGTAACAAACAGTGGCGCTACTCGTATACCTCTATTGGCAAAAGCAGTGTATGCACTAACCATTTCGCCCACAGATATATCGCAAGGTCCTAAACAAAGCGAAAGAGTAGGCTGTATATCGCGATTCAATATGCCGAAGTTGTGAATTAGCTTTACTAGCGCATAAGGATTTAGCTTATTCATCAGGTATACCGAAATCCAGTTGCTAGAGCGTGATAGGCCCCATTTCAGTGTTACCATTTCACCATATCTATCACGCATGGAGTTACGTGGTGTGTATGGTTCACCTGTTTCGGTAATAAAAGTATATTCTACATGGCGTACTTCATCGCATGGAGTAAAACCATTTTCCATAGCTTGCGTATAAAGGAATGGTTTTATTGTTGAGCCTACCTGCCTACGCCCCACCATTGCCATATCATATTGGAAGTAGGGATAATCGGGTCCTCCCACATACGCCTTTACATGTCCGTTTACCGGATTCATCGACATAAAGCCTGTACGCAGGAAGTGTTTGTAATAACGAATGGAATCCATAGGTGTCATAATAGTATCCTTAGCTCCATTCCACGAAAACACCGACATTTCTATGGGTGTATTGAAGGCCTCTTCTATTTCTTTTTCTGTAGCGCCCGATGTCTTCATTACGTTATAGCGTTCGCTTTGACGAACAGAACGTTGTAAAATAGCATTTACCTCCTCTGTAGAAATATCTTTAGAGAAAGGAGCAGTCTTGCTACGTCGCTTTTCGCGAAAGAAATGTGGTTGTAGGTATCCGGCAAGATGTTCTTTTACAGCCTCCTCAGCATATTGTTGCATACGCGAATCAATCGTGGTGTATATTTTCAATCCATCCGTATAAACGCTGTAATTCTTTCCGTCTTTCTTTTTATTCTTAGCGCACCAGCCATAGAGCGGATTGGTTTCCCAAGCCAAAGAATCTTCATAATATTTCTGCATTTGCCAGCCACGGTATTTCTTCTTATCAGGCTCTTTGGCAGTCATTACACCACGCAAGTATTCGCGAAAATAAGTTGCAACACCTTCTTTATGGTCAACAGGATTATATTTTAGTTCCAGTGGAAGTGCTTGTAGGGAGTCGCATTCTTGCTCGGTTATGTAACCAGCTTTGCGCATTTGGTCGAGCACCACATTTCTACGTCCTTTGGAACGTTCGTTAAATCGACGCGGATTATAGAGCGAAGGGTTTTTGCACATACCAATCAGTGTAGCAGCTTCTTCTATTTTTAATTCTTTGGGAGTAGTGTTGAAGTAAGTATAAGCAGCGGTCTTGATTCCCACTGCATTATTCAGGAAGTCAAATTTATTGAGATACATCGTTAGTATTTCTTCCTTGGTATAATAGCGTTCCAGATTTACGGCGATTACCCATTCGTTTGGCTTTTGCAGCAGACGTTCGCTCAGATCGGTAGCTACTTCTTCTGTATAAAGCTGTTTGGCTAGCTGCTGACTAATGGTACTTCCACCACCGGCATTCTTTTGCATCAAGATACCACGTTTAATAACCGCGCGGGCAAATGCTTTTAAGTCGATACCCGAATGGTTGGCAAAGCGCACATCTTCGGTAGCAATCAGCGCATTGATTAAGCCCGGTGATAATTCATTATATGTCGTATTGAGTCTGTTTTCTTTACTGATAGACCAAGAACCAAGTACTTTTCCGTCTTCCGAAAAGAGCTGTGTAGCATATTTATACGTTGGATTCTCTATTTCTTCTATAGAAGGCATGTAGCCAATCCATCCTTTGGATATACCCATAAACATCAATACAACAGAAAGGACTATCAACAAAAAGAGTATCCAAAGCCCGATTACTACTTTCTTTATCATTATACAGGAGTTTTTAGTGTGTTCGCAATGAGCGCATTGCGCACAAAATTAGCACAAAACTTCATAACACACAATAAAATGAGAAATGGAAGTGATTCTTAACCGAAATTAAAAACTGTTTTGAATTTAGAAGCTGTTTTGAATTTCCACAGAATAATTACTATAAGATGCTTTGGCTTCGCCGACCGTTGGTTCGTTTTTTCTTTAGCACTCTTTTTGTCTGTTTCTTCTCTTTTTGCGGCTCAAATAGCCCGCTATTATCGCCTTAAAAAGAAAACAAACAACCTAAAAATAGCACCAAATAAAAGAACGAGCAAATTCAAAACAGCTTCTTATTTGAGAAGATAAATTGCAATTAATTTGCGACTGTTTTTTGATTAACTTCTGACTGTTTTTTGAACTGTTTCTGACTGTTTTATGATGAAGAAAACACTGGGAAAATACAAGAGGTATTCTATCTAATTTTACGCTTTGTGTAATAAGGATAAGCTAAAGCAATAAAAAAGAACAATGAAAGTGCGGCAAGCAACATACAATAGTGAAATGTAGCACCCAATGAAGCATGTTCTCGTAAGTAGCAAGCCAGCCCCACACCCACAGAAATGCCTATTTTCCAGGAAAGCAGATAGGTATAATTAGCCGTTGCACGCTCGCAATGACTGGACATATTAATAAACATCAACAGAAAATCGGTGGTAACAAATCCTAACCCCGCCCCAAATAACACAGCAGAAACAACTAACCCTGCCAAGGTATTGAAGATAATAAAAAGCGAAACTGCTATTACAATCAACAGCAACCCAATGAGGATTCGCTTACGCAATTCCTGCCCAACAAAAACTTTTTTAGCAAAGAGCATTGATAACACAAAACCAATACCTACCAATAAGAAATAAGGTACACTCCACGTATCAAGTAAAAACACATCACGTACCTTGAAGTGTATTAATGGGAAGAGCATGGCGGGAATTATTGTAATTAGTATCATATTGAGCACCAACAACCACGTCTTGGGAAGAAAGAAGCGATCCATAGAGAGTAATTTCACACCAATAGGCGCACGAAAAGGAACGTGTGTCATTTCCAGAAAAAAGAATCCTAATACTCCGATAATCAGTGCTCCTAATAGCAACCAATCAAAGCCATAATTCAAGTAAACGGCACTACCTACCGCAATGCCCATAATCATGCCAAGACGAGCATACCAGGCAAGAATTAAGTTTCCTCCACTACGGTTTTCCGAAGGAAGAAGATCAATGCCAAGGGTAATAAATGTGGAGGATGTAACACCGAAAGCTACTCCCTGAATCAGTGCCAGGAAAGAAATTCCCTCTATGCTATCTATAACATAGTAAATGGCAGTAGTGACCAACAATGTAAAAAAAGCAAAAAGAGCTAGCTTTTTACGACGAAACACATCTTGCAGGTAATTCAGTAGCGGACTTATAAGTAGCACTCCTGACAAAAGCAATAAGAAAACAACACCTGTATATGCTAGCGGACCATTCAACCTCTCGGTTATTACCACAGGTATAGTGGGCAGCAGCATGTATTGAGAGATATACATCAGCATATTGCCAAAGCATATCCGCTTAAAATTACCAGCAAGAAGTGTCATGTCAATAGCGAAATGTGTTTCGCGAATATCAATATTGTTCCTTTTCGTTAGGGAAATCGGCACTTTTCACATCAGCCACATACTGACTGACTGCATCTGTCATTACTGTATGTAGGTCTGCATAGCGTCTTAAGAATCGAGGACTAAATCCTTTGGTCATACCTAACATATCCTGAATAACAAGTACCTGACCATCTACCTGACCTCCTGCACCAATACCAATGATAGGAATTCTTACTTTAGATGCTACCTCCGCAGCTACAGTAGCCGGTATTTTCTCTAGAACAATGGCAAAACATCCCAGTTCTTCCATCAGCAAGCAATCATCAATTAACTTCTTTGCCTCACCATCTTCTTTGGCGCGCACTGTGTAAGTTCCATATTTATTAATTGATTGCGGCATCAATCCCAAGTGAGACATTACGGGAATTCCGGCATCGATTATTTTCTTTACGTCGGCTTCTATTTCCTTGCCACCTTCTATTTTGAGAGCATCACATCCTGTTTTTTTCATGATGGAGATAGCTGCTTCAAGAGATTTAATAGGATTACCCGAGCATGTCCCGAAAGGCATATCCACCACTACCATTGCTCTGCTCACCGCGCGAACAACCGATTCGGCATGATATATCATCTGATCCAGAGTCATAGGAAGTGTGGTTACATTTCCTGCCATTACGTTAGAGGCGGAGTCGCCCACCAAAATTACATCGATTCCAGCTCCATCAACAATGGATGCCATGGTATAATCGTAAGAAGTAAGCATGGAGATTTTCTCACCACGTTGTTTCATTTCAATAAGGCGATGCGTAGTTACTTTGCGCTTGTCGTCAGAAAGATATCCTGTCATATTCTTATTATTAATTTGAAAATAGGCTGCAAATATAGCTTATATTTCAACACAAGGTAAGAAACCTTGTTTATTTTTCATAATAAGGCAGTTATGGCATCAGTTATCTCTTTGTCGGTTCTCTCTTTGCTATACCCAAAGACAACTTTTCGCACAACACGTTGCTCGTCTAAAATAAAGAAGAAAGGAGCACCACCACCTGTGCGATACTGCTTAATAACCTCGTCGGTTGCACCCAGAAAAGTATAATTCAAGTTATTTTTGGCTGTGTAGTTTTGGTAAGAATGAGACTTACGAACCCATGTTTCAATGGCTACCAGGTCGAACTCTTCAGGGCTAAAGTGCTCCTTCAATTGCTTCAAGAAGGGAATAGAGGCTTGACACGGACCACAACCTATCCCTGTAAAATTAATAAGCAACACCTTACTCTTAAAATCAGAAAGTGACACAGGTTGTTCGTGCATATTGTTCAGCGTCCAGTCGGGTGCTTGCTTGCCAGTAAGGTCTTCTTTGGTTGAAGTAACACGTTTTTTTCCGCGTAATCTAATTTCATAATCTTGCGGATAATAATGATCAATATGCAAGTCTTCAATAGATAATTTATTGAACTCCACATTCGAACAAATAGTAACAGATATATCGTGCGACATTTCCCGCCTTGTTTTGTAGGGTAAGTTATCTTTCTTACTTATCCACAATTCATAAATCGAAGTAGGGTCGAGCACATATGGAACATCAGTCATGCGATAGGCTTTTCCAAAAAACTCTATTTGTTCGTCTTCATAAACCGTTAATTTAACGTAGTATTCATCACCGATATCTTCCATCTCTAATGTAATACTATCTTCGGTAGTAAGCGCATAGTCAATAATGCTTCGGGCATAGTTAAAAAACGGTGGGGTTAGTGGCCTGTAAGGAAAATGCGCTTTGGTTGTAAAGTCATCAATTAGCACTTCTTTATCATCATGAAACAGGCTTACCCTTATAGTGCCATCATAGCCAAAAAATAGTTTTGTCGTGTCGGCACAATCGAAACTTACATAAGAGGAGCCAATAGTTGTGTCTTGCGGATTGCTATACTCTTTCACATATAGGCAACGATTCATCATGGCAACCGTATCACCAGGTTGCCAAGTTTCAGATGTTTTGCAATATGTAGCAGTCTTTATTTTTTCAAGATTACTAAGAACTTCTCGTAAATAATCGTTTTTGTCTTTAGTGCCTTTACAGCCTGCTATTGCTATAGAAAGTAAAAGAAAAAGGAGAACTGGTTGTCTTGTTTTCATGGCAGAGTTTTTTTAATGATTAATATAACTTTACCACAAAACTACGAACAGCTCGTACTTAAACAAGTAGTAGCGAGTTAAATATTGTGAAGAGAGATCAACTTTTGGTATGTCATGCCCAGAAAGCTATCCAATACATAGTCTGCTTTATCTTCTATACCCTCTCTTGAATTGGTAGTAGCCATTCCTATTACAGTAGCACCCGATGCACGTCCGGCAGCTAAGCCATGAAAAGAATCTTCTATTACAAAAGAGTTAGCAGAAGTTACATTCAATTGCTTCATTGCCAACAAGAAGCATTCCGGATGAGGTTTGGAGCGGGTGAAGCTACCGGCGGAAAGAATCAAATCAAATAGTTCTTTCATTTCGGGATGAGCACGATATACGCAAGCCATCTTCGCTTCGTCCGAAGAGGTTACAAGCGCCAGTTTAACACCATTAGCTCGCAAATCGTTAATAAAGTCTACTACACCGGGAAAGTAATTGTAGGTCATTTCGGCTTCCCAAGCTCTGTTGGCTTCTACTATCCGGGCAAACTCTTCTTCACGACCCTGAAAATACTTTTCTCCTATTTGTGTATTGGTTGTTCCTTTTATCAGCGAATCGAAATGCTCAATGCCCAATGCTTCGCGCCCGGTCTTATCCCAGAAGACAGAATATTGCGATTCTGTATCGAGTACCACGCCGTCCATATCGAAGAGAACGGCTGTTTGTATTTCAAGTTTCATGATTCCTCCTTTTACTATTTATATATGGTTGCAAAGTTCCGAATTATCGCCCGAAGCTGCAAATATTTAATAACTTTGCACCGTTTAATTAGTAAATACCAGTACATGTCTCGGCAAGACACCCCCCACATACTAGGCACAGAGAGTATCGGCAAGCTATTGCTACAATACTCCATTCCGGCTATCATAGGCATGACGGTTACATCTCTGTATCATATTATCGACAGTATCTTCATCGGGCATGGTGTGGGGGCAATGGCCATATCGGGACTGGCTATAACGTTCCCTTTGATGAATCTTGTGATAGCTTTCAGCACATTGGTAGGATCGGGGGCATCTACCATCTCTTCTATACGACTGGGACAGAAAGACCTAAAAGGAGCAACAGAGGTACTGGGAAATACATTGATGCTTTGTCTTACCAACTCAATTCTATGCGGAAGCCTGTTCTTCATCTTCCTCGACGAGATTCTGGTATTCTTTGGTGCCAGCGAAGCTACTCTGCCTTACGCTCGCGACTTTATGCAGGTTATCTTGTTGGGAACCCCCATTTCCTATACCATGATAAGTTTGAATAATGTGATGCGTGCAACCGGATATCCGAAGAAAGCCATGCTCACCTCTATGCTATCTGTTCTTTGCAATATTGTTCTTGCTCCTTTATTTATCTTTCATTTCGATTGGGGCATACGCGGAGCAGCTACTGCAACCGTGCTGTCGCAGTTCATCGCATTGACATGGGTACTCTATCACTTCATTAACAAGGAAAGTTTCGTTCACTTCGACAAGAATTCCCTGAAGATGAAACTACGCATTATCCTTACTATTTTCTCCATAGGTATGTCGCCATTCCTGATGAACGTATGTACTTGTGTTATCGTTATTATTATCAACAATGCGCTGAAAACTCATGGAGGAGACTTGGCAATAGGTGCTTATGGCATCATTAACCGGTTACTTACCTTGTATATTATGATTGTGTTGGGGCTTACTATGGGCATGCAACCTATATCGGGTTATAATTTCGGAGCAGGAAATATGGACAGGGTAAAGAAAACTCTCAAGCGGGGCATCATGGTAGGTGTAGCCATCACCACTACCGGGTTTTTGTTATGCGAATTATTCCCTTATACCATTTCGGGATTCTTTACCGACAGTAAAGAACTAATCGACATCTCTGCCAAAGGTCTGCGCATCGGCGTACTGATGTTTCCAGTTGTTGGCAGTCAGGTGGTTATTTCCAACTTTTTCCAAAGTATCGGTAAGGTTAAGGTTAGTATATTCCTCTCCCTTAGCCGCCAGCTTATTTACCTGCTTCCTTTCCTTATCATATTACCAAAGCATTACGGGCTAACCGGTGTATGGGCAAGTATGCCTATATCGGATGCGCTGGCTTTTATTACGGCATGGGTGGCGTTGGGCATCTACCTGCCAAAACTAACCAAAGTAGCATAAACCAAGCCAGTAGCAGAATAACCCCGCACAACGTGCAGGAAGAATTCTGAGCGCCGGCAGACTCCGCGAAGCGTGCAGGGGGTAATTGTTGTTTTATATTGCATGTACACTCGCCACCACACTACCATCAAACAAGTGGATAATCCGGTGTGCAAAACTAGCATCATGCTGCGAGTGTGTCACCATAACAATGGTTGTTCCTTCGCGATTCAGTTCCGTTAGCAGATCCATTACCTCAGCGCCATTCTTAGAGTCGAGGTTTCCGGTAGGTTCGTCGGCAAGTATTAGTTTAGGGTTGGCAACTACCGCACGGGCTATGGCTACACGTTGTTGTTGTCCGCCCGACAACTGCTGTGGAAAATGTTTGGCACGATGGCTCAGGTTCATGCGTTTTAGCATATCATTTACCATTTGCTTACGCTCAGAAGCTTTGTAGCCAAGATACGTTAGCGGAAGTTCCACATTCTCATACACATTCAGTTCATCAATCAGGTTAAAGCTTTGAAACACGAAGCCCAGCTTTCCCTTACGCATACGGGTACGCTCCTTTTCTTTGAGAGAACCAACCTCTTCGCCCATCATTTTATAGGAACCTTCGGTGGGATTGTCGAGCAGTCCCAGAATATTCAACAAGGTTGATTTGCCACAACCCGATGGTCCCATTACGGCTACAAATTCGCCTTCCTTTACTTCTACATTTACATGGTTTAATGCCACGGTTTCTACTTCCGATGTACGGAATACTTTGCTGAGGTTATTGATTGTTATCATATTCTTGAGTTTTTAATTATTCACTTTTAATTGAGTTTACCGGATTTTCATTTGCTATCTTCCAAGCTTTAACAATTACGCAGATTGTTATAACAATAAGGATGATTAATGAAATGAGTATGTATAGCGGAACACTAAGTTCCAATAAATCGCCACTGAACTGTGCCAACCACTCTTTCCCCACAAAATAGGAACAAGAAGTGCCCAGAATTACAGCAGGTACAGCCAACCACAGAATTTCCTTGTTGAGCAGTAAGAGTATGCTCCAAGCCTCGGCACCATTTACTTTGCGAATGGCAATTTCTTTCGAACGGCGCTGAACCTCATCGTTTATATAGCCAATAAGTCCCATTAGTGTTATGAGTAGGATAGCTATAAAAGCTGCTCCTGCCGAGTCGCGAAAACGACGGGTACTATTGTACTTTTCGACTATGCGTGGTTCCTCAGGATTGAAAACGATATTCGTTTGCGGAAAGGCTTCTGCCATTGCTTTATTCAACGCAAACAACGATTGCTCAAAAGGTTCACGTAGTTTTACATTCAGTAAGCTGTTCCAATCGGGAAGATAGGTTAGCATCAACGGTTTTTTTTCAGTAAACAGTCCATTGTCTACAATGTCTTCGATAACACCAACTACCGTACCAGCCACATCGTGCTCGCTCGATACTCTTCCCAGCGCACTGCCCTCCCAAGGCATCATGCCAACATATATCTTATTAACCAACACTTCGCCCGGTGCTTGTATATTTCTACCTTCGAGAATACGTATACCATACAGTCCCACAAAGTTCTCATCAACGGAGTTGAAGCGTGTTGAGAAAAGCATACGTCCACCAATTGTTACTCCAGAACCACTGTAGCCTATGCCTACGCCTTGCATAGAGAAACTGAGATTTTCTACCATAGGAAGGTTCTCTACCATTGAACGCACCACATCCTTATTTCCACGAATAGTAGCTGTGGCAACATTCTTCACACTATAACCTAAATCGTAATTGAGTAGTTGCTTATACTGAAGAAAAAGTACTACCAACACACCAAACACAAATGCTACACCAGCAAACTGGACAAAAAGCAACACACGTTTCCATGACGAATTGCGGTTGATATAACGACGGAACACTTGCGTTACAGGTATATTTGAGAACATCCGACCCGGAATAACACCGGCCAGCAGGAATACTAGTAGAACAATAGAGGCAGGTACCCAAAGTGTTTGCCATGCAAAGAGGTGAACAACCTGCACATCAATCCAATCTTCTATTGGTCCCCTTAAATTTAGAATGAGCAGAGCAACCAATAATAAAGAGAAAAGAATAAGAATACCTGTTTCCCACAAAAACAGACTGAAGACCTGCGAGCCAGTAGCACCGTTTGCTTTATGTACACCCACACCTTTTGCCCGTCTAGCCAATGAAGAAATGGCAATCAGCACGTAGTTCAGAGCAGCAATCAGTAAAATGGCTATAGCCAGGAATGTGTAATTAACAACGATACGTTTTACGTCCGGATTATTTCTGTGTACATCAAGAATATTCTGTATATAAGCACGTATCCCAAAGCCATATTCTTCAAGATTAAAAGGCACATACTCCTCAATCACCGCATCAATACGCGCATTGATACGCTCAACAGAGTCCTTGTTTTTCAATCGGATATATCCTTCGTATGAGTCGCCACCATCCCAACCATAATATCGCCATTTATATTTATGAAGTGACGCCATGCTAACCACAGCTTCGGGGCGCATATAGTTATTATTGCCAATCGATTTGTATGTACCGCGCACGCTAAACTCTACCCCTCTAAACATTAACGTTCGTCCGACAACCTCGGTAGTGCCGAATATTTGACGAGCCATGTCATCACTTAAAAACATCATATCGGGTGCTGCGAGTTCTTCGGGACGTCCGGATGTTACAGGTATACCCATTGTTCGAAAAAAAAGCGTATCAACCACTTCTGTTAAAGCCTGAAACTCTTTCGCACCCAAGTTGAATGCTTGATCCCACAACAAACAAGTAGTTGTGGCACTTACAACTTCATCGGGAAACGCTTCCATAATAGCGGCTGCCGTCGGTCCAAAAACAATACGGCTTTCTTTCATACTTTCCACACCACTTCCATAGTATTTTACTTTTATTACGGCTAACCTTGAGGGGTCCTCATAAACCGTATTCCAGGAATACTCGTAGGCAATACGCGCAAAAAGAAGAATCCCCACGAACAAGCCCAGTGTCAAGGAGATGATTTTAACAACATTCGAGCTTTTGCCGCGAATCAGTGTTCTAATAGTGTAATAGAATTGTCTCATATATTTGCTAAATTAACTGTTTATTTCTATTCTTTCCAAATACAGAATGCGTGCCACAAGTATAACAAACAGAAAATCAACACAGTAACAAAAAGTCTTTTGGTGTTCGGTGTCTGTTTTTTAGACATCTGTTGTCTAATTATTAGACACTTTGTAGGAGTTTCGACGAGAATCTTTTATTTTTGACGGTAGAATGCGAAAAACATGAATAAAAAAAGAACCATTATTGTAGTAGATGATAATAAAGGAGTACTAACCGCAGTGCAAATGTTACTTAAAAGTCATTTCGAGCAAGTAGTTACCCTCTCCTCGCCTACTACATTGCTTGCCTCTTTGCGCGAGGTCAATCCAAGTATTGTACTGCTCGACATGAACTTCACCGCAGGTATTAACACCGGCAACGAGGGGCTGTTTTGGTTGCACGAAATAAAAAAACAACATCCCACGCTTCCCGTAGTACTCTTTACTGCCTACGCCGATATAGAGTTGGCGGTGCGCGGCATCAAAGAGGGAGCGGCCGACTTCGTAGTCAAACCGTGGGATAATCAAAAACTGATAGAAACGCTGGATACTGCCATTCTTCCTCAAAAAAACATCAAAAAGAGGAAACAATCAATTGAACAACCTGCATCATCAATGTATTGGGGCAGTAGCCATGCAATGGAGAATCTTCGCCTCTTAGTCGAAAAAGTTGCTGCGACGGATGCCAACATCCTCATTACCGGCGAGAACGGAACCGGCAAGGAGATGCTTGCACGAGAAATACACAGACTATCCAAACGCAATAAAGAAGCATTAGTAGCTGTTGATATGGGTGCCATTACCGAATCGTTGTTCGAGAGTGAATTGTTCGGTCACACAAAAGGCTCGTTTACCGATGCCCATGCCGATCGACAAGGAAAGTTTGAAACCGCCAATCACAGCACACTTTTTCTCGATGAAATAGGTAACCTCCCTTTCCACTTACAAGCCAAACTACTCACCGCGCTGCAACGTCGAAGCATCATCCAGGTAGGAAGCAATGAGCCAATTCCGATAGATATTCGTTTGGTGTCGGCAACCAACCGCAACCTGAATGAGATGGTTCGCAAAGAGGAATTTCGCGAAGACTTACTCTACCGTCTCAACACCATTCATATTGAAATTCCACCATTGCGCGAGCGCAAAGAAGATATTATTCCACTAACAGAATTGTTTATTGACCGCTTTTGTAAACAATACGACAAAGGAAATATCACGCTTAGCAGTGCCGCAAAAGAGAGAATAATCAAACACCCATGGTATGGTAATATACGCGAACTGGAACACGCTATCGAGAAAGCTGTTATCATAAGCGACACACCCACCATCCCCGCCGAGTTATTCACACTGCCACTCAAAACAACAATGCCCGAAGAAGCAGCCTCCACCCTCGAAGAAATGGAGATGAAAATGATTCAGAAAGCAATAGAAGGCTGCAACGGAAACTTATCCGCCGTTGCGGCACAACTTGGCATTACACGGCAAACGCTCTATAATAAGATGAAGAAATTCGGCTTATGAAGAAGCTATACCTATATATAAAAGAGAGTTTCTGGTTGTGGGCACTTATCCTTGTATTATGTGCCGGCACTGTGGTATTTCTTTTTTTAGATAAGCGCTACGAATGGTGCACCATTGCAACAATCGCCTTGTTCTTTTCTGTACGATGGCTTTATCTGCTCTACCGCAAGAACACAAAAAGAATAACCTACATGCTCGAAGCTCTCGAGAATAACGACAACACACTACGCTTCGTTGGAGAACAAACAAACAGTAGTGACGCAAGCATTAGTTATCTATTAAATAAAGTTTCGCAGATTCTATTCGAAGCTAAGACCGAAACCATTCAACAAGAAAAATACTATGAACTTATACTGAACAGCATAAACACTGGAATCATAGTACTTGATGATAACGGAGCTGTTTATCAAAAGAATAACGAAACATTACGTATTTTCGGATTAAACGTATTTACACACATACAGCAATTAGCCCCAATAAACGCCTTGCTTGTCGAGAAAATAGCAGCAATACAACCGGGAGAAAATATCCAATTGCAATTTACAAACGAGAGAGGAATCATTCATATTTCGGTAAAAGCTTCGGATATTCACATTGCAAAGAAGCACTTACGCATTTTAGCCCTGAGTGATATTAATAGCGTACTGGATGAAAAAGAGATTGATTCATGGATTAAGCTAATCCGGGTTTTAACACACGAAATAATGAATTCCATTACACCTATCACTTCTTTGAGTGATACAATGCTTTCGCAAGGAATAGCCGATATAGAAGAAATCCATAAAGGATTGGAAACTATCAGTGCTACAGGAAAAGGGCTTATCTCTTTTGTTGAATCTTACCGCAAGTTTACCCGTACACCTACGCCCGAACCAACATTATTCTACATAAAACCCTTCATGGAGCGTATGATAAAGCTGACCCAGCACCAGCTTGCCTGCGAGCACATCTCATTCAACCTTTATGTAACTCCCGATGATTTAATTCTCTATGCCGATGAGAACCTGATACAACAAGTCGTTGTAAACCTATTAAAAAATGCCATGGAAGCAATCAACAACAATCCCGATGGAGTTATAAATATCAACGCCTATTGCACTACAAAAGAAGAAGTTGTTATTGACATCAGCAACAATGGGTTACCCATACCATTTGAAATAGCCGAACAAATATTTATTCCATTCTTCACAACAAAAGAAAAAGGTAACGGAATAGGGTTAAGCCTATCCCGTCATATCATGCGGCTCTCCAAAGGAAGTTTAACGCTGCTACCTACAAATAGCAAAGGAGAGACGGTGTTTAGGTTGCAGTTTAATTAGAATAAGATAGGCATATCCGATCGAGAATCGTAATCGGCACTGGTAGCATAAAGGTCGATCACCTGACGATAAAGCACTTTTTACCATCAGTAGCAGTTGTTCGGAATTTCCGAGCAACAAAAGTACAAATATCACACAAACCCCCAAACCAACATATTACAAAACGTTAATTCGGATTTGGAAATGTCATACAAAAAAGCTATCTTTAGTATAGCAAAGATATACAGATAGTATATACATAGAGAGGCGGGAAACCACGGGGTTTTTCGCCTCTCTTTTTTTACGGAATCGACTAAAAACGGTTACCGCTTTTAGTCGAAGTGGTAACCACCGACACCCAAAGTGGTAACCACTGCGCTCTTAGTGGTTACCACAAAGTCTAAAACGCTGCATCGGAAAATAAAATTCTTCGCACTGCCATTTCTGCAATATAACCAAAGTAAATGCTATCTTTTTTACAGAAACTTTAAAGTTAATAGTCTATAAATAAATCAAGTTAACACACCCATTCAAATAGTTATATTTTCACACATATCAATCAGCATTTATTCAATATGAAGCAAGTTTACGAGAGGAAACATTCATAACTATCCGACAAAAAACTTACAACCGAAGGAATCACCGCCATTTTTGAAAAATAAAGCCCAAAAACCTGCGATTGTATTAAATAATACCAGTTAAAGACCAATTTGTTACACTTAAAAACAATCAAATTCGCTTTATTTGTACTTCATTATTTAATACATGTAAAACAATACAAATATGAAACACCTCTTTTTGAAATCAAAGAAAGCGCATATTCTTGTTGCTTTCATTTGTTACCTTATGGTATTTTCGTCGGCAACAGCACAACGCATGCCCAGACGGAATTTAATGCGCGAGACTAATCCGGAATTTTTCAAAACCGAAGAAGCACGTCGGGTAGGCGACCAAGTATTAGCTTATCAACGTGTCACTGGTGGATGGCCAAAGAATATAGACATGGCTCGCAAAATGAGTAACGAAGAATTAAGGAATGTTCTGAAAGAAAAAACAAGACAAGACGACTCTACAATCGATAACAATGCAACAACGATGCAGATGATTTTTTTGGCTCGTCTTTACCAGCAAACAAACGACACACGCTATCGTGATGCTTTCGCTTCGGCATTGGAATATTTATTAAGCGGGCAATATGACAATGGTGGATGGCCGCAATTCTGGCCAAACCCGCAAGGCTATCAAACACATATTACTTTCAATGATGATGCTATAGTCAACACATTGGAATTATTCGATGATATTATAGCAGCAGAATCTCCCTATGATGGCAACCTTGTTGATAAAGCAATGCGCAAACGACTGTCGAAAGCTTTTGATAAAGGAATAGAAATCATCTTGGCAACACAGATTATAGTAAACGGAGAGCGTACCGTGTGGTGTCAGCAACACGATCGTGAGACATTGAAACCAGCATCGGCACGCGCATACGAATTGCCTTCCTATTGCTCGCAAGAGAGCGCCGGCATTATCAGATTATTAATGACGCTACCCAAGCCCAATGCACAGGTAAAAAAAGCTATTCATGGAGCAATGAAGTGGTTTGACACCTATAAACTAACCGGCTTACGCGTTGAGCGCACAGGCGGATGGGGAGAACAAACGGAACGCAACACTCGCTTAGTAGAAGATCCACAAGCAACTCCTATCTGGGGACGCTATTATGATTTGGAGTTCTGTGAGCCATATGTATGCGACCGTGACGGAATTCCACGTCGCCGATTAGAAGAAATCGGGGTAGAACGTCGTACCGGATACAGTTGGTATGGCGACCGCGCGGCAGAATTATATAGCATCTATGAAACATGGAGCGCCAAATACGACCCCAAGAACAAGGTAGAAATAAGCCTAACCACCAAGGGATGTAACGAGAATGGACTTATCGAAATGTATCGCCGTCCTGTAGTAGACCGTGCCGCTTTTGATGTCATTGTTAAACCGGGCGAAAGCATTCAAGCCGCTATTCAAAAAGCGCCGGAAACGCCAACCGAACCTTTCAAGATTTTAATCTTAAACGGTACTTACAATCAAAAAGTGATTGTAGATCGTCCCAACATTGTACTGGTAGGCGAGAATAGAGACAGCACGATAATTGTTTTGGCAGAAACAGCCAGAACACGAACCATCAAAGAGTACAACGGACGCCCTGTTGGCAACGGAGTAATTGTATTGCAAGAACCTGCGGCCGACTGCGTTATCAGCGGTCTGACTGTCTATAACAACTACGGAACAACCATCGAAAATACCACCACCCATCAAATGGCTATCTTCGGGCGGGCTACACGTACCATAGTCATCAATTGCAATGTGTGGGCAGATGGCAACGACGCACTTGCGCTCTGGGCACCCGAAAGCAATGGTATGTACTATCATGCCGATTTGTTCCTTCGTTGCCCGGGAGTAGATTTCTTATGCCCCCGCGGATGGTGTTATGCCACACGCTGCCGGTTTTATGGTGATAGCCGCGCAATGATTTGGCACGATGGCCGTGGCGATAAGAGTAAAAAATTAGTGATTACCAACTCTTCCTTTGATGCCAAATCGCCAACGCTTCTTGGACGCTACCATCATGATTCGCAGTTCTTCATCGTCAATTGCAAAATGTCCGAACAAGTGCTCGACTGTAATATCGGATATGCCTATTCGGATAAAGTGCTCGATCCATGTCCGTGGGGACAACGAACCTATTATGCCGCATCTTACCGCGAAGGTGGGAATAGTGGATGGATGAATAATAATCTGCAAGAATATCAAAAAGATTTAGCTAATTTCAGTATCACGGCACAATGGACGTTCGGTGGCAAATGGGATCCGGAGCGACGAATCCGTGATCTTTGGAATGTCTTGGCATACTAAGATAATAAACAAAACACGAAGGGGTGTGTCAAAAATCCAACACTTTCGACACACCCCCTTTCTCTTTTTACAACTCTACTCCCCTGAACCTTTTACAAAATATTTTTGTTAATTTTGCACCATTACATTTACCCTAAAAAATATATTATATGCTTTTTACTGCCGAGAACATTCTCTTGATAGGTTCTGTATTATTATTTGTAAGTATCGTTGTAAGTAAAACCGGCTATCGCTTTGGGGTACCTACGCTGTTATTATTCCTCGTTGTAGGTATGATTTTTGGCAGTGATGGCTTAGGCTTACAGTTTAATAGTGCTAAAGAAGCACAATTTATCGGAATGTTGGCATTGAGTATCATTCTATTTTCGGGTGGTATGGACACTAAGTTTGCCGAAATAAAACCCATATTGGCTCCCGGTATTGTACTCTCTACAGTAGGCGTTTTGCTCACGGCAGTTTTTACAGGGTTCTTCATTTGGTTTATAACCGGCATGAGTTTCACCAACATCGAACTGCCCCTGCTCACCTCTTTACTGCTTGCTGCCACAATGTCGTCTACGGACTCTGCTTCCGTTTTTGCTATTTTGCGTTCACAAAAGATGAATCTGAAACACAACTTACGTCCCATGTTAGAGCTAGAGAGTGGTAGTAATGACCCGATGGCATACATGCTTACCATTGTATTGACACAGGTAATTCTGTCGGGAGGAATGCAATTGGGTGGTATTTTGGGATCTTTCTTTATCCAGTTCATAGTAGGTGCTTTGGCTGGTTATCTATTAGGAAAACTTGCGGTGTGGATGCTCAATAGGTTGAACATTGATAACTATTCACTCTACCCTATCCTATTATTAGCGTTTTGCTTCTTTACCTTCTCCTTTACCGATCGCCTCTACGGAAATGGTTATTTAGCCGTTTACATTGCCGGTATTATCGTAGGAAACAGCAAAATTCCATATCGCAAAGACACTGCAAAATTCATGGATGGATTAAGCTGGCTCTTCCAAATCATTATGTTCCTTACCTTGGGACTGTTGGTTAATCCACACGAATTACTGAGCGTGGCACTTGTTGCTTCTTTGATTGGTATTTTTATGATTCTTGTAGGTCGTCCGCTTACTGTGTTTTTATGCTTGTTGCCCTTCAAGAAAATAACCACAAACTCGCGCATTTTCATTTCGTGGGTAGGGTTGAGAGGCGCTGTTCCAATTATTTTCGCCACCTATCCGGTAGTTGATAATGTGCCCGGTTCCAATATTATTTTCAACATAGTGTTCTTCATAACTATTCTTTCGTTAATAATACAGGGAACTACTATTCCATTTTTTGCCCGGAAATTAAACCTCTCCATGCCAATTCCTAAGACAGGCAACGACTTTGGCATTGAGCTTCCCGAAGAAATTGACAGTAAATTACTCGACATGACCATTACTAAGGAGATGTTGGAAGATGCTGACACACTGAAAGACATGAACCTACCTAAAGGCACTCTTGTTATGATGGTAAAACGTGGTAATAATTTCTTAGTCCCAAATGGCACTATGAAGCTGCAACTGAAAGATAAACTACTCTTTATCTCCGAAAACAAAAAGATAGAAATGGACCCGGACGCGGAATAATTAACGCCGGGCAACTATGTTAAGAAATTGTTAAATAACAGCAAATACACCCATCCAAACTTATACAGTGTTATTTTTGCCCAGTTTTAAAGAAAATGTGCAAGTAAATAATGGATAAAGAGATGGAATTCATTGAGTATATCCAGCGAAGTATTACGCAAAACTGGAATCTCAATGCGTTGACTGACTATAATGGAGTAACCCTTCAGTATAAGGACGTAGCGCGTAAAATAGCCAAGTTCCACATAGCAATGGAAATGGCAGATATTAAACCCGGTGATAAAATAGCTATTTGCGGACGCAATAGTGCCCATTGGGCAGTAACATTCTTAGCTACCATAACCTATGGAGCAGTTGCCGTGCCTATTCTTCACGAGTTCAAAGCCGACAATATACACAACATCGTTAATCATTCGGAAGCCAAACTTCTTTTTGTAGGCGATCAGATTTGGGAAAACCTCAACGAGGATGCTATGCCGCTACTATTGGGCATTATCTCTATTCCCGATTTTTCCATTTTGATTTCGCGCTCGGAACAACTGACTTACGGACATGGGCATCGCAATGAGATCTATGGCAAAAAATACCCCATGAGTTTTCGACCTGAGGATATTTCGTATACCAAAAACAAACAAGACGATTTGATCCTTATCAACTATACATCGGGCACCACCGGTTATTCTAAAGGTGTTATGCTGAATTATCGCAGCATTCGTTCCAATGTATTGTATTGCGAAGAGATGTCTCCCTTACAACCCGGCGATAAAACAATTGCCATCCTACCGATGGGACATGTTTTTGGCATGACGTACGACTTCCTCTTCGGCATATACTCTGGTGCACACATCCATTTCCTTACACGTATTCCTTCGCCCAAAGTTATTGCGCAAGCCTGTGCCGAGATTAAACCACGACTCATTTGCTGCGTACCTTTAGTAGTAGAGAAAATTATCAAGAAAGATATTTTGCCTAAACTGGATAGTAAAATAGGAAAATTATTGCTGCGTGTTCCAATCATCAGCGACAAAATAAAAAACGCGGCATGTCAAAGTGCAATCGAAATATTTGGCGGCAATTTCTACGAAATCATTGTGGGTGGCGCTCCACTTAACAAAGAAGTAGAAGAGTTCCTGAGAAAAATAGGATTTCCATACACCGTAGGTTATGGCATGACTGAGTGTGGACCACTCATTTCGTCTTCTAAGTGGGAGAACCACAAACTCTTTTCGTGTGGTACGCCTGCCAGCCGGATGCAAGTGGAGATTGATTCGCCCGACCCCGAAAATATTCCCGGAGAGATTATCTGTAAAGGAGACAATCTGATGGTAGGTTATTATAAAAATCCGGAAGCGACTGCGCAGGCAGTTGATAAAGATGGTTGGCTACACACCGGCGACCTTGCCACAAAAGACGCTAATGGACATATTATTATTCGCGGTCGTGCTAAGAGTGTACTCATGAGTGCCAGCGGACAAAATATTTTCCCCGAAGAAATTGAAAGCAAGCTGAACAATATGCCGTTTGTTTCCGAATCGTTGGTAGTTATGCAAAACGATAAGATTGTAGCGCTTATCTTCCCCGACTTCGACGAGGCATTTGCCAAAGGATTGCAACAACCGGATATTGAGAAAGCAATGGAAGAGAACCGTCTTGAAATCAACCAGACATTGCCCAAATATGCCCAAATAGCGAAGGTAAAGATACACTTTGAGGAATTTGAAAAGACAGCTAAAAAGAGTATAAAACGCTTTATGTACCAAGAGGTAAAGGAGTAATTTTCTTAAAATGTATATATTGAATAAAACAAATTCTTAAGCTATGTTATAAAACACACTCTTTTACTTGGAGAATTTGCAAATACAATTATAGTACGTATATTTGTATTGTGTTTTTCATAGTATTAGATTTAAGGTTAACAAAGATTGGGATCAGGCGTGATCCCTTTTTTTATGGCTATACGTGAAGTAATAAAATCCACAAAAACAAACAAAGATTAGGATAAACAAACAAGAATTGCTAATATTGTATTCCGTAATACCTATTAATTAAAGTAAAGACATTATGCGATCTTTCAAACAGAGCACCTTACTCATGCTGGTTGGATGGATGTTTCCTCTTACACTCTTCTCCCAGCGAGCCTTAACCGTAGATGATTTAACCCAATGGCAACATATAACCAACTATGCAATCTCTAACGATGGCAAATGGGTTGTAGCCAATATTGCTCCGTGGGAAGGAGATGGCTTTGTACAGCTATACAATCAAAAAGGAGAAGAAAAGGCAAAATACTTCCCAGCAAAGTCCCCTACTTTCTCTGCTTCTTCCAAGTACTTAATCGTTACGCAGACACCCCCGAAAGAGACGCTCGACTCTTTGAAGATAGCCAAAACAAAGAAAGATAAAATGCCCCTGAATAGTTTGATTATCCGCTCGCTAAGTGGTGGAGAAGAAATTATTGACTCTATCAGGGCATATAAACTGGCAAGCGAAGCCGATTGGATTGCTTATCAACCTGCCGGAAAAGACTCTGCATTGGTGGTGCGAAGTCTGGATGGTAGCACCGTACAACGCTACCCTACTGTTACAAACTATGCTTTTGCAAAAAAGAGCGGTATATTATACTATATAACAAAAGGAGACACGCTGGGAACAGAAGCCGGTATATATCTATTTAACCCTGCTATTCAAACTTCTAAACTGACAAAAGCAGGCAAAGGCATCTTCAAACAACCAACATTCAATGAGCAAGGTGATGCATTGGCGTTTCTCTATTGTGCCGAAAAAGATTCATCTTATCACGCAATGGATCTCTGGCTATCGCAAAACACAGATACAGCAAAGCTTCTTGTTGACCGTAGAAACACGGCTATACCTGCAGAATGGGTAATAAACGAAGAAGGAACACTACTTTTCTCAAAAGACAGTAAACGTTTATTTTTTGGCACATCGCCCGAACCGAAACAAATAGACAATAAACAGCTGGCAGAATATCGCCCGGATGTGCATGTGTGGAGCTGGAATGAAGAGGTACAATATACCGTACAGGATTTCAACAAGAACCGGGATTTGAAGAAAAGCTATCGCGCTGTTTATAATTTCGACACAGGCAAATTACTCCAGTTGGCAGATGAACAGTTACCAGGGATTCTGCTTCCCGATAAAGGAGATTTCGCATTACTTTCTACCAAACGTCCCTATGCAACCGAATCCATGTGGAAAGGTCACGAATACAAAGACATATATAGCGTATCCTTGAAAGATGGCAGCAAAAAAACTTTATTGACTGGTGTAAACGCCGATCTGCACATCTCTCCCGAAGGTAAATATGCTGCATGGTACGAGCTTACGGATAGCTGTTGGTATACAATTGATTTACTGACCAACAAGCAATATCAACTGACTACTCCCGCTACATTTCCTGCTTGGGATGAAGATAATGATGTGCCCGATTATCCCTATGCACACGGAGAGGTTGGCTGGACACCCAATGACAAAGAATTACTTATTTATGACCGGTACGATATATGGAAGTTTGACCCTACAGGCGCTACCGCACCTATTAATTTAACTGTAAACGGTCGCGCTACACAAACACGTTATCGCTTGATGATGCTCGATAAAGAAGAAACATCCATTGATCTTAACAAGAAACAATTATTAAGAGGTTACAAAGAAGTTAGTTGCGGAAGTGGTTATTATGAAGCACATCTTGCCAGACCTAAAGCTCCAAAGGCACTGATAGAAGGAGATTTCATGCTACGGACGATTACCAAAGCCAAAGATACAGACAACCTGCTCTATACGGTTGAAACTTTTGAGCGTTATCCCGACTTACTGCTTTCCAACCTTAGTTTCAAGAAAACCATACAGCTAACCAACCTCGGCAAGCAGCAAGACGATGTAAAATGGGGTACGGCAGAGCTTGTTTCGTGGACTTCTCTCGATGGGAAAGAGCTACGAGGTATAGTGCACAAGCCTGCTGACTTTGATCCGTCAAAGAAATATCCGCTTATCGTAAACTTCTACGAACGCAATTCCGAGACATTGCATAACTACCGGATGCCACAACCTGGTCGATCTACTATAGATTATCACCAATACAACAGCCACGACTACATTATTTTCAACCCAGATGTTGTGTATGGTACCGGACATCCGGGTGAAGACTGCTACAACTGTGTGATGCCGGGAATTGCATCTATTGTTGACAAAGGATATATTAACGAAAAAGCGATTGGCGCGCAAGGTCACAGTTGGGGCGGCTACCAAGTGGCTTATCTGGCTACACGCACCAACTTATTTGCAGCAATTGAATCGGGTGCACCGGTGGTAAATATGTTCAGTGCCTATGGTGGTATTCGTTGGGGAACAGGGTTGAACCGCTCTTTCCAATACGAACATACCCAAAGTCGCATTGGCGGAACACCGTGGGACGCTTTCGACTTGTATGTAGAAAACTCGCCACTCTTTACCATGAATAAGGTAGAAACCCCCATACTGATTATGCACAACGACAACGACGGACACGTGCCTTGGTATCAAGGTATTGAGTATTTCATAGCCTTAAAGCGTTTGCAAAAACCGGTTTGGCTGCTCAACTATCCGGGAGAGGTTCACTGGCCGGACAAGATGGCTAATCGCGTGGACTTTCAGAAACGTATGTTCCAGTTCTTTAATCATTACCTCAAAGGTGAAGCGATGCCACGTTGGATGAGCGAAGGCGTAAAGGCTGTGGATAGAGATTTTGATTTAGGGTATTAAGAAGCTGTTTCTAAGAAAACAAACCTCCTTATTTCTTTGAACAAAGAAATAAAACTGTACATTTGTTGAACATAATTAAAAAACTCAACGACATGGAAGATTATACAATACAGGCTAATGCCAAAGGTTCACGCAACATACAGGTATCCGACAAGAATCTGGGAACAATCGAAAAGTATTCTTTGTTCCAACATCTGATAGATAGCAACGGCATTGTAGATGATTCTGTACTTGAGAAACTGCGTCTCAATGTTCGCTCATTAATTGCTTCGCAAGAAGAAGATAGTAAAGATTTGCTCGACTTGTGTATCGATGTCATTTATCACAATGACATGAAAGCATTCGGGTTACAGCAATTAATTAAGTTGTACTTGGAATGGTTACACAATGATGAAAACGATTGATACTACTCTACAAAACAAATACAGCCAGTTAATACCGGCTATAGAAGCTATTTGCACTGCCAAGCCAGGCGAAAAGCTACAAATAATTATGAACGAAGAAGCCGCATTCAAAGACATAAAGGAGTACCTGTCCGAGAAAAGCATAGGTTTCCGCGAAATATATGACGAGAACAAACGTACGCTCCAATTTAAAGTTTAACTATGTCACCAATTAAAGAAGAGTTAAAGAAGTTTCCTAAAACAACTCTTGCAAAAATAAAGTCTATATACGGCTCTATCGATAAGTTCTATGCCACCGTCTACCTAATAGCGCGCAACGAACATCAATGCCAAACCATGCCTGTTGCTGCCGCAGAACAACGACTGCGCACAATACATGCTTATCAAGGAATGATACGCTTCATGCTGGATGAAGAAGGGTTGGAAGGTAAGCGCATCATGGACGATATAGCATCCGACTATCTGGAAGACTTTGTGCAATACAAAGAACAAGACTTCGGCATGACCGACGAGGAATTTCTCACTATCATCAAACGCATTGGCTAATGGATGTTGTTTTAATCATATTGGGGAGTATTTGTTTACTCACAAGCATTGTAGGTTGTATATTACCTATGCTGCCCGGTCCTCCTATAGCATACGCCGCCATTCTCTTATTACACTTCACGGATAAAGTTCAGTTCACCTTTTCGCAGTTGGTGGTGTGGCTACTCATTGTGATATTAGTACAAATAATTGATTACTTTGTGCCGATGTTTGGAACCCAAAAGTTCGGTGGCAGCAGATGGGGAATATGGGGTTGCCTCATCGGAACAATAGCGGGGATTTTTATTTTTCCGCCTTGGGGAATACTACTTGGCCCTTTCATAGGTGCTGTAGGTGGTGAGTTACTTACCGGGAAAGAAGCAAGTCTAGCTATTCGCGCAGGTTTAGGCGCATTTCTGGGCTTTATGCTTGGCACTATTATGAAGTTTACCGTATGCGGATGGTTTATCTATATCTTTATCAAACACCTGATTATTTAATTGCTAATGAACGTAACCAACTGGCTACCAACCACTAAGAAAGAAGTAGAGTTACGCGGTTGGAACGAACTAGATGTAATTCTCTTCAGTGGAGACGCATACGTGGATCATCCTTCGTTTGGTGCTGCCGTTATCGGACGAATCCTCGAAGCAGAGGGTTTGCGTGTAGCTATCATCCCACAGCCCAATTGGCGCGATGACCTGCGCGATTTCAAAAAACTAGGCAAACCCCGCCTCTTCTTCGGCATAAGTCCCGGTTGTATGGACAGCATGGTCAATAAATATACTGCCAACAAACGTCTGCGCAGCGAGGATGCTTATACCCCCGACGGTCGATCGGATATGCGCCCTGAATACCCAAGTATCGTTTACACACAAATTCTCAAACAACTTTACCCGGATGTGCCCGTCATTCTTGGCGGTATCGAGGCATCACTGCGACGTATTACACACTACGATTATTGGCAAGACGCACTGCGCAAAAGTATCTTGTGTGATAGTGGCGCCGACCTGCTTATTTACGGTATGGGCGAAAAGCCTATAACGGCATTGGCATCGCACATGCAACAATACGCTGACATTCCACACGATATTCCGCAAACTGTATATCTTACCAAAGAGGTAATACCACAAGAGGGTGATATACGCTTGGCTTCGCATGAAGAGTGTTTGAACGATAAACGTAGACAAGCTGCCAATTTCAAGTATATAGAAGAGGAAAGCAATAAATACGCTGCCAATCGCATTATTCAGCAAGTAGGTAAACAACACGTGGTTGTTAATCCGCCCTACCCACCTATGAGCGAGATGGAACTCGACCGCGTGTACGAATTACCATATACACGTCTGCCCCACCCCAAGTACAAAGGCAAGCGTATTCCTGCGTACGATATGATAAAATTTTCTATAAACATTCATCGGGGATGTTTCGGAGGATGTGCGTTCTGTACTATTTCGGCACATCAAGGAAAGTTTATTGTAAGCCGGAGCAAACAAAGCATCTTGAATGAAGTAAAAAGAGTAATGCTCCTACCCGATTTCAAAGGGTATTTGAGTGACCTTGGAGGTCCTTCGGCAAATATGTATCAAATGCAAGGAAAGGACGAGAAAAAGTGTCGCAGTTGCAAGCGTCCATCGTGTATACATCCGCGCATCTGCGCCAATTTAAATACGAACCACCAACCACTGTTGGATGTTTACCGTGCGGTAGATGCATTAGACGGAATCAAGAAAAGCTTTATTGGCAGTGGCGTACGCTACGATTTATTGCTACACCAAAGCACAGATGAAGCGACAAATCGCAGCACCAAAGAATATACGCGTGAGTTAATAATCAAGCACGTTAGCGGTAGGCTGAAAGTTGCTCCCGAACACACCAGTGATCAGGTGCTTCACATCATGCGCAAGCCTTCCTTCGACCAGTTCGAAGCATTCAAACGAATATTCGACCGCATCAACGAACAAGAAAACTTGCGACAACAGCTCATACCTTATTTCATAAGCAGCCACCCCGGTTGTCAGGAAGAGGATATGGCAGAACTTGCCGTTATCACCAAACAACTGAACTTCCAATTGGAACAAGTACAAGACTTCACACCTACCCCCATGACAATTGCTACCGAAGCCTTCTATACCGGGCTTCACCCGTATACGCTAAAGCCTATCTACAGCGCCAAGACCCAGCGTCAGAAGCTGGCACAACGGCAATTCTTCTTCTGGTACAAACCCGAAGAAAGAAAGAATATCATTGCTGAGCTTCGGAGAATAGGCAGGTCGGATCTTGTTGAGAGGCTGTATAAACGAAAATAAAGTTTATGTTATTGATAGAAACTATGTTGTTGTGATATAATCTCTGCGAATTCATCCCTAAACCATTTGGGGGATAAGACCTCAACATCTGCACCATGCGACAGTAACTCTTGCCGAAAGTCAAAGCTTGGTTTTATACGATAGCTGAATATGGTATATTCGGGCGTATTCTCAACCTCCTTTTGAGAGTGATGCAATGGCAAAGTCCTGATGTAGCTATCTTGAATTTTATATACCTTAATCAGAACGTTCTCTACCTCGTGTCCATCTCCGGCCACAATCCCAAAGCAGTCTGCAAAAAATGCTTCTCCATCAAAATCCTTAGGTAACTGAAATTTATTCTCAGTAATGCGAATATGCTTGATCCTATCTAAAGCATAAATAAAGACGTCATCTCTATCTGGATTGCTCCCTATAACATACCAACGCTGCTTAAATACCTTTATACAGTAAGGAGAGATTTCAAAAGTGCTAGGTGTATCACGCCAAAAGCTTTGATGAGTCAGTTCTATAGAAAGACTATCTCTCATTGCTTCAATAATAGGTGTTAGATGCATTTGCCCGGATGGTATCTTTTCAAATAAAATCCGTTGTTTAAGTTTATGACTTTCATTTATCAGATTATTAACAGCAAACGTATTTAACAGCCAACTTCTAACACCTCCACGCTCCATATCATCGGTGTTTTCTATATAGTATTTGTAACCATTCTTCTTATCACACTCTATATTTATATCAAACATTTGCTCAATTGCTTGCCGATGATTGTGGAAAGTACGTAAAGGAAGGTCTTCACCATCGAGGTTTAACTGCGACCTTTGCCAGTACTCATTGATTTCTTCAAAAGTAATCTTTCCCCGCCTGTAGATGATGTCTACTAACCAAACGTAGCGATTAAACAAGTTTGATGTAGTGTCTTTGCTTGATTTTTTTGTTTTCATATTGTATCGTTTTTTACAAAGGTAACAAGAGTTCTCTTTTTGCCAAGATATAGCACTAGTTATACCTTGATACGCATCAGACATTTGATATTTGCTCGGTATTAATGACTTGTTTCATAAAAATCCTATCTTTTTTCGTTCTTCATTTTTATATAAAGACTCACTTTGGCAGTAGCCATGTATTGTATCCAACGTTGGCGCTATTCCGTTTAAGATGGAGTCTACTGTATATTTTCTAACGATATTCTCTATTTGCCCACCACTGAAGTTATAATTATGTGCCAATTCCAACCTTTCCTGTTCGGACAATGCTGGTAGCATGGTATGCCATATTTTTTCTTTGGCCTCAACACAAGGCTTGTCAAATTCAATCTTGTATAGGAACCTTCGTTCAAAAGCTTTATCCAGATTCTGTGTAAGATTGGTTGTGGCAATCATTATTCCTTCCAGATTCTCCATCTCTTGTAATAAGATATTCTGTATTGCATTTTCTGTTTGATCGATAGTTCCCCGCCCTGCTTCTTTTCGTTTACCAATAACCGCGTCAGCTTCGTTGAATAACAGGATCGGTGCAACTTCGCATGTTTTCAAAAAACTCTTGTACTTTTCAAAGATACCCTTTATTCTCTTTTCACTCTCCCCATACCACATACTTTTTGTTTCGGATATGTCCACCATCATAAGATCTCTTCCGGTAGAGCGAGCAATCTGATAAGCGGTCTCTGTTTTTCCGGTGCCGGGCGCTCCATAAAACAAACACGCAAATCCCTTTCTCATTCCTCCTTTTTCCAACTTCTCCTGAACTGCTTGGAAGTTATCCTTATGAATAAGTGATGTGAGTTGCATAATTTGTGATTGTTCCCGTTTGTTGTAAAACAATTCTTTTGACGTTATTTCAGCATGCTGCATAAGGTCCTTTTTGTTGTTGCTTTGAGTTGTTTTAATATCCAACTCAACAAAAAGTTTTTCTTTCGCTTCGTCAGTCAGCTTAAAGTATTCCCTATTACCCATCCCATTATCATTTACATTCTCTATCAATTTAGTTCTCAATAGTTTATGTTCGCCCAACTTTAAGAATTCCTGTATATGACGAAATTCCACTTTCTCAAAGAAATCTTCTAAGTTATGAAAGCCCAGACAATCGTCCGACTCATTAATGAAATAATGGCAAAATAAGAGAAGAAGCAAGAAGCTGCGACGAGAAGAAAAAAAGGATGCCATATAAATTTTCACTTGCTGACAAAAAGCTAAAGATGAATTGTTCTCAAGTAGCAATTCTAACTCGTCAATCAGTGCTTCGTATGTTATTTCTTTTTCTCTTTTTTCTTCAATCAAAGTTTCAATATGACTAAATAATTCTATTGTGGAGAGATTTTTCGTACACTTGGGTTCGTATATTTCATTTTCTTTGACTGCTTTTATGACATCAAAAGGAACTCTATACGAAGGCTTATCATAGTTTCTACGACAACGAACCAATCGTCTATTTTCAAGTTCATCAATGTCTTTCATTAAAGTTATTATCTTTATATTACGACATTTAATGAATTCTGAAAGGTCACTAATTTCAATACTATTATTATCGCTTTTCTCAATAAAAACAGCTAATAGTACCACCTGATTTGTTGTTAATTTCATCTTCTTTGCCACATAATTAATGCTTTTTTTCGCCTTCTGAAAGAAGTCTTTATTTAGACTGGAGTTTTCAACTAATTCTACGATACACTCTATGTGCTCTAACATTGTTTTGGGAGCCTTTTTATCAACATCTTTGTTGATATTTTCGTCTTCCTGTGTAATCTTTAACTGTCGCATATCTATTGTTTTTATATGATTTAATGCAAATGTAATGCGGCTATGTGCCAAAAAACAGCATACAATATAATTAACTGTCATTTTCAGGCTATGGTATAAATTGGCATATAGTGCTACTGTCTTTGCCATTGCCTATGGATATGTTTATTTCTCCATTTTCTATAATTGAAAAAAGCAGAATTAAAAAGAACGAGTTGGAAAATACCGAATCTCTTTTCTTTGTCATTCAAGAATTGGAAAGTGAGCTGTGGGTAACTATAGATAATAGCTTGCCGAATTACTGCTTTCTGCTTACTGCTGCAGAGTGTTTTCAGAAGGGATAAGATAAGAACCTCAATAAATGAGCCCAGTACAATATTGGGTTAGCCTCTCTAATCAAACCATTCAGTAAGCATACTTAGGCAATTTTCCCACTCATTAGTATGTTTCATCCCCGCCAACTCATAAATCTGTTTAGTTTCAAGCATTATTTCTATGGCCTTCTTTCTATTCCCCACTTCAGAGTAAAGCATTGCTTGGTTAAACAAGGCAGTTGCATAAGCACTGCTTTCTTTTCCTCCCATACTATCAGCAAAATCCCTCATGTTTTCACACTGCTTTTGAGCTTTTTTCCAATCTTTAGTTTCCATATAGGAATGAAATAATGAAGAGATAAGGTAGCCATAGTGTTCTGGAATATGATTATCTTCAGCAGATTCGATAACCATATTCGCTATAAGTTCATCAAATTCTAATAATTCAATTTCCCTCTTAAGAGCAAATGATTCATTGTAATACTTGTGATATAGATCAATAATTTCAAGATGAAATTCGTATATAGCTGTTGATGTCTTAAAATAAAGTAAAAAATGAAATTCGTTATCTTCATAAATGGATAATGCTTCTTCATACCTCTTTTGGTTTTTTAGATTATTGAATACTTCTAATATGAACGAAAACTTTACATCCTTTTGAACCATTTCTTTTTTATCTGTCGAAAAAGACGGTTGTACTGCCGGTCTATATGATTGAGGCTGTCTGTCTTTCTTCTCTGCGCAAGAAAAGAAAAATATTTTGGCAGCCATTAAGAGATATAATCTCATATCAATTATTTGTGTTATCATAAGCTTGTTTCAACTTGTAAATCTGTCTCAGGATTGGTGAAATGGTCCTTATTTCTGAGTATTAATAAGAAACCTTTTTGAGTCAAAAAGGTTGAGTGTCAATATGTTCTGATTTTTCGAACAAGTTCTTCTTTTCTTTGTTCAATCAAGCAAGTCCATAAACGCGACGATTGAAGAGCAGATGCCGGAATATAGTGATTAAACTCTTTTAGAAAATCCGAATTAAACAATTCATCTAACTCCCAATTGGAAATGATTTCTTCCCAATCCCATTTATCGACAAATTCCGTCAATAATTCCCGAGTAAACTTGATGTGTGAGTTAGAGGATAGTTTTGACCAATTCCAATATGCCTTATATTCTTCAAGCATTTCAGCAGAAAACAGACTCCATGATGTAGATTCAGATAGTTCGTCCCAATCGATCAGGTTCTTATACTTTTCAACCATAGAATTAGTCCATAAAATTTCTCTATTAGCAGAAACTTCCTTCCAATTTAGCATATCTTTATATTTCTCCAAAAGTGGCTCACTCCAAGGCAAATTACCTGATATTTCCTTCCACGCTAAATCTTCAATTACTTTTTCTACAAAATCTTCATTTAAATTTCTTGTTGTCATAATTTTAATTCTTTATTGTTGTACATATATTAATTATACTACAAAGATAACAGAGTGATACGCCAAACAGTGGCATAGTTAATGATGAAGACTAAAAAAAAACTGCCCATGTGAGCAGTTTTTTTTAGATTCATATATCAAATACAAAAGGAGTATTCTTTAGTTGATAACCTTCGTCAACGATTGCCGTGTTAATAAAAGTAGTGTGTTTTGACTTTTCAACCCCATAAGCATCGTGAATATGCCCAAAGAGGTGATAGCGTGGACGAATTTCCAATACTTTTTGGAGTAAATCGGGGCAACCATAACTAATGTTATTAGCACTATCTAAGACACCTAATGGTGGGCGATGCGAGATTAAAACATCAGTATCTGCCGGAATTTGTGCAGTCTGATTAAAATACTCACCACCTACATCATCCGAAAAGAAAAATGGGATTCCCCAAAATTTCACATTTTCTACTGTGATGCCGCTATTGCAAAGGTAAAAGCAATTTTCAGGTAAAAACTGCTGGATTATTTCTCTGTCCTTTCTTTCTAAACAAAAATCATGATTCCCGGCTATGAAGATTTTATATTTGTAATTCAACATTCCAAACCACTCGATAAAATCCATAACCTCCTTGCCGGTTCCGGCGTACGAAATGTCGCCGGAATGGACAATAATATCAGCAGTCGGTAAATTGGTTAACTGCCGATGAAGGTTGTGGGTGTCGGAGAGGTGGAGGAGGCGCATAGAAATCAAATATCAAAAAAGATTATGCTGCGAAACTTATTAAACGCTTCATTTACATTTTGCATAATAGATAATTCAGACTTATCAATAAAGAATGGTTGCTTCATTTTCTTCTTGTTCTGATCATCAATTAAAATCCAATTTTCAGTAGCGCTATCCAAAAGATTTAACACATAGTCAAACTTCACTTTTTCTTCACCTTTTCTATATCCAATGTATAAATACCACTCTCCACCGTTATTTTTCCATTCGTATTGAACATCAATAAACAAAAAAATATCATTGTTGCTTTCTTTGAATTCTATTTTACTATTCACAAAGTCAAATTCTTGTACACAGATATCATAAGTATGTACCCAACTTTTGGGTAGCTTAACGTGAAATAATTGAATTTGGATTGCTCGAGAATTATAAACACCCGCTTGGTGACCATGAAGCAGAACAATTCGCCCTTCGTCCGTCCTTAAAAATTTTTTCTGTCCCATGTAGTCAAATACACTCTTTTCTACAATAAAAGGTTCTCTCCATGTATCTGAATATGGTTCTACTTTGTTTATAACTTGTGGGGTCAAATACTCCTTAACTAATTCAGCTTTATTTAACAAAATGTTTTCCCAATTTTTCTTCTCATTTGTATTTGCATTTCTTCTTTCCATATAACCGTTTAGATTCCAACTGCCACCACCATCGTTTTGCATGTAATCTCCAATCGTTAATAATTCTCGTCTCAGTTCATCCTCATTTTTTCGATTATATATTTTGGCAAAGAAAAGTTCTTTGTATTTTACAAATTCATCAACCGAATATTCTCCTTGCCCATTTTTTGAACATTCAAAGAAAAAAGAATAATTACCATCTAGGAAACTGGCAAAATCATCTTGATTGGTAATACTCCAAATGGCATCTTCCCACTCTTTCCTATTTGATTGTTTATAACAAGAAAGAATAATTTCATCTGAATCATTTACAATGCGTCTTGATCCTTTCTCTACGTTTTTCAAAAAAGTAATATCGAAGCAATTTTGTGCTAGCAAGTATTTTGTGCTTTCAAGACACCTGATAACAGTTGTTGTTGGATTATCAACATTTGTTTGGCGATAACGAATATTTTTAAAATACATCCCTAAGCTGTCAACATCATTAACAAGAGCAATCTTATAGCTTTTGCTCAGAAAAAAAATGACACTTAAAACAGTACTATAATCTATCCAAGGCATTGTTTTAGAAAGCCAGTTATCTCTAAAATAAGGACTTTCAAGTAAATTATTGCCAGTTAGTCGTTCACTTTTGTTGTTCTGAAGATACTGTAAAGCACAGAACAAGTTATCTAAGAAATTAATATCGAAACTTTCATTTTCTTTTTGGTATTGTTTCAACCATTTATTTTCAGGTTCAAATCGAATATAATCTTCCTTAACCTCTAAAGTGGTTTGGGTTTTATTATTCTTTGTTTCCACTGGTTTTAATTTTATATTTTTCTCATCATTTGAACAAATATGTATAATCGTCGCCCACTTTAGGAACTCTTCAAATCCTTTATCTGCATTCGGATTTTCAACTTTATTACCTTTTTCATCACCTCCTTTTCGGTATTTCCAAAAGAAATTTTGCCATTCTTCCCATTTTCGTCCAGCTTCTTTCTTGTTTGCAGCTCGTTTTATGATTGTTGTTTTAATAATCTCTTGAGTAGAAAGACTTTCACCACGGCTGTTCATATAAAGATATAATTGTTCGCCTTGTTCGCTTAGATTTGTGTCAAAATAATTGAATTCGATATAGTTTTCGATATAATCAATAAAATCAACGAGTTCGTTTTTCTCAACTCCTTTGAAAGCAGAGAATGAAAAAATGGTATCGAAATTCTTGCTTAGTGTAACCGTTGTTATATCAGTTTTATAAATGTTTTGATAATAATTTGAAGTGTTTTCAAAATCAACACTTTCATTTGTCAGAATATGTTCCACAAAACTTTGCATAAAATCGTGTGATACTTCACGAACTTTATAATCGAGTTTAAGTTGTCTATTTTGAAAATATAATGACGCAAAATCGGTTTCTTTTTCAGTCTTCTTATAAAGGGCTAATAATAATAGATAGAGGGAGGTTATTCGTTGCTGACCGTCTATTAGAAAGAATTTCCCTGCATATTCAACATCGTGATAAGCATAAATAAAACCAATTTGAGTAGCATGACGTATTTTGGAATACTCTTTTGATAAGAATAATAGCATATTCTCATCAACTTGTTTTTCTCCATCTTTAATACTTAGCTGCATTTTATTTTTATTCTTAAAATTTGACCAAATAGATTCTAACAAGGCAATCACGTTTTCTTCACCCCACACATAGTCGCGTTGAATTTCCGGAATAATAATCTGCTCTATTTCATTATTGTTCAAAAGTTGAATTAAACTATATCTTCCTGTATTCATATTTTTTGTTGTTTTAAGTCATCTATTAAAGTTAAATATCTATTTGCCATCCATTCGGTATGAGCGAAAATGTCTGTATCATCCCACTTTACAAAATCGGGATTAAAGTATTTATCATTCTTGGCAGGAAGTGTTTTTGCAAATACATCAAGCGTGTGTTTGGGAACAAAATAACCCTGATTTGATTTTCCAAACAGGATGCGTCTTTTCATGGGGAATGGATTATTACTTAAAGAACTATTAACACCACTCGAGAGCAATGCCATATTGCCAAGAACATCTACATCGCTTACATTTTCATACAAAAACGCGATATCCTTTGCATCTATTTTCTTTTCTGTTCTAATTGAATTTATTAACACTTTTTTTTTGTCGGATAAACTCTCTTTTTTTTGTATTTCGCCACATAACCACTCCACAACTGAGTCATCGACCTTAATTTCGACCTCAGGATTTTGTGGAGAAATATGTTCCAAACTCCACTTTTCGTTTCCGTAAGAATAAAAATCAAATCGATATTGTTTTTTTTTGTCCTCGGGAAAAACACTTAAGGCTAATAACCATTGATTTATCTTTTTGTTGGGGTACTTTAATGCTCTTAAGTCCTCTTCTTTATTTGGAAGAATACTTATCACATTATCGATTAATTCAGCTTTCAAATCTTTGCCAGATTTAGAAGCAATATTTTTTAATTCATATTTAGCCTCTTTTGAATGAAACAAGCTATATCCTAACAAATTAAACAGAGAATTGTCGTTGGGATTATTATATATGTTTTTGAAACATCTGTATATGTGTTTTATTTCAGACAATAAGTGATTGGCATCAGCTACACTTGCGACCGATTCCTTATAGCGATTAAATAGTTCAAATTGGCTTGTATATGCTCCTTTGTCTGTAGAAAGTTTCTCTTTAAATTGTTGAATAATTCCTTTGTCATTTATGTATTCATTTCCTTTGCCTAATTCAACTAATTTAAGCATATGTTCCATCCCATCAGCTTTTGAATTTGCTTTGAAAAAGAAATACTTTACTTTTTCTTCATTGAACCATGCGTTTATTTCATCCCAAGTACGCCCCATAATATTTCGTTGGTCTACAATCTCTTTAAAATGAAGAGGTTTACCGAACATATTCAGTTTTCGAGAAGCCTTTGTGAGCAATAAGCCTTTAATTAAATATGCATTAGTCAAAGGAACCTTATTGTCGTTTAGATTACTAAAAACATCTTCAGACGAAACATAAACACTTTCTTTATTTACAATAATCTTTACATTGTTCATTATATACTCTATGAATTTATTTTTGTAATTTTCATCATTGAACAACTCAAAAAACATAGTTATACAACGACATGCACGTACCATATAATATAAGTCTTGCGTTGGAATTTCATCATCTTTGTCAGACGTATTAACTGTAAATTCGATTACTTTTTCAAAAATATTTTCATCGTATCGAGCATATAATATTTTATCCTTTGTGATATTAATACAACCTTGCTTCTCTAAGACATAGAATAATAGTGATAGGGTAGTTAGTCTTTGCTGTCCGTCTATTACTTCAAACGATTTTTTATCGGAATCTATATTATCCGGCTTCACTGTGATGTATTGCAGGTAGTACTCATTTGTTCCTTTGCAGAACGCTTCGTAAAGGTCTATGAGCAATTGAGGTACTTGGTCGAGACTTCTTTCTGAAGCCCATTTGTATCCTCGTTGATAAGATGCAATGTAGTAAACTTCTTGCTTATTTGCTCCCAAACAACCAGTTTTGGGACTATTACTGAAAATATCTTTAATAGAGTAAATAAATTCATTCATACTATTTCATTTTAATTATTTTCTTCGCTATCTCCGCACACGCCTCCGCATCCGCCAACGCGTGATGATGGTCCTCCAAGTCATACCCAACATGCGCCGCCACCGTATGCAACTGATGATTCTCCAAGTCGGGAAATACTCTTTTTGCTATTCGATAAGTACAGTGAAATTCATAATTTGGATATTCCATTCCATACAAATCATGGACGGCTTTTAGGCAACCGGCATCAAAAGAGCTGTTGTGGGCTACTAATGGAAGACCTTTCAACATGGGGCTTATCTCTTCCCAAATTTGAGGAAACTCCGGCTCTCTTAATGTGTCATAATAAGACAAGCCATGAATGTCGGTTGCCCACGAGGAGTAGAAATTAGGTCGTGGACGTACAAGACGGTATATTTTATTTGTTATTTTCCCGTCTTCTACAATAACAATCCCCAGGCTACAGATGCTTGAGCGATTGTAATTTGCTGTTTCAAAATCAATAGATGCAAAGTTCAACATGTATTTTCTAATTCATTTGTACTATAATATGAACAATCTGTTGTCACCAATAACAAATATATACACAATTCCTTTCTGAACCGAATTACACTCAGACTATTTGCTATTTAGTTCAACAAAAATAAACTACATTTATGCCAAATAACAGCGTAAGTTCTTCTTTTTTCAAAGCAACTATGGCTGACCGGCCACGAGCCATAGGCTGACGATGCATTTGCCTATGGCTGACGGGTGGTGAGACTATGGCAGACGGAGCTTGAGACTATGGTTGACGGGTGGTAAGACTATGGCTGACGAAAGTGCATTTTTACATGCTTTGAGCAATGTCTTTTTCTGACTGTTTTTCGCTCCACATCTGACTGTTTTTTGAACTGTTTCTGACTGTTTTTTTGTTTGAAAAACAGTCAGAAAATTACTCGTGAAGGCCCTGTGAAGGATAAACAAGGGGGTCTTCACACGCAACGCACTCACTGCCATTCACTTACAGCGATTTGTGAAGGTGAAGACCTATTTCGTAAAACTACCCCTGGAGTAGATACAAAAACGCGGAGAACCCTCCTTCTAATAAGAAGAGTTCTCCACGCTATCATTCAAAACAGTTTCTTAGCTTACTTTGCCTTAGTGGTTGTCACCAAAATCTTTGAGTTCATGTCCATCGCAATGTCCATGCCTTGTGCCGTAACTGTTCCTTTTATGTTTTGTTGTAGCTCCGATTTGGTTATGATACCAGTTTTCGACTCTACTGATATTGTGCCATTTTGTACACCTTTCAACTGACCATCCATAGCATCTACAGTAGCTTCTACGTCCATAACCGTATTGTTTTTATCTGTCGAAATCAGTTTATAAACCGAAGCTATATCAATAGCCATTCCAGCTGATTCTATATTTTGTTCCACGTTCCACGAATCGCCTACCTTTACTTTTCCTGCCGGATAAATACCGAAAGACTGCTCCAATGTACCTTTGATAGCTTCGTTTGAGTATTGTCCTTTTGTTTGCTCGGCCATAGCACGCAATTGCGCATCATCACCTGCTGCAGCTACCATGCCAGCAGCTATTTCGTCCATTCCGGTTACGGAAAGAACTTTTCCGGCAGGAGTAATAACAGCTTCAAACGATTTACCAATGAGCGAGCCCATTAAAGTAGCCATTGCAGCATCTACAGGACTTGTACTGGCAGCAGGATTCTTTGAATCATACTTCATGTTCATCATCATGCTCGATAACTCAAACACAACTTCTTTATATTCATACTTTACTTTAACACTCTCTTTGCTTTTTTCAATGATATCCATGGAGTAAAGCGTTACCATATTTTGTTTCACTTCCATGTCTTGTCCCATAACATTTTGCTTAATGTTTTGGATCATTTCCATTCTATAGTCATACTTTGTTCCTTTATCGGGATTAAAGGTGAGAGTAACCTGTGCCGTAGCCATCGAAAAGCCTATAAAAAGGCAGATTGCGGTAAATAATGCTTTCTTCATTGTGTAAGTTTTATTAAATTATTAAGGAACAAAGTTAAGTAAATTATTGACATCAGCTTCCCATTGCAAACATTTCTTGCAAAATGCTTACTGCTGTCTCTACATTGGGTACCTCCTTTACAATCATGGAGCGTTTGTTATTCTGTTCTCGCAAATCACAATTGCGAGGGTATTTCATCATGTAATCTATCAATTTACCAAAAGCAGCACTTTGATAGTACAGGCTTTCTTGATTTGCTACAAGGAAAAGAGACATACGTCCACCTTTCAGGAATACCTTTTCGGCACCAAGACGAGCAGCAAGACGTTTCAGCGGAACAATACGAAGTAACTCTTCTGTTTCTCGGGGAATAGCACCAAAGCGGTCTTCCAATCGGGAACGGAAGGCAGCAACATCCGTATCGAGGGAAAGATTGTCGAGCTCGCGGTAAAGCAACATACGCTCACTACTTCCTGTAACGTAATCGGCAGGAAGTAAGAGTTCGAGATCGCTCTCTACTGTGGTTTCTTCAACGAACTGCTCACCGGTAATAGTACCATCACTCTGTGCTTGCTCGGCATAAAGGTCGGCAAATTCATCATTGCGTAGCTCTTTCACTGCTTCGGCAAGTATTTTCTGATAGGTTTCATAACCTAAGTCCGCTATAAAGCCACTCTGTTCGGCACCAAGTAGGTTTCCGGCTCCACGGATATCCAAGTCTTGCATAGCAATATGAATGCCGCTGCCTAGATCGCTGAAATTTTCAATAGCCTGCAAACGACGACGACCTTCGACAGTAAGACCCGACAGAGGCGGTGCCAACAAGTAGCAGAAAGCTTTCTTGTTACTTCTTCCCACACGCCCACGCAACTGGTGCAAATCACTTAAACCAAAATTCTGTGCTTGATTAATAATGATCGTATTGGCATTGGGTATGTCTATGCCACTCTCTACAATAGTAGTAGAGATAAGCACATCATAGTCGTAGTTTACAAAATCAAAGATTATTTTTTCGAGTTCTACCGGATCCATCTGTCCATGTCCAATAGCAATACGAGCATCGGGGATATGACGGAGTATCATTGCTTTTAATTCGGGCAGGTTGGCGATACGGTTGTTTATAAAGAAAACTTGTCCGTTACGACTCATCTCGAAGTTAATGGCATCGGTAATTACCTCCTCATTGAATGTATGCAATTCTGTTTGTATCGGATAACGATTGGGTGGCGGAGTAGAGATAACGCTCAAATCGCGTGCTCCCATTAACGAGAATTGCAAGGTACGCGGAATGGGAGTTGCGGTCATAGTCAACGTATCTACGTTTACTTTAAGCTGGCGTAGTTTCTCTTTTACACTCACACCAAATTTCTGTTCTTCATCTACTACGAGTAATCCCAGATCTTTAAATTGCACATCTTTACTTAATATGCGATGGGTGCCGATAAGGATATTGACCGTTCCCTCCTTCAGTCCGTTAAGTACCGCTTTGGTTTGTGCACTTGTACGGGCGCGACTCAGATAATCTACTTTTACGGGAAAGTTCTTCAGGCGATCCTTGAAAGTTTGATAATGCTGATATGCCAACACAGTAGTGGGTACAAGTACTGCTACCTGCTTATTATCTGTTGCAGCTTTGAATGCCGCGCGAATAGCCACTTCTGTTTTTCCAAAGCCCACATCTCCACACACAAGTCTATCCATAGGCATATCACGTTCCATATCCTGCTTTACGTCGGCTGTAGATTTACTTTGATCGGGAGTATCTTCGTAAATAAAACTAGCTTCGAGTTCATTCTGCATAAAGCTATCCGGACTGAAGGCAAACCCTTTTTCTTCTTTACGTTGCGAATAAAGCTTGATGAGGTCGCGCGCGATGTCTTTGAGTTTGCTCTTGGTGCGGTCTTTTAGTTTCTCCCAAGCACCCGTACCTAACTTATTAAGACGAGGTGGCTCACCATCTTTACCCTTGTACTTAGAGACTTTGTGTAACGAGTGAATGGAGACAAAAACAATATCCTCATTCTGAAAAATGAGCTTAATAACTTCTTGTGTAGCCTCGCCATTAGGCAGGCGTACCAGTCCGGCAAACTTACCTACACCATGGTCAGTATGTACTACATAATCGCCCGGCATAAACTGATTCAGTTCTTTGAGCGAGAGAGCTACCTTACCCGAACGAGCCTTATCGCTCTTTAAGTTGTACTTATGAAAACGATCAAACAACTGATGATCGGTAAAAAGACAAAGTTTCAATTCGTGGTCTACAAAGCCTTCGTGCAATGTTTTGTCTACAGGAACAAAGTCTATCTTGTCTCCCCTGTCTTCAAAAATCAGACGAATGCGTTCTATTTGCTTTCCACTGTTACTACATATATATAAGGTGTATCCTTTCTCTATATACTCTTTAAAAGAAGTAGCCACCCAATCGAAATTCTTATGAAAGACGGGCTGCATGGAAGCATTAAAGCTAAGGGTAGCATCGGGAGTGGCGGTAGGCTTACGACCAAACTCTATGCAACGAAAACGTTGTGCTTGCGAAGAGAACATTTGTCCGTCTATTAACTGTGCTTTGAGTTTAGTGCGCAACTCGGCAAGAAGTTCTATTTCTTCTTTCGCATAACTACCCGTACCCACTTCTTCTATTTCGTTGTAAATAGCTTGTATCCGCTCCTTTTGCCAGAAGAAATCACGCATTACCAACACCGCATCTTCGGGGATAAAATCGAGAAAAGATACGTTCTTTGTGCTTGCACTTAGTTCGGGTATAATAGAAATGCGTTCTTTTTTCTCTTTAGATAACTGCGATTCGACCTCAAAAGTACGGATACTTTCCACTTCATCGCCAAAGAAGTCGATACGATACGGGTATTCTGAAGAGAAAGAGAAAACATCGATAATACTTCCACGAACTGCATATTGTCCGGGTTCATACACATAGTCCACATATTCAAAGCCGTAACTACGTAGTACCTCAGTAATAAAACCGGTGTCTACCTGCTCGCCTACATGCAACTTGAGCGTTTTCTCCTTGAGTTCACCGCGTGACACCACTTTTTCGGCAAGTGCATCAGGATAGGTTACGATAGAAAACCCTTCATCTTGTTTTTGTAGCCGACTTAACACCTCAGTACGCAGTATTTCATTGGCGGCATCTTTTTGCGCGTATTTAATAGCACGGCGGTACGAAGAAGGGAAAAAGAGTACTTTCTCCGTATCCAATACTTGTGTAAGGTCATGGTAGAAATAACCTGCTTCTTCGAGATCGGCAAGAATAAAGAGAAAGATATTGTTATTCCGTTCGGCAACCGACGAAAAGAAAAGTGAAGCCGAAGAGGCTTGAAAGCCTTCGCAATAAATGCGTTTGACGTTAGCATCTTTCAGCAAACCGTCAATAGCAGTGGTCTGTTGCCTCGTAGCAAATATTTTTTGGAGTTCATTTATAGTCATTGGCTCTTTGTTCCTTTCTTTTCTCGCAAGTTATTGGTTTGAGAAACTTCATTCTGTTGAAAAACCCTGCAAAATTAGCAAATAATGGTTGTTTTATTTTATTATCTTTTTGTTAATTCAATAAAAGCACTACATTTGTCTTGTTAAAACGTGTGCTCAAACCCATTATCAATGCTTGCTACAGACAGTTTAGTTATTATACCTACGTACAACGAAAAGGAGAACATAGAGAAGATTATCCGGGCGGTCTTTAGTCTGGAAAAGTTTTTTCATATTCTCGTCATTGACGACAACTCGCCCGACGGAACTGCTACTATCGTTAAAAATATGCAGCAGGAATTCCCCGAACGTCTTTATCTTTTAGAACGACCTGGGAAAGCAGGGTTGGGTACAGCATATATTGCCGGTTTTAAGTGGGCGTTGCAACACGATTATCAGTTTATTTTCGAGATGGATGCCGACTTCTCACACTACCCCAAAGATCTTCCTGAACTTTACAAAGCATGTGCCGAAGATGGTGCCGACCTATCAATTGGTTCGCGTTATGTATGTGGCGTAAATGTAGTAAACTGGCCTATGGGACGTGTACTAATGTCTTGGTGTGCCTCTAAGTACGTACGTCTTATCACAGGAGTTCCTGTGCACGATACGACAGCCGGGTTTGTGTGTTATCGTAGAGAAGTATTGGAAGCCATCAACCTTGACAATATCCGCTTCAAAGGTTACGCGTTTCAAATTGAGATGAAGTTTACTGCCTACAAATGCGGATTCAAGATTACCGAAGTACCCGTTATCTTTATCAACCGTAAACATGGAACCTCCAAGATGGACAGTAGTATCTTCGGAGAGGCAATGTTTGGTGTTATCATGATGAAATTGAAAAGTTTATTCCACAAATATCCACAGAAAAAATGAAACGTACACTCATCCAAAACGCCGTTATAGTTAATGGAAAACCAAGAAAAGGTTCGGTAGTCATAGAAGATGAGAGAATAATAGAAATTTTAGATGAAGGCAAAGAGCCTACTACCCTTTGCGATATAATTATTAACGCCGAAGGGTGCTACCTATTACCAGGTGTTATCGACACGCATGTACACTTTCGCGAACCGGGTTTAACGCATAAAGCCGACATCTTCAGCGAAAGCCAAGCAGCAGCAGCAGGCGGTGTGACATCGGTTATGGATATGCCCAACACCAATCCGCAAACAACCACACTCCAAGCATTCAATGATAAGATGAAGCTGTTTGCCGAAGAATCACTTATAAACTACGCCTGTTACTTTGGGGCAACAAACGATAATTATACTCAGTTTGACGATTTGGATGTTAACCACACTTGTGGTATCAAACTCTTTATGGGTTCGAGTACAGGTAATATGCTGGTAGACAAAGCAGAGAGCCTGCGTCGTATATTCCAAGGAACAACACTGCCTATAGCAGCACATTGCGAGAGCCAAAGCATTATCCAAGCCAACACCGAAAAATACCTGAAAGAATTTAGCCGTAAAGAAGATAAGGAAGTTTTGGATTTACCATTACAGTACCATCCTTTAATTCGATCGGAGGAGGCTTGTTTTGAATCATCGGCACTGGCAGCAGAGCTGGCGAATAAAGCAAATGCACGCCTGCATCTCTTACATGTAAGCACTGCCAAAGAACTCTCATTGCTTAATAATAAGAAAGAGGCAAGAGATAAAAACATAACCGCTGAAGCTTGTGTGTCGCATTTGTTATTTACCGACAACGATTATGAGCAATATGGTACCCGCATTAAGTGCAATCCCGCCATCAAAACTGTTGCCGATCGTGATGCACTACGTGATGCGGTAAACAAAGATCTGATTGATGTCATCAGTACCGACCATGCTCCACACCTGCTCTCAGAGAAAGAAGGAGGTGCATTGAAAGCTATGTCGGGCATGCCGATGATACAGTTCTCATTGGTCAGCATGTTGCAACTTGTAGATGAAGGCATATTCACCATTGAAAAAGTAATAGATAAGATGTGCCACACACCTGCCGAACTTTTTGATGTAGAGCAACGCGGCTTTATACGAAAGAACTACTATGCCGACCTTGTACTGGTACGCCCTAATAGTCCATGGACAGTTACGCCTGACTGTATTCTAAGCAAGTGCGGATGGAGCCCACTGGAAGGTAAAACCTTTAACTGGAAAGTAGAGCGTACGTTTGTAAACGGACATACCGTATATTCTTCAGAAAAAGGCATAGATACAAGCTATCACGGAAAAGAACTATTTTTTTCATGAAGCTCACCTACGCCATACACGATGTTTCTGCCTACATTAACTGGGTGTATTTTTTCCATGCATGGGGTTTTCAACGCCGCTTCGCTGCCATTGCCGATATTCATGGATGCGATGTGTGTCGTGCTTCGTGGCTTACTACATTTCAGGAAGAAGACCGTGCTAAAGCTGCCGAAGCCATGCAGTTATTTAAAGAAGCCAATCGTATGCTAAACCTCTTAGATGAGGACTTCCATACACATGCTATTTACAAATTGTGCGTTTCCAATGCCGATGGTGATAATTTGCTATTAGACGGAACACTCTTTCCTCTTCTTAGGCAGCAAACACATGCTTTACCCAACAAACCTTTCCTCTGTTTGAGCGACTTTGTCCGTCCTCTTTCTTCGGGCATTGCAGATACCGTTGGCATTTTTGCCTGTACGGTGGATGTCGATATGGAGCATCTTTATGCCGATGATCCCTACAAGCGCCTGCTTGTTCAGACTTTAGCCGACCGCCTTGCCGAAGCCACTGCCGAGAAAATGCAAGAACATTTACGCGACACTGAGAAATTTCAAGGTATCCGCCCTGCCGTTGGTTACCCTTCCCTACCCGATCATTCGGTGAATTTCATCCTCAACGACCTGCTTCATTTCAACGAGATAGGTATTTCCCTTACTGAAAGTGCTGCCATGACACCTCACGCTTCGGTTAGCGGGCTAATGCTTGCCCACCCGCAAGCACACTATTTTGCTATAGGAAAGATTGGCGAAGATCAATTACAAGATTACGCACACAGACGAGGAATGAAGGTTGAAGAGATACGGAAATTCCTGATATCAAACATTCAGGATTAACTTCATCATATAACCAACAATGTCATTACCGATATTATAACCCATAACACTACTCCCATAACCACCGGCTTTGCACCTACTGCCTTTATAGCCTTCAAAGAGAGTGAACTTCCAATAAGGAACAGTGTCATAGAAAGGAATTTATGTGAAGCAACTGATAGTATATTCGACAATACCTGTGGAATATTCAGGTAAGTATTGACCATCATAGCTCCAATAAACAGAAAGATAAACCAAGGGATAGATATTTTCTTACTTCCTTTTTTGCGGAACAATAGCATTGTAACAAACAACAACGGTATTATCCATAGAGCACGAGTCAGTTTTACCGTGGTGGCAAGTGCAAGCGCTTCCGCTCCATATGTAGCTCCGGCTCCAACTACCGAACTCGTATCGTGTATAGCAATAGCGGCCCAAAGTCCAAATTGCTCTTGCGAGAGTCCTAAGAAATGCCCCAAAGGTGGAAATATAAAAAGGGCCAGTGCATTAAGGGTAAAGATAACAGCTAATGACATAGATGTTTCATTATCGTCGGCCTCTATCACAGGCGAAACAGCTGCAATAGCACTCCCGCCACAAATGGCTGTTCCGGAAGAGATAAGATAACCCAGCCGCGTTGGTATTTTAAGCCAACGACCCAGAAAATACCCAACGACAAGTACGCTTACTACAGAAACAATGGTAAAAAGCATCCCGTCGCGCCCAGTAGCAAGCGACTGATGAAGATTCATACCAAAGCCAAGCCCCACAACGGCTACCTGTAAAAGATATTTGGATACTTTCTTACTGACCACAGGATAGGGATTGGCAAATAAAAGAGCAAAGAGTATTCCGGAAAACAAAGATATGGCTGGAGCTACAAAAGCAGAGCCTATAAATAAAAGAACAAAAAGTAATCGAATCATTTGATTAGTATTTTTACTGCAAAGGTACAACTATACAACAAAAAGAATACATTTGTGTTCAAGTTATTAAAAGATATGTGATTTTTTCCCTATCTCTGCGTCCAATATAATAAAAGCTACCTACAACGAATATGAGTCAAAACATAGAGCAAGAATTTGTATCGGTTATTAGAGAATATGAGCGCGTCATCTACAAGGTGTGCTATCTCTATACTACACCGAATGCACCATTGCATGACCTTTACCAGGAGGTAGTGATTAACTTGTGGAAAGCATACACCAAATTTCGAGGAGAGTGCAAAATATCGACATGGATTTATCGCATAGCACTGAATACATGCATCAGCTTTATCCGTAAGGAAAAAAATATCCCCGAGATTATTGCACTTACACAAGAGTTTAATGCGATGGGCGAAGAGCAAGATGAACTACAGCAAATGCTCAAAGAGCTATATCACCTCATTAATCAATTAGGACAACTCGATAAGTCTATTGTACTGCTCTACCTCGAAGAAAAAAGTTACGAGGAGATTGCCGAAATCACCGGACTTACCGTGACCAACGTGGCGACCAAATTAAGTCGCGCTAAAGAGAAACTACGGAAAATGAAAAACAAAAACGGATGATATTATGGAATTAGATGATTTAAAGAAGACATGGAGTGCGCTGGATAAACAGCTACAAGATAAGGAATTGGTTACAGATCAAGATCTGGAATTAGTTATGAAACAAAAGAGAGAGAACGCTAAAGGAGGTATTAACGCCATCTTGCGGAGTAGCAAAAACATTTTGGCACTTTCGCTTGTAATGATTGCCTTCATTGTTTTTGTACGGTGGTATGACGGTGTATTCTTAAGCGAAGCTTACTTCTGGGCATTGGTGGCAATATTTCCCATTGCCATAGGCTGGAGCATATTTACCATGCACTACCTGCGCCAAACCAACATTGAGGAGATGCCGCTAACAACCGTCATCGAACGCATCAACAAGTATAATTACTGGATGTCGATAGACCGCATTTCGGGCACGGTTATACTATTTGCCTTTGTGCTTATCTCTGCATTCTCACTCAATGTAGGCGAAGGTACTGTCATAAATCCCACCGTATTTGCCACAATATGGATAGTTGCGTTCATTTTTTACTTCTGGTTCATCAACAAATACACATTCAAAAGATTGAAGGATATTCGTAAGAACTTGAATGAATTGAAGGAGCTCTAGCTTATCACCTCAATATGGCTCCTTCCATTTGGTAACTTATCCACTCGTATTTGAACAGGGATGCGTTCGCTCATTTCCTGCACGTGAGAGATAACCCCAATCTTGCGTCCCTGCATCTGTAACTGTTCCAATGCTTCCATAGCTGTGCGCAAGGTGTCTGCGTCCAATGAGCCAAAGCCTTCATCGATAAATAGCGACTCTACTTTCAGGTTTTTGCTTGAAAGCGAAGAGAGCCCCAGTGCCAACGCCAGCGATATAAGAAAAGATTCGCCACCCGAAAGCGAATAGACTGTTCGCACCTCATTACCCATATCACAATCTACCACCTGCAACCCCAAAGTATCGGGTATTTGTTGCAATTTGTAACGTTTAGAAAGATATGACAGATGTTTATTGGCATGGATAAGCAACAGATTGAGAGTATAGCTTTGAGCTATTATCTTAAATTTCTTTCCATCCGCGCTCCCTATCAATTCATTGAGTTTTCCCCATTCATTGGCTATAGATTGCTTCGTTGTAAGTTCTTTTTCAACCTCTTTTAGTTTCAAACGATTAGTTTCTTGTTGCATAACACTTGCATTCAAAACGGAGAGAGCATTCTCCGCTTCTTTAAGGAGCAGTTGCTGTTGAGCAATTAATTCAGGAAGTTCTTCGGGAGAAGCCACCTGTTCTTTCTCTCTTTTTAGTTCCTCAACACGCAGTAGCAATTGATTGATTTCACCGTTTAGTGTGGCAAGTTTATTCTTTTGCATATCAACTTTAACACGCATATCGTCGACGAGTTTCAATAGTTCGGCATCTCGGCGGGCAACATTTGCTTCGGCTATATCGGCACTCATCCCATTAAGTAAAGCAAGACGTTCCTTTTGTAGGGAAGTCAATTCGTCTGTAAGTTGCGAAAAGCGGCTCTTTTCCATAATTTCGTTGGAAACAATAAGTTGCAGCTTTTCTTTCGCAGCCAGTAGTTCTTGCATACACAGCCGACAAGTATTGATGCTTTCCTTGTAAGTATTATATGTGGTACGCAAGGAATTGAGCGTAGAGTCTTGTTGCCTCCAGACCTCCAATTGCCGATGGTACGTTTGTTGGATTGCAGTAAGCGCATCAAGTTGCGTTTCCAATTTACTCAACTTTTGATCAAAGTACAGCAAGACAGACTCCTCTTCGCTAGCAGGGCGAACAGCATCCAATTCTGCTTGTAAACTTTTAACTTTGGCAATCAAGTTCTCCTTTTGTTGTGTAGCATTACGCATATCGCGTTCCAGTGCCACGTATGTGTTATTTACTTGCTGATACTCCTCGGTTATTTGAGTGAACTCCTTTTCGATTGTTCGGTAAATGGTATCTGCCACTTCGTGACCCGCAGCATAAGGATGCTCTTTGCTTCCACATACAGGACAAATCTCTTCGGGCTTCAGTGTTGCGCGAAGCGCTTTCACATCCCTGCCAATAGCAAGGCGGGCTTGCTCGTAGAGTAGTTTGGTGCGCTCAAGTTGTTCTGTCTTACTTTTTAGAACAATGCCACTCTCTATATGAGAAACATTTAACTTCTCTATATGGAGAGTTTGCTCTTGCAGTTCTTTATTTATCCCTTGGAGTTCTTGAGCAATACGTAGCCAATTAACTGTACGTTGTTTATTTTGTTGAAGCTGTTGTTGCTGCTTCACGAGCAAGCTCTGCTCCTCAGTTACACTTGCTATATTGAAAGCATTTAGTGTAACAAGCGCTTGTTCATGAGTTTGTTGCAGATTTACTATTTCTTTTTCTTTATCGCCAAGTAAGCTTATGGCGTGTTTTATTTGTTCCTCAAAAGAAATAGTATTAGGGACCGACAGTGTTTTTAGTTCATGCACAAGTTGCAGTTCTTTGTTGTTCAGAACTTTCTCGGCAGTTACTTTCTGAGCAACGACTTCCTTAAAGGATTTCTCTGCTTGAGTCCATTCGGTTTGTTTGGCTACAATACGAGTATCGAGTTCGCGTGCCTTACGCAAATCGGGTTGTAAAGCTTCACATTTAGATTTGAATTGTTCGTATTCGAGAAGTAGATTCTTTTGTTCCTCTTCTATAGCAGTAAAGTTTTGCTTTTCTTGCTCTTCGACAGCACGCTTTTCGGTTAAAAGCTGTTGTTGTGTATGAAGCGTAAGAACAACCTTTTGCTTTTCGTTCAATAGTACGAGCTGTTTATTAAGAGCATCGCGTTGGGCAACTTGCTGGGTTTGTTTCTCTTTGAGAAGTGTGTATTCTTCTTCATCCAGTAAATCAATTAAAGCTATTTGGCTTTTCAATTGAAGATATGCTTGTTCTGCTTCTTTACTTTGATTGTAAATAGCTTGCGAAATACGTGAATATATTTCCGTACCTGTTAGTTTTTCCAAGAGTTCGGCTTTGGCAGACTCTTTGGATTTAAGGAAAGTGGCAAAATCATTTTGCGCCAGTAAAACAGTACGGGTAAATTGTTCATAGTTGAGCCCTACCAGTGTTGTTAATTGCTTAAGCACCTCCATCTTTGTACCTTGCAATTCTTTATCTTCATCGAGGTTTTTTACTTGTACGGTTTGCTGCTGTAGCGATCCGGTTGCTTTACCTCTCGCTCGTCTTATTGACCAACATGCCTGATAGCGCAGTCCGTCTACTGCTTCGAATATAACTTCGGCATACCCCTCTCCTGTTCCACGACGAAGAATATTGCGTACATCATTTTGGCTTACTTCACTACCTGCACCGTCTTTGAGTTTCAATCCGTCGCCAGCTATCATAAAACGGGGTGTTTTATCATAAAGTGCCAAACAGAGTGCATCAAGTATAGTCGATTTCCCTGCACCTGTAGCGCCCGAAATAGCAAAGATACCGGCAGAAGCCAATGGTTCGGCAGTAAAGTCAATCTTGTAGGTTCCCTCGATTGAAGCCAAATTACTTAGCTTAATAGAAAGAATCTTCATTGGTTACCCTCCTCTTTTTCAATTAATTCTAGCGAAACACAAGTCTTATGAAAGAGTTCCAGTAAATTCTCTGGTATATCACTGTTATAACGTTTTTCATATGCAGCTTTGATTATATCCAGAGGATTCATTCCATCCAGACCAGCAGTTAGCAATTCTTCATCAGCCTCACTACGACCGCCCTGACGGAAAGTTGTAGTAATTCGTGCCAGACGCACTTGCTTCTTACTTACTATATCTCGTATTTCTTGTGGAAGCATGGGGTTGGGTTCATCCAAGAGCACCTTTACCTCCAAGTAAGGAGCAGTAGATATCGAATCTTCTCTCTCGGGTAGGTTTTGTAGTTCTTCCAATACTTCTTCTGGCGACGCGGATTGCGTGGCAGAAACAGAACACATACTAACAAGCGGTGTATACTCCACTTTTTCGATTTCTTTCAACTTCCCTTCTTCAATGCTCACACATACCACTCCATGTTTATAATGCTTTTCGGCAAACGACATGGATAGCGGACTTCCCGCATAACGTACTTGTTCTCTACCCGACACCCGTTGTGCCTTGTGTATATGTCCCAATGCTACATAGGCTACCTGTCCGTCAAATACATCGGGCGAAATACTCTCCAAACCACCAATGATCGTGCGTTCGCTATGGTCTTTCTCGGCTATCTCGGAACCGGTCGCTTGCAGGTGTCCCATTGCAATAAGTGCTTGCGATGATGTTCGCTTGATTTCTGTATGGGCTATCAGTTGTCGATAAAGTTCGCGTACACCTTCTGCATATGCATTCCCCTCAGTTTCCACAGCGGGGTAGTCGCCCTGCCGAAGGTAAGGAACGGCAAGGCAAAAAGCTTCAACTTCTCCTTCTTTATTTTGTATCGGTACTACTAAATCGTCGAGCTGTATCTCTCCCGCTATTTTGCGCACAACACCCTTAATAGTTACTCGCAAATCCTCCACAAGCGGCATGGGTGCTTCAAGGCGTGAAGCTGAGTCGTGGTTTCCTGCAGTTACAATAACCTGCAAGCCCGGATTCTCCCGACTTACCCTACTCAAAAAGCGATAAAACATACGTTGTGAAGTCGCCGAAGGGTTTGAAACATCAAACACATCACCAGCTATGAGTAGCGCGTCAATACTTCGATCTGTTAACTCGCGAGCTAACCAATCCAGAAAATGTTCATGTTCGGCAGTGCGGTCGTAGCTAAAGAAATTCTGCCCTAAGTGCCAGTCGGCAGTATGTATGATTCGCAACATATATAATGAAGTGTATACGGGTTAATTTGAATAGCAAAAGTACGATAAACTAATAAATATCACTTATTTTTGTCAGCAAATCAGCCAAACGAAATCATGAGTAAGAGATGGAAAGTAGTGCTTATTGCACTTGGAATAGTCGCTATTATCGGTATCGGCATAGCGGGAAGTGGATATTACGTTATAAAGTATCCGCAGTTTCATCCGCAAAGGACCGCTTATCTATATATAGATGAAGACGATAATTTAGATTCTATCACCAATCAGATCAGGGCCATTGGCAACCCCAATCGTATGGAAGGTTTCAATTGGCTGGTGCAATACAAAAAATATGGCGAACGCATAAAGACCGGACGCTATGCTATAAAACCGGGCGATAATGCATACGGACTTTACAGTCGTTTGGCAGGCGGTCAGCAAGCACCTGTTAACCTAACTGTTGGCAGCACGCGCACTCTCGATAGGCTGGCTCGCAGCGTAGCCACTCAGCTTATGATTGACTCCGCCGCTATTGCCTCACGCATCTTCGACACTAGTTATATAGAGAAACTGGGATACGATGAAGCCACCATCTACACCCTTTTTATCCCTAACACCTACCAAGTATACTGGAATATGAGCGTCGACGATTTCATTGAACGGATGCAAAAGGAACACGACCGTTTCTGGAACGAAGAGCGCCGTAAGAAAGCAGAAGCCATCGGTCTGTCGCCCATAGAGGTAATTACTCTCGCCTCCATCGTAGATGAAGAAACCAACAGCAATGCCGAGAAACCCATTGTAGCCGGACTATACATCAACCGTCTGCATAGAGGTATGCCGTTGCAAGCCGACCCTACTGTGAAATTTGCAAACAAAAACTTTGAAGCACGCCGCGTAACAAACGCCATGCTTGCCGCCGACTCGCCCTACAACACCTATAAGTACAGCGGTCTGCCTCCCGGTCCTATCCGCATCGCGTCTATTCAAGCCATAGATGGAGTACTAAATCGCACAAAGCATAACTATTTGTATATGTGCGCCAAAGAAGACTTCTCCGGATCGCATAACTTTGCTACAACGCTTGCAGAGCATAATGCCAACGCGAGGAAGTATCATAAAGCTTTGAATGAGAGGGGGATTTATAGATAAAGAAAAGTAATTATTTCAAGGTAGCTACCCTCTCAATACATATCCTTTCTTCGGCAAGGAAGCAATAGTCACCCCGCTATCTATCGCCAATGCTCTGCGTATATAGGTTATCTGTACATTCAGTGCAAGCGAATTAGCATACGAGCTATCACCCCAAACCATTTTGAGTAGTTGTTCACGTTCTACTGCAAGATTAATATTTGATGCCAATATTCTGAGTATCTCCGCTTGGCGGGAGGTTATCAATGCTTTGTTACTCCCCATACGCAATTCGTTGGTATTGAAATTGAATACGGTATTACCGAATTTATAGATCTCTTCGGGCACGAACTCCACCGAGAGTACTTCGAAGCGTTCGCGAATACGGGCAAGAAGTTCTTCGGGATAGAATGGTTTTGCCAGGTAATCATTCCCCTTCAAGCTGAAACCTTTCAGGCGGTCGGATTTATCGGATCGGTCGGACAAAAAGAAAATGAGTGTTTGCTTATCTGTTTCGCGTATCTTTTCGGCTACTTCAAAACCATTGAGACCGGGCATATTAATATCGAGCAACACTAAATCCGGTTTTATCAGCGAGAACTGTGCGAAGGCTTTCAATCCGTTTCCGGTATATGTTACATCGTAGCCTTCACGTTCGAGAAAGCGTTTGATAACCATAGAGTATTTCAGGTCATCGTCGACAAAGAGTATTTTGAATGGTGGTTTCATTGTGGGATAGATAACGTTATGATGGTTCCGCAGCCAACGTTGCTATGCAAGGAAACCTTGCCATGATGTGCTTCGCTAATCAGTTTAACATAGCTTAGTCCAAGACCTAAACCAGGAATTGTGCTATCTGGTAAATTCGCTCCGCGATAGAACTTGGCAAAGACTTTTTCTTGTTCAAACAAGGGAATGCCAATGCCATCATCGGATATGGCAAGTAGTAACTCTCGCCCTGTGCGCGTTGCTTTTATATCAATATGTACTTTCGTGTTAGAGTATTTAATGGCATTCTCTATCAGGTTGTTCAACACATTGGCAAGGTGTATAGGATCTGCTTCAATCAGAGGCGAATCCATAAAAAAGGATTTAGAGAAGGTAACCGTTTTACCTTGTGGAACATCAATCAGACGAATAACTTTGTCGGTAAGTTCTTCCAAGTCAAAGCGTACCAGATTCAATGGCGTTTGGTCACTATCGGCACGTAACATATCTTTTAGTTTGGCAAGATAGGCGGAAAGGTTATCCAGTTCGAACATAGAGTCTTGAATTACCTGTGCGGTAATGACTTCATTGGAACGCATTTCTTTATCCCCAAGATACGCCACAAAAGTTTTCAGTGTCTGTACCGGACGTTTCAGTTCGTGTATCATGGTATTCACAAAGTTTTGTCGCATCTCTCCAATCTTTTTCTGCTTAAGAATGGTTCGTATTTGAAACACAAGGCAACCGATGAGCAACAATATCAAGCCGAAAGCCAACAACAACTGTACCGCCATTCGAGCAAACAGCGGTTGGCTTTTAATCGGTATATTTACCACAATACCCAGTCGCTGAAAAGGGCTGTAAGCGTATGCTACTTCCAAGCGAGGAGACAAGATGCTTCCCTGCCGTTTCCATGAAGATCGGTATATAGTATCGCCAACCGCCCAAGGATGTATTTCAAAGGTATTTCCAGATAGTTCGGCTACAAGTATAGAGTCGAAAGCAGCTTCCCGAAACGGAGTTATATTATTAGTTAGCGCAACAGTTACAAAGTGCTGAATGCTATCCACCGACATATCGGTGTCAATCCAAAGCGACAAACCCGAAAGAGAGAAAGGTTGCTCTACCGCCCTTTTTACATCCGTATTTACCGAATCGAGCAGGTGTTGCGCTTGCAGCAATATCGTTTTCCGTATGGAGTCGGTTAGTACAGAATCAGCTTCGTTGTTTTGCTGTGCATCCGTCTGAATGTAGGCAAAAGAGAGGTGTTTAGAATCCTCAAGTGCACCCGAATCGGCTATGTTACTTATTTTCGTATTCATTATATAAGAATACTGCCCTTTGCCTTTGCGCATGGCATACTCTTCTTCGCCTGCACTATACACTTTCTGCGCAAGTTCTTCTGAGTATCCATTCAATACAAACTGATACTGATTGTAGAGCCAATATAGCTGTACCGCTATAACAAGCAGTGCCGAAACAAGCGAAAGCACCCATACCACACGAATTCTTTTCTCCATTCTTTAATCTGTTTTGCACAAAGATAAATAGGAACGCTCACGTGCGCAAAGACACAAACCGGTTTTTATCGCAGAGTAATAATTCAGTAATAAAAACAGGTGCTACGGCTGAAGAGTAGAAGCTATTTTTGCTTTATGTTTTGAAACGCGAGCTGCACGGAGTTTAAGCTCCCATGCGGCATCGTAATAAAAGACTCTGCGCAACTCGCGTTTCAAAAAAAACACTTAAGACCCAAAAGAAAATGAAACAAATCATGAAATGTATGGCAATAGCAGGTATTATACTCTGCTTGCCGAAAACAGCCTTTGCGCAGATGAACATCAACATTGTTAACAAGAACGAAGTATTAAAGGCAGAAGCTATTGACGAGGTATTATTCTCCGTACAGTACGAAACCACATTCCTCCCGGACACACTCAATACCGAGAAAGTACTTAATGAAACCATGATGCTCAAAGTGGGCAAAAAGAGTTCGGTGTACTACAGCTATGCCAAGTTCCTCACCGACTCCATTATCGAAATAGATAAAAAGAACGGAGCAAGCATAGATGTTATTAGCGCGCACATGGAGCAATACAATTCCAAGGTTAGTTACAAGATTTACAAAAACCACCCGGTAGGTAAAGTTACTTACTTAGACCAACTGGGCATGAATCGTTTTCTATGCGAAGAAAAGATGGAAATGCCCAAGTGGACACTCCTGTCCGACACCATGACCATTGCCTCATACGTATGCCAAAAAGCAACATGTAGCCTTTACGGAAGGAATTATGAAGTGTGGTACACTACCGAAATAGCACGTGGTGATGGCCCGTGGAAGTTACAAGGTTTGCCCGGACTCATTCTGAAAGCACAAGACACACAAGGGCATTACACTTTTGTATGTACAGGCATCACACAAAATCACGACAAGGAAAACAAAATCATGTATAGTACAGATGGTTATCAACCCATTAGCCGCAAAGAACTAAACAAGATGTACACACGCTATGCTGCCGATCCTGTGGGTTTTGTTACTTCATCGGCTCCCAATGTTCAGATAGTGGTTAGAGGCGCAGACGGCAACCCGATAAAGAAGCCCGTGAATACACCTTTCAATCCAATAGAGAGAGAATAAACAGGGAATTATGAACAAAACAATCGTCCTTCTTCTTTTATTCTGTTGCTGCTCTGCCGCCGCGCAAACAACCTATCAAGGTGTAGTAACTGATGCCGAAACAAACGAACCTTTGGAAATGGCAACCGTGCGCTTGGTAAAGGGAAGCTATGAACAACTCATCAGCTATGCGCACACCGATAACAAAGGGAGTTTCGCTATTATACCCGAAGAAAATATAGATTCGTTATACATCATTGTATCTATCCTTGGCTATAAAACAACAAAAAGAGTTGCCTTGTCCCAAAAATCAATGCAGATACAAATGCAACCCGAAGCCATCAGTCTGCGCGAGGTCTTGATAAAGCCGGGACGTGTATCGGGAAGGAGAGATACGATTAACTATAGTTTGGGAGACTTTATCTCTTCGCAGGACGAAAGTATGAAGGATGTGTTGAAGAAACTTCCCGGAATAAACGTAGACAACAATAGCGGAAAAATTTCCTACAACGGCAAAGACATCAGCAAGTTTTATATAGAAGGCATGGATCTGACAGACGGACGCTACAATCAAATAAACAACAACCTGCAAGCCAAAGCCGTTGATGTGGTGCAAGTACTGGAAAATCATCAGCCGGTACGTATGCTGAAAGAGAAGATAAACAGCGAAGAGGTTGCTATCAACCTGAAGCTAAAGCCCGAGTTTAGAGATAAATGGATGGTTAGCCTGCAAGGAGGAGTTGGTTACTCTGCCAACAAAGAGGAAGAGCTATTGCAACAAATCAATCTAAATGCCTTGCAACTTAGCCGAAAAAGTCAATCGGTATATGCTTACAAACACAACAACAACGGTAATGATATAACAACGGAGAACAACAGATTGACTCTCAACACATCCGATCGCATCAGCGAAAGCAGCATACCGGGTTTTCTTTCTCAACCCACACTATCGGCGCCGCTCAAACAGGAACGGTTATTATTCAATGATGTACATACGCTATCGGGCAATCGCTTGTACAAAGTGGGCGAAACAACGCAGCTTCGCATCAATGCCGCATATACACACGATGCGCGCAGGCAAAAACGCGGTAGCGAAACAACCTACTATCAGTCCGAAGATACCATTAGAATAGCCGAAGAGAGTAACAGCCACATTCGTTCAAACAAAGGAGAAGTGGGTTTGCACTTAGAGAACAACACCGAGAAGTATTTTCTTACCAATCGCCTGAACCTGCTTGGAGAATGGGAGAAAGGAAACACCGCATATAGCGGCAAACAAAATAGCAGTCAACAAATACAAACCACCAGTATAGGCATTAAGAATGAGCTGAAAAGCATTTGGAACAAAGGTAACGCCACACTGGAGGCGGCATCATTGGTGCGCTATTATCACTTGCCATCCGAACTCCGGGTGAAAGAAAGAGAGATGAAACAACGCATCAGCCTGAATCATTTCTATACACACAACTATTTTGCATGGTTAAAGAAGAAAGGATACTTCACACAGCGGTACACCACAGGAATAACACTGCAAGGAAGCAACATAGGCAACAGTTACAGCGGCTACTTTACTCCCTATTGGCAATACAATACAGGTAAGTGGAGAAGTTCTTTGTCGGCTCCGCTTACACTGACGAAGTATACGAAAAGAGGTTTTGCACAGGCAAATACAAGTCCCACATTCTACCTGCATTATAGATACAACTACGCTTGGCAATTCTCGCTAACAGGTAGTTATCGCGAGAGTTACGGCGACCTAACGACCCTTTATACTACTCCTTATTATACAGATTACCGGCACACGGTGAGCAATAGTGGAGAAGTCAGCATTAACCGCAACCAATATTACTCGGCATACGGAGAGTACAAGAACACAATTAAAGAATTCTTTGCCACGCTATCTGTTTCGCACCAACGGGGCTGGAGCAGCCACACGTACGAAGAAGTAATAACAGCAGAAGAAGTAGCAGCCGTTTCGCGTAAACAATCAGTACGTTCGGAAACATGGAATGCTCGCGGACAGTTATCCAAAGGTTTCTTTGACTATAACCTGAAGGCTTCATTGAATTATACCTTTGGCTGGTCAAGAACAGAAAGAATCAGTAGCGGGTTGCTCCTACCTGTAACATCCACCTATATGTTTTACGAACCGAAGATAGCTTGGACACCGGGCAAATTAGGTATCGACTACGAAGGAACATTCAGATATGGCGGAAGCAAGATAGGTAGCAATACCAAACTCACTCCCTTATTGAACATTGTACAGAAAATAATTCTCTCTTATCGTATCTCACCGTCCGTCGAACTCGGCTGCACTGCCGATCATTATTACAACGATGTAAGTAGTAGTAAAGGAGTAAATGCTTTCTTGCTGGATGCATCGGCACAGTGGAAGCCGGGTTCGTGGACTATCTCACTGGCAGCCAACAACCTGCTCGACAAGCAGCAATACAGCTACACACAATACAGTTCCCTGCAAAGCTACTCCTCGTGGGTAAATATAAGAGGAAGAGAGATTTTGATACTACTTGGATACAGATTTTGACTTTTTGAAGAAGTCGCGCACAGGATATACAAACATATTCTGGAGCTTCTTCTTAGTACCTCTGCGTATTAGCCTCGCGCGTTGACGCAACAAAATAGACGTGCAACAGTTGAGTGGATTCTTTCCCCGTCGAAGTGCGTACTGCTCTACAAACCACACCAGTTGAGGCAGCGAAAGTCCTAAAGAATTGACTGATTTCAAACACTCGCCCAAGGATAGTTTGCCAAACTTCATCTGGTTTATATCGATAAGTGCGAATTGATACCCCTGTTCGGTTTGGTAATAAAGAGCGTTGGAAAGATTATAATCGTAGTGCAATACCCCTTTCTCGTGTATCTGGACTGTGAAGTCCACAAATGCGTCCAGTATTTCTTTGTAGCCTTCGCGTTCTTCGTACACAGCATCTTCTACCGAAGGGTGTCCCATAAAAGTAGAAACAAAGTATCCGGTATGAAATACACCACCCTTTTTGAGTTCGATATAAGCAACCGGTTCGGGAGTATCTATACCCAACGACTCTAAACGGAAAGCAAACTCGTAGGCACGTCTTGCCTTCGTTAGCCTAAAGTAAGAATAAATCACCTGATTTACCCGTGTAGGTCTTTTGTACTTCTTAATAACAAAAACCTGCCCGTCAACTTCTATCTGATAGATGGAGTTTCGTTTCTCTCTGATGATAGAGTTGCCTGTAAATTTTCGTGTTGGCAATTCGTTGATAATATCAGAAAGATGACTGTATTTAGGATTGATAACTACTTTCATAATCGGACAAAAGTAATACAATAAGAGATAACATAGATACGTCATGTGCTTTTTTTACCTTTTTTCAGATTAGACACAGGTGCGGCAACTACCATTATTCCATCAAAACAGAGGCGATAGTACCTAAACTCGTCTTTCACCCTTTCTTTTTGCTTTTTGACTAAAGAAAACATTCTTCTACCTTCGAGAGAGAACATGCCTTACAAGCCTTCTGAAAGGGTTTTCAAGGAGAGAAATTTGCTTATGGACGAACGACTGTTTGCCATAAGCTCGCGACCCATCTTCCATAAGCATTCAGAGCGTTTGCCTATGGCAAACAGTTGCTCATCCATAGGAAGAGAAAGAAAAGTGGACTGTGTTTGAATGTGAAACTGACTGTGTTCTTTCTATGTTCTGACTGTGTTTTTACTCAAAACCCAGTCAGAAAAACAGGCACTACAAGTCTTGTAGGGCACATTTCGAATAAAATGAGTGTTTTTCACACTGTTTGAGGCGTTTTTTCTAAAGCCGATTTCCTGCGATTTTTCCTGTCCACGCGTTGGTTTCTCTCATTTTATCGCATTCTCGGAGGCTTTGACATTTTGATAGTTTGGTACCAAAGAGAAGTAAGGCAAACGTAAATATTCTTCAATCTCAAGAGGCAATTAATCATGTTTTTTTATAGTGCATGTCATTGATAAAAGAAGAGTATTCAGTATCTTTACACAATAATTTGAAACAAAAGAGAAGAAAAAACTAATAAATAAAAGCAATTAATGATGAGCAAACAACTCTTACTTGGCGATGAAGCCATAGCACAAGCAGCGCTGGATGCCGGTTTGTCTGGCGTTTATGCCTATCCGGGAACGCCCTCTACGGAAATTACCGAGTATATTCAGGCGGCACCCATTACTGCCCAAAACAATATACACCATCGTTGGGCTTCGAACGAGAAAACAGCAATGGAAGCTGCTCTCGGCATGTCATTCGTTGGTAAACGTGCCCTTGTATGTATGAAACACGTAGGCATGAACGTAGCAGCCGACTGCTTTATCAATGCCGGTGTAACAGGTGTAAACGGCGGACTCCTCGTGCTTGCTGCCGACGACCCCAGCATGCACTCCTCACAAAACGAGCAAGACAGCCGTTTCTATGGCGACTTCGCACTGATACCTATGCTGGAACCCAGCAATCAACAAGAAGCGTATGATATGACATACAATGGTTTTGAACTTTCGGAAAAGACCGGCGAACCCGTATTATTGCGCATCGTTACCCGCTTGGCACACTCGCGTGCAGGGGTAGAAACAAAACCACAAAAGCCACAAAACGAGATATCTTTCAGCGAAGACCCACGCCAGTTCATTTTGTTGCCGGGCAATGCTCGCAAGCGTTACAAAGAGCTGTTGGCTAATCAAGCCGAATTCATTAAAGCTTCGGAAGAGTCTCCTTATAATAAATACACCGACGGGCCAAACAAAAAAATGGGTATCGTAGCTTGTGGCATAGGCTACAACTACCTGATGGAGAACTATCCCGAAGGTTGCGAATATCCGGTGCTTAAAATAGGACAATACCCACTACCCAAGAAACAGTTGGAACAACTGGTTGCCTCGTGCGAAGAGATATTAGTGCTCGAAGATGGTCAGCCTTTTGTGGAGAAAAAACTCAAAGGCTACCTCGCCAAAGGTCTGAAAGTAAAAGGACGCTTAGATGGAACCCTCCCACAAGATGGTGAACTGACACCTGATACCGTAGCCAAAGCAGTAGGAAAAGAAAACACTTCTACTTTTACCACACCCAACTTGGTAGCGATGCGTCCACCTGCGCTTTGCGAAGGTTGCGGACACCGCGATGTGTACACCGTGCTTACCGAGGTATTGAAAAAAGAATACCCTACACATAAAGTATTCAGCGACATCGGTTGCTATACATTGGGAGCCAACGCACCATTCAACGCCATTAACTCATGTGTAGATATGGGTGCTTCCATCACCATGGCAAAGGGTGCTTCGGAAGGTGGGCTACATCCTGCAGTGGCAGTAATAGGCGACTCTACCTTCACCCACTCGGGCATGACGGGGTTGCTGGACTGCGTAAACGAGGAAAGCAACGTTACAATCGTTATTTCGGACAATGAAACCACGGCCATGACCGGTGGACAAGACTCGGCAGGAACAGGTAAGATTGAAGCCATCTGCAAAGGAATTGGTGTAGATCCCGCACACATTCGTGTGTTTGTACCATTGAAGAAGAACTATGAAGAAATGGCACAAATCATCCGTGACGAAATCAATTACAAAGGCGTATCGGTTATTATCCCACGCAGAGAGTGCATCCAAACATTGAAACGCAAAAAAAGAAACTAATGAAAAAAGATATCATTCTATCAGGTGTGGGTGGACAAGGAATCCTTTCCATTGCCACAGTTATTGGACAAGCAGCGCTCAAAGAGGGCTTGTACATGAAACAAGCGGAAGTACACGGCATGAGCCAGCGTGGTGGTGACGTACAGTCCAACCTGCGCATCAGTGACAAACCAATTGCATCAGACCTCATTCCACATGGCAAGTGCGACCTCATCATCTCACTCGAACCGATGGAAGGTTTGCGCTACCTACCCTATTTACAACCCGAAGGTTGGTTGGTAACAAACGCCACACCGTTTATCAACATCCCCAATTACCCCGAAGTGGATGATGTTATAGGCGAAATAGAGAAACTTCCTAATAAGATAATCCTTGATGTGGATAAGGTAGCAAAAGAAATTGGTACAGCCCGTGTAGCCAATATGGTGCTATTGGGAGCAACTACACCTTTCCTTGGCATTGAGTTTGCCAAAATACAGGACAGCATTCGCGATATTTTTGGTCGTAAGGGAGAAGCCATCGTAGAGATGAACCTCAATGCCCTGAACGCAGGAAAGAAGATTGCAGAACAATTTATGTAACAGTACGTAGCACACAAAGAAATGAATACGACAACAGGTAACAAGTTTTGGGAAGAAAAGATTGAGACAATAAGTAAAGAAGATTTGCGTGAGCTGCAGTTGCAGCGGTTAAAGAAAACCATTGCAACTGCAGCAAATTCGCCTTTTTATAAACAAGTATTCGAGGAGAATGGTATTTCGCCCGATATATTACAAACAGTGGATGACATCCGCAAACTACCCTTTACTACAAAGGCGCATCTGCGAGATAATTACCCCTTCGGCTTAGTATCGGGAGACTTAAAAGATGCTGTTCGACTGCACTCTTCGAGCGGTACAACAGGAAACCCCACAGTGATTGTACACTCGCAACACGATTTAAGTTCGTGGGCGAACCTCGTGGCACGCTGCCTTTACATGGTAGGGCTACGCAATACAGATGTGTTTCAAAACAGTTCGGGCTACGGTATGTTTACCGGTGGACTGGGATTTCAGTATGGTGCCGAACGATTGGGTGCACTCACCGTACCTGCCGCTGCCGGCAACAGTAAGCGACAAATTAAGTTTATTACCGACTTTAAGACTACCACGCTACATGCTATTCCAAGTTATGCCATCCGTTTGGCGGAGGTATTCCAAGAAGAAGGTATTGATCCGCACGACACCAGCCTGACGACTCTTGTTATTGGAGCCGAGCCACATACCGACGAACAACGCAAGAAGATTGAGAAAATGTTGGGCGTAAAAGCATACAACAGTTTTGGTATGTCGGAGATGAATGGTCCGGGTGTAGCCTTTGAATGTACCGAACAAAACGGAATGCACTTCTGGGAAGACTGTTTCCTGGTAGAAATCATCGATCCCGAAACCGGAGAGCCTATGCCCGAAGGTGAAATTGGCGAACTGGTACTTACCACACTCGACCGTGAAATGATGCCGTTAATTCGCTACCGCACACGCGACCTTACCCGCATTATTCCCGGAGAATGTCCTTGCGGACGCACGCACCTGCGCATTGACCGCATCAAAGGAAGAAGCGACGATATGTTTATCATCAAGGGAGTTAATATCTTCCCCATGCAGATTGAGAAAATATTGGTACGTTTTGCCGAGCTGGGAAGTAACTACCTCATTACACTCGACACCAAGGATTACCAAGACACAATCATTGTAGAAGTAGAGTTGAGCGACCTATCGACCGATAACTACATTGAGTTGGAGAACATTCGCAAAGAAATTACCCGCCAATTGAAAGACGAGATTTTGGTAACACCAAAGCTAAAACTCGTAAAGAAAGGCTCACTACCGCAAAGCGAAGGAAAAGCTGTGCGGGTTAGAGACCTGCGTGGAGATAAAGCGTAAAGGGATAATTAAGAAATAGACAGTAGCTCTTTCGCATTATTCAAAGCCGCATCCGTCAGTGTGGCTCCACTCAACATACGCGCAATTTCCAACACCCGCTCCTCCTGCGACAGTAGGCGGATGTGGCTGTTTGTCTCCGTTTCGTTGTCTTGCTTATATACTAAATAGTGCGCAGTTCCTCTGGAAGCTATCTGCGGAAGGTGCGTAATACTAATTACCTGACGCTCTTGTTGCGCCATCTCTTGCATGATATCCGCCATCTTATCGGCTATTTCGCCCGATACACCTGTATCTATTTCATCGAATATAATAGTAGGAAGCTTTATTGCCCCTGCTATCATTGCCTTCATGGAAAGCATTACACGTGCTATTTCACCACCCGAAGCAACGGAGGAAATCTTTTGAAGCATCCCATTTTTATTAGCAGAGAAGAGAAACGCAACTGTATCGCCGCCGCTTGCCCCTAGCTCCTTCTTTGTTTCCATTTCAACAGAAAAGCGAATATTGGGCATACCCAGCGGGATAAGGCGATTCACCATTTGTTTTTCTACCATACGGGCAGCTTCGGCACGCTTCGTTGTTAGCTTTGCAGCCTGTGCTTTCAACTTATCGTATTCAGCTGCCAACTGCTTGTTCAATGCTTCTATCTGCATATCAAAGGATGTTATTTCCGACAGTTTGGCGTTATATTCTTCTTGTATTTGCAATAGTTCCGCAACAGAAGAGACACGATGTTTTTGTTGCAGCGAGTAGATGAGGTTTAAGCGGTCGGTTACCTCTTCCATACGGGCAGGATTGAAAGATACACTTTCTTCCCTGTCGCCAATTTCTTCGGCTATATCTTTAAGCTCAATGTAGGAGCTGCGCATACGTTCGGAAAGTTCGGTAGCAGGCAGGTATACCTTTTCTATATTTTGCAAAGTACTAACTGCATCCTTCAGTGAAGAAAGCAAACCCTGCTCATCAGAGGTTAGTATGACATTCGCTTTATAGAGTCCTGCTTTTATTTCTTCGGCATGAGTAAGCATTTCGGCTTCTTGCTCCAGCTCCTCCTGCTCACCTTCGGAGAGTTTTGCCTCCTCCAATTGTGTTAGTTGAAAACGCAGATAGTCTTCGTCGGCACTACTTTGGAGAGCTTTTTCTTTGAGGTCGGCAAGTTCTTCATGGAGGTTCTTCCATGTGGCATATAATAAGGTGTAGTTGTTTAACAAATCACCATTGCCCGCCAACACATCAAGCACATTGAGTTGAAAATCTTCCCTATTCAACAGTAAGTTCTGGTGTTGTGAGTGTACATCAATCAACTGTTCGCCCAGCTCTCTCATCTGCGCAAGCGACACAGGTGTATCGTTGATAAAGCCGCGACTCTTACCCGAGGCAGCAATCTCCCTGCGAAAGATGCACTCTGTTTCGTACTCCAACTCATTTTGCTCAAAGAACTCCTGAAAATTGTATGCAGTTATATCAAAGCGCGCCTCAATAACACATTTTGTAGCACCCTGGCGAATGGATTTAATATCAGCACGCTGCCCAAGCAACAAGCCAATAGCACCTAAAATAATGGACTTACCTGCACCTGTTTCACCTGTAATAACTGAGAAACCTGCATTAAACACAATGTCCAAACTCTCTATCAGGGCATAGTTTTGTATATATAAAGAACGTAGCATTGTTCGTTTCGCTATTTATTGTTGTTTGATTTTTACCCACTCACTATTGAGTGACGGATTGATTTGCGACAGTAAGGTGTACATATCTTCCCTTTCGCGTTGCGACCCTACGCTAAAGATATTGACTAACTCGTCTTTCTTTATTTCGGTAAATAGTTGTGGCAACACCGACATGGGTTTATTCTCTTTGGCTTGCTTCAACTGTTCCAGCATGGTAGAGATATTGGCACGCGCACGCGATGAATTCGTAGACATTTCATCCAGACCTTTACGATGATATTCGTACATTAACTGACGCAATGGTTTCATTCCTTCATCCAGATAATCGGTTATAATGGCATGGCGGTTGCGATTACTATCAAATGCGCGCCAGCCTGTTTCGCCTATCATCTGTGCTGCAGTAACAATGTTTTCTGCGGAACGGAGCAATTCAGTACCACCAAGCAGCGACATTGTATCCATATCAAAGCCAATAATCAGGTAGACATAGTAAGCGATTACAGCAGTGAGATTATTGTCAATGGTATTGTCGCGCAGTTCCAACGGGTCGTACTCAAGATAATTAAAGTCTACGCTTGCATCTCTAAAACTAAATATAACCGTAGAATATGAAGATTGCCATACAGGACGCGTAGCTTGCACTTGCAAATCACACGAGAAGCGTCCGTTGTCGTTATACTCCTTCACAGTAAGATTGATACTGCAATTGATTCGTTCATTGACATCGTATTGCGCATGTGTCCACTTCCGTTCATTGACAAAGCTCTTAAGAGCATCTTCCAAAGTTTTGAATACTTGCGTACTTGTTCCTTGAATTTGCGAATGATTAACCGCAACGTTGCAGTTTAGCTCCTGCGCAACAGCAGAAAACGAAAAAGCAAGTAGCAGGAGTAGGACAACATTCTTCATCGCTTTATATATTATAAGGTGGAAACCAGTTTGTCGACAATGTCTCCAGCAACTTCCTTTTTACTTTTCAACTCATAGTGTTGCTGTTCACCTTTACTGTCTATAATCGTAATTTTGTTGGTGTCATATTGAAAACCTGCTCCCGCATCCTTGAGCGAGTTCAAGACAATGAAGTCCAGATTCTTGCGCTTCAGCTTACTTTGAGCATTATTCTCTTCATTGTCTGTTTCGAGTGCAAAACCAACTAAACGCTGATTAGGCTGTTTTATCTTTCCTAAAGCAGCGGCTATATCTTGCGTAGGCTTGAGGTTTAACACTAAATCCTCTTCTCCCCGCTTTACTTTTTTGTCGGTAGGGTTGGCAACTGTAAAGTCGGCAACAGCAGCACAAAGTATACCTGCGTCTGATTGAGGGAAGCAGTCAAGCGCGGCTTCGTACATTTCGGCGGCAGAGGATACGTTTATTCGTTGAATGTTGGATGCGGTAGTTTGCTGTTGCACAGGACCTGCAATTAATGTCACCTCTGCTCCTCTTTGCGCACACTCATCGGCAAGAGCAAAGCCCATCTTACCCGAAGAGTAGTTACCAATAAAGCGCACCGGATCTATCTTTTCATAGGTAGGGCCAGCAGTGATAACGATTTTCTTTCCGGCTAAATCGGTTTTAGCAGCAAAGAACTGTTCCAACACACTAATGATAACATCGGGTTCTTCCATTCTTCCTTTTCCTACCAAGTGACTTGCCAATTCGCCCGATGCCGGTTCAATAATGTGATTACCAAAGGAGCGCAATGTATCTAAGTTCTTCTGCGTAGAAGGATGTGCAAACATATCCAAGTCCATAGCCGGTGCAACAAACACGGGCGCTTTGGCAGAGAGATAAGTAGTAATCAACATATTATCTGCAATGCCGTTTGCCATTTTACCAATGGTAGCGGCAGTAGCAGGTGCAATCAGTACGGCATCTGCCCATAATCCAAGATCTACGTGGCTGTTCCATGTACCATTACGCTGGGCGAAGAAGTCGCTAATAACCGGCTTGCTCGTTAATGCGGAGAGAGTAATGGGCGTAATAAACTCTTTTCCGGCAGGGGTAATAACCACTTGTACCTCTGCTCCTTTCTTTATCAACCCGCGGATAATATAGCAAGCTTTGTAGGCGGCAATGCTACCCGTTATTCCTAATATTATTTTCTTTCCTTTCAGCATGGTTTCTATTTTCCTGTCAGTTCGCGCAAACGTATTTTGGTGAGCATGGCTTTAGTATTAAGTGTGAAATCATTGCCAAGTATCCAGCCGTAATAGCCGGGATCTCTCTTTAGCACTTCGGTTACAGCTAAACCTTTGTACTTGCCAAAGTTGAAAACCTCCACACCATTATCATCATATACCATACGTCCGGCAAAGTCTACATTGCGATTAAAACTTGAATAGTTGGATAAGAAAGCTACATCATTTTGCAGTTCTTCGTATCTATCCAATTGTGACATTAGCACTTCGTAGGTTGCGCGCGTATCTGCTTCCGCCGTATGGGCATCGTCCAGATTCTTATCACAATAGAACTTATAGGCGGCAGAGAGTGTGCGTTGTTCCATTTTGTGGAAAATCACCTGCACATCTACCAGTTTACGATGCGACAGATCAATGTCTACACCTGCCCGCAAAAACTCTTCAACCAACACAGGTACATCGAAACGGTTGGAATTAAAACCAGCTAAATCACACCCTTCAATATCATTAGCAATGCTTTGAGCAACTCCTTTGAAGGTGGGGCAATCGACTACATCCTGATCATAAATACCATGTATGGCCGAAGCTTCTTCGGGGATGTGCATTTCGGGATTGATACGCATGGTTTTGGACTCTTCATTACCATTGGGATGCACCTTGAGGTAACAGATTTCAACGATGCGGTCGCTATTTATGTTTGTACCGGTAGTCTCCAAATCAAAGAAGACAAGCGGGTTCTTTAAGTTCAATTTCATGAGTTAAATTATTACGTATAATACATTAATGGTATAAAGTAAAGAGAGTTCCACAAAGTAGAATTTGATCTTCCTTTGTGGAACTCCACTGTTACTTTGTTGTTTTATTAATCATTCAACATCATCGGCATGAGCAGCATCAAAAGATTTTCATCTTTCTCCTGTTCTACCGGCACAATGGTTCCTGCGCGCGATGGATCGGCGAGCTCTATCACTACTTCGTCGGCAGTGATGTTGTTCAGGATATCAATCAGGAATGTTGATTTGAAGCCAATGCTCATTGGGTTACCGGCATATTGACATGCTTGTTTTTCTTCTGCCGATGTAGAGTAGTCAATATCTTGCGCTGAAATAACAATCAGATTCTCTTCCAAACGCAACTTTATCAAACTGCTGGCTTGTGACGAGAAAATAGATACACGACGCAACGCGCCAAGCAACATTTGTCGGTCAACAATAACTTTATGCGGATTGTTTTGCGGAATAACCGAGTTGTAGTTAGGATATCTTCCTTCAATGAGGCGGCACACCATACGGAATTTCTCCAGCGTGAATACCGCATTACGTTCATCAAACTCAATTGTTACCTGTCCGTGTTCTTTAGGGAGTAACGCTTTCATCAGATTGGCGGGTTTCTTTGGGAAGATAAAGGCTGCACGCTCTTTACCTTGAGCAGCAAGGCTCTTGAAGCGAACCAATTTGTGCCCGTCTGAGGCTACCATCGTAATATCTTCGGTGGTGATGTCGAAATAAATACCATTCATTACCGGACGAAGTTCATCATCTGCCGTAGCAAACAGCGCGCGGTTAATACCGTTTAGCAAAATGGCTGCATCCAACTCAACCTTTACCGCGTTTTCGCCTAATGTAGCCGACTGTGGATATTCAGCAGCATTCTGTCCCATAAGGCTATATTTACCATTCTGGTACATCACGGTGATTTCGTAATTGTCTGATATATCAAAAGTGAGCGGTTGCTCTGGAATCTCTTTCAACGCGTCTAAGAGCGTTTTTGCTACCACGGCAAACCTACCGTCTTTATCGCTTTCGTTTACCTCGACAGCCGTTACCATTGTTGTTTCAGTATCCGAAACGGTAATGGACAACATTCCATCTTTCAAATCAAAAAGGAAACAATCCAATATTGGCAATGTGTTCTTCGAATTAATAACACGGCTAATCGCCTGTAAATGACTAAACAACGCTGTGCTCGAAACGATAAATTTCATATTAGTTCTTATTTTTAATTTATTCTCTTTGTGTTTTCTTACAGGCTTCTGCCTATGAGGACAAAGTTACGAAAAAAAAATCCGTACTTGCAATAAGTAGAAAAGAAAAACGACACACCCTTCGGCTATTCATTGAAAAGTTGTACCTTCGCACAAGTAAATAATTAAAATAAAATATGGAATTCAGCGGAAAAGTAATAGCGGTACTCCCTCCTAAAAGTGGAACTGCCAAGTCGACAGGTAATGAGTGGAAAGCTCAAGAGTATGTAGTAGAAAACCACGACCAATACCCAAAGAAGATGTGTTTTGAGGTATTCGGATCCGAAAAGATAGAACAATTCAACATTCAAATGGGCGAAGAACTTACTGTTTCGTTTGATATTGACGCGCGTCAATGGAATGACAGATGGTTCAATAGTATCCGTGCATGGAGAGTAGAGCGCGTAGCAGCAGGCTCAGCACCCATGGCAGGTGCCGGAAGTCCGGTTCCTCCTCCTATGGGAGCACCCGCACCGGAGTTTACACCGGGAGACGCGAATGATGATTTGCCATTCTAAGTAAAGATTTAAACGCAGAAACGCGGATTAACACAGGGCATGTTTAAAGTTTCAAAGAACATCCTGTGTTAATCCGCGTTTACGTTTTTACCTATTCTCCTTTATACAGTAGCACCAAATTGGGATACAACACCTCTTCCACACATACAAACTGCACCGACATCAGGAAGTGGTTAAAGAAATCCGCGTTGCGGAAGAAGAAGTTGGGAACCAACCGGGCATAATCATCCGGCTGTTGCAATATCTGTTGCATATCGACTAAAACAAGGAAGTTGTACGAATCGGAAACATTGACTATAGCCGCTTCATAAAAAGGATTTCCCTCCAAGAACTCTTCTGCCTGAGTTTGTTCCAAATACGCCTCCACACTACGTTTTGTACCAATCAGCATCGTTTCTCTGCGAAAAGTGGCATAGAGCGGTTCGTCAATATTCATAATACCGGTAAACTGCGTAAATAGCGTATTCGCCGGCAACTCATACAGCGAGAGTGGTTTATAATAGGCGTTTATCCTGACAGCCAAATCTTTCTCGGCAACATCGGCAAGCAAGACAGGAATAGAAACAATGGCGCAAGGAGTATGCAAGGTATCTTTCGACTGAAAGAAGCCGGTAGTAGCCGAATGACAGGCATGAGATTTCAAAAAGTCCGAGAGCAAGGAATCATACTCTTGAATATCCGATACGGATTGAGTTGCAAGGAAGTAGGTAGTCTTGGGAAGCAAATCTCCCGGAAAGCCTTGCAATGGGGTTTGTTTGCGCAGAAGATTCATAAAGTTAGGAGATGAATCATTATCATTATTCATACCCGAACAGTACACAGCATCTCCGTTCATGGTAAGCAAGAACTCGGTCCATCCACCAAACGGCATCGAGGCACAAAGTTCATCATTGCTCCTACCCATACTCAACGACTGCATGCGCAGATAAACCTTTGCCTGACCACCCGTTTTTCCGGCGGTTCGTATCCGCTGCAAACTTTTATCGGCAAGAACAGACTCCTTAGAAAGGCGTGTATCGATAACCTCTTCTATTAATCTCTTCTGGTAACTTATAACGAAGAATTCCGACGTGAGGTAACACGAAAGGAATTCGTCATTGGGCATGGGGTATATACGGATTTCCTGACCACGATAATCGAAGTATTTCGTAGGGAAAGAGCTATCGCAATATTTCTTAATGAAGTGCTCCACCAAATTATAATCGCCTGCACCCAACCTGCAATAAAGCACTTGTTGCCTGTCATTATCGGGTGCATGAAAACTAATCAGCATATTGTTCATTTGCCGGCTTAATCCATGCGGAACATCATCGAGCAGTGTATTTATGTGGTCTTTCAGTAAGGAAAAAAGGCGGGAAACGTAGAGGAAATTTCCATCCTGACTACAATTCAAGTTGTTCAGGCTTTTGATAAACTCCGTCACATCTTGTGTATCTACAATAACAGTCGAGGAAGAAGGCACAAGTGTGTAAAGGTCAAAATCCTCCGCTTTCTCGGTCGCACTCATCCGTGTGTACATAAGGGCAACAATCCCCATACAAGCAAGTATAGCAGAAAGCGTAAGTACCATCCTTATCAGCGCACGAATCTTCATGACCTTAACTATCGTATTGAAACATTTGTTTGCAAATATAATAAATTTTGCAAACAAAACAAAACGTTAGAAAAAATATGTTTGATTCTACTAAAAATAATATTATAAACAACAACAGCCAATGGCAAAGATGAATATAAAAGTACTATTAGTTATTTAATTAAACATTTGGAAGAGCAGTGAGAAGTGGGCAAACTATCAAAATGTCAAAGCCGCCAAGAATGCGATAAAATGAGAGAAACAGATGCGTGGGCAGAAAAAATCGCAGGAAATCGGCTTTAGAAAAAACCCTCAAATAGTGTGAAAAACACTCGTATTATTCAATACATGCCCTATACGACTTGTAACGCCTGTTTTTCTGACTTTGTTTTGAGTAAAAACAAAGTCAGAACATGGAAAGAACACAGTCAGTTTCACAGACAAACACAGTCCACTTTTCTTTCTCTGCCTATGGATGAGCAACTGTTTGCCATAGGCAAACGCTCTGTGTGCCTATGGAAGATGGGTCGCGAGCTTATGGCAAACAATCGTTCGTCCATAAGCAAATTTCTCTCCTTGAAAACCCTTCCAGAAGGCTTGTAGGGCATATTAAATAATCAATCCAGTAATCAGAATTCGTTGAGCGAAAAACAAAAAGACAGACAAATATGTAGCATTAAAGCAAATCCAGCCCATTCCTCTGTCATAATGCAATATACGATTGGTTACTTAACGGTTAGAAATGGTAGTTTGAATTTACAGCAAGAGAAACAACAGACTAAATCAACCGCATACGATGGAATATTTCGTTATATTTGCCCCACAAACAATAAAACAACCATGATCACCAGAAGATTAAACACACTACACATTTTATGCGTCGGCATCTTGTTTTTAGTTACCGGATGCGCTTCTGATTCCATAAAATCCGGGTATATTGAAGTAGACAACGGCTCGCTTTACTATGAAGAATTGGGCAAAGGCGAACCGATTATTTTGATACACGGACACTCGCTCGACCATCGGATGTGGGATACTCAGTTTGAAGTATTCGCCAAGCAATACCGGGTTATTCGCTATGATTCGCGCGGATATGGGCGTTCGTCGCAACAACAGGAAGGCTATCAGTTTACACACGCTGCCGATTTAGTAAAGCTCATGAATGCGCTACACATAGACAAGGCACACATTGTAGGACTATCTATGGGCGGTTTTATTGGTGCAGATATGCTGGGCTATTATCCCGAACGGGTAAAGTCGGCTGTGCTGGCAAGTGGAAACATCCGGAAGTCGCCCGGACCAAGTACTCCTATGGACGAGGAAGAAGCTACTCGTCGCGAACAGGAGATTGCCGAACTAAAGGCCAAAGGTGTTGATGTTATGAAGCGCGAATGGTTTGAAGGATTAATGAATTCGGGAGGTACTCAGCGCGAACGTATGCGCGAACCACTTTGGCAGATGATTAGCGATTGGAGCGCATGGCAACCCTTGCACAAAGAGGCACGTGTTATTATTGGACTGGATGCCTATGCGGCTTTGAAAGAAAAATGTCCCAAAGTACCCGTACTGCTTATAGCGGGTAATGCACCGGGCAATCGCTACGCAGAGCACCCAGACATATTAAACTACCTGCCGAATGGCAAACAAATAGTACTCGACGATTGTGGGCACATGCTGAACATGGAGCAGCCGGAAGCGTTTAATGCAGCGGTGATGGAGTTTATTACAAAGTAAATTCCATTCCATCATACGCCAGATATACATCTGCCGGTAGGTTTTTCTGCACCTCATCATGCAATCCTATATGATGGCTCATGTGGATAAGGTATGTCTGCTTGGGCGCGATGCGCTTCACAACTCCCAATGCTTCTTCCAATGTTTGGTGAGACAGATGTGGCATACTACGTAGCGCATTAAGTATCAGAACCTCAACACCTTCCAGTTGCTTAAAACTTTCTTCGGGCATGGTAAGCATATCGGTGATATAAGCTATTTTGCCAATGCGATAGCCCAAAATAGGCATACGTCCGTGCATTACGCGAATGGGCAAGATAGACGTTTTATTAATTGCGAAAGGTATGCCGGGCGTAATTTCTTCCAAATAGATATTGGGCACACCCGGATAACGATGTTCGGCAAAACAGTAGGGCATACGTAGTCGCAACGCGTCCGAAGTGTATTTTTCGGCATAGAGCGGTACTTCACCAAAACGGCAGAAAGGGCGCAAATCATCCAACCCACCCACATGGTCGTAATGCTCGTGGGTAATGAGTACGCCGTCTATCTTCCCAAAAGGCGTGTGCAACATTTGTTCGCGAAAGTCGGGACCACAGTCTATCAGTATAGTAGCATCGTCGGTATAGACAATAGCAGAAGCGCGCAGGCGCTTGTCTTTAGCGTTGGCAGAGGTACAAACCTCACAAGTACAACCTATCTCGGGCACGCCGGTAGAGGTTCCGCTTCCAAGTATCTTAACCCGCATGATTAACCGACTGCTTTTACTTCGGGAGAGATGGCTATACCAAATTTATCCAATACGGATTGCTGTACAGCAGCCGACAAACGGAGAATATCTTCGCCTGTAGCCCCTCCACGGTTTACTAAAACGAGCGCTTGCTTATCATGTACACCTGCCGCACCGATTGCCTTACCTTTCCAGCCACATTGGTCAATCATCCAACCGGCAGGAATCTTCACACGGTCGGCATCCACATCGTAATGTGGCATAGCAGGATATTGAATCTTTAAGGAGTCGAAAACAGCACGCGGAACGACGGGGTTCATAAAAAAGCTACCGGCATTGCCTTGTTCTTTGGGATCGGGCAATTTGCTGGAACGTATCTTCCGAACAACTTCGCGCACCACTGCCAACGTCACAGCAGGATATTGCTTCAATTCTTCTCGAATGGTGCCATAATCAAGCAAGAAACGCTCTGACTTCCCAAGTTTGAAAACCACTTGCGTAACAAATGTATTTTGCAGTTGCTTAAAAATACTTTGACGATAGGAAAATCCACACTCCGCGTTAGTATAAGTTCGTTCCTCACCTTGCAAATTGATGGTATCAACCGATACAATCAGGTCTTTTACCTCTGCGCCATAGGCACCGATGTTTTGAACAGCACTGGCTCCTACTTCACCGGGAATGTCGGTAAGGTTCTCTGCACCATACCAATTGCGTGCTACACAATACGCCACAAAGTCATCCCACACAACACCCGAACCTACTCTCAGGTAAACAGCCTCCTCGTTTTCCTCTACTACTTCGATACCTGTGATGCGCGAATGAAGTATCACACCCGGATAATCGTTCTTAAAAAGCAGATTGCTTCCTCCGCCAATATGCAGGCAGGGCTGGGTTATTTGTTTTTGTTGGATGAGTTCGCGCAGTTCATTTACCGTTTCATATTCCAGAAAGCGGGCGGTTTTTACATCAATTCCAAAAGTATTGTGTGCCAATAAGGAGTAGTTTTCGTAGACGTGTATCATATTTGTTATGTAGTTAATTGCTTGTGTCTTCAAACTTGTACAACTGCCAGGATTTACCTTTTCGACGGAAGAAGAGGGTATTCTCAAATCCGTTTGCTATGCCTTTGAGTTGTACTATTTTATGACCGCTGCGTTGATCTATCTTTTGCCCATAATAAATGTTGGTGATGCGTTCTTTGGGAAGTATGGGTCTGAACGCCAGCCATTGATCTTCGTCAATAGTAGCCTGAATCACGCTAAAATCATCGTCAGGGTCGGTAGTTACAAACTCCAACGGAATGTGAGTGTGTTTTAATTGAAACAAACTATCGTTAGTAAACTTGTAGAAGAACTCCACAAAGTCCCGATTCATGCCCAATTCGAAAACCCGCTGATTAATAGCCTCCAGCATCCAGCGTCCACTCAACCGTTGAAAGTAGTATTTCCGCGCCTCCAGTGTTTTCAGGTTTATCCATTCCATCTGAATTGAGGTATGAACTGTATCCTCCAACATATCGAGCTCACCCTCTTCGTCGAGTATGATGGTATAGTACGAACGATCAAAAAAGAGCGTGTCCGTCTGAAAGCATTCTTTATCAATGGTGTACGTAGAGTCTTCGTCGTAATAATAAAGAGGAAAGAGCGTACGGTCTATTTGCTGCTCTTCATCAAAGGCAAAAGCTATGATAAAGTCGCCAAAGTTTTCGTTCTTTGGAGGAGCTGGCTTGGGAATCAGTTCGTCATAAATATCTTCTTTCTCAGGAATAGTATCTACCGGCACAACAACCGTGTCTACTTCTTCTATTACAGAAGGAGTAGTTGTCGACTCTTTTTCTTTCTTTTTGCTGTCGCATGAAAAGAAAAGTAGCACAGAAAGTATGTATATCGCAAATCTTCGCATCAGAAACTTAATTATGGTAGCGACAGGCTCTCTATGAATTGCAGGGCAAAGGTACTTTTTTCTGAAACATCCGACAAACAGATATTGTTTATTCCAACAAAATTAATGTTCTTTGCATAAACTTCTAATTGTACAATCTTATGTATGGAAAAATAAAAGAACATCTCGCAGATACGTTAAGCGAGATAAAAGAGGCAGGATTATTTAAAGAAGAACGCCTTATAGAGAGTCCACAACAAGCTGCTATTCAAGTAAAAGGTAAGGAAGTACTTAATTTTTGCGCCAATAACTACCTGGGACTTTCAGACCATCCCCGATTGATTAAAGCTGCCAAAGAAATCATGGATGAACGTGGATTCGGTATGTCTTCCGTGCGTTTCATTTGTGGCACACAAGATATTCATAAAGAGCTGGAAGCAGCTATCAGCGACTACTTCAAAACCGAAGATACCATTCTTTACGCTGCTTGCTTCGATGCCAACGGGGGTGTTTTTGAGCCACTCTTCACTGAAGAAGATGCCATTATTTCGGATGCTTTGAACCATGCCTCTATTATTGATGGGGTTCGTTTATGCAAAGCTAAACGGTACCGTTATGCTAATGCCGATATGGAGGAATTAGAGAAATGCCTGCAAGAATCTCAAGCACAACGTTTTCGCATCATAGTAACCGATGGTGTATTCTCTATGGATGGCAATGTAGCCCAAATGGATAAGATATGTGCCCTTGCCGATAAATACGACGCGCTGGTAATGGTAGACGAATGTCACTCGGCAGGTGTAGTTGGGGCCACAGGACGTGGAGTCAGCGAATTATTCAACACTTACGGGCAGGTAGATATCTACACAGGTACGTTGGGTAAAGCATTTGGCGGTGCTATGGGTGGCTTTACCACAGGTCGCAAAGAGATTATAGAGTTGCTTCGCCAACGCAGTCGTCCATACCTGTTTTCCAACTCATTGGCACCTGCTATTGTAGGAGCCAGTTTGGAAATGTTCAAGATACTGAAAGAAAGCAATGAATTACACGATAAACTTGTAGCAAATGTAAGTTACTTCAGAGATAAGATGATTGCTGCCGGTTTTGACATTAAACCAACGCAAAGCGCTATTTGTGCGGTGATGTTGTATGATGCCAAATTATCACAAGACTTTGCCGCACGTATGCAGGATGAAGGAATTTTTGTTACAGGTTTCTATTATCCGGTAGTACCACAAGGACAAGCACGTATCCGCGTACAATTATCGGCAGGGCATGACAAGAAACATCTGGATAAATGTATTGAAGCATTTATAAAAGTGGGAAAAGAGCTTGGTGTATTGAAATAGAGAATGATACACCCTGATACAATTCATCCTCCTACTTTCTCTTAAGAGCTAAATAGGAGGATGAATTCTTATTGGATAAAGCGAAGTTGCTATTTTCTTTCTACAACTGATCAGACAAATATGCCTTGGGCAATTCCCGGCAATTATACTGCGAGGCCATAATCTCGCCATACGCTCCAGCCGAACGAAGCGCAATTAAATCACCACGTTTCGTAGCATTCAACCTTACTCCTTTCGCAAACACATCCGACGATTCGCAGATAGGACCTACCACATCGTATTCTTCTAAAGGCTCTTCCGAAGTTATGTTTTCAATCTGGTGAGAAGCTTGATACAGAGCAGGACGAATCAAATCTGTCATCCCCGCATCGAGTATGGCGAATTGTTTGTTGGCACCTTGCTTTACATAAAGCACTTTGCTTATCAAACTACCACACTGCCCGGTAATAGCACGTCCCAACTCAAAGTGAAGAGTTTGGTGAGGGTATAATTTCAGATGCTTGGCATAGGTCGCGAAATAAGCGGCAAAACTCGGCATGTAGTTTTCATTTGGATATTTGTAATCTATTCCAAGTCCACCACCCACATTGATGTGTTCTACATGAACACCACGCACATGAAGTTTTTCTTGCAGTTCGTTCACACGATGGCTTAATGCTTCAAAATCGGTCATATCCAGTATCTGTGAACCAATATGAAAATGAAGTCCCACAAACTTCACATGATCCATACTAATAGCCAGTTCTACTATGCGTTCCATATCCGCCATGCTAATACCAAATTTATTTTCGGCAAGCCCAGTGGTTATATTAGCATGCGTGTGCGCGCTTACATTCGGATTAATGCGAAAAGCTACGTTAGCAACCTTTCCTTTTGCTGCTGCCAGCTCATTGATAACTTCCAGTTCGGGAATAGACTCTACGTTGAAGCAAAAGATATTGTTATCAAGTCCCAAATTGATTTCCCAATCGGCTTTACCTACACCGGCAAAAACAATTTTATCGGATGGAACACCCGCTGCAATTGCTGCACGAATTTCTCCTCCGCTCACGCAGTCTGCTCCCAATCCATTTTCGCGGATAATGGTAAGTATATCATGATTTGCATTCGCCTTAACTGCATAGTGCACACAAAAATTTGGATATTTAGCAACCTCTTTATTTACGCAAGCTAAAGTCTCACGCAGCACTTTTGTATCGTAATAATAAAAAGGAGTTTGCAGTTCGTTGAATTTATCAACCGGAAATGTTCCTTTCATAAGCGTTTTACTTTCCATTGAACAACTTGTCGCTTAATGCCTGAAGAGCAGCATTCTTATCACATTCGCGAATTAAGAAAGAAATGTTGTAGTTGCTTCCGCCATACGAAATCATACGAACCGGAATATTTTTCATGGCAGCTACCGCTTTAGCCTCAAAGCCAAGGTTCTCCCACTCCAAATCACCAACCACACAAATGATACACATGTCTTGATCTACAGTTACGGTACCATATTTCTTCAACTCGTCGATGATGTGATTAAGGTTTTTATCGTTGTCAATAGTTACCGAAACACCAACCTCCGAAGTACAAACCATATCTACCGATGTTTGGTTTGCCTCGAATATCTCGAACACCTTACGCATAAAGCCATGCGCCAATAGCATCCGACTTGATTTAATTTTTATTGCTGTGATATTTTCTTTTGCTGCTACAGCTTTAATCTTCCCTTTTTCTGTTTCATTAGAAATCAATGTTCCCGGAGCTGTTGGTTCCATTGTATTAAGCAAACGAACAGGGATATTAGCATACTTAGCTGGCTGTATGCAAGTAGGATGAAGAATTTTCGCACCAAAATAAGCTAATTCCGCTGCTTCTTCAAAATGAAGTTGACGAACAGGAGCTGTTTGGTCAACAATACGTGGGTCATTGTTGTGCATGCCATCGATATCTGTCCATATCTGAATTTCGGAAGAGTGGATTGCCGCACCAATCAATGAAGCCGTATAGTCGCTTCCACCACGCTGCAAGTTGTCTATTTCTCCGTAGGCATTACGACAGATATACCCTTGTGTTATGAAAAGTTCCGCTTCGGGAAACACCTCCAACTGTTGTTGTAGTTTCTCCTTTATATAAACAGGATCCGGTTCAGCATTTTTGTCAGTGCGCATAAATTCCAATGCAGGAATCAATGCCGATTTCACGCCACACTCTTGTAAGTAACAATTCATCATGTGTGTAGAAATCAATTCGCCCTGTGCTAATACAACTTTTTCTTCAAACATCGTGAATAAGTCTTTTGTAAAGGAACGGATGTAATCGAAATACGTTTTTATTATTTCATATCCTTTAGCCTTATACTCATCCGTATTATACAATTCGTTCACATGTTGTTTGTATTTTGCCTCTAGTTTGTTGATTACTTCGTTGGCTCCATCCGGATTCTTTTTATACAAATAATCCGATATCTCTACCAGAGAATTGGTTGTACCCGACATAGCCGACAGCACCACTATCTTTCGTTCTCCACCTGTAATCAACTTGGCTACTTCTCTTATTCGTTGAGCCGAGCCCACTGATGTTCCTCCAAACTTTAAAACTTTCATTCTTCGTCCGTGTTAAAAAAGTTATATAAGTAATTTATCTATTCATTTTTGGCATATTCGGCAGTAACATTCTCTATCTGATGCTTTTCGCAACGATAAACCGTCCCTGGAAATTCTTGTAACAATGACAAATTGTGCGTAGACATCACCACCAATGCTCCATTCTCACTTCGGGCATGCAGCAAGCGCACAATAGCCTTACCCGTTTCCGGATCTAAGTTCCCCGTGGGTTCATCTGCCAATATTATCTCAGGCGAGTTAAGAATAGCTCGCGCTATCACAATACGTTGTTGTTCGCCTCCCGAAAGTTCATTAGGTAATTTATAGCCTTTGTTCTCCATGCCCACTTCCAGTAAGACTTCACTGATACGTTCTTTTATCTGTTCTTTATTTTTCCAGCCTGTGGCTTTCAAGACAAACTCCAGGTTATCATATATAGTCCTATCGGTAAGCAACTGAAAATCCTGAAACACAATGCCCAGTTTTCGTCTGAGCTGCGGAATTTGTTTACGTTTGATATTGCGCATATCAAACCCCATAACTCTTGCTTCTCCGCTTTTCACATCCAATTCGCCATAAAATGTCTTCAGCAGACTACTCTTGCCTGCTCCGACTTTCCCAATAAGATAGACGAACTCGCCTTTATGCAACTCAACAGCTACTTCATTGAGCACGCAGTGTTCTTGTTGGTACACATCAACATTCTTATATTGAATCAGTGTTTCTTCCATGTAGCACTATGTCTTACTTTTAATTCCCGAACCAAATCTTCAATACCCAGTCCCTTGCTTGTAAGCATAACAATCAGGTGATACAACATATCCGAACCTTCGTATACCATGCGTTCATTGGTTCCGTTGGTTGCTTCGATAATCATCTCAACCGCCTCTTCGCCTACCTTTTGTGCCATTTTATTGATACCCGATTCAAACAAACTAGTAGTATATGAACCTTCGGGCATTTCGGCATGACGTGTATTGATAAAGTTCTGAAGTTCTTTCAGAAAAAGTATATCTTCTTGGTTTTTTTCACCCCAGCAGGTATCTGTTCCAGTATGGCATACTGGCCCTACGGGGTTTACTTTTATAAGCAGTGTATCATCATCACAGTCTGTTTGAATAGATACCACCTGCAAGAAGTTGCCACTCTCCTCTCCTTTTGTCCACAAACGGTTCTTTGTGCGACTAAAAAAAGTAACCTTGCCACTATCCAATGTTTTCTGATAAGCTTCTTCATTCATATAGCCCAGCATCAACACTTTGCTCGTGCAATTATCTTGAATAATAGCCGGAACAAGTCCGTTCATTTTATTGAAATCCATAATCCTTCCTTCTTACAATTACTTTTTCCGCACAAAGATATGATTTTAATTCGGGAATTTTTATCTCTCCAAAGTGAAAAACGCTTGCAGCCAATGCAGCGTCCGCTTTTCCTATTAAGAAAGCATCCCGAAAATGCTCTGGTTTCCCTGCCCCACCCGAAGCTATTACCGGTATTGAAAGCTGTGCAGCAAGCGCAGCTAAAGCCTCGTTGGCATACCCGGTCTTAACTCCGTCGTGATTCATACTGGTAAAAAGTATTTCACCAACTCCACGTTCTTGTCCTTCGTGCGCCCAACTTATTAGTTTCTTTTCTGTTTCTATGCGACCACCATTAAGGTAGCATTTCCAATCACTATCCGTTTGCTTTGCATCAATAGCCAACACACACACTTGCGAACCAAAATGTTTGGCTATTTCGTCAATCAATTGCGGATTGCGAATAGCCGAAGAGTTGATAGAAATTTTGTCCGCGCCTGCATTCAACAAACGCTCCACATCACTTAGTTCATTGATTCCGCCACCAACTGTAAATGGTATATTTATGCTGGCAGCAATTTTGCTTACCAATTCTGTGAATGTTTTACGACCTTCATAACTGGCTGTAATATCCAGAAACACCAGTTCATCGGCTCCTTGTTCACTATATGCACGTCCCAATTCCACCGGATCGCCCGCTTGGCGTAGGTTCACAAAATTGGTACCCTTTACCGTTTGTCCGTCCTTGATATCTAAGCAAGGAATAATTCTTTTTGCTAGCATTACAGAAAACGTATTAAATCTTTTAATTGAATTTTCCCTTCATAAATAGCCTTCCCGAATATCACAGCAGGTAGCTTGGCTTCTTCCAACGCTATAATATCGTCTATATTGCTGACCCCGCCACTTGCAATAAGATAAAGATTTGGATGTTCGGCCAACATCTCTTTATAAAGTTGCGTAGAAGGGCCTTGCAGCATACCGTCTTTACTAATATCGGTACAGATTACTTTCTCTACTCCATTATTAATATAGCTGGTCAAAAACGGGAAAAGATCTTGTGTGGTTTCATCTTTCCAACCATTTACGGCTATTTTTCGTTCTTTCACATCCGCCCCCAAAATAATTTTCGCAGCTCCATATTGATTGAGCCACTTTAAAAACAACTCGGGATTCTTCACTGCCAGACTACCAATTGTAACCATTTCCGCACCATTTTCAAAAGCAACAACCAAATCTTCGTCGCTCTTCACGCCGCCACCAAAATCAACAATCAGTGAAGTACGTGTAGCTATTCGTTCCAAAACGCGATAGTTTACTATGTGTTGCGAAACTGCTCCATCCAAGTCTACAACGTGCAAACGGCGAATTCCATGGTCTTCAAACTCTTTTGCCACCTCTACAGGATCTTCATTATACACTTTTTTCGAGTTGTAATCGCCTTGCGACAGGCGAACACATTTCCCGTCGATAATATCAATAGCAGGAATAAGTTCTATCATGGTTGGATATTTAAAAAGTTCTGTAAAATACGTTCGCCCACACTTCCACTCTTTTCCGGATGAAACTGCGTAGCATAGAAATTATCTTTGTGCAGTGCAGCACTGAAAGGTTGAATATAATCTGTTTCGGCAGCTGTCCATGAGCACAATGGCACATAGAAGCTATGCACAAAATAGACAAATTCATCTTGATCAAAACCTTTGAATAGTTGACTATTGGTTTGCCGGAGGGTATTCCAGCCCATATGCGGTACTTTATCCTCGTGCTTGGTGGGAACAAAACGCTTCACATCCACATCAAAGATAGCCAATGCGTCGGCATCACCTTCTTCGGAATGACGGCACATTAGTTGCATTCCTAAGCAGATGCCAAGTACCGGTTGCTTCAAACTTTTTATCAACACATCCAACCCCTCCTTACGCAAGTGGTTCATTGTTGTTGCCGCCTCGCCCACACCAGGGAATATTACTTTATCGGCTTTGCGCAACACCGACTTATCCGCAGTTATAACAGCTTCAACCCCCAAGCGTTTCAAAGCATAGTCTACCGAACGAATATTGCCCGCATTGTATTTTATAATCGCTACATTCATCTTATTCTTAACTAAATACAACTGTTTTGTTTTTATACACTAGTGTTTTACGCTCAATATGCTTTTGCACGGCACGCGATAATACTATCTTTTCCAAATCCTTACCTTTATTTACCAGCTCGCCCACCGCATCTCGATGTGTTATGCGTACTACATCTTGTTCGATAATAGGTCCGGCATCAAGTTCGGTAGTAATGTAATGACTGGTTGCTCCAATGATTTTCACACCTCTTTCAAACGCCGCATGATAAGGTTTTGCACCCACAAATGCCGGAAGAAAAGAGTGATGAATATTGATAATCTTATCCGGATAAGATTTTATCATATCCTCAGAAATCACTTGCATATATCTTGCCAATACAATAAACGAGATTTTATGCTGCCGAAGCAATTCCATCTCCTTCGCCTCTTGCTCTTGCTTATTCTCCTTTGTTATAGGAAGCACATGAAACGGGATATTAAAACGATCGGCAACATGCTTCAAATCGGGATGATTGCTGATAATCAAAGGAATCTCCACATCCCACTCGCCCGCCGAGTAGCGCGCCAATATATCATAGAGACAATGCGACAGTTTAGACACAAAGATAGCCATTCTGGGCTTCACTTCCGAGAAATAAAGCCTGAAGTGCATGCCATATCGTTGCCCATACAACGTGTGAAAATAATCTTCTATTTTCTCTTTAGGGACAAGAAACTCATCCAAGTCCCACTCAATACGCATAAAAAACATCTCCTCAACACGATCTACGTGCTGCTCCAAATATATAATATTTCCTTTATTAACCGTAATAAAGTCTGTAACTTCGGCAATAATGCCCGGTTGGTCGGGACAAAAAAGCAACAGTTTGGCTGTATTCATTTCTAAATTAACAATTCATTTGTCAGATTATCAATAATCAGACCGCAAAAGTAACGAATTATTGCTCAACAGACAAAAGAACAAACAATAAGTTTACAACGAAAGGGAAAATTGAAACAAATAGATTAAAACAACAGCAACATCAAACCCATGCTATGAAGTGGTTGTAGAGAGCCTCATAAGCATTGTATTTTCTCACTGAGTTTTGCTTTACATCTCACTGAGTTTTGAACCATTTCTGACTGAGTTTTGAACCATTTCTCACTGCTTTTTACTAAAAAAAACAGTCAGAAAATTAGCCGTTAAAACTCTGTGAAGGCAAAAACAGAGGGTCTTCACACGTAACCAACTCACAGTCATCTACTTATTGCGTTTTGTGAAGGTGAAGACCTATTTAGAAAAACTACATTTGGAGTGGATATTAACCCATTGGCAAGTTTTGCTCGGCACTTGGTTTTGCCTACCTTTGCGAGATTCTCACTATCTTTGCAAACACTTTAAGTTTTCAAAAGAACCTTAATGGATAAATCAATCGAAGTTAATTCACTCACTATCGGCTATTTTGGAAAGAAGAAAAACAAAATAGTAGCCGAAAACATCCATGCATCCATCAATCAAGGAGAACTTACTTGTTTGTTGGGGACTAACGGAATTGGCAAATCCACTCTTTTGCGAACACTTTCTGCTTTTCAGCCCAAACTTACAGGAGATATTTATATACAAGGAAAGAAAATAGAAGAATACTCCACTCATCAATTAGCACAGCTAATCAGTGTTGTACTTACCGATCGTTTGGATGTTCGGAACATGACTGCAGAAGAACTCATCGGACTGGGAAGAAGCCCGTATACCGGATTTTGGGGAACACTTGACGATGAAAATAATCAGATTGTAAAACAGGCCATTTCAATGATTCACATCGAAGAGTTGTCCAACCGCATGGTACATACTCTTAGTGATGGTGAGCGACAAAAAGTAATGATCGCCAAAGCACTTGCACAAGACACTCCTATCATCTTCCTCGATGAGCCAACCGCTTTTCTCGATTTCCCTAGTAAGGTGGAGATTATGCAGCTACTTCACCAGCTCAGCCGCGAAACAAACAAAACAATCTTTCTATCGACACATGACCTCGAACTTGCACTACAAATAGCCGACAAACTTTGGGTGATGGATAAGGCGTATGGTGTAACTATCGGAACACCCGAGGATCTTTCATTAAGCGGCAAGCTGAATACTTTCTTTGGACGCAAAGGGGTTAGCTTCGATACAGAAACCGGACTTTTCCGCGTAAACAACGAATACACCCATCAAATAAAACTAAACGGAGAAGGAAGCAGATACACTATGACACAAAAAGCGCTTGCTCGAAATAACATCTTAGCAAACAACCAAATAGAATCTTCGTGTCGCATTGAAATAAACGATGAACTATACCTTATATATATAGGAGATAATACGCCAATTCATGTCTCAAATATTGAAGAGTTACTGTTTATAGTAAAAGAGAATCTAAAACCAAGCGTTTCTTTATAAACACACACAACACACTTACGAAGAACAAGGACGATAAGGTATGCTAAACCAGAAAGTAGAACCCACCCCTTCTTCGGACTCCACACCAATCGTACCACCAAGCTGTTCTACAATTACTTGACAAATGGAAAGCCCAAGTCCGGTCCCTTGTGCAAAGCTATGCAGCTTCACAAAACGTTCGAAGATGGATTTCTGCCTTTCTTTAGGAATACCAATACCGGTATCGGTAACATAAAAATAGAGAAAGCCCTTTCGCTTTTCATCCATTCGATAGCCGAAACGAATACTTCCTTTCTCTGTAAACTTCATGGCATTACTAATAAAGTTAGTTAACACCTGCGTCAAGCGGTTTCTTTCCGAGTTAAGACAGCAATATGGCAAGCCCGATTCAAATACAATATCTACATTTGGGTTGGATTGCTTCAAACGCATAGTACTTTCTTCAGTACTCATGAGGTCATTAAGATTAAAATCCGAGTAGATAAACTCAAGTGTGCCTGCCTCTATCTTTGAAAGGTCTAATATATCACCTATTAACTGAAGTAGCAATTGGTTATTCTTCTCAATGATACTTACATATTCTTTTTTCTCTTCGGGATCGTCTGTTGTTTCTAAAATACTGGAGAATCCTACAATTGCATTGAGCGGCGTACGTATTTCATGACTCATATTGGCAAGAAAAGCCGACTTTAAGCGATTGGAATCTTCTGCTTTCTCTTTAGCTATTGCCAATTCCTTATTTATCTTTTCGCGTTCGTCATTGTGGGTATTGATTTGATTTAGCATCTGTACAACAGAACTTTCAAGCACCAATACTTCATCGGTCTTGTTCCGTCTACTACTATCTATGTATTTCGTATAATCTATTTTATAATTCCCCTTTATTATCTGATTAGCAATAGCCGTTACACCTTTTATCGCATTAATAGACTTATAGACAGAGGAATACACACCAAGCGTTAGCAGTAAACAAATAATTCCTCCTATCAACAAAATAATTTTACTGATGTCTCGCGCATTACGATATAAAGGTTCTACCGGTTTGTCTACAAGTAAATACACAGGCTCTACTGTGTTCTCATCATTAATGGGGGAAATATAAATGAAAGATTCACCATCAAACAGTAGCGATTTGTTTTCACCAACATAAGGAATATCCTTGAGTAATGCCTCTCGCATCGCATCCTCATCTTTGAAATCACATAAATCAAAGATAACTTTACCAATCATAGTTTCTTGCCGAGAATAAAGAATTTCCCCTTGTTTGTCTACAAGTACAACTCCTTGCTGGTTTTCAATTTGCATTTCACTCAAGAACCCATAATAATTTCCATAAAAGGCATCAGCCCCAATAACTCCAACTATTACATCGCCTTGCTTTATGGGGTAGCTCAATGTTGACACATAAACAGTTCCGCCTATTTCACCATAATCATATACACCAACATTGTTAAAATAGAAACTACCAGACTGCATGGGTACGTTATACCAAGGTGCGGCCGCATTTTCCAAATCAACATAACCTGTAGTATCCAAAAAATCCACCATCTCGCCATCCACAATGGTTACATCCATCATAAACCAATCTTCGGTAACAAAACCCTTTTCCAATGCAATAAAAACGCTATATAAATCGGGTTGCACCTTCAGGAATGTGGTAAGCACTTTTTTTACCTGATCGCGATAATCAGAAGCTTTGTGATCGAGCATTTTTATTTGTTCACCTGCTAAGATTAACGATGCAGAGTTATCAAAGAAGGTTGAATTTACTACTTTAGAAACTTGATTGGCGTAAAAAACGGATTCTTCCTCTACTTTCTGTTTTGTGTTTTTATACAATAGGTCTGAAGAAAACCACAACAAGAAGGATAATAAAAGGACTAAAGGAGTTAGAGTCGAAAAGAGTATCTTCGAGAATAATGTGTCATTTTTAAAAGTAATCGCCATTCCGATTTGCGTATAGTAGGTAGGTATTATTTTGCAAATGTAATAAAAGTTTTATATAACACAATATAGTATGGTATGAATGGCAAAAGCATTAGCTAATCCAAAAGTCTAAAACCTACTCGACCCATCAAAACAATGGGTGCATACCTTACACTTGGGTAGTCCTATAGCCTCAATCAATGTTTCAAGGGAATTAAACTTTAGTGTGGTTAGCTTTAAACGCTTAGCTATCACATCTACCATTTGCTGATATTGTGGCGAACCAGTAGTTGCGTATTTTTCGAGATTCTTATTCTCATCACCTTCCAGTTCTTTAATAACCTGACGGGTGATAAGTTCGAGATTACTCTTGGAAGCAGTAAAACCAATAAACGGGCAGGCGTAAATCAGTGGCGGACAACCAATACGCATATGTACCTCCTTAACTCCGTACTCAAATAACACTTTTACATTATCACGAAGCTGTGTTCCTCTAACGATAGAGTCATCACAAAATATGATACGTCTATTTTCTAATATGGTACGATTGGGAATCAGTTTCATACGCGCTACAAGGTCGCGCATTTCTTGATTACTGGGAGTAAAGCTACGTGGCCATGTAGGTGTATATTTGCTAATAGCTCTCCTGTAAGGAACACCCATACCTTGTGCATAACCAAGTCCTTGTCCTATTCCAGAATCGGGAATACCACAAACATAATCCACATCCGAAGTATCGCCAACACCCATTTTATATCCGCTGGCATTGCGTACATCTTCTACATTACGTCCTTCGTAGCACGAATTTGGGAAACCATAATACACCCACAAGAAAGAACAAAATTGCATCTCCTCGTTGGGCTTACGCATTTGCTCGGTTCTATCTTCATAAATACGAACTATTTCACCCGGTCCTAAATCGGCAATGTGTTCGAAATCGAGATTAGGAAAACTACACGACTCACTACTTACTGCATACGCGCCCTCTTTTTTACCAATAGCAATCGGTGTGCGTCCCAGTTTATCGCGTGCAGCAATAATGCCATCCTCTGTCAGCAGCAGCATGGAGCAAGAACCTTTTATCTTATTATATACATTCTCAATTCCCTCTACAAAGGTTTTTCCCTGAATAATAAGTAGTGCAATTAACTCAGTCTGATTGGTATTGCCGGAGCTTAGTTCGGCAAAATGCATATTCTGGCTGAGAAGTTCTTCTTCGAGTTCGGAAAGATTGGTTATTTTGGCTACGGTAACAATGGCGAATTTGCCAAGATGTGAGTTGATGATGATAGGTTGCGCGTCGGTATCGCTAATGATACCTATCCCCGCATTTCCGGAAAACTTATTTAGCCCGGGTTCAAATTTATTTCGGAAGTAAGCACTTTCTAAGTTATGTATGGCTCTGATAAATCCTTTTTCTTTGCAATAAGTGGCCATACCACCGCGTTTTGTACCCAAGTGCGAATTATAGTCTGTTCCATAAAATAAGTCTGTCACACAACTTGCTTTCTGCACTGTTCCGAAAAAACCTCCCATCGATATATGTATTTATGTTCTCTATATTTGAAGCGCAAAAATACAAAAAGAATTCACCAATCTGTTATCTTTGTGCTGTGAAAATAGCAAAAGAATGAAAAAAGGAAAGGTAAATACCACACGAATCGGCAAGATTGCCCCTCCCGCGCTTACAGATGAGATAGAAACACGCACAGAGCTGGGACGTATCTTTATGCAAGAAGATATCATTGAACACATCCGCAGTGAGAAAGAGATGGTGAATATGATGAACCGCCCCTACCTCACCGTGCGAGATTGCGTTTTCTATAACTGTCTCTTTATGGACTGCTTCTTCGCATCGGCACAGCTTAGCGATGTAAGTTTTGTAAACTGCGATCTTTCCAATGTATCTTTTGCGCAAAGTTCCCTGCATAGAGTTTCGTTTGAATCGTGTAAATTGGTGGGCACCAACCTTTCCGAAGCCACGCTCAATCACATCACAATGAGTAATTGCAATAACAGATATATCAACCTATCCATGAGCAAGATAACAAAAGTTCGTTTTGCCGATTGCGACCTCCAAAGCGGAAGCTTTATGGAATGTAGATTCTCCGAAGTACAGTTCGAGAACTGCCTATTGGTAGAAACTGAGTTTATACGCACACCTTTAAATGGAGTTGACTTACGCACATCCCGCATTGAAGGCATCCAAGTACAAATAGCCGATTTGCGTGGAGCTATCGTCAGTACAGCACAAGCATTGGAACTGCTTCCGTTACTAAAAATGAGAATAGAAGATTGAAAAGGTCGCGTTAATTTATCAAAAAGCTAATTTGATAATATCACAACTAATCACTACTTTTGCAACAAAATAATCGCTCGCACAAAAGCGCATCGGTTGTTGTCAAACAGTATAGAAAGAAAAACAATAGTATTTACTTTATTTAATTACAAAACAAATGAGAATAGAAAAAATTTTCGGTAGAGAAATTCTCGATTCAAGAGGGAACCCAACCGTAGAGGTAGATGTAACATTAGAGTGTGGTGTAACAGGACGTGCTTCTGTTCCATCGGGTGCATCAACAGGCGAAAACGAAGCTCTTGAGCTTCGCGATGGTGACAAAAAGCGTTACTTGGGTAAAGGTGTATTGAAAGCTGTTGAAAACATCAACAATACAATTGCTCCACATCTCGTAGGCATGAGCGCACTCGACCAAAGAGGTATCGACTATGCTATGATTAATCTTGATGGTACTCCTACCAAATCAAAGCTTGGTGCTAACGCTATTCTTGGCGTTTCATTGGCTGTAGCAAAAGCTGCTGCTAATTATCTTGAAATGCCTCTTTACAGATACATCGGCGGAACAAACACATATGTACTTCCTGTTCCTATGATGAACATCATCAACGGTGGTTCGCACAGTGATGCTCCTATTGCATTCCAAGAATTTATGATTCGTCCGGTAGGTGCTTGCTGCTTCCGCGAAGCATTGCGTATGGGTGCTGAAGTATTCCACGCTTTGAAGAAAGTATTGCACGATCGTGGTTTGAGCACTGCTGTAGGTGACGAAGGTGGTTTCGCTCCAACTCTCGAAGGTACCGAAGATGCATTGAACTCTATTCTTGCTGCTATCAAAGCTGCAGGCTACGAACCAGGAAAAGACATCACAATCGGTCTTGACTGTGCTGCTTCTGAGTTCTACAAAGATGGTATCTATGACTACAGCAAGTTCGAAGGCGCTACAGGTAAAAAACGTACTGCTGCCGAACAAGTAGACTACCTCGAAGAACTAATCAACAAATTCCCTATCGACTCTATCGAAGACGGTATGAACGAAAACGACTGGGATGGTTGGAAAGCTCTTACAGAACGCATTGGCGACCGTTGTCAGTTAGTAGGTGACGACTTGTTCGTAACCAACGTGAAGTTCCTTTCTAAAGGTATCGAAATGGGTTGCGCAAACTCAATCCTTATCAAAGTGAACCAAATTGGTTCATTGACCGAAACGCTTGAAGCTATCGAAATGGCTCACCGTCATGGATACACCAGCGTTACTTCTCACCGTTCGGGAGAAACAGAAGATGCTACAATTGCCGACATCGCAGTAGCTACTAACAGCGGACAAATCAAAACCGGTTCTTTGAGCCGTTCTGACCGTATGGCTAAATACAACCAATTGCTTCGCATTGAAGAAGAATTGGGTTGCCGTGCAGTTTATGGTTACAAAAGAGTGAAATAAATCTCCTCTTTGGAGTTTATTCATAGAATAATGATTGAAGGAAGGTGCATCGAGAGGTGCGCCTTCTTTTTTGCATAAAACAAAAAGAATTATTAACTTGGCAGCAAATAAATTCACAAACAAATGAAACACAAATCTTTTATCCTCCTGCTTAGCCTGCTGGCGATTCTTTTTTCGTGCGCACCTAAGCCAACCGACAATTCAGTTATATTCTTTCCTGCCAATGGCGCAAAAGAAGTAAACCCGGACACACAGTTGAAAATCACCTTTGCCGAAGAGTCCACGTTGGGCAACAAAGGAGTTATCCGCATATACGAAGCGGGCACCAATCGCTTGGTGGAATCTTTGGATATGAGCATACCTGCCGGTCCCGACCAAAGCAATCCGGATATGATTCGCAAGAAAGCTGCCGACTACACAAAAGAGCCTTACGTGTACGAAACAACCAACTACACCAACGCCAATACAGTACCAGGCACTCCATCGGGTCTTGCCATGCGCGATACTACGCTCTACCAGCTAACGATTATCGGACGATTTACAGATGGGTTTCGTTTTTACCCCATTATCATCCGCGAGCATACCGCAACAATCTATCCACACCACAACCTGTTGGAGTATGGCAAAGAGTATTATGTAACCATAGATAGTGGAGTGCTCTCTACCGAGAAGAACGATTTTCAAGGTATACAATCGAATGCTGTTTGGCGTTTCAAAACAAAAAAGAAAGCACCGGCAGCTACTGCTCGCAAGCTAATAGTTAGCGCTGACGGAAGTGGCGATTTCAACACCGTGCAAGGAGCTATGGATTTTATTCCTGATTTCAGCAAGGAGCGATACGAAGTTTTTATCAAAAATGGAAACTACGAAGAGCTTGTTTACTTCCGCAACAAACAAAACGTAACCTTGAAAGGTGAAAGTCGCGAAGGAGTAGTGGTGCACTATGCCAATAACGAAACGTTTAACCCCCACCCCATTAACCTGAAAACAAACGAATGGCCGGGCACATTCCCATCTCGACGAGCCGCTTTCGCTGCCGACAATTGCTACGACCTTCGTTTTGAAGACATGACCATTCAAACAACTCTAAAAGGACAAGCCGAGGGATTGTTGATTATGGGCGAACGCAACTACCTGAAGAATGTTCATATCATTGGTTCGGGAGATGCTTTGCAAGCTAACGGATCGGTATATCTTGAAAATTGCAGAATAGATGGCGATGGCGACACGATACTGGGACGCGGTCCGGGTTACTATTCAAACTGCACGCTATATAGTCGCGGCCCTTTTATGTGGATAAGAAATACAGATGCCAATCATGGAAATGTATTCGTGAATTGTGCCTTCTACGGACAAGGTAATGGCGCGGTTATTGCCCGTACCTCTGCCAATCATGGAAAAGGATACCCCTACTCCGAAGCCGTTCTAATAAACTGCACGTTGGATAATATAAAACCCGAAGGTTGGGGCGGCATCAGTGGCAACACCAGCCACTTGCACTACTGGGAATATAACAGTCGTACAACAGATGGAAACCCGGTAGACGTATCGCAACGCCATCCGTTATCCCGCCAACTCTCCGCCGAGAAAGACGGAGAGCTTATTCGGAATTATACTAATCCAGAATTTGTACTAGGTTGGAAACCAGAGATATAATATTATCTCTTTACAACCAACGCAGTACCCATGCCACCACCAATACAGAGCGATGCCAATCCATAGCTCTTATTGGTGCGGAGCATATCGTGAATCATAGAAACCACAATACGGTTGCCCGAAGCGCCAATAGGATGTCCTAACGCTAATGCGCCACCATTGATATTTGCCTTTTCGTGAATCCATGCTTCGCTTACACCGTGATCTTGAGAGAGTTGTTTAATAACCCCAAGCGATTGCGCAGCAAAGGCTTCGTTGAGTTCTATAATATCCATTTCTCCTAATTTCAACGCAGCTTTATTAAGTGCCTTAGCAATAGCAGGAACAGGTCCCATTCCCATAACACTTGGATCTACACCTGCTTGTGCTACGGTAATGATTTCTACCATAGGAGTGATACCCAGTTTCTGAACCATCTCTTCGGAAGCCACAAGCACGAAGCTGGCTCCATCATTAATACCCGATGCATTGCCTGCTGTTACTGTTCCATCTTTCTTAAAAGCAGGTTTGAGTTTACCTAATTTCTCTACTGTTGTTTCGCGATTAGGGAACTCATCTACCTCAAAGGTAATAGTCCCTTTTCGTGTTTCGATAACTACTGGCACTATTTCGTTCTGAAAACGACCTGCATCAATAGCTGCAATCGTTTTTTGTTGGGAGGCGTAAGCAAAAGCATCCTGCTGTTCACGGGTAATGCTATATTGTTCAGCTACATTCTCGGCAGTTATTCCCATGTGCAATCCGCTGAAGGCATCGGTTAAACCATCGTACACCATGTGATCTACCGAAATGATATTACCCATTTTCTGTCCACCACGCACACTGCCGGGAGTTACAAAACCCGCACCCGACATTGATTCGGTTCCTCCCGCCAATATCAAGTTGGCTTCGCCCGCCTTAATACTGTTGTATGCCATCATGATGCTTTTCATACCACTACCGCAAATCATATTTACACCGTAGGCAGGCACCTCTTGCGGAATACCGGCTTTGATAGCCGCCTGACGGGCAACTCCTTGCTTCAATCCGGCACAAAGTACATTCCCCACAATAACTTCATCGAGCATGGCGGGGTCTATCTTACTCTCGCTAATAATATCTTTCATAACCGTGGCAGCCAAGTCTACGGCAGGAACATTCGCTATTGTTCCCAAAAACTTGCCAATTGCCGTTCTTTTAGCAGCGATAATATATACTTTCATACGTTGAGTTTTTAGTATTTAAGATTTTAAGCTTTTCAGTTTCTCTATAAGCAGGGGAATGATTTGTTTTACATCACCTACAATCCCCAAGTCGGCAGCCTGGAAGATAGGAGCAAATTTATCTTTGTTAATGGCAATGATAAATTCCGACTCTTCCATACCTGCAAGGTGCTGAATAGCGCCCGATATACCCAAAGCAAAATAAACATCGGGACGCACCGTTTTGCCTGTTTGTCCCACTTGCCTGTCATGCGACATAACGCCTGCGTCTACCATTGCTCTGGAAGAAGACACCTCTGCATTAATCGTTTTAGCAAAGTCACGAAGCATCTCAAATCCTTCGCTATTACCTACTCCACGTCCACCGGACACGAGGATATTCGCCTCGGTTATATCCACCAGTTGCTTCTCTTCTTTAACTGTTTTCACCAGTCGTACCTTAAACTTAGAGCTGTCGAACGTTATCTTCACTTGTTTGACATCGCCCTTTCTGTGTGTATCACGCACACCAATACGCATAACTCCCGGTCGAACGGTAGACATCTGCGGACGATGCTCCTTACACAAAATCGTAGCCATGAGATTTCCTCCAAAAGCCGGACGAGTCATCATTAAGTCGCGATCTTCGGAAATGGCAAGTGCAGTACAGTCGGCTGTAAGACCTGTGCCTAACCGTGCTGACACACGCGGCCCTAAGTCACGACCAATGGTAGTTGCACCAATAAGTAAAATACTTGGGTGGTATTCCTTTACTAATTGACAAACAGCCTGCGCATAGGGTTCTGTAATATACTCTTTCAGTTCGGGAGCATCCACACACAGCACTGTATCCGCGCCAAAGTAAACACACTCAATTGCTTTATCAGCTATTTTGTCTCCAAGAAGTATTGCATAAACTTTTTCATTCAGTGTGTCTGCCAACTCCCGTGCTTTGGTCAATAGTTCAAACGCTACGTTCTGAATCATCCCTTCACGCTGTTCTATGAACACATATACACCTTTATACATTGATTTATCCATAATGAAGCGCTTTAAATGATGAATTTTTCTTTCAGGTTATTGATGATGATATCTACAGCCTCGGCAGGTGTTACTTCAAATGTTTGTCCGGCCGCTTTGAGCCCCTTGCTGAAAGATTTTGCTACACGGGTAGGTGAGCCATTCAAGCCAAGTTTATCTTCATCCACTTCAATATGGTCATAATTCCACACCTCTATTTCACGATCAAACGCTTCGACAATGCCCCTTACCGACATATAGCGTGCTTTATTCGCACTAGCCAATACAGTAAGTACACATGGGAGTTCTACCTCCAGCTGTTGATATCCCTCTTCTGTAGCTTTGCGAACGGTAAGTAAGTTGTTGCCATTATATTCCACCTGCTCCACATATGTTATCTGCGGCAGGTCAAGGTGTTCTGCCACCTGTGGCCCTACCTGTGCGGTATCTCCATCTATTGCCTGCCTTCCGGTAATAACCAAATCAAACGATAATGCCCGCAATGCTCCGGCTATGGTATTTGAGGTAGCCAATGTGTCGGCACCTGCAAACTTTCTGTCACTAAGTAGGATAGCACGATCGGCACCCATGGCAAACGCTTCTCTAAGGATAGCATCGGCTTGCATCGGTCCCATAGTTAACACAGTTACGTGCGCACCGAATTTATCTTTCAACTGTAGGGCGAGTTCGAGTCCCCCTTTATCGTCGGGGTTCATGATGCTTGGTACACCTTCTCTTATCAAAGTTCCCTTCACCGGGTCGAGTTTTATTTCAGTGGTATCGGGCACTTGCTTTATGCAAACGACTATTTTCATATTCCTTCCTATTTTAACAATTTAGCAGCAATAACCATACGCTGTACTTCCGAAGTACCTTCGTAAATCTCCGTAATCTTCGCGTCACGCATCATGCGCTCCACCGGATATTCGCGGGTATAGCCATATCCTCCATGAAATTGCACCGCTTTGGTAGTAACCTCCATTGCGGTTTCGGCTGCAAAGAGTTTCGCCATAGCCGCATCGGCAGAGTAGTCTTGTTTCATATCTTTTTTGTAGGCTGCCGAACGAACCAATAAGCGTGCTGCTTGTATCTTTGTTTCAAGATCCGCCAATTGGAACTGTGTATTCTGAAACTGTCCGATAGCTTTTCCGAACTGCTTACGCTCCTTCACATATTTCACTGTTTCGTCGAGCGCACCTTGCGCAATGCCTAAAGCTTGTGCAGCAATTCCAATACGCCCACCATCGAGCGTTTTCATGGCAATACCAAAACCTTTACCTTCTTTACCCAATAAGTTCTCGGCAGGAACTATACAGTTTTCAAAAATAAGTTCGCTGGTTGCAGAACCGCGAATACCCATCTTCTTTTCTTTCTTACCAATAGAGAACCCCGGGAAGCTTTTCTCTACAATAAAAGCAGAGATGCCGCGTGTGCCTTGTGACTTATCTGTCATTGCCATAACTATGTACAGCTCGGCGGGACCCGCATTTGTAATAAATATCTTTGACCCATTGAGAATATAGTTATCACCATCTCTAACAGCAATGGTTTGTTGCGCCGAAGCATCCGTACCGGCATTGGGCTCGGTCAATCCAAAAGCGCCAAGCCATTCGCCCGAGGCAATCTTTGTAAGGTATTTTGCCTTTTGTTCGGGAGTACCATGTTCAAATAGCGGAGCACCACACAAAGAAGTATGTGCGGATACAACCACGCCTGTAGTGGCACATACACGCGAAAGCTCTTCCACAGCCATTGCATAAAGTACGTTATCTCCGCCGGCACCATTGTAGTCGGTAGGAATAGGAATACCTAAGAGCCCCAGTTTCGCCATCTTTTCGACAGTTTCTTGGGGGAATCGTTCCTGTTCATCCACTTCAGCAGCAAGAGGCTTAACTTCTTTTTCGGCAAACTCCCGTATCATTTGCAGAAAAAGGAGTTGTTGAGGGGTTGGGGTAAAATTCATATTTTGGTGGTTTTAATTTATTATCAACTTCGCCTCCGTAGCCGCTTGCACTTGTTCTACTGTAAACTCAGGATGTACTTCTTTCAGCAACAAGCCTTCAGGAGTTACTTCAATCACGCACATTTCGGTTATAATGAGATTTACTTGTCCGGCAGCTGTGAGAGGAAGCGTACACTCTTTCAATATCTTAAAAGCTCCTTTCGCGGTATGCTCCATGGCCAGGATTACTTTTTTGGCACCAATAAGCAAGTCCATTGCGCCACCCATACCGGGTGCTCTTTTCCCAGGAATAATCCAATTCGCCAGATTTCCTTTCTCGTCTACCTGAAGTGCACCAAGTACAGTAACATCTACATGTCCACCACGAATGACACCAAACGAAGTAGCACTATCAAAGCTAGCCGCACCTGTATTCATGGTGATAAAACCACCACCCGCGTCAATCAATTCCGGGTCTTCACTGCCAACCGCAGGAGAAGCCCCCATGCCAAGTAAACCATTTTCGGATTGGAGAATAACATGTACACCATCCGGGAGATAATTAGGAATGAGAGTTGGCAAACCAATTCCGAGATTTACCACATCGCCGTCTTTCAATTCCTTAGCCGCTCTTCGAGCTATGGTTTCCCTTATTTCATTTTTATCCATGCTATTTAGATTTAATGTTTGTAATTCAAGTTATAAATTCAAGCGTCTGTCCATTTCTTGTGCTATAAAAGAACCGACATCGTCCGCATAACTATTCATGCCGAATCCTGCATCATAGCCAAGCTCTTTAGCAAGCTCGTGTGATATACGCGGACCACCACAAGCTAAGATTATTTTATCACGCAATCCTTCCGCTTCCAGCATTTCCACCAGTTCGGTGAGGTTCTGTATATGTACATCCTTTTGCGTTACGGTTTGAGAAACAAGTAACGCGTCGGCTTTCAGTTCAATGGCTTTAGCTATAAAGTCTTCGTTAAGCACTTGGCTACCGAGATTATGCGCCTCGAACATTTCATAGCGCTCTAACCCGTAATGTCCGGCAAAGCCTTTCATATTCATAATGGCATCAATACCTACAGTATGAGCATCTGTTCCTGTGCTTGCTCCTATTACCACAATAGGGCGACCAATATGTTGTTTGATAAACTCATCTGTCTCGTTCATACCCCACCGGGTAGCTTCCACCTTCGGCACATAAATGGAACTATAATCTACCGTATGAGTACAGCTTCCGTAGCAATTGAAAAAAGTAAAACCTTCTGTCAGCTCTTTCATGTACACTACCTGGGGGTTGTCAAATCCCATTTTCTTCATCAGGAGTTTGGCAGCCTCTATGGCTTCGTCTCCCGCAGGCACCGGAAGCGTAAAACTCAATTGCGTTTTACCATCGTTCATTGTATCGCCATAAGGCTTTATTTTTTTCAAGTCTAACGTTTGGTCAAACTCGTTCTTATGGGTACTATATAATCCTCCACTCATTGTTGTATGGTATTATTTCGTTAACATGCGTTCTACAAAAGGGTTATAGTAATTATTCCCTTTTTCTATTACTCCACTCAGTCCTTTACCACCGTTCTTCGGTCGTTTAATATCTGCAAAGATTCCTTTTTCCAAAGCGGTAAACAGTCCCTCAGCTTCTATTTTTTCTAATAGGTCTATTGCTTTATCAAGCACTAATTGAGCTCGTTTTTGGATTATTCCGTCTTTTTTGAATTCCATTTCATCACCTATATCTTTCATGTTTTTAAAGATATATCGTGCATTCTCAATGGAGAGATACCTATCCGACATAAACGGTGTGTGTATCGCTTCGGTAGGCATACCCAGCAACTGAATACCTTGCGAAGTCCATATGCCAATCATATTAAATAAGGCATCCTGTACATGTCCACGGAAAATGTTTCCGGTCATAAATTTGGTAGGAGGCATGTATTTCAGAGGTGCTTTAGGAAAGATTTCACGTGTCATTTGTGCCTGCGCCAATTCTAAAATGAAGCCATTCTCCAAATCGGGATCCATTTCAAAGGCATGACCTAATCCCATTTGTTCTTCGGGTAGCCCTGCCATAAGAGCAAGTTGCTCATTGATAAAATCAGAAGCCAATACCGTATGCGCTTGTTCCACCGCATCGGCAGTAGTGAGGTAATTATCCTCGCCAGTATTGATGATAACACCTGCATAGCCGTTGATAACGCGCGACATGAATTGATCTACCAACGTACGTTTCATATTAATATCGCGGAAAAGAATACCATAAAGGGCATCATTGAGCATTACATCCAAGCCTTCTAATGCACCCATCGCCGCTATTTCGGGCATACAAAGCCCAGAACAATAGTTACAAAGACGAATATAGCGCCCTACCTCCTCGCCTATTTCATCCAAGGCTTGGCGCATAATACGGAAATTCTCTTGTGTAGCATAGGTACCGCCAAATCCCTCTGTGGTAGCACCATAAGGAACATAATCCAGCAAACTTTGTCCCGTAGTACGGATTACCGCAATTACATCTGCTCCTTGACGGGCGGCTGCTTGTGCCTGAACAACATCTTCGTAAATATTTCCGGTAGCCACTATCACATAAAGGTAGGGTTTGTTTCCTTCGCCAATGGTATCTAAATAGTGGTTTCTTTTCGCCTTACGGTTATCAATATGAGTAATGCTGGCATCTACGTAGCATTGCAAGGCTTGCTCTATTTCTGATGTTTCATGAATAGGAAGTTTAACAATATTCAGCCGTCCACTTGTTACATCTTCGGCTATTTGTTGGGGTGACAATCCGGTTTCGGCAATAGCATTCCCTAAATAAAAGAGGATACCTTCCGAAAGTACATTCTGGTCTTTCAATTCATCAATGAGTATGTTAGGAAGTGGCACACCATTTTCATCAACTCCATCTATACCCAGCAAGCGGCACAACGTTCTTTCTACCGCTACAGTGGTGTAGTTATCTACAAATCTCTGCACTTCACTTGCTATCTTTTTAGATACTTTTTTGGCTTTCGCCACTTTGTCAAAATCAAGACCCAATTTGCTATGTTGCATTGTTATGATTCTTTTTATTTATTGTATAAATAATATTCTGCTTTCTTTAGTACTTCTAAATCCACACCCAGCACCCGGGCTATTTTTAGTGCTTCGTGAGGCACTGTATCACCCGATTCGTATACTAACCGATAATCTATATACTTATCAATGTTATCAACCGTCAGTTGGGCGCTGTCATATCCCTCTAACAAACCTTTTACTCGAAACCGGCGACAGGAAGCAGTTACGGTATAGTGTGTAGTAAGTAATGCTAACACATTGTATTCTTTCAATATTTCTAATACTGCGTTTACAATAGCTCTTCCTTCAGAAGGATTGGTGCTTCGCGCCAATTCATCAATAAGCACAAGTATGTTTTCTCTATTCTTCGCCTTTTCTATAATCCTGTTTATCTTTATCATCTCGGCAGCAAACGAAGAGAGTCCGCTCAATTCATTCTGATCATCGCCCATACAGATGAGTATCTCGTCTACCGTAGTAAGCGACGCCAACCCTGCCGGAACAAAGAAGCCAAACTGAAATAAAGCCTGCGCCAACGCTACGGTTTTTAATATGACCGATTTCCCCGTCATATTTGCTCCGGTAATCAACGTTCCTCCCCTTTCTACCGTTACATCTATCGGTTGATATTCTTTTTGCTGCATGTGCAATGCTGCTTCTATCTCTGGATTGAACAAATCTTCATAGCTTAAGTTACCAGTGGTTGAAAGATGCGGTTTACTTAATCGCATTTCGGTAGCTTGACGTGCTTTGGCTATCAGAATATCGAGTTCGGCTATCATCAACAGAGTACGCGAAATTATTTGGTGATACTCATATAACTTGGTCGATAGTTCTTTGCGAATTGTATCTTCAACATCAATGCTTCGTTGATAATCACGTTCATACGCCTCAGTAGCATCTTTAGACTCTTTCATCACTTTCAGCTGCCTCCTGAGTTCAGCGAGTTCCATTGAGTATGAATCATATATGTAGAAGTTCGCAATGCGTTTTTTGTCGGGGTCGAGTATATTTATCACCGCTTCCAACGAAGGGATGGGTACAACTGTTATATTCTTTTCAGCGAGGATAATATGTATTTCACGGCACAACAAAGCAAATGTTTTGATTTCAAACAATTCGATATCATCCAGCACATCTCTATTTTTAAGCCGTTTGAGCGTGCCACGAATATCCTTTGCCTGTTTCAGTTTAATACGCGTTTTGGAAAGAGCAGTTTTATAATCAGGTGTAAGTAACAGAAATATGAATATTTCCACCTTGTCGAGTATCTCCATTATCTCGTCAGTACTGTGCATAAACTTGGTTTCGTAAAGCACACGCCTTGCCAATCCGGATTGAATATCCAGCTTATCAACCACATAACGCAGTCCGTTTATCTCTCGTATAGCATTCTTCAACAACATAGTTAATTTAGATTTTCGGGCATCCGCCTAACGTCATACACTGGTACCTGAAGTTTCTCTTGCAAGACCTCTTTCAAAGCGTCGGAGTTCAACACAAATCCATCGGGCGAAGCAGGATTTATACACACCGCCAAGAGTTTGTTTTTAAGCAACACTTTGATTGTTCCACCTTTACGCAGATATGCATAATATGACTCCATAGAGACGAATATCCGCGTAAAATCTTTTACTATCAACACAATATTTTCAATCTGTTCCTGTACCCGAAGGAACTGCAGAAAACTATCAGTTATAATCCCTGCCACATACAGGGTGTTGCCATATTTGAATATTTTATCTTTGTACTTATCCAGCATCAAAATAGAGGGTATGCGCAGATTCTTTACTTTCCCTTTTTCATCAATTGCCCACACACCCGAGTCCACTTTGGAGAGTTTCTTATAAATATTCTCGTCTACCGCATTTAATTTTATCAATTCGTACATAAAGGCGGTTTTACGCACCAGTTCCGGAATGTTGCGCGAAACGACCGCTCCTGTAGCCAATACCATAGCATCAGTTACCACCGGAGAGGCAATACTTGTACGCGATATTGCTCCATCTACAATGACTGTATCCACCCGAAACTTCTTCATCTCACGAATAATCTCCTTTAGCGACTCGGTATCCGCAGGTCCGGAAAGAAGTACCTTACCCGAGGTTATGGCACGAGCCGTAATCAACCTGCCCAAGGATGTTTGAATACCATTCACTTCCAACACTTCAGCAATCAATCGCTTGGCTTTATAGTGTTTCTCCGAAGTAACGAAAATCATTCCTTCATATATCTCAATTTCGGGCTTGGCGGTATAAGAGACCAAGTCCTGACTCTCTCCGTCAAGCCCAATTGAGGTTACTGCCAGTTGCCTGCCCTTTCCTTGAAGCTGCTTCAGGATATAGTTCATGCATTCGGTTTTACCCGCATTCTTTGCCATCCCTACAATAGAGATGCTACTATACCCTAGTATGTCGTCAATAAAGGACATATTGCACTGTTTTTATTAATGATGATTTCGTTTATTGCGTGACAGCTCTTTGGGCTCAATCGCTAATTTCTGCCCACTGAGCAATGCTGCTACACCTTCGTCATCTTCGTTTTTCAAACAATCGGCACACTGACAATTTGGTAAGTAGTCAATGGGCTCTGTATAGGTCGTTACCACCCCTTCATAGTTACGCAACACCACTTTGCCCGGTGCCTGCGAAATTAGATAGGTAGGCATTACAGGAATCTTTCCTCCTCCACCGGGAGCATCTACAACAAAAGTAGGGACAGCCAGTCCAGAGGTATGTCCTCGTAAATTCTCAAGAATCTCGATACCTTTGGATACAGAAGTTCTGAAATGCTCAATACCGGTGGTAAGGTCGCACTGATATATATAGTACGGGCGCACGCGTATCTTCATTAGATTACGTACCAACTGCGTCATGATATGTACACAGTCGTTTACACCACGTAACAATACCGACTGATTACCCAGCGGAATTCCCGCATCGAGCAATCGTTCGCACGCCAACCTCGATTCTTTTGTTATTTCATTAGAATGGTTGAAGTGTGTATTTACCCAAATAGGATGATATTTCTTCAGCATAGCAACCAGTTCGGGCGTAATGCGTTGTGGTAGCACTACCGGTGCACGCGTGCCAATACGAATAATCTCTACATGTGGTATCGCTCTTAACTGCTGAATAATATATTCCAATTGCTTGTCGGATACCAACAACGCGTCACCACCCGAAAGAAGCACATCACGCACTTGCGGAGTATTGGCTATGTATTCAATACATTTATCTATACGTTCTTTGGGCATCGCAGCATCGTGCTGACCGGCAAAACGACGGCGGGTGCAATGTCTACAATACATAGAACATTGGTCGGTTATCAAGAATAACACCCTGTCCGGATAACGATGTGTCAATCCCGGAATGGGCGAATCGTTATCTTCGTGCAGAGGGTCGTCCAAGTCTGCCGACGATTTATGCAATTCATGTATAGTCGGTACCGACTGTTTACGTATCGGACAGTTGGGGTTATCGTTATCTATTAAGCTAAGGTAATAAGGCGTAATAGCCATTCGGATGGTCTTTAGAGATTCCAGAATGGCCTCCTCCTCACCAGCAGTCAGGGTTATGTACTTTTTTAGTTCATCCACCGTTTCTATCCGGTTTCTTACCTGCCATTTCCAGTCGTTCCACTGTTCGTCGGTTACTTCCGGAAAGAGTAGTTTTCGCTTACTTTCGTACATCTTCTAGGCGTATAATTCGGTGAATATCTCGCGCAATTTATCCGACTCGCGCAATAATTGCAGGGTTATTTCGGCATGTCCGCGAGTGTAGCCATTGCCCACAATCATGGTTACATCGCTTCCTACTCCTTCGGCACCAAGAGCTGCTTTGGTAAAACTGGTAGCCATAGAGAAGAAATACACCACGCCCGAATCCTTGGTACACAAGATACTGGTCATTTCAGTATCGGTAATATTTACATTATTGATAGTTACATCGCAAAGCCGTCCGCCGGTCAACTCTTCTATTTTCTCAAGAACCGGAACCGGTTGAGTAGCATCGGCAGCAAATACATAGTCGCAGAAACCTAACTTCTTTAGTCGTTCGGTACTCTTAGGGCTATGTGTTAAACCGATAACCTTACCAGTAACACCTGCTCTCTTCTTAGCTTCATAGCAGCACAACATTCCCGATTTTCCACCGGCACCAATAATAAATACGGTATCGCCCGGTTTAACCAGTTTAGCTGTTTGAGCGGGAGCACCGGCTACATCAAGTGCCGAAAGCGCCAATGTTTCGGGAAGATCGGCAGGTATCTTAGCATAAATACCACTCTCAAACAAAATAGCTTTACCATCAATATCCACTTGGTCGATATCCGGACGAATATCCTTTATCTTGTCTATGCGCAGAGGAGTTAATGAAAGTGACACCAAAGTAGCTATTTTATCGCCTACTTTGAGGTCTATTTTACCTTCCAACGCTTCGCCTATTTTCTCTACTGTACCCAGTAGCATACCTCCCGAACCAGTAACAGGGTTACGATGCTTTCCTTGTTTCGCAACAATGCCAAGCATAATTTCTGCAATCTTCGCCTTATCACCACCAGCTTGCTCTTCTATTTGTGTAAAGCTCGCCGAATCAATATTCAACGTTTGTACATCAATCAAAATCTCATTATCATAGATTTCGTCCATGTTATTGTCTAACTTGTTGGCGGGTTGCGGCAATACACCCTTGGGTTCGATTACACGGTGAAGACCGTATTTGTTTCCTTTCTTCATGTTGATTTTTGATTTAGTATTTCACCACAGATATTGTCTGTGGAATAAAAACAGGTTATTATTTAATTGGTTTTAATCCTAAGATTTCTCTTGTTTCAGCAGGAGTAGCTATTTCTCGTCCCAGCTCTTTAGCCATCCGAACAACTTTTTCTACCAGCTCGCCGTTTGATTTTGCCAATACTCCTTTGGAGAGATAAACATTATCTTCAAAACCTACACGTACATGACCGCCATCGACAATAGCAGCCATCGCTAACGAAAATTCATAACGTCCGATTCCAGCTACCGTGTATGTAGCATCGTGAGGAATACTGCCACGCATAAAAATAAAGTCGCGTAGCTCGCCACCAATACCACCATTCACCCCCATCACAAAGTCAAAGTGCATTGGTTTTTCAATAAAGCCTTTCTTGTGCAGGCGCAACGCCATATCAATCATACTTTTGTCAAAACATTCCAGTTCCGGCTTAATGCCAAGTTCAATCATGCGTTTGCCAAAGTATTTAATGGTATTCTCTGTATTCATAAATACCTCGTCGCCACCAAAATTAAGGGTGCCACAGTCGAGTGTAGCCATTTCGGGTAAGAGTTCGGTAGGTTGCAGGCGCTCATCGTCGGTCATGCCTACTGCACCCCCGGTAGAAGGTTGGATAATAACATCGGGACAAGCGGCTTTAATTGCGTCGATCACTTCTTTAAAGCGTGCTTTATCTTGAGTAGGTGTACCATCATCGTAACGCACATGCAGATGAATGATACTAGCACCTGCATCGTAAGCAGACTTTGCTTCGCGTACACACTCTGCTACCGTATAGGGAACTGCGGGATTGTGCTCTTTCAACACTTCGGCGCCACAAATAGCTGCTGTGATTATTAGTTTTTCCATTTTTTGAGTTTTTAGATTCTAGATTTTCTTTTCTTACGATATTATTCAGTATGCTGTATCCGTTGGTCGCTCTTCCGTACCACACAGGTACCGCTTGCTCTACATACAACGATTGGTTCTGCCAGCACATCGGCTGCCGAAGGAGAAATATCGGGGCGGGGAACTATCACCTTGCGAGCCTCGAATACCATTTTGCGCGAAGAGTTTCCTGCTTTTACAATTTCTCCTGTAGCTTCGATGTAATCGCCTGCATATACAGGTGCCAAAAACTCCACACTGTCATAAGCGGCAAAAAGACCTTCGTCGCCATCATTCATAATAAGTAGTTCGGTAGCCACATCGCCAAATAGTTGAAGCATCTTGGCACCGTCTACCAAACCGCCACCGTAGTGGGCATCATGTGCGCTCATGCGCAGTCTAATAAGTGATTTCATATTGATTTGGATTTATTTTACTATATAATCTACAAATATCGCCGGTGTCCGTACATTTTCGGGAGCTATCGTTCCTACCTCCAGCAGTTCGTCAACCTCGGCTATTACCAAGTCGGCAGCAGTTGCCATAAGAGGGTTGAAGTTTTGCGATGTACCATAATAAGTAAGGTTGCCCGATGTATCGCCTTTACTACCTTTAATAAGGGCCACATCGGCACGAATGGGTTTCTCCAACAAATAGTCCTTACCATCTACGTTGATGATTTGTTTACCGTCTGCCACCATAGTAGCCAGTCCGGTAGGTGTAAGTATCCCTCCTAATCCATTTCCACCTGCGCGCACACGTTCGGCAAGGCTTCCTTGCGGACAAAATTCAATTTCCAGTTCGCCACTGTTCATTTGTTCACTGCTAAGCGGATTGGTACCAATGTGCGAAGTATAGAGTTTTTTCACCTGTTTAGCAGCGATAAGCCGCCCTATACCACGATCGGGATAAGAAGTATCGTTACAGACAATCGTCAGATTTTTTACGCCGGATGCAATCAGTGCATCAATTAATTTGTGAGGGGTACCATTGGCTAAAAAGCCACCTATCATGAGAGTCATGCCGTCCTTTATTTTGGACACGGCTTCGCATGGTTCAATCAGTTTTTTCATACGCGACGTTTTTTATACAGAAATGAATAAGGTTATCTTTACAATATGACAAATATAGGGGCTTTTTCAGAAAAAATGAAATTGTTTCTCATTCAAAAACCCCATTTCTGGTTAATTGTCGTTAAATCAATAAGAAAATGTCATTCGTGGTATGTATATATATGCAATATGCACTTACAACGCCATATTCAATATAGGATAATCTCTTCCTTCCGAATCTTTATCCGTGCGACCTACCACCTTAAAGCCAAAGCGTTTGTAAAACTCAACAGCTTGTGTGTTTTGCTCATTCACGTCGACTTTGGTGGCATTCAGTTTTCGAATAGCATACTCCAGCATCGTTCGTCCGTATCCTTTGCCTCGCAAATTGCCTGCAATAAATAACATTTCCAGATTGCCCTCTGCAACACTCATAAATCCAACAACCGTTCTATCGGAACGAAATACATAAACATCAAGATTGGGGAGGTAATCTTTAGGAATAGCCTGCTTGTAAAACTCAAAATCTTCTTGCTTAAGAAAATCGTGCGTTGCCTTTACGGAGCTTTCCCAAACCGCCATTATCTGGTCGTAATCTTCTTGTTTTGCTTTTACAATATCCATATTTTTCATACTCTAATTCTCTTTAGCTTGTAAATGTAGTGAAAGATAAATACAGAACCTGCTACATTTTTCTTAGATTTGCATTCAACTCAAATTGAAGATAGTTTATGAAAGATAATTTTGATTACAAACAAGTTCCTAAGGCATTTCTTCATTGCCTCCATACACCGTGTCCACATTCTACTGAGTGCTTACGGTATATCGCAGCACTAAAAGCTGATAACGACAGAGAGTATTTTTCAGTAGTAAACCCTCATTATGTATCGGCTAAAGAAAAAGAATGCCCCTATTTTATGCCCGATTCCCTGACACGTTTTGCTCTTGGCATTACACATATATATGATAACCTACCTCATGCCAAAGCCGTAAAAATCAAAGAAATATTATACAACCACTTCCGGCGAAACACGTATTACCGCATTCGCAATAAAGAACGTCTGATTAAACCTTCAGAACAAGAGTATATCCGCAAGGTCTTTCGACGCGAAGGAGTACTCGAAGAACCCGCATTCGATCAATATGTAGACCAATACGATTGGTAGTTTTTCTCAGAGAAAATATGCGTGTTGAGAATAAATACTCGCCTTGTTGAGAATAGTTTCTCACCAAATTGAGTATTTGTTCTCAACACGGTGAGAAATTCTTTACAGTGTATTTAATGAAAACGAATGAACAGCATACTCTTCGACCTAATTTACGTAGCGTCAAGCGAACTTGCATAACGCAGCGTCAAGAAAGACCTTCTGTTTGAGCGCAGCGAGTTTGAGGTCTTTCAGCGTAGTGAAGCAAGTGAGTAGCAGAGTAAATTCAGTCTTGATCTTTTCTTTTTTGCTATCTTTTTTCTTTTGTATCAAGGCAAAAGAAAAAAGTAGAATATAAAACCTTTATCTTTACGCCCCGAAGATCGACATTAAAACAACTATGCGCCTATCAATAATCATAGTAAATTATAATGTAACCACATTTTTACGCAGTTGCCTTCTATCAATAGGAAGGTACGTAAATGCCATTGAGTATGAGGTAATTGTTATCGACAACAATTCGTCCGATATTTCTTGGCGCGACTTGATTGTAGAGTTTCCCGAAGTTACATTTATTGCCAACAGCAAAAATGAAGGTTTTGCTGCCGCGAACAACAAAGCGGCACGAACTGCAAAGGGCGAATATCTGTTACTCTTAAATCCTGACACAGAGTTAGAAAGTGATTTTATGAGTCGGTTAATTCTCTTTATGGATGGCTTGAAGAGCCCCGGCTGTGTGGGAGTAAGAATGCACGACGCGCAAGGTAATTTCCTTCCCGAAAGTAAAAGATCTGTCCCAAATATGTTCAACTCATTTGAGAAACTATTTATAAACTTCCGGACAAACAACACTAAATCTTATTACCGAAAAGATATTGGTGAGTATCAAATAGCCAAAACAGATGTAATAACAGGTGCTTTCTTCCTTTGCAAAAAGGTGGTGTACGAAGAGGTTGGCGGGTTAGACGAAGCATACTTCATGTATGGAGAAGATATTGACATTTGCTATACCATGCTACGAATGGGATATGAGAACTATTACTATGGCGAAGCATCTATTTTGCACCACAAAGGAGAGAGTTCGGTAAAAGACGAGCGCTATTTGGAAATGTTTTATGGCGCAATGCAGATTTTTATAGATAAATACTATAAAAAGAACGTTATAAAACACGCCCTACTGTCAGTGGGGCTTAAAGCAAAACACCAACTTGAGATTTTGAAGATAAAGAAGACTCAATAAGAATTAGTTTTATGTTAAAAAACTAATTCTCAAAAACGCGTACCAACATAAAAGACTATCTTTGCAACTCACCAGAGCAGCTTTTCATGAAAAAAAATAGTATACTACTTTTTCTAGTTACTTTATACGCCACATTTGTTTCTGCCAATGAGCAGGACACAGTATCTACTGTCAAGGCCAAAGCACCCAGCTTTATTACTTTCAATATTACTGACGGAGCCGTATTCCCCACCAACGAATTTGTGTCGGGCGAACACGAAATACCACACTATGCCTCTTACTCCATAAAATATGGTTTCTCTGCACAAGGAGACGACTGGAAGGATTATGCCTATGGCATGCCCTATTTAGGCATTGGTCTATATGTAGCCAATTTCTATCGCCGGCATGATGATTTAGGAGTTCCTGTTTCGCTTTATTTCTTTCAAGGAGCTAAACTGTGGCAGTCTAAGAAGCGACCCGGCATTACCCTAAACTACGAATGGAATCTTGGAGCATCCTTTAATTGGAAACATTACGACCCGTTCGATAATCCTAACAACATTGCGTTAGGATCGACAGTTAATATACACGTAGCGGGGAATTTATATTTCAAGTGGAAACTCTCCAACAAGCTGGATTTACATGCAGGTGCAGGATTTACACATTTTTCGAACGGAGCAAATTCACTACCCAACAAAGGGCTGAACATACTTTCGGGTTTTGTAGAGCTGGCATATCACTTTAACAGAAAAGAGCTCCTACCCGATTTGAGCGGCTTACTCACTCCGCCACCATTCGAAAAGAAGATAGAGCACGACCTCATGTTTTTAGTTACTTCGCGCGAAGCAAAAGTAGACACCACAGGTACCGGACTCCCCGACATCTATACCAAGCGTAAATTCAAAGTACTGGGTCTTAGCTACTCGCACATGTTCCGCAATAACTACCGCTACAAATGGGGACCAAGTATTGAGGCTACTTACGATGAGAGTGCCGGAATTAGCGCCTGGCGACAAATACATCCCGAAAGCGGAAAATACTACGACCGTGTACACTTGGGAAGATTTAGCGAACGATTTTCGGTAGGTATTTCTATGAAAGGAGAAATTATGATGCCCGCCTACTCTATGTTTGCCCACCTGGGCTACGACATCATACATGGCAGTGACTACGACAAGCGCTTTTACCAGATACTTGGTATCAAACTCTATCTGAAGGATAATCTCTTTGGAACCTTTGGAATACGAGCCAACAACTTTGGTCGGGCACAGTATTTATATTGGAACTTAGGATATACATTCTCGCACCGTAGCAAAAAGTAGAACCTATTTGCTCAAAAGAATGTTATATTTCGTATAAAAAGAGGCCATCTGATATCACATTATTATTATTTTATTAATTTTGCCGACAGTTTAAAATACTTTTAGAGCAAAATTCAATCTTTTAGCAAATCAGAATTATGTCGAAATTAAAACCAGAAACCCTATGCGTACAAGCGGGGTGGACTCCTAAGAATGGAGAACCACGCGTATTACCTATATATCAAAGTACAACCTTCAAGTATGAATCGAGTGAACAGATGGCACGTTTATTCGATTTACAGGAAAGTGGTTATTTTTATACTCGCCTGCAAAACCCCACTAATGACTATGTGGCTGCTAAAATCGCTGCGTTGGAAGGTGGTGTGGCTGCCATGCTTACATCAAGTGGACAAGCCGCTAATTTTTATGCTATATTCAATATCTGTCAGGCTGGCGATCATTTCGTTTGCTCCTCCGCCATTTATGGAGGAACATTCAACTTGTTTGCAGTAACGTTAAAGAAATTAGGTATTGAGGTTAGCTTCGTACATCCCGATTCAACAGAAGAAGAGATTGCAGCATTGTTTCGTCCTAACACTAAACTCTTGTTTGGCGAAACGGTTTCCAATCCTTCACTCGAAGTGCTTGATATAGAGAAATTTGCACGCGTAGCACATGCGCAAGGAGTACCGTTGATTGTTGATAACACGTTCCCTACACCGATTAACTGCCGCCCCTTTGAGTGGGGAGCAGACATTATAGTACACTCTACAACCAAATACATGGACGGTCATGCTACAGCAGTAGGTGGTTGTATTGTAGATAGCGGAAATTTCGACTGGAGCGCTTACCCTGATAAATATCCGGGATTATGTACCCCTGATGAATCCTATCACGGAGTGACATACACTGCTGATTTTGGTAAGGGAGCGTACATCACCAAAGCAACTGCTCAGTTAATGAGAGACCTCGGCAGTATTCAATCACCTATGAACTCCTTCTTGCTCAATATTGGATTAGAGACTTTGCACCTACGCATGAAGCAACATTGCAGCAATGCAAAACAAGTTGCAGAGTTTTTACAGGAAAATGAAAAAGTAATGTGGGTAAATTATTGCGACCTTCCTGGAAATAAATACTACGATCTGGCTAAGAAATACATGCCAAATGGTTCTTGTGGAGTTATCTCATTCGGGCTGAAAGGTGGCAGAGCAAAAGCTGTGGAGTTTATGGATAAACTAAAAATGATTGCTATTGTTACCCATGTAGCCGATGCGCGTACTTGCGTATTACATCCGGCTAGCCATACACACCGACAATTGACTGATGAGCAATTGGTAGAAGCTGGCGTACAACCCGACCTCATCCGACTATCAGTAGGAATAGAAAACGCAAACGATATTATCGCAGACATAAAACAAGCGTTACAGTAAACGCATTTTATACGAAAAACTTATGGCAAAGATTACAAAAGAAGCAGCGCTGCTGTACCACTCACAAGGAAAGCCCGGTAAAATCGAGGTTATCCCGACTAAGCCTTACAGCACGCAAAAAGATTTATCATTGGCATACTCTCCGGGAGTTGCCGAACCATGTCTTGAGATTGAAAAGAATCCACAAGACGCGTACAAATACACTGCTAAGGGAAACTTAGTAGCTGTTATATCTAATGGAACTGCTGTGCTGGGGTTGGGGGACATCGGCGCAATTGCAGGAAAGCCAGTTATGGAAGGTAAAGGGTTACTCTTTAAGATATATGCGGGAATCGACGTATTTGACATTGAAATAGACGAGAAAGATCCCGAAAAATTTATTCAAGCAGTAAAAGCCATTGCTCCAACTTTCGGTGGAATAAACCTGGAAGATATTAAAGCACCGGAATGTTTTGAAATTGAACGCCGCCTGAAAGAAGAATTAGATATACCGGTGATGCACGACGACCAGCATGGTACCGCGATTATCTCAAGTGCCGGCTTACTCAACGCATTGACTATTGCCGGAAAGAAAATAGACGAAGTTAAGATTGTAGTAAATGGTGCAGGAGCTTCGGCAGTATCATGTACCAAGCTATATATTTCTCTGGGTGCTAAACTGGAGAATATTGTAATGCTCGACAGTAAAGGCGCTATCAGCAAAAACCGCACCGACCTCAATGAGCAAAAAAGTTACTTCGCCACAAGCCGTACAGACGTACAAACATTGGCTGATGCCATGAAAGATGCCGACGTATTCTTGGGGCTTTCCAAAGGAAATGTAGTATCGCAAGAGATGATTAAAAGCATGGCACCAACGCCTATCGTGTTTGCGCTTGCCAACCCTACTCCTGAGATATCATACGAAGAAGCCATGGCATCTCGTCCTGATTTGATTATGGCTACAGGGCGTTCGGATTATCCTAACCAGATAAATAATGTAATCGGTTTCCCATATATTTTCCGTGGAGCACTAGACACACATGCAAGTGCTATCAACGAACAAATGAAAATAGCCGCGGTACATGCTATTGCTGATTTGGCAAAACAACCTGTTCCGGATGTAGTAAATGAAGCCTATAAAGTAAATAACCTTAGTTTTGGTAAAAACTATATCATCCCCAAACCTGTAGACCAACGACTAATAACCGTTGTATCTATGGCAGTAGCCAAAGCAGCTATGGACTCGGGGGTTGCCCGAAAAACAATCGAAGACTGGGACGATTATCAGGTACATTTACGCGAATTAATGGGATACGAGTCCAAACTCACCCGTCAACTTTATGAAACAGCCCGTACCAATCCGCAACGCGTGGTATATGCAGAAGGAACACATCCTAATATGCTAAAGGCGGCGGTAGAAGCAAAGGCAGAAGGTATTTGTCATCCTATTTTGTTAGGTAACGATGAGCGCATTGCCAAACTCGCCAAAGAGCTTGACTTAAGTTTGGAAGGTATCGAAGTTGTCAATCTGCGCCACGACTGCGAAGCGGAACGTCGCGAACGTTATGCACGTATCCTTTCGCAAAAACGCGCTCGCGAAGGTGCTACATACGAAGAAGCCAACGACAAGATGTTTGAACGCAATTACTTCGGCATGATGATGGTGGAAACAGGAGATGCGGATGCATTCATCACCGGATTATATACCAAGTACAGCAATACAATTAAGGTAGCAAAAGAAGTTATCGGTATTCAGGAAGGATTTAAGCACTTCGCAACCATGCATATCTTAAACTCCAAAAAAGGTACATACTTCTTAGCAGACACCTTGATTAACCGTCATCCTGATTCGGATACGTTGATTGACGTGGCTCGCCTAGCAGAGAAAACCGTACGTTTCTTCAATAACACACCGGTAGTGGCAATGCTCTCCTACTCTAACTTTGGATCTGACCAGGCTGGTAGTCCGGCAAAGGTGCACAAAGCAGTAGATTACATGCAGAAGAATTACCCGGACTTACTTATAGACGGAGAAATGCAGGTAAACTTTGCATTAAACAAGCAAATGCGCGATGCCAAATATCCATTCACAAGATTGAAAGGAAAGGATGTGAATACATTAATATTCCCCAACCTCAGTTCGGCGAATGCCGGTTATAAGCTTATACAATCTATGACCGAAAGCGAACTAATCGGACCTATTCAAATGGGATTAAACAAGCCTATTCACTTCACGGATATCGAAAGCTCAGTAAGAGACATTGTAAACATCACGGCAGTAGCAGTGATTGACGCAATGGTATTCAACAAGCGAAAAGATTAAGAAACAGTTTCTTAATAATAAAGCGAGTGCCGGGAAGAAGTTTCCGGCACTTTTTTTATCTTTGCTTTCTTAAAATAATTCTGAAATGAAACGCTCTCTTTCTAAAACACAAATAGTTTGCTTGGTACTCCTCTGGGGAGCACTATGCTACATCGTACTTATCAGCGCAGAACGCATTGACGGACCAATCATTGTTACCATTCTTATGTCGGGAGCATTTGTTTTTATCCCGATATACAAATCACTAAAGAAGAAATAAAATACGCGTCAATTTGTTGGCGACTCGGGCTCTTTCAAAAGTTCTTTTATATGTGTTGAAAATAAATACATAGAGTAATTATCGTCTGCAATCTTCCCCTCTCTATCTACCAACACATAACGAGGTATTCCATTGAATTTGAATAATTGGCGCAAATACAAAAAATCGTCGGAACTGATTCTGTACGTATTGATAAGTTCCTGTTCCGCCACAAAATCGTTATATTTTCCTAACGGAGTATCTCTTTCGGAGGTAATAAACACAAAAGCCACATCCGGATGATCTTTATACTTCTCGCGTGTTTCTTTCATTTTTTTGATACCAGATATACAAGGTCCGCAAGAGGTTGACCAAAAATCAACAAACACATATTTTCCTTTGTGTGGGTCTATCATCTGTTTAAATACATTTGTGCCCTTCATATCGACAGGTAATTCATGAGCCGTTTTTTCTCCTATTGGGAAATAATGATTGTAAATTCTTTCCGCTTCCGATTTAAGGAAGGGTTCTTTGAGACTTTTGGATAGTTTATTAAGATACACTCTTGAGTCTTCGCGATTCATCATTCCCTTAAAGAAGGAAGCCAATTCACGAACTTTAGTGATGTCATAAACAACACCCGGTTCAAGTTTTAATACATCAGTATATATAGAATCCTTCAGCTGCAATACAGTCAATTGGCGGTTTAATTGATTGTACTCAACCTTTGACCTCAAAGGTTTAATATATTTTTCAATATATTTTTTATGCTGTTCCGAATATTTTTCAATGATCTCTTTGTTTTTTTTATTAAACGCATCCAATTCATATTGACTCAAAGCTACTCCGGTTTTTAGTCGTTCATACATTTCAAAATGTGCTGTCTCTTCTGGAGTTTTCTTCAGTTTCAATTCGTCAAATAGATATTCTTCAAATGACTTTTCGGGATGAAGCACTTTCGCCGACGTCTGTACTACATTTGCTTTAAATAATGGTGCACAATACTCAAACCTATTTACAAAAACCGAAAATTGGGACGAAAGCATCAAGTGAGGTGATGTCAGCGGAATTTCACGAAGAAAACTGTAAAACTCGATTGGAAGCTCCTGATTCCGCCCCTTTTGCATATCATAATTCAATAACCACACCCATTTTTCAAGAATCATATTGTTGCGTAGTACAACCTTAGTTGTCGGACAAAGAGTATCATCTGCCAATATTTTCTCTATATCAGCACAATAGTCGGCAGTCATGGATTCTATGTAAGCAGCAAAGCTATCCGGATCCTGATCAAATCCACTTTTATGTATAGTTGCAGCATCTACTTCTCTTATTTTTAGGTAAGCCTCGCACAGCTCACTGTTCACTTTTGCAAGTGGTCCTTTATAGATGATATTTTTAAAATTATACCGTATATTCCTATATCTGTCGGCCAGTAGGTATTCATTCCAGTCAAGAAGTACAGCTATCGTATGCCCCGGTTCCAAGTAAACACTAACCGGCTTCTCATTGATAATAATATTCATGCACTTCGGATGATTCATAATAAATTTACACTCAAAGCGGCCATCTTCGTACACTTCAACAACAGTGGGATAATTCTCACGGGTAATTTCATTTGCAGTATATACTATTCCGGTTTTAAATCCGGCTTCGGGTTTGTAGCCATTGATATAGCCAATTATATGTACAGTATCTTTTCGGAAGAACTCACCCGCATCTAAATTCATTGGTGCTTTTTCTTTAGCTTTGCCTAGCTCCCTGTCTATCCAAGCATATACTTCACCGGGAACTTCTTTTGATTTCGGCTTTTCTTTCGGGTTCAGTGATATTCCGAAAACTCTAGTTTCCTCACCTTTCCCATAATTAAGCTTTTTTACTTTCTTTCTATCAATTGGAGGAAAGCATATCACAAAAGCAGAGTCTCCAGAGGCAGGCATACGTATTTTCTCATCAAGTTCACCTTTCTCCATACGTGTAACATACCATCTTTCTTTACTGTCCGAGTCTTCTATGAAAGTTGTCTTTTCAAACTTTATCCACCAGCCAGGCACAAAATCAGTGCGAATATGCACACGCGTTTCATTTTTTCTGAATTCTATTTTGGTTACACTCTCGATGCCCGAGGTGGTAAATTCGAATACAGGATTATTAACAACAAATTCTTTAGCAGACAATATCGTCGCAAAAAACAGGGAGAGAGTAATAAAAAATAGTTTTTTCATATTTTGTAGTTTTGTTGGTATTAAAAATCTTATTTCGTCAAATTTACAAAAAAAACATACTTAACAAAGTATTTTACATAAAATGATGAATATAGAGACACTGGATTCTATTTTTCGGATTTCTATAGATTAAACAAGCAATTATTCATCAAAAACCTTAGTTTCCTATCACAAAAGTATAATTATTCAATAACAATAAACAAAAAGATGCAAATACAATCATTTTTATCATATTTTGTTTGTTCAAATGTTTTTTTGTTGTACTTTTGCAACGTCAAACAAAAAAAGACAAGAAAATAGTTATATAAACGAACCATTTAAAGGAAAAAAGAAATGAATGCAGTTAAGGTATTAGAAGATTTGAAAAGAAGGTTTCCCAATGAGCCGGAGTATCATCAAGCAGTAGAAGAAGTTCTTGCCACGATTGAAGAAGAATACAACAAACATCCTGAGTTTGACAAAGCAAACCTCATTGAACGTCTTTGTATTCCAGACAGAATTTATCAATTCCGTGTAACATGGGTAGACGACAATGGAAATGTACAAATCAACATGGGTTATCGCGTGCAACACAACAATGCCATCGGACCATACAAAGGAGGATTGCGCTTTCACTCATCTGTAAACCTTGGGATTTTGAAATTCCTTGCATTCGAACAAGTATTCAAGAACTCGCTTACCACACTTCCTATGGGTGGTGGTAAAGGAGGTTCTGATTTTCACCCACGCGGAAAGAGTGCCGGTGAAGTAATGCGCTTTACCCAGGCATTCATGCTCGAATTGTGGAAACACATCGGTCCTGATACTGACGTACCCGCAGGCGATATTGGTGTTGGCGGACGTGAAATCGGTTTCATGTATGGTATGTACAAAAAGCTAACACACGAATTTACGGGTACCTTTACAGGTAAAGGACGTGAATTTGGTGGTTCTTTGATTCGCCCTGAAGCTACTGGGTACGGAACTCTTTACTTCCTTATGGAAATGCTTAAACGCAAAGGTCAAGACCTGAAAGGCAAAGAAATATGTATTTCGGGTTCGGGTAACGTAGCACAGTACGCTGCTGAGAAAGTAATAGAACTGGGTGGTAAAGTAGTTACATTGTCAGACTCTGACGGTTACATCTACGACCCTGCAGGAATCGACAGCGAAAAGCTGGCTTATGTAATGGAATTGAAAAACCTCTACCGTGGTCGTATTCGCGAATATGCCGAAACATACGGTTGCAAATATGTAGAAGGTGCTAAGCCTTGGGGTGAAAAGTGTGATGTAGCGTTGCCATGTGCAACTCAAAACGAACTTAATGGCGACCATGCTAAAGCACTTATCGCCAACGGTTGTATCGCAGTTGCCGAAGGAGCCAACATGCCTTCTACCCCCGAAGCAATCAAAGTATTCCAAGATGCGAAGATTCTCTACGCTCCGGGCAAAGCTGCCAATGCAGGTGGTGTAGCAACCAGTGGATTGGAAATGACACAAAATTCATATCGTTTGAGTTGGAGCCGCGAAGAAGTTGATGCTAAATTGAAGTCAATCATGCAAAATATTCACGCTGCCTGTGTACAGTACGGAACAGAAGAAGACGGATATGTAAACTATGTAAAAGGCGCAAACATTGCAGGATTTATGAAGATTGCCAATGCAGTAATGGCACAAGGTGTTTTATAATCAATAGGTATAATTAGTCATAGTTCAGAAAGTGCCACTCAGGAGTAATCCAGGTGGCACTTTCTTATTTATATCTATTACTCATTATCTAAATTATAGACCATATCAAACCGCCCATGAGTTATCCGCTCTCCATCTCCAAAAGTTCCACTTATAATTCTCAACTCTCTATCAAAGCGAGATATATGCACTTGACCATCGGGATAAGGAACAATACCAAAAGCTGTATTAATATAATTAACAGTCTCACCCTCGCGAGGGTTCAGAATAATAAAAGACAAGTATTCCTCTCTCGAAACTAACACAGAAACTTCTATCCAATCCTCTTCCAGATTGTAGCAAAACTGAAAAGAATCTCTTTTTGGTGAAAAGATTGAGTAATATCTGCCACCCACATATACCCAACCATCTATCAGACAGCCAAAGGTTTGTTTACCTTCGGTTGTAACCTCAGGCATAATAGTAGGGTCAACTGATTTATCTTCGTCGCAACTCGCTAAATTGAATATGGCTATAACAACCAACAACAAGATTATATATTTTTTCATCGTAAATGCTTATTTAGTTAAAAATGATAAGAAACGCCAACTAAAAGGTTATAGCGCGATAAATTCACCTCATCGCCATCCTTAGGTAATACTTTTACTTTCTCGCCGTGATACTTTACTTTATACGAATCCAAGTCACCAAACAGCAAACCGGCATCTGCATGTACACTCCAATGAGACGCGAATGTATAGCCCAAACGTAGACCACAGATAGCTGCACCTGTGCCACCGTTTACCTTTCGGTTTTTGCCAAATACTTTGCTGTTGTTCTTATAATCAAGATAACCTAAACCTGCAGAAAGTCGCACAATCCATGGTGTAGTTGGCAAGAAGTAAACACTTAATTGCGGACCAATAAAGGTAGTGTATACATGGTCTTTACCTTCGGCATGGCTACCACTGGCATTGTACATAGAAGCCACAATACCCAGAGAAAGTTGCGGAATAAGCCTGCGATCGTACTCCAAGTTTAAAGTAAAACCGGAGCATAGTTTGTTTTCATACGAATTCGAAGCCGTTGTTAGTGCACTTGTTCCCCAAGCCATGTTTCCATAGCCCGCGTGAAGACTGAATAGATTTTTCTTGTACGATGGGTCTGCCGCCAAAGCTGTTGTTGGTTTCAAAAACAGACACAAAGTAACAATAGCCAACGTAGTGGCAAGTTGATGATGTTTCATGTGTTTTTGTAATAAGATGTTTCAAAATTTAATAGATAAACGATGAATACATCTAATTACTGCATCTTTCAACTTTATTTTTGCTACTCTTCAGTCGGTTTCAATACCACTCCCAGTTTCTTCTTTCCATCCATCTTTATCACAATTGGTTTTTTAAATCGCACATGCCGCAGATATTTTGTTTCTTCTACAGCCGGTTGCGCATTAAGAAATTCTTGGTCGTAAACGCCATCGTTGATAAAGGCATTGATCGTAAAATATCCTACACCAAACGAGGTAAGATTCTGAAAGAAATGTGTACCCTGACTGGGATCTACGCGATAGTTGGTAAGCCCTGCCTCCACAATTACTTTAGCTGCGGATATATGCGGCCATTTCACTGGAATACCAAGCCATGTGTCACTACTTCCCCAACGTCCGGGCCCTACAAGCACATAGTTTTTGTCGGCGTTAAGAAACTGGCTATTTATTTTTTCAATTTCATAAGCAATAGCTTGATTATTGGAAGCACTGTAACCTTCGGTTTTTACGTAGAGTACATCATACACATCGTCGGCAATACCATGCCCAAGGCTATTCTCCGAGCGAAGAATAACGTTTTCTTCGGGAATAATAGAGAGATTTTCCTCCAACATTTCACGCGATTCCACAATGGGGCGTATTTGTAACAAGTAGAAAGTACCGCTTTTATCAATATCTTTGCTCATAGTAGCAGCAAACTCAACTTCTACTGGTCGGCGAATATCTTCATTACTATATTTAAGTACCAGCTGGAGTATCTTCGCCAACGGGAACACGTCGTGTTGAAGAATATTAGCAAAGGTTATCACCTTACGCCCACCCGGATAAAGTCCATCACGGATTATCATATCGTACGGGTCGTAAGTAGAGGCGATATATTGAAGTGCGCCATCTTTCTCCGCCTCTTTTACGTGAAGTTTGAGAAGATTAAACCCATCGTCAATAGAGAATTCTTCGGCAGCATTCTTCATATCGAGCGCATAGAAGCTGGTTTGTGTCTCTTTGAGAGCAATTTCCATTTCACTGGTTTGCAGTACCTGATTGGGATGATAAGGCGAAAAACGAAGTGTTAGTCCGCCATCCACAATATATTTCCCTAATCCAAGTGCAAGATTCACCGTACCCTCTTCTGCTTTTTCGTCGCCAATAGGATAATAATTAAGCGAACGGGCAACTCCCGACATAGAAGGATAAAAACGATCTCCATACTGGTTACCAACCACTTCTTGCAAAATAACCGCCATTTTCTCTTGGTCTATAACGTTGGAAGTAGCCTGCATATACGCCTTGCTATCTCTGAAGAAAACCGAAGCATACACCCCTTTGATTGCATCGGACAACATCCGAAGCATCTCGTAGCGGTCGTCCAAATACGGAATCATATACGTATTATAAATTCCCGCGAAAGGTTGGTAATGTGCGTCTTCGAGTAGACTGGAAGAGCGTACGGCTATGGGCGACTTTACGACTTCAAAGAAAGCAAAGAAGTCTTCGATAAATCGGTCGGGGAGTTTACTTTTAAGAAAGTATTTCAAAATAACAGCGTCATCGGCATCCGAGAGTGCTACCTGATAAAGATTATTCATCTCCATAAATTCATCGAAGATGTCGGTACAGAGCACCACTGTCTTGGGTATTGCCACACGAGCATTCTCAAATTCATTGAACTCGGGATGATGCTTAAGCATGTTATCTATAAATGCCAAGCCACGTCCTTTACCTCCCAGCGACCCATCGCCTATACGAGCAAAATTGGAATAACTATCGTAGCGGTTTCGCTCATAGATAGCAACTACACCCTGATTCTTCATTTTGCGGTATTTCACTATGGCTTCAAGGATGATTTTTCGATGTGCATCCAAGTCTTGCAGACTCTCCCATGTTATGGGCTTAAGGAACTCTGCCACTGGGAACACCGCGCGCGAGTAGAGCCAACGCGAAACGTGATTGCGACTGATGTGGTATAAAAATGACTCGGCAGGAAGTGCAAACAGGATGTTTTGTAACTCTTTAAGGTTCTTTACACGAGCGATCTCTTCGTTGGTGTTGGGATTACGAAAGATAAAATCGCCGAAACCAAAGTTATCAGACACGATACGCCGCAAATCCACATCCATTTTTTTGGAGTTTTTATCAATAAAACTGGCGCCAAACTTACTGGCATAGGCCGTATTGTCTGTTTCGGACGACTGAATGATAAGTGGCACAAAGGGGTCTTTCTTACGTACAGCATCGCAGAGTTTGATGCCTGCCATAGAATCTATCACGCCATGGTTGGGAAAGCGAACATCTGTAATAACCCCCAGTACATTATTATAATACTTATCGTAGAGTTCCATTGCCTCCTCGTAGGTACGGGTTAGGACTATTTTAGGGCGACCGCGCATACGAAGCATACGTTGATGCGCATTGAGTGCCTCGGTAGAGAATTCCTGACTTTGTTTCAACACAAATTTATAGAGGTTAGGAAGCACTGATGAGTAAAAGCGAATACTATCTTCCACCAAGAGTATAAGCTGCACGCCGACCTCTGCCACATCGTGTTCTAAATTCATTTTGTCTTCTATCAGTTTGATGATAGAAAGCAACAAATCCGTATTTCCCAACCAACAGAATACATATTCAAATGCGCTGAGATCTTCATTCTCAATACGTTTGGTAATACCATGGCTAAACGGAGTAAGCACTACGATAGGAATATGCGGATAGATGGATTTAATGCGCCTACCAATATCAAAACTATCATTGTCGCTCGTGCCGGGCATACAGATAATGAGGTCGAATGGAATTTGCTCCAACAAAGCAAAGGCCTCTTCTTCAGTACTTACCTGCGAGAAACGTGGTGGATAACGAAGTGATAACGAAGTATATTCATTGAACAACTTTTCATCAATACGCCCATCGTCCTCGAGCATAAAGGCATCGTAAGGATTAGCTATAAGAAGTACGTTAAAGATGCGTTTGGTCATCAGATTGGCAAACTGCGTATCTTTAAGGTAGAGTTGATTCAGTTTTAATTTGCTAAGCATATTCTTGATTGTTTATCCGCGTGGGGTTGCTTTTACAAAAGTAAGAGAATTTATTGATAAAAAGAAATGTAAAATATTATCTTAACAAAAGTCATTGAACGAGTTCCTCAAAAGTGCGAATTGTTTACAGAAAAGCACAGCTACAAGGTACTGTGAACCGGTTTTTACAAATGCAGCATTTGATGACTCCGAAATGCAGCAAACCACTTAATCGAAATGCAGCATTTCGCTTGAGTGAAATGCTGCATTTGGAAGTAGAGGTTCGCTGCATATTTCCGATGTGTAAAGTTTTATTTGTGCATCCCGTACTATTATTACCTTAAAAAGAAAACAAACAGCGCCAAATAGTATCAAATAAAAAAAAACGAGCAAATTCAGAACTATTTCTTACTATTGAAAAATACTCGCAAAAAAACTTGCAAATAAAACCCTTTCGCTAACTTTGTCTTTCACATAATCTTAAATATCATTATTTATGAAACACTTATCTCTTTTCTTAATGACAATGCTTATGCTTGCATCTTGTGCACAACAAAAGAAAATTACGTATCCCGAAACAATGAAAGAAGATGTTACCGACGAGTACTTCGGTACAGTAGTTAGTGATCCTTATCGCTGGTTGGAGAACGACACTTCGGTAGCTACTGCCGCTTGGGTAGAAGCACAAAACAAAGTTACCTATGATTACCTGAAGCGTATCCCTTTCCGTCAAGAATTGCTGAACAGGCTCACCGAACTGACCGATTATGAAAAATACGGAACACCCTTCAAAGAGCAAGGCAAGTACTATTTCTATAAAAATGATGGTTTGCAAAACCAAAGTGTACTCTACGTACAAGATGCTTTAGATGGAGAACCGCGTGTGTTTCTTGATCCCAATAAATTGTCGGACGATGGCACGGTAGCTCTTTCGGGCGTATATTTCTCTAACAATGGGAAGTATGCCGCATATGTGATTTCGCGTAGCGGATCAGACTGGAGAGAAATCTATGTTATTGACATGAAGACAGGCAAACAACTGGATGACCACATTAAATGGGCGAAGTTCTCGGGAGCATCCTGGCAAGGAGATGGTTTCTATTATAGTGCCTACGACACCCCTGAAGGACAGGAATATTCCAGCGTAAACGAATACCACAAGGTGTACTATCACACCATCGGCACCCCACAAAGTGAAGATAAACTGATTTACGAAAATAAAGCATATCCAAAACGTTTCTATTCCGTATATTGCCCACAAGAAGAAAACATGCTTTTCTTAACCGAATCCGGAGCTAACAGAGGAAACAGACTCTTTGTGAAAGATCTAGCAAAGAAGAATGCCTCTTTCGAACTGATTGATGGTAATGATGAATTCCGCACCTCGCCACTAAACACCATAGGCAATGTTATCTATTTGTTTACCAATACCGATGCTCCGAAAAACAAGGTTGTAAAAGTAACACTGAACAAACCCCAGTTGGCTACCGCAGATGTTGTGTTGCCCGAAGCTGATGCCGTACTGTCCAGCGCCAGCGTTATCGACGGAAAATTAATTGCTGTTTATAACCAAGACGCATCGAGCCATCCATACGTTTACGACCTTAATGGAAAATTAATTCACGAAGTAGCTTTGCCCACTATTGGTTCGGCGTATTTCAGTGGCGACAAAGATGACAGTGAGTGTTTTATGTCGTTCAGCTCGTTTACCTACCCTGCTACTATCTTTAAATATGATATCAAAGCAAATACCTATGCGATATTCCGCGCACCCGAAGTGAAATTTGTACCGGCAGATTATACCACCGAACAAATATTCTTTGCCAGCAAGGATGGTACAAAAATCCCCATGTTCCTTACCTATAAAAAAGGTTTAGTGAAAGATGGAAACAACCCTGTATTTCTATATGGATATGGTGGATTCAATGTGAGTTTGACCCTCGGATTCAGTACAACACGCATTCCATTCCTGGAAAACGGAGGTATATACGTACAGGTTAATCTGCGTGGTGGAAGCGAGTATGGCGAAGCATGGCACGTAGCCGGCACCAAGCTGAATAAGCAAAATGTTTTTGATGATTTCATCGCCGCTGCCGAATATTTAATCGCAGATAAATATACCAACAATAAGAAAATTGCTATCGTTGGCGGTTCAAACGGTGGACTTTTGGTAGGCGCGTGTATGAACCAACGTCCCGACCTGTTTGCCGTTGCCATACCACAAGTTGGTGTTATGGATATGTTGCGTTATCACAAATTCACCATTGGCTGGAACTGGGCACCCGACTATGGTACCAGCGAAGAGAGCGAAGAGATGTTCAAATATCTCTATGCTTACTCACCGCTTCATAATCTGAAACAAGGAACCACCTATCCCGCAACGATGGTAACAACTGCCGATCATGATGACCGCGTAGTGCCTGCGCACTCCTTTAAGTATGCCGCGCAACTACAAGTAGCCAATGATGGAACAAATCCTACATTAATCCGTATTGATACCAAGTCCGGACACGGTGCAGGCAAACCAATGAGCAAAGTGTTAGAAGAACAAGCGGATATTTATGGATTTATCATGTATAATCTTGAAATGAATCCAAAATTCCAATAAAACAAACTAAAAAGCATAAAGGAGAACAAGGCGGAATATTATTCCGCCCCTCTTCCTCAATATCATTTTATCAGCAATTAACCAAAATTATACACGTTTCTATTTGCCAATAAGAAATAAAGTCTATATTTGCAGTATAAATACATATCATTTTGATAGTTTACCTTAAAAACAGAATATCATGAACATTGAACGAATCATGTCCTCGCTAGAGGCAAAGCACCCGGGAGAATCAGAGTATCTTCAAGCAGTAAAAGAAGTATTGATTTCCATTGAAGACATTTACAACCAGCATCCCGAATTTGAGAAAAACAAGATTATCGAGCGTTTAGTGGAACCCGATCGTATCTTTACGTTCAGAGTAACATGGGTAGATGACAAAGGCGAAGTACAAACTAACCTTGGCTACCGCGTACAATTTAACAATGCAATAGGACCTTATAAAGGTGGCATACGCTTTCACGCGTCCGTTACCCTCTCTATCCTGAAATTCTTAGGATTTGAACAAACATTTAAGAATGCACTTACTACACTTCCTATGGGTGGTGGTAAAGGTGGTTCGGACTTCTCTCCACGTGGTAAGAGCAATGCCGAAATCATGCGTTTCTGCCAAGCATACATGCTCGAACTGTGGCGTCATTTAGGTCCCGACATGGATGTACCAGCAGGTGACATTGGTGTAGGTGGACGTGAAGTAGGCTATATGTTTGGCATGTACAAAAAATTAACCCGCGAACACACCGGTACCTTTACAGGTAAAGGATTGGAGTTTGGTGGTTCATTAATTCGTCCCGAAGCCACAGGATTTGGCGGTCTTTACTTTGTTCATGACATGCTAAAGAGTAAGGGATTGGATTTCAACGGTAAGACTATTTCTTTATCGGGCTTCGGAAACGTGGCATGGGGTGCTGCCCTAAAAGCTAATGAACTGGGAGCTAAAGTTGTTACCATATCTGGTCCCGACGGGTATATCTATGACCCGAACGGAATCAGTGGCGAGAAAATTGACTATATGTTGGAGCTTCGTGCTAGTGGTAATGATATTGTTGAACCTTACGCAGCAAAATTCCCCGGCTCTACCTTTGTTGCCGGCAAACGTCCTTGGGAAGTAAAAGTAGACATTGCACTTCCTTGCGCTACTCAAAACGAGTTGAATGGAGACGATGCAGCTAATCTTGTAAAGAATGGTGTACAGTTTGTTGGCGAAATATCCAACATGGGTTGTACTCCCGAAGCAATTGACGCATTCATCGAAGCACGCATACCTTATGGACCAGGCAAGGCTGTTAATGCAGGTGGTGTAGCAACCAGCGGTTTAGAAATGACACAAAATGCTATGCACATTAATTGGAGCGAAGCCGAAGTTGATGAAAAACTGAAGAGCATTATGCACGGCATTCATCAACAATGTGTAAAATACGGAACAGAAGCAGACGGATACATAAATTACCTCAAAGGCGCCAACATCGCAGGCTTTATGAAAGTAGCGCATGCTATGATGGGGCAAGGTATTATCTAACAAAATAAACCCTAATTCTACTGATTCTATACGAGAAAAACGTTTCACATTATAAGTATTTGAGCTACAATGCCACCGTCTTTACTGAAAAGAAGATAGGTGGCATTGTTCTTTTTAGAAAGAAAGACTTACATTTGTAGCCCACTACCACAAAGGTGGATTATAACTCTAAGTAAAAAATTGTTTATGGTATTACCTGAATTAAAAATGCGTAGAGATAAAATACGCTCATTAATGGCGAAGAATAATATTGACGCCGCCCTCATCTCAACCAATGTAAACCTATTGTACACATACGGACAAATTATCAGCGGTTATCTTTACCTACCACTGCATCAGCCTGCCCGCATCTTTGTAAAACGTCCCAATAATATCACGGGAGAATTTGTCGATAGCATCCGCAAGCCCGAGCAAATTGTGGAGCTACTGCAAGAGCATGGAATTCCTATGCCGCAAACCCTGATGTTGGAAGGAGACGAACTGCCCTATACTGAATATACCCGTTTGGCTTCCCTATTCCCCGAAGCAACTGTGGTAAACGGCACACCACTGCTGCGAGAAGCGAGAAGCATAAAGACAGATTTAGAAATAGAGCTTTTCCGTCGAGCAGGCGCGGCACATACAAGTGCTTACAACAAAATACCATCAGTATATAGAGCCGGCATGACAGATATTGAATTCTCCATCGAAATAGAACGGTTGATGCGTTTGGAAGGGTGTTTGGGTCTTTTCCGCACTTTCGGTCACTCTATGGAGATATTTATGGGAAGCATCTTGGCTGGAGACAATGCCACCGCACCTTCTCCTTTTGACTTCGCTTTGGGTGGAGCAGGCAACCCCGCGTTACCTATCAGCGCAAATGGCACGTTGCTGACTCCGGGAACTACTGTTATGGTAGATTACGGTGGCAACTTCAACGGGTACATGAGCGATATGAGCCGCGTGTTCTCTATTGGAAAAACCACAGAGCAAGCTTATGCCGGGCATCAAGTGTGCCTGGAAATTCAAGAGGCGCTTGCAACAATGTGTAAACCGGGTATTGTGTGCGAAGATTTGTACAAAACCGCACTAGACATAGCCAACAAAAGTGGTTTTGGTAACTATTTTATGGGTCTGGAACAACAAGCAAAATTCGTGGGTCACGGCATTGGACTACAAATCAATGAATTGCCTGTATTAGCTTCGCGTGTAAGAACAGAGCTAGAGCCGGGTATGGTAATTGCCATAGAGCCCAAAATTGTACTGCCGGGTGTAGGTCCTGTAGGTGTCGAGAATTCATGGTTAGTAACAAAAGAAAATGCCGAGAAATTAACACACTGTCCGGAAGAGATAATAGAACTGGCATAAGACCCGTTCTACGCGTTTTAGAGCTTATGGCTCAGAGGTCAAATGCTTATGGTATTTGACCTCTGAGCCATAAGCATTTGACCCGCGAGCCATAGTCTCAAGAGGCAAATGCCATAGGCTCACGAAACAACTAACTTTAGCCCCATTTCGCCCGCCTTTTTCAGCATAAATTCGTAGGCTGCATCGTACTCATTCGGAATTATTCCATCCAAGATAGCATCTTTTATAGAACTCTTCAACGAGCCCACTTCCTGACAAGGTTGCAAATTAAAAAGTCTCATAATCTCTTCACCACTAATAGGTGGTTGAAAATTACGTATGCGATCCTTCTCTTCAATATCTTTCAGTTTTTGCCGCACTAACTTGAAGTTATTGAGGAAGCGCGATTTGCGTTCTTCATTCTTGGAGGTTATATCCGCTTCGCAAAGCATCATCAAATCGTCGATATCATCACCCGCTTCGAAAAGTAAGCGCCTGACCGCCGAATCGGTTACTTCTTCGTCGGCAATGGCAATGGGGCGCATGTGCAACGTAACCATTTTCTGTACGTATTTCATCTTCTCATTCATCGGCAGTTTCATGTTGCGGAAGATGGTGGGTATCATTTTGGCTCCTATAAAGTTGTGGTTATGAAACGTCCAACCCACAGGAGGCTCCCAACGTTTGGTAGCGGGTTTGGCTATATCATGAAGGATAGCAGCCCAACGCAGCCAAAGGTTATTGGTATGCTTGCTTATATTATCAAGAACTTCGAGTGTATGATAGAAATTGTCTTTATGCCCTCTCCCACTACGCACTTCGACACCTTGCAAACGATGTAGCTCCGGAAAAATCTGTTCCAACAATCCGCTGCGTTCCAAATCTATAAAACCTTTGGATGGAATGGGCGAAAGAACTATTTTGTTCAATTCGTCGGCAATACGTTCTTTGGAGATAATCTCAATGCGGTTACAGTTGCGTGTAAGCGACTCGAAAGTGTCATCGTCAATATAGAAGTTGAGCTGGGCAGCAAAACGAATGCAACGCATCATTCGTAGCGGGTCGTCACTGAAGGTTATATCCGGATTGAGCGGAGTGCGGATAGTCCTTTCTTTCAAGTCATTAACGCCACCGAAAGAATCGACGAGTTCGCCAAAACGCGCTTTATTCAGGCAGACTGCCAATGCGTTGATGGTAAAGTCGCGACGATTTTGGTCGTCCTGCAAAGTGCCATTTTCTACGATGGGCTTGCGCGAATCGCGTTGGTAAGATTCCTTACGAGCACCTACAAACTCCACTTCCATGCCTTTGTAGCGCACTTGTGCCGTACCGAAGTTTTTGAATACGGTTACTTGTGCCGAGCGCCCTATCTTTTTCCCGAACGCTTCTGCCATAGCGATACCACTCCCCACAACGACTACATCAATATCTTTGGAGGGGCGTTCCAGGAAGAGGTCGCGTACATAACCACCCACAACGTAACATTCCAATCCCAGCTCGTCGGCAGTGGCAGAAATTGTTTCAAATACTTTGCCCGAGAAGCAATGTTTCAAATCTTCGGTGGTAAGCTCAATCATCCCTTTTACGTTTCTTATAACAGTTTCATCCTACAAAAGTACAAATTAATCAGTTTATTCGTACTTTTGTTTTTCATTAAAGCACTTCATTATGAAAAAATTACTTACCCTTCTTCTTGTCGCGACCATCTTTAGCGCTTGCGGAGAAAACGTGGAAGAGAAGGCTTCCTCCAAGTTACAACTGGCTGCCGAAGCATTTGCCGCCAATAACTTCAACGAAGCTAAAATACAGATAGACAGTATCAAAATACTTTATCCCAAAGCTATTAATGCCCGTAAGGAAGGTATCAAACTATTACAACAGGTAGAGTTAAAAGAGCAGCAGCAAAGCCTCGCCTATCTCGACAGTATGCTTACCGAGAAACAAGCCGGGTTTGAAGCAATCAAAGGTAAGTTCACACTAGAGAAAAACGAAGAATATCAGGAAGTAGGCAATTATTTCTGGCCTACGCAAATCGTAGAAAAGAATCTGCATCGCGCCTACCTGCGTTTTCAGGTAAACGAACTTGGCAAGATGCTTATGACCTCTATCTATTGTGGCAAAAACAGTATTCACCACACGGCAGTAAAGGTTAGCATTGCCGACGGCACTTTCGCCGAAACTCCCCCATCCAAAGATATATACGAAACTACCGACCTCGACGAAAAGATTGAAAAGGCTGACTATCCCATAGGAGAAGATGGCAACGTAATGGGTTTTATATATCTCAATAACGATAAAAATATTCGTGTAGAGTATCTTGGTGATAAAAAATTCAATACTAACATGACCAAGGCGGACAAAGAGGCTTTGGTAAATATCTACGAACTGGCACAATTTCTCTCTGCCATAGAACAAATAAAAACAGAGCAAAAGGAAGCCCTGCTGAAAATACGATTTATTGAAGAACGCATGTCGAAAAACGAATAACAATCCGCCATGTCTGTTTACCTGAAAGAGTTGCAAGAGGAAGACCTTCTCTTTGTAAAAGAAATATACGATTACTACATACTCCACACCACGGTGGTTTACTTCACCGAACCAATTTCTATAGAGACGCTGAAAAGCTTTATCCCCATCGGTATCTCCCAATACCCCTCCTACCTTATTATTGAGGAAGAGAGCAACATCCCCGTAGGATTTTGCTACTGCGCCCGTTTCAAGCCACGCGAAGCATACGACATTACCACAGAAGCAACCATCTATTTCAAGCCCGAACACACAGGTAAGGGCTATGGTTACAAAGCAATGGAGTTGTTGGAAATAATTATCCGTGAAAAGGGAATCAAAAACATTCTAGCTGTGATAGACGGAGCAAACAAAGCCAGTCTTCGTTTCTTCGAAAATTGCGGATTCGAGCAGTGCGGATGCATTAAGCAGGTAGCGCAAAAGTTCGGAAAGGAACTGGATGTGGTGTTTTATCAGAAGACACTACGCAATACCCAACAGTTCTATTTCAAAAATGAGCGTTGAGCCACCGGGAATACCCGGTTGTGAGAACTTGCCATATCCCAATTCGGCAGGAATGTATATCTCCCATTTGTCACCGATACACATCTGCTGCATTGCGATAATCCAACCTTCAATCAGCTCGTTCAAGCGGAATGCTATCGGTGCACCGCTACGGCTACTGTCGAATTTCTTTCCGTTTATAGTCCAGCCTGTGTAGTGAGCAGTAACTATACTGCGTGGCATCGGATGTTTGCCATCATTCTTTCCTTCACTTATCACTTTATAATATATCCCTTTGGGAAGAGCCTTGACGCCCACTTCCTTTGCTTTTGTTTCCAGCCAATCCTTATTGGCTTGTATGTAATCTTGTTTGTTCATAATGGTTTATCAATAATTGTTTTGACTACCTTGTGCTTCAGCTTGTTTTTCTATGGAGCATATTCCATTTTTCACAAATATAGAGAGTTTTTTGCTATAAACAGAACTATCCCTTTCGGTTTCTCATGGATCCAGTCCTAGAGAACAAACGAATTATTCCACATAAGACCAACAACACACGATAAATATTTTGGCACAACCTTTGTATATACTTCCATATCAACAATCTAAAATCAAATGTTATGGATATTTCAAACATAAAGAAAATAACCTCTTTGTCCATTCTAATTTTAAAACAAAGAGACGATGGACAAAAGAAACAAACTTTGGAGACGTAACCAACAAAATCGATTATTCAAAGCGCGCATGATTCTTTATGCAGCTTATGGACATTGCATCATTCGCGAAGATGGCAACTGCGATGAACACCCTCATTGGTTTGAACTGGCTAGAGAAAAATGGGCGCAGGGTTACAAAAAAACAGGAACTCCGTGTAGTTGCTGGATGTGTAAAGGCACGAGGTATAATCGCAGAGAGTACAAACGAGAAACTTTGTGTATTATCCGTTTTGCTGTATTGGAAAATCTAGAAAAACGTCCTTGACAAGGGCAATTCTGATGCTGTTAGGAAGAGGACACGGTGAGAAAGCTACATTCTCCTAGGTCCTCATTTCCTTAATCACCATTGTTCTATAGCTATGTAATTCTTCCGATAGTCCTTTAAGCAAATAACACACAATAAGCCAATAAGTTATGGATATAACTCAATAAGTTATCGCAATAAAGTATTGGAAAAAACAATGAATAGCATTGGGTCTGTGTTTGCCTATGGCTGAGCAACCATGATCCATAGGCTGACGGAGCACAAAGCTATGCCTGACAAGTTAACCTGATATCTTAAGATGGTACGAGAATTCTTTCTTTCACTTCCCTTTTCAACTTGTGCAAGATTTGCACAAGTTGAACTATCATCCAATTCTTCTGATTTATAAATATTACCTATATGCCTTAAAATCATAGACGAATTTATCACTCATTCCTTTCAATCTACGCTTAATAGTGCTTAAACTAGCATAAGTGATTCCAGCCAACTCTTCTCTTGTGATTTTGTTGTTTTTTCAAATCTCTTCAAGTATGATCTGTTCTATTTTTTCTCTTGAGGTTCATCTTGGGGTTCTTGATGTTCACTTGTCGTTTTTAACGGATCAAATTCTTGCGAACTCTTATAAGTTTCTATCTCTTTGCACAAATTGCGATATGAGACGGATACTTCCTATCTTATATACCATGTTTATATATTGGGATATCTACAAATATGTAGATATTATACGATAAATTCCAGTTGTCGTAGATTTTGCGACAACTGGAATTTATATCTCAACTCATCTTTTAGAGTAGTAATAAAATTCAATACGTCATCCCCAATTGCCACAATGGTACAATATTCAAATATCCGCTCTCTATATCGTCTTTTACAATATATCCATTCTCAACCTCCTTGATTTGCTTCTGTCCCTTGTTCTTGCCTCCAACTTCAAAGATTTTATTATCTATCAAGAAGTCAGCAACAGGCGATGCGAATACGTCATATTTTACTCGCATTTGGTTGATAAAAAATGTTTCCCTAATATTTCCGATATTGGATGTATCTTCGGCAAGATTGTAAATAAGATTAGTATTGTCCAAATATATTTTATCGACTTTACCTAAGCCTCGAACACCGCCAGTATTATCTCTTAATTGGGCAATCATGCCCGCTTCTTCAATATATAGGCAATAGTCTGCTATATTGTTCCGACTTGCAGAAAGCATTTCTGCTATCTTACTCATATTTGGCTTGAATGGTGCGCTTTTAGAAATAATGGCAAGTAATTGTTTTAGTTTTCGCCCGGTCGCTACATTCATATCAGCGTACATCGGAATATCATTTTCTAAAGTTTGGTTGATAATTTGCCCTAAACGTAATCCGAAATCTTCTTCTATGGCAAACGGATAATACCCAGTTTTTAAATAGTCAGAGAAAAGAGGTAGTGGATGTTGTACAGGCAATTCAACTTTGTGCTGCAATATTTCCTCTAGTGAGTAGGTTCTTGCGGAAATACCATGAAACAATTGCAAATACTCTCGAAAAGACAAACCCTGCATATTGTATATAACAGCCCTACGACTTAAATCAGAAGCTCCCTTTTTTATATCCAAAACAGAAGAACCAGTAAATACGACATTCAAATCTTTGTGATAATCGTAAATCAACTTTAATTCCTTTGACCAATCTTTGTATTTATGGATTTCGTCTATAAACAGGTACTTACCGCCATGCTTAACAAAAGTATCAGCCAAATCAACAAATCGGTTATCAACAAAATAAAAATCTTCTGCCGTTACATAAAGCGTTTCGGCAGGATTGAGATTTTGCTTGATATATTGCAAGACTAATGTTGTCTTACCAACACCACGAGGTCCGATAAGACCTATCATCCTGCTTTTCCAATTTATTTCATCGTACACATATCGAAGAAACTTCGTATCAGTTTCTTTTATCAGCCTATTGGAATATTCAAATAACTTATCCATATTTCTTCCTTTTTTTGCAAAGATAATTATTTTTGCACTGCGATAGTGCATTTTAGATTGCTTTTTGCACTTTCAAGAAGCATTCATCAACATAGGTCTTAAATCATTCGTATATTTGTCTTCAGAAAATATTGGAAAATCTTGTTCTGATTACCCCTGTAGACCAAACGATTTTGACCCCTTGCTCCAAAATAAGGTTGACCATTCTAACCAAAATAAAAATGATTAACGAGAATATAGAGAAGAAAAAATCGACTGATAATCAGCCGATTTAATCAATAGTATATGTTTTATAATCGTTGTTAATCAGTATCTATTTGCCGATACAGCATATATAACTTGTTGGCATTCATTGTATTGGTCTTTAAAAGGTAGAAAGTTAGAAAATTTCCTTGTTCCTGTGTGTTAAAACGCTCACTTTTAACGTTTTTATTTTTCATTAACGAATCGATCTCTCTGAGGGTAGAGATTTCTCCACTAATATCGCTTAGGTAGTGGATGATATTACGTGTATGCTTTACAAATTTCTGGTTTTGAAGGTAGGGAAGAAAACTATTCTTTATCTTTCTTCCCTACCTTTATTTTAATATATCGTATATATAGAGTGCGACAATAAAGTAAAGTCGATTTATTAGAATAGAGAGTCAGAGACCCAACCCATAAAATAGAATGAAATGACAATTTCAACTTGTTTGTCGAAAAAATGTGTTACTTTTGCGACAAAGCGAGTTGTATGATGAGTATCGAAGATAAGATAATAGAAGTGATAAGAGCAAAAGGAGAAGGAGCTATCTTTTTCCCCAATGATTTTATTGACTTTGGCGAACCTAAGAGCATAGGTAAAGCTCTGGAACGGCTAACAGAAAAGAATCAGATTCTTCGATTAGCAAGAGGTATCTATTGTTATCCTAAGCAAGATAAGATAATGGGACTGGGGGTGCTCTATCCTTCCATTGAAGAAATAGCCGATAGTATTGCCCGGCGTGATAAGGCGAGAATAGTGCCTACGGGAATTCATGCGCTCAATAAGTTGGGACTCTCTACTCAAATTCCCATGAACTTTGTTTATCTGACTGATGGAACAAGGCGGAAAATCAATCTTGGAAATGGTAAATCTATTCAATTCCGATTTACATCGCCCAAGAATTTAGCTTTTACAAATAAATTGGCGATGCTTGTTACCTTTGCCTTAAAAGAACTGGGACAAGATAAGATAACAGAGTCGCAGATAGCCCAACTTAAACAGATATTAGAGAAAGAATCAAAAGAAAAAGTGATGGCGGATGCGTCATTGATGCCTGCTTGGATAAGAACGATTATAAAAAATGCCTATGAATAACTACTTCTTGCTTACCACCGATCAGCAAATAATGGTCATTACGCAAGCTGCCAATAAAACCGGGCTTCCGGTTCAAGCCATTGAAAAAGACTTGTGGGTAACAACGATGCTTCAAATCGTATTCTCTTTGCCAATAGCAAAACATTTGGTGTTTAAAGGCGGCACTTCTTTGAGTAAAGTGTGGAACATTATTCAACGCTTTTCTGAAGATATAGATTTGGCTATAGATCCGTCTATCTGGGGATTTGAAGGTGATTTGACAAAGAAGCAAATCAAACGTCTCAGAAAGTGTTCATCTGTATTTGTCCGTGATGAATTGTGCCAATCTTTGAAATCGGCAGTTGTGGAAAATGATTTGGATAAATGGTTGTCAATAGAGGCTGATCCTGATGGAGAGGGTGACAATACCTACCCGGAACCACGTGTCATACATATTCGTTACTATTCTTTATTCGATACTGAACTACCGTACTTGCATTCAGAAGTCAAATTGGAGATTGGTTCTCGTTCTTTATTGGAACCTACCTCTAAAGCAGAAGTGAAGAGTATTGTAGAGCAATACCTTCCAATTGAAACAACCATTCAGACAGTTGCCATACCGACGGCTCTTGCCGAAAAGACATTTTTGGAAAAGGCTTTCTTGTTGCATGAGTTGTTTTCAGTAACCTCTATGAGTGATGCGAATAGAAAGTCGCGTCATCTTTATGACTTGGCAATGATGATGAAAACAGAGATAGCATTGAATGCTGTTTCTAATAATGAATTATGGACGACTATCCATCATCACCGTGAATGTTTTACTCATGTGAATGGCGTTGATTATACTCCTGACATCCGTAGGCGTATCTGTCTTGTTCCACACAAATCCTTGATGGATATTTGGGAACAAGACTATAACGATATGCGTCTGGCGATGATTTATGGAGAAGCTCCTACGTTTGAATCTCTCATAACGCAAATGAAGGAACTTGAAAGAATGTTTCATTCTTAGTGAATATGTAAAATCTAACGAAACGAAAATGTTATGACGAATACTCTTATTGATAATTCAGATGAATGCTTGAGGTTAGTCAACACTATTAAAGAGTGTATAACCAATGCCAATTGTAAGACTATAAAAATAGCAACAGGATATTGGGATATTCCTGGCACTTTTTTGGTTTATAATGAGTTGAAAGAATTTCTAAAAAAAGAGGGAACAACTCTTCAGCTACTGATAGGGGCTGATCCAATTGTACGTCAAAATCAATTAGCTAATCCTATTTGTAAAGATGCGAAGTTCCCACAAGATTATATCAAGAGGGATATACAACAACTTGAAGTGATTGATAAATATGTAGAGGTTGTGCGCTTGCTTCTAGAATATTGTAAGGAAAAAGAGGATGAAAGCAGATTTCAAATCCGTATTTACAAAAAGAATGAAGATGGTGATGCTCAATTCTTTCATGCAAAATGTTATGTTTTTTGCGGACAAAATTATGCTGTTGGTATTATTGGCAGTAGTAATTTTACTCAAAAGGGATTAGAAGGCAATTCGGAATTGAATTATTTGGAAACAGATACAAGTCGAGTCACAGCTGTACCAAATGAGTATTCATATACAAAAGGACATAACTGTTGGTTTGATGAGAAATGGAATTTATCAATACCTTGGAATAAAACATTCCTTGAAGAAATATTGAGAGGCGCACCTGTAAGAGTGAAAGCAGAAGAGGATGCAAAAGTGGTCGTAAAGTTGACACCTTATGAATTGTACATTAAGCTCCTACAATATAAGTTCGGTAGCATTGTTGATATGAACCAGCAGCAGTTGATAGAGAGTTATCTTCCAAAAAGCTTTGATCCGTTGGCGTATCAGATAGAGGCAGTAAAACAGTGTTTTTCCATTATGAGAGAACACGGTGGCTTTATGTTGGCAGATGTTGTGGGGTTAGGCAAAACCATTGTAGGAACACTTATAATGAAACACTTTCTAAGAATGCCTGATGATGATGGTCGTGAGCGTAAAGTACTTGTTGTAACTCCTCCTGCCATTCAGTCAGGATGGAAAGAAACCGTAAAACTGTTTGATGCAGACAATGTAGATAAAATGGATTCGGCTATCGATTATATTACGACAGGAAGTATAGGTAAGCTTGTTGATGATATGGATGAAGCTGATTTTGACGAGATTGATTCCTGTGTTTTTTCTTCTGATTTCGAGTATAAAGATTATGGTTTGATCATCATAGATGAAAGTCATAAGTTTCGTAATAGTAGTACTTCAATGTATAAAGCACTGGATGATTTGATAACACAGATAGGAGCTAGTACAGGTGCTTATCCATATATAGGATTGCTCTCAGCTACGCCACAAAATAACCGTCCATCTGATATACAAAACCAGATATATTTGTTTGAGCGCAACCATGCCGACAGCACCTTGAAAAAGGCTAATGGCGGAAACCTTGAAGGCTTCTTTTCCGACATTAACCGTCGATTTGGGCAAGTGATAAAATCTTCTGGACAAATGAATGATGGTAATATGCCTAATGATATGACTTCTGAAGAGCGCAGAATGGAGCTTAAACGTTTGTCAGGTGAGATACGTGACTGTGTTCTTCAAGATATTTTAGTGCGTCGTACACGTACTGATGTGGAGAAATATTACAAGGATGACGTCGGTAGGCAAAAAATTGTTTTTCCAAAGATTAGTGGACCTCACTCTATTGAATATCAGATGGAAAGTGGATTAGCAAAACTTTTTGCTGATACAATGAACCTGATAGCACCTACCGAAGATTTTCGCTTCGATAACAGTAATTTTCTATGTTACTACCGTTATCGTGCTATAGAATTCATTAAATCTCCCGAAGTGAAGGCTCTGTATAAGGGGAAAAATATGGATGCGGACCGTTTCTCACAACAGTTGGCTAAGATTATGCAAATTAATTTGGTGAAAAGAATAGAAAGCAGTTTCTCAGCATTCAAATCTTCACTTGAGAATTTACGTCGCTATACTCAGAATATGATCGATATGTGGGAACATAATACCATTTTTGTGTGTCCTGACATTAACGTAAATGAGGAACTTGACCGAGAAAAGGACTACGAACGTACTGGCAAGTTGTATACATTTTCCGAATGCGCCAATGATATACGCTCCCGTATAGAGAAACTTAACAAAAAAGGTAAAAATGAGAAGGAACGTAACCGTGAACTTACTCGTGATGATTTTATGCAAGAGTATATAGAATTGTTGCGCAAAGATTTACAGCTAATAGAATTCCTTTGTAAACGGTGGAATGCTTACAGCAACGATCCGAAATTAGAAGAATTTAAAAAGAAATTACGAAGTACACTCTTTGATAAACAACAGAATATAGCACAAAAATTGGTTATATTTAGTGAGGCGATAGATACAGTGAAGGCTATAAAACTTGCTATAGAAACCACTGATAACTCTCTGAAGGTACTTGTAATAACTGCAAAAAATAGAGATGAGAACACAAAGATTATTGCTGAGAACTTCGATGCCAACTATAAGGGTGAATGGCGTAATGATTATCAGGTAATCGTGACTACTGAGGTGTTGGCAGAAGGTGTAAATTTACACCGCGCCAATTGTGTATTGAACTATGATACTCCTTGGAACTCCACTCGGCTGATGCAGCGTATAGGGCGCGTGAACCGCATTGGTTCTATCGCGTCGTATGTGTATGTTTATAATTTTATGCCAAGTTTGCAAGGAGATGAACAAATAAAGCTTGTACAGAAAGCTTATACCAAGCTACAATCATTCCATACTTTGTTTGGCGAAGATAACCAGGTATTCACAGAAAATGAGGAAGTAATGCAATATGACCTAAATAAGCAGATAAATGGTGAGGAGTCTCCAATGGAAAAATACGTGTTTGAACTGAAAGAATATAAACGTACTCACCCTGAACGCTTTGAACAAATAGTGGCAATGGAAGATGGACTGGAATTAGCAATTGCACCAACAGATGGAAGTAGCTATTTTCTTGTTCGCAATAAGCAGACTTCCGGGCTATTTGTAAAAGTAGATGCTGAACTAAAAAGTAGTATTCTTTCCAGTATTGACGCTTACAAAGCATTCCGCACTGATGATGATGTACCTTCGGATACCCTTCCGGCAGATTGGGAAAAATGTAAATTAAAAGCCGAATTATTTGTAAATCAAGCACTTGCTAAAATGAATATTCACGCAAAGAATTCGAAAAAAGCCACAAAAGCTAAAGAGATAATCATAAAGATGAAAGACACTATCTCAATGTCTAAGGAGTCGCGCAGCCTTTTATCATCTGCATTCATGTTAGTGAATAAAGGGAATTATGACATCATCAAAAAGATAATTGCACTTGATGATATTCGCACTCAAAGCGGCGGCACACTCTTTGAACTTAGCCAAGAAGAATTTGACACTGTATTGAATCAAGAAATACAAAAAATAGTAGCAAATGTACAGATGCGTTATGGTAAAGCCATAACATATATGGCACTGAGTAAATAATAAAAATAATATCAACTATGGAATTCAAAGAATATTTTCAGAAGCCATATCAAGGTGGTGAATCATTTCTGCAAGAAGTGGTGTTTCCTATTTTTGGACAAGATAACTTCGATGACGGCTTCAATGCTTCATTGCTCGAAGAGAACCCGGAGTTGGCAGCTGTAGCAGCAAGTACGGGGATAACATCAGTATGCCGTGTAGGTACTATACAGGTGGAGTTTAACCCTATAGATATTTATGATATAACCGTTACTGATCATGTGCAAATGGTGCGTAATCGTGTAGCTATTCAGCAGTTGGTGCGACGTATAATGAACACTTATTCTAGTGCATTTATGATATTTCATTATGAAGATACACTGAGTTGGGACTGGCGTTTTACATTTTGCAGTAAACGTGGAAGCAATGATGAAATTACTGATTCTAAACGTTATACGTTCTTGCTTGGCCCTAATCAATCATGTCGCACTGCGTCAGAGAATTTCGGAAAACTTCTGCAAAAGCATGGCGACATAGAATTGAAAGATATAGAGGCTGCATTTGATGTGGAGGCTCTATCTAAGGAATTCTTTGGAAAATACAAGCAACATTATCGACGTTTTGTAGACTATATGTGTGACGAGTCGAACGGAATGCGTAAGGACTTTATTGATACTTCTTTCGACAAAAGCGGAATGACTGACGAAACTATCAGAGATCGTGAGGAAAAGCCTATTCGTGACTATGTGAAAAAACTACTAGGACGCATTGTATTCTTGCATTTCTTACAAAAGAAAGGTTGGATGGGTGTACCTAAAGATAAACAGTGGGGTGAGGGTGATACCAACTTCATGAAACATCTGTTTGAAAGGTCTACCAGTGAACAAAAGGCAAATTTTCTTGACGAAGTCTTGGAGCCTCTTTTTACTGGTGCACTTGATAGTGACCGTAAAGGTAGCGAATACTTGTTTGATACAGGTGTCGCTCTTGAACATAGTTCAGTAGTGAAGATACCTTACCTCAATGGTGGTCTGTTCGAACGTGATTTGCTTGATGAGCCTGCATCACAATTTCCAGCAAAGTATTTTGCAGATTTATTTGAGTTTTTCTATCAGTATAATTTTACTATAGACGAAAATGACCCTAATGACGCGCAAGTGGGTGTAGACCCAGAGATGCTGGGGCGTATCTTTGAGAACTTATTAGAGGACAACAAAGATAAAGGGGCTTTCTACACGCCGAAAGAGATTGTACAGTATATGTGTCGTCAATCGCTCATAGCTTATCTACAAACAGATATAACGGATGAACAAACTAAGACTGCTGTCGACAAATTTGTGAATACATACGATGTAGCAGAAATTGGTGGAGCTGATTCTGAACTAGCTATGATGTTGGATAATAGGTTGAAAGATGTGAAGATATGCGACCCGGCCATTGGCTCAGGTGCATTCCCCATGGGCTTGCTCAAAGAGTTGTTCTTGTGTCGTGGTGCAATAGAATGTTTTAGTGATGCAGCAGACATAAAACGTCATATCATTCAGCACAATATATATGGTGTAGATATAGAGCGAGGTGCAGTAGACATAGCGCGTCTACGCTTTTGGCTGTCGCTGATAGTGGAAGAAGAAACACCACACTCATTGCCAAATCTGGATTATAAGATTATGCAGGGGAATTCTTTGCTTGAAAGCTTTATGGGTTACGATCTTTCTACATTGACGGAAAGTGTGCAAACTATTGCAAAGAAAAATAGAGGGCAAGTATCACTAATGTTTGATGAAACTGATACAAAAAGAAATATTCAAATTTACTTAAAGCAATATTTCAGTGAAAGCAATCATTCTGTAAAAGCAGAGATTAGAAAGAATATTGAATGTGCTGTAAAAGAGCATATAAAGATTTGTTCAGGCTATATTCCGTCTGTTGTTGAAGCTGTTGATAATCTTGATATACCTAATGATAAATTCTTTCTCTGGCATACTTATTTTAGTGATGTTTTTAATCAGCAGAATGGTTGTAATGGTTTTGATATTGTCATTGGTAATCCGCCGTATATACAGTTACAGAACAATGGAGGCGAGATTGCAGCTCTTTATGAAAACAGCAACTTTGAGGTGTTTGCTCGTACTGGTGATATTTATTGCCTTTTTTACGAGCGCGGTTGGCAACTGTTGAAACCAAATGGGCATTTGTGTTATATTACTTCTAATAAATGGATGCGTGCTGGATACGGAGAAAAGACTCGTACCTTTTTTGCAAAAAAAACAGATCCCAAATTACTGATAGATTTTGCTGGTGTGAAAATTTTTGAGAGCGCAACTGTAGATACCAATATATTATTGTTTTGCAAATCAAAAAATAGATACAAAACGGTTTGCGCAGTAACGAATAAACAAGCTAAAGATAGCATAAAACATTTGAGCGTTTTTGTGGAGCAATGTGGTAACTCTTGCCGTTTTGATAGTTCAAATTCATGGGTAATTCTATCACCTATTGAACAAAGTATTAAATGTAAGATAGAAGCTGTAGGTGTACCATTGAAAAATTGGGATATCAAAATCAACTATGGTATAAAGACTGGTTTTAATGATGCTTTCATTATTGATACAAATAAAAGAGAAAAAATACTCGCTAACTGCCAAACAGAAGATGAAAAAATGAGAACTGCTGAAATTATACGACCAATTTTGAGAGGCAGAGATATAAAGAGATATGGCTATAACTGGGCTGAGAAGTATCTGATTGCAACATATCCTTCTCGTCATTACGATATAGAACAATATCCTGCAGTAAAAAACTACCTCTTGACTTTTGGTATTGAAAGGCTAGAGCAAACTGGCAAGACTCATATCGTTAATGGTGAGAAAGTGAAGGCTCGTAAAAAAACTAACAACAAGTGGTTTGAAACTCAGGATAGTATCAGTTATTGGGAGGATTTTGATAAGCCAAAACTCATATGGAAAATCATTGGAAGTAAACTTGCTTTTACTGTAGAGACAAAAGGGCATGTTGTCAATAATGCGTGCTACTTAATGACAGGAGATTACTTGAACCATATTCTGGCTTTTCTAAACTCTTCTCCTCTTATATGGTATAGTGAAATTACCAATATGAATAAAACTGGAGTTGGAGATGCTCAGGTTGGGGCTCAAAATATTATTATATTCCCCATACCAAAACCCAGCCCCCAATATAATATTGTGTCAGACGCGGCAGGAGAATTGCTAAAAACCTTTACGAAAGAAAAAATGGAAGAATTACAACGTATAATATATGACATATTTGAATTTACAAAAGACGAAATCGATTATCTGAATCGACAGAACTTATAAATGAATATCATTGTTCGATAAGTGTTGTGTTGCAATGTTTGTCGAACAATGGATATATAAGGATTTCTCTAAGCTCAAAAAGATTTTATTCTTCGATTTTGTTATAATAACAATGAGGTATTAGAGTTTGACTGCAAATGTTTTGCAATAGGTAACAATATAAAACTAGTCTTTTGCGTGCAACTAAATTCTTTTATGGGGCATTACCTTCTTAAAGATGCATATAGAATGGGAAGAGGCGATTTACTAATAATTGTGTAAACTGTTAGACCTTTTAAAATACCTATAATAACCAATAAGCGGAACTTAGAATTTGAAAAGGATCTAACAGAATTGGTTTATCGTAGTTCAATAAAAAATGAAAACAAGATAAGTTGCAAGTTTTCGACCTATACAACTTATCCCATGAAGAAAATAGATTGAAGAAAATTTCACTTATTTAATCTCAATGTTTCCAATAACTTTGCGTTCCTCTACAGTCAAGTCATACAAATCAAATAACATGTTGTCAATAACTATTGTTTGCTCTTTTGTATAATCTGATTGCAACCGATTAATAGCAGTCTTAAAAAGCTCATCTGATTCACCTGAAATTTTTTTAACAGGAATCTTATCAAAGAATATTTTACTCAATTCTCTTGTTCCGCCTTGTAGTTCTGGAAATGAGTCTCGGAAACAGAATTTGAATATGGATGAATTAAAGAATGCTGTAAGATATGCCATATTTTGACCTGTTATAATAAAGCACTTCTGGTTTGTTACAAATTTGTCCTCATCATAAACAAATGGCATATATTTAGTCATATTTGGATATATAATTTTTGGCTTATCAAAATCCTCCAAATAAGCGCAGTTACGCAGATTATAAGGAGTATCCCCTTGATCTGCACGTTTCGAAATTTTGTCCAAATACTGGTCTAAATGAGCCTTTAGAGCAGGATAATCCTCTATAAGGATACGAGGAAACTTTTCCTTTGTCCCATTGTGTGTATTGATAAGCCAAAGGTTTGCCCAGTTATAGCCATATCTCCTTATATCTCTGCCTCTCAAAATTGGTCGTATAATTTCAGCAGTTCTCATTTTTTCATCTTCTGTTTGGCAATTGGCTAGTATTTCGTCTCTTTTCTCTGTCGAAATAATAAAAGCCTCATTATAGCCTGTGAGTACACCACGATAAATGTTAATGTCCCAATCTTTAAGTGGTGTGCCTACGGATTCAATTTTTCGCTTTATACTTTGTTCGATGGGCGAAAGAATGGTCCAAGATGCACCTTCTGAAAAGTCACAAACAGAATAGTGCTGCTCCACAAAAACGCTCATTTTTCGACTTCAATTACTTCTGCGATATAGCGTGCTAGTGTGTTTCTGTTTACCTTACAGATTTTAGCAATTTGCCGCTTAGATATTTTTTCTTTAAGCAGTCCGATAATGAGTGTCTTTTTGGGGAATAGTTTATGTTTTTCAGGTGAAGTTCTTTTTCCTTTTGGTCTTCCTAATACAATGCCATTTGCTTTTTTTCTTGCTAAAGCTTCTTTTGTTCTTTGACTGATAAGATTACGCTCTATCTCTGCTGATAAACCAAAGGCAAAAGCTAAAACTTTACTTTGAATGTCTTCTCCCAATCGATAGTTATCCTTTATAGTCCATACACGACACTCTTTGGTCATGCAAATGTTAAGGATCTCCATAATCATGAAGAGATTACGCCCAAGACGCGAAAGTTCGGCACAGATGATTAGGTCGTCCTTCTGTACTTTATTAAGTAGTCTGCCAAGTTCTCGTTTATTGTACGATTTGGTGCCACTAATGGTTTCTTCTATCCAACCATCAATATTCATATTCTCACGTTCGCAAAAGTTATTAATTTCAAAACGTTGATTCTCGACAGTTTGTTTGTCGCTACTTACTCTAATGTACCCGTAGATCATATTATCATTTATTTTTAGAATTATATTAATATACCATTTATAAAAAAGGCTTTAAGGTACAATTATCGTATTAAGTAGTGCAATGGGGAATGACATTTCAATAGGTCAAGTGAAACATATTGAGGCTTGCCCAATATCACACTGATTTATCAGTGGGGTAGCCTAATACCCCATTTGCAAAATTTGCAATGGGAAAGGGCACTAAAGTGGCAGCAAGCTGCGTGTATAGTTGACGTGAAAAGTGTATGAATGGAGCTCTCAAATTGGGAACTCCATCCATATTTAAAGATAGTGCTTTAGCTAATCTTAATATATAGGCACAGGGAATAAAGTAAAGTGTTTAGGCTTAGTAATGCCTGTTCGGGTTGAGTGAATACTTCTTACCATTTTCTTGCAGAATTATTCGCTTATTCCTGAGGAATGTGATAACCTTAGTGACTTTATTACGCCCGATAGGATAGTCCGCATCATTGTATGCTTCAACCAGTGCCTCCTGCAATTCTTCATAGCCATAAACTTCCTTACTCGCAAATACAGATATTAAAGCCCTTTCATGCTGCTCTATCCTAATTTCCTTATATGGATCGAATGGATCTTTGGACGGGCGACCCACTTTTGTTTTCTCCACTACATAATTCTCTACAATTTCAGGTAATGCCTGTTCGTTGATACGAAAAGCAAACGGTTTGAAGTCCATTGCTCGAATGTGAACAGCTTCGACTTTGCTGATGTTTGAGTCTGCCTTATCCTTTTCAACTTGGAGAATGGTCTCTGCCTTATTGCTTAGTTCTGTACCGATATGTCCTCTTGCATTCTCATCTCCTTTATTCTGATGGAGGATGGTATGAAGGTGAATTTGTTTCTCATCAGTCCATTGCATAAGTTTGGAAATGATATAGGTCGATTCACTAGGGCTATTAATGTCGTAAACCAAATCTCTAATGCCGTCAATGACAACTAATCCTACATTGTTTGTTTTATAAATTGCTTCGTCAATGATGGCTATTCTTTCTTCCGGTGTGTTTTTGCGTAATGCCAGAAATTGCAAATAAGGATGGTTGTCTTCTGTAGAAAGACCTGCCAGTCGAAGTATTCGCTTCATTACCTTTAAACAATGATAGGGACTTTGTTCTGTATCTATATAGATGACATTCGACTTATCGGCAGGAAACGAGGCTGAATAATTCAATGCCATACCGTTTTTTAAGGCGGCAGCTACAATTGCAGATACATTGAATGTTTTTTTGCTTTTGGCTTTACCAATAGATGCGCTGAAATTACCTAATGTGCCGATTACTATATCGTCTATTTTTAATACTTCCGGAGCCTTTTCATAATTACTAGTAATGCTAAGAATTGACTGTTGCCATAGTTTCCAGACGTCTTCTTGTTTCATTGGCTTTCTTTCCCTTCCGTATTCCATATACTTCAATAGTTTGTAGTGTTAGGTTTTCGTTTGTGAGAAGCCAAGGTTGCAGCATTCATTTCTTCGGCAGAGAGTGCAGGAGCATTTTTCCTTCCGGTTTCCAACCATTGTTCCAGTTCGTCTTTGTAAAGGTAGTAACGTTTACCCTGCTTAACGGCTGGTATTTCACCATTACCTACTTTGAAGTAAAAAGTTGATTTTGGCATCTTTAGATACTCGCGAGCTTCTTCCGAAGTCATTGGAGTGTGGCGATTTTCATACATAGGAGCAGGCCGATTTGTTACTTGTTTTAACAGCGTCTCTTCTAAACTCTCAACCTTGTTGCAGAGTTCCTTTACAACCATTGGAAGGTCGTTGAATGTTAATTCGTTCTTCATTATAATTTATTTTTGTAAACGCTGTAAAGGAATTCAATGACCTTATGCTGATATACAAAGATTAGAATAAGCATGGAATCATTTCCAAATAAGTTTAGGTTACCTCCATTGGAGGATTGTCAGAAGATATATCTAATGGGTTGATAAGCCCTATTGTTTCCCAATGAAAGTCATAGCTTCCTTTATCGGGTTTGTCTATTTTTATAATGGATGAGACTTCATCCGAAAGATTGCGAATGATAGTAGGCAGTTCGCAGTTCATAAATTCCTTAGGAAAACATTGTTTGATGAATTTAGCTTGTATCATTCGCTCATAGCCCAATCTCTTACCGATGTTCCATGCGAAGTGACGAAGGTCGGCCGTGCTAAGAGAACCATCCGTCTCAATAGGAATAAAATTGGCTTCGGGTGATGTGGCAAACAGATTGACATTTTTTAGAATGATTTCCAAATGAATCTTTTTCATGTGGTTGGTCAGGACTGCATTGGTATATTCCACAAGAATTAGTGTTCTTCTCTGTTTATCCAATTTAGCTTTTTGGCGTTTCTCACTTTCTATCAAGATTGATTTATGCAGACAAGTGCTGACAATATTATCAATAGGGGAGTTTGTGTCAGAAATAGCGTTTGTATTTTTCTGTATTTTAATGTCTTGAAGATTCGATGACACATTGTCTGTTGAAGGAGAAAGAAGAGTGAGGCTTGCTTTCGAAAAGAAAATATCTGAAAATGTTGTTTGTAGTAGCCAATAAATGGTTAGCAATAAAAAAAGTACAATAAGAAAGACACCAGATTCAATTAGCCAATGGTGATTGAAATCGGTGCCAATTTCATAAGATGCTAATAAAGCGATACTCCCAAAAGCAATACTCGGCATAAGCCAAAATAGTGTAAATTCTGTTGCCTTGATAGTCATAACTGTAAGTAATTGGATTTAAAATAGTCAGACAAAATTATCTGCATAGTTCCAATTAATGCTTATTGCTTCTCAATAACAACAGAATCTTTACACTAATTAAATGGTTCCCATCTAAATCATACCCATAATCATACTCAGGATATCTGTTTTGATTTGTTTGTGCCTGTTACTCTTCTTGTCGTTTAAGCGTGATCTTCGAAGAGGCTTTACGCTTGTTAGCATCAACGGTTTTTGTATAGAGCTGAGTGGTAGAAATGCTTCTGTGCGTCATAATACTGGCTATGGTGATAATATCCGTTCCGGCTGCTGCTTGCAAAGTTGCAAAGGTTCTACGGTAGCTATGGAATGTGATGTTTTTAGTTATTCCAGCAGATTTTATCCATTTCTTCATTGGTGCTTGTGTCATGCTACGTTTGAGTCCTTTGAATATAATTCCCTCGCCAGTATTACCTATAAGTTCCAATGCTTCCTTGCTGATAGGGATAGTGTCAATGGATTTCGTTTTCTGTGTGATAATCTTTACATACTTGCCTCCATCGTAGTAGTCCTGAATATTTTCCCATCGTAAAGCCAAAATATCACTGATACGCAAACTGGTAAGACACGCAAATAGCGAAGCTGTTTTCAAAACGGGTATATCGCATGGCGTTTCTGCTAATTTGCACAGTTCTTGTTGGGTAAGGAAATCTTTGTCAATATCTTCCGTTTCGATTTTATCCAAGAAGTCGTTAATATTGTTACGTATCAGCTTGGCGTGATACAGGTCTTGGAGAAATCCCCGGAATGTGGACCAATAACCGGCAGCAGAATTTTGAGAGATGGTGTCTTTTTTGCTCTTTAGCTTTTTGGCTGTTAGTAAGTATTCTCTAAATCTATTACAAAGGTCGATGTCTATTTCCTCAAAGATACATTTACCTCCTACAAAATTACTGAAGTGGATATAGACGAATTTCCATTTCTGGTCATGCTTGCGTAGCTGACGGCGATAATATTCTAAAAAGTCACCTTTAAGTTTACTCTTGTCGAGGAAGTCATATCGTTCGTTAACTATTGCATCGAACCGGCGGCAACGAATAGCTTCTGCCTTTTCGGTCATTTGCTCGTTAAATTCACGTTCCCTTCGGTTTTTGGGTTTCTCATAGATGTAGATGCCTAAAGACTCATGACGGATTACTTTCATTGTTTCTTTGTCTCTATAGCCTGGATAATAGTCCAGATAGAAAGATAATTGCCCATGTTTGATGGGGCGAGTTCTAAGTGTTACAGTTTTACATTCGAACATAGTTTCTTGTTTTTTATAATTAATACTTGATTGTTGTTGTAAAGGTCTTGAATGATGTTTTGCTGAGAATTATCATTTGGGAATAAGTTCTATATCATTTAAAGAGATATTATTATCCTTTCTAAGTTCTCATTACCTTATCAAATTCAATTTTGAGGAACTTCACGAACCTGCCGGCTTTTATTCTTTCAATATTGTGAAACCGCAGGACTCCATAAACGGCATCCCTTGTTAAATGGAATTCTGCCATAGCTTCTTGCACAGTATAGTAATACTCCTCTTTACATAGACTTTCTGATTTTGATAGGTCGAAATGGTATTTAGAGTAAAATATCTTTCCATGTTCTTTTTTGGAGGGGATATTGTTCCGGTAAACTTGACTTCGGATAGCACTGCGAGTCATATCGTATTTCTCTACTATGTCTTCGGGCGTATACCATTCGGATAACTCTGTATCAACTTCATATTTGGCAAAAGCAGCATCAATATGTTTTCTACTATAATAATTGAACTTTCGAATACGTGTTTTGGGAATTTTGTTTTGCCGGGTAAAAGTCCATACCCATTTGGTGTTGACTTTATATTTTTCTGCAATCTCTTCGGCGGTGTAATATTCTGCTATATTTATCTCTTCTTTGGGTATAATGCGCTCGTATGGTTTAGATTTTAGCATTAGCTCAATATCTGCTCTGCGGATAAAGGACATTCTTTCGCTCAATCTGGATGCGCGTAGCTTGCCTTGTTTTACTAACTTATAGATATACTGTCGGCTTGTACCCATCAGACTTGCCACTTTGGAAAAGGTCAAGTAATCCTGACCCTCCAAAGCAACAATAGGACGTAAGAGTTCCTGACTGTTTTTTAGTTCGTCTCTTTTCTCACGTACACGTTGTTTATAACTACGCTGTGCACATTGAAGACCACAATACTTCGTTGTCGTCTTTTGGGCAATAAATACTTTACCACACCATTGGCAAGTTCGCTTTACTTCCATACCATTATTTGTTTTAATTTCGCCTACTTTCTGTCACCATACGTAAACCATTGTCAACACATGTCAACTAATGCCTCAGTGTGACATCGGGCTTTACCGCAAAATTGTTTCGCGGTAGAAATACGGTACGAAAATAGGGTGAAAAACGGGTACTAACAAAAAGTGATGGGCAAGTGTTAAAACGAAGAAAGTCCCTCAAAATGAGAGACTTATTTCTGGTTGATTACCGTTGTTTACAGTTAATTCTAAGGCGTTATTTCCCTATACATTATGTAAAACACTTGTGATTATCAGGTGTTTACATTTAATTGGGTGTATTATGGGTGTACTATTTGTTTTTGTAATCAGAAGAGGAAATGCCTTTGTTGGTATACGTTATAATTTCGCCTGTTATTTCGCTTAAACTATATATGATCTCACCAATATAATACTATAATGCAATCCACCCCGCTATTCCATCTGGTAATTTTTCATCAAACCAATGCCAAATATCAAAGCGACACGTTCCTTTCTCCCAAAAGTAGAAATCTTGTTCGATTTCATCATCACTACTTATAGGGATTTCAGAGAATTCTTTCCACGTTTTTTTCAAGTCAACTAACATCATATTATTTTGCTATATACTTGGCAACTCCACCCTTTTTTCGTTCCAATTCCACCTCGAAAAGAAGAACCATCTTGTAATTTATTGTTGATCTTGGATTTAATGCTTTTCAACTCCACCCTTTCTGCACTTATCTATACTTTTCGATAGGATAAAAAAGCTCTATTTTCATAGGTTCGAGTTTAATAAATAGGAGCCTTATTCTACAACTTTGTATTTTCTATCTTTTTTATCAAATGATCTGATGTAATTATTCTCTAATCAACGAAATAGACGTAGTAAATCTTTAAAGTCAATAGGCTTAGATAGTATAGGATAACTATTTTTAATACCTCTCTCTATTAGTACCTGTTCTATTAAGTGATTGCCAGTCAATATCACAACTGTTTTTACCTCTAAATTGTCTGATTCAATTTTTTTTAGAATACCAAATCCATCCATGCTGCTATATTGCCCTAATGATATGTCTACAAAAACATAGTCAAATTCTTCTATTTTAGAAAAAGGCTTAAGGTCCTGAGAATTAGCTAAGACCGTGTATTCTATTTGCCCCTCGAAATAGATGTCTCTAACATATTCAAAAGCAGCCTGTACGTATGGGTATTCATTCTCAAATATCAAGACTTTCTTCATATTCAAATGTTTTTATTAATACAATTTCTAAAACTACGCATTTATCACATAAATACATTGATGATTGAATATTCATTTGGGTTAAAAATTCTTTTAACTCTGATAACCCATGAGATTTTCTTTTTTCTATTTCTAAACGATCTAGTGACGAGAATTGTTCTATAAAGAAGATATCCTCTGGCTGAGAACCTTTGATAGAGTTATAGAATTTAACCGTATATGTCTCTCCCTTTTCTTCAATTTTCAGGCCATAATTTCCGGAATTGTATTTGTAAATATTAGAAATCCAATTAGTTAGAACGAGATCCATGCCTATTCTATTATAATAAACGTATTTTCGTTCAATTTTATTGTCAATAGGTTTGCTTGTGTCTATCTGAATTTCAAAATTTTCCGTTAATCCATATTCTTCCCAAATCCGTCTCACTTCTGAGAAAAATTGTTGAATTCCATATTTGCTCAAAGAACTAACAACAAAAGGATTATTAGATTTTTCCAAGATAAAGTTTGCTCTATCAAGAACTAAACTTAAAGACGATTCAACTTTTGACCTTTCTTTATTTAGGAAAGGTTCAATTTTTCTTTTTTTGTCTTCATCTGAATTATAATAATCATCTTCCATAGACATATAATTCTTGACTGGCCCTAATTTGTTTCTTATAAAGTGCATCGCTTTAACGGCACTATTGACATAATTCATTTTTTCGCCAAGTTCTAACATCTTTGTCGATTCTAACATTTTTTGTTTTAGGTCTGCATCGAATACTTTAGATAGCCTTGAGAATAAAGGGAATAATAATTTATTCTGTATCCCTAGTATGTTATATAGACTTGCTTTATAGGCACTCATTGTTAATATAAATATATAGTATTGACCTGTTCCAATTTTACAAATAAAAACAATGTTCTCGTTTATATCCTTCTTGTTTATTGTAAAATGTATATTTTTAAGACTTTTAACATTGTCATTATCACTTAAGTTTTTAGTGATTGTGCTTTTATCTATTTTAATATTAAAGTTCCAAATAAATCTGGAGCCATTAACTACATTTAGGGTTGATTTTAGTAAATCATATTTAAAACAAAATATATCATCAACCTCAAGATTGAATGGTTTACTGTTTAATAATGGAATACATTCTTTGTATATTTTGTATGGCCGTTGCGTCTCTGTATTTTGTGTAAAAAAGTTATCTATTACAGAATTAAGACTCTCGTGAAATTTTATATATTTAGTTCTTTGGCTTTCAAAAGAATTAATAATTAGAAAAAATAAGAACGGGATTAAAGATAATAATATAAAGTCTTTATGCAAGTAACAAACGACAGCCCAAGGTAGTATGTAGACTAATATCGATCTTTTTTCTCCTGAATGGTTTTGTGCATTTAGTATTGGAAAAAACAGAAGAGAAAAGGAGTATAAATCTAGTGTTCGATATTGGTAAACTATAAAGAAAATGAAAAAATAATCATTGAATAGCCTTAGAAAAGAGAATATTTTTTCTTTACCATGCAAGGCTATATACACTCCTGAATATATAGAAAATGCGAGGATTTGATAACCCCATGGAAACTTAGTAGGAGATTGGAATAATAGAAATATTGAATACCCTATGATAATAATTCGAAATAAAATTGAGATTATTAATCTCTGTCTTTTTTCTATGATTAACGCTGGCATGGCTTATTTATTTAGTTTTAATCGCTCTAGTATTATTTGATATAGATAGTTCGCGATACACACAATGTAGAACGATTTCATTATGAGTATAAGCAAGACTCCATTGCTATTGATCGGTTTTATCTGAACGGAATCAGACATGTCGAAAAAATAGCATATAATATTCAGTAGATGATTTATGTAAAAATTTTCGTTATAATTATCATATTTAAATTCTAATGAAACTAAACTGTCCAATGGCGCTGGCAAGAAAATTATGTAACTAACGAGTAGTATTAGTAATAATACTAGAAAAACAGCAATAAGATTGTAAGATATTAGATGGAATAATATTTTAAAATGTTTTTTATATGATTTCTCTGATTTTAATATTTGCAGTTTTGTGTTTCGGATAAGAGTAATTACGCTTTCAGCTTCAACCTCAAAATGATTATTCTTCAAAATTTTATACGCATGCATTAGTAGGGATAATTGCTCCTTGTTATTCGGCGTATTATTAATTGCAGTAATTATCTTATTAATATTTAATACGTCATATCCAAAATCCCTTTTCTCAATTGATCGTATATAGCACTCAATGAAATTTTTAATATCTACATATATAGAGTTTTTATGATTCCGCAAGGTTGTATGTGAATGCTTGATTTGTATTATATAATAATATAAATCGGCACTCTTTTCTGTTTGTAAGGTGTCAATGTTTTGATATAATTGATCTAATCGTTGTAGGGGCATAATGAAGTGTCATTATAGATATAAAGTCTATTTTTCTCATGCTATCTGTAATTGAATTTTTCGCAGTTGCAATACCTAAAATTCCGTGTTACGATAAATAAGATTATATTAACAAAAAAATAAGTGGTTTAATATTTTCATGAGCTACTTAATAAACCTTATTTGCAAATTAAGATTTATAAATAAATCATCTCCTTCCTTGTATATGGTTCCAAATTCATGCCTTGAAGTACTCGCTGTTTCAAATTTAGTATTATTCAACAGGTAGTCCTCAAATTCATTTCTATTGTAAATATGATAACACAATACATCTCCATCTTCTTTAATAACTAAATATCCCCCTGTGGCATCTAATTGTCCTGTCCACACCTTAGAAGGCATCATACCCAAAGCTATATCAGTCAGAAAATGCTTCATTTTATAGCTATAAAAAGGATGTCCTGTCTCTGTATTATAGGAGAGAGGATTGATCTCAGCTATTTCTGATATAATGTCAGATATAGTTGACTTTGAAGATGTGTAATAGAGGTAAGTGCATTCAGCAATAAGCTCAGGCAAAGAACTGTCTATTAGCACCATGTTATTCTCAAATATCGAACTTTCAACCTTTGAAAAAACTAATTTCCCTTTCAAAGTTGTAATTTCGTCTATACGTTCTTTGATTTTAGGCTTTGCATTTATTTCATCTATTTGTTCTTTAGATAAGGTTAGATCGCTTATTTTGAATATGAAATTTGTTGTTTTCCCTGCATTCAGAAGAGTAGAAGCTCCACCTAACTGAGATTTAATACTAAATCCTAAAGTTGGTTGCAATCCTGTCCTTTGGTCGTGTATTACAATGGTGATATCGGTCTTTACAGAAGAAGAAGCTTTCAATGATAGGCAGTTTATAGTTTTCATAAACTCTTCTATCTCGGGAATAGAGAATGTTCCGTTACTACTCTTAATTTGACGAAGTAAGACTTGGGCATTTGATTTAAAATCATCAACAGAAATCCGAAGCACTTCTTCATCGCCAGAAACGATAACAAAGTCATCCTCTATCCCATATTCAAAGTTATGACCAGATTCACATCGTAAAACTTTCAAAACAGGGTAAACTAAATCCTTTATTTTATTTAGATCTTTATCACCCGGTTGTAGTTCTTTATCTCCTAATACTTTGAAGAGAGCATATATCTCACTCCATTCACCTTTATTCCCTGTTAACATCGATTCCTATGTTTAATAATATTTCACTTGCTGTTGCTTGTATAGCAGGAACTGCTACTGAATTTCCAAATTGTTTGTATGCTGATGCATCTGCTACCGGAATGACAAAATCATCCGGGAATCCCTGCAATCTAGCCCACTCACGTGGAGTCATTTTTCGGATCCCTTCTCGATTTACTTCTCCTTTTATTCTTGTAGTTGGTTTGAAGTCAGTAATTCTATCATCTATGACAAGATTACGTTCTCTTCCCATACCTCCAACAACAATCGCATTTGCAACCCCATTGTTAGGCACAATATTGTATCCAAAACCATTCCCCTTACTTTCATGTCTAGCTTTATGCTCTTTAAGCGTTTGTAAATATTGGGTTGATAAATAGTATTTTGTAGGGACCGGCGTTTCTTCCATAACATCAGAAAATACTTTTGTGTCATCTGTCGGAGCTGGATAGGTAAAATCCTGTATATTTTGATCTTCTCTAAAACCAACGATATAAATACGTTCTCGATTTTGAGGTACGCCATAAAGTCGGGCATTGATAATCTGGGGATCCGGTACAAAATAACCTAGATCATTTCTCAATACATTTAGAATTGTTTCTAAAGTTTTACCTCCATTATGATTTAAGAGTCCTTTTACGTTCTCTAAGAAAATGGCTCGTGGTCTTTTTCTTCTAATAATTTCTGCTACATCAAAAAATAAAGTTCCCCTTGTATCCTCAAACCCACCTCGTTTTCCTGCAATAGAGAAAGCCTGACAGGGAAATCCTGCGCATAAAATATCAAAACCATCAGGGATAAATGATTTTGTTTCTTCCTTTGTTATATCGCCAAATGGCATTTCTCCAAAATTTGCTTTATATGTTTTCTGGGCTTCTTTATCCCATTCGCTAGTAAAGACACATTTACCTCCTAAATTTTGTAGAGCTAATCTAAAACCGCCTATGCCGGCAAACAGATCAATAAATGTAAAAGAAGGATTGCTAATAGGTTTAAAGGGGATGTCAAAATCACTAAATATTGAATATTGTAATGCATCCTCTGCTACTTTCAATGTGATATCTTCATTAGGATATCTATACTGAAGAATTTCTTTTGTATATTCAATAGCTTCAGTCCGATAAAATTCAGCAGGAGCATTTCCTTTATTGTGTAAATAATGAGTCAAGGCAGCCTCTTTATTGTTGTCTGGTTCAACAATGCGAATTCTATATTTTGTACCTGAGATCTCCGTTATGGAAATTTTTTCTTTAAAATTCATTTTTAGCATATTAATTTTCTCTTCTATAATGGAAGAACAGAATGATGTATTTTTGAGAACCTCTTTACTCCAGAACCTCAACACAGTCCATCCTGCATCTTCTAGTTCCTGAGTAACTTCCTTGTCTCGTTCTATATTTCGTTCTATTTTCTTTATCCAAAAATCTTTATTGGACTTATGATCGTTTTTTCGTATTTCCCAGTCCTTTCCATGCCAAAATTCGCCATCGACAAAAACTGCCAGCTTAATTTTACGAAATGTCAAATCTGGCTTTCCGAATACATTTGGATCGTTTTTACGATAGCGAAAACCTTTTTTGAACAACAACTTAGATAAAGCAACTTCTGCTTTGGTGCCGGTAGCTTTAACTGCCTGCATGTTTCTTCTTCGCTGCTCTTTAGTCAACTTATCCATCAAAATATAGATTTTCAGACAACGCACAAAGGTAGTAAATTTGTAGAGAATTTCAGTTGGATAGATGCAAGCTTTTTGTTTTCTTAGAGCTAAAGTAATCAGGAGATTATATTTTTTAGCTATCTTTGTTCCCAGAAAACAAGCGGATTATTCCGCAAAGACATATTAACATAGCGTTCACATAAACCTCGCAATAGGAAACTGGTAACTTTCAATGCAAACGAGGACATTGTGCAATGCTCATGCCGTATAGGCGTGGGCTTGCCTTGTTTCGTTTGCGGGTATACCAGTACCTCTATTGCGGACTTGGTGAGTACCACGTCTTCTTTTTGTGGTTTTGTGAATGTACAAAACTGACAAAAATGAAATTTGAGAACCCCATCTATCAGGAAACTTACGACTATGTAAGGCTAAATCTTGATGCAATATTAGATTCTATCCCTAATCACTTTCTGGATCTTTGGCTAGTCAAAGCTGATGAACAAATCGATATACCCTATCATCACTTTATCAGTATATACTACGCATATAAAGCTGATAAAGAAGAAACTACTGATGTGTCTTCTTTAGGAATAAAGCTATGGAGCTTATTTCGCGATTTCCAAGTTTTTCTTCAAATGGAAGATTCGCTCAGGACAATACCTCTTCCAGGTATCGAAAAGGAAGAAATCAGAATCTTTGATTTTGATAACTACAACAAAGAGCAGATAACCATTGCAGAGGATATTATACATTTATCAAATCAATTACAAACAACATAAAACAAAAATCACATGAGAAAGATCGCTCTATTTATCTTTTCCATTTTCGCGCTAAATGGATGTCATTCACAAAACTCGGTTTTAGAAAAAACCATTATTGATTATCTGGAAACGGATTCAAAATCAGGAATCCGAACAGATCTTCAAATCAAATTTATTGAAATGAAGATTTCCGACATTCTGGTTTCTGACAGTATTACCATTCTTGAAAAACAGTATCAAAAAGAATTTGAAAAAAAACTGGAATCTGCGCAAAAGAGCATTGACCATTGGCAGCAATCTATTGATAAACACGAAAAGAAGAAAAGTGATCTTGTTCACAAAATGCTTCTGGCTGAATCTACAGAAAAGCTTGATAACGCCAAATCAACTTTGGAGGAAATTAAATCATGGCGACCTGATTACTTAGATCGTTATACAGATACAGATAAAAATGAAGTTCTAGCCAAAAGCGTAAAATGCAAATTATCTTTTCAGAATCCTAAGCTAACAACCCGACAAGAGTTGGATGCTACTTTTATCTTTTCGCCTGATGGAGAAAGTATTCATGAATTCATAAGAGGGAAGTAGTTAAACATCCATTGTTTTGAGAACGTCCACTCGTCAGAGCAGAAATATTCGCTCTGACGAATTCTGTAATATGAATAAAATAAACATTTTCTACATTGTTGCTTTTTATAGAAATAGATGGAAATAAAAAGAGAGTTCCGAGCTTTTTTTAATTCATTTTCGACGGAAAATGCGAGCGGTTTTTGTGTACACAAAAACCACATCTTGCCCTACAAAAAAAACAGGGGTTTTTTATTGTCTTTTTCATCGCAAATAGCCCAGTTTTTCTTCATTGTTTTTCCAACATAAAAATTCATTCAAATCTTTGAAATTTGAATACTCCTTCCGACAATCTACAAAAGAATCTGGATAATAACTTTGAACAAAAAGAGAACATTTGTTTCCAGCCTGATCATTATCCAAGTATGAATGGATTTCATCATACTTGCAGAGAAGATCTAATGCCCTTTTGGAATTCGCTGTACTGTTCAGAATGATAGCATCAGTAGAAAGATGGCGATTTTCTTGCATTGATAGAAACGATAGATAGTCCATGAATCCTTCAAAAAGAACCGTTCTTTTTGCCCCATTGTTTATGTGTGTAAAATCCTTTTTGCCAATACAAGATTTGAAATATTTGTTTCGCAGTTCATAACTGTTTGGAGAATTGTTCGCAAATCCTATTGCAAAATATCGTTTGTTGTTGATAGAGTAATAAACCTCACAACAATGTTTCTCTGCAATATCTATATCTATACAGCGTTCATTCAGGTAGTCAATTAAAGCAAAATTTCCAAGTTTCTTCACCTTCAAAATTGTGAATAATTGCTCGGGGTGCTCTTGTTTTTCATTATAAATTGCTGATTCCCGATGAAAAGAAAAAGAATCGGATTCGAGTTTCTTTATCGCATCTGAAATGCTACAATTCTCCATTTCTGATACAAGATCTATTATACTTCCACCTTTTCCCATACCATGATCATACCATAGATTTTTCTGGAAATCTACGCTAAAACTTGCATTATTGTCTTTGCGTATTGGAGAAATATAAATACCTCGTACTTCATTTCTTCTTTGTGGATGGAATCCTTTTTTTGCCAAATACTCATGTATACTTATTGTCTTTATTTGATCTAAATTCATTGCTTTTTTTCTTTTAATTGGAGTATCTTCTCTGGAGGTAGCAAAAACACTGTTGATACTGTTGATTTGTTGACAGGCTCTATCAATCAGACAGTTACCGTCAACAGTGGTGTCAACAGTTGGAGAAATTCAACAGTAGTTTTTTTTCTGGCTGTTGAACTGTTGACTAGTGTTGACTCTACTGTTGACTTGTAATATATTGAATATCATATAGATATATAGTAAAGTCAACAAATCAACAGTAAATTTCATCAAACCGTTTTTTCGTCAGCTCATAATACCGCCCTTTGTGTTGATTTTTAGAGATTGTTCCATCTGCAAAAATGATGTATCGCACGTAGGAAGAGTTGGTGGCAGAAAGTCCCCATGAAGAGACTAAAATATCCCGAATTTTGTGCAATGAATATGCTTTTCTATTCAGATTACTCAATGAGCATATAACATCATTTATTTGGAAACAAAGTTGTTCCAGATCTTGATCTTCAAAAATAGTCTGCAAAATATCCAACATTTCTTTTTCGAGCGTAGATTTATAATTCCTCTTTAACTTAATAAGTGCTTCCGTTTCAATCTGTTTAGGGGTAAACCACATTCTTGAGTCATTTTTTGTATGAAAGGATCTGTTAAGTAAAAAATAAAGAAATGCAGGCACTTCCAATTTGAGCTTTTCGAAAAATTGTTCCGAAGAGCAATTTAGAGTATTGGAAAAAGGGAATACCTTAATGACCCAATATCGGATCTCTTCCTTATCTATATGAATGAAACTTGTTTCGTTATTAGAGCAAAGTATAAATTTGCCAAAGAACTCTATCTCTTGTCGATCTTTGCCCTTAGCTTCGGATTTAAAAAGTCGTGCTGTTGAGAGATTTTTAATTCTTTCGGAATCCTCTCGTTTATCCAGCAATACTTCATCTACTGCAATAATAATTTTGTTAGACCAGTCGGAATTAAACTGTGATCGGAAATCATCATTCGTATTCAGAGTCATATTTTTGTCAAAAATCAATTTTAAAAGATTCAGAAAGGTTGTTTTTCCAGTACCTCTTTCGGTGCTGACTAAGCAGAGGATAGGGAGGATCTGTAGTGGCTTTTCGTATAAGATTTTAATGTAATCCAATCCTAACTCATATTGTTCTCGGAATATATGTTGCAGAAAATATAAAATAGTACTGCAATCTCCTTGTTTTGGATGATGTTCCAACTCATGATATTGGTTGTAAAACGTTCCGACCTTCAACTGATACTCCAAGTGAGATGGAATACAGCAAAAACCATCATATTGAGGAATCTGAGCCAAATAATCTTTTCCATGATCAGCTATTATTGTTTCTTTGTTCCAAGGCACAAGAATTATTGTTGAATCGCCAGAGGTGAGAGGTCGTTTAACTATTTTGTAATAGGATACGGCAACCCTTATATATGGGATTTCTTCTTTCATATATCAAACAGTTTGCGTATATTTGCTATGAAATATACAGATTGTACATTTTAGTGAATAATGGTAGGAAGCATGGAAGCGGTCATCTCCATGCTTTTTTGCTTGTATAGCGAGATGCTCTTTCTTCTATCTCTCGGTTTGTCTTATGCTCATTTTCGAGCATCCAGTTATCCAATTTTTCTCGACTAAAGAAGATGATTTTCCCATTAGGCTTGCTGAACGGAATGTTTGCAGAAGAAGTTAATTTGTACATGTAGCTTCGTGAAATACCCGTATAATCACATGCTTCATCGAATGTTAGGACTTTTTTGCTGCCCAACAACAGCTTTTCAATACGCTCTAAGCGATTGTCAAGTTCAATAGTGCTCATTTCTATTACGTTTTGAAATTAATAAATGAGCAAATGCATTTGCCTTTTGTTTCAATTGATAACACAAAGGAAAACAAAGGCAATAAGCAACACAATAGGGCATCGGTCAATGCTCTAAATGCTTAATCAAATCCTCTATAGTAATTATTTTGTATGCGTTTTGTATACCTCTTGCTTTGGATATTGTAGATTTATCGTTTGGGGATATAAAATTACCATCTAGAGTTATGCATGAAGTAATATACTCTAATATGTTTTGATCTTTAGATAGATCCTTTAGCTTTCTGGCAGATATAGTGACCAGACAAAATAACGCAAGATCTTTTTGTGATGGTGTTTTGTTTGCTTTTTTATATCCCCTGTACTTCCAGTCAATAAACTCATCATTTTTAAGTGTATCTCCGTTTACAAACTTGTTTAGAGCTCCATCCGAAAAGGTGATGTAATGTTTTTCTTTGAAATACGCTTCAATATTAACATTATCCCTTTCTGGGCTTTCCAATAGTAAATTTTCATCGTCCTCTTCAGTATCAAACAATATTTTATGAATAGTAGTTGATCTTAATGGTTTTTTCCAAATACCCCCTCTTGTATTTGTAATAGACAAACCGTCCGCTTTTAATGTGTACGCCCATTGGGAAGCGGTGTACGATAGAGCAAGAATATATTTGTCATACAAAACTATTGGAGATGTTAATACTTCTCCATCTCCTGTTTTGAATTGTATCTTATTCTGAATATAGTATGCCCAATAGAATTGATCTATATTCAAGCAGATGCCGTAAAAGTCTTTTTTAAGCGATTCTATGAATGTACTCCTATCTGATGGCTCTATTTGATACAAGTTTGAAGTTAGTTCACTCTTAGCGTCATTTAATAGTTCGTGAAATCGAGAGGGATTTAACTTTTCTATTTCCAAAATATCGTCGGAACTTATAGATAGGGAAAGGATTGCTGATAAAGTACCTGGAGTAACATTACCTTTTTGTCGGCATCCTTTAAAACAAGCTCCTTCACCAGAAACACCTTCTATTGAAAGATTCTCTTCTCGAGCGTAATATTCAATACTTACATATTGAAGCGCATCATAGAACTTTGATAAACTATTTGTAGAGATAGACATGTCTTATAATTTTAATTCGGGAATAATATTAGCCGCTTCTTTCATCTTGCTATCAACGATCTTAGCATAAATCTGTGTAGTTCTCAATTCTCTATGCCCTAAAAATTTAGAAACTGTATATAGATCCGCTCCATTTTCAAGCATAAGGACTGCGCAAGTGTGGCGCGAGCAATGAAACGTAATGTGCTTAGTTATGCCGGCTCGATTGCTCCAATTAACGATTTCTGCATTATTAGTAGAACTATACTTCAACCCTCGGAAAACTCTGTCGCTTTCATTTTTCCTTTCCCCAAGCAAAGAACGTGCTTGGTCGGATATATATAAATACTCCAATCCGTCTGTTTTCTCCTGTCGAAATATGATTTTGCAATAGGGTTTACCTTCATTATCCGTTTCTTCTCGGATTTCGCCCCAGATTAGCTTATTGACATCACTCCAACGTAACCCTGTTAGGCAGGAAAATAGAAAAGCTGTTTTTAGCATTGGATATTTGCATTCTGCTCTATATAGCGATTGTAATTCGTTAAAAGTCAAGTATTCCCTTTGGCTTTCTCCCATCTCAAAACCCTTGATACCTCTTAATGGGTTAGAAGAAAAGTATCCTTCATCAAAAGCTGCATTTATACAAGCCTTGAACTTATTGTAATAAGTGTATTTGGAGTTTTGACTTAATCCTATTCCTGCGCTTGTGGTTGCCTCTGTATCTAAATACTTTTTGAATCCTCTTATGAAGTCTGGCGTAACTTCTTCTATGGTTAAGTTTTTCGGGCAGTATTTAAGTAGGTGTTTTTGTGCAGCATGCCAGTTGTCATAGTTTTGATCAGACTGATAGCGTTCTTGTTTTTTCTTTTCATAGTAATCCAAGAATAGCTCTTTAGGTTTATTATGATCTCGGATGCTATACTTGCCTTGCACATATTCAGCTTGACGAATAGCCAGAATATCTTCTGCTAATTTTTGAGTGTCTTTGTTTTCTTGTTTTTCCTTTGGGTTTTGTGGATTCTCGTGTAGATACAGTTTTAGATACTCGAAATCTCGATTATGCTTGACCTTTCCTTCGGCATCTACAATTTTTCCTTTATAATACTCAATATACAAGGAGAGTTTTCCAGTCGTTAGCTTTTTCTTCTTTAGTGTTATCTTCATATTCGTTTCTATTTATGCAAGGTGTAAATTGGTACACCTCAAATCGAATATTGAAACAAAAGGTGTACTTTCGATGGACAAAAATAGAAATAATTATCTAAACAACAACAAGGAAAAGAATAATTAAATTTGAAATTACACAGATAATCAAATAGTTACTTTCTTTTGATAGGATGATATTTTCCTTTGATTTCTATGCCTACTTCCCGATACAAAACCCCTCAAATATCTCCCCCAGCACTTGATCCGTAGTAACTTCCCCAACAATACTATTCAAGAAAAAGATACATTCTCTAATATCTTGTGAAAGGAAATCGCCAGAGATATTCATCCCTAATCCTTGCTGAACACGGTGGATAGACTCTAACGCTTGTGTTAGCGCCTCGTAATGGCGAACGTTGGTAACAATAACATCGCTTTGGGCTATATTGGGCAAATGTGCGGCTTCGACAAGTTTTTGCTGAAGCTCAGTGGTATGAATATGTTGCTTGGCAGAGATGAGGATATAATGATTTCCACTTTCTGCCAAAGAACTAGAGAGAGTGGTATAAGCTTCTTCAGTTAGTAAATCTTTTTTGTTAATAACAAGCAAGAGCTGCTTGCCTTTAGTAAGCGGGAGTATCTTTGCCGATAAACTCTCCAATTGTTTTTGAGCATCAACAGCATCGATAACCCAAAGTATAATTTCAGCTTGATCTATCTTTTGAAAGGTACGTTCAATACCAAGAGTTTCAATGGCATCGGTTGTTTCGCGAATGCCAGCGGTATCAATAAAGCGGAAAGTAACACCACCGATATTCACTGTATCTTCAATAACATCGCGGGTGGTACCATGAATGTCGCTAACAATAGCTTTCTCTTCATTAAGCAAGAGGTTGAGCAAAGTGGATTTTCCGGCATTGGTTTCGCCAATAATGGCAACGGGTACACCATTTTTTATCACATTACCAACGCTAAAGGAGTTTGCAAGACGCGAAATTACTGTCTCAATATGACTGGCTAAGGTGTGGAGTTGCGAGCGATCGGCAAATTCTACATCTTCCTCGCTAAAATCGAGTTCCAACTCTACAAGAGCTGTAAAATGCAATAGCTGACTGCGCAGTTCGGTTAGTTCGCGACTAAACCCGCCACGCATTTGACTGACTGCAAGTCGATGCGTAGCCACCGATGTTGAGGCTATCAAATCGGCTACTGCTTCGGCTTGGCTCAGGTCCATTTTACCATTGAGGAAAGCACGCTGCGTAAACTCTCCGGGCTGTGCCATGCGACAGCCTTGTTGCAAAAGCAACTGCATCACTTTCTGAAGGATATAGGGCGATCCGTGACAGCTAATTTCGGTAGAATCTTCGCCTGTGTAAGAATGGGGCGAACAGAAGAGACTGACCATTACCTCATCTACCAACTCTTCCTTATCATATATATGTCCGAAAGTAAGCGTGTAAGGCTTAGTGCTCTTAAGAGTTTTTCCTGTTTTTACGGGTCGAAAGATGGAGTCCGTTATGGCAATGGATTGTTTTCCGGACACACGAATAACGCCTATAGCCCCGCCCTGAGCGGTGGCTATGGCGCAAATGGTATCATTATTCATTATGCGTGAATCTATTTATCAAATTCTATCGAGCACAGTTTTTATGAGTACGTCAATCGTATTTTTGTAACCTGTATTAGCTTCTTTAATTAAACGATTGGCAATAACCATACATACCGTAGTAGCTTTGTGCCCCATCAACTTACTTAAACCGGCAAGCGCAGAGCTTTCCATCTCAAAGTTGGTTATACGGTATCCGTTGTACTCAAAGTTTTCGATCTTCTCATTTTGATTTGGATCGGCAAGTGGCACACGAAGCTCACGGCCCTGCGGACCAAAAAAACCTCCGGCAGCAATTGTCACACCGCGTACCATATCATCGCTGGCTATGCGGTTGACAAGTTCTTCGTTGGCATCAACTACATAAGGGGCAGGTTGACACATATTGCCCGTCCAACCCATGTGTGCAAGAAATGCTTTCTCCAACGCCAAATCGCACACATCATTACGACCGGCATAGAAATTAAGCAATCCGTCAAATCCCATTGATTTCTGCGAGCAGATAAACGTACCTACAGGGGTATAAGGCTGTAAGCCGCCACAGGTACCAATACGTACCATTTCCAACTGCCTGAATGTTTCATTTTCTTCGCGGGTAGCGAAATTTATATTCGCCAATGCATCCAGTTCATTTACTACTATATCTATATTGTCACAACCAATACCTGTAGACAATACAGTTATACGCTTACCCTTGTACATCCCTGTACAGGTTTTGAACTCACGGCTCTCTACTTCAAATTCTTTGCTTTCGAAGTGTGAAGCCACCAATGCCACACGTCCCGGATCACCCACAAGTATTATCTTATCGGCAAGTTGCTCGGGTTTTACGTGCAAGTGAAATACCGAGTTGTCATCATTAATAATCAACTCGGAAGGGGGAAATACTTTTCTCATTGATTCTTTAGATTGGTTTTTGCGTATTCGCACCTGTTGGTTTAGCAATAGTTTCGCGCATGGAAGTATCGGCTTCGATATTCTTCATGCGGTAGTAATCCATAATGCCGAGGTTTCCGCTACGAAAAGCTTCAGCCATAGCTTTAGGCACTTCGGCTTCGGCTTCAATAACCTTAGCGCGAGCCTCTTGTGCTTTTGCTTTCATTTCCTGTTCGAGAGCTACTGCCATAGCGCGACGCTCTTCCGCCTTGGCTTGTGCAATATTCTTATCAGCATTAGCTTGGTCCATCTGCAACTCAGCTCCAATATTCTTACCTATATCAATATCGGCGATATCAATGGATAGGATTTCAAATGCTGTACCGGCATCCAAACCTTTACGAAGCACTAATTTGGAGATTGTATCAGGATTTTCCAATACGCTTTTATGACTTTCTGACGAACCGATGGAAGACACAATACCTTCGCCCACACGTGCCAAAATGGTGTCCTCTCCTGCCCCACCCACCAATTGGCGGATGTTAGCACGAACGGTCACACGTGCTTTTGCTATAAGCTGAATACCATCTTTAGAAACGGCAGCTACAGGTGGTGTATCAATAACTTTAGGATTTACCGACATTTGCACAGCTTGAAACACATCACGGCCTGCCAAGTCGATAGCCGTTGCCATTTGGAAATTTAATTCAATATTCGCTTTTGATGCCGACACCAAAGCATGCACTACCTTCTCTACATTACCTCCCGCAAGGAAATGCGCTTCGAGTTCATCGCGTGTAATATCTGCCAGTCCGGCTTTGTGCGCTTCAATCATGGCTGGTACTATAATATAAGGAGGCACATTACGAATGCGCATCAAAAAGAGTTGAATCAAGGAAATCCGTACACCAGATACCTTAGCAGACAACCACAAGAAAAACGGTACGTAATGGAAAAAGATAGCCAATAGGATAATCCCTCCGGCAATCAGAATAAGCGTTAGATACGTTGGTTCCATGTAATTTGATTTTTTATGAATAAATAATAGCTATTTTTGTTTCTCTACAAAGATGGTTCCGGCAGCGATGCGGGTTACAACAATAGGTGTCTTCTCATCCAGAAAGCCATCTGCCGAACGCACTTCTACCAATTTTTCGTTTATTTCGGCCTGTCCGATAAGCGCCAAACGTGTTACACATGTTCCAACATCACCCACTTTAATACTTTGCTCGGCTTCTCGGTCTACCTTAGAAGTGATATTTTTATTCAGTGCCAGTTTATCCAATGTTTTGGAGCGCATGAAGAAGAACAACGAAGCGACACAAGCAACGATAGAAACAATCAATGTGATAATTCCTGCTGTCATACCAATATTCACAAAAGCATAGTAATTGGCATAAAACAGACAGCCCAATCCGGCAATACCGGCTATACTAACTCCGGGGATAAAGAAAAGTTCTACTAGAAAAAGGATAACAGCCGCTAATAAAAGCGCGATAATAATTACAGCATCCATAGTCGTTATTTTAAGTTGTTATATTCTTCATTTCTTGTATGGATTGCTAATATTGTTAGCTCCTCATACATCTGCTCTACCCTCCTTTCAAGATCGAGAATAGCGGGTGCAAGTTTATCTTTTTGTACCTGAGTAGCCGCGGCAAACTGCGCACGCATTTCCTCAAGTTTCTTAACTTGTTGCGCATAATCTTTCTCTTTTTGCTGATACTTCCTAAAAAGTTCTTTGGCTTTAGTCGATTTGAACTCTGCCAATGTATAGTAGGTTGTATTGTCATTGATAACAAATACAAAATCTTTTTTCTTCTCTGTGCGCGGCTTTAGGTTCATCACTGCCTGCAAGCGTTGTTTGGCTTCGGTCACTACTGTTTCGTCTTTCCAGGTATCGCGAATGGAGTTCAATCGAGCAAGACTACGTATCTTCTCAGGTTCCATTGCTTCGTAATTGTAGGTTTGTTTAGTAGTATTGGGCACGAAAACATACACACACACAGTGTCGGCAGGTTGATTACGATCGGTAGCAAACCAGCCCAGTTGATTAAACTCATCGATAACAAACATATAGTCGTTGGCTGGCGAGTTGAAAGGCATTCCTACGCTTTCGGGCAATAAATAGGTATCCGCAGCCGAGTTGTAGCGTGTTACAAAAATATCATACCCGCCGATAGAAGTCGCTCCATCCGAGGCGTAATAGATTGTTATACCGTCGGTCATTACAAAAGGATAGTTGGTATTAGCATGGGAGTTTATACTGCCGGGCAGTTCTCTTTCCGTACCCCACTCATTCAACATTTTATTTTTGGCATAAATATCGAGTGTATCATTTTCCTGCTTATGCCCATAATAAACTTTATTGCCTAATTCTGTTTCATACACTGTACCACCATGACCCTTCCAATCTTTGAAATACTCATCATACATGTACAACTTGCCCGATTCTTCACTAATCTTATAAGCTTTCAGGAAAGCATGTTTTTCCACCACAAAACTATCAATAACACATACCTCTTCTACCCCTTTCAGCATACGTGCGGCAAGTTTGCTTTTTTCGAGCAAAGCCTCCGCCTGGGTAGTATCTTGTTTCTTTTTTGTTTGTGCTGAGATATATTCTTCGTAAACCGTCATAGCCTCTTCAAAGCGATAACAGTCATCATAGGCTTGTCCTAAGAAATATGGAGCATTCTGCACTTTGCGTTTATGTGCCAGTTCCAGATGTTTAATAGATTTCTCGGATTCGCCGGTTTTCATACAGCATACGCCATACCAATAATTGTAATTAGCGTTATTGGGAGCCGTTTTCAGGAAGCGTTCAAATACAGGTTTGGCTGGTCCATATTCTCCCCGCAAGAACATTGCCCGCGCCTGATCCAAGGTCTGCGCCGAAACCGAGGCAACCAAAACGCTTAAAAGGAAGAGTAGAGTATATCTATATTTCATATTTAATTCGTCGTTTATAAGCTATCGTTAATCACAAAGGTAACAATTTTCTTTTTCTACCTCGTCTAAATACGCTAATTTTGCTCACACGAATGTTAGAGATTGTTTAATATGACGAAATTTACAGCAGAAGAACTTCTAAACCGCCGCATTAACAAGCGATTCAGTAAGGGTGTGGTAGAGTATGGCTTAATTGAGGATGGCGATAAGATTCTCATTGGTTTATCGGGAGGAAAGGATTCTTTAGCACTGGTAGAATTGCTTGGCAAACGTTCGCGCATTCATAAACCGCAATTCTCGGTTATGGCACTGCATGTTGTAATGACAAACATCCCTTATCAGGTAGATGTAGCGTATCTGCGTGCACATTGCGAAACTTATAATGTACCTCTTGTTATTCTTGAAACCTCTTTTGATCCCAGCACGGATACTCGCAAATCGCCTTGTTTTCTTTGTTCGTGGAATCGTAGAAAGGCTCTCTTCACTGTTGCTAAAGAGCACAACTGCAACAAGATAGCACTCGGTCACCACATGGACGATATTCTTGAAACACTCTTGATGAATCTTACTTTTCAGGGCGCATTCAGCACTATGCCCCCACGCCTTGTCATGAAGAAATTTGATATGACAATTATTCGGCCAATGTGTCTTGTACACGAAGCCGACCTAAAAGAATTAGCCGAAATGCGCGAGTATCGTAAGCTTAAAAAGAATTGTCCTTACGAAACAGACTCTCATCGCAGCGACATGAAAGCAGTGCTACACAAATTGGAAGAGTTAAACCCCGAAGCACGATACAGTTTGTGGGGTAGCATGAACAATGTACAAACTGAACTGCTACCCCACAAATAAGAAACTGTTTTGAACTTTATTTTATCCCCAGCACGTCTAATCCTTGATTGAAACGTATATCGCGTGGAATTCCTGCATTGTTTACTTTATCCAAATCTTTTTGTAAAGCTTCGCCAATACCACCATTCTCGGCTCTGAAGCGTTCGGCAAAGTCAAAGGCTCCGTCACCTTGTACTTTCAGAATCAACTCACCCCAAGTGTTAATAGCTTCTTTTGCTTTTTTGAAGTCTACAACATACTGACCTTCGGCATTACGTGTAAAGGCGCCTTCCATCTCCATGTAATTGAAAGCCATCATATTTGCCTTGCCGTGCGAGCTTGCCGCACCAAAACGAACAGAGCGAGGAATACCCGCAATAAAGGTAACAATAGCATCTTCTTGCGATATATTGGTAATTTCGCCCATCTCGATAAGTTTGCAGGTCAGGAACAATCCTAAGATATCGGCTTTAGCTTCTTCCCATGAAGTTTTTTCAGTCTTCAAGGCATCGTCCACACTACCCTTACCGTTGATTGTTTCTTTGATACCCAGTCCGTGTGCTACTTCATGAAATGTTACATTCCAGAAGAAAGCATCGAATTTAAGATTGGCTTGTTGCTCCTTGCAAACAATAAGTTCGCCGATAGGCAACAATACTTTGTCAAACTTGGCTTGCATACTGTTGCGTAGTTGAAGACGACGCGCGCCTTTGGCAGCTTGTACTCTATCGTCATTGGGCAGGTTTATAGCAATGGTTTTACTTCCTGAGTTACAATCACCGGCATAGTACACGGCATCGTATACATTCAAGTCAGAAGAAGTACCCGGCACAAAAGTTTTATATTTAGGATCGCAAGGAAGTTCTTTTTGCAAAGCGGGCAATAGTTTGATGAACTTAGCAAGTTCCGCGCTACGCTCCACATCCTTCAACAGGATGAAGGCTTCGTAAGAGGCTTTGGCTTCATTCAGCTTATCGTCGTAATTCTCGATAGGTCCTACTATAAAATCAATCTTACTCTCTTTCATGTCCATCCAAGCCATATCACTCGCAAAATAGTCGTCGGTTTCAAAAGCCTTTTTACGTTCTATGAGATATTTCTTCAAACCGGCATCTTCGGCAATAGCAATAGCTTTGTCTAACAGGACACACACTTGAGTAATTTCTTCTTTGTATTCGTCGCGATACCAAACAGTCTTCAAAGAGCCATCTTCGTTACGACGAATTACAGTGTACAGACTATTTTTATCAGCATCCGAGTAAGCATTATATTCCGCCAAAGTTATATCTGCAGGATAGTATTGACAGCCCAATGGTTTTTCGCCATAGCCCGGTATAAATGGTTTATTGTCTTTCAAGCGTTCCCATGGGCCATAGTTAATGGCAATAAAATCTTTCGCCCAGCTATCCGAAATGGTATCAAGTACAGACTTGTTGCCAAATGTTTGTTTCCAGAACAAGCCATCCATAATCTTTGCAATATCTACAAAGATAGGCAGTAATGCTTTTTCAGCGTCCGACAACTTGTCAACCAATGGCGATTCGAGGTTGTAGTACGCAAACTCTTCAACTTTTTGTTTCATAACCGAGTCCTTTTCAGTTGTTTTTTTCTCGCCCCCACATGACATCATGCCAAAGCAAAGCAAGCCACTAAGGGCTGTTAATACAATTTTCTTCATCATTGAGCTATTAATGGTTTTACATTATCCGATACGTAGGTTAGAAACTCTCCTTCCTCGCCACTATAAATGAGGCAAACGCCTATTTCGGGATGTTTTTGCACGTATGCAATGGTCTCTTCCAGCCCCATAACCATAAAGGCGGTTGCGTATGCGTCGGCACTCATGCAATCTGTGGCAACAACCGTAGCCGAAAGCAGGCTATGCAACACAGGATAGCCTGTACGCGGATCAATGGTATGGGCATATTTTTTACCATCTTTGTAGTAGAAGTTACGATAGTTACCCGAAGTTGCTACTCCTTTGCCAGTAAGTTGCAGCACCAACTGTGTATTTTGATTAACGCTAAGCGAATCGTCCACCGGTTGGTTAATTCCAATACGCCAATCGGTTCCTTTTGGGTTTTTACCACGAAGCACAAGTTCGCCACCAATGTCAATCATATAATTGGTAATTCCTTTCTTCTCGAGCAACCAACCTATTACGTCAACGGCATAGCCTTTGGCAACGGCACTGCAACTTAACATGATACGAGGATCGTCCTTAACGACTCTTCCATCCTGCAAAATTACTTTCTTGTAACCGGTAAGCTCCAGCAAACTGTCTACCGCAGCTTCATCGGGAAAAGCACCTCCCTTAAACCCAAAACCCCAAGCATTGGCCAGGGAAGCAATCGTAATATCAAACGCACCGTTAGTAGCATCGGAAACAGCCATAGAACAACGAAACACGTTTTGAAACAACGAATCCGTAACCACTTCTTCATTGCGATTTACCTGACTGATGACAGATGTTTTGTTAAAAGGAGAAAGAGAATTGTCTACACGCTTGAGTTCAGCATCTATCTCTAATTTCAAATTCTCCTCGCCCTGATAGGTTACCCTGTAAATGGTTCCGAATACCATCCCGTCGATTTGCTGATAGGATGCCGGCATATTTTCACGACGTAGTATGTAGATAGTTCCCACGATAAGTGGTATCAACCACAAGTAATACGCCCACGAACGTTTCTTCTTTTCCGCAGTCAGATTTTCCATTGTCAGAAAGGCAGTTTGTAGATTAAGGAGTATGTAATGCTCAGATTGGAGGAATCAAATCGTCCAAAACCTGGTACGAGCCACGGATTACCATGTTCGCTTGCCGAATATGTGGTACGATTTCTCATACGAACCGTCCAACCCATGTAAAAACTTTCAAAGACTTTGGCTTGTACGCCAACCAACAGTTCAAACCATTGCATATTGCCCTTCAGACCTTTTTGAGCCGGATAAGTTACACCACCTCCCCAAACATCATCCCAGATAATATTTGGCAATCCTTCCGACCCCCATACAGGGTCTTTTAAGGGACTCATAGCAATATCATACTTAAAGCTGGTAAAAGCGTAGCGAAAACCTACGTATAAATAATTATCGGCACCTTTCTTGAACATGGTATTGTAGTTCAGCCCAATTCGGGCAAAAGGTGCGCTACTTTTATAGTTTGTTCCGTTCTCTGCCCATGCATCGGTTGTGGCATAACCTAACTCAACAATAGGGAAGTAACGGTTTTTCAGATTGAGTTCCGCGCTTATCTCCGAGCTGAGGAAGTCACTTCCAAGCACATTATTGATTAGCCCCCACGCCTCTACCCCAATCTTTACACCTTGATAAAGTGGAACGTATTTCCACGGCTCTTCCTCTTTCTTCTTTTGTTTCGCCGCTGCCGAAGTCTGTGCCGACAAGGGTGTTACCAACAACAAGAACAGCAGACTACCGATAAATAAGGCTAAGATTCTGTGTCCCATTGATATTGGTATTTAAGTCTTTAACTGAGATTGAGTCCAACCGATGTGTGGTGTGCTTCACGGATGTAAGTGCTTGTTTCATTTCGTAACCGCACTCCATCGAAATAAACGAAGCGGTATTGGTATGTGTAAGGAAAAGCGTATCGGTTTCCACACTTTCGGCATCATAATGTAACACCAATACAGATTGTTCGGAAGTATAGTTGAGCGGCAACGAAATGATGCTTACCTGCGTATCCTGATTCAAGATAACCGAATCAATAACCGCCACGGTGATGGTAAGAAAATCCAATTTATGCGATACCGCCTTCTCATCCACAATGGTGTCGATAGTACAATGCAGCTCGCGCCTACCCAAAGTAGAGCACTCATTTTCGTCTGTACAAGCAACTGCAATAGAGCCGATAACGGTACAAAGCAATAGCGTGTATATCATAAATCTCGTCAAATTCTTCATATTATATTGTATCCTAAACTATTAGATAATTTTTTCTATTTGATAATCATTGCGACCTTGTGAATTGCGCGATACCAGTTCGCCCAAGAATCCTGCCAAAAAGAACTGTGTACCCATAAGCATGGCAGTCAATGCAAGGTAAAAATACGGAGAGTCGGTCACCAACCGATATGGAAGTCCGTTGTACATGGCATAGAGTTTACTTACCCCCACCACTACTACAGCTATAAAGCCGAAGATAAACATTAACGTACCCAGCAGTCCGAAGAAGTGCATAGGGCGAACGCCAAAACGCGAAAAGAACCACAACGTAAGCAAGTCCAAATAGCCATTAACAAAGCGATCGACACCAAACTTAGTTTTGCCGTATTTGCGCTCTTGATGATGAACAACCTGCTCGCCTATCTTGGTGAAGCCTGCGCTTTTTGCTAAATAGGGAATATATCGATGCATCTCTCCATACACCTCAATGTTTTTCACAACCTCTTTATTGTAAGCTTTGAGCCCACAGTTAAAGTCGTGCAGATTCTTAATACCCGACACGCGTCGTGCTGTTGCATTGAAGAGTTTTGTTGGCAATGTTTTGGAAAGTGGGTCGTAACGTTTCTTTTTCCACCCCGAAACCAAATCATATTTCTCTTCGCTTATCATGCGATAGAGCGCGGGTATCTCGTCGGGGCTATCTTGCAAATCGGCATCCATGGTAATAACTACATCGCCTTGTGCCTTGTTAAATCCACAGAACAGTGCCGCAGATTTGCCGTAGTTACGACGAAATTTAATACCGTGCACAGCATCACTACGTTGTTTCAGTGTTTCTATTACATTCCACGAGCGGTCTGTGCTGCCATCGTTAACAAAGATTACCTCATACGAGTATCCATTGGTTTGCATCACCCGTTCTATCCAATCGTAAAGTTCGACAAGCGACTCTTCTTCGTTATATAGAGGTATAATAACAGATATATCCATAATTACTAAAGGGTGGTTGATGGGTTTTTCTTCATGACAAAGAGAGAGGTTATCAAGGAGATAATACTACAATAGAGTACATTCGTGGAGAACAACTGCATGGCTATTTCAATAGCTGTCATCTTACCTACAGAATCCAAACTCTCTTTCAGCAAATCTATCTGTGCTTCCATACCGGGCAACTGCGCCGCAAAACCATTGATGATTTCCATATAGGAATTAAAGATAAAGTTGTTGTCTATGAAGCGGAAATAGATGTAATGCCCCATTGCCGTAAACAGCGCAGCAAACATATACATAAAGGCCATAAAGAAAAAAGATTGAAAGAAGGAGATTTCTCCGTTGCACGCTCTATCGCGATACATCTTCGCGTAACGATAGCCCAGATAGGGCACAGCAAGCGTTAGCGCAAAGAAAAGAAACATGCAGAAAGAGTTCATAAAACCCAACGGGAAGAATACAAATTTTATAATCCAGTACACGCCCATGTATGTACCGAAGTGCATAGCGTACTTATTTATGTTGTTGCTCGTCATTTTTTATCAAATATATGGAAGGCAAAGGTATTAATTTTACCAAAACAAACCGATAAATTGAACAATAAACTACGATATTCATATTTTTTTGCATTGCTAAATTACTGAAAAGCAGTTGGTTGTTTTTTCTCCGAAAAGAAATTTTGCAGGGTGGTATTGCAGGTTTCGCAAAAAGACTTACCTTTGCAGCCGGGTAAGTCCTATACGGCCAGCTCCCTTCGAATCCTCCAGGGCTTGATCGCAGCAAAGGTAGTTGGTTGTAGCGGCGCGATATAGTAAGCTTGCCCACCCGCCTCTTTAGCTCAGTTGGCCAGAGCACGTGATTTGTAATCTCGGGGTCGTTGGTTCGAATCCGACAAGAGGCTCAAAAAAAGCACTTCGAATGAAGTGCTTTTTTTATTTTATATATTTTCCAGAAATGATGTATAAAAAAAAACATTTTCTCTTGCGTATGTAAAATATAGTATATACTTTTGTACCGAACAGATAGGAGTTGTGAAACTCTAAAATAGAATAGTTTAGTTAAGTCTAGTTTAGTTTTTGTGACAGCACTCTGTTGGCAGCGGCCAAACAGAGTGTTGGTCGTTTTAAAGGGTTTGTAAACAGCGAACTAAATGTTCGCTATCTTCCTCTTTCCCAAAGGAACAGAAAGACCAATAAAGGCATTCACGTGCTTGGAGTTATTGCCGAAGTACATATAATCAGTACCCAACACTACGGGACCCAGCTTGAAAGCGATACCGAAAGTTTCTCCACCTTGCAACATAGAGTAGCTCACTGTAGCATTTATAGAGGAATTGGGACGGAAATTGGCCGAGAAGGTTAATTCGGAATAAGTCTTCAGTTGTCCGAAGCGAGTAGTGGATAATAATCCTAAGCCAATTTTATTCTTCATCAGTCCGTACTCTCCTCCTACTACCATTGTGGGCAATAAAGAAGTGGTGCGCGCTTTATTCTCTTTCTTCTGCAATCCATATAATTCAAAGTCCAACACGTCGTCAGAAAATCCACCCACGTTATCTTTGTTGATGGTTGTATTCTTATTTGATTCGGCCACCTGAGAGCATGATTTATTCCAGGCAATAAAACCTAAATCAAGTATCGCAGCGGAAAGGTTCAAACACTCTGTTACCTGATAGCTTGCACCTAAATCGAAACCAGCTCCGTAGCCGCCTATGCCAAAATTTTTATAATCTAAATCGTTGATGTAGCCATTCTCTTCTTCAAGCTCCAATCCTTTGCCCGAAGCCTCCATGTACGCGTCCGATATTATCTGAAACTCAGAATCTATTCCGGCCTCTTTCCCACTTAGGCGCACCTGATTTATTTTCAGGTTTAGATTTCCGGCACCCAACAACAGTTTGGCTTTACCGCCTATAGTCAGACGGCTGTTGATGGCACGAGAGTAACCCACTCCCACTTCCGAATAGGCGTTTAGTCTCAATTTTTCATCTCGGATATCAAAGCTTTGCCCGCTCCATTTGAAATCGTCGGCATCTGTGGCGCGTAGGTAATCGAACATGGTTTTAGGAATGGTGGCATCTACATCGGCACGTACTCCGACATTGAACGACCAGAAGCCTTTCCCGCTATAGAACCCGAAAGAGATAATATCGGTATTGACGCTGACGTTTAGTTCATTCATCTCTTTCAGACGATTGAAAAACTTGTCGTTGTTATAAAAGTCGTCGCTGGAATCGAAAACATCAATAACATCTTGAACACCCAAAGCGTTGGTAGATACCTCGGCAGCAAGCGACCCTATAACAGGCAAGTTAATATAGCCACGCTTCGGCTGTAGTGCCGGATTTAGTAGCATACGGGTGTTACTATCCATAAAATAAGACGAACGCAGGTATTGCGCCTGCACAATGGAAGGTGCAAAAAGGGAAACCAAAATTCCCAGAAAAAGAATTTTTCTCATAATGCTAATTAGTGCGGAAAATGAAGAGAAATGATTAATTATTATTTTATCGCGCAAAGTTAAAGTGTTTATTTTCTTTATCCAAACGAATCTAATAATTTGTTATAATTTCTTTATCAAACGCTCTCTATTCTTTTTCTGACAATCTGCTCTACCCTCCTGCCAGCAATACTGCCAAGTTACTTGTAAAGAGTTTAACCGCCATTGCCATAAGGATAACACCAAATATTTTCCGAAGGATATAAACACCCCCCTTGCCAATAAGTTTCTCTACCCAATGTACATATTTCAGTACAACATATACCAGCGCCATATTCAATACAATGGCGACGAGTATATTTTCCAAGCCATATTCCGAGCGTAATGAAATGGCAGTGGTCAACGTACCCGGCCCTACTACCAGCGGAAATACGATAGGAACCATCGTTGCCGAGCCTTGCATACTATCATTGCGAAATATCTCTACACCCAATACCATTTCAATGGCTAACACAAAGAGCACCAACGCACCTGCCACGGCAAACGAAGAGACATCAATATTAAACAAATTCAACACAGAGTTCCCCGCGAAAAGGAATCCCACCAAAGCCACCAACGAAATAACTGCGGCTTTACCCGCCTGTATCTGGTTGCCCTGACTCTTCAAATTTATAATAATGGGAGTAGAACCTGTAATATCAATTACAGCAAAGAGTACCATAAAAACACTAATTATCTCTCTAATACTTAATTCCATAACTCAATGCTTTAGTACCTATAACTCAATGCAATAAACTCATAACTCAATGCATTAAATACATAACTCAATACATTATGTTCATAATTCATTGCTTTTTCAATACAAAGATAACTATTTGTATTATCTTTGTGCGATTTTTAACACAAAACCAAATCTTATGAAGAATTTAATTTATGTAGCAAGCATTGTAGTTATTATTGTATTGGCATCGTGCGGAATGAGCAGCAAAGACTCGTACATCAAGCAATTCAACTCTTTTCTGGAGAACTTAGAAAAGCAAGAAAGCCTTAGCGAAAAAGAATTGGAGAAAGCCTCTGCCCGATTTGAAGAGTTTACTAATACATATTACAATAAGTTTAAGGATGAACTTAATACCGATGAGCTTAGAAAAATAGGAGAGCTAAAAGCCCGTTACTTAAAGGTTGTAGCCAAACAACATCTAAAAGAGATAGACGGTTCTTTAGAGAAAGCCGGAAAGGAAATTGAGGGATTTCTTAATGAGTTGGGAAAATAAGAGCATAATATTTTAAGAAAGAGGGTGTGTCAAGCTTTTCGTTTTGACACACCCTCTTTCTTTATTCATCATACTGTTTGGCCAGTCCGCCGGTAGAAGTTTCTTTGTATAAGCTCGGCAAATCATGTCCGGTTTGCCGCATCACCTCCACAACCTGATCAAAGCTCACACGATGTCGCCCGTCAGAGAATGTAGAGAATGTATTTGCATCGAGCGCGCGTGCTGCAGCAAATGCATTTCGTTCAATACAAGGAATTTGTACCAAACCGCAAACCGGGTCGCACGTTAGCCCCAAGTGATGTTCCAATCCCATCTCTGCCGCATATTCTATTTGTGCGGGTGTACCTCCGAAGAGTTGATTAGCAGCAGCGGCAGCCATTGCACACGCCACTCCTACTTCACCTTGGCAACCCACTTCGGCTCCGGAAACAGATGCGTTGGTCTTTACAACATTGCCAAACAACCCGGCTGTTGCCAAAGAGCGCAAGATACGGGAGTCATTAAACTCGCGTGTTAGTTTAAGGTGATAAAGCACCGACGGAAGTATGCCGCACGACCCACATGTAGGAGCCGTTACAATCTTCCCGCCACAGGCATTTTCTTCGGACACAGCCAAGGCGTAGGCATATACCTTTCCGCGACTTTGCACATTGAGAGAATAGCCTTGCGCACGTATCAAATAGTCGGAAGCTTTGCGACGAATACCCAATCCTCCGGGAAGTATTCCCTCGGTTATTACCCCTCTTTCAATGGCGCTGCACATGGTTTGCCATACTTCTCTGAGGTAATCCCAAATTTCGGGTCCTTCGCACATCTCTACATATTCCCAGTAAGAATGCCCGGTCTTTTCGCACCAATCTTTTATTTCTCGAATAGTAGACATGCCGTAGATAGAGCCGGTACCTTCTTCTTTATAGGTTTCGCTGCCCAACGAGCCTCCGCCTACACTGTACACAACCCACTGGTCTGTAACATCACCCTGAGCATTCAAGGCCTCGAACTTCATTCCGTTAGGATGAAAGGGTAGATAGACTTCGGGATTCCAAACAATTGTAGTTGGCGCATGTTTTTGAAGCACATCGAGAATAGCAACATCCGTCATGTGCCCTTTGCCTGTTGCAGCCAAACTACCGTAAAGCGTAACCGTAAAAGAGGCAGCATGAAGATTGCGTTCCAAGAAGATTGTCGATGCACGGCGTGGTGCCATGGTATGACTACTGGACGGCCCGTTGCCTATGCGAAAAATATTCCTGATTGACTCCATTTCTTCGCTTATCCCCTTTCCAGTACCAGTACAGTTTTACCTTCTTTATCCAAGAAAGAGATACGGTTGTTGTTGGAAGCATCAAAAGAAGCTACCTCGTTGAGTCCGTTCAAGACCAAACGCTCTACTGTCATGTCGAGACAAGCTTTCATGGTTGCGGCAACAGCAGGGAATGAGATTGCCTGTGCGTTTTGCTCGTTTGTAACAAAACGTCCGTTAAAGCCATTGCATCCCGCATTGCCCGATATACTCTTCTTCTCCACATCAAATTCAATGAAAGGACGATTTGTATCCGTACCTGTGGGGATAACTTCGCCACTGGCTTCTACTACCAACCATTTGCCGTTAAGCAAATTCACCTGGTCGTTATTCGTACGCATTTCAAGTACTACAATAGGGCGATTAGAGGCATTGGTCAACGCCATGTTGCCATTATCCAACTTCTTGTACCCTTTTACGTTCTTGAGCACGTTCAATACATTCTTTTCCAGTGTCATGTCTCCACACAACATACGTGTGCCGGCAATCTCGCTTAGTTCGAGCGAACCCGGTTGCGCATTGATATCGAATGAACCCATCATACGGTTGCATCCGCTATTTCCGGCAAGTTTACCACTAGTGGTTTCAAAGCTGATATAAGGAGCCTTTTGTCCGGCTGTGGGTTGCACCTTCGAACCGTTAATTTCAATAATATTCCACTCACCCTCTAGTGCAGAGAGCGTTATAAACTGTTTGGCAGCGCCACAGGATGTCAATGTTAATAGCATATATGCCATAGCTAATGAAGATAATACCTTTTTCATCATAATTAGGTAGTTGTTTGTTAAATTAAAATTCGCACAAATATAATTGATTATAACTAAAGTTTTTTACTTTTGTAGTTTCAATATAACAGATTTAGGTATTAAAAGGTTCAATAAGATTTATTTTACGATAACACCTGCTAATTAGTTAACCAAAACATTTTGAATATGAAAGCTATAACGATTTTCACACTATTGTTTCTTGCTGTTTCGGGCAATTGCCTGGCACAAAACGACTACTTGGTAAAAACAGCAAAAACCGGTAGCGCAGCTACCTCTACCGAGGAACGTCTCGTAGAAGATAACTTCCCCTACTACTCCATTTGCGAGTGGACACCCGGCATGAAGTTTATGTTTATTGTTGATGAAAGATCCAGTTTTATCTCCATTCTGAAGTCTCCAGCTAATGATCGTGATGTAGATAACAGTAAATTCCAGCACAAGATATTAGAGTTCAAAGGCTACGAAACAGTAGAAAAAGAAGGATATACCGGCAAAAGTATTTCTACCCGTTTTCTGTTTGAGTGCGAAGGCGAACCATTTTACCACGAAGTAAAAAACCAATCACCTGCCGAAATCTGTGCAAACAATCAGCGCGCGTTTATTGGTAGCTTAGCCTACCTGGGCGATGTAGACACCGCACGTGAGTTCTTTGTAGGAAAAACGCTACGCACCGTTAGCACCAATTTCTTTGTTGATGACCACAGCAGCCAAAACGGATTTAAGACAGCTACTGTAGCACGCAATGAAGAGGTTAAGGTTACTGCCATTGGTGTAGGTTCGAGAGAATATCCGGTGAAGATTATTTTTGAAGATAAGAACGGAAACTCCTACTTCACCCAGCTTGCTTTCTCCAAAACAAATTCCGGGCTACTTGCTTCCGACTTTACCGGCGAAAGACATAATCGCGCATTTCAAAACGTATTCTCTTTCGAGGATAAAGACATGAAAGCACAAGGCAATCTAAAAAGCAAGTATGTAGGAAAAGCAGCATATCCCAACAATGAAATTACCGCGACCAAAGATGGTAGCACAGTTAAACTGGCGCGCTACACTCCGCTAACGATTACAAGCATGGATATGAAATCGGGCACAAAAGCCTTATTGAAATTAAAAGATCGTGAGGGCAATATATACGAAAGAGAAGTAGATACTAAATATGATATCTTTGTTAGAAACGAAGACTTCATTGACGATATGTTTGGCTTTGGCGACCTACGCGCGCAATACCCAAGTATTACCGAAGAAAACTGGGCGTTACTCAGCAAAGGGCAAATAAAAGTAGGTATGACACAAGATGAGTGTCGCTTATCATTGGGCGAACCTATCCGTACAGAGAAAAATACCAACGCGCGCTACGAAACCTGGTACTACCAGGGAAAGATGCTTAGCTTTGAAGGAAAGACATTGCAACGCATCAGGTAGGCAACTAATTATAACAAAACAAGAAGCGCGGGAGCAATCTTCAATACGAAGATTAACTCCCGCGCTTCTCGTTTTATACGAACACCGGGCTACTTTCTGAATGGTGGTTTTACGACCAAAGCCCGCTGTCTGCGTCCGCGTACATCCAGATAAATTTCTGTACCCAGCGCAGTATATTCCGGTTTTACATATCCCAAGCCAACACCAATCTTGCGAGTTGGCGACATTGTTCCTGATGTTACCACACCAATCTTTTCTCCATCGGCAGTTACCAAGTCATATCCTTGACGAGGAATGGCACGCTCCTGCATTTCAAAGCCTACCAACTTGCGAACAGTTCCCTCTTTCTTCTGCTTTTCTAAAGCTGCGCGATTGATAAAGTCTTTGCCCTCTACAAACTTAGTTATCCAACCCAGTCCTGCTTCGATTGGTGAAGTTGTATCGTCCAGTTCATGACCATACAAACAGAAGCCAGCTTCCAAACGCAAGGTATCGCGTGCTCCCAAACCAATTGGTTTGATGCCAAATTCTTCGCCCGCTTCAAAAACTGCATTCCAAATCTTATCGCCTTCGTTGGGATAGAAATAGAGCTCAAAACCACCTGCGCCCGTATAACCTGTGCACGAAATGATCACATTCTCTACACCAGCAAACGTACCTACTTTGAAGGTGTAATAAGGAATAGCAGAGAGATCTATATCGGTCAATTTTTGCAATACCTGTGTTGCTTTAGGACCTTGCACGGCAAGTTGTGCCATATTGTCCGAAGAGTTTTCTAAGATAGCGCCCTCGGTATTGTGAGCCACACACCAGTTCCAGTCTTTTTCTATGTTTGAGGCGTTTACCACCAAGAGGTATTTTTCTTCTTCATATTGATAAACCAGGAAGTCATCCACAATACCGCCATCATTATTGGGGAAACAGGCATATTGTACCTTGCCCGGTGCTAACGCGGCTACATTATTAGACGTTACCTTCTGCAAGAAAGCCAAGGCATTTGGTCCTTTTACCCAGAACTCGCCCATGTGCGATACGTCAAATACGCCCACCCCACCACAAACAGTTAAGTGTTCGTCAATAATACCGGTAGTGTATTCAATAGGCATGTTGTAGCCTGCAAATTCGTGCATCTTAGCTCCCAAGGCTATATGCTTCTCTGTAAATGGAGTTTTTTTCATTATTAGTTTATTATAAAGTTAATAAGATTTTAATTCCGCACCGTTCCGTTTTCGGCTACAAGTTCCGCAATCTTCACGATAACATTCATCGCTTTTTCCATATTCTGAATAGGAATAAATTCATAACGTCCGTGGAAGTTAAGCCCTCCGGCGAAGATGTTAGGACACGGTAATCCTTTGAAAGAAAGTTGTGCGCCATCTGTTCCACCACGAATAGGTTTCACGTTGGGTTTTACGCCCACAGCTTCCATAGCTTTGAAGGCAATGTCTATCACATGCATTACCGGCTCTATCTTTTCGCGCATATTGTAGTACTGGTCACGCATTTCCAATGTAGCGGTGCCCTTGCCATAGGTTTCGTTTATACGATCTACGATGTGCTGAACTGTTTTCTTGCGATCTTCAAAAAGTGTACGGTCGTGGTCGCGGATGATGTACGAAACCGTAGTCTGCTCTACATCACCCTGCACATTGGTAAGATGATAGAATCCTTCGTACTTCTCGGTAGTAGCAGGCGTTTCGTTTTCGGGGAAGAGTGCTATGAGTTTGTTGGCAATTAACAGGGAGTTAATCATCTTTCCTTTGGCATAACCCGGATGAACGTTGCGTCCCTTAATGGTTATCTTGGCACCGGCAGCGTTGAAATTCTCATATTCCAACTCACCCAATTCACCACCATCCATGGTGTATGCCCATTGGCAACCAAACTTCTCCACATCAAACTTATGTGCACCCAATCCTATCTCTTCGTCGGGGTTGAAGCCAATGCGAATCTTTCCGTGTTTGATTTCGGGATGTTCTTTCAGGTAAGCAATAGCGGTTATTATTTCTGCGATACCAGCTTTATCATCGGCGCCAAGTAAAGTAGTGCCATCGGTTACAATAAGATCCTCGCCCACGTGTGCCAATAGTTCGGGGAATTGCGCAGGCGACAGTACATACTCACCATCAGCCGAAAGTTTTAATTCTTTTCCGTCGTACTTCTCTACAATACGTGGTTTCACATCCTTTCCGCTCATATCGGGGCTTGTATCCACATGGGCAATAAAGCCAATAGTTGGAACCTCCTTATCTATATTCGATGGTAGCGTAGCAAAAAGGTAGCCGTTCTCATCGAGTGTTATCTCTTCCAGCCCCAACTCTTCGAGTTCGGTCTTTAAGTATTTTACAAACTCCATCTGCCCTGCAGTACTTGGAGTAACCCCGGAGTTATCGTCAGACTGCGTGTCGTAGCTAACGTATTTCAGGAAGCGGTCTATTAGATTCATAATGATTATTATTTTTTATGATTGTAATGATTTAGTTAATTAAACATATTTTCAAAACAGTTGAAAGAGGCTATTGTTCTTCATCATTTGAGAGCAAGTAGTCATTAGCCCTTGCCGACGATATAACAGAACGGCCAAGTTGTGCCTCCAATTGATTCCGTCATTCTCATTTTTCCATCTGCCGCTTGTAATTTCAAACCGTGACAATTCGTCACGGTTTGATTTCCTTCTTCTTTTAGCCGTTGTTTTAGCTTACGCCAATAGCCCTGTGGATTATTACTCTCCGTCAGTACAGCAACAACATCTACTATAGAGAAGAACCATTTCTCTTGCTCATCATCCCAAATTGAACGAATCTTTTTATTCTCAAACAGCTTTAAAGCTTCTTTCTTTGCCATCTTATATCGTCTTACAAGCAATTACAATCTGTAACCGTTTCAAAGATAGAAAAAGGGCTGTGATTCGACAAACAAACCACAGCCCTTTTTACGTTTATTAAAGCAATGCGTCAATAGCTCATTAAAAGTTTCTTTTGCCGAACGAGACCAAATTATTTCCATCCCATTCGCTCCTTCACCCACGAGTCTATTTCGGAATGAGGCGTACAACGTCCTTCTTTTATGGATTTTTTGGCCAGTTCATACATTTCCAGCATCAAATCAGCGGGTATCTCATATTCTTCACAAACCTCTTTATCTTCTACTTGCAAAGAAATCTCATCACTCTGTGTTCTACACTTTATCTGTTTCAACACCTCTTCTGCCGCAACAATCTCGCCACGCTCATATTGCTTTAGACCAATCTCAAAATCTTCCTGAATATACTTCTTCATAGTTTATCCCTCCGCGTAACTCAGCGTTTCAACCAATCTTATGAAGATAAAAATATTTCTTCATGAAGATAACATACACAATAGATAATATCAGTATTGCACCCAATAAATACCAATAGCCATACCCCAACGGATGCATCCAGATATAGCCTGCAGCAACAATACCTTGCACAAGCATATAGAGAGACGACACGACAACATGTGGCATTTTCAATTCATTTGCCATCAGTTGATACATGTGTTTGCGATGCGGTAAGCCGATATTCTCATGAAGCATCAGTCGATGTATTATAGTCAACACCGAATCTACTCCATAAACCACCAACAATATGATATAACTAAAGTCATTGGTTGCCAGAATTAACTTGCCAATAAGAAAAAGTACAATAAAAGCAATGCTTATTGAACCCACATCACCGGCAAAACATTTGGCTTTCTTACGGAAATTAAAGAAATCAAATACCAGTATGGCGAGGATAACCACATAAATGAAATCAGGCTCTACAAAAGTTATGATATAATGGTTGATATAGGCTAAGGCAAGCAGAATGATGAGTGAATATCCTCCGGTTATACCATTAATACCATCCATAAAATTGTAGGCATTAATAATTCCTGTGCACACAATTAGTGCCACAACCAACCAATACCACGGCAACTCGAACATCCCCCATTGGTAAAACATCAACGCCATAGCACTAAAGTGAAACACCAAACGTGTTTTTTGCGACACAGGATGCACATCGTCCACAAAACTTATGCAGCTTATCAACGTTAGCCCAAGGATAAACCAAGGGTATTCAAAATGATTGGTAAGGAAGTAAGCCAACGCGCCGAGGGAGAAAATTATCCCCCCACCACGTAGTGTAATGCGGGTATGCGAGCTACGTTGGTTAGGCTTGTCTATGATGTTGTACTTGTCGGCTATGCGGAAGTAAAGAAGCTCGGCAAGGAAGAGGATGGTAAGGATGATGAGGTAGTACATATGAAATAAACTCTGTGTTATTTTGCGTTATTCTGCGTTTTAAACGATCTTAAATGCTCTCAACACCTCTATAGGTTCCCATCCCAATTCACGCCTAGCCTTTTCATTGCTAAACGTTAATGATTCCGTTATCTTTTTCAGTTTCAGCGAATTTATTGGTGCTTTATTGCCCAAGCAGTCGCCAACTAAAGCCATAGACTTAGCTATCCAATAGGGTATTGACAATGGCATTCTTTTATTCAGTTGTTTACAAATAACGGTTTCCAATTCTCTGAATGTAGGATAATGATTATCGCACACATTGTATATGCCACCTTTTTCGGCCAATAGTGGAATTAAGTTAGCGATATCCTGTACCATCAAAACACTTTTTTTCGCTTTCCCTCCTGCTATACTTAGATATCTGTTTCGTTTTATTCCACTAATCATTGCTCCTAAGTTCCCCGGAGGGTTAGGACCTGCTATTAGTGAGGGACGAATTATGCTGAGTACAACATGATGTTTGGCACACCACTCTTGCAGATACTCTTCTGCTTGTATCTTACTTAACGCATAAGGAGTATCACCATTCAGAGGATGCTCTTCTGTGATATTCTCTCCGTAGTCACAACCATATACAGCTACCGTGCTAATAAAGATGAATGATTTAGGAATACTATTCTTTTCTAAAGCAGTACAGAGATTTTTAGTTCCCTGTAAGTTTACGTCAAAAAATAGTTTCTTTTCAACTTCGGTTTTAGGAATAGAGTGTGCTTTGCCTGCAGCGTGAAGAACAATATTATATTGTTTATCTAAGACAGGAATCTCTTTGGCCAAGTTTGCACAAATATCGTCATTATCAGTAAGACCAATGGTTGTTATTTGGTAGCTGCTTAATAAAGGGTAGATTGAGTTGCCGAGGAAGCCGGAGGCTCCGGTGAATAGAAGATTCATTTATGTATAAACTGTTTAAATTTAGGCAATATACGATAGAGTGGATAAAATATAGATACAGGGATTCCATTTTCTTTGAATGCATTATAACATTCAATATTCCCTTTTATTATATTTTGAATATTTTTACTCGTTGCTCCTCCCAATCTCATTCTAACTAAAGGTTCGCGTAGATAGGTCATTGATATCTTATATCTCTCAACCAAACGAAGCATTATCTCAAAATCGGCGGCCAATTTATATTTTAGATTAAATAATCCACACCTTTCATATACTTCTTTTTTAACATAGAATGTTGGATGAGCAGGATGCCATCCTTTAGAAAACGCCCTTACTTCACCCGACCTCCAATGTCTCACAATATTATCTGTGTCATGTTGTGATACATAATACAAGTCAGCATACACACAATCTACATTCTGAGTATTGAATATCTGCATAACCTTTTTTATAACATCTGGTTCTGCCAATAAATCATCTGAATTGATAATTCCCACAACATCACCCGTAGCCATTGTGAAGCCTTTATTCATCGCATCATACAAACCTTTGTCTTTCTCTGATACCCATCGCATTTTCTTTTTGAACAAAGGTTCGTATTCTTTTATTATTGCTACTGTATTGTCACTGGACAAACCATCAACTATTATATATTCAATATCATCATATGTCTGTGATAATACCGACTCAATGGTATCCCTTATTGTCGAAGCACTATTAAAAGATACGGTTATTAGAGATATCTTCATTTTTTATCTTCTTATTCGTATTTGAATCGCATTCTTTACAGGCTCCTCGCTAAACAAAATAAGATAGCCACCACCCCCTGCTCCACTTATTTTCCAGCCGAGTACCTCTTCTTTATAAGAATCTATCTGCTGTATGATGTCTTCCGAAACCATATGGGGGAACATATTTATTTGCGCGTTAAAACTTTCAACTAATGCCTCTCCTACCTTCTTAGAATCTTTGCTATTTATAGCCTCCCAACATTTGTCGGCAGCTTGCGCCAGGCTCATAGCACCCTCTTTTGTTATATTTGTACCCGACAGCACATCATATTCCTTATGTCGCGGATAGAGTGGTATCAGCCAAAGTCGACTCTCAATCCATGTTAGTAGCTCAGCATCAAGAACACTCTCTATCTGCTCGGGCCAATAGTTATTGTTGTAGAAGAACCTGTTTAGCCCCGGCATAGTAATACCCAGTGCATCTTGCGAACCACTTACGTATTTTGTTCCCGGAGGGTTTTCGAAACAAAACAGCGTTTTCGCTATCTTTTCTTTATCCCCATCTGGTATATCTGTTTGCCACAGCTCAACAGCTTTCTTCCGGCTGCTGGTCGACATCCCGCTACGATCATTAAATTCATAATCGGGCTCTATACTAATGGTGAGCACCGCACCCGGATACAATTCGTTTACATAAAGCTGATCAAGCCATCCACCCGCCAAGTCTATTCTATAAGGTATTCTACACTCCGCACGCAACGCAGTTGTAGAGCGCACTGGCAAATTGGCATGAGGAATACGTTCGCTTATAACATATTCTATCCCCAATCGTTTGCAGAGTTCCTCTTTTATAGCCGAGTGTCCATCCGAGTTTACAAAGAAAATATCCGGCTTAAACTCCTTTATATCCTCTTCAAAGTCCAGGATGCCCGAACCTTTATTTACCCACGCATCTTTCACTGCTTTTAGCGCCCGTACCATATAGAGGCGCTCATTCTCCGGGTTAATTGTTTTACGAGCTTTCAAGTCGTATATGGTTTTGTCGGATCCAATACCTACGTATAGGTCACCATGGCGCGCTGCTTCCTCAAAGAAAGCCACATGCCCACTGTGGAGCATATCGTAGCAGCCGCTTACAAATACTTTTTTAGGGTTCATAAGGGTAGTGTACTTGTTTGTATTAGTTTTTTGTAAATAGCAATTCAAATACCTTAATAAAGTATTTCAGCAAAAGAACGGGGGTACAAGTCCATATTCCATTCTCTTTGCAAGCTCTTACTATTTCTTTATTCAGCGTAATATTACTTTTTATAGACGCGGTACTCGCTCCTCCCGTTCGCATTTTCATAAAATCCAAAGGAAGGTATTTATATTTCAGTTTATGAATATACAAGAAACGAATCAGCAATTCATAATCCGCGGCTATTTTATAATCTGTTTTGTAGTATCCAAATTCTTCAAAATATCTCCTATATGTAAAGAAAGTAGGGTGAGCCGGCATAAAACCAAAGCGAAACAATTTTGGTGAGAAAATTCCGGAAGAGTAGTAACGAACAGTTTTATCCAAGTTGTCAGGGATCACAAATCGCACATCTCCGTATAGAGCTTGTACTTCTTTATTCAGAAAAGCTTCTATTACTTTCTCTATGATATCATTTCGATGATAGAAATCATCCGAATTTATTATACCCACCACATCACCTGTTGCCATGCGTATTCCTTTGTTCATGGCATCGTAAAGCCCTCTATCCTTTTCGGAAATCCATTTCAAACGGTTGTTAAATTGTGGCTCGTATTGCTTTACAATTTCTATGGTAGAGTCGGTAGAACCGCCATCTATTATGATGTATTCTATATGCGGATAAGTCTGAGCAAGTACAGACTTGATGGTATCGGCAATGGTAGAAGAGGCGTTGTAAGAGACGGTTATAAGGGATATTTTCATACTTCTAATTAAATCAACGTATTATATAAATGAATATAGTTTTCCCATTGTTTTCCTTTGTCAAAATGCGCCAAAACCCTGTCTCTGCATTGTTGTTTATAGTCTTGCGTACTGTTCTTTAGCACATTTATAGCCTCTCTCACCGCATTCATATCGTGAGGTTCAACAACAAAGCCTGTTTCTTCCGAAACGACTTCCGGACAAGCTGTAGAGTTATACACAAGAGCGGGCGTTCCACATGCCATACTTTCGGCTATGGTCATGCCAAAGGTTTCTTCCATAGAAAAACTAATATACAAATCGGCAGAAGAGTACAACTCTACCAATTGATTCAAATTCTCTGTTCTTTCTATTCCTATTATATTAAATGGTAGCTCTTTTATTTGTTTCTTGGTCAATCCCACTAACATAATTCTTTCGTCGGCTTTTAGTTGAGCAGCCAATGTCTTAAAATCCTCAAGACCTTTGCGGTTGTCCCAAACGGAAGAAACACCTAAAATTAGAAATTTATTTTCGAGATTATATTTTCTCTTTACATTTGGCGAAGGCACAAATAGCGTTGTATCTATTCCATTATAAATAGTTCTGATTGGATAATCTTTCAAAAAAGATTTTTCAACCTCATGTGTCAGCCACTTAGAAACTGGCACTAATGTTACATTGCGTACAGAGGTAAAACTATTCCTTTTATTCAAAAAATTCTTTGTCGACCGATCTGCCCACATACTTGCCGGATACACCTGCTTCTGAGGACAATGGTGGCAAACGTCCTGCCACCTATCACATTTTGCGTAAGTATAGTGTGCACAATGCCCTGTATACGCCCAGCAGTCATGCAATGTCCATACCACAGGTATTTCTCTCTCTGACAGATATTCAAATAATATCTTGTAATTCAAATAGTACCCATGAATATTGTGCAGATGCACGATGTCCGGCTTTATCTTATCAATCTCTTTTATAAAGATACGCGTTGCGTTGCACGATGCCAACCCATGATTATCCAATAAGCGTGTTTCAATCGCATGAAGATTCACGTCCAAATCACTACCTATCCTTATCAACTGCGATTTGCTTTGCCGTGGATTCCGTCCATAGGCAATATAGCTCCCCCAACCTTTGTTTATAGCCAATTCACCAATTTCTTCAGCTATATGTCCGGTGGAGCCGGAGTTTACAACAGTATTAATTTGCAGTAGAGTTGGCATAACTAGCTGTTTTTTGATATTGATTGCACATCAAGTAGGAAAAGAGAAAAGCCAACACCGGCAATGCTATGGGCACAGGATTAATCATCAATAAAGAGAAAGAGAGAAACACTGCCCACCTCAATTGTTTATCATGACCAAAATAACGTTTAAAAGCTCTATAGAACAAGACAGGAACAACAAAACCAACTATTCCCAACTCAAACAACATGGCACCATAGGCAGACATTATTCTTGTTGTAGTAATGACAGATTCAATAAAGAAAGTTTGGTGTTTTAGCTCTTCTGTTACATAAGCTCCGTAAGTATCAATTCCAGAGGGCATACCCCAATTTTCCAAGAATCCTTTTATTGAAAAGTAAATACCAGATAGGCGGTCATTCAAACTCGCGTCTATTTGAAAAGCTAATAGTGGATCTTCGCTAAACAATTTTATCAAACTATAGATTCTGGTTTCTGGCATAAAGTAAGCAACCAAAGGAATCATGGTTAGCGGAAACACTACTATACCCAAAAACAAAATCAAAAACTTACGATAGATAAATAGGCATACTATTGCTATGAACAACAAAATCAAAATCAACAAACTCGATTTCGCCAAGAATACGATCTGAAACAATAGGAATAATGAAAACCACTTACTTCTCAACTGAAAAACCGAAAAAAACAATAAAAACAAACACATAATTCCATAGTACGAGGGTTCGGGAGCCAAGCTAACCACGCCACGCACCACATTAGTTGACGCTCTGGGCAAAAGAAAAGATAAAAAAGAAGGGTATACAAATCGTTGCACTAAGCCTACTCCTCCCCATATCCATATAATTAGTTTTAGATGAAAATTTGAAAGGCTATATCCTTTTTCAAAAAAATGATAAAAAGATAAAGATATAACAAACAAAGATAAATAACCTATTAAGGTTCTCAACATAAAAATAGAAAAGCCCGAAAGTAAAGCCACTATGAGTGAAAAGATAAACACACAAAATAAATAAAAATATTCTTTCTTAATTAAGGCTTTTTTCTTCCTCCAAAAAAGGAGTAAGAATAAGAATGAAAAAGTTATAGCCCAAGGCTGCGTATCACCTGTTCCAGCTATAGGAAGCAACCTTATGTAAGGAAAGAAGGTGAAAAAAGTAAGTATAAAAAAGAAATTCTTCACGGTAGTTTCTAAACTCCTTTCAATATTTCAGATTACGAAAGCCATTCACTATAAAAGAGGGGCACATTCTCTTTAATAAAACACGAAAACTAAATACTGCCCTTTTCAGCTTAAACACAGTATGTTTATCCGAACCATTTATTTTTGCTATTTCATCAAACATCAACAATTCGTTAGAGTTCGACAAACTTACATCTGCCAGATTATAATAAGCTATTATAGTAGAAACGTATTCAAACCGGGCACCCTTGGTATAAAGATTATAAAATTGATTATAATCGGCACAAACTTTATAGCCAAGGTCGAATAAATTCTCCTTAGCCACCTTGGTACGCAAAAAACAAGATTGATGGCAGAAAGGCATTCTCTTTTGGATATTTTCAATGCTTAGTCCATCTATTCTTTTATTTATTTTCTCGCTAAACACGCACATCGTGTCCCCATACACAACATCAGCATCACTGTTTCCCAAGCGCTCAGCAACATCAAACAGAACTGTGTTAGTATAAAAAGAGTCGCCACAGTTAAGAAACAGAATCCATTCTCCCGTGGCTTTCTCAATGCCCTTATTCATGGCATCATACACACCCTTGTCGGGTTCGCTTATCCAAGAAGAGATTTTATCTTCATAGCGTTTTATTATATCGAGGGTATCATCCTTACTACCACCATCAATAATAATATATTCTATGTTTTTGTACGTTTGGTTTATAACGTTCAATATAGTAGCTTCAATAGTAGAAGCTGCGTTATAGGAAACTGTGACTATTGTAATAAGAGAACTCATATGCTTTGGTTTGGGGTTATTTCACACTCAAAAGTATCATAAAAAGGCAATAGCACAAAGTGTCAATAATTGTTTTTTAGATTTCACTTAAATCATTTTTCTTATTTTAATATATATCGTATATAATTTATAGGAAATTTGAAAAGGAAAAATATAGAACAATTTGAATTTCAATGTCCAAAATTGAACCTCTCGTAAAAAATCCTTCACTATATAATTATACTCTTTTTTTGCCAAATAAGGGATAAGTAAGGTCAATGCAAATTTATCCAAAAGGATTAGTACACGTTTATCTTCAGAATAATGCTTCCTATATCCATCCATTTTTTTCAACCAATGTTTAGAGAAAGCTGGTAAAGTACCTCTAGGCTTCCCACTAGCATCTACATCTAAGTCATAAAAAGAAAGAGGCTTCTTATCATAAAATCCCAATTGAGTACACAAAGCTAAACGAAAGAAAAAATCATAATCTTCATAAAAAGATAACTCTTCATCAAAAAGTCCAATTTTAACAATAATTTCTTTCTTTATAACTAAAGAAGATGAGTTTATAGGAAAACTTACATGTAGAGATGCATATTCTATCAGATCTAGTATACCATGGTCTTGAGTTTTAAAGATTTTTTTTTGATTTATTATTTGATTGTTTCTTTTCCAAGCTATTTGAGAAGAAAAAGCTGAAATATCTGGGTATTGATTTATTAATTCATTAATCGTTAATAAAAAATCTGATGCCCACCAATCATCAGCATCCAAAAAAGCGATATAGTCGTAGAGAGACTCTTCAATTCCCAAATTTCTAGCGGATGAAACCCCAGCATTTACTTTATCTAGGAATTTTACACGCCGATCTTTCTTAGCTGCTTCTATGCAAATCAACTTACTAGAGTCTGTGCTCCCATCATTAACTAAGATCAACTCAAAATGAGGATAAGATTGTGATAAGACACTATTTATTGTGTTTTCAATATACTTTTCTTTGTTATATACAGGAACTATTATAGAGAAAAAAAACGTTTGCATATTAATATACATAAAAAGTTTATTTAATTATTCATTTTTACAACACCTTGTATATAGTATAAGTAACTATTATTAAAAAGATTTTACACTATATGTACCTAATTACCATTTCTATCGATTGGTATTATAAAAAGGACAAGAATCAATTAAACTTGTTACATTTATTTGAGGTTTCTGCCATTTTTCTTTCATAGATAACAAATAATCTAGATCAAAACAACGATCAAAATATAAAGGCGTTGGGATTTCCTTATTAACAGATAAAAAATAGTCTTTATATTTAAATTCACCTCCAACAATATCATCAGAGAATCTACACCACACATTGGGGACATTGTATGTATCAGCAATTATAATTCCATGTAATGAACTTGAAACAATAACCTCACAAGAGACAATCATGTCAATAAAATCGCGCCATGAACCATATGATTGAGTGTCAATAATGAGAACATTATCATCATTCTTATAGTGTATCAGGAATTGATTATTTTTATCTACATAATGGGGAATAAAACCCACCTTTTTTTTTTCTTTGATAACGTTGGGCGTATAATAGCAGGAAATTAACATAGCTGGATCCCCATATACTTCCGGACATTCAATCCCTTTTTGTAGGACAAGTTCTCTTGTCAAAGGACCACGTACTGCATAGATTTTCTTGGGACAAAAACTATCTTTGAGTTTATTCTCAATAGCACCACTACCCCATACGATTGTATCAGAATCTACATCATTGAGAATACTTCCAATACAAGAGTAAGATTCTCTTCTAAAAAATCTCCACATAACAGAATAGCTTGTTGGCACAACTTTCTTTTGTGTCATCAAATGTATTAAATGAAAATTTAAATCATCGCCAAAGTTCGCTTGGCCCAGTTTTTCTTCTTTGGGAAAGAAGCCATTTATTAAAATTACATCTCTATGAAATAGTTCTATAATGAAAAACTTAATCATATACATCAACTTCCTTAAATTCAATCTAAATGTTGTCAAACAATCCATATTTTACTATATATTTCGGTTAAAAAAACAATTATGATATCCTTATTCTTTTCAAATGCAATTTTAGAAACTGCACAAAACAGAAAATATACATGTATACGCTTCCATGCGCATGCATAATCCCCCAGTTAATCATTTTAAGACGATTGTCAATGCTTTTATCGGGAAAGAAATTATAAGAAACGCGAAATTGGTTATACCAAAACTTTGAGGGATTATTGATTCTATTTTTGCTTAGAAAATAGAGCTTTTCTTTCTGCTCAATAACATTCATCATAAATGAATAAGAGGCATTTGAAGTTAAACTGCTCTCTCTAATTCTATAAACAGCAACAACCTCTTTTAAAATATAGGCATCTCCCCACAATAATGCAAGCATATACATAGATGAATCACTCATTTCCTGCATTTCATTTGCACCCATTTCAACGAATGCTTTCTTGCGATATATAGTAGAAACCGTAGAATAAGGTTTCTGTAACCTTGATTGAAATCCTTGTAAATACTTTGCGCCATTAATTCGTCCTAATATGTTTATCTGAGTGTTTTTTATGAAATTTCTTGCTTTATCCTGAAATTCATGAGATATAGCAACATTTCCAGATACGAAAGCCAGCTTTTCATCTTCTCTTAGTTTATCAACAGCCTTCTTGAAAAAATATTCATCAGTCAGATAATCATCATCATCAGGCATATAAAGATATTCACCTTTTGAGAGAGAAAACCCAGCTTTGTGTTTATTACTAGGACCTTGAATTTTATCATCTTTTATATAAATAATACCAGGAAACCTCTCTACTATGCTATCTGTTTTATCAGCCTCTACTATATCATTTACAACTATGACCTCAAAATCAACACCCTTTTGCATATAAATACGTTCCAACTCATATGCCAACAAGTCTGCACGTTTATGCGTAGGTATAATTACGCTAATCATCACACCCTCAAGCATATTTTAACAGCAAGTCTTCAATTTTCGCTTCTGGAAGATATCCCACTGCTTTTTTTAACTTTTCCCCATTAAGACAAAGACTCTTTATATCTCCATCACGTCGAATTTCCTTGCCAAAAAAATCATTGTCGCATGAAACCTTATAAAACTGGAACATTCTCTCTATAAGATTTCTAATAGAAAGAAATTCGCCACCACCTATACAATAAAGTCCTGAGAGTATATCCTTCTCTAAAGCTTTATTCAACACTTCCATAACCTCTTCAAGTGTAATATACTGGCGTGTCTGAGTGCCTGCACTAAAACTCGGGGTTTCAGTAGCTTTTCCCATTGTATAATCTTGAAGATATTTCAAAACATAAGGTATCAAACGATTACCAGGCTTAAAATCATCCACTGAGAACATATTAGGAAGAATAAAATGCCAATATGTATAGTCTGCAATAAAATCTTTCATGTAGCGTCCATAAAGACGCTTTGAAAGTGCATAATCATTTGTAACAGGAAGACTAGAACATACTACCTCGTCTTCAGAAAAACATTTGCCTTCTTCATTATTAGATCCAATTTCCATATAAGAGCCAAAAGAGATATATTTACCCGTGTATCCCCACTTCTTCAGTTGCAAGGTTAGCTCAATAGGTATGTTTACATTAAGAGCGTACATTAACATTGAATCTGTATTCAAAGCAGCTTGAACACCAGCACCTGAAGCATAAATTACAACGTCTGATTTTACCAGATATTCATAATCAATTTCATTTTTCAGCAAATCTACTGAGAAAAAATTGGAATATTGATAATCGACGGGAGCTGAAAGGCCATACACATCTACTACCGTGTTTGGTCTTTTAAAGAAATATTTTGTAAGAGCCATGGAAAGCATTCCATTGGTACCAAAAATAGATATTATCATTATAATATATTTATATCAACTAAATCCAACAAATGTTCTTATCTCTTCTATACAAAGAGAGTAAACGTCTTCCTTTCTGTATCTTTTATACCAATCTGCAACTAATGCAATGCATTGCTGCATATTAAGTCGTGGTTTCCACCCCAAGCGCGTTTTCACTTTATTTATATCTAACATTAAAAGGTTTGCTTCGTGAACAACGTTAGCATCTGAAGAATCCCTCAACTCACCAAAGCCATAATTTTTTATAAGTTCAGAAGCAACATCCCACACTGTTGAAATGGATTCATCCTCTGGTCCAAAGTTCCAACCCTCACAATATTCTGTAGGATAATCCCACATTCGCTGTGCAAGCATCATATACCCATGAAGAGGTTCAAGTACATGCTCCCAAGGCCGAACAGCTTTCGGTGAACGAATATCAATAACCTTTCCTGTTTCTAACGCACGAATACAATCAGGTATTATGCGGTCAAGCGCCCAATCACCACCGCCAATCACATTGCCTGCACGCACAGAGGCAAGCGACACTGAGTGTTTCTTATTATAATCTTCTGGATTGAAAAAGCTTCTCCTCCAAGACTGAATAGCAATTTCGCATGCTCCTTTTGAAGACGAATAAGGATCGTAACCCCCAAAAGGATCAGTCTCCTTATAACCCTGAAGCTGCTCTTTATTATCATAACACTTATCGGTCGTTATCATCACGCCTACTTTTACACTCTTAGTTGCACGAATAGCTTCCATTACATGAATGGTTCCCATTACGTTTGATTCGTAAGTTTCAACTGGCTGCTCATAACTAAGGCGCACTAAAGGTTGTGCTGCCAAATGAAACACGATTTCAGGTTGATACTCTGCAAAGATTTCTTTCATTTTCTGTAGATTCCGAATATCAGCCCGAATATCAGCCTTGATTCTGCTACCTATATTTGAAAGAACAAAGTTATCCCTCTCTGAATAAGGGTCAAGAGAAACCCCTACTACCTCAGCTCCAAGTTCATGAAGCCAAATAGAAAGCCAGGAACCTTTAAAACCTGTGTGTCCTGTAACAAGTACACGCTTCTTTCTATAAAATTCTTTATATAAATCAATCATCTCATTTATTTTATAGCATATGCAATAGTATCCTTTGGATTATATAACATATCAGTATATGCCAAAAGAATAAAATTTTTCTCATTACTATTATTTACTACAATATGAGCCACATTATTAGGAATGAAAACAGTAATAGCTTTTTCCAAAGACATATCAATATCCAAACGTTCATGCGTATAAATATCCTCCAATTTAAGAGTCGCACTACCCTCTATTATAGTAAACCACTCAACTGCATTTGGGTGAAAATGCCCCCCTTTTGCTTGTCCTGGTTTACCCATTGTAATATAAACTTCACCTGTATGAGAAGGTATATTATCTTCTAGACCTGTAATAGCCTTGAGAAACCAGCCACGATCGTCGGAAATAAACCGACGTGGAATAACAGTAACACGTTTTACTAGAGAATCCATAACTACGACCCTATAAGTTGCTTTTATATTGAAGATTAGGAACTTGGCGAGTCCATTTCTTCCAAGGAGCTTTGTTTTCCGCCAATAATTTTTCAAGTAAGTTCTTTTCTCGAACATTATCCATACACTGCCAAAATCCCTCGTGGAGATAAGACATCAACTCACCACGTTCTGCTAGCATACTTAATGGAGCCTTTTCAAATACGGTATCATCTCCTACAAGCAAATCGAATATTTTAGATTCGAGAACCATATAACCTGCATTAATTGGAGCACTATCACTCATATTTTTCTCTCGAAAGGACCTAACTGCATTATCTCCATCAATGTCAAGTATACCTTTCTCCTGAGCTATTTTCACTGCTGTAAGTGTAGCCATCTTACCATGTGATTTATGAAACTCTACAAGCTTATCTATCTCCACATCACAAACGCCATCTCCATAGGTCATAAGAAACGGTTCATCGCCTACATACTTTTGAATGCGCTTAATACGCCCACCGGTCATTGTGTTATAGCCGGTATCAACCACAGTCACTTTCCAGGGCTCTAAATTACTCTGATGTACGGTCATTTCGTTTTTATTATTGCGAAAATCAAAAGTCACATCAGAGTTATGCAAAAAATAGTTAGCAAACCACTCCTTTATATACTCCTGACGGTAACCTGCACATATTATAAACTCCGTATACCCATAATAAGCATACTCTTTCATTATATGCCATAAAATGGGCATACCGCCAATCTCAATCATTGGCTTTGGCTTGAATTGAGATTCCTCAGAAATCCGTGATCCGAAGCCACCAGCAAGTAGTACTACTTTCATTTCGTATTATCGATTTTTAATTTTCTACAAACATATTCTATTAATATATTTTTCTCTTCTTTATCTAATGCAACATTGTAGATTATAAAGGAAGTTACAAGTATAGATGTTAGAACAACAATAATAAATCTTAGCCAACCTGAATTTAAATAGCAATGTAAAAATATAGGTAAAGGTACAATTAATATAAAAATATAAAAGGAGGGAAGGACAACCTTGAAGAAGAATGAAGTTATATCAAAAAAAGGTATTTGCTTTTTTACAATTTTCATCGTAAAAATAGTATGTCCAAAGAATACAAGCAGAATATTCAAAATAAAAGGTGTAGTGGGACCATATCCCATTTTTAGTAAAACATAAGATAAAGGCAACACTAGTATGTAGATAGTTCCATTTATTAAACTAATTGCTTTAACTCTGCCTGTGGCTGATATTGATATGACTATAGGCCTGTATAAAATTGACACCCAGTTGTTTATCAAAGAAAGTTGAACAAATACAACAGCATATTCAGGCACTTTATCAAGCCATACATTTAAAAGGAATTCAGCTTCTATCAATAAGGGTAATGTTGTAAATAAGAGTAATAGAAAAGAATATCTAGAAGAATTAAATATCAATTTCAAAAACGAAGTATAATTCTTAGAAGCATATTGCTTAATTATTTGCGGACGTATTGCGGTAAGAAAATTTTCCGCGAAACCCATTACAGCATTTAAAACTGTATTTGCGATACCTGTAGCCGCATTTACAATGGGGCCAAAGAATATATTTTGAAGTATATTTAACCCATGGCTTCTCACCATTACACTGAAATTTCCATAAAGATCCCATCCTGAGTAGACAAGCATTGGCTTTGCAACACCCTTGTCCACTCTAAAAGAAAACTTACATTCTTCAAAATTATTCAAGCAATAAACTAAATGAATTACAATCGTAAGAAGACTAGCGAGAAAAAGTAAAAAGGCATAAAGAATCAATCTATCACAGGAACTCATAAATAACGAATAAGCAATGATAAGCTTTATCAAAGAATCAAATACACCTATATAAGCGAAAAAAGTCATACGCTCATGAGCTATGATAGAAGCGCTTAATGGCACCTGTAAAATATTAAAAAAAAATGTTACTATAGATAATTGGTATACAACCAACGTCGTATCAAATCTAGAAATCGGCACATTTAGTTTATTATATACAAACCACAAACCAATTGTTTCAGCTAAAACGATGATAAGCAAACCTAAAGCAAAGTGTATCCAAAAAGATGTCCGAAACACATTTGCTAGTTTATCTTTATTCCCAGCGCCAAGTTCATATGTAAGGAATCTCGTAGTAGCTCCCGACAATGTAGAATTAAAAAAAGAAAACATCGCCACAAGACCTCCAACGACGTTATAAATCCCATAATCCATAATGCCCAGAGACTGTAAAACAACACGACTAGTAAAGAATGCTATAAACATATTCAATAGCATTCTAATATACAAATATATTGTATTTTTAACTATACGTTTATTGTCTTGAGATATACTAGACACTAATTCCTTTCTTTTTAATACCTTTATACATATGTAAAAAACTATCTTTTTGAATTGGAACTAATACATCCTTCATTTTTGAAAAACAAATTAGTCCTCCCTCTAAAATACACTTCGTGCCATGTCCCCCACATTCCTATGTAGACACAACACCCTAGAAACTATTTTCAAGCCACAAAAATACCCCCTTTATTCCAAACATCAAAGCGATGTTAAAAATAATTATGGAAATGAGTTGAAATGAACTAAAAAGCACATATGGTATGATGTAGAAAATATGTTTCACAACATCTTAGCAATATTTTAACAAATAAACAACACCTATTCATCTATTTTTTATAGATTTGTAAAACAAATACAAACAAACATAATTTTACAACGCTATGAGAAACCCACAAGAACTAACACACAAGCCTATTGATACTACTATCAAAGCACTTCAACGTATTGAAAAAATCACAGAAAGTCTTAACCCTCATTTGTTTTCTGTTACAGAAAGAATTTCACACATAGAAAGTATCGTAAACAATGTATATACATTAACACACAATGTAGATAGCTGCTGCAAAGCCATTTCTATTTTAGAAAAGCTAACCCAAGCACTTACTCCCATACCTATCATAGGAGAAATAATACTGCCTATATCTAGAATAATTGGTACAGCCGGAGAATTTGCAAAAGCAATGCACAATACATTGAAGAGCTTGGATAATGCGCTGAAAAAGCTACGCCAACTCCTGCAAAAAGTGCACGGAGGGGTAGACGAACTAGCTCAATGCAACAAGATGATACATGACCACATTCCGGAATTTATAAAAACGATCCGTATCATAGAATACCTCATTCAACTAGCCGAAATCGCAGCACCTATATTGATGGGAGATGATATCAACAAACGATTGAACGAGTTGATTGATCACTTAAAAAAGATAGAGAACGCGGCATCAATACCTATCAATGAGTTGGATAAACTACTAAATGAAATAGACAATGTAACAAACGCTATCGAAGAGGAGTGTAACAAAATTAAAGGAAACACGAAAGAACTGGCAAGCGGTATCGAGAAAATAGGAAACGTAATAAAAATCATCGAACCTATTGCTCGGGTGTTAAATACAATCATAGATGCTATAGCGCCCATCAAATGGGTACTAAACGCGATAGGCTGTCTGATTGACAAAATACTTAAACCTATTATCAATGCCATATTGGAAGTTACGGGATTAAATAGATTACTGGATTTTTTTAAAGAAAACCTCATGAAATATTTAGGTATCACGGCCATCATCGACGCGGTAAAAAAGCACCTGACCCCCGAAGACTTTTTAAAGAAACTGGAAAAATTGTCCGCTTCATTTCAGGAAATATCCTCCGGGTGGAATGTGTTATCCGCCTCCTTGGAGGATTTCTCTCCCATGAAGAAAATAGACATGGAGAAGAAAATAACAGAACTATTGTTTTCTGTGCTCAATGGAATAGCAGACCCAACCAAGCCAGCCCCCATACCTATCTGGCCAGATGAACCGGAACTTGCAATCAATTATAAATCAAAGATAGACATACCGAGATTTCAGAAAATAGACTGGACCTTCTACGACCCATCTATCGTTTTTGAACCAAAAACAAGCATATTAAGATTAGAAAAATACACACATCCAGAGGCAAAAAAACTGGAAGATAGAGTTGTTCAAACCAATATGATTGTGTGCGGCATCCACCCCATGCTAAAGACACTTACAGCCCGATTAGACCTTTTCGCTCACACCGCCATACTGCCCGGATACTTTAATAGTGAAATTGAGATGCTGAAAATTTACTTGGTCTTTGTCGACGATCTGGTTTCTTTTCTTTCTCAATTACCCCATATTCCGAAATCTATTCAAGAAATACTCTTTTCTATACATACATTTGTAATAGAACAACTTAACGACTGTTCTACCATTTCTGGAGAGATAAACACCCTACATTGCTGTATTAATGAGGTAGAGCAGCAACTAAACAACACATTAAAAACAATTCCCGAAGAGGAAGAGCTCTCTGCTGTATTGCAACGTATCCAAGCATGGCCCATCAGCCTCGAACATCTATTGGATGGTTTTAAGTTAGCCAAACACCATAAGCCTACCGAAAATCAACTGAAAGAACTAAAGGGGATAAACAACGGACTAAAAAAAGATGCAAAAGATTTATATCTTATTCTTGATGCTATTGATAAATCATCAAAAGGGGTTATCTCCAGTTTGAAAAACTTAGATAATGAAACGAACAAAAACATAAAAGCCCTGGAGCATTTATCGCCCGAAGGATACCTGCTTCCCCAAAAATACATGACAAGCATGTCTGAAATAGCTCGAATTTTACAACAGTTGGACACCATCTTCGAGCCTCTACTTTTATTGCTAGAAGTACTGCAAAAGAAAGAAGCGCACGGTGACAACTCTATTCCAGACCTATTTCGCATGCAAATAGTTCTTTTTTCAGAGAAAATGAAGAAACAGGTTGACAAGAGTGTTTTTATTGAAATACTGGAGTCCCTATTAAAAAGTCTCTCGCCCATAAGTCTCTTATGCAAAAAAATGAAAGAGATAAACAACCAACTACAAAGCAGTGCTCAAGAAGTACTCCTATCAGAATCAAAAATTCTGATAGTGCAAATAAAAGAACTGGTGCAAATATTGAACGAGGGAAAAACGTATGAGTTCAAAGATGAAGAGACATTAGAAATAATAACGAATAGATATTTTTCGCAAGAAGAGGTGGAAAAAGCCAAAGCACTTGCGAAAGAAATTATTAATTAACAATTAAAAACAACAAAATTATGAATGAAGAAAAAATGGTATTACTGTCAATGTATCCTTCTAATGGTCCCATGGATGTTGACAAATGGATTCAGTGGACACATATGTTTTGTTTTGTAGATGGAATAGCAAAAACCGTGCATGCAAAAATAGAGTCGGAAATTGCTAAAAAGGCACTCCTATCTCTACACAAAGCGCTTTTTCATGTAGATAAAGGGTTTATTGATGTTATAGATGCATTAAAAAAAGACCCACCCGAAATTCCACCTGTTCCTATCAATCCTTCGCCAATCATACCCTGGGATGATCCCTCCGCATTGAGAGGAATAATGCAAATAGTAGAAGCCGCATTGAAAGAACTGCTTACTATTCTCTCTAAACACATAGAAAACCCTATCTTATTGAAGCTCGTTCATGCGATAGGCGGATTAATTAACAGTATTGAAGATATTATCAAAATCTTCGAACAAGAGAAAATTTAGCAATAGCAAAATGTGACGAAACGTAAAATCCCCATAGAGGCACAGGCAGAACTCCCCTACCCGTGCCTCTTTTTTCTTCGCAATGCAACCTCCCACCTAACCTCCCCCCTAACCTCTCGGAACCTCCCCACCCTTGTCCTCTTTTTTTACGAAAAATAGCAAAAATACGTTAAAATAACCTCGAAAAATAAATAATTCGGACACGAAAATGGAGGTTCAAGAGGTTAAAAAGAGGTGTTTTGGCACTAAAAAAAAAGAGCACTATATAAGAACGCGCCCGGGCGCCCGCTTTACCCCCTTTAAAGTTTCGTTTTTTGAACCTCTATAGAGGTAGGTAACCACCCTCGGAAAAGAGGCTAAAAAAAGAAATAATATATATATAGTTTAAAGGAAATGCTGTTTTAAACGCTGAGTTACGCGGAGGGGTAGGTGAAATTCAGGTTACCACGGTGTACACAGGGTTACACAGAGTTTTAGTTACGATGCCGCATGGCTAATAACCCTCTGCGAAACTCTGTGAACTCTGTGGTAAAATAAAAACATGGATACCTGCGGCATCGAAAAACTAAAACTCTAAAACTTAAACCCTCCGCGTAACTCGCGCAACTCAGCGTTTAATCTGAATTTAATCCATTGCATTATTCCCATAACTCAATGCATTAGCACCACTAAAGCATTGCATTATCTGCATAACTCAATGCTTTAAGCAGCAAACACCAGGAAGGAAACCAAAGGAGGATACCTGCGGCATCGAAAAACTTTAAAACTTAACCCCTCCGCGCAACTCGCGTAACTCAGCGTTTAACCTGAATTCAATCTGTCAAAAAGAAAACACACAAAACCCACCCAACTTCACTATTTTTGAAACTTTTTTCACTCAAATATTATAATTATGTCAAAAAAACATCTAAAACGGTAGAAATCGTACAGACAGAAGATGCGAATTGCATCATTGTGGTAAACAAGCAAACAGAAGAGGTAAAGAGAATACTTCGGATGGTAGAACATGGTAGCCAACGGATAGTGGTAAGTGCTGATAGAGAGTTGGTTATCGAACTGTTCCTGCTACTGACACAAAACGAACCGGGCAGGGAAAAACCACGAAGCGTAAGGGAGATAACACGGATCATAGAGCTGGTATTCGACCTGAGGGTACGAAACGCACCCCAACAGAGCCTCGGAACGCAATCGCTTGAAACCATGATACATAACTACATCAGGGAAAAGGCGGAGAGAGAGCAAGACGCTCAGTAACAACACCTTAGACAAACAACGGCAAATATCTCTATTTGAATATGTCAATTCTAAAGGGGATATTTGCCGTCGCATTTGGTAGAGCGTTTCTGCCAAACTAGAAAAACATATAAATTGAGATGACACAAGAAACTAAAAATGAGGTTCAAGTAACTTCCTATCGTGGTTTTACAAAGGTAAATGGGTATCTATCCATCAAAGAGCTGGCAGAGATGATTAAGTCCGAAAAGTATGCCAAGAACGTCGAGAAAATAAACCGGCTGATGGCACTCGGGAAAAAAGAAGAGGCAAACAGGGTGAAGAGACAACTAAGCTTTTTTACAGTCACCACCACGTACCGCGAAGAAAGGCTGCCGCACAGCATAACTGCCTACAATGACTTGATAACAATAGACATTGACGGACTGAGCGACGAGGATGTCCTACGCCTACGCCCTATCATAGAACAGGACGAAGCCACCCTCCTCGGCTTCCTCACGGTGAAAAGGCATGGTTTCAAAATCATAGCATACCTGCGCACACCTGCCGCCAGCAGACTAAGGGATATGTACCTCAACGGCACAGAAATTGGTTACAGCGAGCTGGAGAGGTATCACTACGAAATGTACCAACTCACGCGCCAATACTACGAGCAGATAACGGGTGTAAAGGTAGATACCTCGGGCAAAGACATCTCCAGAGGGACGTTCGCCTCTTACGACCCGCAGGTATTCTTCTCGCCGGAACGACTGCAACAGGCTACCTTACGCAGAATACCTACCGTAACAGAGCTGCCGGCACGCAATAAAAGCAAGAACAACGAAGATGTATCGGGAATTATGCCCAGCAGCGTGCCGCAAACAACCGACTACATAGATCCTGCCATACGAATGGCTTACAAAAAATGCGTGAAAGCCATTCAGAAGGAATACAGCTACACCGAAGGAGAATACAACACGTTTCTCTTTGCACTGGGCAACAAATGTATGTCGCGCAAACTGCCCATAGCAGCCGTATTGCAGCTTGCCGCCGAAGAGTTTGGCGAAGGAGGACGATGGAACACGCACGACCCCATACGCAACGCCTATACCTACAACGACAAAACCGAAAAGGCCGAAAAAGAGAAGTTACCACCCACGCAACGAACAATTCAGTACCTGGACAACCATTTCTCTTTCCGCAGAAACTCCATTATGGAACGGCTGGAAATGAAAGAAAAAGCACAGGAGCACGAACCTTACAGAATCATGCGGACGAAAGATTTCAACAGTATCTACCTGCACATCTGCCAAGCGGGAATCTCGCTTTCGCAGCAAAACCTCAAAGCCATCATCGACTCGGAATACACAGCCGACTATAACCCGATTACCGACTACTTCGCCGCCCTGCCGCCTTGGGATGGAGAGACGGACTACATAGGCGAACTGGCAAAAACCATCGAGACGGACGACCCCGACTTCTGGGACGACGCGCTACGCCGCTGGATTACCGCCATGACAGCCTGCGCCATGGGGATACAAGAAGCCAATCAGCAGGTGTTGCTACTGCATGGCGGACAGGGCAAAGGAAAAAGTACATGGATACGGCATCTGCTGCCACCCACACTCAAAGAATACTACCGCAACGGCATGGTAGACCCACACAACAAGGACGACATGATGATGCTCGCCACCCGCCTGCTCATCAACATGGAAGAGTTTGAAGGGGCGAAGCAAAGCGATGTGGCAGAGCTTAAACGCATCATCGCACTGGAAAGCATCAGCCTGCGCAAGCCCTACGACATACAGGCACACTCCTACCCGCGCAAAGCATCGTTCATAGGAAGCACCAACAACCTGCAGTTCCTCAAGGACAATACCGGCTCCAGACGTTTTCTGGTGGTTTCGGTGAAGAATATTGACTACAAATCGCCCATCAACCACACGGGGATATTCAGTCAGGCACGCGCATTGGCACAAAGCGATTATCAATACTGGTACGAAGGCAACGAGGTAGATAACATCAACGCCCGCAACGAAAAGCACCGCATCAAAGACCCGTTGGAAGAGAACCTTTACATCTACTTCCGAAAGGCAACAAACAAATCAATAGAGATTAAATGGAAAGCGGCAGCAGCCATCCTCGCCACACTAAGTATGTACGGACGCACACAGGCCAATGCCCAAACCCAACAAATACTGGTGCACATACTGGAAAAAGAGAAGTTCAGGAAAAGAAAAAACGCGCAGGGAATTACCGAATACGCGGTCGTTGTCCTCACCTCCGAAGAGATAGAGATGAACGCGCGAAGAGCAGAAGAAAAGCCGGTTGAGAGAATGGGGGAATTGCCGTTCTAGGTTAATTTAATTAAACGCGAGTTACGCAAAGTTACGCGGAGGATTATTATCCATATCGATTGAGACACAGCGCAGGCTTCAATTGTATTACATATAATGGATATCAATAATTTAAACTAAATTTGCAGAACCAAATTGCGGTTTATTTGCCACAATAGAAAAACGGCGATAATAATGGCTAAGATAAAAGTACAAGAAACAGACATCACAATTGTTCGTGTAAATAATGGCGACTATATATCTTTGACTGACATGGCGAATGCCAAAGAAAGTGGAAGCCGGGCAGCCGATATTATTAAGAACTGGCTAAGAAACAGATATACTCTCGAATTTCTCGGTACTTGGGAGATTATAAATAATCCCAATTTTAAAGTGGTCGAATTTGACCACTTTAAGTCACAAGCCGGATTACCCAGTTTTGTAATGAGCGTTTCAGAGTGGATTCAGAAAACAGATGCAATAGGTATTGTAGTCCAAAAAGGAAAATACGGTGGGACTTTCGCCCACAAAGATATTGCATTTGAATTTGGATCTGCCATCAGCGTACAATTCAAGCTCTATTTGATTACCGAGTTCCAACGCCTCAAAGAGCATGAGCAGCAACAACTTGGTTGGTCTGCTAAACGAGAACTGTCGAAAATCAATTATCACATCCATACAGATGCAGTAAAGCATAATCTTATACCGGAGGCACTCACGGCTCAACAAGTATCAATTGTATATGCCAGCGAAGCGGATGTGCTAAATATGGCTCTCTTTGGTATAACTGCAAAGCAATGGCGTGATACTAATCCTGACCTGAAAGGTAATATCCGGGATTATGCTACCATTAACGAGCTGATATGCTTGTCGAATATGGAGAACATTAATGCGGTTTTAATAAATGAGCAAATTCCACAATCTGACCGCTTACTAAAACTCAATCAGATAGCGATCCAACAGATGCGAGTATTGCAGGAAGTTGAAAATCGTAAATTATTGAAATAAATCAATATTAAACGCGAGTTACGCGGAGTTACGCGGAGGATTATTAGCCATATAGATTGAGACATAACACAGCATCATTGCAAAATGTCCTCCTCCGCCCTTTGGGCACCTCCTCCCAAAGGAGGATACCTGCGGCATCGAAAAAGTAAAAAAAATAAAACCTAAACCCTCCGCGTAACTCGCGTAACTCAGCGTTTAACCTGAATTTAATTCTATGGTTCTCCCAAATACCTCACAATAATCGCTACTTCCTTAGGTGTAAACGTTCGTCGGTATTTATTGTAGCAGATGGCATCGAGCTCAGCCGACAGTTGTTCATTTTCTTTAATCCAGCGCGAAAGAGTTTTCAGGGCTACGGTAACACAAGAGGTGGGGTTATAGAGAATGGCCAATTCTACCTTTGTATAGGCTTTGGACTGGAAAGGATTTTCGTCGGTTGGGAGTTGTTTCATTGCTACATTTCTGATTTTTCTACCCATAAAGATACTAAAAATCGACATAAAAACAGCAAAAAAACTTCCGTAAACTCCCGTATCTTCCCGTATCTTTCCAACAACTCCCGTAAACTCCCGTAACCCGACCGGGACGAAAATCAAGTAGCTACTTTTGTAAAGAGAAAAGGAAATAACATAGAAGAAGCTGTTCTTGTTTTCCTACTCCTAATTATTAATTAAGAAACTGTTTTGAAACAGTCTCTAAAAACTTACAAAACATGCCAGTACCTTACAAAAAAATTAAGCGCAAGGATCCTCGCAACGTAGCATCCGTAGCCAAGTATTATCCGCAGTTAGTAACCCTGGGAAACAGTGCCGACCTCGACGATGTGGCCTACCTGATGAAAGAGGCCAGTTCCCTCTCCCTGGGAGACATTAAGAGTGTATTGACCAATTTCTCGGAGTCTATGCGCACACTGCTCTACAGCGGTCAGTCGGTCAACATCAAAGACTTCGGTGTGTTCAGCCTGGGTGCCCGCACATTCGGTTCCGAAGTAGAAAAAGAGTGTGGTGTAAAGAACATCAAAGCGGTAAGAATAAACTTCCGCGCGTCCAACACCGTTAAGCCCAATCTGGGTGCCACCCGCGCAGGAGAGCGCATCAAGTTTTACGATGTTGCAATCGGAGTTACCGGAGAGGTAAAAGACGAAGAAAACAACAGTGGTGGTGACGAAACCCCAGGTGGAGATGGAGATGGTGGATTTACCGACCCTACCACATAATAATTAAAAATTACATTGCCCTATGAAATCTATTATTCAAAAATTGTTGGATTTTATCCTTGCCGTGCTTCCCTTCCTGAAGAAGAAGGATGCCAAAAAGCTCAAAGAATTCAGTGACTTGGTTATGAGTCAATACAGCTTTTTGATGGAGCAGGTAGAAAAAGTGTTGAAAGATTACTTTGAGCTAAGCGACAAGGTAACAGAGATGCACAGTGAAGTATTCAGACTCAGACAGGAACTGAAAAGAGCCTTGTTGGAGAAGTGCGAGGCTGCTGAGTGCAAGGAAAGAATTTAGTTTTCACCACAGAGTAACACAGAGTTTCGCAGAGGATAATATTAAAAAAAATAAAAACTCCATGTAACTCTGTGTACTCTGTGGTAAAATAAACCATGAATTATATGAGAAAAATAGATCTTATTGTCATTCACTGCTCCGCCACTCGTGAAGGAAATAGTTATACAGCACACGACCTTGAGCGCGACCACCGCCTACGTGGTTTCAGTGGCATCGGTTACCATTACTACATCCGCATAAACGGAGAAATAATCAACACACGCCCCATAGAGAAGATGGGGGCACATGCCAAAGGATACAACCAGCACTCTATTGGTATTTGCTACGAAGGTGGATTGGATACTTATGGAAAGCCCAAAGACACACGCACCGCACCACAGAAACATTCCTTGCAGGTGGTTATATCCGAGTTGCTCGCACGATTTGCCCAGTGCCGCGTATGTGGTCATCGCGACCTTAGCCCCGACCTGAATGGCAATGGCGAGATCGAAGAGAAAGAGTGGGTTAAAGTGTGTCCGTGTTTTGAGGTACAGCGCAGCCGGTAACTTCTTTACACCAAATGCGCAATCAGCTCCTCGCGACTACCATGCAGCAGGTCAATTACCGGTACTTCGATCATGGTGTAGCAGCCGGGTTGCTGTTTCATAGAGGCACGTGCTACACACAATAATACTTGTGCTGTAAGCGCCGGATTGTTTATTTTCATGTTGAACTCAAAGAGTTGGTTTTGTGTTTTGCCCGACACACCTTTGCGGGTAAGGCTTACGCCATGTCCCATGTCGAGTAGGTCGTCTACACAGGGAACTTCCTTTACATGAGTTTCGTCGTTTACAAAGTAAGCGTCGGCTTTAATGGCGGCGGCTACCTCTTCAAACTTATATCCTTCTTTCACTTCTATGTACACCATGCGGCGGTGTATGCCCGTTCCGGTAGGGATGGTCATAGAGAGCGCGGCTTTCACACCTTCAATGGCTTTTACTGCTACGGTATGCCCCATACTCATGCCGGGACCGAAGTTTGTGTAGGTAATTCCTTTGGGAGCAATGGCTTCGAACATGGCGCGAACCACCGAGTCGCTACCCGGATCCCAACCAGCCGAGATGATAGAAACAGCATTGTGTGCTTTGGCCACTCCGTTGAGCTCGCGACGCAGATCTACAATGCCGGTATGGATGTCAAAACTATCTACGGTATTAATGCCCATAGCTAAGTATTCTTTCGCATATTTTTCTACGCTGCGGGTAGGTGTACAAAGAATAGCTACGTTTACATCTGTCAAATCTTTCATATCTTTAACCACGGTGTAGTCATTTAACTCAACCGGTTTGTTATCGCTACCACTACGACGAACAACACCGGCTACCTCAAAATCGGGTGATGCTTCAATGGCTTCTAACACATATTTTCCGATGTTACCATACCCTACTATGGCTGCTCTAAGTTTCTTCATGTTGTTATCTTTTTGTTAGTATGTTTATATTATTGGTTGCAAAAGTAACGATATTATTTTGTTTTTATGGATAGATGGCAAGGTTACAAGGCGTTTTTTAGGAATTCTTTTTATAGGCAAAGAGAAAAACTAATAAATTGAAATACTATAATCATCGCGCGTACGTTATAATAGTGAATTTAATAAATACGGTTATAATATGATAGAATATATAAAAGGAAATGTAGAGGAGCTTACACCTGCAGTTGCAGTGATTGACTGTAATGGCGTGGGGTATGCTGCAAATATCTCTCTGAATACCTATTCGGCCATTCAAGGAAAGAGTAGTTGTAAGTTGTTTATCCACGAAGCCATTCGCGAGGATGCTTATGTGCTTTATGGTTTTGCAAGCAAGCAAGAACGCGAGCAGTTTCTTTTACTCATCTCCGTATCGGGCATTGGTGGCAATACGGCACGGATGATACTTTCGGCTATGTCGCCTTCCGAACTATCCAACGCCATAAGCAGCGGCAACGTTGCCATGCTGAGAATGATCAAAGGCATCGGACTCAAAACTGCCGAGCGCATGATTGTGGAGTTGAAAGACAAGATGAAGATTGCCGCAGGTGGTGCAGGCGAAGAAATAGCAGTGGCTACCAGTAGTGTGATACAAGAAGAGGCGGTCTCCGCACTTACCATGCTCGGCTTCCCTGCCGCCGCTTCGCAAAAGGTAGTGCTTGCCGTACTGAAGGAAGACCCGCAAGCATCGGTCGAAGGCGTTATCAAACAAGCCTTGAAGCGATTCTGATGCAGAGTTGGCTGTTACGAAGTTTACTGATATTGCTGTTTGCCTTTGGGGTGAACAGCTTTTCTGCTATTGCACAAACCGTTCAGCCCAAAGACTCGATACCTGCCCGTTTCCCTGTTAGCAAAACAGTTCCTTCGCAGCTCGAAGACCTTAACCGTGCGCCAGCCGATTTCAAAACACCCGAAAATGTGCGCACCGTGGTGGAGTACGACGCAGAGAATAACATGTATCGCGTATGTACCAAAATAGGCGATGTAAATCTTGCAGCACCTATCCTGTTAACCCCTGAGGAGTATGCCAACTGGAAGTTTCAACAACAAATGAACGATTACTTCCGACGTGCCAACAGCGAGCAGCGCGAAAAAGGAAAAGATGCTTTTGACTTTACAGACATGAACTTCAACCTCGGACCTGCCGAAAAAATATTCGGTCCCGGTGGTGTACAAATCCAAATGCAGGGAAGCGCCGAACTTAGTTTTGGTATGAACTACCGGAAAGTAGATAACCCCACATTGTCGTCGAGTGCGCGCAAGTCCATCGGTTTCGATTTTGAAGAGAAAATAAACACAAGCATCACCGGTAAGGTGGGCGATAAGGTAAACTTAGACCTCAACTACAACACCGATGCCACCTTCGACTTCGATACCAAAAAGATAAAGTTAAGTTATGAGGGTAAGGAAGACGAAATAATCAAACTATTGGAAGGTGGTAACGTAAGTATGCCTACCAACGGAACGTTGATTCGTGGTGCCAGTTCGCTGTTTGGTATTCGTGCCGACCTGCAATTCGGTAAACTGAAGCTACAAACGGTAGTGAGCCAACAAGAGTCCGAGTCCAAGACGGTGACCAGTAAAGGTGGGTCGCAAACTACACCTTTTGAGTTCTCTGCCGATAAGTACGATGAGAATCGCCACTTCTTTCTGGCGCATTACTTCCGCGATAATTATGATAATAACATGTCCAAACTACCCACAGTACTATCGGGGGTAAGCATTAGCCGTGTAGAAGTTTGGGTAACCAATAAGCGAAGCAATTATGATAATCCGCGAAACGTTGTCGCATTGGTAGATTTGGGCGAGGGTAGTCATATCAGTAATAGCTTCTGGCACTCTACCGGTGGTTTGGTTGCCGCACCTTTCAACGATGCCAACAACCTTTACCAACAAATGGTAAGCACCTATGCCGAAGCGCGAGACATCAGCAAGGTAACCGGAGTAATGACTGCCATACCCGGTATTGAGAATGGCAATGATTTTGAGAAAATAGAAAGCGCCCGCCTGCTTACCTCTTCAGAGTACACGCTTAACACTCAAATAGGTTACCTCTCGCTGAAGCAATCTTTACAGCCCGACGAAGTGCTTGCCGTAGCTTTTGAATATACATTGAATGGCAAGCGCTATCAGGTTGGGGAGTTTTCTTCCGATATTAAGGATACTAAGTCTTCTCTTTACGTTAAACTGTTGAAAAACACCTCCAACTCTCCTGATGCCGGCTGCTGGGATTTGATGATGAAAAACGTTTATGCGCTCGGTGCCAATCAGATACAAAGAGATAAGTTCCGTCTGGACATTACCTACCAAAGCGATACGGCAGGTGTTTATCTCAAATACATTCCGGAGGGGGCAATAGATCGTTTGCCACTACTTCGCGTGATGAACCTCGACCGCCTCAACTCCAGCAACCAATCGGGTTCCGATGGTCTTTTCGACTTTGTAGAAGGCTATACAGTCCTGGCACAAAATGGTCGTATTTATTTTCCTGTTGTCGAACCTTTCGGCTCGCACTTGCGCAAGATGATTGGTAACGATGCCATTGCCGATAAATACGTCTTCGAAGAGCTTTACGATTCTACGCTGACCGTGGCACGACAGATTGCCGAAAAGAACAAATTCCGCTTACAGGGGGAATACCGTGGAAGTTCGGGTTCGGAAATACGCCTGGGTTCTATGAATATTCCCGCAGGGTCGGTGGTGGTAACTGCGGGCGGAGTTACTTTAACCGAGAATAGTGACTATACCATAGATTATAATCTCGGTGTAGTAACCATCATCAATCAGAATATCATCGACGCGGGCACAGCAGTAAGTGTAAATCTGGAAAGTAACACCCTGTTCAATATGCAGCGCAAAACAATGATGGGATTGAACTTTACCTACGACTACAGCAAAGACTTCCAGTTTGGAGGTACCATACTACACCTCAAAGAGAAACCACTTGTGAGTAAAGTGGCTATGGGCGACGAACCCATATCCAATACGTTGTGGGGCGTAAATTTCTCATGGAAGAAAGAGTCGCAGTGGCTTACAAATATGCTCGACAAGTTGCCGTTCGTCAATGCCACACAACCCTCGCAGATTAATCTTACAGGAGAATTTGCCCACCTGATGCCCGGAACAAGCAGTGATATACAAAGTAACGCTTCGTACATCGACGATTTTGAAACCACCCAATCGGGTATCGACCTGCGGCAGCCTTCGTACTGGATGTTGGCAAGCACACCATACAGTAAAACAAACCCACTCTTCCCGGAAGCGGAGAAATTTAATGATATAGAATATGGCAAAAACCGCGCATTGCTGGCATGGTACTATATCGACCGGCTGTTTACCCGTCGCAACTCATCACTTACACCCACACATATCAAGAATGATGTGGAGCAACTTTCCAATCATTACGTGCGCGAAGTATATGAACAAGAGGTGTTCCCCAATAAAGAAATTACGAATCAGGAATCTTCAACAATCTCTATTCTGAACCTCGCTTACTATCCCGAAGAGCGTGGGCCCTACAACTTGGATACTCATCTTACTTCGGATGGAAAACTGCTCAACCCCGATAAACGTTGGGGTGGAATGATGCGTAAGTTAGACACAAGTGACTTTGAATCTTCCAATATTGAATACATCGAGTTTTGGCTGCTCGACCCGTTTCTTTACGAAAACGAAACGACCAAGCGTCGTGGTGGCGACCTGTACATCAACCTTGGCGAAATATCTGAAGATATACTTAAAGATGGCAAGAAATTCTTTGAAAACGGATTGCCTACCGATGGCGATGTCAGCAAAGTAGAAGAAACCGTATGGGGGCGCGTACCCAAGGAGCGTAGCATTGTTTATGCTTTTGACAATAGTACCGGCTCGCGCAGGACGCAAGATGTGGGACTCAATGGTCTTTCTACCGAAGACGAACGCAACTTCCCAACTTACAACAACTACCTGAGTCAGGTAAGCAGCGTTGTGACCCAACCCGAAGCTTACCAACGTTTCTACGAAGACCCTGCCGCCGATAACTATCATTATTTCCGCGGTTCGGACTACGACCAGGAAGAACGCAGCATCCTGGAACGCTACAAATATTATAACAACACAGAGGGAAATTCCATCGCTTCCGAAGACTCGCCCGAACGTTACGATACCTCGGCGAAGACTGTTCCCGATGTAGAAGATATCAACCAAGACAATACGTTGAACGAAACGGAGAAATATTTCCAATACCAAGTGAGTATTCGCCCCGAAGATATGCGGGTGGGTAGCAACTATATCAGCGACGTGCGCAAATCGAGCGTGAAGCTACGCAACGGAAATACGGAAGAGGTAAGCTGGTACCAGTTTAAGATTCCCGTGAAATCGGGTACGCCACATGGTAGCATCAAGGATTTTAAGTCTATCCGCTTTATGCGTATGTTTATGACAGACTTTGAGCAACCTGTTGTGCTTCGCTTCGCTACATTGGAGCTGGTACGTGGCGAGTGGCGCTCCTATACCGAAGCGCTGTACAACCTGCAAAATCCGGCACCAACCATTACCGGCACATTAGGGGTATCGACCGTGAATATTGAAGAAAACGGCGACCGCACTCCGGTAAACTATGTGCTTCCTCCGGGCATTTCGCGTGTTATTGATCCGGGACAGCCACAGCTTCGCCAACAAAACGAGCAAGCCCTTAGCTTGAAAGTAACCGACTTGGCAGGTGGAGACGCGCGTGCCGTATATAAAAATACAGGTATGGATATGCGGCAATACAAACGATTGCAAATGTTTGTACACGCCGAAGAAGTGCTGGACGATATGACCAACCCCGAAGATGGCGAACTTGCCATGTTTATTCGTCTTGGTTCCGATTATCGCAGCAATTACTACGAATATGAAATTCCGTTGAAACTTACTCCACACGGTTCGTACAGCGATCAAACACTCGAAGGCAGGTTGGCGGTATGGCCGGAGGATAATATGCTCGACATTCCCTTCACGGTTTTTACTAACTTGAAGAAGGCGCGCAACGCGGATAAAAATGATAAACTTTCGGATGTGAGCTTTGCCACACTCTATTACGATTACGATCCCGACAAACCCGCCAACAGGGTAAGTGTGATTGGTAACCCTTCGCTTGCCGAAGTGAAAACCATTATGGTTGGAGTACGTAATAATGCCCGTTCCAAGAAATCGGTGGAGATTTGGCTTAATGAACTCAGGCTCACGGAGTTCAACGAAGAGGGCGGTTGGGCTGCGCGTGGCAACTTGAATGTACAGCTTTCGGACTTAGGGTCGGTAAACCTGGCAGGGCATGTAGAAACGGCGGGCTTTGGCGGACTGGAGCAGAGTGTGAGTGAACGTCGTCTGGACGATTACTACCAATATAACTTTACCACAAGCATGGAACTTGGACGATTCCTTCCTGCCAAAGCGAAGATATCCGCACCAATCTATTACTCCTATTCGAGGGAAATAACCTCACCGAAATATAATCCGTTGGACAAAGATATGCTCTTGGATGATGCACTCGACGCATTGGATACGAAACACGAAAAAGACTCTTTGAAGAGTTTGGCACGCGAACTGGCTACCTACAAAAACTTTAGTTTAAGTAATATGAAGGTAAACGTTGCCAGTAAAAACCCTATGCCCTACGACCCTGCCAACTTTACGCTAAGCTATGCCTATACACAGCGTTACAATGAGGGAAGCACCACCGCCTACGAAAACGAAGTGGATTGGAGAGCCAGCTTGTCATACAACTACTCGCCCACATTCAAGGCGTGGGAACCCATGAAGAATATGAAGAGTAAATCGCCATGGTTAAAGTTCTTCAAAGAATTTAATCTGAACTGGATTCCGCAAAGCATATCTTTCAACACAGACCTCACGAGGCATTATTATGAGTTGCAAACACGCGAAGTAGAAAGTACGGATGTAGCTACCGAGATACCCGTTTCTTTTGCTAAGGAGTTCTTCTGGAACAGGGATTTGGCCATCCGGTGGGATTTGAGTAAAAATCTTCAAATGAACTATACCTCGGCTACCCGCGCAGAGATTGAAGAGCCTTATGTGCCGGTGAATAAAGACCTGTATCCCAACGAATACGAGATATGGAAAGACTCGGTAAAGCGTAGCTTGGCATCGCTGGGTCGCCCGTTGGACTATAAGCAAACGTTTAATCTGAATTATAAACTCCCGTTCGACAAGTTCCCGCTGACCGACTGGATTACAGCCGATACCCGTTTCTCATCTTCCTATAACTGGGATAGAGGAGTCTCTTATACGGATATGCCCTTCTTAGGAAATACCATTGCTAACCAACGCTCGCTGGATTTAAATACGAGCTTTAAGTTAGAGAACTTATATAATAAGGTACCATTCCTGAAAGAGGTGAATCGTAAGTTTGCTTCGACCAGTCGTACACCGGCTCGTCCTACCAAACCCACAGCTCCTAAAAAGATAGAACGGGAGATAGAGCTGAAACCAGATACCACCGTGCTATTGGAACATAAACTTGCTACGAAGAATCCCAAAATAGTAGCTTTAACCACCAGTGGAAGACGTTATCCTGTGAGATACAAAGTACTCAATCCTAATGCGATACGTATAGAGAACCGCGATTCTATCCGCATCAAGGTTACGGTGGTGCCCGGCCCCAGGAAAGAAGACCAGACCTGGTATAAAACGGCACAGTCTGTTTCGCGCTTTGCCATGATGGTGCGTAGCATCAGCGCAACGTATAAGAATACCTTTGCTATGACGCTGCCCGGATTTATCCCCGAGGTAGGCGATGCCTTTGGGCAAACAAAGAATTATGGCGTCATGGCTCCCGGCCTTGATTTCGCCTTCGGACTAACGGGTAACGACTACATTGAAAAAGCCATCGACAAAGGTTGGCTCATGCAGAACGACTCGGTAACTTCGCCCGCCACTACCAATGCCATGCAGGATTTGCAGTTGCGCATGACGCTGGAACCTTTCCGCGATATGAAGATAGATCTCAATGCAGGCTGGACACGCAATAAATCGCGCGAAGTACAATTTATGTACGAGGACTCGCCCGAGCTACGTAGCGGTAGCCTTAATATGACGGTGCTTACCATTGGAAGTGCTTTCGAAAGTAGCAAAGCATCCAACGGGTATAGTTCCAAAACATTCGACCGCTTCCTTAAAAATCTTGATGTCATTCAGCAGCGGGTGGAAGCCAAGTACATAGGGGCTACCTATCCCGCGGGAACTTCTTTGGCAGGGCAACCCTTCGACCCCGCCAATGGCACTGTCAATAAATACTCTCCCGAAGTTATGATGCCCGCTTTCCTTGCTGCTTACACCGGACGAAGTGGTAAGAGCGCCTCACTCGATATCTTCCCCGATATTCTTTCGATAATGCCCAACTGGCGTGTTACGTACAGCGGACTCAGCAAGCTCGCCTTCTTCAAAAAGCACTTCAAAAGCGTTAACATCAACCATGCGTACCGCAGCACTTACAGCATTGGTTCGTATAGTACTTTCCAAAGTTTTATGAGCTACATGGGCGATATCGGCTTTATTGAAGACGTACAAACGGGCGACCCGATGCCTTCCAGCATGTACGATGTGAGCATGGTGTCTATCAACGAGCAGTTCTCGCCGCTTCTGGGTGTGGACCTGACGTTACATAGTGGCATCAACTTCAAGGCGGAATATAAAACTACGCGTGTAGTCAACCTCAGTATGGCGGCCTATCAGTTGAGCGAGAGTAGCTCCAACGACTTAGTGTTTGGCATGGGCTATAAAATACTTAATTTCCAACTCTTTAAGGGACGCAACACCCGCAACAGCAAGAAAGTTGTCAGCAATGACCTCACCCTTCGCGCCGATATATCTTTCCGCAACCAGTCGGCACTAAGTCGAAACATACAGATGGAAAGCACCCAAGCCACAAGCGGAAACGAAGCCTTTAAGTTATCCTGCACTGCCGACTATGTGTTGAGTAAGATGCTTACTCTACGTGTGTTTTATGATATGCAGCGGAACAAGCCACTGGTTTCGGCTACTTCGTATCCTGTTACCACTGCCGACTTTGGAGTTAGTATGAGGTTCTCGCTGACGAGGTAAAATTACACGAATACTATATATCCCTTATCAGTCGGATAGATTCGGCATATTTCTTATTGAGGTTACTATTGCCGATGACACCATCCGTGCCGAAGTAGACACGCCATCCATCCAGCGTGGTGCGTATGGCAGAAGACCACCATTGCCCCCAGTAATAGATTTCATTGAAAGTACCGGTAGAGAGCCTGCGTCCACCGGGCAAAGCAGAGAAACCGGTTACATTATCCGTATCGCCGAATGTGCTCCACAATTCCCTCTTTTTCAATTTATAAGAAGGATAAGGATATAGATAATCACGCAAAGCCCACCATTCGGGTTCTGTGGGCACATGCCATCCTTCTGGTGCTATGCCACGTTCGTCCATCATAGCATCCCAGGTATAGAGTCCGCCAAAAACATCCCGGTAGGTATCCCTTTCGTTGTTGTAATAATAGGTCTCCACCGATGAGCCGTCGCGGTAATGTTCCGTCTTCAGGTTCTCACGCGTCCAGTACTGCGCGGCTATCTTAACGATTGGATAACTATTTTCGTCCACATCGTTCAACTGATAAGGACGCGCCTCCAACCATGCCTTGTATAAATCGTTCGCCCCTAAAACTTCTCCCGAAGAAAGAAATTCTACCTTATGGTTGACAGGAAGCGAACCCGCAACAAACTTGGCTATTTCATTCTTTTCTGTGTTGAACTCTACCGACCCTCCATGTACCGCCCCGCTATTGATATCAAAATCAAAACTCGCATTCATCTTCCTGTTCAACACTTGGGCAATGAAGCCTTTCGTTAAGTCTATCTTACTATTTTCGGCGACAGGGTAGACTACGATAGCCGGAAAATCCAGATTCGAAATGGTACGGGAAAACAGATATTCTTTTGCCGCCATCCCTATCAGGCTATCTCCTTCATATATATGATATACATTGGATTGTGTCCAGTCCAGAGAAGAAATATCCAGTATCTTGGGCAATCGCATAAGTTCTCCGCCATAAGTTCCGCCATCACTCCATTCGTTGACGGAATTTACTGTTACGTACAAGGCATTACTTCTGATGAGGATATGAAAAGTATAGGTAAATCCACTCTCAAGGCGGATGTATTCTTCCATTTTATACGCGTAGTTAATGCCTTTGTGATGAATGGTCAGAAAAATATCTCCCGGGGCAAGTAACTGCGGAACAACGATTGCCTGAAAAGCCTGCTTCGAAAATTCTTCTTCCAGCAAACTACCCTGTAGTTGCATGGAAACATCAGAAACGACCGTATTCGGAGCTACCGATACGGTGCCATCCTCAAGGTCTATGCGCGCATCCAAGCTCATGCCCGAAAGGTACACGTCTATTTCGTCTTCCCAAAAGCCTTCTTCCTCGGACATTACAATGGCAACTATCTTACTCATGCGATGCTGAAAACTCAATCGCACAGTTTCTACAGGCTCCGTTTCCGCAACTTTCGCCCAAAGAAAATCACTGGCTGTATAACCTGCAACAGCTTCCTGATTGCTATTTATTGAAAATAAATGAGAACGGGCGTCTGTCAAAGAGGCATCATACGGATAATAGGCATATATATCTGTTTTGTTCTTTCCCGGCCAACAAGCAGGGTTGTTCGTTATGGGACTCCACTTATTGCTATTATATACATACCCCACGTTGTACGCGTCGCCGGGAGTCAAAAACAAACCTATCTTATCATTTGATTCGAAATGGGTTCCCGTCATACGCCCGGTAGGATGTGTTGAAATAACAGAGGTTAGATTCAACTCACCTCCGGGCAATGACGCATCCTGCACCTGTTCATCCGAACAAGCGTGGATAAAAAGCATCAGAATCAATATATATATGAAATGCCGCATTATAAGTACTTAACTTCTTTGACTATTTTAATGACCGCATCAGGTGCGATTCGCCTTATATTTTTATTTTCTTTCGCTGTTCCAATCACAATGTTAAAGACATAATTATATTGCGATTCAAACAAGATATCCTCCGGTAAAACAAAATACATTGTTTCTCCTTCATAACTCACGGATAAGAAAGGAGTATCCTTGGTTACCCGCTGAGGAGCTATGATTGCTTCGTACGCAAACTCTTTATCGCCCGATATACCCGATCTCCACTTCGGGCGGATAGTTCTTTTTATACCTTCGCGATAACCGGCAGTTCCCCGGCTTATATCAATCTGTGCTTGGGTGAAAGTACCCAGTAACTTTATCTCAGGGAGTTCCTGAGGCTCTTCATAACAGAGGTTAATATCTATACGGCTCAATAAGTGTTGGAAAATAAGTCCTGCCGTATTGTGTTTCTCGGATATATTCTCTGCTTTTGCCCATAGAAAATCCACCTCTTTTTCGTTCTGATCGCCCGACAAATCGAACGGAAAGGCATACGGATCTGTTGCCTTATCTATCGCACGATAGGGCCAATAGGCATACACATCCACCGCGACATCCTCTAAATAAAGGGTGTTGTTTACATCTGCCAGCCATATCCGCCCGTTGTACGTATAGGGAATATGCAGATAGTCCTCGGTGTCTCCTAATGTTCCAGCTACTCCTTCGCTTTGGTAATACACCGGAAAAACTCCGATTTTATCTCCCAGCTCAAAGCCTTTGGGTTGAATGCCCGATATGCTGGCTACAATTCTGGGTTGTACCTTGGATGCTTCAGGCGTTAAAGCATCCATAGGTGAGCAACCCAGAACTAACAAACTTCCCAAAGCCGCAACTATAAAATTCAGACAATATTTTACTTGCATGGCTGTTTAGAGAATTATTCCGCTTCGCCTTCTCCGATAATCGTATCACCTTCGCCCCATGCCTCAATCACTGATTCCAGTTCTATTCCGGTTTGATTGATGGTGAGCTGCAGATTGTACTTCTTACCGTTTTCGAAGGTTAAAGGAGAGGTGGTTGTGTAAAAATAATCAATACCTCCTATACCTATTTTGAACAGTTTCACACCGGTAGCAACTGTTTGAGGTACAACAATGGCTGTAATACCCGAAACTTCTGTTTCGCCCTCTTCGGTTCCGTGCACACCGTTTGCCTGAATACTAACCGCACTACCCGTTGCTTCTCCCAAGGCACCTGTAGGCACAGTTATCGTTGTACTTCCTTTCATCCCGTTGATAGTAACGGTCTGTAAGTTTGTAAGATCCGAGCCGGTGCTCTTTTTAATTGTAAACTCCAATTGAGTCAGCTTGTGCGCAAATGTCAACGGAATAGCATTGGCATTTCTTGCCACATTAGTCTGGGTGGCATACAAGAGGTCGGAAGCCAGATAACCTGCTGTTGTTGTTTGGTCTTCTTGTACAGAGAAAGGTATCGCCGCACTCAACGAAGCCGAAGAAGAGTATGGATGCACGGCATATATATCGATGTTACTGCCATCCATTGGGTAATACAACGGCGTATGTGTAAAACCACCGCTTCCGTTGGCTGTTATCTCTATATTCTCGTACATGTTTACTCCCGACGCTTTATTGATAAACAAACTCAATTTCTCGTTGAGCGCGATTTGAGTTTCCTGCATAGCCCTTGTCGGAGCTATACCCATATCAATACCACTACTCAAGGCGATTGGTGTTTGTTCCGGCAGATTGCTGTCTTCTTTGCTGCAGGATGAAAACACGACACTTGTTGTAACTAACCCTACTAAAAATAATTTATTAATTTTCATTGCTTTTTTCTTTTTGTTATTAGTTCATTAAAAATTCGCAATGCAAAATTAGATACAAAAAACCTCCGGATTTTTACTCCGAAGGTTACTTGTTTTTTCTCGTTAGCTACTTTTTATCTTTTTCTTCCTCATTCGTTGTTTTCTGACGAATTTTGCCGGGTGGTTTACCAAATTTTGCCAGACAGAAATTGTTGAATGACGAAACAGAAGAGAACCCATATTTATCGGCAAGCTCTTTGAAACTTAGCGGAGAGTTGTTTAAGTCCTGAAAGATTAATGCCGCCTTTTGGTCGCTCAACCATTCGGAAGCCGATGTGCCAAACACCTTGCTGAATTGCTTTTTAAACCCCGAGGGGCTATACATAGAGAGGCTTGCCAGCTCCTGCACGCTCTTTACATTTCGGTAATTCTGATACATCAGGTTCATGAACTGTGAGTCTTTGCCAAGAATGGGTGCGAAGAAAGCAGCCAACTCTTCTTTGGTATAATAGGCACGCAACAGAAAGAATAACTCTTTCATTTTCGTGGCAAAATAATAGGAACACTTCAAACCATCGTCTACACAATCTACAAAATGTTCTATATAACTATAGACGCGTTCCTTAATATCCAGCATGTGGAAATCATGCCCTTTTTTCGTTCCATACTCCCGGTAGAGCTGTTCCAAATTCAAACATTCGCACAACTGCAATACACCCCGCACGCGGCAAATGATGATGTGCGTATCCTCCAACACCTTTGCTTCGACATGACTTCCCGGAGGGAAAAAGAGTATTTTCCCCTTTGTAACATCCAAATCAATAAACTTTGCATGAGATAAAGTAAAATGACCGTCGATGACGAACACAATCTCCGTATCTATTAAATCGCGCACAATCTTACTGCCCGCCTCTCTCTTCAGAATCTCCAGCCGGGCGTTCTGTCCTTTTTCGTAGTTATAACACGAAAAGTGCTCTTGTGGATACAAAATTTTCATTCTCTACTTTCTTTTGCGGTCAAACATATATAAAGTTTATCACAAAACAAAGATTGGTTACACATTGTTTTTTACCTCCCCCCTTACTTTGCTGTTCCAAATAAAGAAGGTATTTTTGTGGGCACATGAAGCCCCCTTTACAAAGAAATGAACTCTATATAATGGATAAAGCTTTAATAATTCAATTACCCAAGTTCTTGGACAGGCGAGGAAACCTCTCTTTTATTGAGGGTAATCATCATATACCTTTTCTTATAAAGCGTTCTTTCTGGATATACGATGTTCCGGGTGGCGAAAGTCGCGGAGGATATGCACCCCAAAACACCGAGGAGTTTATCGTAGCACTATCGGGTAGTTTTGATGTGCTGCTGGATGATGGCGTAAATAAAACTACCTTCTCGCTGAACCGCTCTTACTACGGGCTTTATGTTCCTAAAGGTATGTGGCGGCAATTAGAGAATTTCTCGACCAACTCCTTGGCACTTGTCTTGGCTTCGGCTCCATTCAACGAATCGGAGTATATATACGATTACGAACAATTCAAAACTCACACCTCCTTATGAAAGAAAGCAACGTATATGATTGTTCCATGATTGAAATGGATAGGCGTTTTCATGAAAAAGGAAATATGACTGTTGTAGAAAACAACGGTGCTCTTCCATACGAGGTAAAGCGTGTGTATTATCTTTACGATGTTCCGGGAGGCGAAAGCCGCGGTGGTCATGCCCACAAAGAGCTTTATCAGTTGATAGTGGCGGCAAGCGGTAGCTTTAATGTATTGCTCGATGATGGTGTAAACAAACGAACGGTTACACTAAACAGGCCCCATCAGGGACTTCTGCTTGTGCCGGGTATCTGGCGCGAATTAAATGACTTCTCTTCGGGCTCTGTTTGTTTGGTATTAGCCTCGCACGAGTACGACGAAGATGATTATATACGAGAGTATGAGGAGTACCTGAAGTATAAAAAGTAAAACAGGCTCTCCATCACCTCAAAACACAGAAACACCTTAAACCTCTCTTTCTCTTCTATCCATCGGATGTACCAAAAACGGTTCATTTTTTTTACTTTATTTTCAGTTCCTTAGCATTTTTCGATTATTATCTTTACATTTAGCAACTGTATACTATAATCAACAAAGAAACACTAAAAAACGAACGTTTTATGAAAACACAAAAACTTCAACGCCTACTCTGTTTAGTAGTGTTGACATTGAGCTTTAGCGCTCACGCATTTTCTCAAGAGACCAGTACAAAGTATGGAAAAGTAACCGATGACGAGGTTTCCATGACTACCTTCGCACAAGACACGGCAGCCGTTGCCGCTGTTATCTACAAAAGAGGATGGGCGTATTATGAATTCATCAGAGACGACTTTAAGGTTAACTACGTGATGGAAAAGAAAATAAAAATCCTCAAACCCGAAGGAACACACCATGCCGACATAACAATTGCTTATTATAATTCGGAAAAGAACCGCTCACAAGAAGAAAGCGTGACACAAATAGATGCCACTGCCTACAATCTTGAAAATGGAAAGATTGTAAAAACAAAAATAAAGAAAGAGCAAATCTTCCGTGAACGAATAAATGACAGCTACATGCAAGTGAAGTTGGCTATTCCTGCCGTAAAAGAAGGAACGGTTATTGAATTCAAATACAAAATCACTTCCGATTTTTATTACAAGCTCAACGATTGGCACATGCAGGAAGAAATACCGGTAATGTATGCTGAATATGAGCTTACCATACCCGAATATTTTATGTTTAACAAAGAAATGAGAGGTGCTTACTCCATTAAGTTGAAAGAAGAGAGTTCTCCTTTCACCATCAATTTCCCCAATGGACAAGTACTACGTGCCAATGCAGACAAGTTCTCGTTTACCGGAAGTAATTTTCCTGCCTTAAAAGGCGACTCTTATGTGTGGTATCCCAGAGATTATATATCGAAGATAACATTTGAGTTGAGAGGGATTAACTATCCGGGAAGTGTCTATAAATCATTTACCACCACATGGGAAAAGATTGACGAACTGCTGCTGCAAGACAGCGACTTTGGCAGTCAGCTTAAAATGCGCAATCCATTCAAAGAAGAAATGGCTACACTGAACTTGAATGAGCTAAGCATAGAGAACAAAGCTGCGAAGATATTCTGTTTCCTCCGACAAAAAATGAATTGGAACGAAAGCTATGCGCTTTGGGGGCAGGATATAAAAAAGGCAATCAAAGAAGGAACCGGCAATAACGCACAATTCAACTTTGTACTCATCAGCATGCTGAAAGATGCAGGAATCACCGCTTATCCGGTTGTAATGAGCCGACGAAACCGGGGAATCATTCCATACACGCATCCTTCGCTCGATGCTATCAACACGTTTGTTGTGGCAGTAAGAGGAACTGAAGATAAATTGTTCTTCCTGGATGGGTCTATTGTAGATGGGTTTGTGAATATACTTCCAGCTGTACTGCTTACCAACCGGGCAAGAATTGTAAATGCAGAGCCGGGCGAGAAGTGGATTGACCTATCTGATCTGGGCAACAACCAACTACTTTCATTAATCACCGTGAAGCTAAACGAGGATGGAAAGTTGGAAGGCGAACGCTCTAATGTGTACAGAGGACAATTTGCCGCCGAGTATCGCAAAGAATACAAAGCAGCCAAAGACAGTACAGAATACATAGAGAAGATAGGAGAAGATGAAAACATTAGTGTAACAAGCTACACAAGCGAAGGAGTACAAGCCTTCTCGGCAGAGGTAAAAGAGACAATTTCATTTACCAAAGAAACAGACTCCGGTGGAGATTACCTCTACATCAATCCAATGATATTTACACATATCGAAAAAAATCCCTTTACTCAGGAAAGCCGAATACTTCCGGTGGAATTTCCTCACCGATACTCCATACGCAAGTCGGTAGCCTTTACCATCCCCGAAGGATATCAGGTAGAAGAACTTCCTAAGCATGGCATTATTGGCATGGAAGGCGAAGGTGGCAACTGTAAGTTCCTTATTCAGCAGGCAGGCAATGTGATAAGTCTGACCTACACATTTACCATCAAGACGTCTATGTTTAGTAAAGACGAGTATGCTGGTCTGAAAGCATTCTTCGAAAATGTGACCGAGAAGAATAATCAAATGATTGTACTCAAGAAGATAATTCAATAACTCAACGCATTATGAGAATAACATATCCACTTATACTGGCTATTGCAATAAGTTATTCCGCCAAAGGGCAGAACATTAGCGCTATTCCCGAAGAGTTGAAAAAAGACGCGTTCAGTGTAGTTGTGAATAATCAAATTGAATATACGTGCGAATCGAACAAAAACGCCGTAAGGAAAGAAAGTATTACCATTACGATTCTTGATGAGAAAGGAAAAGACAAGGCTGATTTCTTCCAATCCTGCGATAAGTTCCGTTCACTTCAAAAATTCTCGGGAGAGATATTCGACCGCACAGGGCGTTCTGTGCGGAAGATTAAGAAATCGGATTTAACAATGAGCGAGTACTCGTCGGGGCTTTTTACAGACGATTATTTTTACCATTACAGTTGCAACGGCCCTTCGTATCCTTTTACCGTAAAATATGAATGGGAGATGAAACAAAAAGACGGCATTATTAGCTATCCTGTTTTCATGCCGCAATCCTCCTTCAACCAATCCGTACAAGAAGCAACCTACATACTGCACACCGTCAAGGGTATAGAACCCAGATACCGGTTGTTCAATACCGAAAATAAACCTAAAGTAACAGATACGGCAACAGGGAAAACACTAAAAATAACTTTCAGCAACCTGAAGGCACAAGAGCCCGAACGTTTTGGTCCTGCCATTGGAGCACTTGTTCCTTATATATACTTCAACCCGACCGACTTTTTCTTCGACGGAACAGAAGGTAGTTTGGCTTCGTGGGAAAGTTACGGACTTTGGGTAAACAAGTTGTTGAATGGCAGAGATGAACTTCCGCCCGCCTTTGTAGATAAGCTTAAAGAAATGACCGCGAGCTGTACTACCGAGAAGGAGAAAGTAAAAGTCCTATACGAGATATTGGAAACAAGCACCCGCTACGTAAGTATTCAGTTGGGCATCGGAGGTTTTCAACCTATGCCTGCCATGCAAGTAAATAAAACAGGATTTGGAGATTGCAAGGCTTTGTCCAATTACATGAAAGCAATGCTTAAAGCAATCGGGATAAAATCTTATTACTCCGAGATTAGCACCAGTCGCGCGCGTATATTGAAAGATTACGTAAGCCTCAACCAAACCAACCACGCTGTGTTGCAAGTGCCTTTGGCAAAAGATACCCTCTGGCTGGAGTGTACCAATGCGCAAATACCTTTTGGCTACCTGCATCAAGACATTGCCGGACATGACGCGGTGGTAATGAAAGAGAATGGCGGAGAGGTGCAGAAACTTCCATCGTATGCCGACACACTAAACCTGCAAACAAACGCCGCATCGATAACACTGGATGCCGAAGGAAGAGCAGCAATTGATGTTACAACAAAGTCGCACCTGTTTCAATACGAAGACGAAATTGGCATCACCAAGTTAGAACCCAAGAAGCAAATAGACCGGCTACGTTCCGAAATTAGTTTAGCCAAAGCCACCGTAGAGAATGTAGAGTTTAAGGAGGTAAAAGAGGAGAATCCTTATCTGGAAACCAAGTATCGCATAACAAGCGAACAATATGGCAGTCGCACAGGCAATCGCTTATTCATTCCGGTCAATATCTTCCGCAGGAGTTTCAGAAACATGCCCAAGAAAGAGCGCAAACATAACATCTATATAAAGTATGGTTACAAAGACACAGACAGCTTTGTTATTAACAAGCCAGACGGTTATGTAGTGGAAGCTGCGCCCAAACCGGAAGTTATAGAAGGGAAATTCGGCTCTTTCAAAAGCCTTATTCTCTCTACCGATAAGCAGATTGTAGTTATGCACGAGCTAATCTTCAAGACGGGCGTTTACTCTAAAGAGGAATACGAGGAGTTCAGTGCGTTTATTCAAGCAATATCCAGTCAATACAACGGTAAGATTATATTGAGGAAAGAGAACTAAATGCGGTTAAAAATGAAGCCTCAATTGATGGTCTGACTTACAATTTTGTTACTAATAATACAAAAAAGTGAACTGCATCTTGTGATAAGATGCAGTTCACTTTCTATTATTATGAAGTTCAAAAAAGAGTTATCCTCTGGTTAGAACAAGAACCGCAACACATCGTTAAAGTTTGCCCAGATAAGCAAGCCAAATAGCAACAACATACCCGTAACTTGTGCATATTCCATGAATTTATCGCTTGGTTTGCGACGTGCAACTATTTCGTAAAGCAAGAACAACACATGTCCGCCATCGAGTGCCGGAATAGGTAGAATATTCATGAAGGCAAGGATGATAGAGAGAAAAGCAGTCATGTACCAAAATTTGTGCCAGTCCCACTTTGCAGGAAAGATACTACCGATAGTAGCAAATCCACCCAATTGCTTAGCGCCTTCCTTTGTAAATACATGACGCATATCGCTCACATAACCTTTTAGTGTATTGACCCCAAGCATTATACCCGCCGGAAAAGACTCGAAGAAACCATAAGAGACTTTCACTAATGGCATACGTTTAGATACACTGGCATTGGTTATATAGGTTCCTATGATATAAGCAGAATCGGCAAAAGCAGTGGTTTGATGTAGTTCGCCACCCCTATAATAACTTAACAAAAGCTCGCGCGAAGCATTCTCTTTCTTCATGCGCGCTATTTCATTGGTATAATCGGAGTAGGCCACTATCTCCTTATCGTTAAGCCCCACAATACTGTCGCCCGAAAGGAGTCCGGCAACCATCGCTGGAGAACCGGGCGCAACACTATCTACTACATACGAGAAACGATAATCTGCCAACCATTTTTCATTCGATGCCATTAACAGCTGCATCATATCTTCGGGAATATAAACCGACATTTCCTTGCCGTCGCGACGTACTGTTACCTCACGAGAGTCTATCAACTTACGTGGTTCGTAACGATCAAAAGGCACGCCATCTGCCAAGAGTAAGATATCTCCATCTTGGAATCCTGCTTTTTTTGCCGTTTCACTAAATTCCATACCCAACGGAAGATCTTTCACAGATATGTACGAATCTCCCCAAGTAAATAAAATCATGGAATAGATAAAGAGCGCCAATAAGAAATTGAATAACACCCCACCCACCATTACTAAAAGACGTTGTCCGGCTGGTTTGGAACGGAATTCCCACGGTTGCGCCGGTTGTTTCATTTGTTCGGTATCCATTGATTCATCAATCATACCCGATATTTTAACGTAGCCACCCAACGGCAACCACCCTACTGCATATTCTGTATCACTTTTCTTGGGTTTGAACTTAAAGAGTGTAAACCATGGGTCGAAGAATAAACAAAACTTCTCTACTCTGATTTTGAAAAGACGAGCAAACAAAAAATGCCCTCCTTCATGGATGATAACAAGCAAAGATAAACTCATTATCAGCTGAAGGGCACGGATCAAAAATACTTCCATTAAACTATCTATATTACTTATTTATACTCTTAATTAACTCATAAGCCACGCGACGCGCTTCTTCGTCGGTAGCCACGTATTCTTCATAGGTGGGTGTTGCAATGAAAGACAAACGGTTCATGGCTGTCTCTATCACGTCACTCATGCCAAAGAATGATATATTATCTTGTAAGAAAGCCTCTACTACGACTTCGTTCGCCGCATTTAATACACAAGGCATATTTCCTCCTTTATGCATAGCTTCATACGCCAGTCCTAAATTTCTGAAACGAACCGCATCGGGGGTTTCAAAGGTAAGCGCTGCTATTTTCGTAAAATCCAACCGTTCGCAGGTAGAAGTCAATCGTTCGGGATACGAAAAAGCGTATTGAATAGGCAAACGCATATCAGGAATACCCATCTGCGCTTTTATTGAACCATCCTTAAACTGCACCATGGAGTGTATAATAGATTGTGGATGCACCACCACATCTATCTGCTCCGGCGCTACACCAAAGAGCCATTTCGCTTCAATCATCTCAAAGCCTTTGTTCATCATGGTTGCCGAGTCGATAGTTATCTTCGCACCCATGTTCCAGGTAGGATGAAGCAAAGCCTGCTCCGGGGTTACCGTTTCCAACTGTTTCATGGAGTAGTTCCTGAAGGGACCTCCCGAAGCTGTTAGTATCACCTTTTCTATTTCGTTCTGTTCGCCCGTTAAGCACTGAAACACAGCCGAGTGCTCGGAGTCTACCGGAAGAATTGGTGTGCGATATTGCTGCACCAGTTTATTAATCAACTCTCCGGCAACAACCAACGTTTCTTTATTGGCGAGTGCTATGACTTTTCCGGATTTTATGGCATGTATAGTAGGTTTCAAGCCCGAGTAGCCAACCATAGCAGTCAGCACAATGTCTACCGGCTCGGCCGCAGCTACTTCGCAAATGGCTTCGGCGCCGGCATACACTTTAATAGGAAGATCGTCGAGCGCTTCTTTTAGTCGCGAGTAGTTATTCTCATTGGCTACCACTACCACATCGGGCATAAACTTGCGTGCCTGGGCAATGAGTTTATCCACATTATTGTTGGAAGTCAGCGCATATACTTCGTATTTATCGGCATGTTCTTCGATAACCTGCAATGCTTGTGTACCAATAGATCCGGTCGATCCTAATACTGCGATTTGTTTTTTATATACTTGTTCGCTCATCAGTAACTCGTTAATATATAATATACTTTTGCGAATCAACAGCTCTGTCTTTCAGCCATAATTCAAAGTGAAGGTGCGGATCCTCGGCAATAGTACCGGTTTTCCCCAATAGTGCAATAACCTCTCCACCCTTCACGTAATCTCCTTTTTCTTTCAGTAACAATCCACAATGTTTGTACACTGAGATAAAGTTCTGGTTATGTTGTACTACCAACACATGTCCCGAATTAACTGTATAGAGACTGAGTATAACCACACCATCCAAAGCTGCCAACACACTTTCGTTAGGGCTGGCTACGATATCCGTTCCCCAGTGTCCTGCTTCGAGATTAAAGCTATTAATGATATGCCCGCGTATAGGTGCATAGAATATCATTCCGTCTTTTTCTGCTTGCAAGTTCAGTGCCATAAGATTGTACTTCTCGGCCTCTTCGTACTGACGACGAAATTCTTCTTCACGTTCGGTACGCTCCATCAATGAATCTTTCCGGATAGTGGTAAGCTCCTCCATCGTATTGGTTGTGTCTACCCTAACTGTACCACTAAAAATATCCTGGATATTCATAATATACATACTCTGCCTATGCAGTACATCTTCAATAGAATCTACCAGTAATGCGTTTCGCACTATCTGTGCACGCACTTCGCTATTCATATAACCGGGAAGGTAGTTGCGTAGTGGTGTAAAGACCATAATTAATGAGGTAACAATGAAGATGATAAGAACCGTAGCAAGCAACACCGAAAGTCCGTTTAGTTTGGATATACGAATCCCTCCGACCTCTTCCAGTGTGTTTTCATTAAAAATGGAGATCTTATACTTAAACTTAAAATTATGCCACAGGGCTTTATTCAGAAGTTTCCTTTTTTTCGAAGGCATTGTTTTGTATGTATATTATTTATTCTATGTTAACGAATTTCGTCGGCATCGTCGAGCGTAAGCAGTCCTGTAGGAATACGCATGGCTATAACTTTGTGCATCTGGTCTATTTCTACCATCAGTTCCTCACTGGCAGGAATTAGAACTTCCTCGCCGGCATGGTCTACTACAAAAAGCACATTGACGGTTGTATCATCCACATCAACAATCTCGCCTATGTCTCCGGTTTCTACATCACGCAATGTAAAACCTATAAAGAAAGTCCACGAAGCATCTTCCACTTCCTCATCGGTAACGTATTTCACAGGGAAATACACCTCTACATTCGTAAATTTCCGCGCAGCCTCCGTAGAGTTAATATCTTCCAACTTAATCAGCGCGGTAGAGTCCGACCGGAAACGATATTCCTCTATAAAGAAAGGAACATAGATACCATCGAGCAAGCAGATAAGATAATCGCATTCCTCTACACGATCAAAGATATCGTCTGTAAAAGTAAACGACAGCTCGCCATGAATACCATGCGGCTTATTAAACTGCCCGATTTTATAAACTTCCTCTTCCTTTATCATAGACGGGTAATCTTTGCTCCGATAGCATTTAAGCGTCCTTCTATATTCTGGTAACCGCGGTCTATCTGTTCTATATTCTGAATACGGCTCACACCATCGGCACTCATTGCTGCGATAAGCAACGCAATTCCTGCACGAATATCGGGCGAAGTCATGTTACCCGCACGGAGTGTAAATTGATGTCCATGTCCAATAACAACAGCACGGTGTGGGTCACAAAGAATAATCTGCGCACCCATATCAATCAATTTATCGACAAAGAACAAGCGACTCTCAAACATTTTCTGATGTATCAACACACTTCCTTTGGCTTGCGTGGCAACTACAAGAATCACACTAAGCAAGTCGGGTGTTAAACCCGGCCAAGGAGCATCGGCTATACTCATAATAGAGCCGTCGATAAAAGATTCTATCTGATAAAATTCCTGTGCAGGAACAAAGATATCATCTCCCCGCTGTTCTATTTTAATACCCAAGCGGCGAAAGCTATCGGGTATAATCCCTAAGTTTTCGTAAGACACATTCTTGATGGTTATTTCACTTTGCGTCATGGCAGCCATACCGATGAAACTACCTACCTCAATCATATCGGGAAGCACCGTATGCTCTGTTCCACCCAAAGACTCTACACCTTCTATGGTTAGCAGGTTAGATGCAATGCCGCTTATCTTTGCACCCATGCGATTGAGCATTTTACAAAGTTGTTGTAAGTAGGGTTCGCAAGCTGCATTGTAAATGGTTGTTTTTCCTTTTGCCAGTACTGCCGCCATCACGATATTGGCTGTTCCGGTAACAGAAGCCTCGTCGAGCAGCATATACGTACCTTTCAGCTCCTTGGCTGTTACTTCGTACACTTCTTGCTTCTCGTTATAGTGGAAGTCGGCTCCCAGATTCTGAATACCTACAAAGTGTGTATCCAAGCGGCGACGACCAATCTTATCGCCCCCGGGCTTTGATATTAACGCTTTACCAAAACGGGCTACCAACGGACCAATAAGCATAACCGAGCCACGCAGGCTGGAGCATTTCTTAAGAAAATCCTCACTTTCCAAATACTTCAAATCCACATTGTTTGCCTGGAAAGTATACGAATCGCAACTGTTTTTAGCTACTGCAACTCCCATATCGCGCAACAACTGAATAAGATTGTTCACATCTAATATATCAGGAATGTTATGAACCGTGATTGCTTCGGAGGTAAGCAGTGTGGCACAAAGTATTTGTAACACTTCGTTTTTTGCGCCTTGCGGATGTATATCTCCTTTAAGTTTGTGTCCTCCTTCTATTATAAATGATCCCATAGTGTATAGTATTAAGTGAAAATATTACTTGTGGTATCTCCTTTGATTGGAACGTTGTTGGTTTTGTTGTGGTTGACGACGATTCTGCATTGTCTGACGCACCTCCATAAGGCGAAGAACCTCATCGGTTAGCCAAAGCTTACCACCCGAAAGTTCCATCAGGTCTTCGTTTATCTTACCGTCATCTATCGTGTCTTTGTTCCAGGCAATATAATCTTTCTTCATGTGGTTGGCTATTAATGCCAACAGATTATTTTTTTCGTCGCCTTCGGGAAACTCCATGGCCTTCTTTATAAGTACTTCGAGTGTACGGCCATAGTGACGATAGCGTATGCGAGTGCTTGGATAAGGTATTTGATCGGGTTTGGTATCGAGGTTATCTTTCGCGATAATTTCATACGGATAATCAATATCCAGCTTGAAATTGGCCATAATAGCCAAGTGATCCCAAAGCTTATGCTTAAAATCGGGTACATCGCGCAGGTGTGGAAACATACCTCCCATGATATTGATAATGGTATTGGCACAACGCTGCCGTTCGGAACGTTCTTCGAGCGTCAAAGCGTAATCTACCATATTCTGAATACTTCTTCCATATTCCGGAAGGGGTAATTTTTTTCGTTGTGTATTATACTGCATATAGTTATTTATTTTTTCGGCTAACACCGAAAATTAGAGTTGTTTCTTGGGTTGGGTTGCTACAAACTCCTTCAGGTAGAAGGGTTCGAAGTAAGCAACATCTTTAAAATTCTTATTCGCCATTTCTTTCTCGGCAAGCGGGAACATCATTTTGGCAAGCGGATGTATATCATCAATAAAGTGAGCATTGGCATGGGTTATTTTCTCTTTGCACTTAGCGGCTCCATTGCCAAAGAAATAGACCGGCTGATGTTCTAAGAACTCCAAATAGGAATTCTCATCTATTATATCGGCGGCTGTTTCGCGTTTTACTTGTAACGCGCGATCGTATATTGCTGCATAAACTTCCATACGCCGGGCATCAAGCATGGGGCAGAGCAACGCATCTTCGGGTAATTCGTGTTGCAACAAAACAGGCACACAAAGAACTTCGAGCGTGGGCAACCCAATTAAAGGAACTTCACGACCGTAGCAAATTCCTTTCGCCATAGATACTCCAATGCGCAAGCCTGTATACGAACCGGGGCCACAGCTTACTGCAACGGCATCCAACGGAATAGCATGACTGTCAATCAGGGAAAGTGCTTCATCAACAAAGGAACCTAAAACCACTGCGTGAGACGGTCCTTGATAATCTTCTTTGGTGAATATAGTATGCCCGTCTTCGCTCACAGCAACCGAACAAACAGGCGTAGAAGTCTCAATATGTAATATACACGACATAATTATCCTTTAATACCCCGCAAAGCTAACGAAAAGAAATGAGAATGGAGAATGGAGTATGGATATTTTTATGTAGTTTTGCAGCAAACTGATACAGAATTATGATACAATCAATGACTGGCTACGGCAAAGCCACAGCCGAATTACCCGACAAAAAGATAAATGTAGAAATCAAATCGCTCAATAGCAAAGCACTTGATTTATCCACCCGCATAGCTCCCATATATCGCGAAAAAGAGATAGAAATACGTACCGAATTGTCTAAACAGTTAGAGCGAGGTAAGGTAGACTTCAGCCTTTGGATAGAAAAGAAAGATACTGCTGAAGCTGTGACAACTATCAATATGGCTTTGGTAGAGGGTTATTATAAACAAATAAACGCCATATCGGACACATTGAGTATTCCAGTTCCTTCGGATTGGTTTCAAACATTGCTGCGTATGCCGGATGTAATGTCTAAGGCAGAGATTCAGGAATTAAGTGAGGAGGAGTGGCAAGTGGTGCACGAAGCCATTAAAACAGCAGTTAGTCAGTTGGTGGAGTTTCGCAAACAAGAGGGACTGGCACTGGTAGATAAACTCAATCATAATATACAAACCATTTACAGCTTGCTCGAAGCAGTGGTTCCTTACGAAAAAGAGCGCGTAGAGAAAGTAAGAGAACGCATTACCGAAGCTTTAGAGAAGACTCTCAGCGTAGATTATGACAAAAATAGACTGGAGCAGGAACTCATTTTTTACATTGAGCGACTGGACATAAACGAAGAGAAACAACGCCTCACCAATCATCTGAAATATTTCATCGACACCATGGAGGGTAATAGCGGACAAGGAAAGAAACTTGGATTCATCGCACAGGAAATGGGACGCGAAATAAACACCTTAGGCAGCAAATCCAATCACTCCGAGATGCAAAAAATCGTAGTGCAGATGAAGGATGAACTGGAACAAATAAAGGAGCAGGTATTAAACTTATTATAAGAGCTTTAGGCTATGAGTGGCAAACTAATTATATTTTCGGCACCTTCGGGATCGGGCAAATCAACCATCATCAATGAGTTATTGACTAAAGACCTGAATCTGGCTTTTTCCGTATCGGCAACCAGCCGTGCCCCTCGTGGAAAAGAAAAACATGGCGTAGAATATTATTTCTTATCACCCGAGAAGTTTCAAGAGCACATTAGCAAGGACGAATTCCTTGAGTACGAAGAGGTTTATCAGGGATGCTACTACGGCACACTCAAAGCTCCCATCGAAGAGTTACTTCAAGAGGGCAAAAACGTGGTGTTCGACGTAGATGTAGTAGGCGGTGTGAACATAAAGAAATACTATGGCAACAGGGCCTTATCCATCTTTATACAGCCCCCTTCCATCGAAGAATTGCGCAAACGACTCACCGCGCGCAGCACCGATGCTCCCGAAGTTATAGAGAAACGCATAGCCAAAGCCGAGTACGAACTTGGTTTTGCCAACCAGTTTGATACAATCGTTGTTAACGACGACCTGGAGAAAGCAGTACAAGAAACACACACGCTTGTAAAGGAATTTATCAGCAAATAGCCATGCTAAAAACCGGAATCTTCGGCGGCTCATTCAACCCCATCCATAAAGCACACTTGGCTATTGCCAACTATTTGTGCGAGTTTGCCGGACTGGATGAGTTGTGGTTCCTGGTTTCTCCACAAAATCCATTAAAACAACAAGAGGAACTATTGCCCGATGCATTTCGGCTACAACTGGTGCAAACCGCTATAAGAAACCACCCCAAACTCAAAGCATCAGATTTTGAGTTCGCACTGCCTCGTCCTTCCTATACCATAAATACACTAGATGCGCTGAAAGCGGCCTATCCCAATCGCGAATTCTACTTAATAATAGGCGGAGATAACTGGGTTAATTTCCACCGTTGGTACCAAAGCGAAAGAGTTATTGAGGAAAACAAAATCATTATTTATCCACGACCGGGATTTGTTATTGACGAAGCAACGCTACCGCAAACCGTTACACTATCGGATGCACCGGTTATGGACATTAGCTCCACCTACATAAGAAATGCGATAAAAGAAGGAAAGGATGTGAGCTCCTTCCTACACCCTGAAGTGTATAGATTATTGGTTGATTATCTACACGCATCTTCTTAATCAATATATCTTAATGAGTTAGCGGCGTAATGCAATAAGTTATGCTCATAATGCAATGAGTTATGGTCATAACTCGTTGAGTTATTGGCGTAACTCAATGGATTAGTATTATTTGCGAAGCTGCCTCAATTATTTTTTAGTATCAGTTGCCAGCTGCTTTTAGCTGTTCTTTAGTATCAGTTGCCGGCTGCTTTAGCTGTTCTTCAGGATCAATTGCCGGCTGCTTTAGCTGCCGGATCTGTAAGGTATTTTTTGAATTGGCTTTAGCCAAATCTTTTCTTTTGGCTAAAGCCATTGCTCATTATAATCCTCTCATCCGTCGGTTAAAACCGACGGCAATTGATGCTGCGCTGTGTATCTATTGTTGACAGCTAAAGTACAGACAATTAGTGCTATCTCTATTTGCGAAGCTGCCTCAATGTAATCAAAACAACTTCGGTAGGCGCAAACATCCGTATTTTCTTTCGTGAGGTTCCCAACCCATTCGTAGTATAAACAGACATGCCGTCAGAGTTCCGGTTCATTCCGGTGCGAAATCGCTGCCCATAGTGCGAATTGGTTTGAGGGGCATACAATCCAAATAACGTAACCTGTCCACCATGCGTATGTCCTGCCAGAGCAAGGTCGGCTCCTGCCACGGAAACATCTTCTACATAATCGGGCGTATGCACCAGCAGGATAACAAAATCTTCGGGAGCAAGCCCAAGCGTAGGCGACACCCCATTCTTCTGCAAATCGAAAGGATTCTTTATGCCTGCAATAATAATCTGTTCGCCATCCTTATATAGTGTATCGAGTTGCTGCTCGAGCAGACGAATTTGCTGTGACTCCATCTGGGCGAGAATCGTTTCATAGCACACTCCTGTATCGTGATTTCCCATAACAGCAACCGTGCCGCAGGTAGTGCGAATGGTTCCCAATGCAGCAAAAAGTTCGGGCATATATTGGCAACCATTGTGATAATCGCCACCAAGCAAAAGCACATCTGCCCGAAGCGAATTAACGGTCTTCACGAGTTGTCGCAAGCGTTTGGGAGTAAACAAACTGGGATAATGCAAGTCCGAGATAAAGACCAATCGAAAGCCACCGAATGCTGCCGGAACATCCTCATGAGCAAACGTTAACTTCTTTACCCGCCCAATGCCCGGATGCGACACATTCAGCGTGGCACAGGAGCAAAGCAGATAGAAGACGGAAAAAAGCAAAAGAAGTTTTCGCATGAGATTTCTACGTTTGTGCAGCAAATATAACTATTGTATCTTTGCCAAACAATTCTAAATAAATGAAGAATGAACCCCATTACTATAAACTCGCCCAAAGCATGGTTGCTCGCCGCCCGCCCCAAGACACTGACCGGTGCACTGATACCCGTCATGGTGGGTAGTGCATTGGCTTTTTCGGACGGTTTGTTCAACTGGTTTCCAGCATTGGTCTGCGCGCTTTTCGCCTGTCTGATGCAGATTGCCGCCAATTTCATCAACGACCTCTTCGACTTCTTGAAAGGAGCCGACCGCAGCGACCGGCTGGGTCCCGAGCGTGCTTGTGCACAAGGCTGGATTACGGCAAATGCTATGAAAACAGGCATTTTCCTTACCGTTTCCCTTGCCTGTGCCCTGGGCTGCACGCTGCTTTTCTATGGAGGTTGGGAGCTGATAATTGTAGGTGTGGTGTGCGTGGTGTTTGCTTTTTTATATACGGCTGGTCCATATCCGCTTTCATACAATGGCTGGGGAGATGTGTTGGTTTTGCTCTTTTTCGGATTTATTCCTGTGGGTGGCACGTACCATGTACAGGCGCTTACCATAACTCCGCAGGTATTGGTTGCATCGCTTATTTGCGGCATCACTATTGATACATTGCTGGTGGTAAATAACTATCGGGACCGTGAGGCCGACAAGGAAAGTGGGAAACGCACCATCATTGTTCGTTTGGGAGAACCGTTTGGCAGATATTTGTACTTGGCATTGGGTTTAGCGGCTGCAGGTTGCTGCTTGTTATTTCTTATCTGGGGATATCATTACGCGGCATGGCTACCACAACTATATATTATTCCGCACATCCTTACCTGGCAGAAAATGTCGAAGATACGTAGTGGTAAAAAACTAAACAGCATATTGGGCGAAACTTCGCGCAATATGCTGCTCATTGGACTTTTACTAACTATTGGGTTAGCGCTAAACTAAGAAACTCAGCGCTTGTCGTACATATTTTCGTAATATTTTTGGTAATCGCCCGATGTCACTTCCTTCACCCATGCCTGATTGTTAAGATACCACTCGATGGTTCTTACAATGCCAACTTCAAAACTTGTTTCGGGCACCCAGCCCAATTCATTGGTAATTTTAGTGGGGTCTATGGCGTAACGCTGGTCGTGTCCGAGCCTGTCTTTCACAAAGGTTATCAGGTCGTTGTTTATCCATTCGATGCTGATTTCCCCTTTCTCATTCAAGTCCTTCTTTTTAAGAATTTCGCGATACTCGGGTTTCTCGGTCATCAGACGATGCACGGTCGAGATGGTTAATTTTACGATATCAATATTTGTCTTCTCATTATGTCCGCCTACGTTGTAGACCTGTCCTTCGGTACCCTTGCGAACTACCAAGTCGATGGCTTTGCAATGGTCTTCTACATAGAGCCAGTCGCGCACGTTCATACCATCTCCATAAACGGGAAGCTTCTTACCTTCTAGAATATTCTTAATAATAAGCGGAATCAGCTTTTCAGGGAAATGATACGGACCATAATTATTTGAGCAACGGGTTATGGTAACCGGCATTTTAAACGTGTCGTGATACGCCTGCACAAAGAAGTCGGCACTTGCTTTTGATGCACTGTAAGGGCTATGAGGATCTATTGGAGTTGTTTCGGTAAAGTAACCTTCTGCTCCAAGCGAGCCATATACCTCATCGGTCGATACCTGATGAAAGCGTACACCTTTGCGCCAGGTAGGATAACCGTTTGCATCTTTGCCCATCACCCAGGCACGGGTAGCCGCATCGAGTAGGTTTTGTGTTCCCAAGATATTGGTAATAAGAAACAACTGTGGGTTTTCAATACTCCTGTCTACATGGCTCTCGGCGGCAAAGTTTACTACGTAATCAAATTTATATTTGCTAAACAAATCATCGGCCAATTCGCGGCTACAGATATCTCCTTTCACAAACACGCAGTGCTCATCGTCAATATCACTTATGATGGTTCCTAAATTGCCGGCATAGGTCAAAGCATCGAGCACAACAACTTTTACATCATCGTGTTTAGACAACAAATATTTCAAATAATTAGCGCCGATAAACCCGGCTGCCCCTGTAACTAAATAAGTTTTCATTATATCTTGGTGTTATTTTGTTTAAACGTAAAATCGCATCTATATCGCAAAGAAAGGGAAGTTTTCTGAGCTTACAAAACAATTGTATGAAAAGTTAGAGCACCCCTCTACCCGGCAAGTTCTACTACTTCCAAATCCTTAAACGAGCCATTATCTATTGTAAACCGCACGAGCGTGCGCACCTTGTGAAATCCCGAAAGACCGGCAGCACCCGGATTGATATGTAACATATCGAGTGTTTTATCATATTTCACTTTCAGGATATGCGAATGTCCGCTAATAAATAGTTTGGGTGGTTTAGCCAGAATACTTCCCACGATAGAAGAATCGTAATTGCCGGGATAGCCACCGATGTGCTTAATCAGCACCTCTGCGCTATCAATAACAAACCGGTTCCGCTCCGGAAAGAGTTTGCGAATGTCTTGTCCGTCAATATTTCCGTACACAGCGCGCAACGGACGAAAAGCATTCAGTTTATCCACTACCTCCATCGAACCAATGTCTCCGGCATGCCATATTTCGTCACAACCTTCAAAATAGTGCAGGTATTTCTCATCCCAATAAGCATGTGTATCCGACAAGAGTCCTATTTTTGTCATAATTTCTTTGTTTATTACGGCAAAGGTAGTATTTTTGAGCAAAAGAGTTTTTATGCAAACCACATATAATTATTTCAAAAGAGATATAAGTTGGCTGTCATTCAACTACCGGGTACTGCTCGAAGCCGATGATGACAAGCTACCGTTATATGAACGCATAAACTTCATTTCCATTTACTCTTCCAATCTCGAAGAATTCTACAAGGTACGAGTTGCCGACCACCGTGCCGCAGCTTCGGGTATAGCAAGAAACAGCGACGAAGATGTACAATCATCCAAAGACCTGCTTACCGACATCAGTAATGAGGTAAACAGGCAACTGGAAAAACGTATTCAAATTTACGAGAGGAAGATACTGCCCGCTTTACGCAAGAACAACATCATTTTTTATCAAAGCCAAAAAGAGCTCGAACCATTTCATCAGGAATACATAAAAGATTTTTTCAGAGAGGAAGTCTTTCCGTTCCTGCAACCAGTGCCCATTGGCAAGGATAAAGTGATATCCTTTCTGCGAGACGAGCGATTGTACCTTGCCGTACGATTAATTAGTGTGGCTACAAAAGAGACTGCATACTACGTACTAAAAATACCACACAGCAAAGTACCTCGTTTTATAGAGCTACCACGCATAAAAAACGATTACTACATCATGTTTATCGAGGATATCATTAAAGCTAATCTGGCCATGATATTCCCCGGCTACAAAGTAGATTGCAGTTACAGTATTAAGATATCGAGAGATGCGGATATTGTTATTGACGATGCGCTTCAGGCAGGTATCATAGAACAAGTGAAGAAGAAAGTGAAGAAAAGAAAGATTGGAGCTGTCAGCCGTTTTGTGTACGACCGTAACATGCCCGATGATTTTCTTTCCTTTCTGATAGAAGCTTTCAACATAAACAGGCATGAGTTAGTGCCGGGCGAGAAACACCTGAACCTGGAAGATTTAAGAACACTCCCCTGCCCCAACAAGCAAATGCAACTCGAGAAGCCCGAGCCTATGCTATTGAATTGCTTGAATGGAAAAGAGTCTATCTTCCAGTATGTAGCACACAAAGATTTGATGTTGCACTATCCATACCACTCTTTCGACCATTTCATTCATTTCTTATACGAAGCTGGAAACGACGCAAGGGTAAGCGAGATTATGGTGACTCAATATCGTGTTGCCGAAAACTCAGCCGTTATCAACTCATTGATTGCCGCCGCGCGAAGTGGAAAGAAAGTAACCGTTTTTGTTGAACTGAAGGCTCGCTTCGACGAAGAGAATAACCTCGCAACCGCCGAAATGATGAAAGCTGCCGGAATCAATATTATATATAGCATACCGGGACTGAAAGTTCACGCCAAGGTAGCCTTGGTACTACGTCGTAACACTCAAGGAAAACCCATCCGAAGCTATGCGTACATCAGCACAGGCAACTTCAACGAAAAAACCGCCAAGCAATATTCGGACGTAGGCCTGTTTACAACCAATAAAACAATTGTAAACGACTTACACAACTTGTTCTTAACACTCGAAGGGCAAAAAGGAACCCAGTTTCGCAAACTACTTGTGGCACAGTTCAATCTTATACCTCAAATTAATGAGCTTATCGACACCGAAATTAAGCTGGTTGAAGAAGGAAAAGAGGGACGAATTATTTTGAAGTTAAATGCGCTACAAGACCCCACCATGATTGATCGTCTGTACGAAGCCTCACAAAAAGGGGTACAAATCGATTTGATTATTCGTGGTATTTGTTGCCTTATTCCCAATCAGCCCTACAGCCAGAACATACGCATTACCCGCATTGTAGATACATTCCTGGAACATACAAGAATTGTTTACTTCGGCAACAATGGAGATCCTAAAGTCTATCTGGGTTCGCCCGACTGGATGAAGCGCAATCTTTATCGCCGCATTGAGGCTGTTGCACCCGTGCTTGACAAGGAGTTGCGGCAAGAAATTATCGAATTACTTACCATTCAGCTCTGCGATAATCAAAAAGCTTGCTTTATCGATGAAAATTTAGAAAACATCTTCAAAAAAAATAACGCGGCACAGCCCGTTCGCGCGCAATATTCGTTCTACGAGTATCTTAAAAAGAAGAATGACACAACACTGTAATACGATTGAAATCCATCTGCAATAATTTTATCGTTTCTTTGCCAACATATATTATAATATGTATATGGAAACACTCTACTTAGGTTTGATAATTTTCATTTTCGTATTAGCGATTTATGATATTATTGTTGGGGTAAGCAATGACGCAGTAAATTTTCTAAATTCGGCAGTAGGTGCAAAAGCAGCACCTTTCAAAGTGGTACTTATTATTGCCGCTATAGGTGTCTTTGCAGGAGCAACGCTCTCTAATGGCATGATGGATATTGCCCGTCATGGCATTTACCAACCCCAATTCTTCTACTTTTCGGAAATCATGTGCATACTGCTTACGGTTATGCTTACCGACGTGGTTCTTCTTGATTTGTTCAATTCGATGGGCATGCCCACATCGACCACCGTATCTATGGTGTTTGAGCTACTGGGAGCTACTTTTGCCATCGCACTGATTAAGGTGGCAAACAGCGACACCTTAGAACTTGGAAACCTTATCAACACCGACAAAGCGCTTTCCGTCATCATGGCCATTTTCTTATCGGTTGCTATCGCATTCCTCTTCGGTATGATTGTTCAGTACATAGCCCGCCTCGTCTTTACCTTTAATTACAAGAAGAAGATGAAATATAGTATCGCAATTTTCGGGGGTATTGCTACCACAGCCATTATTTACTTTATGCTGATTAAGGGACTAAAAGACAGTTCGTTCATGACTGCGGAAAACAAGCTGTGGGTGCAAGACAACAGTTGGCTAATCGTGTGTTACTCTTTTGTGTTCTTCACGATATTCATGCAACTATTGCATTGGATGAAGGTTAATGTGTTCAAAATCATCGTATTGCTCGGCACCTTTGCTTTGGCTTTGGCTTTCGCCGGAAACGACTTAGTGAATTTTATCGGTGTACCACTTGCCGGTTATTCCGCCTTCCTCGATTTTACAACCAATGGCGCAGGAGCTACACCAGATAGTTTCTTGATGGATTCATTGCTGGATTCGGCGCAAACGCCCTGGTATTTCCTATTGGGAGCGGGGTTCATCATGGTTTACGCGCTGTTTACTTCAAAGAAAGCACACAATGTTATTAAAACCTCGGTCGATCTCTCTCGTCAGGATGAAGGAGAAGAATCATTCGGCAGCACACCCATTGCTCGTAAATTTGTTCGATTAGCATTAAATTTCTCTACTGTTGTTACTAAATCAGTACCCGACAAAACAAAGGTTTGGATAGATTCCCGATTTCGCAAGAGTGAAATAATCCTGGAGGATGGTGCCTCTTTCGACTTGGTTCGCGCTTCGGTCAACTTGGTATTGGCAGGTCTGCTCATTGCTGTTGGTACTTCACTAAAGCTACCGCTGTCTACCACCTATGTAACCTTTATGGTAGCTATGGGGTCGTCACTGTCCGACCGTGCATGGGGTAGAGACTCTGCGGTATTTCGCATAACAGGTGTGCTTTCCGTTATTGGTGGCTGGTTTCTTACCGCGGGAGCCGCCTTTACCATCAGTTTTGTAGTAGCACTGATTATTTATTATGGTGGAGTTGTCGCTATACTCGCCATGGCTGGTCTTGCCGCGCTTTCTTTAATTCGTAGCCAGGTATTATATAAAAAGAAGAAAGCAAGAGAGGCAAAAAGCGAAACCGTTACGCAGTTGTTTAAAAGTGCTGACTCCGAAGAAACTCTTTCGTTACTGCGCATGTATACCCGCGAAGAAATAGGAAAGATACTCGATTTCACAGCTAACACCTTTCAACTAACTGTAGGCTCCTTCTTCGAAGAGAATCTGCGTGGCTTGCGCAAAGCGTCGGGTAGCATCAAGTTCGAGAAGCAACTTATTAAGCAGATGAAAAGAACCGGCGCGCTTGCCGTTTCTCGCCTCGACAACCAAACGCTTATCAATAAAGGACTCTACTATTATCAAGGGAATGACTTTGCCGCCGAGTTGGCCTATAGCTTAGACCGTATGTGCGAACCCATTCTTGAGCATATTGATAACAACTTCACCCCATTGGAAGTGGCGCAAAAAGAAGAGTTTGGAGTTATTGCCGAAGAAATTGTTGGGCTCGTTAACTCATGTAGCGACAAGTTAAAGAAGAACGATTATAGCGACTTTAATCACGATATTCAAGTTTCCAACAAAGTCAACAATCAGCTCTCCGGTCTTAAACGCATTGAGTTGCAACGTATCCAGAATCAGTCCGGTAGCATTAAAATGAGCCTCGTGTATCTTGCCTTGTTGCAAGAGGCACAGAATCTGGTTACCTATTCGATAAACCTGATGAAGGTTAATCTGAAATTCCAACAGGAAGATTACTTCTAAAAATCCACACAATAAAAAAGCCGCAGTCGAAAATCGAATGCGGCTCACACTTATCTTAAGTTTTACTTTCCTCTATTTACCAGGTAACTTCGGGGAAGTATTTACTCAAACAACCTCTCAAAGCAGCAAGTGTAATTGGCTTCACCAGTACTTCGGTTGCACCAGCTTTCATGGCATTTTCCTTATCGGTATTAAATGCGTAGGCTGTTTGCATAATGATTGGAATATCGGGCTCCATTTCGCGGATAATCTTGGTTGCTTCCAATCCATTCATAATGGGCATCTTTATATCCATTAGCATCGCTTTAGTCTTTCCGCGATACTCGTTAAAGTTATCTACCATTTCTTGTCCGTTCTTCGCCCAAACAATATCGTATTTCTTTCCGATAATCGCCTTTATCAACTTGAAGTTACTATCATCGTCTTCTGCTACCAGAATCAATGGGCGTTCTTCTAGATTCATTTGTCCGTTCTCCATATCTCTATATTGAAGTTTGTTATTCTACTAATTGAGGGCGCAATTTAGGAAAAAAATCCATATTAATACCTATCTTTGCGCCACAAAAATAAATATTTTATGATTTCGATTGATGGATTGACCGTTGAGTTTGGCGGAACCACCTTATTCTCAGATATTTCATTTGTTATTAACGAAAAAGACCGTATCGCCCTGATGGGTAAAAACGGAGCGGGGAAAAGTACTTTACTCAAAATACTGGGTGGAGAGAGGCAAGCCACACGTGGAAAAATATCTACACCCAAAGATGCTGTCATAGCTTATCTTCCACAACATTTAATGACCGAAGATGGTCGCACCGTATTTGAAGAAACCGCACAAGCATTCAGCCATCTGCATAAAATGGAGGAGGAAATCAATTCGTTAAACAAAGAGTTGGAAACGCGGACAGATTATGAGAGCGACAGCTACATGGAGCTTATCGAAAAGGTATCTGCCATCAGTGAAAAATTTTACGCTATAGATGCCACTAATTACGAGGAGGATGTAGAGAAAATCCTACTGGGACTTGGTTTTAATCGCAATGACTTCCACAGACCAACCAGCGAATTTAGTGGTGGTTGGCGCATGCGCATCGAGCTGGCTAAGCTACTGTTGCAAAAGCCGGATGTGTTACTGCTCGATGAACCTACAAACCATCTTGATATTGAATCAATTGAGTGGCTCGAAGAGTTCTTAATTAATAGTGCCAAGGCGGTTATCGTTATTAGCCACGACCGTAAATTCGTAGACAACATCACAACACGTACCATAGAAATTACCATGGGACGTATATACGATTATAAGGTAAACTACTCCAAATATCTGGAGCTTCGTCAAGACCGGTGTCGCCAACAACAGAAAGCGTTTGAAGAGCAACAAAAATTCATTGCAGACACCCAAGAGTTTATCGAACGATTTAAGGGTACTTACTCCAAAACACTACAAGTGCAAAGCCGTGTGAAGATGCTCGAGAAGTTAGAGATTCTGGAAGTAGATGAAGAAGACACCTCCGCGTTGCGCCTGAAATTCCCACCTTCTCCACGTTCGGGCAATTATCCTGTTACGATGGATGGCGTAGGCAAAATATACGGAAATCATACCGTATTCAAAAATGCTTCGTTGATGATTGAACGTGGCGATAAAGTTGCTTTTGTGGGAAAAAACGGTGAAGGAAAATCCACACTCGTGAAGTGCATCATGAACGAAATAGAACATGAAGGTACATTAACCTTAGGACACAACGTTCAGATAGGTTATTTTGCACAGAACCAGGCATCACTGCTCGATGAAAATCTGAGTGTCTTCCAAACAATCGACGATGTAGCCAAGGGAGACATCCGTACCAAGATACGCGATTTGCTGGGAGCATTTATGTTTGGTGGCGAGGAGTCTACAAAGAAAGTAAAAGTACTGTCGGGTGGTGAGCGTACCCGCTTGGCTATGATAAAATTATTGCTCGAACCGGTGAATCTACTTATCCTCGATGAGCCAACCAATCACTTGGACATTCGCACCAAAGACATCCTCAAACAAGCGTTGGTAGATTTCGACGGAACATTAATAGTCGTATCGCACGACCGTGATTTCTTGGATGGACTAGTTACCAAGGTGTACGAGTTTGGCAACAAAAAAGTAACCGAACACCTAAGTGGCATCTACGAGTTTCTGGAAAAGAAAAAGATGGATTCTTTGCGGGAACTGGAAAAATAGCCAATCATATCTTTATATTACCGAAGCACTCGCCAATAGTTAGCATAGCTTAGTTTGCAAAAACCGTAATACCTTTCGCAAAAATAGATGCATTTCCATATTCTTTATTGCTCTAATTTTGCAAGATATATACATACTCAATACTGTAAACATAAAAAAGCAATTGTATGGAAAAGACATGGCGCTGGTTTGGTAAAAAAGACAAAATCACACTCGATATGCTCAGACAAATCGGAGTGGAAGGAATTGTAACCGCACTACACGATATTCCTAATGGAGAGGTGTGGTCGTTGGAGGCTATTAACGACATGAAATCGTACATCGAGAGCTACGGACTCAGATGGTCGGTGGTAGAAAGTCTTCCGGTTAGTGAATCTATTAAGTACGCAGGCAAAGACCGTGACGAACTTATAGACAAGTACATCATTAGTTTAGAGAACTTAGGAAAAGCAGGGGTAACCACTGTGTGCTACAATTTTATGCCGGTACTGGACTGGGCTCGCACCGACTTAGAGCACAAATGGGAAGATGGCGCCACCTCGCTTTACTTTGACAAAGTAAAATTTGCCTACTTTGAGATTTACATCCTGGAACGCGAAGGCGCGGAAAAAGATTACTCGCCCGAGATTCTTGAAAAAGTAGAAGCATTCAAGGCAACCGTTACCGACGACGACAAACAAGATTTGGTAAATTCCATTATCGTGAAAACTCAAGGTTTTGTAAATGGAAATATCAAAGAAAGCGATAACAATCCGGTAGCACTCTTCAAACAGCTATTGGCTCTTTACGATGGCATAGACAGAGATCAGCTACGTGCCAATATGAAGTATTTCTTAGAAAGAATCATGCCGGTTTGTGAGCAGTATAATATAGGAATGTGCGTACACCCCGACGATCCTCCATGCCAACTATTGGGACTGCCACGTATTGTAACCAACGAAGAAGACATCGAGTGGTTCCTCAACGCGGTAAATCATCCATGCAACGGACTTACTTTCTGCGCCGGTTCGCTTAGCGCGGGTATCCATAATGATGTACCTGCATTGGCAAAGAAATTCGCGTCGCGTACTAAATTCGTACACCTCAGAAGCACCAATGTTTTCCCCGACGGCAACTTCATCGAAGCACTGCACTTAGGTGGAAGAGCTAACCTGATAGAGGTAATCCGTATCTTCGAAAAAGAAAATCCAGCGTTGCCGATGCGCGTAGATCATGGTCGCACTATTCTTGGCGACGAGGACAAAGGCTACAATGCCGGATACTCATTCCATGGTAGAATGTTGGCACTGGGACAAGTAGAAGGTGTAATTGCCACCGTACAAGATGAAATCAAAAAACATATAAGCTAACAAATTATGAACGAACAATTTAGCATTAAAGACAAGGTAGCTGTTATTACAGGTGCCGGAGGTGTATTGGGCGGAAGCATTGCCAAGAGTTTTATTGAAGCCGGAGCAAAAGTAGTTGCTATCGACATCAGACAAGAGCAGCTTGATGCCCGTGTAAAAGAACTTACCGTAAACGGTGGCGAAGCGATTGGTATTGTAGGTAATGTACTGGATATGGCAAGTCTCGAAAACGTAGCCAATGAAGTTGTTGCCAAATGGGGACAGGTAGATATCCTATTGAACATTGCCGGAGGAAACACCCCAAAAGGAACCTTAGCACCCGATCAGGAATTCTATGACATGCCTGTTGAAGAATGGGAAAAAGTTACCAACCTCAACATGAACGGAACGGTATACCCCTCTATGGTATTCAGCAAAGTAATGGCAAAGCAAAAACACGGTTGCATCATCAACGTATCTTCTATGGCTGCTTACTCGGCATTGACAAGAGTACCGGGTTACTCGGCTGCAAAAACAGCAGTTAGCAACTTCACACAATGGCTTGCTACCGAAATGGCATTAAAGCATGGCGACGGAATTCGTGTAAACGCAATTGCTCCGGGCTTCTTCATCGGTGACCAAAACCGCGCGGTACTCATCAATCCTGATGGAACGCTAACCGACAGAAGCAAAAAAGTATTAGCCAAAACCCCCATGGGTCGCTTTGGCGATATCAGCGAACTAAACGGAGCTGTACAATTCCTTTGCAGTGACGCAGCACGCTTTATTACTGGAGTAGTATTGCCTATTGATGGTGGGTTTAGTGCGTTTAGTGGGGTGTAAATTAATCGTAAGGGGGGCTATTATTGCTCCCCTTTCAATTTTTTCACTTCTTTATCGAAATCCGAAAGATAGTATTGATCTTGAACTTTCCGAAACACCTCATATTCTTGTTCAGCCTTTAGTTTTGCTTCCAATGCAGAGATTTTTCCTTTATCTTGCAATATAGGGTATTGAGATAGTTCCAGGAACTGTATCCAAATGATAGAAGTCCAGCTCTCGCGACACTTCTCTGGAGCCCTCTTGCTGAACTATCCGGATTTTCCGGATAGTTGTCTCTTTAATTAGCTCTTTGGATTTAAAAATATTTTGTAGATGCTCATTAACTGTTCTAACATCTACCCCAAAGAGTTCTGCCATACGTTTTTGTGTAAGCCAGAATGTGCCATCTTCAAACTGAACCTGCACACTGACGTTCCCTCCAGGTGTAGAGTAAAAAATTATATTATTCTCCATGCTTATTTCAATAGTAGTATTTCATTGCTTTCTTTTACGCTCACATCCCTTTGTAATCGTATTTGTGAATGAGAGAACAAAACTAATCATCTCAATCAATATAAGCAATGCTTCACTCGTATTTGTTTTTCAATTTTCCGAGCCAACATACATGAACGGCACGGTATATCCCTTCATGGAGGAGCTGGTCTATAGACCGGCTTTTATTATACAATTTACCAGTGGAAAAACATCACTTTTCTTGTCGTCAAAGAATAAGACAATATCAATAACACCATTCGTAAAATGAACTCCGCCTTAACGCATTAAGTTTTGAAATTCGGTGACAAAAATAGCGAAAGGTGTTATGTTTTACGAAATACTGAATAAATAATACTTTTTCTGGGTTATAATTGGTGTTTTACTATTTAGTATAAACTCACTTTATATACTACCTTTGCTCTACATACATTTTGAGGATATAGAAATATGAAGAAAAGAAAGGTTACATACTTTACTGTTTCCATCATTCTGGTCGGATTGTTGGTTTATTGCGTTTATCCCGAGAGCAAACTACCAAAGGATGTTCGAATAGATAGTATTGTTGTGTATAAGTCGAAAAGGGAGATGTTGGTGTACTCGAATGGGGAGCTACAAAAAAAATATAAGATATCATTGGGCAGACAGCCTATTGGAGACAAAGAAGTTGAAGGAGATAAAAAGACACCGGAAGGCATTTATTCCATCAACGACAAAAACCCCAACAGTGGCTATCATAAGAACTTGGGTATTTCTTATCCCAATAAAGATGACTTGGAGAACGCCCAACGGATAGGGAAATCAGCCGGCGGAAATATTAAAATACACGGACTTAGAAATAGAATAGGTTTTATTGGGAAGTTCCATCGTTGGTTCGACTGGACTTTAGGTTGCATTGCTGTCACCAATGAAGAAATTGATGAGCTCTACAAAGCGGTAGCAATTGGAACACGCATTGAGATAAAGCCGTGAGAAAGGAACGGTTATTGTTAGCCGTTCTTTTTTGTTCCGGTTATACATATCTAAGGGGTTGCTCAAAATTGAGCAAGGGTTCAATATCAGACATTACAAAACACGCCCGTACTTACTTTTCTCATCTTCAGGCAAAGCAACTAATCTATCCTTCTCAATTCCCCATTGTCTAACGATAATAATCAAAGCCTTTGACACTTCTAACATAGACCTGGAGAATTTCAATTTTTCATCTCCACTATACACATCATACGAACCAATCCTAACTTCAATAGTCCTCTTTGTCCCTTTTTTAATTTGTGCAATAGGAGAAAAGTATTTATTACTTAAATGTATAAAAGCACATGTATCTCTGTACAATTTTAATATACCGGGAAAGGTTTCATCTATTTTTTTAGCTAAATAATTATTGCTCAAATTCTTGCCCTCAAAGCTTTTATAATCTTTTATATCCTTACCGTCTAAAAAATGCCGTGCAAAATTCCCCGAATCTTTCACAAGCATAGAGGCATAAAAAGACAACACATTGTCTACTTGCAATCTAATAAGAGGAACGGCAGATAAATAATTATTATCTTTCGCCAAACAGACATAGGCATTAATCAATGAAATAGCCCTATTCATTATTGCTGATACAAGAAAATCCAATAAATATAAAGATGAATTCCCTGCCTTCAATATTTCCGTGGAGCAGTCTATGAATTCTTTTTTTAATTCACTTATTTCGTTTAAGACTAAATCTAATTCTCTGTTGTATGATTCTTCCATATCATCTAAGTAAATATTCAAGTTGTGCAAATGTTGTGCAAATGGCACAAAGAAAAAACGCTAAATGCCTACATATTAGACGTTTAGCGTTTCCCTAAGTGACCCCGGTGCGATTCAAACGCACGACCTTCAGAACCGGAATCTGACGCTCTATTCACTAAGCTACGGAGCCAAAACCGGGTGCAAAAATAAGCAAAAGAGAAGCAACTGCCTAACGATTTCTTCCTTTTATTTACATTCGTCAGATATCAATGAACATATAGTTTACAAAGAAGGCGTATCAAAAGCATATCAAGAAACACAAATGATATGTTATTTTGAAACCAAACAAAGCAAAAACACAAACATTTTGACAATAATTTAACCAAAGATGAGTACAATATACAAAATAACTACTATATTTGCCAACAAATATACATAATCAACTGATAATATATGAGCTACTTAATAAAGCCGGAGGGATACAAACCGACGCTTGATTTGAAACAAACAGAACTTGGGATCAAACAGATAAAAGATTTCTTCCAAACAAATCTATCGTCGGAACTGCGGTTAAGACGTGTTACAGCACCACTATTCGTACTCAAAGGAATGGGTATTAACGACGACTTGAATGGTGTGGAACGTGCTGTTGCATTTCCAATAAAAGACATGAACGACGTACAAGCCGAAGTGGTACACTCATTGGCTAAGTGGAAAAGAATGACGCTTGGAGATTATAATATCGAACCGGGTTATGGCATCTATACAGATATGAACGCCATACGCGCTGATGAAGAACTGGGAAACTTGCACTCGCTATATGTTGACCAGTGGGACTGGGAACGGGTAATGACTGCCGAAGAGCGGAATGCGGATTTTCTTATCGAAATCGTATCACGTATATTTGCAGCTATGGTGCGCACGGAGTATATGGTATACGAGATGTATCCGCATATAAAGCCACAACTGCCCGAGAAATTACACTTCATACATTCCGAAGAGCTACGTCTGCAATACCCCGACCTGGATAGCAAAGGCAGAGAAGATGCTATTTGTAGAAAATACGGAGCGGTATTTATCATTGGTATTGGTGGTAAATTGGGGGATGGAAAAAAACATGATGGTCGCGCACCCGACTACGATGATTACACCACTCCCGGATTAAAAAACTTACCTGGTCTTAATGGCGACTTATTGGTATGGAATGATATTCTGCAACGCTCTTGCGAACTTTCATCTATGGGTATTCGCGTAGACAAGAAAACTCTTTTGAAGCAGTTAGAGCAAGAAGGAGAAGAGAAAAGGCTCGAACTTTTGTTTCACAAACGCCTGATAGAGGGTAAACTTCCGCTTTCGATTGGTGGAGGTATCGGACAGTCAAGACTTTGTATGTACTACCTGCGCAAGGCGCACATTGGCGAAATACAAGCAAGTATCTGGCCCGAAAAGATGAGAGAAGAATGTGCGGCACACAATATGCCTCTTATTTAATAGTTCGACATAAATATTTTAACGACGCGGAAAGAATACTCTTTCTGCGTCGTTTTGTTTTTATTTATCTTATTTTTGCCTTATGAATGTACAAATAGAAGAAAGCTGGAAAACACAGCTACAACCGGAATTTGAGAAAGATTATTTCTGTGCACTAACAAATTTTGTCAGAACCGAATACGGGCAACACCCCATTTACCCACCCGGTAAACTAATATTCAATGCCTTTAACCTGTGTCCTTTTAACAAAGTAAAGGTAGTTATAATAGGACAAGACCCATATCACGGACCGGGACAAGCACACGGGCTGTGTTTCTCGGTCAACGATGGAGTAAAGTTTCCACCGTCTTTGGTCAACATCTTTAAGGAAATAAAAAGCGATATAGGGATTGACCCACCCGCATCGGGCAATCTTACCCGCTGGGCAGAACAGGGAGTGCTATTGCTCAACGCTACCCTTACAGTACGGGCACACCAAGCCGGTTCGCATCAAAATAAAGGTTGGGAAGCATTTACCGACGCTGCCATACATGCGCTGGCATCACAGCGCGAACATCTCGTGTTTATTCTTTGGGGATCCTACGCACAACGCAAAGGAGCATTTATTGACCGGAGCAAACACCTTGTATTGGCATCGGCACATCCATCACCTCTTTCGGCATATAACGGTTTCTTTGGGAATAAGCACTTTAGTCGCACAAACGAATACTTAAAAGAGCACGGAGAAGAGGAAATTTGTTGGTAGAACAGCAATACAAAACGGTTTAATACCACCGTATATTACTCTGTGTCTGGCTTCTTTGCTCCCACTTCAAGTCTTGTAGGATACTGGCACTGGCACGAATCGTGAAGTTATAAGATTTGTACACACCAAAAGGAGTTAAGCTGGCAGACATATTCCAACAGTGCAAGTCCCGGCTGATGCTAAATGTGGTTTGCGTTATCTTTTTGTATTCAAAATCGTAACCGGAATTAAAGGTTACAGACCATTTATTAGATAGCTTTATATTACCGCCACAGTTCAGATTATGTGTTACCTTGTATGGATAGCGCATAGACTTGGGGTTAATATCCGCTTTCCTGTTTTCGGTAATATTAATTCGATAGTTGATATTAAACGACCACGGCATCTTAAACTCCTGATAGCCATCTGCTCCTGCCTGTGCTTTCTCTACTTTCTTCTCGGGGGTAGTATCCTCTTCGTCATTCAAATCGGAATCGAGATCATTGGGGTCGGCATTCGAGTCTTTTCCACCTTTCTTATTATCTTTCTCATCCTTGTCTTTATCTTTGCCAAACAGTTTCTTGAACGTATCGTTGTTCAGCGTATAGCTAAAAGAGTTGCTCCACCCTTGAAATCTACCGAATCGTCCATACGACCACTCCGTTTTCTTACCCACATACACTTCGCCTTTATTATTAAACTCATAAGCGTAGGTAGCAAAAACCGCATTCATACTGAATGTTTTTTTACCATATTTCAAGCGTAAGCGTAAATTCAGGTTACTCCAGTTCATGGAGTCGGCAGCTGCATTGTAAGAGATATTACCACCCAACTCATCAATAATACTTACCTTGCGGTAGGTAGAGTCCTTAAGGGACTTATATTTCATCTCTATATTATTGGCGACGTCAAAAGAGATGGATTGCCTTTTACCCTGACCGGGAGGAGAATATATCTGTCCGGCATAAGGAGAATATGTTTGTGTGCGAGGCATACCGTTGGCATCTATATATTCCACTGTTTCCCAATAGCCGTAATGAGAGGCACCAAAATCGGGTGCATTGCTAAGACTTATCTGTGGGGTAAAGACGTGGCGTATCATTACTTCGCGCTCTTTTGCCGCCTTGAATAATGGCTGATACATACCATACAATTTCGTATTTAAGCTAAGACTCATGTCATAATCATAAAGACGATAAAAGCCGTAGATAGTATCGGTAGGCATTAGTCTATTATCGGTCGCGCTCCACTCTTGCTCCACCTTATGCGTGAGCCATTTCTCGCGATAATTAAAAGAAGGGGTGATATTGAAATATTTAAATGCTGTAAAGGTAGCGCTGACGGGAATGCTATGGCTCATACCATTCTTCCAGTCTTTTACCAAGTTAGACTTAAACAGTTGATCATCCTTGGTCGTAATGCTGTTTCTCAACTGTCCGGTGTAACTAAGCGATATTTTCTCGTACCAACGCTCCTGCCCTACCGCTCGTTTTCGCTTAAAGGGGTAAAGGCGACTCAGTGAGATGTTCATATCAGGTAAAGTTACCGCAATGGAAGAGTCTCTCATAGATTGAGCAATGTTAAAAGTACTCGAAATAGTTAGTTTCTGTTCCGGAAAAGTTCGCGAATAGCTCACACTTGATGTCTTGGTATTTTGCGCCATCAAGTTAGGGTTATAAAGGTTGTTCACATTCTGCCGTTCGTAGCTACTGGTAGAGAAGTTTACTTGTGCCGAGAAGCTACTATTAGGGCTTGCTTTAGCATCTTGCCTATGCGACCACACCACCTTAAAGTCTTTAGAGACCAAATAATCATCCGCATTTTTATCACCGGTTTTCGTTACCTGGTAATTCATCTGAAACGCACCCGAGTATTTATATCTTTTTATATAGTTTGATTCTACCGCCAATGCCCACGAACCACGCGTATAGATATCGGCAAGTAGCTTCATATCTTTTTTATCATCTATGGCAAAATAGTACCCACCACCCGTCAAACCAAAACCGCGAGAGGAGTCATCCATATAGGTAGGCATAATAAATCCGGAAGAGTAACTACTATTAAACGGAAAGAAAAAGAATGGCACGGCAAAGGGAAGCGGTACATCTTCTACCACTAAATAAGCCGGACCAGTAACCACATTTTTCTTCGGGCGTACCTTAGCCCGTGTCATTTGCAGGTAAAAGTGTGGATGGTCGTGATGGTCGCACGTGGTGTAGCGTCCGTGCTGCATAAAAAGTTCGTCGTTTGTTCCTTTTTTAGCATTGTTACCCGTTACATAGCCTTCGCCTTGCTGGGTCACCACATTACTAATATATCCTCGTTTACTTTTGAAATTGTAACGCATGGTTTTGGTTTCGTAACCCGTATCACCATCTTTGAAGACAGGAGTACCCGTAACGTTTCCGATAGAATCTTGTACACCTCGCGCAAAAACCGTACTGCTATCCATATTCATAGAGATGATTTCAGAAGTCAGTTCTATCTTTTCGTAGTTCACCTTACCGCTACCATACAAATGCACATAACCACCAGCCGTAAAGACAATAGAGTCATTGGCCTCGTATTCTACAGGTGCATTCAAACCATCTTTCTTTTTGGAATCCGACACAGCTAATGAGTCTGGAATAGCAGGAAGAGGGATAGAATCATTGCTTAGCGAATCTGCAGGAGCCGTTGGGTTTAGCAATTCCCTTGGCGAATCAGAGAAAGATTCTCCTCTTCTTCGCCGCTGAGCCATAGCATCATCGGGAAAGATTAAAAAGAGTAACAGGAGTACGAGTGATATTATTGTTCTTGCTTTCAAGGACGAAAAATACTAATTATTACGCTACAAGTGGCAAAAGTACACATTATCCATTAAATACAGTTTCTATTCCGTGTTTTTAATTATTTTTTAGTGCCTTTACAGGAATAGTTCACACCACGAATCGAAGCGTAAAAGTCCTTCTTCGCCATGTTTAGCGATACTTTTTCGTGCCTTTTTCAGGCTTTTCTCCTTCTCGATATGTGTCTTAGAAAAGAACTTATCCGCAAAACAAATTACTTTTTCCTCCAAACTCACCGGGGTCATTTCTCTATGCGGAAGAGGTAATTCACGACTGATAATCTCTTGTAAAGACAAACCCGCTCCGGTATGTCGTTCGCAAACCAATGCATGTGCAGGATATCCTTCTTCGCGAACCAAATCGGCCCCAAGATAGCCATGTGCAATGTAAGGAGCTGTCCCGGTACAAAAGATATCGGGAGCATTCGTCAAAAACACGCCTATGTCATGAAGCATGGCTGCCTCATAAATAAATGTTTTGTCCATTTGCAGTTCGGGGTGAGCATCGGCTATAGCAAGAGCTTTCTCGGCTACAAGGCGACTATGTGTGATGAGAATATCGCGTACGGGACTACCTTCGGGATAGTATTTATTGATAAGAGCAAGCGGGTTCATTTGGTTTCTTCTTTCTTTCGTTTCTTCCATAACTGCCACGAATTTACCACATTTTGCCACAACACATAAAAGCCAGGTCCTATTGCCGAAAGCGGATTTAGATATGTTTGTGCCATCCATATTGCTAAAATCGTATTCTTCTGCCCCAGCGCTTGTCCGCCACTGACTCTGTCATTGTATACCGAGCCTATTGTTTTACCCAAAAAGAACTGCAAGCAACACAACACCAATGTACTTCCTGCCATAAGCAGTGCTGTGAGCATATCGGCATCATAATGAAGAAGTGTAGATAATATTTGTGACGAAATAATGGTTAACGCAAAAGCCCACAAATAAAACGCAAGATCGGGGTAGTAAGCCAACGCGCGTTGTGCTTTGAGCAGGTAGCGTTGTATAATCCAAGCGGTAATAATAGGACAAATCAACAACAAAAACACACGACTAAGAATGGCAAGAGATGCCTGCCAGAAGGTTATATCGGGTTTAGACTCTATCAATGGAAAGAATAACGGAACAGCAATTGCCACGCCTATATTAATCAATAAGGTGTAACAACTCACACTTGCTGCGCTACCACCAAGCTTAGCGGTAATTACCGCAGCCGAGGTTGCTGTGGGGCAAATAAAACAGATAACCAACCCTTGCGCCAATATTTTATTAACAGGAGCAAGCAACAGGTAGGCAGCCAGTGCGCCAACCATCTGTATCAATAACAACCAGAAATGTAGCGGACGAGGTTTCAGTTCCGACAAAGATAATTTGCAGAAAGTGAGCAACAACATCGCGAAAATGAGATAAGGCGTAAGAAATCCTAATCTCCCAAATAGCGGATAACCCAAAACGCCCATCAGCATAGCAACGGGAAGTGTCCAATTCTTCAAAAATGTAATCATGCCGGCAAAGATAAAAAGTTTCTGCTTGAGAGTTATGGATAAGTAGGTTTTTTGCACCTTTGCAGCGAATTTAGTATTAACCAATTTTATTAACAATGAACAAGAACAAGTTTACCGAACGTGGTGTGTACCGCTGGAAACAGTTCTCTCACAAACCCTATGCTGTGTTTTGCAGTCTGAAGAGGGAGTTCAATATCGGCGTATTGGCAGTAGCCACCGTATACTCAGCCGGTGTTGGAACAGCAACGGCGCAAGTCGATGCTCCCGCTCTGCAACAAAGCTATGAGTTGGAAGAGATTGAAGTTACCGGCACACGCGTTCCGCTGACCGAAAGCGAGTCGGCAAAAATGGTAACTGTACTTTCGCGCGCAGATATTCAGGCGGCGGCAGTGCAAAGTATTAACGACCTCCTGAAGTATGCTGTAGGAGTGGATGTGCGCCAGCGAGGCGAAATGGGCATCCAAACAGACATATCAGTACGCGGAGGAACATTCGATCAGCTCACCATTCTTCTCAACGGGGTAAACCTCACCAATCCCCAAACCGGTCATCACACCGCCGACTTTCCTGTTTCCATGGACGATATTGAACGTATCGAAGTGCTCGAAGGACCCGCAGCACGCGTATTCGGCACGTCAGCTTTTACGGGAGCCATCAATATTGTTACGCGCAATGACCGCCAAAGTCATGTGTCGGCACACGCTGCAGGAGGTAGTTACGGGTATTTTAACGGAGGAGCCAGAGTTAATTACACGCGAGGTGCGCTCAGCAACCAAGTTTCCGGGCAATTCGGGCGAAGCGATGGAGCTACCGAGAACAGCGATTTCCGTGTGGCGAGGAGCTACTATCAAGGTACATACACCTCGCAAGAGGTAGATGTAAGGTGGCAACTCGGCATTAGCAACCAAGCATTTGGAGCCAACACATTCTATTCGGCGGCTTTCCCCGATCAATACGAAGAACTTCGACGGTACTTTGTTTCGATACAGGCAGAGACTAAAGGGAAATTACACTTCACCCCCACTCTCTACTGGAACCGCACACACGATCATTACAAATTGCAACGTACTACCAACTACGGTGAAAATTATCACATGACCGATGTATATGGCGCTAACTTAAACGCCTACTTCAACACTTCATTGGGCAAAACCGCTTTTGGTGTTGAACTGCGCAACGAAGGTATTCTCAGTACGAATGTAGGCAAAATACTTTCCGAAGAAGAGTATGTAAAAGTGTCTGGTGAGGACGGCATCTACTTCAACAAGAAAGATAATCGCACCAACATCAGCTATTACGCGGAGCATAATATCTTGCTGTCTAAGGTTACTATCTCCATGGGGGTAATGGCAAATATGAATACCGCGCTGGATCACAAGTATCGGCTCTACCCCGGCATAGATATTTCTTACCGTCCTACTACCGGGTGGAAACTCTTTGCCTCGTGGAATAAAGCCTTGCGTATGCCAACATTCACCGATCTATATTATAAAAGCGACAACCTGTTAGGAAATATCGGGTTGAAGCCCGAAGAAACCGAAGCCATAAATCTTGGAGTACGCTTTCGAAAACCTTATATCGATGTCTATTTGGGTGGTTTTTATAATAAAGGAAAGAACATGATAGACTGGGTTAAGTATCATGCTGATGACGCATATCACACCGCCAACTTTGAATTAGACAACATGGGGCTCGAGTTTGCCACTACCCTTTATTTCAAACAGTTGTTTGGCGAGAACTGCTTCCTCGATAAACTGAATATTGGCTATGCCTATATACACCAAAAGCGGCACGACGACGTGGTAATCTATAAATCGAGCTACGCTTCGGAGTATCTCCGACACAAATTTGTGGCACGCTTGGAACATCGTGTATGGAAGAGACTACATGCCAGTTGGGCTTTTCGCTTTCAAGACCGCGTGGGTAGCTACGAGGAATACAAAGAGGCTGAAAAAACAGGCACACTGGTTGCCTATTCACCTTTTTGCCTGCTCGACGCCAAATTATTTTGGAATACCGAGAAATACAACCTCTTTGTGGAAGCAACCAACCTTTTTGATCGTACGTACCACGATCATGGCAACATTCCACAACCCGGTTTGTGGCTAAAGGCGGGTGTTAAGTATAGAATCAATTTATAAAAGATTAAGAAGAAAGGAAGTATGGCTGCCGGTTAGATATGTATAATAATATAACTAATCGACAGCCTATTTCGTTCTTACATTTTTATAGACTATTAACTCTTTGTTTTTCCCGAAAAGAAGAGATTCCTTTTTGTAATATCACACAAACCGCGATGCGAGAAATCGGGTCCTTTTTTCACACTATTTTTGCATCGGTGGTAACCATTTTTGACTTCGTGGTAACCACAAAGGATAAAAACGGTAACCACTCCAAGCATTAGTGGTTACCACGGGAGTAAGTCGTGTTTAACACGTTTAGAGAAAAAACTAAAAAAACGGAGGCGAAAAACACCTGGTTTCCCGCCTCCGTTTACATATACTATCCGTATATCTTTGCTATACTAAAGATAAGGTTTTTAGGCGAGATTTCCAAATCGGCATTAACTCTCTATAACGTAGATATTTGGGGAATTGTCAAAATAACCGCTGTTTTAGAGTATGGGATTTCCTTTCTTTAAAGACAAGATGAATAAAAACAGCTCAATCTATTTCTTGGTGATTCTAACACAAAAACCCTCAACTAATCTTACTCTTTCTCATAAAATTATGAAAACTTAAATGCAAATATTGAGTTTTCTGCAAAAAACGAATACCTTTGCGGAGTCAAAATATGAAGTTCCGCAAAAAACAAATATGGCCCTGTGTGTTTTTTCTCACATTGTTTCTGTCGACAGCTTTTATAGAAACGGCGTGGAGCAAGGATTTTGTTGTGGTTATCGACGCCGGACATGGTGGCAAAGACCCCGGAGCCGTGGGAAAATCTTCTAAGGAAAAAGATATTAACCTAAAGGTTGCCCTGAAGCTTGGAAATCTCATCAAGAAGAATTGCAAAGATGTAAAAGTGGTTTACACGCGCGAAAAAGACGTTTTCATAGCACTAAATCGTCGTGCCGAGATAGCAAATAACGCCAAAGCAGACCTTTTCATCTCAATACACACTAATGCCGTGCCCAAACCCAGACAGCCCAAAGGAGCCTCGACATGGACATTGGGGCTGGCACGATCAGAAGCAAATCTGGATGTGGCAAAACGCGAGAATGCGGTTATTTTATACGAAAGTGATTATAAAACACGTTATGCCGGCTTCGACCCAAAATCTTCCGAGTCGTATATTATATTTGAATTTATGCAAGACAAATATATGTCGCAAAGCGTACATCTGGCATCATTAATACAGAAACATTTCAAGAGTACCAGCAAACGTGTAGACCAAGGAGTGCACCAAGCAGAATTCCTTGTATTACGTGCTACTGCTATGCCAAGTGTATTGGTAGAGTTGGGATTTATTTCTACTATTGAGGAAGAGCGCTACCTAAGCACAGAGCAAGGCACTTCGAGCCTGGCAAGCAGTATATACCAGGCGTTCATGCAATATAAAAAGGAACACGACGCCCGGTTTGAAGAGACCAAAGAAGGTGTAAAAAATACGCCTCCGACAAAAACCGAGCAACAGCAAATTGAGAAGCCAAAGGAGGGTGGCACTATCTTTAAGATACAAATACTTACCTCGTCAACCGCGCTTAACGCTAATGACAAACGGTTTAAAGGATTAAAAGGAGTAGATAATTACAAAGAAGGAGGCATTTATAAATATACTTACGGTGCCTCTCCCGATTACAATGAAATTGTGCGTACTAAGAATAAAATAGCTGCCGATTTTAAGGATGCTTTCATCGTTGCCTTTAAGAATAACGAAAAGATTAACATCAGCACTGCAATACAAGAATTCAAAAAGAAAAACAAATAAAGAAAATATGAAATTAGCCAAATATTTCACCAAAGAAGTTAGAATAGGAATAGTAGCCATAGTTGCTTTAATCATTCTTTTTTATGGAATCAACTACCTGAAAGGGGTACAGATATTTACACCAAGTAGCTATTTTTATGTGAAGTACACAAACATCAGTGGGCTTACGAAATCTAGTCCGGTATTTGCCGATGGTTATAAAGTGGGCGTAGTACACGACATTGAGTACGATCTCAAGTCGCCCGGTAATGTTATTGTGGCCGTAGAAATAGACAAAGATATGCGTATTCCTAAAGGAAGTTCGGCCGAGATTGTTACAGACATGCTTGGCGGCGTAAAGATGAACTTGTTGTTGGTAAATAACCTACGCGAAAGTCATGCTGTAGGCGACACTATTCCAGGTACAATGAATAACGGAATAATGGAAACAGTAGCGGCTTTTGTTCCTAAAATTGAAACAATGCTTCCCAAACTGGACTCTATCCTTACAGGACTCAACACGTTAATCAGAAATGAGAACATCCCTGCAACACTGGAGTCTGTTAAAAACATCACTGCAAATTTAGAGATTACTACCTCCAGTTTTAACCATCTCCTACAAAAAGACATACCACAAATCACTGGTAAATTAAACACTATCAGCGACAATTTTGTTGAGATTAGCAGTACATTAAAAGAGATGGACTTAACCGGTATGTATACTAAGATTGACCAAACGTTGGCTAACGTCAAGCAATTTACCGAAAACTTGAATAATCCTGACAATACAATCGGATTACTATTAAACGACCCACAATTATACAATAACCTGAACAGTACAGCCACAAATGCTTCTATGCTTTTAGAGGATTTAAAAAATCATCCGAAAAGATACGTTCATTTTTCTCTTTTTGGAAGAAAAAAATAAGAAAAACTGAATCCAAAAAATAGAATACGTCTAAATAACAAAGCATCTATTGCTTCTCATTAAAAAACACTCCAAACCTGCTTCTTACTTTGTGATTAGCAGGTTTTATTTTATTTTATTAAGATTCCCTAGAATACTAAAAACCCAGTTAATCAACTGAATGTCAGAGCCATAAGAAAATCCAAGCAATGAGTACTGTGTTATACAACCTCTTTTTGTAAGTAGCTGAAACCGAACCGTTTATTTTGCCTGCATAAAAAGCAAGAAAAAATCCATTTGTTTTTTCAAAATAAGATTCTCAATTTTGCAGTACAAGAAATTCAGCTTAGTAGTTTAATTGTGTATTAAATATCCGTATGATAGAAACCGATCATGTCGGGCTTTGGAATCAGTGTCTTTGTGTTATCAAAGATAATGTTCCGGACACGACCTATAACACTTGGTTTGCTCCTATAGTTCCATTGAAATATAAGGACAACACCTTAACCTTACAAGTCCCAAGCCAATTCTTTTATGAGTTCATAGAAGAGAAATTTGTAGATTTGCTCCGTGCAACCCTACATAGAGTAATCGGCGAAGGAACCAAACTTATGTATACTGTAGTAGTAGATAAAGGTTCGGGAGGAAGCGGTACTACTACGCTTCCCAGCAACAACCATTCCACAGCAGTAACTTCCAAAAGCAGCACCACAGCAGTTGATCAACCACGTGTTCTTCAAGAATTGGATCCCCAATTACGTCCCGAATACACATTCGAGAACTTCATTGAAGGATACAGCAATAAGTTGCCGCGTAGCGTAGCTACTGCCGTAGCTGAACACCCGGCAAAAACAGCGTTTAATCCTCTATTTATATATGGTGCGTCAGGAGTGGGAAAAACCCACCTTGCCAATGCTATCGGTATAAAAATCAAAGAAAAATATGCCGAAAAAAGAGTTCTGTATGTTTCGGCACATCTTTTTCAAGTGCAATACACTGATTCGGTACGCAACAACAACACAAATGATTTCATCAATTTTTATCAAAGCATTGATGTATTGATTATTGATGACATACAAGAGTTTGCCGGAGTTACTAAAACTCAGAATACATTCTTTCATATCTTCAATCATTTGCACCAAAACGGCAAGCAACTGATTTTAACTTCCGACCGTTCGCCGGTTTTGCTGCAAGGCATGGAAGAACGATTGCTTACCCGCTTCAAATGGGGCATGGTTGCAGAGTTGGAAAAACCCTCTTTAGAACTGCGTAAAGACATTCTACGAAACAAAGCAAGTAAAGACGGTTTGCAATTTCCGGATGACGTAATAGACTTCATCGCAGAAAATGTAAACGAGAGTGTACGCGACTTAGAAGGAGTGGTTAATTCAATCATGGCTTACTCAGCAGTATATAATAAAGATGTAGATCTTGAATTGGCGCAACGAATTGTACGCAAAGTAGTACGTAGCGAAAATAAAGCCATCACCATTGATCAGATTATTACCGCTGTATGCAACCACTATATGATGGAGCCAACAGCTATTCATACCAAATCTCGCAAGAGAGAGATTGTGCAAGTTAGACAAGTAGCTATGTATCTAGCCAAAAAGCACACAGACTCTTCTTCTTCGAAAATCGGTCAGCAAATAGGTGGAAAAGACCATGCTACAGTGCTTCATGCATGCAAAATCGTTAAAGACCAATGCGAGGTAGACAAGGCTTTCAGAGCTGATATCGGAAGTATAGAAACCATGCTGAAGAGAAGAATTTGATTAAAAAGGAAGGAAATATAAAAAGAGGCTACCGCAAGCATTTGCAAAGTAGCCTCTTTTTCATTTTATATTATTATACAAAACTTACTTCATAAACCCCTGCTGACGAAGTACATTCATCAACTTTTCAGAAATAAGCTCATTGTCTTTCTTTGTATAGCGTATATCAGTAAATATTTGCGCTAATGTTTCTTTATTATTTATCCGCACAAACTCCAGATTTTCGGGCAATGACTCCTTTACCTTATAAATAGCATCAATATCATTGGGAGTATAATCGTGATAAAATTCTTCGTGAATCACACCAGCAAGAGGCAAACGATCAACTTGCTTAGGTTCTTCGGCGGGATAGCCTAAAGTGATGGTAGTTATAGGAAATACCAATTGAGGTAATTTCAATGTATCAATAATCATTTCGGAATTGTAGGTAGTAGTACCTATATAACAGATACCGAGCCCATTTTCTTCGGCTACAGTGCAAAAGGTTTGGGCAACAAGTAAAGTATCCATTGTTGCATTAAGAAATGACTGAAAGTTATCATAACCGGGAAGCGCATTCCGTTGTTCACACCACTTCGACACACGCCGAAAATCAGCACAAAAAGTAAGTACAACGGGAGCCGTCTTAATCATGGGTTGATTATAGTGAGCCGGCGAAAGAGCTTCTTTCATCTGTTGATCACGAGTTACTACTATGCTATACAGCTGAAGATTACCAAGCGTAGATGCCCTACAAGACATCTCAAGCAAATCATTTAATAAGTCAGCAGGAACATCATCCTGTTTGTACTTTCTGATAGAACGTCTATTTCGCAAAGATTCCATATTCTTTTTATTGCAAAATTAAAAGAAAGTAGGCACAACAAAAAGTATTTGCACAATTAATTAGCATAATCATTCGTAACTATACCACCAATACACCAACAGCCTTATTTATTTTTTTCACTTGATGTAACATTTAATACAATAAAAACACATAAAAAAGAGAAGTATATGAAAGTTTTTTATTCCAAAGTTCACCAAAACGGAAAACTTTTCACTCATATAAAATCAATAACACCCTAACACAAAGACACTTAGAAATAGCAAATGGAAAACTTTGCATATTGTTAATAAAATAGAAGCGATTAATTTTGCACAACCGAAAAACATTTATAGTTTTGCAAACTGAATACACAGTTCAAACTATTAAGCCTAAAGTTAACAATATTATTAATATTTCTAATGTTTAAATCACCGTGGGAAAACAAATTTACTCTTACGAAGAAGCCTTTGAAGAATCTTTACGATATTTTCAAGGAGATGAGTTGGCAGCAAGAGTTTGGGTCAACAAATATGCAGTAAAAGATTCATTCGGGAACATCTATGAGAAGTCGCCCGAAGACATGCATTGGAGAATAGCCAATGAAGTTGCTCGAATTGAAGCTAAATACCCCAATGCATTAAGTGCTAAAGAGTTATATGAGCTTTTAGACCACTTTAAATATATTGTACCACAAGGAAGCCCCATGACTGGAATTGGCAACAATTACCAAGTGGCATCTCTTTCAAACTGTTTTGTTATTGGCGTAGATGGCGAGGCAGACTCCTATGGTGCGATTATAAAAATAGACGAAGAGCAGGTTCAGTTAATGAAAAGACGTGGTGGCGTAGGTCATGACCTTTCGCATATCCGTCCCAAAGGCTCTCCTGTTAAGAACTCAGCACTTACTTCTACCGGACTTGTTCCTTTTATGGAACGTTACTCTAACTCTACCCGCGAAGTAGCGCAAGATGGTCGTCGTGGCGCATTAATGCTGAGTGTTTCCATCAAGCATCCCGACTCAGAAGCATTTATTGATGCAAAAATGACAGAAGGAAAAGTTACCGGTGCCAACGTTTCGGTAAAACTCGACGATGCCTTTATGCAAGCCGCTATTGATGGGAAACCATACAAACAACAATATCCAATAGACAGCGCCAATCCTACCACAAGTAAAGAAATTGACGCTTCGACGTTGTGGAAGAAAATCGTACACAATGCATGGAAATCAGCAGAACCAGGTGTATTATTTTGGGACACCATTATCAAAGAATCCGTTCCTGATTGCTACGCAGACTTAGGATATAAAACAGTATCCACCAACCCGTGTGGAGAAATTCCGTTATGCCCTTACGATTCATGTCGTTTGTTGGCTATCAACCTATACTCGTATGTAGTAAACCCATTCAAGAAAGACGCTTATTTCGACTTTGAACTGTTTAAGAAACATGTAGCCCTGGCACAACGCATCATGGACGACATTATTGATTTAGAGCTCGAAAAGATAGAACAAATCCTAGGAAAAGTATCACAAGACCCCGAAGAAACGGATGTAAAACGTACAGAACGCGAACTCTGGGGGAAAATATACAAGAAGAGCGCACAGGGAAGACGCACAGGCGTAGGTATTACCGCTGAGGGAGATATGTTAGCAGCATTAGGACTTCAATACGGAACCGAAAAGGCCACTGAATTCTCGGAGCAAGTACACAAAACAGTTGCTCTTTGCGCCTACCGATCATCTGTAGAGATGGCAAAAGAACGTGGCGCATTTGAAGTATACAATACAGAAAGAGAGCAAAACAACCCTTTCATCAATAGGTTGGCAGAAGCAGATCCGGAGTTATACGACCTGATGAAAAAGTATGGCCGTCGTAATATTGCCTGTCTAACGATTGCCCCAACAGGAACAACCAGTTTGATGACACAAACCACTTCAGGTATCGAGCCGGTATTCCTCCCTGTTTACAGAAGAAGAAGAAAAGTAAATCCAAATGACACACAAGTCCGCGTAGACTTTGTGGATGATACCGGCGATGCGTATGAAGAATACGTGGTATTTCACCACAAGTTCGTAACATGGATGGAAGCCAATGGATATGACCCTGCAAAGCAATATACCCCTGAAGAGATTGATGAGTTGGTAGCCAAGTCACCTTATCACAACGCAACATCCAATGATGTAGACTGGCTAATGAAAGTAAAAATGCAGGGAAGAATACAAAAATGGGTAGACCATTCCATTAGTGTAACAATCAATTTGCCACACGACGTAGACGAAGAACTCGTAAACACACTTTATGTAGAAGCATGGAAATCGGGGTGCAAGGGTTGTACAGTTTACCGTGATGGTTCTCGCTCGGGTGTGCTTATTTCCACAAAAAAAGAAAGTGAGGAATTGCCACCTTGCAAACCACCAACGGTAGTAGAAGTTCGTCCGCGTATTTTAGATGCCGACGTGGTTCGTTTTCAAAACAACCGCGAGAAATGGGTTGCATTCGTGGGGCTGCTCGACGGAAGACCTTACGAAATTTTCACCGGATTACAAGACGATGAAGAAGGCATTCTTTTACCTAAGAGTGTTGTAAACGGAAAAATCATTAAGAACGTTGATGAAAACGGCAACAAACGATACGACTTCCAGTTCCAAAATAAGCGCGGATACAAAACAACCATCGAAGGGCTATCCGAAAAGTTTAACAAAGAATACTGGAACTACGCCAAACTAATTTCGGGGGTATTACGATGGAGAATGCCAATCGAACAAGTTATCAAGTTAGTAAGCTCCTTGCAGTTGGATAGCGAAAGCATTAACACCTGGAAGAATGGTGTGGAACGAGCACTCAAAAAATATGTCCAAGATGGCACGGAAGCTTTAGGGAAAAAGTGTCCAAACTGCGGAAGCGAGTCGCTAGTATATCAGGAAGGTTGCTTAACCTGTAAGAACTGCGGTACTTCAAAATGTGGATAACACTTCACAGCTTACATGAGACTCTCATTTCACATTGAATACCATACCAATTGGGGAGAAGAGATCCGGTTATCCGGCTCTTCTCCCATGTTGGGTATGGGAAGTGATGAGGGAAGCGTTGCGTTATATACTACAGACGGAAGACACTGGAATGTAGAAGTAGAGTTAGAGTGCCCTACAAATGGATTTATCGAATATCACTATCTTGTTTTTCGGAACGGGCATTTGGTGCGCGAAGAATGGAAAGGCGTACCAAGAAAGTTAGAACTGCCTGTAGATTCACAGCAATCGTACATCATTTACGATAGTTGGCAAGACATTCCCAAACAATTACATTTTTATAGCTCAGCCTTTACAGAGTCACTACTAGCACATCACCATAGAAGTGCAACTGTAGAACACCACTCCAAAAACATTTTATTCAAAGTACAAGCGCCACGCATCAACAACAACTGCTGCTTGGCTATTTGTGGCAATCAAGAGCTACTTGGCAACTGGAATCCAGACAAAGCACTCCCCATGAGTGATGCCAACTTTCCCGAATGGCAAATAACACTCAATGCCAGCACGTTGAATTATCCGCTTGAGTACAAATTTGTTCTGTACAACCTTCAAGAGCAACGCGCTGAGATGTGGGAAAGCCAATCAAATCATATACTCGACGACCCTCATCTAAGGAAAGAAGAGACTTTGGTTCTTGCTACACAACAACTCTACTTCGATTTACCCGTATGGAAAGGGGCCGGTGTTGCTGTTCCTGTTTTTTCTCTCCGCTCGGAGAGCAGTTTTGGCATAGGCGACTTTGGCGATTTGAAACAGATGGTAGACTGGGCAATTATCACAAACCAGCAAATTGTGCAAATACTCCCTATCAACGATACTACAATAAATCATACATGGACAGACTCCTACCCTTACAATAGTATTTCTATTTATGCCTTTCACCCAATGTATATGGATATCGGGCAAATGGGCATATTGAAAGATAAGAAAAAGGCACAGGAGTTTGTTATTAAACAAAAGGAGCTAAACGCATTAACAACGGTAGACTACGAAGCTGTAGACAGAGTTAAATGGGAATACTTTCACCTCATTTATGCACAAGAAGGTGCAAAAGTCCTGGCTTCGGACGCATTTAACCTATTCTTCGAAGAAAATAAAGAATGGTTAGTACCGTATGCTTTTTTTTGCTATCTGCGTGACAAATATAACACTGCCAACTTTCAGGAATGGCCAGAACACGCAACCTATGATGCAAACCGGATAAAAGAATATAGCCGTCCGGATAAAACACATTACAAAGACATCGCGCTATATTTTTATATACAATTCAACCTACACCTGCAGCTAACCCAAGTTACCACTTATGCACGACAGCACAGTGTGGTGCTAAAAGGAGATATACCCATTGGTATCAGCCGCAACAGCGTAGAAGCATGGACAGAACCTCATTATTTTAACCTAGCCGGACAAGCTGGTGCTCCACCCGACGATTTCTCTGTCAACGGACAAAACTGGGGATTCCCCACTTACAACTGGGATGTAATGGAGAAGGATGGCTACAGTTGGTGGATGAAGCGTTTTAAGAAAATGGCAGAATACTTCGATGCTTACCGCATTGATCATATTTTAGGTTTTTTCCGCATTTGGGAAATACCGACCAATGCCGTTCATGGATTATTAGGGCAATTTACCCCTGCACTCCCTATGAGCAAGGAAGAAGTAGCAAGCTACGGCATCAATTTTGATGAAGAACGATTCCTTAATCCGCTTATTGACGATTCGTTTTTAGAGCAATTATTTGGTTCGCAGGCAACCTATGTAAAGGAACAATTCACTGAGCCAATAGGAGATACAGGAAAATATAGAATACGTTTTGAATTCAACACGCAACGAAAAATAGAAGCCTTCTTTGCAAATAACGACAACTTTTCGCTTTCGATACGCGATGGGTTATACCGTTTAATAAGCAATGTGCTTTTCTTGCGCGACCACAAAGATCCTGAGAAATTCCACCCTCGCATCAGCGCACAACTCGATTACCAATACAAGCAACTTACCACTGAGGAACAAGAAGCCTTTAACCATTTATACAATCATTTTTATTTCCATCGTCATAATGAGTTTTGGCATCAGCAAGCCATGAAAAAACTTCCAAAACTAACACAATCCACTCGCATGATGGTTTGTGGCGAAGACTTAGGAATGATTCCGGAAAGCGTTTCATGGGTTATGAATGACCTGCGTATATTAAGTTTGGAAATTCAGCGCATGCCAAAAGAGCCAAACTGCGAATTCGGAAACCTCAATAAATACCCATACCTATCTGTTTGTACAATATCCACACACGATATGTCAACACTAAGAGGCTGGTGGGAAGAAGATTATACAAAAACACAGCGCTACTTCAATACAGAGTTAGCACTACAAGGTATTGCACCTGTTACTGCTACTGCAGAAATTTGCCATCAGGTGGTACACAATCATTTAGAAAGCAATTCAATGCTCTGTATACTGGCATTGCAAGACTGGCTGTCCATCAACGCAGAGCTACGCAACCCCAATGCGCAAGCAGAGAGAATCAACATTCCTTCCAATCCAAAACACTATTGGCAATACCGCATGCACCTTACAATAGAAGAACTACTCAGGGCAAATAATCTAAACGATCAGATAAAAACTCTTATAAATCAGACGTCAAGAAATCCGCATAAATAACAGTTGCCTGTTGTAAAAATAAATATCACTTCCTCCCTTTGTTTTTATTTTTGAAACTTAGCCGTTATTTCTACTATTTATTTATCTTTGCAAATTAATTGTAAAGATTAAAACGTTTTAATGGAGAAAAAAGAACGTATTGACTTTGTCGATCTAACCAAAGGTATTTGTATTATTCTTGTAGTGATGGCTCATATTGGGGGACCGTTCGATAAAATGGACAGCCACAATATCATATCGTCATTCCGAATGCCGCTTTACTTCTTCATTTCGGGTATCTTTTTCAAATCTTATGAAGGTTTTTTAGGATTTTTCATTCGAAAGATAAATAAGCTCATTATTCCATTTGCTTTCTTCTACCTGGGCGCTTTCTTCGCTAAATACATTATTTGGAAAGTGTATCCGCCTGCATTCCAGTTGCCTGTGGAGTTTGCCGACTTATTAGTAGTCTTCAAAAAGCATGAGCTTATTGACTTTAACCCTCCTATATGGTTCTTGTTAGCACTTTTCAATTGCAACATAATATTTTATATTATCCATGGTATCTTTAGGCACCGAAATATTATATTGTTCTTTGGTGCCGTGGCGTTAATAGGGCTTGTCGGATTCTCTTTCGGAAAGATTCGCATTGAGCTTCCCCTATACATTGACGTTGCTATGACGGCTCTTCCTTTCTACTTTGGTGGTTTCTGGATACGTCGTTACAATTTCTTCTTACAGCCCCACCGTTTTGATAAATTAATCCCAATCATCGTTGCAATTACTCTGGTTGTCATGTATTTCTTTGCAACTAAACCCGGTATGCGTACGAATAGCTATGACGGCAATATCTTTGAGTTCTATGCAGCAGGTTTTGCAGGCATACTTATGATAATGATGATTGGAAAACAATTCAAATATGTACCTATCATTTCTTATTTAGGAAAGTATTCGGTTATTACATTAGGGGTGCATGCGTTTGTTCTTCACTTCTGTCGTAAAGTTGTGGGTGCATTTATTTATAACGAATGGGCATACACAATTGTACTTCTTCTTGTTGTTCTTGCTATTTCATTAGCAGCTACACCTATCATTAATAAGATAATGCCACAGTTCGTTGCACAAAAAGACCTTATTCCAACCAATCTTACGATAAAGAAAAAAGAAAATTCGGAATCAGATTCATCAGAAGGAGCTTCGTAGCCAAAGAGTTTTATGCAAATCACAGACAGCTATATCTATTTAGAAAACGTTTCGTTCTATGCATATCACGGTGTTGGCAAACAAGAACGGAAAGTTGGAAATACATTCTACATCACACTTCGACTAAAAACAGATTTCTCCAAGGCATGCTTGTCCGACGACGTAGCGGAAACCGTTAGCTATGCAGATGTACACAATGTACTTGCAGAGGAAATGACTATCCCATCCAACCTGTTAGAACATGTATGCAACCGTATTGCCGAACGCTTGTTCAATGACTTCCCGGCAATAGCAGAACTTTCTATCAAACTATCCAAAAAGAACCCACCTATGGGAGCAGATTTAGACGCTGCCTGTGTAGAGATGCACTGCAAAAGATAATCATCCTCTTTTGTCTTGTTCTTCAAATAATTTCCTACCTTTGTCTATATCAAAGAGTAGTCATCGTTATATAAAAAACAATACAATGCAAAAGCCACAAGTAATTATATCCTTAACATCTTTCCCCGCAGCTATACCATACGCAACACGCGCTATTCAGTCTCTGCTGGAAAGCTCTGTTCTTCCCGATAAAATTGTACTTTATCTCACTTATGCACAGTTTCCTGAAAGCAAAGTACCACAAGTGCTTTTAGAAATGGCAGAGAATAATAAAATATTTGAAATCAGGAATTACGATGACGAAATTCGTTCGTACAGGAAACTACTCCCTGCGCTTAAGGATTTCCCTGAAGCAGCTATCGTAACAGTCGATGATGACGTTTGGTATCATAAACACATGTTGCGCGACTTACTTACCTGGCACGAACAAATGCCTAATATGATTATTGCACACCGTGCTAAACACATTAAGGCAAACGCTCCATATCGCCAATGGGCAAAGTACAGATGGTATCACTTCCTTTTCAAGAAGCTACAACCTAGTTTTATGAATTTGTCAACAGGTGTGGGTGGTGTACTCTACCCTCCCCATGCATTAAGGACCGATATGATTGAAGAATTCAGAGCTTTGGTGCCAACCAATGACGATTTTGGATTCTGGGCAGCCGCTGTTATAAATGGCACAAAGATACTCCCTGTACCATTTGGTCCACATAATAAACCACGCGGACTCAAAAAGCCCAAAGAATTATCCTTGAAAACCACCAATTTCAAAAGTGGAGTGGATGTAAACAGAAAAGCATTCGAAGAAATAGTCGAGAAATACCCCGAAATAAAGAAGCGGATACAAAACTATGGTTGACGAATCGTGAGCCATAGGCTGACGAGGCATGAAACTATGGCTGACGGGGCGTGAGGCTATGGCTGACAACCGATGAAACTATGCCAAAAAAGGAAAGGGATTATTCTTCTATATCGTTAAGGTCGAATTCTTTGAAGTAGTCCAACCCACGTTGATTTAATGTGCGAGCTCTACCACGCGCACGTTTCCCTAAAAACTCTTCGTAAGATTTCACTGCGTAGTGATTGATGCGGATTACATCTTGCTGTGGTTCGCGATCGCGGAAATTCTTCGTTATGGGCATTCCATGTGAATCGGCAGCTTTGCCAGATATTCGAGCTGCCTCATGACAACCAATGAAATTAAACACACGCCGCGGATTAACAATACTCTTCACGTGTCTGTTTGAAATATGATTAGGAAGAGAATGACGCTTAAATCTCTCCATAACTGTACCTTCAACTTTTTCTTTAGCACCACCGCTCCCATAGAGTAGCCAGTTTATTTCTACCACAGGAAACTCCTCAAACCGTTTCAGGAACTCAGGTATTGTTTTGTCCTTCAATGGGAGGATGAACTCATCCAAATCTATAACTGCAATCCAACGCGCCTCCATGCGATAATGCTCCAAACAGTGATCATATGCAGGAAGTTGTTGCTTAGTACCCGGAAACAGATGATATGCCACCAAACCAGATTCAATATAAGGAGCTAATACCTCGCGCGTATTGTCCGTGCTTTCATTGTCGTAAATATAAAATTTCTCTACACCAAGTTTGCGATGATGTTCAATCCATTCAACCATGTAAGCCCCTTCATTTTTTGCAATGGCACAAACGGCTAAATAGTAGCGGATAGGGGTATCTTTTTCACGCTTTAAACGGTTGATTAGCTTAATAGCCGAGACAGGGCCATAGCGTAAAATGCCACGCCATCTATTGCGTGCCATCTTATTGGGTATGAGTCCGGCAATTGCTTCGGCTAACACTTTATTCATAATTCAAAGCTTGATTTTGTAGGTAGAATGCTCTGAAAAGCAGCTTGCAAATTCTGCATTACTTGCGCATAGTTACGAATATGCACATTATCGTTCAAGCAAACAAGTTTATACGTTTGATTCCGCACAGCTGCAATTGCCTGTTCCGATTTTATTACCAATGGAAACATTTTGGTATCATTATACGTGTTGTATGGCTCAAAATTCCCTTTGCAAATTTGCCAAGTACGAAACAACTCAGGAGTTAAGTCGGCAGTACAACGAAAGCGATGTGTAGAGGTTTCCAGTAATTCTTTTTCGGCTGATGCCCAAACATCCTCAAAAGTGCTTTTAAGATAGGGTTGTGCATTATGAGGTGTACGCAAGGTGATAAACTTAGGATACCACTTCAACAAATAATTTAATCGCGCCTTCTTCCCATAAATAGGATTATACCACTTATCATGAAAACGACTCATCACATCCTTCTTGTCGAAGTGTTTGTTGATAAGTCGTACATTGTTCTTTATTCTTTTTTCCCATTGCGAGAAACCGGTATTTTGTCGAAAAGCAGCAATATCGCAAGGCAACCCATTCCTAAAAAAGCGCTCCACAGGTACGTGATTGGTCATATAGAAATCATCGTTGAAGTAAACGAAATGTTCGGCAAGACCAGGTATTTTGTGGATATGCATTTCTATAGAACTCGAATTGAAATAGGGCAAAAACTGCTTGGGAATGAAATCTTCGTGATTTACCAAGTTTAGTTTTGGATTGCTGGCGTCAAGCCATTCGGGTTTCTGACCGCAGGTTACAAAATGAATTTTACGTACCCATGGTGCAAACTGCTCCACTCCCCTAAACCAATATTTCAGGAATCCGTAATCACGGAAACGTGCTTCCGAGAAAGAATTATTTGAATTGTCAATTTTAGGCGAATACTTGGAAAACTCTTTCTTCCAATTTGGGTCATCCATATCCACCCACGTTATAACAAAATCTATATCCATAATGCTATTTTGTAACAATTTGCTCACAGTTTTTGCGCACGTTTAAAGCGCCTATGCGTCCAAAGATAAAACTCCGGTTGCCTGCGAATGTTTTTTTCTAAGTAATTGTAATAGATTTCGGTCAATTTCATTTCGGGCAATGACGAAATATCGTCAGCCATTTTCACAAAAGTTGCTTTGTAATATCCTCTTTTCTCGCGCACAACATCAAGATAAAAAGCCTCCATCTTGTAGCGTTTTGTTATTTTTTCCGCACCAATCTGCACCGGAGTATAGTGATTCAGAAAATTAGCGAAATGTTTTGTTTCGCCTCTACGTGGCGATTGGTCAGCAATATACCCTGTAATGGTAGTTACCTTATTATCAACATGTTCCTTAACCCAGCGCAACGTATGATCCATCTCTACACTTACAGCACCCATACGATTGCGGTTGCGAAGAAAGAGCTTGTCGGAGAGCGGGCTACTAAGTTTACGATATATCTGCCCTGCCACTACATTTCCCTTCAGGTGCAAAGGGATAGAGCTTATCCATTCCCAGTTTCCGTAGTGGCCCAAATAAAGCGAAATGCTTTTCCCTTGTTGTAGCAAGTCGTTTATTTCATCCGTATTTTCGAAAGTCATTCGCTTGCACATCGTTTTTCTTGAGATAGAAGCCGATTTACAGACTTCAAATACATTATCAAGAAAGAAGCGGTAAAAATGTCTCTCTATCCGTGCTATTTCTTTTGCACTCTTTTCGGGGAAACAATCGACCAAGTTCTTGTGTGCTATTTTACGACGATACCTTATTAAATAATAGAAAGGATAAAATAAAACATCCGAGAGCACGTACATAACCCGCAAAGGTATGAGCGACCCAAGTACCCAAACAAACGATACGAAATGGTATTTTAGTTTATCCAATATTATTCTCAAATTAAAATTTTCTCAAAGCGCAACAAAATTAAAACTTTTTTCCGAGAGTATTGCTCTTTCTATGAAAGTAAGAGACGAAAAGCCTTGAAAAAGTTTTCTATTATAAGATACGTGAAGAATGCTTATAGCATTTTCGCAGACAGTCTATTGGCGGAGACTTACTCCGCCAATGGTTGTTTTATAAAACGAAGTGTGTTTTAACGCAAAACAGAGCCTTAGTTGGTTTTATTCTTATTTGCGAGCTTTCATTCGTTTCTTATTCACAGATTCAACTGCTTCCTGAACTACAGGCCTATTGTCAAAGCGCTTGGTGTAGCTTGAATAATCCGATTGAGATCTAACGTAAGTTGGGTCTAAGAACAACGGACTGGAAATAATATGATCGGCAGTAGAGCGATTACAACAGAAAACAATATTCTCTACACCAGCCAGACGGGTCAACGCTTTAACATCTGTATCGTGTGGTTGCAATGTCATGGGGTCGGTAAAGAAAAAAAGGTAATCAATTTCACCATCCACAATACGCGAACCTATTTGCTGGTCACCCCCAAGCGGACCAGACTTAAGAATCGTCATATCCCAGTTTACATCAGGATGTTTTTCCTGCAAAGCTTTAAGAACCAATGCTCCAGTAGTGCCGGTAGAGTAAAATTTGTGTCCCATCAACAGTTCTGAGTTCCACACAACCCATTCGATTAGGTCTTTCTTCATTGCGTCGTGCGCTACAAGCCCAATCTTTCTAACTAATTTGTCATCCATAATTTGTATTTATTAAAATCGCAATCGCGAGAAAAATTTCTTCCCCCTAACATAATATGCCCACAAGATAGAACTATTTATTTGTTCAGGAATCGTTTTCATAGTGGTTTTTGCTAGATTGTCTTGTCGGATTGACTGGAATTTCTCTTTATCTTCTTTGAATTTTTCACGGGCATTATATACAGCTTTCGCATTAGGAAATGCTCCACGAAGCACAAAAGAGAAGACTGCGAGGTAATCGAGCAGGCAACGAATACGCATAACAAACGCTAAATCCTCTTCGGGCAAATTCTTATACAACATTACAAGATTGTTACGAAAATTGAGATATGTTTTGTGCGGATTCTCTTTATTGAGTGTAGCGCCACCTACATGGTAGACTGTGCTTTGCGGAATACAAACAATATCATATCCACGAGCACGTAAACGCCAACAAAGGTCAATTTCTTCCATGTGCGCAAAGAAATAGACATCAAGTCCGCCGACTGTAAAATAACATTCCCGCCGAATAAATAAGGCTGCACCCGTAGCCCAGAACAGAGAAACAATTGTGTCGTACTGACCATGATCGACCTCGAGTGTATTCATGATTCTACCACGACAGAAAGGATAACCATATTTATCTATAAAGCCTCCCGAAGCACCAGCATACTCAAAATGGTGCTTGTTGTGCCAACTTCTTATCTTTGGTTGGCAAGCAGCAACACGTGGATTGGCATCCATATATGTAATCAAAGGAGCCAACCAACCTTCGGTAACTTCTACATCGGAGTTAAGCAACACTACATATTCTGCCTCTACTTGCTGTAAAGCAAGGTTATAGCCTTGGGCAAAGCCATAGTTTTTATCCAAAAGAATTAGCTTAACATCCCGAAATTCCGTTTGCAGCATTGCAACAGAATTGTCGGTAGAGCCATTATCCGCCACATAAACCGCCATGCCCTCGCCTGTAGAAGCTGTAAGTACGGAAGGCAGAAAGCGTTGAAGCATCTCGCATCCGTTCCAGTTTAAGATGACAATGGCTACTTTATGCATTATGTTAGTTTATTATTACACCACAAAGGGCTGTTTTTTCCTCATTAAGTTCGCCGAGGCAAACATTTACAATTTGATTATCGAGTACATGATTGTTTTCCAACTCCACACGGATATAGTTAGCAGTAAAACCATGCATAGGAGTTCCTGATTTAGATTTTTCGAGCAACACCGGCATTGTTTTTCCTATATAACGTTGATAAAACATTTGCGTTTTTTCGTCCGATAGAGCCAATAAACGTTGGCTGCGATCATGTTTCTGCTTAGGCGTAACGACATAATCTATTTTCAAAGCTTGTGTGCCCGGGCGTTCGGAATAACTAAAAACGTGAAGTTGTGTAACATCCAATGCAGCAATAAAGTTGTATGCATCTTCAAAAAAGTCTTCTGTTTCACCACGTGTACCCACAATTACATCTACACCTATAAATGCATCGGGTATCAATTCTTTGATACGCATAACTTTAGAAGCAAAAAGAGTTGTATCGTACTTACGTCGCATCAATTTCAGCACATCATCACTCCCCGATTGCAGTGGAATGTGGAAGTGCGGCATAAAACGTTTGGAAGATGCCACGAAGCTTATCACCTCATCAGTAAGCAAATTGGGTTCAATAGAAGATATCCGATAGCGTTCAATACCTTCTACTTCATCGAGTGCTTTTACTAAATCAAGAAAATTTTCGCCGGTACTCTTGCCAAAATCGCCAATATTAACACCGGTAAGTACAATCTCTTTGCCACCTTCGACAGCTACTTCACGGGCGTGATCCACCATACTTTCAATAGTACCGTTACGACTTCTTCCACGTGCAAAAGGAATAGTACAGTACGAACAGTAATAATCACAACCATCTTGCACCTTCAGAAAATAACGGGTACGGTCGCCCCGCGAACACGAAGGAACAAAGGATTGAATGTCTTTAGTAGCAGTTACATATGCCCCACCCTTATTGTCATCGCGCGAAAGAGTAGAAAGATATTGTAATATATCTTTCTTTTGCTCGGCACCAAGCACCAAATCAACTCCTTCAATCTGTGTAATAACATCAGGTTTAAGCTGTGCATAACACCCGGTCACCACAACAAAAGCGTTAGGATGCTGCTTTGTTAACTTATGAATGGCTTGGCGGCACTTTTTATCGGCAGTTTCGGTAACAGAACAAGTATTAATCACACAAATATCCGCCTGTTCACCTTTACGTGCATCTCTTACTCCCGCCTCCTTTAATGTTTTACCAATGGTAGAGGTTTCGGAAAAATTTAATTTACAGCCGAGCGTGTAGTAAACAGCTGTTTTATCTTGAAATATAGTAGTATCTATCATAAAGCGAGCGCTAATAAGGGCAAAGGTACGATATTATTTCCAAATGCTTACTTTATCAAATATTCTGTTTACATTTGCTTTGTTTTAAACTGATTGTGCAATGATAAAAGAGAACTTCATTAAACTCTACGAGAGTAGTTTTCGCGACAACTGGGACTTACCCTGTTATTCCGATTACGATGAAAACATCAACTACACCTACGGGCAAGTAGCCAGAGAGATAGCCAAACTGCATTTATTATTCAAACACTGCAGCCTACGCCGTGGCGATAAAATTGCTATTATTGGTAAGAACAACTCCAACTGGTGCATTGCCTACATGGCAACCATCACCTATGGCGGCATCGTTGTACCAATTCTGCAAGATTTCAATCCGAACGATGTACATCACATTATTTCACACTCCGAGTCGGTCTTTCTCTTTACCGCAGACAATATTTGGGACTACCTCGAAGAAGAAAGAATGCAAGGGGTTCGCGGAGTTTTCTCACTGACTGACTTCCGCTGTTTACATCAGCGCGATGGCGAAACCGTTCAGCTTTTCTTAAAGAAGATTGACGATGAGATGCAACAAGCCTACCCAAAAGGTTTCCGCAAAGAAGATATAGAATACACCACACTCTCTAATGATAAAGTAATGCTACTGAACTACACTTCGGGCACAACCGGGTTTAGTAAAGGTGTAATGCTTACAGGAAACAATCTTGCGGGAAACGTAACTTTTGGAATACGTACCGGTTTATTAAAGAAGCACGATAAAGTACTCTCTTTCTTGCCTCTGGCTCATGCGTATGGATGTGCATTCGATTTCCTCACAGCAACTGCCGTAGGTACACACGTGACCTTATTAGGTAAACTCCCCTCACCAAAGATTATCATGAAAGCTTTTGAAGAGGTAAAGCCTAATCTTATTATTACCGTACCACTGGTTATCGAAAAAATTTATAAAAACGTTATCCAGCCACTCATTAATAAAAGAGGTATGCGATGGGCACTCAATATCCCGCTGCTCGACGCGCAAATATATGGACAAATTCGCAAAAAGCTTGTTGATGCGATGGGTGGACGCTTTAAGGAAGTTATCATTGGAGGTGCTGCTATTAACCCCGAAGTAGAAGAATTTTTTCATAAAATAAAATTCCCATTTACCGTAGGTTACGGCATGACAGAATGCGCCCCACTTATTAGCTATGCCCCGTACGATGAGTTTATTCCAACATCATCGGGTAAAATACTTGATATTATGGAAGCGCGTGTTTACAAAAAACACCCCGAAGACAAGCTCGGCGAAATACAAGTACGTGGCGAAAACGTAATGGCAGGCTACTTCAAGAATGAAGAAGCCACAAAAGAGGTATTTACCGAAGATGGTTGGTTACGTACCGGTGACCTCGGCACTATAGACGAAAATGACAATCTATTTCTACGGGGGCGTAGCAAAACAATGATTCTTAGTTCGAGTGGACAAAACATTTTCCCCGAAGAGATAGAAACCAAGCTCAACAACTTGCCATTTATTTTGGAAAGTTTAGTGATAGAACGCAATAAAAAACTCGTTGCTTTAGTATACGCCGACTACGAAACACTCGATTCTCTTGGATTAGGCAAAGAAGGAGAAATCAAAACCATCATGGACGAAAATCTTAAAACTCTAAATGCAAGCGTAGCTACGTACGAAAAGGTTAGCCGTATTCAATTATACCCTACCGAATTTGAGAAAACGCCCAAACGAAGCATCAAACGTTTTCTATACAACAGCATCGCAGTAGACTAAAGTGCTTCGCAGCCAAAAGAGCATAAAAAGAAACGACCGATTCATAATGAACCGGTCGCTTCTATATTATATCTGTATACAGAATTACTCTGCAACTACTTCGAATAGTATCTCTACTGAAACTTCTTTGTGAAGTTTAACAATAGCTTTATAAGCACCAACTTCTTTTACAGCTTCTTTCACTACAATCAGCTTTCTATCCACTTCGTGACCTAATTTAGCTAGAGCTTCAGCTATTTGGATATTACCAACCGAACCAAAGATAGTGCCTGTAGAGCTAACTTTAGTAGGAATAGTAAGAGTTACACCTTCCAATTTAGCAGCAGCAGCTTCAGCATCCTTTTTGATTTTCTCCAATTTATGAGCACGTTGCTTCAAATCTTCAGCCAACATCTTCTTTGCAGAAGGAGAAGCAATTACGGCTTTTCCTGTAGGTATCAAGAAATTACGTCCGTAACCTGATTTTACAGTTACTATGTCGTTCTTATAACCTAAGTTTACTACGTCTTCTTTTAAAATAATTTCCATATTCTTATTGCCTCCTTCAATTATTTCATCATATCAGTTACATAAGGTAGCAACGCCAAGTGACGAGCTCTTTTCACAGCTTGCGCAATTCTACGTTGGAACTTCAATGAAGTACCAGTAATGCGACGAGGAAGGATTTTACCTTGCTCATTCAAGAATTTCTTCAAGAATTCAGGATCTTTGTAATCGATATACTTAATACCGCTCTTTTTGAAACGGCAATATTTCTTCTTCTTAACATCCACTGAAGGGGGAGTTAGGTATCTGATTTCTGATTGATTTTGTTGTGCCATGATTAGTTTTCCTCCTTTTTAATTGTTTTTAAACTTCTTCTCTTAGCAGCATACTCCGCAGCAAACTTGTCTTGCTTGAATGTTAGGAAACGGATTACGCGCTCATCGCGACGGAATTGGAGTTCCAACTTGTCAATTACATCTGCATTAGCATCGAACTCAATCAGTTGATAAAAACCGGTAGACTTCTTTTGAATTGGATAAGCCAATTTCTTCAAGCCCCAGTTCTCTTCATTCACAATCTCAGCGCCCTCTGCTTGAAGTACGCCTTTGAATTTTTCTACCGCTTCCTTCATCTGTGCATCAGACAAAACGGGAGTTAAAATGAAAACGGTTTCGTAATGATTCATACGTTTTTAATTAATTGTTTATTATTATTTTAATAATGCGAGTGCAAAAGTATAGTTTTTATTTGAAACAACAAAATAACCACAAAAATAAAACCTTGATTGTAAGCTATATGCAAAAATAGCCTATCTTTGTAGTTGCTTGAACAATTATTTATGATAGAACAATTCGACTTAGATATCAGATTAGTCTTTGCCATTCTAAACGGCAAAGTTTCGGCAGCTATCAACCGTAGCCTGTATCGCAACTTCCGCGCCAACGAGCAAAGCATAACCCCCGAACAGTGGACGGTACTGCTATCTCTTTGGAAAAAAGACGGGGTTACCCAGCAAGAACTCTGCACTGCCACTTTCAAAGATAAACCCAGCATGACCCGGCTTATTGACAACATGGAACGCCAACATTTAGTTGTGCGGATTTCGGACAAGCACGACAGGCGCACCAATCTTATCCATCTCACAAAGACAGGAAGGGATTTAGAAGAGAAAATCAGACCAATTGTTATTCAAACATTACGTGAGGCACTGAAGGACATTTCCGCCGAAGAATTACGTATCAGCCAAGAAGTTATGCTGAAAATATTTTCAAACATAACAGAATAAACAGCTAGCAACTCTCTAAATATAACGAATAAGACTTTTTTTGCATAAATAATTTCTTTCGTTAAACTTTTATTCTTTAATTTGTAGGTCAGAAAATAATAATCAATAAAAATAAATACCAATGAAAGCATTATTGAAGAATCTGGGAATTATCTTAATCTTAGCCGGGGCAATAATCCTAATTGCCAGCTCTTTCACAGGAAATGTAAATGACAATGTTATCTTAGGATCATCAATTGGCCTAATCGTTGTTGGCTTTATCACTTACATCATCCTAAATAAGAAGATTGTAGACTAAGTTATACCGGATTTAAAAAGAAAAGAAGAACCCTGAATGTTTTTTCATTCAGGGTTCTTCTTTTTAGCAGTATATACCACAAAAGATTATACTTCCGTATCAGGTGTAATCAATTTATAGCCCTTGCCATGAATATTGATAATTTCGATAGATGGATCGGCCTTCAAATGTTTACGAAGTTTAGTGATATACACATCCATGCTACGTGCATTGAAATAATTATCATCAATCCAAATCGTTTTCAGCGCAAAATCACGTTGAAGAATTTCGTTAGCGTGCGCACAAAGTAACGCTAACAACTCAGATTCTTTTGTTGTTAACTTAGTTTGAGTACCCTCTATAGACAAAATCTGCTTCTGCGTATCAAAAGTAAACTTACCTATTTTATACACACTGCTTTCTTTGCTCTTCTTTCCACGAACACGTCTCAAAATTGCCTCAATTCTGAAAGTCAACTCTTCCATGCTAAATGGCTTAGTTATATAATCATCGGCACCAATCTTGAATCCTTCCAAGATATCTTCTTTCAAAGTTTTAGCCGTAAGGAAGATAATTGGAATCTCAGCATTAATCGCACGCACTTCTTGCGCCAAGCTGAATCCATCTTTTTTAGGCATCATCACATCAAACACGCACAAGTCGTATTTATTTTTCAAGAAAGCTTTATAACCAGCTTCACCGTCGGGTTGCAAATCTGCATAATACCCTTTAGCCTGCAAATATTCTCTCAAAAGCATGCCAAGATTCTCATCATCTTCGCACAATAAAATACGCAATTTTTCTTCCATATTCTTATTTTTTTAATAAAGGTAATACAATAATAAATTTAGTTCCCACATTCAACTCACTCTCTACACGTATTGAGCCTTTGTGGTCTTCGATTATTTTTTTCACGTATGCAAGCCCCAAACCAAATCCTTTAACATCGTGCAGGTTACCGGTGTGCACTCGGTAGAATTTTTCAAAAATCTTCTTTAGATTCTCTTTCTTAATACCTACACCATTGTCTTGTATTGAAATCATCAGTTTGCCAGCCTCATTCCACGTCTTCACATCCAACAACAAATCTTCTTCAGGTTTTTTATACTTAACGGCATTATCCATCAAGTTAAAAACAACATTAGTAATGTGCATTTCGTCAGCAAATACATCTGCATTCTCAGCATCCAGAGTTGATGTTATTTTTCCATTATATCGCTCCACTTTCAAAGTAAAGGTATTGATAACACCCGCAATCATTTCATTTGCATCAATCTCCTTCATCTTCAATATCGCTTTCTGTCTATCAAACATAGACATTTGCAACACCTTCTCTACCTGAAATCTCAGGCGTTTTGTTTCATCATTAATTACACCCGAAATATGCTGAAACATTTGTGGCGACTTACCCACCGCAGGGTCTTTCAACATTTGCGCCGCCAATGAAATTGTTGATATCGGCGTTTTAAATTCGTGTGTCATATTGTTCACAAAGTCATTTTTCATCTCGGTCAGTTTCTTCTGTCTAAAGATGATATATATCGTAAAGATAAATGTTATCAGCAATACAAAAGTAAACATCAGCGAAGGTATCATAAAGCTAATAGAAGCAAAGATATAATTGCGTTTCGCAGGGAAATGCACATACACCTTACTCATCTTAGCCGGCGGATCGTTTTGAAACAATATCTGACTGTAGGAATTCTCACTTCCTTCTTCTTCATAGTCTGAACATCTATAAACTTCGCGCCCATCTTTATCAATAACCCTAAAATGATATTTCAAATCTATGCTATTATTAATAAAGGCAGACTGAAGGTATTGATCCAAATTACGAAAATTCACACGTTTCTCCAATGGCATATCACTTGCGCGACTAACCATCCTCAACACAACCTCGTCCATCAACGCCTTTTGGTACATATAGCGATTTTTAATCGCCTCTGTCAAAGATCTCGATGTTTGCGGTATAGCACTTGCCCCCGGCTTACGAATCAACGCTTTCGGTAGCGCAGAAACTTCTGTTGTTGTCATTTGTTGCTCAAACGAGAAAGCTCCGTCAGGCGTTTTAATGCCATAACGTTGTGTTTGCTGAATAGTAGTATGTGCGGCTTCTTGCTGAGCAACCACTCCTTTCATTTCAGTACCTTTCACATCTTCTTCCAGCCAACGTCTTGTTTCCTCATAAGCAACATCGTCAGAAACTTGAGAGAGACTACGCTGCACAGCATCAGTAAACTGTTCATTACGCATCTTTAGCATTTCTTCCATGTAACTTATCTGCAAAAGCAGCAGCCCCAGAAACGAGAGAGCCATTACAACACCTAATATCCAGATTGTTGACTTTTTCATACTACAAAATTAACAATCCCTAATTAACATTCATAGCCAATTAACCTGTTTTAACCGCAAAATCAATCAAATTAACAAATACAAAACACTCAACATATCAATAAAGCAATTTCAAGATATTTTCCAGCTATCATTTTCGTTAATTTAATGCAATATTAAAGCTCAAGAACAAATCATGTTATTTAAATCAATACAAACGCTTTAGTTATTTAACAAGGAATAACGACTCTTTGTTCAAGAAGAAGAGTAGCTTAATCTACAAAAAAAGACCGTCACCCTTTAAGAGCGACGGTCAGCATTAATGGTTTTATTGGTAAGGAATTAATCTTCGGCTTGTTTTGCTTCAAATTCTTTGATTAACTTATCTTGAACATCAGCAGGAACAAGCTCGTAGCTTGCAAATTTCATTATAAAAGAAGCACGTCCACCAGTAAGCGAGCTTAGCGCAGTAGAATAGGAAGACATTTCCTTCAAAGGTACCTTAGCAACCAGTTTCTCAAAACCTTTTTCACTACTCATACCCATAATCATGGCGCGACGTCCTTGCAAATCACCCATTACATCACCCATTCTATCTGATGGTACAAATACTTCTACATCATAAATTGGTTCAAGGATTTTAGGACCTGCATTCTTAAATGCATCGCTAAATGCGTTACGTCCGGCAAGCATAAATGATATTTCATTGGAATCTACCGGATGCATCTTTCCATCATACACTATCACACGCACATCGCGAGCATACGAACCTGTTAAAGGACCTTGCTCCATTCGAGCCATAACACCTTTCAGAATAGCAGGTAAGAAGCGTGTATCAATAGATCCACCTACAATACTATTGATAAATACCAGCTTGCCACCCCATTCCAATGGAATTTCTTCAGTACCCTTCACACTTATTTTAAATTCCTGACCATTGAACTTATAAGTTTCGGGCACAGGCATACCTTCTTTGTAGGGCTCTACAATCATATGAACCTCACCAAACTGACCTGCTCCACCCGATTGTTTCTTATGACGATAATCGGCACGGGCAGCTTTAGTAATGGTTTCACGATATGGGATACGTGGTTCTTCGTACGTTATTTGTAATTTTTCGTTTGTTTCTATACGCCATTTCAATGTACGCAAATGGAATTCTCCCTGTCCATGTACAATTGTTTGACGCAATTCTTTCGACTGTTCTACTACCCATGTCGGATCTTCTTCGTGCATACGGTTCAGGATACTCATCATCTTTTCCACATCCGACTCATTCACCGGTCTGATAGCCCTTGAATATTTGGAGTTTGGATATTTAATAAAGTCAAATTGATGATGAACCTCTTTACTATTCAGCGTATTGCCCGTCTTTACATCTTTCAGTTTAACAGCAGCACCAATATCACCTGCTTTTAGTTCTTCAACTTTAACACGGTTAGAACCCGCCACAGCATACATCTGAGCAATACGTTCTTTTGAGCCTCTATCAGCATTCACCAAGTCATCGCCTTCCTTAACAGTTCCGCTCATTACTTTAAAATAAGAAACTTCACCAATATGCGGTTCAACGCTGGTCTTAAAGAAATAAAGCGAAGTAGGCGCTTTTGCATCTGGAGCTACTTCTTTGCCCTCTTTATCGGTTACTTTCGGCATATCATCCACAAAAGGAACCACATTACCAAGAAATTCCATTAAGCGACGAACACCCATATCCTTTCCTGCGCATACGCAGAACACAGGGAACATGCCACGAGCAACAAGTCCTTTACGGATACCTTCGCGCATTTCATCTTCTGTCAATGAGTCTTGTTCAAAGAATTTTTCCATCAACGCCTCATCATTTTCGGCAGCTGCTTCAATCAGCGCTTTATTCATTTCAGTTGCTTTTTCAAGCTCCGAGGCAGGAATATCTTCAATTATAGGAGCACCACCTTCGGGTTTCCACGAGTACTTTTTCATTAACAACACATCAATAATGGAGTTAAAGTCTGGCCCTGTACTCAACGGGTATTGTATTGGAACAACTTTAGAACCATAAGCTTCTTTCAGTTGTTCTAAAACGTTTTCATAATCAGTTTTTTCGTTATCTAACTGGTTTATCAGAAAGATAACCGGCTTATTAAATTTTTCTGTATATCTGAAGTGATTTTGCGTACCCACTTCCACGCCATATTGACCATTAATCAAGACAATAGCCGTATCGGTAACATTTAATGCGGTAACAGCACCGCCCACAAAATCGTCCGACCCCGGACAATCTATTATATTTAACTTCTTATTATTCCATTCAACGTGCAACACGGTAGAGAAAACCGAGTAGCCATACTCTTGTTCAACCGGGAAATAGTCGCTTACCGTATTTTTGGCAGCAATTGTTCCGCGACGTTTTATAACTCCACTCTCGAATAGCATTGCTTCAACGAGAGTGGTTTTCCCAGAGCCAGAACTTCCCAATAAGGCGATGTTCTTAATTTCATTTGTTTGATATACTTTCATAACATCTAAGGATTTAAAAGTAAGTACTAAGTATGCAACTGCATACCCTTTTTTATTGTGATGCGCAAATTATAAATAAATTACAGCATAAACAATCTACGCAACCGTGTTTCAAAACAATGTTTTACAACACAAAGACATAAAACAGGTAAAAAGAGTAAAGGAGGACTCCCTGCCTCAACATTCGCCTCTTATTGCCAACTCAAATGAAATGTATATCTTTGAAAGAAAAAGATTGTTTCATGAAAAAAACAATTATTTCCACCTTATTATATATAACTGCAATTGTTATATCGGCACAAGAAACCCCCAAGCCTGTTATCGGCATTTCTTGTTCGCACCCTAACAACAGCTATTCCCAAGTATCGAGAACCTATACAGAGTCGGTACTAAAAGCAGGTGGTCTTCCTTTGCTTATCCCCATCATAGAGAGCGAGAAAGCCTTAGACGAGATTCTTTCATTAGTCGATGCATTAATACTTACCGGCGGCGAAGATATCCATCCACAATATTACAACGAAGCTCCCATTCCCGAGTTGGGAAAAGTAAACGAAGTACGCGATTTTTATGATTTAGCACTCATCCGTCTTGCCTCCGAACGCGGCATGCCCATGCTCGGAATTTGTCGTGGAGAACAACTGATTAACGTTGCCTTTGGTGGAACTTTATACCAAGACATCCCTTCGCAATGCGCTGATAGCACGGTAAATCACAGACAAAGCATCTCGTCCAAATATCCTACACACTACGTAAAATTACTATCCGAATCTGTCATAGCCACCATAACAGGCGAAACCGAGTTGGCAACCAACAGCTTTCACCATCAAGCAGTGAAGGATGTTGCTCCGGGATTTTCCATAACAGGCTGGGCGTGCGACAGTATCCCCGAAGTTATTGAGAATATTTCCGGGCGCCCTATCTGGGGTGTGCAATTCCATCCCGAAGGTCATGTTGCGGGTGGCGATACCATTATGATCCGCTTTTTTGATTTTATGATTGAACAAGCGTTGGAATACAAAAAAACAAAACAATAATGGCAGGTATCTATATTCACGTTCCTTTTTGCAAAACAAGATGCATCTATTGTGACTTCTACTCCTCGACCAACGAACAGCTAAGAGAAGCGTATGTACACGCTCTCTGCCAAGAGTTAACCGAAAGAGTTGGCTATTTGCAAGGCGAACCTATTGAAACCATTTATTTTGGCGGTGGCACACCCTCGCAACTAAGCATAAAAGAGATTGAACAAATACTTCAAACCATTGCTAGTATATATAATAAGGGGTCATGGAAAGAAGTAACTCTCGAGGCTAACCCCGACGACCTGTCCGATACGTTTCTTGAAGCATTGTCACACACTGCTATCAATCGCCTGAGCATCGGCATACAAACATTCGATGACAACCTATTGAAGTTGCTTAATCGCAGACACAACAGCATCCAAGCTATCGAAGCAATATCACGTGCCAAACAGTATGGATTCCACAATATCAGCATTGATTTAATCTATGGGTTACCTGGCGAAACGCTCGAAGTTTGGGAGCATGATTTAACACAAGCCATAGCCTTAAACCCCAATCACATCTCTGCCTACCACCTTACCTACGAAGAGGGCACAGCTATTCATGCCTTATTACGCAAGAAGCAAATAGCAGAAGTGAGCGAAGCAAACAGCCTTCAATTCTTCCAAACATTGATAACAAAACTTACAGCTGCCGGATATGAGCATTACGAAATTTCCAACTTTGCAAAACCAGAACAACATTCACGCCATAATTCCGCTTATTGGAGTGGAACGAAGTATCTAGGATGTGGACCGTCTGCCCACTCATTCGACGGAGAAAGCCGCGAATGGAACACCGCAGACATCGCTCTATACATAAAAGGAATAGAAGCAGGCAAACGTCCTTTTGAAAAAGAAATACTAAATATAGAGAATCGCTATAACGAGCTTATTATCACATCACTCCGTACGAATAAAGGGGTTTCGCTCAAACAACTGGAAATACAGTTTGGCGATGAGTTTCTGCAGCATTGTTTGAAAGCAGCACAACCATTTATCAACCGAGAAGAACTTTGTCATGTTGACGACTATTTGCGACTAACACCCAAAGGTATATTTATTTCGGACGGAATAATGGGAGAATTGTTGCGCGTTTAAGAAACTGTTTTGAATTTATCTCTTCCGACTAAACACATTAATGCGAACCATTTCTTAACGGCTTTACATTAGGCAGAAAAATGGCCACAAAACCAAGCAAAGGCATATAAGCACAGAATTTATAGACATATTCAATTCCATTATGATCGGCAATATTACCCAATACAGCTGCCGCAATTCCGGCAATACCAAATGCCAGTCCAAAAAAGAGTCCAGAAATCAGTCCAACTTTAGTTGGCAATAATTCCTGTGCATATACAAGAATTGCCGAGAAAGCAGAAGAAAGGACTAAGCCAATGAGTATGCTTAACACACATGTCCAGAACAGATTGGCATGGGGCATCAATAAAGAAAACGGAGCTGTACCCAAAATAGAAAACCAAATCACATATTTCCTTCCAAACCTATCCCCTATCGGACCTCCGAGCAATGTACCTACTGCCGAAGCAAACAAAAAAGCAAATAAGAAAAACTGAGATTGCTGAGTTGTTATACCAAATTTCTCGATCAAATAAAAGGTATAATAGTTGCTCAAACTCGCCGTATACACATATTTAGAAAATATAAGTATCAACAAGATTAATAACGAATAATAAACCTGTTTTTTCGTAAGGCGTACTCTATGAATCACCTCTCTCTTACCAGCAGGAGACTGAATTGTTTTAATTCTGGCTTTATACCATTTTACTATTGGTCGTTTAGTTAACATGGAAATAATAGCTACACCGGCAAATACTGCCATATAACGTTGACCGTATGGTGCTATAACCAGAGCTGCCAACAGAGGCCCTATCGCACCTCCCAAATTGCCTCCAACCTGAAATATAGATTGTGCAAGCCCATGTTTACCACCTGAGGCATAATGAGTCAGTCGGGAAGCTTCCGGATGGATAATGGACGACCCCAGACCAATAAAGGCAACCGAAATTATAACCAAATATAGAGAATTCGCAAAGGCAAGAATCAATAGCCCCGTCAGCGTAGATGCTGTACCGATTGTCAGATACCAAGGCGTAGGTCGTTTGTCAAAAAGCACGCCAAAAACCGGCTGAAAAACAGACGCACAAATCTGATAAATCAAAGCTATTATCCCTATTTGCCCAAATGAAAGAGCTAGATTGTCTTTTATTACCGGGTAGCTGGCAGACACCACAGATTGAAACATATCATTGAACATGTGTGCCAAACTAAGAGCAAACAAAATATTCAAGGTTGTTCGGGAAGATGAAGTCGTTGTATGATTCAAAACAGTATTATTTTTCATGCTGCAAAATTATTCTTAATTATTATATATACACCTATCGACGAAATTAATTTAGTACATATTTTTCAACCCAATGGCTTACAAACACTCCAAATGTAGTTTTACGAAACAGGTCTTCACATTCACATATCGCTGTAACAAGATGGTAGTGAGTGAGTTACTTGTGAAGACCCCCTCTTTTATCCTTCACAAGGTTTTCACAAGCAATTTTTCTCAAAAGGTTTTATCATGTTGAGAATAAATTCTCAACATGGTGAGTATTTGTTCTCAACAAGGCGAGTATTTATTCTCAACAAGGTGAGAATTTCCCAAAAAACCTTACTTTTGTCTTATCAAACAAAACAACGAATGACAACATCCCCAAGAGCAATAGCAGCCCTACTGTTAATCACTATTTTCTTCACTTCGTGTAGAACCAGCAAGTCTTTACAACAAGAAATCAGAGGTTCGCTATCTCATCTTTATTATGAGCTGTCAACACCGGAGTATCTGGGAGAAGTAAAGCACAACACTCACCTCTCCTTTATTGACAACTCCAACATGGATTATTATACCACAGTAAAGAAAAAAGGAGTAACGTTGGTACCGTTGCTATTCTTCAACTACATAGGACAATCATACAAGGTTCAATTAGGCGAAGGTTCGCTCACAAGCAACTATCGGGAATTCCTTTCGGACGCATTGCTTGCCGAGTGTAACAGCAGCACTTGTTTTAACTTACTGGAGGATTACGACGGACTGGCAGCAGACTCTTGCTATACGCTAAATGTACGTATCACACAGAACCGCACCAGTTCGGGTATTCGAATAAACGAAACAGCTTTTTTCAACCCATTCTTTTTAATAGACATGGCACTCCAAACCGACAATCATATCTTCAGCCCGTTTGGTGGAAGCAAAAGCCACCATGTAAAATCACCCACAACCAATCTGTCGTTGCACGTGGAATTGAGAAAAGATAACAAATGCCTTTTCAGCAAAGAGTATCAACTCAAACGAAAATACAGGTCGGGTAAAGACATACGAGATGCCGACATCGCTAACGGCACCTGTTTAGATGCCATGGCAGAAAACCTTTCATTGGCAACAAAAGAAGTGGTAGAAATTATCAGTCAGGAACTACACATGTTCTTTTTAGCCCAGTAACTCATTGACGCACCACCACAAGCGTTGCCCCAAACCCATACTCTTGGAATGAAGCATCCTGTGCCTTACACGCTGGATACTTGCGTTTCAACTCATCAAGTATAGATTTACGCAACACGCCATCGCCCTTACCGTGAATAAATACGATGCGTTGGTTTTGCTTGTTTTTATACTTATTCATTACTTCGCGAAACTTCTCCAACTGAAACTCCAGTATTTCGCCATTGCTCATACCACTGGCAGAATCCAACAGTTCACTAATATGCAAATCAACCTCTACGAGTTCGTTTACATTGCGAGGCTTTGCATTTTGATTGATACGTGGACGATCCACTTGCTTCTTTTGCAACAACGCATTTTGAATATCTTCGGCCGAAGCATAAACTTGCTTCATAGGAGCGTCATTGCGCACAATATCGTAACTCAACGAAGGTTCTTCAAAGTAAATTGAATCACGGAATGTATGAAGTTTATAAAATTTCACTGTATCAATGCGCAACTCCACATCGGCAGTTACTTTCTTGGCGAATGTTTTATCTGTTTTGAAGGTCATTAATTGAACAGCTACTCTCTCCAACTCGTTGAGTACATCTCTAGAAAATTCTTCAAGGAACTCTTTCATGTTGGGCTCGATTATTCCATGCGAACGAACTTTCCACGCCTTTCCTTCGACACTGAGATAGGTATAATAAATAAAATAGTTGCTATCATTCACCAAATAAGCATCAAAAGTAGTCTCATTGATTTTCTTTACATCTTGAGGAACATATGCTAACACTACATTAAGCGAATCGCCACCCTTTAGTTCAATCGGACGAGTAGTCAGTTCCGGTTTGACTATTTTTGTCGGTTCTTCCGTTTTTTGTGTACTAGCAGTAGTGATGGGTTTTCGTTCCATATTGTAATTATCTGTTTCAATAACTACGCAATTACGAATCAACATGGGGATTTCAAAACCGTCGGCATCTTCTACCAACACCAATTCTTTTCCTTTAAACCCTCTAACAATACCTCCTCCTACTTCATTTAAGAAGCGTACTTTATCACCTATCTTCATAAATATTTTAATCTATAACTAATCTTGTGTAACTTCACTTTCAACAAATATCGCTACTTTTGTCGGATTAAGGAGCAAATAATGAAAGAAAATCCCAAAGAGATTAAAATAAGCGAATACAATTATTCGCTACCCAATGAACGTATTGCGAAATTTCCATTGAAAGAACGCGACCAGTCTAAATTGTTAATATACCAGCACGGAGAAATCAGCGAGGACTGTTTTGCTTCATTGCCAAAATACTTACCGGAAGGAAGCCTAGTCGTATTCAACAACACTAAAGTTATCCAAGCACGATTACACTTCCGTAAAGAAACGGGAGCGTTAATAGAGGTATTTTGTCTGGAACCTATTCAACCACAAGACTATGCGCTGAACTTTCAGCAAACCGAACATGCGGCATGGCTTTGCATGATAGGCAATCTCAAGAAATGGAAAGAGGGGGCATTGTCCAAACAAATCATGGTAAAGGGATTTGAAATCACTCTTGTTGCCAAACGTGGAGAGAGTCATGGCACTAGTCATTGGGTCGATTTCTCCTGGAATAATAAAGAGATAACCTTTGCTGATATTCTTGAAGTTTTTGGAGAGTTACCTATTCCGCCGTATCTCAACCGAGACACAGAAGAGAGTGACAAGGAAACTTATCAAACGGTTTATTCTAAGATAAAGGGTTCTGTAGCCGCACCAACTGCAGGACTACATTTCACCAACAGGGTGTTCGATACATTAAAAGCAAAGCACATTGATTGCGAGGAGCTTACCCTACATGTAGGAGCCGGCACATTCAAGCCGGTAAAAAGCGAAACCATTAAGGAGCACGAAATGCATACAGAGTATATCTCTGTTTCAAAGGAGACGTTAAAGAGTCTGATTAAACACAATGCAGAAGTAATTGCCGTAGGTACAACCTCTGTACGAACGTTAGAGAGTTTGTATCACATAGGTGCGAAAATAGCCATGCACCCCAACTTAGAAGAACAGGAGTTGCACGTTAATCAATGGCAACCTTACGAAACTGGAAACGAGTTATCGCCAACCGGCGCCCTTACTCAGATTGTAGATTATCTAGACCGTCACAACATGGAAACACTGCACACGAGTACGCAGATTATTATTGCACCGGGCTATGATTATAAGATTGTAAAGGCAATAGTGACCAACTTCCATCAGCCGCAAAGTACGTTACTACTCTTAGTTTCGGCATTCATAAAAGGAGATTGGAAGAAGATTTACGACTATGCTCTTGCTAATAATTTTCGCTTTCTGAGCTATGGCGACTCTTCACTCTTAATTCCTTAACATCAAGATAAGAAAGAGATGGCGAGAAATTATTTTTTCGCCAAATCTGTTATAACATCCATTACCTGTTGCCCAATTTCTTCGGCAGCCTGCATGGTCGAAGCTTCGCTATACACACGAATGATTGGTTCGGTGTTGCTCTTACGCAAGTGCACCCACTTTTCCGGAAAATCTATCTTTACGCCATCAATGTCGTTGATTTCTTCTTTATTAAAGATTTCTTTTACTTTGGCAAGAATTGCATCCACATCAATGTCGGGTGTTAGATCTACCTTGTTCTTTGCAATAAAATAAGGAGGGTATGTAGCCCGCAGCTCACTTACTTTCATTCCTTCATGTGCTAAGTGACTCAAGAACAAAGCAATACCCACCAGTGCATCTCGTCCATAATGACTTTCGGGATAAATCACTCCGCCATTTCCTTCTCCACCTATCACAGCACCAACCTCCTTCATTTTGGTAGTTACATTAACTTCGCCTACTGCCGAAGCATAATACTCCATACCATATTTGCGGGTCACATCACGTAGCGCACGGGTAGAGCTTAGATTAGAGACAGTGTTTCCAGGGGTATGTTTTAACACATAATCGGCCACAGTAACCAAAGTGTATTCTTCGCCATACATGGTTCCGTCTTCGCAAATCATCGCTAAACGATCTACATCAGGGTCGACCACAAACGCAACATCGGCTTTTCCACTTTTCATCAGACTCATGATATCACCAAGATTCTTCTCTAATGGTTCGGGATTGTGCGCAAAGTTGCCCGTAGGTTCACAATATAACTTCTCTATATGTTTCACGCCTAACTGCTCCAACAGTTTAGGAAGGATGATACCCCCTACCGAATTTACCGCATCAATTGCTACACGGAAATTAGCTTTCTTTATGGCCTCAACATCTACTAATTTCAATGCGAGTACGCTATCTATATGTTTTTGATTGTAAGTAAGATCTTTACGATAAGAACCAATTGCATCTACATCAACGTATTCAAACTCTTCGGCTTCGGCTATGCGCAATACTTCTTTTCCTTCCGCATCGTTTAGAAATTCACCTTTCTCATTGAGCAACTTCAATGCATTCCACTGTTTTGGATTATGCGAAGCTGTAAGAATAATACCTCCGCAAGCGCCCTCCATTGTTACTGCCAGTTCGGTAGTTGGTGTAGACGCCAAGTCAATATCAACAACATCCCAACCCATTCCCATGAGAGTTCCAACTACAACGTTATTGACCATTTCACCCGAGATACGTGCATCTCTTCCTACTACAATTTTATTGCTTGTTGCTGTACAAGTTCTACGTATAAGGGTTGCGTATGCTGAAGTAAACTTTACAATATCCAGGGGATTTAAACCTTCACCTACCTGTCCGCCGATTGTTCCGCGAATACCCGAAATGGATTTTATCAGTGTCATTAAGCTGTTTTTTTGAAATTATCTAATCTGATATTTACGAATATCATAGAAAAAAGGCGTTACATAATATTGTGCATATTCATGGCCAACTTTATGCGGCACAATTAGTTTCACATGTGCGTTGTCTTTAATATACTTCAAAGGAATCAGCCAAGCCTCTGGCACAGCCGTAGACATGGTGTATCCTAAATAATAATAGTAGCTACTTACCAACCAAGTTTCAGAGAATTGTCCATAAATAGAAGTACCATATTCCGTATAGTAAAAAGCATCCACGTAATTAGCGAAGTCATAATTAGAAGCAAACGTTTCAGTACCAGTTTCTATATCAACTTCCGCATAACGAACCAATATTTCATCACGTGTTCTGATTGTATCTCCGTCACCTCTGTCTACTATTTGCATATAGACTCCGTTGGAGAAGAGAACATATTCATTCTCGGCCACATTGGTTACGGTGTCTTTTTCAAATTCTTCTTGGGAAATTTCCTTGATATTATTATCAGCAATATATTTACGAATCAGTTTTTTCTCGGCTGCTTGTTGCTCAGCATAAGTTACTCCATCGTTGCAAGATTGTGTTATCACCCCAAAAACTGTGATAAGAAGAAATAATGAAATAAGTTTTTTCATATATGGTTGTGTATATACTTAAAGTACAGTGCAAAATTATTTATTTCGTTGAAAGTTAGAAAGCTCACTATGAATTGTTCTATTCCTTTAACTTTTAGATTTATTCTTTTAACCTTTCCACTAAGGCTTGTATTTCTCCAATGCTTGTTCAAAGAGCCGTTTCGCCTCTTCTATTGTACCAAAAAATTCACCTCCCGAGGCATTCAAATGTCCTCCGCCATTAAAGAACTCCGCAGCAACTTTATTGCATGGAAACTTCCCTACGGAACGTAGCGAAACTTTTATTTGATCAATCTCTGTATCTTCGCGCAGGAAGCAAGTAAAAACCACTCCTTTTATAGAAAGAGGAATATTCACAAAACCTTCACTATCGCCTTTCGCATAGTCAAATCGCCGCTGTTCCTCTTTGGTAAGTGTTATCAATGCTGCATGATATTCAGGATATGTATGCATATTGGTAAGCATATATCCCATAAGCCTGAGACGTGCTTCAGAATAAGTATTGTACACCTTTCTGTAGATTTCGTCTTTATCAATGCCTTTACTTAACAATTCGCTGATGATGAAATAAATTTCCTGTTTATTGGAATTGAAAGTAAAACCACCCGTATCTGTCATCATGCCGGTATAAATGCACTCTGCGGTTTCTTTGTTAATATCTTCAAAGTAGCCCATACGGCAAATTAAACGGAACACAAGTTCGGAAGTTGAGGATATATTGGGGTGCGAAATGGTTATCTGACAAAAGTCATCCGGTTCTAAGTGATGGTCTATTAATATTTTCCGAGCAGGAGAAGCGGCTACAGCGTCGGCCATATTCCCTATGCGCGACAATACATTAAAATCCAAACAGCAAATAATGTCCGCTTCGGCCAATAACCTGTTAGCCGATTCCTTATGCCAATTGTAGAAAATAACACCGTGACTGCCAGGCATCCATTTCAAGAAGTCAGGAAACTCATTGGGAACAATAACACTCACACTCTTATCTTGTGATGCCAAAAAATGTTTCAGTCCAAGTGAAGAGCCTATTGCATCTCCATCTGGTGAAATATGAGAAACGATAACAATATTCTCTGCACGGTTAAACCATTTTTCAAAACGGTCTATATTTGCTTGTGCGATAACTTTTGTAAGCATAACCTTGTATTAAAAGTGGTGCAAAGATAAAGGAATATCTTTATAAACCAGCCTAAAGATAAACAATAGAGGTTCCATTAGCCAAAGAAAGCGTCTCAACTCCCAGTTGTTCACACTCTTCTTCAAACTTTGCTCTACGCCATTCGGCAAGGGATGCATCAAGTATAAGTTGCTTAACATTGAAAACACACAGCAATTCTTCAACCTTTCCAGTATAACCTTTACACAGATAGAGGTAATCTATATGTAACTTCCGGTCAGTTTCTTTGTAACGCCACCGATTATCGTAAACAAAACAGCATTTTTTCTTACCAAAAAGCAAAAAGTCATCTCTCCGCTGAAAAGAAGAATCATTGTAGTCTGCATGCACGAACGTTGGTTCGGCAAGTCGCAACCTATTTCTATATTTGGCCGTTTGCTTAAGAAAGGTCTTTGCATGCGAGTTCGTATCGGCAAGAGCCACCCACGACTCGCTACCGGGTAGTACACAATGAACAGCCGGACAGTTCCTTATATTATAGAATACAATACTTTTGCGAGGTTTGTTTTCAAGCGTATTCCAATAGCGGAAAGAGAGCAAACAGAAAGTACCCGCCATACATACCAAAAGCAACCGTGGCTGCTTGCTCTTTATATAGATTAAAAAGAGAAGAAGTAAAAAGTAAAAACCGAATATTTCCACACGAGAAAGCCAGATATTATCAATCGAAGCAATGGGCAGATTTTCCACCCACCGCACAATCGTAGCCAACCACCCAAGCAGTAGCAGATTTATCTTCGCTACAAGTAATTGAATCGTAAACAAAGGAGTTAATACCAGCATAAGCAATGCCACATACACAATTAAAGTAACCAGCGGAATAACCAATAAATTCGCCAATAAAAAATAAATAGAGAAATAGGAGAAATAAAAAGCCACAAGTGGCGCTGTAACCAGCTGAGCAGCAACAGACATAGATATTAAGTTCCAGCAATAGTCAAAGAAACGATTCTTAATTGTAAACCTACCATACAACAACGGATTTATCAGCACAATGCCTGCTACCGCCAAGAAAGAAAGTTGAAAGCCGACATCAAACAGCCAAGAAGGATTATATAATAACATCCCTACTGCAGCCATCAGTAATGAATTCATGGTGAGTGTTCGAGCTAAGCTTACCTTGGCAATTACAAACAACGTAAACATACTCACCGAACGAACTACCGATGGAGACAAGCCGGAAAGAAAGGCAAATACCCATAACAGAGCAACAGCAACACCTGCCCACAGCAACAACAGCAACCTATTCCTCTGCGGAAATAACCGCAACAACGCACTAAGCAACAGGAAAATAAAACCAACGTGTAGCCCCGATACCGCAAGCACATGACTGACTCCCGCTACAGAAAACGCTTCGCGTACATCGGCAGAAAGTTCTTCTTTATAACCCACCGTAAGTGCCGAAAGAATAGCTAGTTGCTCGCCCTCAAAGCCCAACGCGCGATAGATGTTCACCAGATTATCACGACACTCCTGCGCCCTTGAACGAAGAGTAGTTGAGGGTTGGTGGTTTATTATTTTCCATTTACCTGCAGAAATAAATCCTGTAGCACTTATTCCTTTGTGAAGTAGATAACGGGGGTAATCAAATTCTTCGGGATTATTATTCAATTCAGGGAGTGCCAGACGGGTACTTAGCAGCAACACATCGCCTGCCTTTATCTCATTCGCTGCCGAATCAAGAGAGAAATAGAGTAATACTTTACGATTTACAGAGGAAGGCTCCATAGAATCGTATACCTCCCGAACCGTTGCCCGGCAAAGCAAACTACGTTCTTTCCGTTCTGGCTTTTGTGTTATTATTGTTTTATAAACAACTTCTTCGGTTGGAAAAGTGTAATTTGCTTCATGTAGTTGTTGTTGTATTCCAATAAATCCATAAGCAAGAAAGAAGATGAATACCATCACGCCAAACAGCCATCGCTGTGCATATCGCTTAAAAAGCAAGTATCCAAACGGCAGCAGAAGAAACAAACAGATCAGCCACAAAGGAGAAAAATTCGAGCCACCACTGTGTACAAAGAAGAGATAATTACCACACGCAACACCAAGTGCAAGGGGCAACAAAATACGTAAGAAAGGATACTTGGCAAGTTGCCCAATGGTGTTGTTCACAAGCTCTAGCGGCTGAGACTTTTTAACTCAAGAATTTGTTGCGTAGGATTTTCGTTAGCAAAAATCGCATTGCCAGCCACCAACACATCAGCACCTGCGGCTACCAATCGTTTGCCCGTTTCAAGGTTTACACCACCATCCACTTCAATCAGTGCTTTGGAGCCGGTTACCTCTATCAATTCGCGCAATTCTTGAATTTTTGTAATAGAATGTTCTATGAATTTTTGCCCGCCAAAACCCGGATTAACACTCATAACAAGCACCATATAAACATCTTGAATAATATCTTTCAACAATGATACCGGAGTAGCAGGGTTAATGGTTACGGCAGGTTCCATTCCCGCGTCGCGTATTTGTTGTACTACACGATGCAGATGTGTACATGCTTCGTAATGCACATTCATCACATGCGCACCCAACGCCTTTACCTGAGGAATAAATTTTTCGGGATTTACAATCATCAAATGTACATCAAGCGGTTTCTCGGTCAACGAGGCTATTGATGTCATCACCGGAAAACCAAAAGAAATATTAGGAACAAAGACTCCATCCATCACATCAAGGTGTATCCAATCGGCAACACTATGATTAATCATACGTATATCGTCCGACAAATGCGCAAAATCAGCAGATAGTACGGAAGGAGCTATTAATGGAGCCATATTCTTTTATCTTTTAATATACTCCACAAAGGTATGAATTTCTTTTTATTAACTCAGCACAACTCCTTGCATTCCTGCAGGAAGTTCGGATTCCACATGATAGTTCCGCGCAAAAAGTTTCAAAAGCAATATAGTTCGCTCACTTGGAGCCATAGGAAACTTATGCTTTTCTGTTGCTTTACCAGAGATATTTGTGGATAGAGAAGTAGTAGTTCTTTTTTTCATAGGCATACTTATTTTATCAAATATACCTTATAAACGAATGTTTATGTTTTTTAGTATAGGCTACCCTCTTCCAGCTATTCGCTTTTGTGTTTTATTAACATCAATAATACTGCCTGTTAATCCATTAACACAACCCCACTCTTTTCGGCCATTCTGCGGAGGTTAATGATAGCATAACGCATACGCCCTAAAGAAGTATTAATGCTTACACCTGTTGCTTCGGCTATTTCCTTAAAACTTAAATCTTGATAAAAGCGCATCCATACCACCTCACGTTGTTCATCGGGCAAATAATCGATGAGTTTACGCACATCTCCTAATATTTGATCATTGATAATGCTATGCTCAATCGCTTTCTCGGCAAACACAATAGAGTTCAACAGTCCCATATCCGAAATATCTCCCGTAACTACATTGTTGTTTTTCTCTTGTCTGAAGTGATCGATTATCATATTGTGAGCGATGCGGCTAATCCATGCGGGAAACTTTCCATTTTCATTGTATTTCCCTTTTCGAATAGTTACAATAGCCTTCATGAAGGTCTCTTGAAAGATATCTTCTGCAAGGTCTGCATCCTGCACTAAATAATAGATGTAGGAATACAATTTATTTTTATGACGATTAAGGAGTATATCAAATGCCTTATTTTCCCCTTTTGCATAAAGTACTACCAACGCTTCGTCAGTCATACTTGTACATATTTCCATCATTTCTCTAATTATAGTATTGATTTAGAGTAATGGTATATCAATAGGCATTTGCTTTTAGTGAGTTAAACTTATTTCAGACTGCAAATATTAAAATTATTTTTGATTCTACCAAAAACAGCTAAACATTAAGAAGCTGTTTTGAATTTCCACAGAATAATTACTATAAGATGCTTTCATTTTTTCTTTAGCACTCTTTTTGTCTGTTTCCTCTCTTTTTTGCAGCTCAAACAGCCCGTTATTATTGATTTATATGTATAATAATATAACTATCCAACAGTCTATCAAAGTCTGATTTATTTATGGAGTATTAACTTTTAAGTTTCCGTAAAAAAGGTAGCATTTGCTTTGGTTATATCGCAAAAATGACAGTGCGAAGAATTCTATTTCCCGATGCAGTATTTTAAACTTTGTGGTTAACGCTAATAACGGTAGTGGTTAACACGGCAGGTGTCGGTGTTTAACACGACGAGTAAAAGTGTTAACCGTTTTTAGACTGTTTTGTAAAAAAAGAGAGGCGAAAAACCCCATTGTTTCCCGCCTCTACATGTATATACTATCTGTATATCTTTGCTATACTAAAGATAGCTTTTTTATGCGACATTTCCAAATCCGAATTAACATTCTACAACCCATCCACAAGGAGATTTGTGTGATATTTATACTTTTTTCAGCATTGCTACCTCAAGCTATTTTAAGGGTAAGTCTTCATGGAAGAGTTCTAAGAAATCCTCTAAAACGTTTAATAACGCAAATAAAATTAGTTAATTGTTATTTTTTTCGTAATGTAACTATATCTTTGCACAAGATGATTCCGAGAATATATATTCGATTAGTATTCATTTTACTATCAATTGTATTAACTTCATTTTCTTCTACAGTAAGGGGAAACAAAGCCGAAACGTTTTCTGATTATATTTTAATAATCAGCTCTTCTTGCTATGCTGATGACTGGAGTACTGCTATTGCCAAAGGAATACAGGCAGAAATCGCCAAACGGGATTCCAGCGTATTCACCCGCATTGAATATGCCGATTTAACATATAACGGTACAATTCTTTCGGGAAGATTCAGTTTGCAACGCACATTTATACTTATCAATCAAGCCCAAACAAATATTTTAACACCAACAAGTATTGCTATTATTGGTGAAGAGGCATGGATGATTTATCGTTTAATGACCTTCAGTGAGGTATGGAAAAAGATACCTGTAACAGTTTGCGGTGTGCGCCCTGAGATTATTGCAAACTACCCTGCTTATTTGAGCAATCAACAAATTACCGACAAATCACTGACACCTACCGTCAACACTAAAGGAGATTTCCCCGCTATGTTTATTCACGAATCGGGAGACGAGCAAACTACTTTAGAATTAATAAACGGTTTCTTTCCACAAACAAGCAATTTAGTCTATATCAATAAAAAAAGCTATCAAGACAACTATACGCTTTATATGCTCCGAAAGATTCTTCAGCACCATCCTGAAATAGCTCTAACAGTACTGGATGGCAAGAATATGAGCAACGAGGAAATAAAAGAAGCTTCCCTACAACAACCCGAACACTCGGTCATACTCACTCGGTCATATATAATTCCGCAAAACTGGGAGTTGCAAATACCGGTATTCACACTTACCGACCAACAACCTAAGTGTAAATATATAGTTGGTGGAAGCTACACCCGTATAGAGAATCTGGCTGCTGTAACTGCCAATGCAGCACTATTGAGTTCTTATAGTCCTGAAATGGCAAACACAATATCGCAAAAGGCAGTTAAAACTACCGAATTAAATAAAGAAGCTATCGACTATTTCGGAGTACAGCAACAAGCAGAAAAGATGCAAAATGTAGTCTACACCAACATTCCCCCAAGCCACTTTGTCAAGTACTTCAAAAACATAGCGGTGATACTGTCTCTTCTCTCTATCGCTTTGTTTTTTTATTTGTACAGAAAGAGGAAACACGCCCATACGCAGCACATACTCAAGTCTCTCGAAAGATACAAAGAACTATATAAAGAGTATCAGGTAATTTACGAAAACACCCCCATAGGCATTGCTTTACTTAATGATCGTGGCGATTTGCTACAATGCAACACAAACGCCAATCATTTCCTCTTTTCTATGAGTCGTAAGGGAGATACCGCATTCAACCTCTTTACCACGCCATACTTCGACCGTATTGTCAAGAAAAACGTCAAAAGACATCATCATGTCGATAAAATCATCAAATGCGGGCAACACTACTTGCGTACAATCTTCAGCCCCATACAAGATGAAGAAACAGGGCAAGATAACACCCTGATGTTTATCATTGACAACACGCAGATATGGGAAGCAAGGGAAGAGAAAGAAACCATTCACGAAATATTTAATTTCGCCATGGAGGCTTCCTCCATTGGGGTGGTTGAATACAACCTGCTTACAGGCGAAGGGTTAGGTACCGACGCCTGGTATTATAACCTGGGAGTAATTCCGGGAACACCTATTTTCAATTCCTTTATCAACGTATTGAAGGATGACCAAAAAGAAATTGAAGAGTTTTTGCAAAAAGCGAAAGCTAAAGAGAAAGAAATGTATGAAGGTAATCTCCGCATTATTGTTAATGGAAAGACGCATTGGATAAGAGTGCGAATAAAATTAACGGAGTATAACCCGGAAAAGAACCGCATTATTATAACAGAGGTCACCACCAACATTGACGAACAAAAGGAAAATGAACGCGAACTTTTCATTGCATTGCAAAAGGCACAGGAATCGGATAAAATGAAGAATGCCTTCATTGCTAAAGCAAGTACTGAAATACGCTTTCACACCAATGAAATCGTACAACTTTCTACAAAAATATTCGAAGTGCAGGATCAGGAAGAGCGTATGGAGTTACTCTCCTCGCTACAAGAGAATAATGAGAAACTCTTAGCATATATCTCGCAAATTATTGAATCATCTAAAGAAGAATCGGCAAGCAAATAGTACTATGAAACGACTACTACTCATCCTCTTTTGCATTATGCTGCTGACTGTTTCAATAACAGGCAACACTCCCGCACAGCCTGCCGAGTTCAACGGGAAGAGAGTTCTTGTTATAAACTCTTACAGCGAAGAGGTTTATTGGAGCAATGCGATTTCATCGGAGATAAAAGAACTGTTACAACACAAACACCCCGAATTAGATGTACATTTAGAACAATTGTACGCCAATACAGCTCCACTCAGAGGAGTACTCAACATGGCGCTCCGGCCTATATTGTGGAGTTTTTCCAAAGAGGAAACCCAGCAAGTCAGTGCCAACTACACAGTAAATAGTATGTTGCAGACGGACAGACGCCCACACGTTATCGTCATCGTTGGCGACGAAGGGTTACTTGCTTATCAAAACCTGCAACAGGAGTTGGGCGATTGGAAAGAAATCCCTCTTGTGCTTTGTGCAGTAAACGACTCTATTATAAAAGGAGATTGGAATCCCGAAGATAAAATTGATTTCAGTGAGCTTATTCCCATTGAAGAACGCCGAGCGAGAGAGTATATCACTAGCAGCCAACCTATAAATATGTTTGCCGACCAAGACGAACAACAAAAACAAGGGATTAAAACGATTGCTAACTATCAGATTACCGGTGTAAAGACATCACTTCCTATCGATAAAAATCTAAATTTCATCCATAGCTTGATGCCTAAACTAAAAAAGCTAACATGGGTTGATTCCTACTACTATGGAGCCGCCTATGCCGAACGGTCATTCCGTGAAAGAGTTAAGCAGCAGCTACCCGACATAAAGGTATCCTCAATGTTTAACAACACATGGAATACCGATTCAATCTATGATGAAATATTACTCCAAGCCGAAAACGAGGTGTACATTACTTATTCGTGGGAGATAGCTGGGCTTAGCAACCACCGCTCCGATCTATATCTGTCATCGCAGTTCCGCAAACATTCTTCTGTCCCACTCTTCTCGCTGCGTTCGCACAACAGCATTAACTCTTACTGGACAGGAGGCTGCTACGAAAACAACGAAGAATATTGTACTAAAACCGTGACACTTGTTGAAAGAGTCTTGCGGGGAGAAGCAGCCAATGACATCCCATTTGAACTTGCTGAAGGTGAAAAATATATGCTTAACAAAGAGTTAGTCAAACGCTACAAGCTAAGCGCGAACGCTAATAAATTGAATAACATACAATATTTCAACATTCCGCCTCCCTTTTTCAGAAAGTACGAGAAAGAGATCAGTGGTTTTTTCTTGGCTACCTGTGTTTTGATAGCATTTGGTATTTACATTTTCTTTACTTTTCGATTTCATAAAAAGAAAGAGGAAGAAGCCAGGCGATATAAACGGTTGCACAGTAAACTGCAAACAATATACAGCCACTCTATTATCGATTTTGCACTTTACGACGAAAAAGGTAATTGTCTTTACTGTATTGCTAAAGGCAAGCGACATACTAAAAACATAGAATGGAACAGTGTGTTCAGTTCCAACTTTTTTGAATCGCCACACCTGCCGGAAGATGCAAAAAAATCATTGCGAGAACAAAAAGAATTAAACCTCACCATACAACGCAATGACTTAAAAGAAGAAGATCGCATTTTTCAGTTAATTCTTTTCCCCCTAAAAGAAAAGGTACACGACTCGGCTTGTTATATTGCCATTGCTATCAGCATGTCACCTGTTTTGCGAGAGAAGAGTGCAAAAGAGCACTACGAAAGGTTGTCCCAGTTTGTTTCCGAATCCTCTAAAGTAGGAATAAGCTACTACGACATTGCAACAAAAATTGCTAATACCACACCCTCATATCTTATAAACTTAGATGAATGGGAAGAAGGAAAAACAGAACCCACATATAATAAAGTGCTTTCCGAAGACCAAGAGTTTCTATTCAAAAGCATTAAAGAGATACAAAAAGGCGAACGACAAAAAGCACACAAAGAAATACACATCATCGATGAAGAGGGCAACCAACACTGGGTAAACCAATATATTTATTCCCTTTGGCGGAATAGCAAAAAATACATGATTGGGCTTAACATGAACATCGATGAGCAAAAAAAGAATGAAGAACGCCTTAAACAAGCCAAGCTACAAGCAGAACAAGCCATCGTAGATACCGAAAAATTTATTCAGAATATCAATCACGAAATAAGGACACCACTCAATGCCATTGTAGGATTCTCCGAAATTATTTCGCTAGAGATTAACGATGAGGAGAATGCTGAATTTATCTCGCTTATTAAGCAAAACAACAAATTGCTTACTATGCTAATAGATAATATCATAGAACTTTCGGTTATCGACTCGGGCAATATTGAGAACCATCCGCAAGAGATTGCAATCAAACAATATGGTGAGGAGAGCGAACGTTTTATCCGTAACAATCTTTATGGTAAAAATATTGCCACTATAATAGAGATAGAGAACCCCGATGAAATTATCCTTATCGACCGGAAACACTTCTTTACAGTGGTGTTCAACCTGCTTTCCAATGCTATTAAATTTACAGAGACAGGTAGCATCACTATTGGCTACGAAAGAAGACCCGACGAACACTATTTTTATGTGCGAGACACAGGCTGCGGCATCTCACCCGAGAATATCAAATTCATCTTCCGTCGATTTGAAAAGCTCGACACCTTTATACAAGGAACCGGTTTAGGGCTTTCGTTGAGCAAACGTATTGTAAAGAGTTTGGGAGGTAAAATGGGGGTTGAATCAGAACTTGATAAAGGAAGTACATTCTGGTGGACGCTACCTTTGTAATATCGCCTGTTTATTTCAATATTAGATTTGTCTACCGTGCCGTAATATGAAAACAGCCCTGCTTTAACTCATATTTAATATAACAAAGCCCCTCTTTACGTACATCACGAAGCACTTCTGCCAGAACAAGTTTCAAGGTTTCCGTTTTTACATCTTCCATGGGTTTGCCTTTTTCTTCTAGTTTTAAGAACCGTTTCCAGCTGATATCGAACGTAGTTCCATAGCTGTGAGCCGAAGTCATCGTAGCATTGATGTTGGTCTTACGCAACTTTTTCACATCATCGTGGGTGCGCAGAACAGATGTCACAATGATTTTATTGGGATTGAGCCCTTTACAGGTAAGGGAGTCTAGAAAATTTTTACCTATTTTATCGAGCAACAAACTAGCACGCGGCACCAAAAAAGGAATAGAATGTGTAAGAGAATCTACAGAGTAGAACTTGCTTTCACCAATACAAGTAAGCTTCTTCTTCATTTGTTCGGCTTTATCGCGCGAAGCAACAGCAGCAACACCAATACTGCGAGCTGCAGTTAAATGCAAATCATTTTTATCGCCAAAGGTACGGGCATAACTAACTACACCACGAATATTACGTGGCTCATTCATCTTCATAGGAGCGTCGCCACAACTACAAAACATACAAATAATAAAAAATGCGAGAAATAGCTCTATTTTGGATAGATTCATCTTTATGTTGTCTTTCTTCTTAAATTCCGCACAAAGGTATTTTTTTTGTTCTTTTTGTAAAAGTACAGTGCAAATTAATTGTCGGATATGAGATAAGAATTAGAACGTTTGATTAAATTTGCACAACTTTTGGTTTTTTTAGACCCCAAAAGTGACTAAAAAACAGATTTGCATGATAGAAAGGCTAATTGTACTTGAGGAAATAGATCCTGTTGTTTTTTATGGAATCAACAATACGAACTTGCAACTCATTAAAGCTTTGTACCCAAAGCTGCGTATTGTAGCGCGCGGTAACGTTATTAAAGTGCTTGGGGATGAAAAAGAAATGACTGCTTTTGAGGAGCACATCGTAAAGTTAGAGAAACATTGCCACGAATACAATTCGCTTAAAGAAGATGTCATTGTTGACATCATCAAAGGAAATGCCCCACAAGCCGAAAAATCGGGCGATGTAATTGTATTCAGCACAACAGGAAAACCCATTATTCCTCGTAGTGAAAATCAGAAAAAGCTGGTAGAAGGCTTTGCGAAGAACGACATGATCTTTGCTGTAGGTCCTGCCGGTTCGGGAAAGACTTATACGGCAATAGCCCTTGCTGTGCGTGCATTGAAAAACAAAGAAATCAAAAAAATCATCCTCAGCCGCCCCGCAGTAGAAGCTGGCGAGAAGCTTGGCTTCCTACCTGGCGATATGAAAGAAAAGATAGACCCGTACTTGCAACCACTGTATGATGCACTGCAGGATATGATTCCCGCAGCTAAGCTGAAAGAGTACATGGAGCAAAATGTAATTCAGATTGCTCCGCTCGCCTTTATGCGTGGAAGGACACTGAATGATGCGGTGGTTATTCTCGACGAAGCACAAAATACCACTTCCCAGCAAATCAAGATGTTCCTTACCCGCATGGGTATAAATACCAAGATGATTGTAACGGGAGACATAACACAGATAGACCTCCCACCCTCGCAGACATCGGGCTTAGTACAGTCTATCCGTATACTGAAACATGTAAAAGGCATTGCTTTTATCGAGCTAAACAAGAAAGATATTGTGCGCCACAAACTAGTAGAACGCATTGTAGATGCCTACGAAAAGTTTGACAAAGAAATAAAAGCCGAGCGTGAGCAGCGCAAAGCTGAACAAGAAACTCTAAAAAATCAATCCACCCAAATACTTAAAACATTATAATATGAGTAAAGCATTAGTAAGAACAGACTTCAATTTCCCCGGTCAGAAGAATGTATATCACGGTAAAGTTCGTGATGTATATAGTATTGGAGAGGACTTGCTCGTTATGGTAGCAAGCGATCGTATATCTGCTTTTGATGTAGTATTACCCAAAGGCATCCCATACAAAGGACAAGTATTAAACCAAATTGCCGCCAAGTTCTTAGATGCTACCGCAGACATCGTTCCAAACTGGAAGATTGCGAGCCCCGACCCCATGGTAACCGTCGGTGTACGTTGCGAAGGCTTCCGTATTGAAATGATTATTCGCGGATACCTTACCGGAAGCGCATGGAGAGAGTATCAAGCAGGCAACCGTAATCTGTGTGGCGTAATTTTGCCTGACGGGATGAAAGAGAACCAAAAGTTCCCTACACCTATCATTACACCAACAACCAAAGCCGACGAAGGACACGATGAAAATATTTCCAAAGAAGAAATTCTCAAACAAGGCATCGTTAGCAAGGAAGATTACGAACAAATGGAGCAATACACCTACGCTCTATTCCAACGCGGTACAGAGATGGCTGCCGATAAAGGGCTTATTTTGGTGGATACCAAATACGAATTCGGTAAGAAGGATGGTAAGATATACCTTATAGATGAAATACATACCCCCGACTCTTCGCGTTATTTTTATGCCGACGGTTACGAAGAGAAGTTTGCTAAGGGTGAAGCACAAAAACAGCTCTCCAAAGAATTTGTGCGCCAATGGCTGATGGACAATGGCTTCATGGGTAAAGCTGGTCAGCAAGTACCCGAAATGACCGAAGCTTATGTAGAATCTGTTTCCGAAAGATACATTGAACTGTACGAGCATATTGTAGGCGAAAAATTTGTAAAAGCCAATAGTGAAGACATTCTTTCGCGCATCGAGAAAAACATCAACGATTTCTTGAAAACAAAATAAATGAATTACGCTCAAGAAAACATCAAACCATATGGTGATAACGGAAAGAAGACGGAACAAGTAGCGCAGATGTTTGATAACATTGCCTCTGTTTACGACCGCCTTAATCACACTCTTTCCTTGGGGATTGATCGCAGCTGGAGACGCCACGCAATAGCGTTTCTAAAGCCCTTTCAACCTCAAAGGATATTGGATATTGCGACAGGAACCGGCGATTTTGCTATCCTAGCTTGTCGTAAACTTAATCCGGTAGAAGTGATTGGTACCGACATTTCCGATGGAATGATGCAAGTGGGCAAAGAAAAAGTAGAAAAAGAAGGGCTATCCGGACGTGTTTCTTTTGCACATGAAGATAGCACAGCACTTTCTTTTAATGACGAAAGCTTTGATGCCGTAACAGTTGCATTCGGCATTCGTAACTTCGACAAATTAGATAAAGGATTGAGTGAGATGTATCGCGTACTGAAAAGAGGCGGACATCTAGTTATCTTAGAACTTACCGTTCCTGATAAATTTCCTATGAAACAACTCTTTTCCATTTATTCGAGTGTGGTAATTCCTGCAGTAGGGTGGCTTATTTCTAAAGATAAAAGCGCCTATACATACCTTCCCAATACGATTAAAGCATTTCCGCAAGGCGAGGTTATGCAAGAAGTTATTGGTAGAGCAGGTTTTGCCGAAGTGAGTTTCAAACGCCTTACATTTGGAATATGCACGCTTTATACAGCAACTAAATAATGAATATAGCTTTATGAAAAAGTATGGTTTAATTGGCTACCCCTTACGACACTCTTTCTCCATTGGTTATTTCAATGAAAAGTTTCGCGCAGAAAAAATAGATGCGCAATACATTAACTTTGAAATACCTCGTATCTCCGAGTTTACACGAATTGTGGTAGAGAATCCTAACCTATGCGGATTGAATGTTACTATTCCTTATAAGGAGCAAGTAATACCTTACCTTACAGAGTTGGATAAAGACACTGCAGCCATCGGTGCAGTTAATGTCATCAAGATTATCCGCACTAAAGGAAAAGTAAAGCTGGTGGGATACAATTCTGACATCATTGGTTTCATGCAATCCATTGAACCTCTGTTGAATCCACACCACAAAAAGGCTTTGATATTAGGAACAGGCGGAGCAGCCAAATCTGTGTTTCATGGACTAAAGAAATTGGGTGTAGAAGGTGTGTATGTTTCACGTACGGCCGATAAAGGAGTTATTACTTATAGTGAGCTTACACCCGAAATAATGAAAGAATACACCGTTATTGTTAATTGTACACCCTTAGGTATGTACCCCGATGTGGATACTTGCCCAAACATTCCGTACGATCTACTCACACCCAACCATTTATTATACGACTTGATATACAATCCCAATATTACCCTTTTCATGAAAAAGGGAGAAGCTAAAGGAGCTACCACCAAGAATGGATTGGAAATGCTACTGTTGCAAGCTTTCGCTGCTTGGGATATTTGGAATAAGCCCGAATAGCAATCATCCTTATGAAAAAGAAGGTAATATATGGTTTGCTCATTACTCTCTTAGTTGTTCTTTTGGGATCGGTGGGAGGAGGATTCTTCCTTGTTGATTATGCGCTGACACCCAATCATAGAGGAAAAGACGTTGAGGCATCCTATACCTATATGTCCAATTCCTATCCGTGGATAACGTCTTGGCTCGATAGTCTGCGTACTGATACCGTCTACAAAGAGCTCTATATTACCAACGAAGAAGGGAAGAGATTACATGCCTTCTATGTAGCTGCTGCACAACCCACAAATAAAACCGCTGTCATAGTACACGGATACCAAGATAATGCCATTCGCATGCTACACATTGGCTATATGTTTAATAGCAAACTCGGTTATAACATTCTTTTGCCCGACTTACAGAATCATGGATTGAGCGAAGGTGAAGCTATTCAGATGGGATGGAAAGATCGCTACGACGTAATGCAATGGATGCATGTTGCCGATAGTATCTTCGGAGGAGATACAGATATGGTAGTTCATGGCATCTCTATGGGAGCGGCAACAACAATGATGGTGGCAGGAGAAGAACTTTCTACCTATGTGAATTGTTTTGTTGAAGACTGTGGTTATACCAGCGTATGGGATCAGTTCGGTAAGGAGCTGAGTGAACAGTTTCACCTACCTGCCTTTCCTTTATTATATATAGCAGATGAGATTTGCCAAAACAAATATGGCTGGAGTTTTAAAGAAGCCTCGGCACTGAATCAATTAACCAACTGTGTGCTACCTATGTTCTTCATTCACGGAGAAGCCGATGACTATGTGCCCTGCTGGATGGTTCATAAACTTTATGAGATTAAGTCCGGTAATAATAAACTTTGGATTGTTCCCAATGCGCCACATGCAAAATCTTACCAAATGTATCCGGAAGAATACACTGAGCGCGTAAGAGACTTTTTGGAAAAGTACAACAGAAAAGAATACCCAGATAAACAATGAGACAGCTATATACCATCTTACTTTTGTTTGCCATATCACTGAGTGTCACTGCGCAGAAAGTGTATACTACGAACAATATCCCTAAGGTACACTTGCAAGACGCAAGACGCTATGTGTGCGACCCGGAGAACATCATTTCTAATGAGGCACGTACTCAAATGGACGATATACTTTATCAATTGGAACAAGAAACAGGTATCGAAACAGTTGTTGCTGTACTCCCCTCGATCGGTTCCGAGGATTGTTTTGAATTCTCGCATCGCCTACTCAACGATTGGGGTGTAGGTAAGCAAGGAAAAGATAACGGACTGGTAATTTTACTTGTGACCGATCAACGCTGTGTTCAGTTCTATACCGGATACGGATTGGAAGGAGATTTACCCGATGCTATATGCAAACGCATACAAACCCAAGAGATGATTCCCTACCTGAAAAACGGCGATTGGAGCAACGGTATGATCGCTGGTATAGAGGCTGTGTACAAACGTTTGGATGGTTCGATGGAGAACGATGAGGACGAATGGACTTCGGAAGACACAGAAATACTATTAATCACAATGCTCTTCTTCATTGGAATGATAGTTGTAATAACCCTTTCTTTTCTCGTAGAGCGTCATAAAAAAAAGTGTCCGAACTGTAAAAAACACACATTGCAACGCACCAATAGTAAAATTTTATCGGTGGTAAAGGGCGTACGAACAGAAGAGCTTACCTTTACCTGTCAAAACTGTGGCCATAAAGTGGTACGGAAAGTACAACACAGCAACAACAGCAATCATGGCAGTGGCGGTGGCTTTGGTCCCATCATTGGCGGAGGACTTGGTGGAAGTCGCGGTGGAGGCAGAAGTTTTGGTGGAGGTAGCTTTGGCGGAGGACGTGGAGGCGGTGGTGGAGCAGGTTCCAGATTCTAAAATAACATAATTCGTTTTATCAATTAAAAATACAACAAACATGAAAAAATCAGTGATTATTCTTATTGTTATCGTAATCGTATTGGGTATTTGGGGAGCAAGTTCCTACAACGGTATGGTAAGTATGGAAGAAAATGTAAGTACGCAATGGTCGCAGGTAGAGAATCAATATCAGCGTCGTGCCGACCTTATCCCTAACTTAGTAAATACCGTGAAGGGATATGCCACACACGAACAATCAACCTTAGAAGGTATTATGGAAGCCCGTTCTAAAGCAACTCAGGTAACCATTGACCCCAGCAACTTAACTCCCGAAGCGATTGCCAACTACCAAAAAGCACAAGGCGAAATAGGTGCGGCACTAGGAAGACTACTTGCTGTGTCGGAAGCATACCCCGATCTGAAAGCAAATCAAAACTTCTTGGAGCTTCAGGCACAGCTCGAAGGAACAGAAAATCGCATTAATGTAGCCCGCAATTCTTTCAACGAAACTGCACGTAACTACAACACTGCTATTCGTAAATTCCCAAAGAACATTATGGCAGGTCTCTTCGGGTTTGAAAAACGTCCATACTTTGAAGCAGCTGAAGGAACAGAACACGCGCCAACTGTAGAGTTTTAAAGAAGATTTACTCCGAAACACTTGCAAACAGGTTTGTTTTTTCGTATCTTCGTAGAAGAAATCATGAATTAGTTTTCAGCTAATCCATTCCAAGCAGAGAAGTCACCGGCTTTTCTGCTTTTTTTATGACTATCCACCTCAAACAGCTGCAAACAAGGTGTTTTGCTAAAAAAACAAAGTCAGTTCCGAACAAAAACAAAGTGCAAACGTGATAAGATTAGAGTCTGTTTCCATCTAAAACACACTGCAAAAATATCTTCTTCAAGTAAAGTAGCAAAAAGTAATGCTTTCTGAATGAAAAAGGTTCTGGCTTCGTTAATAATCCATAAACTTACTCTTGACAAAAAAGAAAGAACAAGTAGTCTTTACTCTTATTTATAACTTCGCTTTGAGTCCTGCTAAAAAAAATGTAATTTTGCAGCAAATTGAAAATAAATCAAACCATTTATGAGCAACCAACGCTATATGATGCGAGGCGTATCGGCTTCTAAAGAAGACGTTCATAACGCTATCAAGAACATAGATAAAGGTATTTTCCCAAAAGCATTCTGCAAAATCATACCCGACATACTGGGTGGAGACCCCGAATACTGCAACATTATGCATGCTGATGGCGCGGGAACAAAGTCGTCGTTAGCTTACCTATACTGGAAAGAAACAGGCGACATTTCCGTATGGAAAGGCATCGCTCAAGATGCACTCATCATGAACATCGACGACCTGCTTTGTGTGGGTGCGGTAGATAACATTCTTGTATCATCAACCATTGGGCGAAATAAATTACTTATTCCCGGCGAAGTAATCTCCGCAATTATTAACGGCACCGACGAACTGCTTGCCGAGCTGCGCGAAATGGGCGTAGGTGTATATGCCACAGGTGGCGAAACTGCAGATGTGGGCGACTTAGTGCGTACCATCATTGTAGATAGCACCGTGACTTGTAGAATGAAACGTAGCGAAGTGATTGACAATGCCAATATTCGCCCGGGAGATGTTATTGTGGGACTTGCCTCTTACGGACAAGCTACCTACGAAAAAGAATATAACGGTGGTATGGGTAGTAACGGACTAACTTCGGCACGCCACGATGTATTTGCTAAATACCTCGCAGAGAAATATCCCGAAAGTTACGATGCAGCCGTTCCGGCAGAACTTTCTTACTCAGGTGGTTTGAAACTGACCGATGCGGTAGAAGGTTCTCCATTGGATGCAGGAAAACTTGTACTCTCCCCTACCCGCACCTATGCACCAGTTGTTAAGAAGTTACTCGATGCACTTCGCGGAGAAATACACGGCATGATACACTGCTCGGGAGGTGCACAAACCAAAATTCTTCACTTTGTGGATGAAGTTCGCATTGTTAAAGACAATCTTTTCCCCGTCCCACCACTCTTCAAAACCATTCAGGAGCAAAGTAACACAGATTGGGCAGAGATGTACAAAGTATTCAATATGGGACATAGGCTGGAAGTTTATCTTGCACCCGAACATGCAGAAGAAGTAATAAACATTTCTAAATCATTCAATATTGATGCGCAGATTGTGGGAAGAGTAGAGGAAAGCAACCGCAAAGAGCTTATTATAAAAAGCGAATTCGGCGAATTCATCTACTAAACAAAGATTAAGAAGAAATAATGGCAGATAACAACAACATATTAGATAAGCTGGAAGGATTGGTTAGCCGTTTTGAAGAAGTTTCGACACTCATTACCGACCCCTCTGTTATAGCTGATCAAAAACGCTACGTAAAATTAACCAAAGAGTATAAAGAGCTGGACGACTTGATGAAAGCCCGCAAGGAATACATACAAACCCTTGCCAACATTGAAGAAGCCAAAGAAATTCTTGGTAACGAACAAGACCAGGAAATGCGTGAAATGGCACGCGAAGAGCTCGAAAGTAGCGAAAAACACATACCTGAGTTAGAGGAACATATCAAAATGTTACTCGTCCCTGCCGATCCTGAAGACTCCAAGAACGCCGTTATGGAAATACGCGGAGGAACCGGAGGTGATGAAGCAGCTATCTTCGCAGGCGACTTGTTTCGGATGTATGCCAAGTACATTGAAACCAAAGGCTGGCAAATGGAAGTGGTAAGCAGCAACGAAGGAACCGCAGGTGGTTTCAAAGAAATAATCCTCAACGTTACCGGCGATAATGTATATGGAACCCTAAAGTATGAAAGTGGAGTGCACCGCGTACAACGCGTACCTGCCACCGAAACACAAGGGCGTGTACATACCTCGGCAGCATCGGTGGCAGTGCTTCCCGAAGCCGAAGAGGTAGACGTGGAAATCAATCCGGCAGATATAGAATTCCAAACAGCTCGTTCCAGCGGTGCGGGAGGACAAAATGTAAACAAGGTAGAAACAAAAGTACAACTGTACCACAAGCCATCGGGCATACAAATTCAATGTCAAGTAACACGTTCGCAGCTTAAGAACAGAGAAATGGCCATGCAAATGCTTCGCACCCGTTTGTACGACATGGCGATGCAAGAACATTTGTCGGCTATCTCCTCCAAAAGAAAGACTATGGTATCTACCGGAGACCGTTCGGCAAAAATCCGCACATACAACTACCCCCAAGGTCGCATCACCGACCACCGCATTAATTACACAGTATATAACCTTGCCGACTTTGTAGAAGGTAACATTCAAGATTTGATAGACAAGCTGATTATTGCTGAGAATGCGGAACGAATGAAAGAAACAGAATTATAAAACCATGAATAAGAAACAACTTTTTGAGAATATCCTACGTAAACAATCATTTCTTTGCGTAGGTCTTGATACAGATATTAAAAAGATTCCACAACACCTACTAGGTGAAGAAGACCCTATATTTGCATTCAACAAAGCCATCATTGATGCTACCGCAGACTTATGCGTAGCTTATAAGCCCAATCTTGCCTTTTATGAAAGCAACGGTGTGAAAGGGTGGGTTGCTTTTGAGAAAACCATCAATTACATCAAACAGAACTATCCCGACCAATTCATCATTGCCGACGCAAAACGTGGAGACATTGGCAACACCAGCGAGATGTATGCCCGTTCATTTTTCGACGAGCTCAATATCGACTCTGTTACGGTGGCACCCTACATGGGAGAAGATAGCGTAAAACCTTTCCTATTATATCCGGAGAAGTGGGTTATTCTATTAGCATTAACCTCCAATAAAGGTTCGCACGATTTTCAGTTAATGGAAGATGCAAATGGCGAACGCTTATTCGAAAAAGTATTAAAGACCTCGCAAGCGTGGGCTACTGACGAACAGATGATGTATGTGGTAGGCGCTACACAAGGTAAGATGTTTGAAGATATTCGCAAGCTGGCACCCAACCATTTCTTATTGGTTCCCGGTGTAGGTGCACAAGGCGGTTCACTGGAAGAAGTATGTAAGTACGGAATGAACAACATGTGTGGATTGTTGGTTAACTCATCACGTGCTATCATCTACGCCGATAAAACTGAAAAATTTGCCGAAGCCGCACGTGTTGCTGCCAAAGAAGTACAAACAGAAATGGCAGTACAGCTCAAGACTCTGTAAATAACAAGAATGCCCGGTAAAGGAAAAATAATAAATGACCCGGTATTTGGTTTTATCAACATACCCGAAGGCGTAATCTACACCATTGTTCAACATCCGTTGTTTGAGCGATTAACACGCATCAAACAGATGGGGATTACTTCTGTTGTTTACCCGGGAGCACAACACACACGCTTTCAACATTCATTAGGAGCATTCTATTTAGTTAGCGAAGCCATTACACACTTACGTGCTAAAGGAAATGAGATTACCAGCGCAGAAGCAGAAGCTGTACAAATAGCTATTTTATTGCACGATGTGGGGCACAGTGCTCTTTCTCACGTACTTGAGGACATCTTAATTGACGGCATACGCCACGAAGAAATATCTCTAATGATCATGGAGCAAATCAACCAAGAGTTGAATGGTAGGTTGGATTTGGCTATTCGCATCTTTACGGATAACTATCCGAAGAAGTTCCTGCATCAGTTAGTTAGTGGACAGTTGGATATGGATAGACTCGATTACCTACGTCGTGACAGTTTCTATACTGGTGTATCCGAAGGAAATATCGGTTCAGCGCGTATCATCAAAATGCTCGATGTAAAGGACGACCAACTTGTGGTAGAATCAAAAGGAATCTATTCAATTGAGAATTTCCTCACTGCACGCAGATTGATGTATTGGCAGGTTTATTTGCACAAGACCTCGGTTTCTTACCAACAAATGCTCATCTCGGCACTTCGTCGCGCAAAGAGTTTAGCAGAAGAAGGAATTGAATTATTTGCTTCGCCGGCATTTCACTTCTTTTTGTACAATAAAATAAACAAAACTAAATTCCTAAGAAATCCAGAATGTTTGAAAAATTACACATTATTGGACGATAATGACATATGGACTTCAGTTAAAGTCTGGTGCTCCCATCCCGATAAAACACTATCGACATTGAGCCAAGGCATTATTAACCGCAAGATGTTTAAGATAGAAATATCGACCGAACCCATTGATGAAGAGCGGAAAGAAAAGTTGGCTGAACGCATCAGCAAGCAGGTTGGTATCTCAAAATCAGAAGCAACCTGCCACTTTGTGCTTACACCCAGCAACGAAAAAAATATGTACGACCCTGCAGAAGACAGTATAGATATCATTTATCATGACGGAACAGTAAAAAACATAGCTGAGGCATCGGACATGTTAAATATATCCTTACTCTCAAAAAAGGTAAAGAAGTACTACATTTGTTATCTTCGACTTACTGAAAAGAACTAAAATATACGGCAAGGTAGGCTAATATATAAAAAAAAAGTCCGTTATTTGCGTTTTAATAGAAGAAGCAATAAGATTGAGTAACTTTTCCGGCAAGGGAATTAATAAAGTTAATCACTTAAAACAAATATAATTATGGAATTTTCGGCAAAGCAAATCGCAACTTTTATCCAGGGGGAGATAATAGGAAACGAAAATGCAACCGTTACTACTTTTGCTAAGATAGAAGAAGGAATGCCCGGAGCAATTTCTTTCTTATCAAATCCGAAATATACACCTTATATATATACCACACAGTCGAGCATTGTGTTGGTAAACAAAGATTTTACTCCTGAACACGAAGTACAAGCCACACTTATCAAGGTAGATAATGCATATGAGAGCTTGGCAAAACTGCTTACACTCTATGAAGCAAGTAAGCCCAAGAAACAAGGAGTAGACCCATTGGCTTATGTAGCCCCCACTGCCAAACTTGGCGAAAACGTTTATATAGGTCCATTTGCATATATAGGAGAAAATGTAGAAGTAGGCAACGACACACTTATCTATCCGCACACATACATTGGTGATGGTGTGAAGATGGGCAAGAGTTGTACTGTATATCCTAACGCAAGCATTTATCATGATTGCCGTATCGGCAATGAGTGTACCATTCACTCTGGAGCCGTTATTGGAGCAGATGGTTTTGGTTTTGCACCTACAGCCGAAGGCTACACAAAGATTCCACAGATTGGCATCGTTATTCTTGAAGACAAAGTAGATATAGGTGCAAATACCTGTGTAGATAGAGCAACAATGGGCGCTACAATCATTCATAGTGGTGCCAAATTAGATAACCTGATACAAATTGCACACAATAACGAAATAGGTTCGCACACAGTAATGGCAGCGCAAGTGGGTATTGCCGGTTCGACCAAAGTAGGAGAATGGTGTATGTTTGGTGGACAGGTAGGTTTAGCTGGTCATCTGAATATAGGTGACAAGGTAAACTTTGCTGCACAATCAGGTGTGATGAACAACGTTAATACTGGTTCTTCCTTTCTGGGATCACCTGCATATGATGCAAAGCAATTCGCTAAATCATATGTAGTTTATAAAAAGCTACCCGATATGTACAGCGAAGTAAACGCTCTGCGCAAAGAAATAGAAGAACTAAAGAAACTAATAAAAAAGTAGAGATAAAGATGCTAAAACAAAAAACGCTGCAAGGTAGCTTCTCACTAAGTGGAAAAGGATTGCATACTGGTCTTGAATTGACAGTAACCTTCAAACCAGCCCCCGAGAATCATGGCTACAAAATTCAACGTATTGATTTAGAAAACAAACCAATCATAGACGCAGTTGCCGACAATGTGGTAGACACCACCCGCGGCACAGTACTCGAAAAAGGAGGTGCAAGAGTTAGCACTATAGAGCATGGCATGGCAGCGCTGTATGCACTAGGTATTGATAACTGCCTCGTGGAAGTAAACGGTCCTGAGTTCCCCATCTTGGATGGTAGTGCCAAATACTATGTAGAGCAGATAGAACAAGTAGGCATAGTAGAACAAAATGCCTTGAAAGACTTCTATATCATCAAATCAAAGATAGAGTTCCGCGACGAAAAAACTGGTTCGTGCATAACTGTTCTACCCGACGACAACTTCAGTCTGAATGTATTGGTATCTTATGATTCAATGATCATCCCCAATCAATATGCTACGCTCGAAGACATGAAAGATTTCAAAGATGAAGTTGCCGATAGTCGCACCTTTGTTTTTGTACGCGAGATAGAACCGCTGCTTTCTGCCGGACTCATTAAAGGAGGTGACTTAGACAACGCAATCGTTATCTATGAGCGTAAAATGGAGCAAGAGCAGTATGATAAACTGGCAGACGTAATGGGTGTCCCCCACATGGATGCCGACAAGATTGGATACATAAACCACAAACCATTGGTATGGGCTAACGAATGTGCGCGTCATAAGCTACTTGACGTAATCGGTGACTTGGCTTTGATTGGCAAACCTATCAAGGGTAGAATTATAGCTACACGTCCGGGACATACCATAAATAACAAATTTGCGCGTCAGATGCGGAAAGAAATCCGTCTGCACGAAGTACAAGCTCCTGTTTACAATTGTAACGAAGAACCAATCATGGATGTAAATCGCATTCGCGAATTACTGCCACACCGCTATCCGTTCCAATTGGTAGACAAAGTGATAGAAATAGGTGCCAACTACATCGTTGGTATAAAGAATATTACTTCTAATGAACCTTTCTTTGTAGGGCACTTCCCCGAAGAGCCGGTTATGCCAGGGGTACTTCAAGTAGAAGCTATGGCACAAGTTGGTGGTTTGTTAGTGCTTAACTCATTGGAAGAGCCAAGCCGCTACTCTACCTATTTTATGAAAATAGATGGAGTAAAGTTCCGTCAAAAAGTAATTCCGGGAGATACACTAATTTTCCGTGTAGAGCTGTTAGCACCTATACGCCGTGGCATTTCGACCATGAAAGGTTATGCTTTTGTTGGCGAAAAGGTGGTATGCGAAGCAGAGTTCATGGCTCAAATAATTAAAAACAAATAACAACTCTATATGATAAGTCCTTTAGCATCAATACACCCCGAAGCAATTATCGGCGAAAATGTAGAAATTGCTCCCTTTGTATTTATTGATAAGAATGTTGTCATAGGTGACAATAACAAAATAATGTCCAGTGCCACCATTCTCTATGGAAGTCGCATAGGCAACAACAATACAATTTTCCCGGGTGCAGTAATAGGCGCAGTTCCGCAAGACTTGAAGTTTCGTGGTGAAGAAACTACTGCTGAAGTAGGCAACAATAACACCATACGCGAATATGTAACCATTAATCGCGGAACAGCTGCCAAAGGAAAAACCGTTGTTGGCAATAACAACTTGCTCATGGAAGGTGTACACGTAGCACACGACACCATTGTTGGCAACAACTGCATCATTGGTAATGCAACAAAAATGGCAGGCGAAGTTATTATCGACAACAATGCTATCCTCAGCGGAAGTGTTTTACTTCACCAATTCTGTCGCATCGGTGGTTATGTAATGGTGCAAGGTGGAAGTCGCTCAAGTAAAGACATCCCTCCCTATATTATAGCAGGTCGTGAGCCTATTGCATATTGCGGTATTAATATAATAGGACTTCGTCGTAACGGATTCAGCAACGAAACCATCGAAAAGATACACAATGCCTATCGCCTTATCTATCAAAGCGGGCTGAACAACACAGATGCCTTGGCGAAAATTGAAGCAGAAGTAGAAAAATGCCCCGAAGTGGACTACATTGTGGATTTTGTGCGCAACTCGGAAAGAGGAATTCTGAAATAAAAACACATACAATAAAAGGTAATAAGGAAGAAGCTGTCTCGCAATGATGAGATGGCTTTTTTCAAATTAAAACCTTTTAGTATAAGTCACAACACACTTTTTGCCAGTGCATTTGCAAAATTGTGCCAACGCATTGGCAGTACTGTGCATCAACGGTGGCACGACAGTGCCAACGCGTTGGCACAACTTACAGTTTCAAAAAGGACTGACGCTTTGTTCCGTGTTTCTGAGATGTGGTCATCTTCATTATGAAATAGCCGCTTTCTTGTTTCTTTTCATGGTATTAATAAGAGACTATTTGCTATCTTTCTCTTTTTTACTACTTTTACAGCGTTATTTAATACAACAGACTATGATATACAAATTCACAATCATATCGGATGAAGTAGACGACTTTCTCCGAGAAATACAGATCGACCCGGAAGCAACTTTCTTCGATTTGCACGAAGCTATCCTGAAGTCGGCGAACTATACAGATGACCAAATGACTTCTTTTTTCTTGTGCGATGAAGACTGGGAAAAAGAACAAGAAGTTACCTTAGAGGAAATGGATGACAACCCGGAGCTGGATAGTTGGGTCATGCGCGAAACACCACTCAGCGAACTTATCGAAGACGAAAAGCAAAAGCTGCTTTATGTATTCGACTATCTCACAGAACGTTGTTTCTTCTTAGAGTTAACAGAGATTATTACCGGCAAAGAGATAAAGAAAGCAACTTGCACCAAAAGTCACGGAGAGCCACCCAAGCAATTAGTAGACTTCGAAGAGCAAAGCGCATTAAGCGGTAATCTTGATTTGGACGAAAACTTCTATGGCGACCAAGACTTCGACTTGGATGACTTCGATATGGACGGTTTCGATATAGAAAATGATGGTAAAGGAACAGGCGAATCGTTTTAGATGACGAAAAACCTACTCGTACTTATAGGACCTACCGGTGTCGGGAAGACTGACCTGAGCATACGCTTGGCACAGTCTTTCGACACCGTTATTGTTTCCGCTGATTCGCGGCAGCTCTATGCCGATCTCAAAATAGGAACAGCCGCCCCCACTCAAGAACAATTAGCAGCATTGCCCCATTACTTTATTGGCACGTTAGGACTAACCGACTACTACAGTGCCGCTCAATACGAAGCTGATGCTATAAAATTGCTGGAAGAACTCTTTGAGCAGAAGGATATAGTTGTTCTCACAGGTGGATCTATGATGTACGTAGATGCTATCTGTAACGGAATAGATGACATTCCCACCGTAGATGCTGAAACACGCGAAGTACTTCTCCAGCGCTTCAAGGAAGAGGGGTTGGAACAACTTTGTGCCGAACTCAAACTACTCGACCCCGAATACTATAATACGGTAGACCTGAAGAATCATAAACGTGTGATACACGCATTGGAGATTTGCTATATGACAGGGAAAACATATACATCCTTCCGTACTAAGCAGAAAAAACAACGCCCTTTTAATATCATTAAAATAGGTTTAACCCGCGACCGAGAAGAATTATATCATCGCATTAACCAACGTGTAGATATCATGATGAAAGAGGGATTATTAGAAGAAGCGCGTAGTGTATTTTCTTATCGTCATCTCAATTCACTAAACACAGTGGGCTATAAAGAACTCTTCAAGTACCTCGAAGGAGAATGGGAGTTGTCATTTGCTATAGAGAAGATAAAGCAAAATTCGCGCATATATTCGCGCAAACAGATGACGTGGTTTAAGAGAGACGAGGAAATTAAATGGTTCCATCCGGAGGCAGAAGAGGAAATAATCAACTACATATATACTATAAACTCCACACCCAAACAGTTATAATATTTGAGTGCGGAGCTTATGAATGTGACCAGTTTGCGCGATTATTTTATATATTCAGCAATCTTGGCTTTAATACCTTCGCCGCGTAAGTCGCGGGCTATGATAGTTCCATCAGGACCAAAAAGAATGATGTGAGGAATACCATTAACTCCATACAAATCGGTAGGAATTGATCCTCCGTTAATAATTTGAGTCCATGGCAAATCGTGCTGTTTAATTGCTTTCTTTGTATCTTCTACCTTATCCCACACAGCAAGGCTTATTACATCCAAGCCTTTCTTTGCATATGTATTGTAGGCTTCCTTTATAAAAGGAATCTCGCGGATACAAGGACCACACCAGCTTGCCCAAAAATCAACTAATACATATTTACCTTTTCCTACATAGTCGGACAGTTTAACTGTATTGCCCGGCTCTTGTTCGATAGTGAAGTCAGTAAACATTTTACCTTCGGCAGTGTTTGCCAAAGCTTCTTTACGTTTAATCAATTTTTGAATAGCATTAGAAGAAGTAACCATAGGTCCGGCTTTAGCAAAATACTCGTCACTCTTTCCATCGAATCTATCCATGATAGTTTGTAAAGTAACAACACCAACTGGATTATTGGTATTTGCTAAGAAAGTTGTGGTATATAGCTCTTCTATTAACGGCATAAATTCATTTTCGTAATAGTCGGAAGAAAGTTTTTGAACTTCTTCTTGGTTTTCAGTAGCCGTTTCAAACTCTTTCATTTTAGCTCTTAAATCTTGCACCAGAGCATCTTCTTTAGCTCTAAGCTCGTTCATAGCCATATTCATTGGCATAGTAGAAGAAGCATTATGCGCTTCAAAATCAACCTCAAAGATTCCATTTTCAAGAACAAGGTTGGCATAATACTGTCTACCGGCAGAAACGCGGCAATAAGCTGCAGTGTCTATTTTTCCTTCAAAAGCAAAACTATTGCCTACTACTACTGTACTGTCGATTTGCTTTTGATCGTCATAACGAAGCATGTACATTGTTTTTCCATCGAAAGTAGAATCCGGCAACACACCCTTCACCGTGTAAGAGGCGGTGGGTTGAGTACATGAGGCAAACACAAAAGCTGTTGCGCACAATGCTAAAAATTTAATTTTCATACGATATACTATTATTAATTAGGAATAAAATTCATTGTTACTTTGCTACAGGCCAAACAGTTCATTGTAGCTCTCGGCTATATAAACATCTAAATCTTGATAAAGTTGTGAAACTTGCATTAAATCCAGCTTTCCCGCTTTATACCATTCTTCTATTTGAGGCACTGTAAAGCTAAAAACCTTCTCTTCTACTGGAGCTAGCTTCTGCATCATGCCCGTCCCGGCAGGGTTGTGAAGAAGTTCCCAGTTGAAGTATCGATTGCTCCCCATTCCTTGCGCATAAGAGAACACACGCCCCGCTAAAGTTACTACCTTATCGCAAAGCGGTGCCACCTTAGTTTCCCCGTTCCGAACAAGCAATGTGGGAAGTTGTTTCTCTGCACCCTTCATCCATACAGGCAATGCAACACTAACGGGTGGGTATCCTAGTATAGTCCACATAATGGTAAGGTCAGGATTTTCCCCCTTTTTAACTCCTTGAATAACGACCGAACTTGCCGTACTTTTGCGAGGGATAAAGTCATTGTCTATAAACCAACCATTGGTTTTGGGACGATTAAAGTCGCCATTACGTAAATCAACACCTAGTAGTTGATGACGAAACGAACGCGACAGTTCATTAAATATCCATGCGGGAGTTAGCTCTCTGGTAGTAGCAGCGGGCATAAGCTTGCTTTCTACTTCCATGTAGCGCACATAACCTCCACCATCATTTATCTTTCCTGCAAAGGAAAAATTGGTGCGGGCAATGTAACCAAAAGGAGCATCTTTTGGATTATTGGCATCATACTCGATGTAATTATAATAATCTACTTCGAACATAGAAGCACCACCTTGTGCATCAATCACTCCAAAGTTGGCTTCAATAAGGCTAGGTTTAGCAATGGTGTCAAGGAAGATCCGGAAATCTGCTACCGTAGCACACACTTCGAGTGCCAAGCACATCACACGACCATTGGCTTCACCCCGCTCCTCGCCGGGCTTTATCTCAACCAAGTTGTAAGATTGCGTATTCATAATAGAGAACCCTTTGGAATTGGTTCCTATCCACACCTCGTTGGGATTGTCGGCAACGCTATTCACGATACCTATGAAGTTGTACTTCTTTCCACTAAAGTGTTTTACGCTGTTTTGAGGAAAATCTGTGTCGCGATGTTTCCAAAGTAAAGGGCGACCATCCGGAGTTATCTTCCCGGAAATGACTGCGGAACTACACCCGAAAGCAAAATCGATAGAGCATGCTAACGCCAGTGTAAGCAGAAGAGATAAATGCTTCTTTTTCATAAGCAGTAGGGGTTGCTTAATTATTTGTAAGAGCAAATGTAGTTATTTTCTTCTGTTTTCCGATTGGTCGCCCTCTTTTTATCTGTCTAAGCTTAAAAACAGAGATTGTTTCTTATTCAACTGAAACATTTACATCAATATCATCGGAGTTAGTTGCTTCTTCATGCAATTTTATTATGATAACCCCATTCTTAGCTTTCTCGCCATATTTCTCGGTAGCCGAAGCATCCTTCAATATTTGCATGCTTTTTATACTATTCAAATTAACAGCCTGCATTGTTTCGGACGTTGCCTCTTGTCCGTCTATGACATAAATAGGTTTATTGCCATCGGCAGCAAGGTCAACAAGGGTTCCGTTTAGTTTCACTTTACCATTAAGTACCATACCCTTTCCAGTTGTCACGGTTACTTTTGATTTTTTTATTTCTTCAGAACTCTTCAGGGTTATAACCACCACGCCATTCTTAGCGCTCTCGCCATATTTCGCTATTGCAGCTTCACCTTTATATACATCCATCGACTCTATAGAAGTTTCATTAATAGCCGAAAGTAAACTAAAACTTGCTTCTTTTCCATCTACTATAAGTAATGGTTGCTTGCTTGGAGGAATTGAAGCCTTTCCCTTTCTACCCACAATCTTTATGTCCGAATTGGACACAACTACTGTATCTCCCACTACTCTTGCATCATCCATCTGTAAAAAGAGTTGAGACGAATCAATGCAAACAGTGTACGTGCCTGCCTTTACAGGTTCTTTTTCTTGCACAATTGTTTCGGCAATTGTTACCAAATTATTAACTTTGGTCGCTGAGATTTCATTTAATTCTTTTGAAATCTCGGGACGGGCAAATGCTGACATAGCTATTGCTGCCAACGGAAGTACGTACAGGTACTTCAGGCGTGCCCACGGATTTGATTTTTCTTTTAACATCATTGTAATACGCTTTTTAAGTTTACTTTGATTAAAGCTGTTGGCCATAGAGTAGAGCCTTGTGCCAACAGCTTTTTTGATTAATAATAATTGATATTTTTTTGCATCGATGCCTTGATTAATAACACTCTCGTCTGCCTGATATTCGTGAATACTCTGTAATTCTTGCTTAAGTAACCACGCTGCCGGATTGAACCATTGAAAAACAATACAGATATCAGCCAACAATAAGTCCCACGAGTGTCGATATGCAATATGCGCCAGTTCGTGCGCAATAATTTCTCTTCCATTTTCTTCCACATCCCTGTCTGCTATCACAATGTATTTCATCCAACTAAATGGAGCCAGTTTTTCATCACTATGGGTAAGTAACCAAGCGCCATCGGCTAATTGTTGTCGTTTCATTTTGCGAAGCAACACAGTTAAACGAATATGCAAATAAATGTATCGTACCCAAAAAAAGAGTACCCCAGAGAGATAAACCAACAGTAATACTTGAACCCATGTTATAGTGGGCGTGGCAACTTCGCCAGTTCCGGCATTGTCGAGCAATGCAGCCAACAAAAGGTAATGCTCCAATGACATCATGGCTTCCGTTATTTCGGTGGGAGTTTTGATGGTTATTTCACAAAAGGGAACAAGCATAGCGAGCATTAAGATACCTAATACCGCCACACGGTTGAACTTATGAAAAGTTTCTTTACTTAGCAACACCCGATAAAAAAGATAAAAGAGCGCCAAACATACCGAAGCTTTTAGTATGTAAACAAAGAATATTCCCATAACTCCTTATTTTTTGTGCGCACCCTCCACCTCGTCAATCAGTTTCCTGAGTTCGTCGAGCGAAATTTCCTCTTCCTTCACCAGTGATGACACCGCACTGAGGTACGAGTTATTAAAATATTTGCTTACCACGCTCTTCAAAGTAATGTTGCGAAAATCATTTTCGCTGACTACCGCATAGTACTGATAGGTATTTCCATAGGTATGGTGTGCCAGAAATCCTTTTTCTTCCAAACCTCTTACAATAGTAGAGAGTGTATTAAAGTGTGGTTTTGGCTCTTCATAGAAAGCCAGAATCTCCTTTACGAACAGAGCCCCTTCTTTCCAAAAGTAACCCATAAGTTCCTCTTCTTTAGCTGTTAAATATTTCATAGCACAAATAAACTAATACTTTTAGTTACAAAACTAATTTATTTAGTTAATAAAACAAAAGGGGGTATCTAGCCATCTTTATTACTTTTGTATATATCTTTGTATCGTACTCAACACATCAATACATATACTATGAAAACACCCGAACTACTGCGTATACGGTTGCACAATCAACTGCTGGCTGGTAATAATTTTGCTACTCCCCGCGAAATCGTATCGTGGATGGGAGCCATGCAATCTCAAAACTACGAGATGGCAAAGTGGGGTGTAGGTGTAAGGCTTCCGGGAAATACAAACGAAATGGTTGAAGCCGCTATAAATCGTGGTGAAATTATACGCACACACATACTTCGCCCTACATGGCACTTTGTAGATGCTAACGACATACATTGGATGTTGGAACTTACTTCGCCACGCATTAAGCAAGCCTTTCATGGGTATGCGCGTACATTAAATTACGATATAAAAGAGATTTTACAGGGTTGTGAGCGCCTGCCAAAGATATTGGAAAAACACGGGCACCTCACCCGGCAGGAGATTGGAGAGCATTTAATAGCCGAAGGGATTCCTATTAACGACCCACATAAGGTAGCGTATATTGCTTCGCTTGCCGAATTGGATGGTATTATTTGCAGTGGTGAAGTGCGTGGAAACAAACAAACTTATGCCTTACTACATCATCGAGCCGACAAAAATGTACAGTTCAGTACAGAAGAAGCATTGGCAGAACTCGCGAAACGATTCTTCAAGAGCCATGGTCCGGCTACACTTGCCGACTACGCATGGTGGTCGGGGCTTTCTATGACTGAAGCCAAAAAAGGTCTGGAAGCTGTAAAACATCTTTTTATATCCGAAGAGATGAACGGGAACATCTACTGGATGCGTAGCGACTTACAATCACCACCAAGTGAAGAGCGTAGCGCTCTACTCCTCCCCGCTTTCGATGAGTATGTAGTAAGCTATAAAGAACGCGCGGAAATAATATCCGAAAAATACTATCGCAAGGTGCTTACTATAAATGGAATATTCAGTCCTACCATTCACTTGAATGGTGAAATTATTGGTTCTTGGAAACGAGCAAAACAGAAGAAAACGATTACTGCGGAGCTATCTTTCTTCGAAACAACACCCAAAAAGGTGCAACCTTGGTTCAAGCAGGCAATTAAGGAATATGAGAAGTTTTATAGTACGCAATACAAACATTGACATTGACAAAATACACTATCCTCCCCTCCTCATAAATGCCAATACAAAATAAATAAGAAGCGGCACAAACAGCAACACCATTACAACATCTGTAACAACAGTTGCTGCCGCTCCTTTTAGTATTTCCAGATTTTTTAGCAGTAAGCTAAGAAATGTCATGTTTATAAAGATAGCAACAATTCGCATCAAGCGAGTAGCAAGCAGGTATTGTATGCGGATGTTCTGCTCTGTAATGCGCACGGGGAAATTAAACCATCGTGCGGAAATAAACGAGCTACCCAACAGTAGTATGGTAACAACAGTTACCCCTATGCCCATAGAGATATTATCGCTCGTATTAAACTCTTGAAGATGAAGTAACGCAACACCCCAGAAAACGATAAGCAGCAAAAAAGCAATACCCATCAATACCCAATCGAGTAGCATGGGTTGCAATCTGTAATTTTTCAACTCACTACCCGTAAATCGTCCTAAATTTATCATAATTTGTCGTTTGATTGTTCTTTTACTTGTTTTGTCTTACTGCTCTTCATCCTACCATTCTTTCGCAACGCTTCGGAAATAATCCATTGAAGCTGTCCGTTAGTACTACGAAACTCATCGGCTGCCCATTTTTCTATGGCTTCCATTACTTCCGCATCTACACGTAATACAAAGCTTTTGGTCGAAGATTCTTTTTTTGCCATCTCTCTATTATTCTATTTTCTTACTCATCACCCATCCTGCAATATCGTTCAATACATAAGCAGGAATAGTATTCTTCTTAGTATATTCAATAGGAACAGACTTGCCGCTTCCTTCCATCATCAAATGGTTCAACTTTGGATAGGATTTGAACAGCACGTTACGGTGGCGCAACAAGCCCATTCTCCACAAGCCAAAATCTTGCATAGTTACTTGATAATCTCGCTCGCCCTGAAGAATTAATACGGGTAGCGTTAGCTTCTTCGCTACATCCACTTGATTATAAGTATTAGAAAGCTCCCAATAGCTTTGAGGTATGTTTAACGGAAAAGGTATTGAAGCATCGTATTCGTCTGTTCCCAGCTTCTTTACGTTGGCTGCCTGTCTCTTTACTTGCTCTATTTCTTGCTTCGTTTTTTCGGTAACTCCACTAAAGGATGCCAGGTATTCCATTTGCTCAGGTAGCATATCTTCAAAAGGACGTGCGGGAGCTGCAATCATCACAATGCCCGATAGAGTCGTATCTCTCTCGGCAATGCGGGGAGCAAGCATAGCACCCAGACTATGTCCGATGATATAGACTTCGCTCTTCTCAAATCGCTTGTCGGCACGGATGTTCTGTACAGCCGCGAGTGCGTCATCTACGGTTTCGTTGTCGTAGTTTATCTTACCGTCGGGAGCACTCTTTGCTTTATACACTAAAGTACGCTTATCGTAACGAACCACGGCTATGCCTTGAGTGGATAATCCCCATGCCAAATCGCGAAAGGGTTTATTCACAACAATTGTCTCATCTCGATCATTCGGGCCAGACCCATGCACAAGAATAACCACAGGAGGGTTCTCTACTTGCTTGGGTAAGGTCAGTGTACCGGGCAATTTGAACTCCCCTGACGTTACCACAAAATCCTCTTCCGTCATTTTACTATCATCAAATTCTACCGGAGACACCTCTATGTCTGCGGGTTTAGGGATAAAATTAAGGGTTGTTGCCTTTCCTTTATTATCAAATGAGGTAAGAAGACGCAGTTCATAATTCGCAAACTTTACATCAGTATAGTAAATAAGGTTCTTGCCTATGGAATCAGCTTGCCAATCGCTATGCGATTGATATTTACCACATTGCCTCTCCATCTGTCTAAATATTCCGCTAAAGTCTTGTGCAGAAATTTGTTTCTGTATCTCAGCGTTCATACGAGCATATACACTATCTCCTTGCGCAGTTTTCACAAACTCAAAGATTTCTTCAGCCAAAACATTATCCTGCGCATGTACTCCCACTAAAGAGAGTACAGCAAACAGACATATTGTTATTCTTTTATTCATAAATAGATTCTTAGTGGTGTAATGTTCCGGTATTTACCACAGGTTGCGCAGCTTCATCGGCACAAAGCACCACAAGCAGATTACTTACCATTGCAGCTTTTTTCTCATCGTCCAACTCTACTATTTCTTCTTCAGCAAGTTTGGTCAATGCCATTTTCACCATTGAGACAGCCCCTTCTACAATCTTCTCGCGAGCCATGATAATTGCCGACGCTTGTTGACGGCGCAACATCACTGCTGCAATTTCGGGAGCATACGCCAAATAATTAATACGCGCTTCAACAACTTCCATACCTGCCATATCTAAGCGTTCGTTCAACTGACGCTCCAGTTGGTCGTTCACCTCTTCTCCACCCGAGCGCAGCGTAAGTTCATTGCTTAAAGCTTCGTTATCATCATAAGCATATTGCCCTGCTACCTGACGAAGCGCAGCGTCACTCTGTACCATCACAAAATTCTCGAAAGCCGTCATTCGTCCTGCCACCGACTGTCCGCCTGTTTGAGGATTATTACCTGCCGCCATTGTTTGCGAATCTATTTCGAACATAGCTTTATAGGTATCTTTCAGTCGCCATACCAACACCAAACCTATTAATACGGGGTTACCAATTTTATCATTCACTTTAATAGGGTTCACATCAAGATTACGGGCACGCATTGAAAGTTTCTTCTTGTTCATAAACGGATTTACCCAGAAGAAGCCTGTATCCTTGCATGTTCCTTTGTATTTCCCAAAGAAAACCATCACACGCGCCTCGTTAGGTTCTTGCGAAAAATAGCCGGCAAACATTATCATCCCAAAAACAACAGCTATTATATCCAACGCAAACACAGCAGCAACAGGAAGTATTATTGTTAGTAAAATCAGTATTACTGGCATTACCAGCAATTGAAGAAACAACATAAGAAACCCGTTCATCTTAAATCCTTTGAAATTCAATTCTTTCGTTTCCATAATCATACTATTTATTTGATATTATTTTGATATCACAAACATATTAATAAATATCAAAACAACAAGCGAAACATTCTATAATTAACATTTATTATGGGAGCAAAAATACACGTGAAGACCTTGTGAAGACCTAAAGACAGGGGTCTTCACACATAACAAACTCACCATTAGCGCATTACAGCAATATGTGAAGGTGAAGGCCAATTTCATAAAAGCATATTTAGAGACAATAAATGCTACTTACCCGTTAGCAAAATTTATTTCTCACTGTTTTCTACTTCATTTCTCACTGCTTTTTTGAAATAAATCACTGAGAAACAGATCAAAAAACACTGAGAAAATTTGCCATAAGCACACATCCCATCAGCCATAAGCAGACAAAGCGTTTGCCTATGGCAGATGACCAGTTTGCCATAAGCAAACAGTGCAAGAGCCATAAGCAGATTTTTCATATTCAAGTTGATTTAAGCAATGCAAGAATAGGGAAAACTTTTTCGTATTATTTTGAATACAAATCGTATTTTTATGTAACTTTGCATACGAAATACTATCAATAACTTTATGGAACTACATATAAAAAACGAAACCGCAAAGCTAAAGGCTGTTGTACTAGGACAGCCCGGAAGTATAGGCAAAGTACCTACCTTAACCGAAACATACGATGCCAAGTCCTACGAAACCGTATCATTGAATACATACCCCAAGGAAGAAGAAATCTGCAAAGAGATGTCCATCTTCGAAAAAGTACTGCTGAAGCATGGCGTACAGGTATTCCGACCTTGGACGATAGAGAATTGCAACCAGGTATTTGCACGGGATGTAGCATTCGTGATTGACGATAAGATTATCAACTCCAACATCATACCCGATCGTGACGACGAGAAAGAAGCCTATCAAATAGTGTACGACCAAATAGCCTACAACAAGATATACAACTTACCCGAAAAGGCACATGTAGAAGGTGGGGATGTGGTATTATACAATGATATTGTTTTTTTAGGTATCTATTTGGGCGAGGATTACTCCAATCTCAAATCCGCTCGAACAAATCTCTATGCGCTCAATTTCTTAAAGGAACTTTTCCCCGAAAAGACATTTATTCCTTTGGAGTTAAAAAAGAACGACACCGATCCACGAGCGGGCATATTACATCTGGATTGTACTTTCATGCCCGTAAACAGCAACAAGGCAATTATCTACAAAGATGGTTTTGCAAACAAGAAAGACTATAAGCTTCTCTTAGATATTTTTGGCAAAGAGAATATTTTCGAGCTTACCCGCGAGGAGATGTATCTTATGAATAGCAACGTTTTTTCTATTTCACCCGAGGTTGTGGTATCCGAAAAGAACTTCGTCCGCTTAAACACACACATGGAGGAAGTTTGGGGAATGACCGTAGAACGAGTTCCCTATTACGAGATCTCCAAAATGGGTGGTTTATTGCGTTGCTCTACCCTGCCGCTAATCAGAGAGTAAGAAAAGCATCTCGTAGTTGCTTCATAGCTTGTTCTAACGTAACACGCGGACAACCTACATTTATTCGCATAAAGCCTTCGCCATTCGCTCCGAACATTGCACCATTGTTCAAAGCCAAGTGTGCACCGTCTTCAAAAAAGCGAAGCAGATTTTCTTGTGATAATCCAAGCTCCCTGCAATCCAAAAAGACCAAATAGGAAGCTTGCGGACGAATAACTTTAATCTTTGGTACGTGCACTTTAAGAAAGCTATCCATATAGTCTATATTTTCTTGTACATAAGCCAGCACTTGATGCAACCAATCTGTGCCCTGACTATACGCGGCTGCCACAGAAAGAAAGGCAAACAGATGACCTTCGCCTACACTATTGATAGCAACCTGCTCGGCATAACGCTTGCAAAGTTCTTCATTAGGAATAACAGCATATGAAGTTGAGAGCCCCGGCATATTGAATGCTTTGCTTGGCGACATCAGCGTTATGGAGTTTATACGCGCTTCCTCAGAGACGGTAGCAAACGGATAATGGCGATATTGCGGGAAAGTAAGGTCGGCATGTATTTCATCGGATACCACAAGAACATTACTCTCATAGCATATCTTAGCTATCGCTTGCAACTCATCCTTAGTCCACACCCTGCCACTAGGATTTTGCGGATTGCATAGAATAAGCATCTTACAATCTTTTATCTGTGCTTCAAAAAGAGGCATATCCATTTCGTAACGACCATCTACTAGTTTCAGTGGATTGTACACTACCTCGCGATGATTTCGCTCGGCCGATAAGAAAAACGGATGATAAACCGGCGTTTGCACCATTATTTTATCGCCGGGTTGCGTAAATTGCTGAATAGCCATAGTAAAACCAGGTACTACTCCCGGTGAGAAGTTCAGCATTTCGCGCGTAACATTCCATTCGAAACGTTGTTTTAGCCACTCAATAATGGAGTCGTACCACGCGTCCGACCGAAAAGTATAGCCTAATATTTCATGATCAAGTCGCTCACGAAGAGCTTCAACAATAAAAGGAGCTGTACGAAAATCCATATCCGCCACCCACATAGGCAGCAAGTCTGTGCGATTCCAGAATATTTTTACACCCTCTACCTTTTCAGCATCTGTACCGCTACGGTCTATCACTTCGTCGAAATTGTACCTCATAGCCATTTTTAATATAAATTGCATTAGCAAAAGTAGCATTAAAAAAAGAATTGTGTACCTTTGCTGGGCAAAATCAAAAGAAAACAAATGATAAAAGCTATATTTTTTGATATAGACGGGACGTTAGTTAGCTTCAAGACTCATACTATTCCCACATCTACTATTGAGGCAATCAATGCGTTAAGAGAAAAAGACATAAAGGTTTTTATCTCCACAGGACGCTCTAAAACAATCATAAATAATTTAGGTAAACTAACTTTCGATGGGTTTATCACCATGAACGGTGCATATTGTTATGCCGGCAATGAAGTTATTTACAAGAACAGCATCCCCAACGAAGATATAGAGGTATTGGTAAACAGAGTAAAAAAACAACAACTCTCGTGCGTGTTTGTGCAAGAGAAAAGAATTGCTCTATGTAACCAAAGCTGGGTTACCGACGAATTTTGCGAAACACTCAACATTTCACCCATCGCAACAATAAGTCCCGATGAGATACTTGGCAAAGAGGTATTTCAAGTATCTCCATTCATCACGCCTTCACAAGAAAGCGAGTTTATGCCTTTATTACCACACTGTACATCAGGTCGTTGGCATCCTTCGTTTACTGACATTGTAGCCAAAGACAACGGAAAAGACCGTGGCATGGACGAAATATTGCGCCACTTTGAAATTGATTTAAAAGACACTATGGCTTTCGGGGATGGCGGAAACGATATTCCTATGCTTAAGCATGCCGCTATTGGCGTAGCTATGGGAAATGCCGGAGAAGATGTAAAACGCATCGCCGACTACGTAGCTCCTAGTGTAGACAATGACGGAATCATGAAAGCACTACAACACTTCGAAGTCCTCTAACACACTACATGAAGGCTTTTTATACCATTTTGCTGCTCATTATGTCCAATGTCTTCATGACTTTTGCATGGTATGGACACTTGAAATTGCACGAAATGAAGATTTCGAGCAGTTGGCCACTTTATGGAATAATCTTGTTTTCATGGTTTATAGCCTTGTTTGAATATTCCTTTCAGGTACCAGCCAATCGCATAGGCTTCAGTGGAAATGGTGGCCCATTTACACTCATGCAGCTAAAAGTTATTCAAGAAGTAATCACACTGATTGTGTTCACGCTGTTTTCTACCATAGCCTTTAAGGGAGAAACGTTGCAGTGGAACCATCTTGCGGCTTTTGTCTGCCTTATATTGGCTGTGTACTTCGTCTTTCTGAAGTAGACACCTCCGCTATATACTTAAGTAAACGGAAGTCGTTTACCGTATCATTTTTTTTACTACGTTTGTAGGGAATAAGCAAAACACGCGCGTGAAGTTTACAGTAGACACTAATAACAAAGAGTTTCAGAATGCACTGAACCTCATACAGTACACCAGCCAGTCACTCTTCCTCACGGGGAAAGCAGGGACGGGAAAGTCTACTTTCTTGAAATATTTATGCGAGCATACCAAGAAAAAGTTCGTAGTACTGGCGCCTACAGGTATTGCCGCCATCAACGCAGGTGGTAGCACAATGCACAGCTTTTTTAAGCTTCCGTTTCATCCATTACTACCCGACGACCCCAACCTGAGTCTACAAAAGAACCGCATACACGAATTTTTCAAGTACAACAAACAACACCGCAAACTACTCGAAAAGACAGAACTCGTTATCATCGATGAGATTTCTATGGTACGAGCAGATACAATAGATGCCATTGACAAAATTTTGCGGGTCTATTCACATAACATGCGTCAACCGTTTGGAGGGAAGCAACTGTTGCTCGTAGGCGATATTTTTCAATTGGAGCCTGTTATCAAGAATGATGAACGAGAGATCATCAACCGTTTCTACCCCACTCCATATTTCTTTTCGGCACGGGTATTCAATGAAATGGAGTTGGTTTCCATTGAGCTTACTAAAGTATATCGGCAAACAGATCGAGTTTTCGTCAATGTACTGGATCGCATACGCAACAGTACTGTAGAAGCAGCCGACTTGCAACTACTCAACACACGCTATGGTTCCAAGATAGAACAGAGCGAAGAAGATATGTATATCACCCTCGCCACACGTCGCGATAATGTGGATTTTATCAATGATAAAAAGCTTGCCGAACTACCCGGAGAGCCAATTACCTTTGAGGGAGAAATCAATGGAGACTTTCCTGAAAGCAGCCTACCTACTCCCAAAGAGCTTGTACTGAAACCCGGTGCTCAGATTATTTTTATAAAAAACGATTACGAGCGCAGGTGGGTAAACGGTACTATCGGGGTGGTAAGTGGTATCAGCGAGGGAGGTACTATCTATGTGATAACCGACGAGGGGCAGGAGTTTGATGTAAACAAAGACTCATGGCGCAACATTCGCTACCGCTATAATGAGAAGAAAAAGGAAATAGAGGAAGAAGAATTGGGTGTGTATATACAGTACCCCATACGTCTGGCTTGGGCGATAACAATCCACAAAAGCCAAGGACTTACCTTCCACCATGTTATTGTAGACTTTACAGGAGGAGTATTTGCTGGCGGACAAGCATATGTAGCACTCAGTCGTTGCACTACATTAGAAGGTATTCAACTTAAAAAACAAATAAGCCGTAGCGATGTATTTGTTCGCCCGGAGATAGTACACTTTGCACAGCGTTTTAATAATCAGCAAGCTATTGATAAAGCAATGAAGCAAGCGCAAGCAGATATTGAGTACCGCAAAGCTACACAAGCATTCGATAAAGGCGAATTCGAGACCTTCTTGAAGCACTTCTTTGTTGCCATACATGCGCGTTATGATATTGAAAAACCGGCTATTCAACGATTTATCCGTCGGAAGTTGAACATTATCAACCATTTGCGTGTTGAAAATAATAGTTTGAAAGAGCAGCTTGCCATACAGCGAAAGAGCCTCGAACGTTTTGCACAGGAATATTACCAACTGGGAAACGATTCTATTACACAAGCTCACGACGCACGAGCAGCCATTGCCAATTACGACAAAGCAATCGAGCTATATCCCGAAATGGCAGATGCTTGGATTCGCAAAGGCATTACCCTCTATAATAAAGGAGAGTACAACGAAGCTGAATACTGCCTCAGCACAGCGGTAAAATTGCGTCCGGCCGATTTCAAGCCTGTATACAACCGAGGCAAGCTACGTCTTAAAATAGACGATGTGGAAGGAGCCATTGCAGACCTTGACAAGGCAACCACCTTCAAAACTGAGCATGCCAAGGCACACGAACTCTTTGGAGATGCCTTGTTACGAGCAGGACAAGAAGACCGTGCTGCTATACAGTGGCGCATTGCAGAAGAATTACGAAAGAAAAAAGCGTAAAACAACATGTTCAATATATTAAATAAACCCAAATAAGAATTATGAAAAAAGGACTAAAGATTGCAGGAATCATAGTAGCAGTAATACTGGTATTGATGATTGTGTTACCTTTCGCTTTCAGAGGAAAGATTGAAGGGCTTGTTAAAAGTGAAGGTAACAAAATGCTTAATGCACAATTCGACTTTGACAAACTAAGCATCAGCCTTTTCAAAAATTTCCCCAAAGCATCTATTACGATTGAGGATTTCTGGCTGAAAGGTATTAACGAGTTTGAAAACGACACACTGGTACACGCTGGCGAGCTTACAGCTACCGTTAATTTGATGTCACTCCTTGGTAACAGCGGCTACGAAGTTAGTAAAATAGCCATTGTAAATACTTACGCTAAAGCTATCGTATTGGCAGACGGAAAGGCTAACTGGGACATCATGAAACCCAGTGATAGCGAAGAAACGACAAAAGAGACTACCGAAGATTCGGCTTCTTTCTCTGTTAAGCTTAATAAGCTGATTCTAGACAATGTGAACATTATCTACGATGACCGTCAAGGAAACATGTATGCCGAAATTAAAAAACTAGGTGCAACCTGCTCGGGTGATCTTGGTAGCGACCAAACAGTCTTAAAGCTTGAAGCAGAAACACCTGCTCTTTATTATAAAATGGGTGGTGTACCATTCCTTAACGGAGTGAACTTCTATGCTAAGATGAACGTAGATGCCGACCTGAAGAATATGAAATTTACCCTAGCTAAAAATGAGCTACGCCTTAATGCCATCAAAGCAGGTATAGACGGATGGATAGCTATGATAGACCCGGCAATGGATATGGATCTTACACTGAACACCAGTGAAGTAGGATTCAAAGAAATCTTATCGTTGGTTCCTGCCATCTACTCCAAAGAGTTCAAGGATCTGAAGACTGAAGGAACAGCTACTTTATCAGCACACGCTAAAGGTATTTTACAGGGCGATACAGTACCACAATTCAATGCATCTATCGAGGTAAAGAATGCCATGTTCCAATATCCTACATTACCTGCGGGAGTAGATCAAATCAATATCAGTGCCAAAGCAAGCAATCCGGGAGGTAGTGCTGACTTAACCATAGTAGAGGTTAATCCATTCAAGTTCCGATTGGCAAACAATCCATTTAGCATGACGGCAGAGGTAAAAACACCTATCAGTGATGCTGCTTTCAATGTAAATACAAACGGTGTGCTTGATCTTGGAAAGATTAAAGATGTGTATCCACTTGAAGAGATGGAATTAAATGGTATTGTAAACGCGGACTTTGCTATGGCAGGGCGTATGTCATATATAGAAAATGAACAATATGACCGCCTTACTGCCTCAGGAAATATCAAGCTAACCGACATGAAGTTAAAGATGAAAGACATTCCAGATGTAGACATACATCAATCAATCTTTACCTTCACACCGAAACGTCTTCAATTAAGCGAAACCACAGTAAATATTGGTCAGAACGACATCACTGCCGACTGTTACTTTGAGAACTACATGGGATTCGCGTTGAAAGACAACGTAATAAAGGGGAAACTTAATATCAGCTCCAACTTATTCAACCTCAACGACTTTATGAGTGGCGAAGAAACCACAACCACTACAGACACTGTACCGATGAACCTCATCGAGATTCCTAAAAACGTTGACTTTGACATGACGGTCAATATGAAGAAGGTAGTGTTTGGTGCAATGAATATTGACAATATAAAAGGAGACTTGAAGGTTAATAATGGTATTGCTAACATGAAAGGTCTCTCTATGAACACCATGGGTGGCAACATCGTAATGAACGGACATTACTCTACTGCCGACATTGAGAAACCCGAAGTAGATGCTTCATTCAAAATGACTGATCTAAGTTTTGCACAGACCTACAAAGAACTGGATATGGTAAAACAAATGGCGCCTATCTTTGAGGGACTAAAAGGAACCTATTCGGGTAGCATGACAGTACAAACATTACTGGATAAGCAGATGAGCCCCGTACTGAATACTATGCAAGGAAATGGTAACCTCTCCACTAAAGACCTCAATTTAAGCGGTGTGGACGTAATTGACAAAATTGCAGACGCGGTAGGCAAGGAAGAGCTCAAGAACATTTCTGTAAAAGACATGAATCTGGACTTCGAAATTAAAGAAGGAAGATTATATACCGACCCATTCGACATCAAGTTCAAAGACTACGTAATGAACCTTTCGGGTAGTACCGGACTGGATCAAACCGTAGACTATAGTGGTAAGATACAACTTCCCGCCTCTGCAGGAAAGGTTGCTTCGCTCACTACATTCGACCTGAAGATCACCGGAGAGATGTCATCTCCTAAGGTAGGTGTAGACTTGGCAAGTATGGGTAAACAAGCTGTAACAAATGTTGCCGAATCCCTACTCGACAAAGTTCTGGGTAGCAACAAGAATGATTCCACTGCAACAGACTCTACAGCAACAGATACCGATAAAGGCAGCAAAACAAAGGATGCCATAAAAGGACTGCTTGATAAAATAAAGAAATAGGAAACAGAGCATAGGCACGACCGGCAAGAAAACAAAGCCGTCGTGCCTATCATGTTTAATTCTCAATACTCTATACTATGTTAAAACTCTACGAACGAAACACTAACCCCCGCGATCTTCAGCAGGTGATCGACATTCTCAATGACGGTGGCGTAATCATCTACCCCACTGATACTCGTTACGCCATGGGGTGTCATGGATTAAAAGAACGGGCTGTAGAACGTATTTGCCGCCTTAAAGGTATAGACCCACGCAAGAACAATTTATCCATCATCTGTAAAGATCTAAGCATGGTAAGCGAGTATGCAAAGATGAACAACAACACCTTTAAGTTATTAAAAAAGAACTTGCCCGGTCCCTTCACCTTTATTCTGAATACCGGAAATAACTTACCAAAAATCTACAAAAACCGCAGGGAAGTAGGCATACGTATTCCCGACAACAATATCCTCCTCCAACTCATTGAATTGCTGGAAGCTCCCATCATGACCTCTACCCTACACCATGATGAAGATGAAGACGAAGGGTATGTTACACATCCCGAACTTATAAATGATAAGTTTAGCGAGATTGTAGATCTCATTATTGATGGAGGCGAAGGCGACAGTGAAGAATCAACAATTGTGGACTGTCTTGGCGATTCACCCGTAGTTACACGACAAGGAAAGGGGTGGCTGGACGAATGAAAACACAATCCGAAACCTTTAAGGGGTTCTGCTATGGAGTACTTTCTTCGGCAAGCTTCGGATTAATACCGTTTTTTGCTGTTCCACTATTGAAGCAAGGCATGGGGTTTGACTCTGTTTTGTTTTACAGGTTTCTATTTGCCTGCGTTGCTTTAGCAGTTGTATTGATGATAACCAAACAATCATTCCGAATCACATTAAAAGATTTTTGGTCATTGGTGGTACTGGCTATATTTTACGACATCAGTTCTCTGTTTCTCATGTGGGGATATCTATACATGGGTAGCGGTGTAGCCACTACATTGCACTTTATGTACCCGGTCTTCACTACGCTAATGATGATGTTATTCTTTAAGGAAAAGAAATCAGCAAGACGCATTATCGCTGTACTGCTTGCCGTTACAGGAGTCTTCTTTCTTTCGTATGATGGTACAGGTACCACTTCAATAATAGGTATTATCATTGTTCTTATTTCAGCGGTAGGATATGCTCTGTATCTGGTTACAGTCAGTATACTTAATATTAAACACCTTAGCGGACTACGGCTTACGTTCTATGTTTTTCTTATTGGCGGAGGTTTTCTTTTTATCATTCTTCAATTCCGAGGCGGATTACATCCTATTGAAAGTTGGGAATCCACACAAAGTTTACTACTTTTGGCATTGATACCCACAGTAGTATCCAACCTCTCATTGGTACAAGCCATCAAGCGGATTGGTTCTACGCTGACTTCGGTGTTGGGTGCTATGGAACCAGTTACAGCACTGATTGTCGGGGTAATCGTTTTTCAGGAAACACTCAGCGCACATGCCATATTAGGAATTGTGTTGGTGTTGGGAGCCGTACTCCTTATTATATTGCACAAGAAATAAAACTGTATTCAAAATAACACAAACATCATGAAACGAAGAACACTTTTCTGCACACTTTTGTGTCTTGCACTTAGCCTATCGGCAAGTACTCCGTTCGTGTATACCCCACTGAACGCCGAAAATCCTATTGAGTTTAATCTTGACCACATTATTTATCAAGGAGAGCGTATTGATTTGGGAGCACACTCTTTCTTTATCGACGGACAGCTACCCGACCACATTGTGGCAAACTTACCCTATGTATTTAATAGTATAAACGATGCTGTGGCGCAAATTTCCGATGGCACCAAAGAAGCTCCTATGACGCTGCACATAGCACCCTATGTATATTGGATTGACGACCCCGACGATCCGGCTATCCGTGTAGCACAAGAAGGTGAGGGTCTTCCTTACGGCATCATCCTGAAGTGTAACCACCTGAAGTTTCACGGACTATCTAGTAACCCCGAACACGTAATTATTGCTGCGAACCGCGGACAAACCATGGGGGCTAAAGGAAACTTCACACTCTTCAAGATAACAGGCGATGACATTACTACCGAGAATATAACCTTTGCCAACTATTGTAATATAGACTTGGAATATCCACTCAAACCCGAGTTTAATCGCAAAAAACGTGGCGAAGCTATCGTACAAGCACAACTGATACTATGTAATAGCGACCGGGTATTTGCCAAGAACTGCCATTTCATCAGCCGTCTCAACACCATGCCTTTTTACGGAAGTGGCAAGCGCGTATTATTTGTTAATTGCCATTTTGAACAAACGGATGACGCTTTGTGCAAGACAGCAATACACCTCGACTGCACATTCGATTTTTATTCCTCCAAACCCTTTGGAAGTACCATCTATACAGGAGCTATATTTATGAACTGCGACATACGTTGCGTAAGCAATAGTAACGAACAATTCTTTACCAAAGGAGGAGACCAGGTAGCAGTACTTGATTCTCGTTTGAGCGACAACGGAACAACCTACTGGGGTTGGCGTGACTTCCCTGCAGACGAATGTCGCAACTACCAACACAACGTCACCCTCAACGATAAACCCTTTATCATTGGTAAAGGACACAATCCGCTGAACACCGTAGTCATGACCGGAAAACCGCTGATGGATGCCTATTACTTCAAGCAAAACGGAAAATTGCAGTACAATCTTTACGGTCTATTACAAGGAAACGACGATTGGGATCCTATGAACCTTAAAGAAGCAACTCTTGTAGCAGAGTTACAGGAGGGAAAACGCTACACCGACATACCTATGCAACTACGTATATCTACCAGTCAAGATACATTAGAAACCGGAAAGTCTTCACTTGCCTTGCATACAGTCATGAAACGTTTTGGCAACATCGAAGTACCTGTTAGCGAGGATATCACCTGGAGCATTGCACAAGAGCACCAATCTTACGCCCGTTTATCTTCGACCGATAAAAGAACTTGCACGCTATTTCCTACCAACCAAAGCGACTCGTTACAGAAAATCTTAGTTTTCGCAACTTCAACATCAGGACTGGAAGCTGCGGCAGCCTTTTATATATTGCCCGAAGTGCTGGCTGCGCCAGTATTTAAACGTCAGCCAAAGCTCATCGAAGGTGATAGTAAACTAAGCATAAACTATGCCCTCGACACCAAGTATCCCGATCAATCACTTATTACATGGTATCGCTGTTCAGACAAATTGGGCAACAACGCCATTGAAGTGGCCGTTTCGCGCATGAATGAACCTAAGCGCGAGTATATACTTACACCGGGCGATGTAGGTTCTTACATTCTGGCAACTATCGAACCCAAAGACTTACGTTCGGAAGTAGGAGAAGTTACCAGATTGATAACCCGAAGAGCCATACAAACCAAAGAGACACGGATTGTCAATCCCATGAAGCTTGATTTCAAGAGCATCTCTTCACGAACACAACCTTTCGTTCGTCCCGGATATTTTACTCTCGACGCCTTCGCTCCCGAAGACACGAACGAATTCCCGTGGGAAGCTAACACCGAGATAGATCCTTGGTACTATGGATATGGTGTAAATGGAGCAGCGCATGCCCTTGGCTTTGTACAAAATACAAAAGGAGCAAGACTACGCTACACTCCTGTTGGCAATAGTTTTGGCAATATGAAAATGGAATTTACCGCAGTACCAGCTAAGACGGCAGGACAGGGATTTTCCAGTGCAACAGCGCAATACATGGATGTATTCATCAAGTTTGACACCGAAACACTAAATGGCTACGCATTAAGATTAGTACGCACCACCAAGTACGGCAATGCAATTGACATGGTGTTTGTACGTTATGAAAATGGCAAAGCACAAGCTATTAGCGAACCCGTCAGTACGACTTGTTATAAACCCGACTGCCGCATCACACTGGAGGCACGCGGAAATAAACTTATCGCAACAGCCAAACAACTTCCGGAGAACATCACTCCCGAACGCGAAGGACTTGTAAAAGAAGTGTATATGGAAACAGAATTCACCCCTAACACCTTCGGTGGATTTGGTTTCCAGCATACCGGAACAGTATGGGGAGGTGCAAGTGTAATAAAAGATATGACCGTAGAGTGGAAATAAGTTAAAAGAGCGTACACGTATCCCACAACCAGATACGTGTACGCTCTCTTTCTACCAAAGTGGAGTTACCTCTAGCAAAACACCATCTTCCATTGAATATTGTTCCAACGACTTCTCTTTTGATTGAATAACAATGTAAACCATCTGTTCATCAGAAGTATTGGTCATACCACGAACTCCGGTAGGAGCTACACGTACTATGCTTCCTTCCGAAATATCAAAGCATTGATCATCAACCTGAAATTTACCTTTTCCACTCAGAATAATATAAGTTTCCTCATTCTGCTTATGGGAATGAAAAATTGGAAGATCTGTCCGGGCAGGCAAGACACTTAGAGAAATCTCCGTACCGGTTGCTTTTGTAATCTCTTTCAAAAACGCTTTCCCATTAGCGGTTTCGGGTAAGAGTGACAGCTTACCTAAATCCACAGCTGTGAAATTCTCATTCTCTGCTACTTTTTTTACGTTGTTCATGTTATTAAAGTTTTAATTATCAACGATTGTTACTTTTCGTAACTTTATTACTTTTGTACAGCAAAGGTAGGGCGACCGTTTTAATAAAACAAGAAGGCACATAACGGTAAGATACTTACTTTGGTGTAACTATTATTGAAAGAGAGAGAGTTATGGAGGAAAAAAGTTTGAAGAAATTTGAAACCAGTGGTTATTGTCCGGTTCGCGATGTAATTGCCCCTTTGGGCGACAAATGGTCTATCCTTATTTTGACAACATTGAAAGTCAACGGCAAACTGAGGTTTAATGAAATACAACGCACCATAGGAGATGTTTCACAACGGATGCTAACCGTAACCTTACGTTCGATGGAAGCTGACGGAATTGTGAGGCGCGAAATTTATGCCGAAGTTCCACCAAGAGTTGAGTATGAGTTAACAGAATTAGGAGAATGTCTTTTCCCTCACCTGCAAGCATTGGTAGATTGGGCAGAAAATAACATGAATACAATTATGGAAAACAGAAGCAACTATTACAAAACATAATATCCGCCCAATAGGTTACTATACACTCCAAATAGACTTTTACAAAAAAGGTCTTCACATTCACATATCGCTGTAATCAAATGGTATTTAGTGAGTTACGTGTGAAGACCCCCTCTTTTATCCTTCACAGGGTATTCACATAATTTTCTGACTGCTTTTGTATTAAGAAATCAGTCAGAAACGAGGTGAAAAACAGTCAGAAGTGAAGCAAAAAACAGTCAAAAAAAACATTACCTATAACTCTTATTTCAAATGCTTATAGCATTCGTCTCGTTTGCTTATAGCATTCGCCCCGTTTGCTTATGGCATTCGCCTCAGATGCTTATAGTATTTGTACTGAATGCTTATGGCATTCAGCATAAAACATGGTGCATTCAAAGTTGATAAAGGAAAATATACTACCTTTGCACTATGCGTACGCCAACATATATAAAGAATTCTTCTACGCCGTTGTATAATGAATTTGCCTCTTTCATGAAGGAGCATTTCACTTATAAAGTACAAAAAATATCTATAAACGCCGGCTTCACCTGTCCCAATCGTGACGGCAATAAAGGTTTAGGAGGGTGCACATATTGCAATAATCAAACATTCAACCCCGATTATTGCCGCACAGAGAAAAGTATAACCCAACAACTCGAAGAGGGTAAAGAGTTCTTTGCGCACAAATACCCCGAAATGAAGTACCTTGCCTATTTCCAAGCCTACACCAACACCTACGATGAGTTGGAAACACTCAAACAAAAATATCAAGAAGCACTCGCTGTAAAAGATGTAGTAGGACTGGTTATCGGTACACGACCAGACTGTATGCCCGACAGTTTACTTGACTATTTTGAAACACTCAACAACAAACACTTCATCCTGATAGAATATGGTATAGAGAGTTGTTTGGAAAAAACACTTAAACGCATTAATCGTGGGCACACCTTTGCCGATGTTAAAGATGCGATTAATCGTACCGCATCACGTGGTATTCTTACAGGTGGGCACGTCATCTTAGGACTTCCCGGAGAAAGTAAAGAAGAAATCATTGCCCAAGCGAGTATTCTTTCGAAACTACCCATCAATACTTTAAAGCTACACCAGTTGCAAATTATACGCGGAACACACATGGAGTTAGAATATAGAAGAGATGAACAAGATTTTCAACTTTTCAACATCGATGATTATATAGATGTAGTGGTTGCGTACATTCGCAGGTTACGTTCCGATATTGTGGTGGAACGTTTTGTATCACAATCGCCCAAAGAGCTACTCATAGCACCTGATTGGGGCATAAAGAACCACGAATTTGCTGCCAGAGTGAAAAAAAAGATGAAAGAAATCGGTGCGCATCAAGGTGATTCGAACAAATAAAGTTGAGAATTATAGGGAAAAAGTTGCAAATTCTTATTGTTTTAGAAATATTTTGTATATTTGCGCTTGAATCACAAAGAGAATAGTTATGACAAATTCGGTAGAAAACAAGGCAAACGTACCGTTTGCAGCCATATTTACAGCATATAAATATGGAATTTTAGAATACGACCTAACCACCGAAAAAATCAACTTTATAAATAATGTATCACAAATTATTGGAATAAGTACGTGGAATAACACATACACTACTCTGGAAGAATTTAATGCTATGATACATCCCAAGGACTTACCCGGCGCAGTTGCAGCTTTTAATAAAGTGATTGCTGCCGAGGGAGAAACCGCCAGCATTAAATATCGCTTAATAAATACCACAGGCGATAGTTTGTGGGTAGAAAACAACCTCTATAGCTACGGAACCGGTAAAAACGGGAAACCGTTGAAAGTTGTTTCCGCACTACGCAATATACAAGAAGAACAAGAAGAGCATATCCGCTTAGAAAAAGAAGTTTCCAACTACAGAAACCTCATGCGTAGCATGCAGGACTTCGTATTTGTGTTCGATGAAGAACTTACACTTCTTGATATAATTCTACCTGAAGGATTAAACCTTTTCCACGACCCTCAAGAACTTATTGGGCAAAACGCAAACATCATCTACACACCCGAAGTTTGCGAATTGCTTAGGAACAACATAAAGCAAAGTCTGGATAGTGGTGAAGTAAAAAGCATTGAATACCCAGTAGAACTCATCGGAACAACTTATTACTACAGAGCCAACATTACCCCCATTGAAAATAGACGGGTTTTTGTACTCTTTAGCGACATTAGCGACCGCATCAAGCGTATGCAAAATCTGCTTGAAGCACGCCTACTTGCCGAAGAGGGCGACCGCATGAAGACCTCCTTCATTGCCAACATGAGCCACGAAATACGTACACCACTCAATGCCATCATCGGCTTCACAGAAATCATTGCTGCAGAAGAAGATCCTGCACGTCGCGACGAATACCTTGAAATTATTCATACCAACAACGGATTGCTATTGCAATTGGTAAACGACATCCTGGACTTGTCGCTCATTGAATCGGGTAGATATGAGATACATCTGTCTCAAGCAAATATACATAGCCTTATTGGAGATGTAGCAAACACCTATCGAAACAAAGTAGGTAAGCATATAGAACTTAAAGTTGTTTATCCGGACAAGGAAAAAACACTTCTCACCGACCCCAATCGCGTTAAACAAGTGCTCTTCAACTTCCTCTCCAATGCTGTAAAAAACACCACAAAAGGCACAATTACATTAGGGGCGGAAGAGACTAAAGAAGGGCTTCGCTTCTTTGTAAGTGATACCGGACGCGGCATTCCTCAAGATAAGCTCAAATCCATTTTTACTCGTTTTGAGAAAGTAAATAGTTTCTCACAAGGTACAGGGCTAGGCTTATCCATCGCCGATAACCTTGTGAAACATCTTGGAGGTGAGATTGTAGTTGACTCAGAAGTAGGCAAGGGAAGCACATTCTCCTTTACCATTGCTTATGCCGACGAAGCCACGATCCTTACTAGGAGCTTGGAACACACAGCCTTGGGTAAAGGAAAGAAAATACTCGTAGTAGAAGAATCGGAGGCTCGTTTTCTTAATATACAAGATATTCTTAAAGAAAAGCATGAACTCATTTGGGCAAAGAATGGCAGCACCGCTGTAAACTCATTCATACAAGAGCGCCCCGACCTCATACTCATTGATATACTAATAGACGACATGAAAGGACCTGAGATAATGAAGCGCATACGCTCTATGTCGAATGTAGTGCCTATAATAGGTATTACATCTGCCAACTACTACCTCGAAGAGCAGTGGGCAAAGGGTAGCGGATGCAACGAAACTATCTCTTATCCATTCTCTGCATCAAAACTGCGGGAGACTATTATGGTATATATTTGATTAGTAATAGTAAATAGTAACTCTATTTTTCCTATTTTTGTACTGCATTCAAAAACAGTATAATTATGGAAGCTAAGACTAATTTCATCCATTACGTAGGCGTAAACGACCGCCAAAAACATCTCTTCGAAAATATGTGGCCACTCCCCTATGGCGTGTCCTACAACTCGTATCTTATTACCGAAGACATTGTTACACTTATAGATACCGTAGATCCGCATTATTTCGATGTATATATCCGAAAAATAAAACAACACATTGGCGAAAGACCAATCGACTATCTGGTTATTAACCATATGGAACCAGATCATTCGGGATCTATCGCACTCATCAAGAAGTATTACCCCGACATCACCATTGTGGGCAACAAACTCACACTGAACATGATAGAAGGCTACTACGGAGTTAGCGAAAACACGCTTCTAGTGAATGATGGCGACACCCTGCCAATAGGGAAACGGACGTTATCCTTTCATACCACCCCTATGGTACACTGGCCCGAAACCATGATGACCTACATTCCCGAAGACGGTATCCTCTTCTCGGGCGATGCTTTCGGATGTTTTGGCGCACTCAATGGCGGCTACATAGACACAGAAATCAATACAGATATTTACTGGAATGAAATGGTACGCTATTACTCCAACATAGTAGGAAAGTACGGATCGCCTGTGCAAAAAGCATTGCAAAAGCTTGCAGGGCTAAAAGTTCATGCAATTTGCTCAACACATGGTCCTGTATGGGTAAAACATGCTCAACGTGTTATTAGTATTTATGACAAACTAAGCAGGTACGAAGCCGAAAAGGGTGTAGTCTTAGTTTACGGAAGCATGTACGGACACACCGAGCAAATGGCAGAAACCATTGCCGAAGAGCTTAGCAAACAAGGAATAATAAACATTGTAATGCACAATATATCCAAGAGCAATGCTTCGGATATATTAACAGACATATTTAAGTATAACGGACTTATTGTTGGCTCACCTACATACAACGGGCAAATCTTTCCTGAAATAGATTCGTTGCTCAGCAAGATATTAATGCGCGAGGTAAAGAACAGACACTTCGGCTACTTTGGTTCGTTCACATGGGCAGGCATGGCCGTAAAACGAATGGGCGAGTTTGCAGAAAAGAGCAAGTTCAACGTTGTGGGCGAACCTGTAGAAATGAAGCAAGCAATGATGGATGCAGAGGCATGCAAAGAATTGGCAAGAAAGATGGCAAAAGCAATTAACTGCTGAGTGTAGATAATGATTTACGATTAATTTCCCTACATTTGCCCTGCCTAAGCAATAATGATAATAACTCAAAAATAGAACAATATGCGTTTAATTATTCAACCTGATTACCAAACCATTTCCCTATGGGCAGCCAACTATGTTGCCGCTGCAATTAACAAAGCAAAACCAACTGCCGACAATCCTTTTGTATTGGGCCTTCCAACCGGTTCTTCACCGCTGGGAATGTACAAAGCACTGATTGATCTAAATAAAAAAGGTATTGTATCCTTCAAACATGTGGTAACATTCAACATGGACGAGTATGTGGGTTTGCCACAAGATCACTCCGAAAGTTACTATTCCTTTATGTGGAATAATTTCTTCAGCCATGTGGATATCATAAAGGAAAATGCAAATATTCTCAATGGAAATGCCGCCGATCTCGAAGCCGAATGTGCCGCTTACGAAGAACGCATCGCATCTTATGGTGGTATTGACTTGTTTCTAGGAGGCATTGGTCCCGATGGACACATTGCTTTTAATGAGCCGGGATCATCATTGGCTTCGCGCACACGTGTAAAAACATTAACTACAGATACTATTATCGCTAACTCTCGCTTCTTCGATAATGATGTGAACAAAGTACCCAAAACCGCACTTACCGTAGGTGTAGCTACCGTATTGTCGGCGAAAGAAGTGCTTATCATTGTGAATGGACATAGCAAAGCACGCGCGCTACGTCATGCGGTTGAAGAGCCAATCAGTCAAATGTGGACTATCAGTGCTCTGCAAATGCACGAAAAAGGCATCATCGTGTGCGATGATGTGGCAACGTATGAACTTAAAGTAGGCACATATCGTTATTTCAAAGACATTGAAGCAAGTAATCTCGACCCTGAAAGCTTGCTGAAATAACCTGTGCATAACAAAAATATCCGGATGAAAATCTTGAAATACTATTTTATACTTCTGCTGTTGATTGCCGTTGGTTCAATCGCCAACGCGCAATCTCAGTGCGAAGTAAAGAACACCTACTTCAAAGCAGGTGAGAACCTTACCTATAACCTGTACTACAAATATGGCTTACTATATATAAAGGCAGGAAGTTCTACACTATCCGTAGTTAACGAGAACTACCAAGGTACACCAGTGTACAAAGCCACACTTGCTGCGAATCTTACGGGCGTAGCAAAAAGTATTCATACCTTATCGGATACTTTACAGTCATACTTAACTCCTTCGGTAGTGCCCCTTGCCTATTCCAAAGACGACCATCAAAGCGATAAATATTATACCGAACGAGCCACCTTTACCTATAAAGACGGAAAGGTTATTGCCCGAAACATCAGCACAGGAAATGGAAAGTTGCGCTACGACACCACACACGTTGCCAACAGATGTACGTATGATATGGTAAGCATTATATATTACGCACGCACGTTGGATTATAGCAAGATGAAGAAAGGAGATAAAGCTACCGTTTCTGGATTGGTGGGTCGCCGACTCAAAACGATGGAAGTCATCTATCAAGGTATAGAAACCGTCAAAGCCAATGATGATCGCGAATATTACTGTATCAAACTAAGCCTAATGATGGACGATGACGCCTTCAGCAACAAAGAAGAGGCTATGAAGATTTACCTCACCAATGACGCGAACCGCATACCTGTACGAATAGACTCTAAGCTAAAAGTAGGGTCTACGAGGGTTATTCTTAAAGGATATGAGGGATTAAAGAACTAACTGCAAGCCCCAATTTCTTAGGGCATTGCGTTCATTCCTTCTACTTTTACGACCCATGTTCCATCTTTGGGAAATCCCGGTGCTACTACATCCGGGGCGCCATCCCAACCACCTGCCATCAGTCCTATTGCATTAAGGAAGGACCCATTAATTGGCATATAAGCCGGACAACCATCCGGCTCTTTTGGTCGTTTAGAGTACCCTTGCGGCAAGAACTGGGCAGCGGGAACATCGTTCGTAACAATATTAATTGCAGTTTCGTATTCGCCTAAGCGCACAGCGGTATTGGCTCCTTGTCCCATAGACCAACTTACCCACCTTCCAAAGCCATTACGACTACGTCGCAGCAATTCATGAAAAGTTTCGCGCATCACTTCCTTATCAATCAAAGGAGTAGGTGGTACATACCCCAATGCATATATCATAGAAGTAGGCATACCTTTGTTTGCATCATCATAAATATGTGCCTCAGTTTCTATTTCTACATATTTACCTTGCACAATGGTGGGTTTAGATAATTTATTCAATACTTCCGCCCACTTGGAGTCTGGTTGCATACCTAAGCGAATACGCCACTCTTGTGCCGTTTGCAATCCATAATACCACAATGCAAGTTCAAAAGTAGGATTCCATGTTTCGCTTTCCAACGAACTTTCCGATGATGCTTTAAGTGGAGGTCCAAGCATATACCGATCGTTTTTCGCATCATACGTAGCATACGAAGCGAGGAATTTACCCGATTCTAACACAACATCTTTGTATTTAGCAAGTGTTTCGGGAGTAGGGTTAGCACGATATACTAACTCGCATAAATAAATAGGATTAGGAAAATTCCAGATAATGAAAGGATTAATACTTCCCGGAGTTTCTCTGCCACCCTCGCCAAACATCTTTGGCCAGCGCGCTCCCTCCCATCCTTTACTTGCAGCACTCTCGATAGCTATTGGCAATAACTGACGATAATAGTTCAATGATTTTTCCAATAATTCTGTTCGCCCAAATTGATAAAAATGAGCCGCATGGATGAAATAAACTTCGGAGTTATGCTTACCATACCATGTAGGAGTAACCAATCCGCATTCTGAAGGAGGGAAGCTACCGGCATAATTTATCTTCAACACATATTGCGATTGCACAATACGACGTTCTAACTCATGTGCGCGAGAATCGGTACTCTGCGAAAGATCAATAGCACCTCCTGTAGTCCAATAATGCTTCCAGGCATTGATACTGGAACTACGTGCTTCGGCAAAGTTGCAACTATTTATCTTCTTCGATTCGTTTGTGGGGTTATGTACAAACTCACAAACAAGCGTTATCCTGTCACTATTATTAGCTGTTTGTAAGCGAAAATCATGTTCTTCCGCCTGCATAAAGTTCGAAGCTCCCTCCCAAGCAACCGATGTGACATATTGAAAATCATCTACCTGACGGGAAAGCGACACTTCGTTATCCGATTCTTTTGTCATAGTCGTAGTATGCGCTTGGGGATTATCCCAAATCAATGCAGGTTTATTTTTTGTACTAGCATTATATGCATACGGAAAACGTAAGCGCACCTCCAGTTCACTGTTACGAATAAGGGGAGAGTGCACATCAACAGCAACCATACTTCTATCACTATGTGCAAGAGTTACTACGTCAACCGGGGTTCCGTCCAGCAGGTAATGACTTGTAATAATACCAGTCCAGAGATCTAATTTTTGGTCAATGCTTGTTAGCTGTTCGGGAGTTATTTCTTTACCTTTATATAACAAAGAAAGTTGTCCTAGTGCTGCTGGATGAGGATTAATTCTAAAATACTGACCTTCGGGTGTTTTTTCGTGAGCGGCAAAATCTATTTGCTTGCCATGAAAATCATACCCTTTGTATGTCTGCTCCAGTGTATAGTTATTGACATTAGGAAAGGAGTGCCATGCCCATGTAGCCATTGTTTCGGTGGGGATACCTTTTTCGTGGTAAAGGTCGGCTAAGCATTGCAAGCCGGTAGCTCCTACGGTAAAAGCAAAATCACCATTCCCAACACTCAAAGCAGCGTCAGTATCTACCGAAGTAACATGCACATTGTGCCGACGTACAAGAGCTTCACGGTCAATAGGGTTATCATTAGCGACAAAACAAGATGTCAAAAGAAAAAAAGTAAGGACAAGTGTAAGTGTTTTATTCATGGCTAAATGTAATTGTGTTATGTTTCTTTGTCTTTCTTCTCAACAGCAGGAATACGAAAAGCAGTATATAACTGAAAAACTCCACCAATAGTAAGCATCAATATCCATTCATTTTGTTTACCAAAGAACATAAATACTCCGGCTGCGACTAGAAATAGCGCACCGAGTAGTTGCTGTCCATAGAGCCTTTTCAGGTTTTTATTCTTCCCTTGATAACCCATATTGACTTGTGCCAACGCAAACAAAGTGGCACCTATAAGGTATATATATGATGAGTAGAACCATTCGGTAATGTAGGTAGCTGCACCTACAAGGAGCATGATTCCACCAATAACGTAAAAGGACGGGGCTAGTTTCTTCATCAGCGTGGGGTTACAAATATATCTTCGTTGGGCTTTTTCATCAGGTATTTTTCTCGGGCAATGCGCTCTATTGCCTCTGGATTAGTCATCAACTCATTTAGTCGCTCGGTGCTTTCCTCGTAAGCAGCTTTGTACTTCTCTATTTCTTGTCTCATTTCCCTTATTTGCACTTCATACTTAGCGCGACGTACAAGACTGTTTTCATCAATAAAAACAATGAGCACCAGAAAACCCACAACGGTAATCAGGTATTTGTGCTTCCGCACAATGCTCCATAAAGAGGTCAATTTGCTCATACACAACGAAGTTTAATAACAATTCGCCAAAGATAGCATTTTTAGGACAAAGAATGGAAGTAATGTTTTATATTATTTTCAATCCATGTTACCTATTTTTTCCGTAAGTTTGCATGAAACTCACAATAAGCATTATCCAATTATTATGGAAAACTATATCGTATCCGCCCGAAAATACCGTCCTTCTACTTTTGAGTCGGTAGTAGGGCAAAAAGCGCTAACTACCACGCTAAAAAATGCAATCGCCACACATAAGTTAGCACACGCATACCTCTTTTGTGGGCCACGTGGAGTGGGTAAAACAACTTGTGCACGCATCTTTGCGAAAACCATTAACTGTATGACCCCTACCGCAGACGGCGAAGCGTGTAACACATGCGAATCGTGTGTGGCTTTCAACGAGCAGCGCTCATACAACATACACGAACTGGATGCCGCATCCAACAACTCTGTGGATGACATTCGTCAACTGGTAGACCAAGTACGCATACCACCGCAAATTGGCAAATACAAAGTTTATATTATTGATGAGGTGCACATGCTGTCAGCTTCTGCATTTAATGCCTTCCTTAAGACACTTGAGGAGCCACCGCATCATGCCATTTTTATTCTGGCTACAACAGAGAAGCATAAAATAATCCCAACTATTCTTTCTCGCTGTCAGATATACGATTTTAATCGCATCAGCGTAGAAGACACGGTTAGCCACCTGATGTACGTAGCACAAAAAGAAAGTGTCACTGCCGAACCCGAGGCTTTGAATGTCATTGCACTCAAAGCGGATGGTGGAATGCGTGACGCACTATCCATCTTTGACCAAGTAGTGAGTTTTACCGGTGGGAAGATAACTTACCAAAGCGCCATTGAGAACCTCAATGTGTTGGATTATGAATATTACTTCCGCCTGACAGACTTCTTATTGGAGAACAACGTTATGGAGTCAATGCTGCTTTTCAATGATGTATTGAATAATGGATTTGAAGGAAGCCATTTTGTTACCGGTTTGTCGTCGCACTTCCGCGATCTGTTGGTAAGCAAAGATCCTGTAACATTACCACTGCTCGAAGTTGGAGCCAGCATACGCGATCGCTATCAAGTGCAAGCACAGAAATGTCCGCTACCGTTCATTTACAAAGCCATAAAATTGTGCAATGATTGCGACATGAACTACCGCACCAGCAAGAACAAGCGGTTATTGGTTGAACTGACCCTCATACAGGTAGCACAGCTTACCGCTGAGGGCGAAGATGTATCTCATGGGCGTCGCCCTACTGAACTTATAAAACCAATTTTCAAGCCTGCAGCAGCTCAGCAGCCACAGGCTACAGCAAGTACACAGCAACCGGTAGCAACTGAAAAACCTCAATCAGTAACAGCCACGCCACAACCGGCACACAAAATGCCGGATATCTTGAAGAGCACTAAAACCACAACGGAAAAGAAGATACCGGTTATCAGTGCTTCGCAGATAAGTATTCGTCAGGCAAAGAAGAATACTGCTCCGGAACAAATAATGCAGACTACACAAGCAGTCATACCATCTGAACCTGAAAAAGATTATCCTATTGATGAAGTAAATTTGAATCTCCATTGGCAAGCCTTTGCCTCCGAACTACCACAAGATGACAAAGCACTTGCAGATCGCATGAAACACGCACATATCAAATTGATTGATGATGTTTCTTTTGAGTTCGTATTAGAGAATGATTTTGTTAAGAACTTGTTTGTACCATTGAAGCCTGCTATCGAGAGCTATCTACGCAAACATCTGAGGAACAAACAGATTACATTATATTTTCGCATCAGTACAACCGAAGATAAAAAGAAAGTCTTATCTCGCGGAGAAAGATTCCAGCAAATGGCTATAATCAACGATGCGTTGATTGACCTGAAAAATGAATTCGGTTTAGAGCTTTATTAATTATCACCATACTTTCCAAACGAACGAGTCATGAAAATCCAAGCGAAACACTACGGTTATCTCTTTTTGTTCATGCTTACCACAATATGCTTTATAGCATGCAACACGAATAAAACCGAGTTCTACAACTTGACGCAATACGTTAAACCGCATATTGGAACAGGTGGACATGGACATGTATTCCTTGGAGCTAATGTACCTCGAGGTTTTGTGCAATTGGGACCTACACAAAACACCCGTGGGTGGGATTGGTGTTCGGGATATCATTATAGTGATTCAATTATCGTAGGGTTTAGCCACCTGCACCTTAGTGGAACAGGCATCGGAGACTTGGGCGACATAACCTTCATGCCCGCCACCGACGGCCGAAGGGCATACTCCTTTGAACGTAAATTCGAAATAGCCAAGCCGGGCTATTACTCCGTATGGATGCCCGAAGCTGATATTGCTGTGGAACTAACCGCTACAGCTCGCGTAGGCATGCACCGCTATTTCTTTCCGCCAACCGACCAAGCCCGTATTGTGGTTGATTTAAAACGTGGCATTGGTTGGGATAACATGACCGAGGCATATATTATTCAAGAGAACGATACCGTTATCTCCGGCTACCGCAAATCGCGCGGTTGGGCAGAGCATCAGGAAGTATATTTCAACGCTATCTTTTCACAACCTATTACCAAGTTTATCACATCATCCAGTTGTGAATTTACGGAAGTATTCTTTGATATGACACAAGAAGAAGAGTGTGTGGTAGTAAAGGTTGGATTATCTCCCGTCAGCACTGCCAATGCTCAATTAAATCGCGAAACAGAGATTCCGGGGTGGAATTTTGAAGAAGTTTACGCACAAGCCAACCAAATATGGAACGAAGAATTAAACAAAGCTGTTGCCAAAACAAAACAAACGAAATACAAGAATATATACTATACTGCACTCTATCATTCACTCATTGCCCCTTCTATCTTTTGCGATGTGAACGGTGATTATCGCGGAGCAGACGGAGTGGTATATAGAGGCGCAGACTTCGTTAATTACACCACGTTCTCACTTTGGGACACATACAGAGCAGCACATCCTTTAGCTACAATTATTCATCCTGAAGTTCAGAAAGATTATGCGCAAACAATATTACATATCTTTGAACAGCAGGGCAAACTCCCTGTATGGCATCTGATGGGCAACGAAACCAATTGCATGGTAGGTAATCCGGGTATTCCTGTTCTTGCCGACTTAGTATTGAAGGGCTTTGTAGAAAATAAAGAAGCAGCCTACCACGCTATGAAAACTTCTGCAATGCTCGAAGAACGCTCGCTGGGATCACTTAAAGAATATGGTTATATACCTTTCGATAAAGAGCCAACTCACGAAACAGTAGCGAAAGGATTGGAATATGCCTTGGCAGATTGGTGTGTGGCACAGATTGCTAAACTTTTGAATAAAGAAGAAGACTACACCTACTTTATGGAGCGAAGTAAGAGTTACACTTACTATTTTGATAAGAATACCAACTTTATGCGTGCCTTATCTGCCGAAAAAACATTTAGCGAGCCGTTCAACCCGTTTCATGCCGCACACAGAACCAACGATTATACAGAAGGGAACGCGTGGCAATACACTTGGTTAGTGCCACACGATGTACACGGATTGATCGGTTTATTTGGCAGTGAAGAAGCATTTATCACTAAACTCGATTCATTATTTACTATCACAGGTGATCTTGGTGAACACGCATCACCAGACATCTCAGGATTAATAGGACAATATGCACATGGCAACGAGCCCAGTCACCACATTATATATATGTATCCGTTTGTGGGTCAGCAATGGAAGAGTGCCGAGAAAGCACGTCAAATTCTTACCGAATTATACGACGACACTCCCGACGGACTTTGCGGAAACGAAGATGTGGGACAAATGTCGGCATGGTATATTTTATCATCGTGGGGGTTGTATCAGGTAGCTCCTGCTGGTGGAGTATATGTGTTTGGCAGTCCGCTCTTCGACGAGATTACAGTGAAGGTAGGAAACGATAAAACATTTACTATTATTGCACACAACAATAGTGACAAGAATAAATATATTCAACGGGTGAAGTTAAACGGCAAATCATATACAAAGTCGTATATTATACACGAAGATATAGTATCGGGTGGCAAATTGGAGTTTTACATGGGAAGCGAACCATCTACGACGTTTGGCATAGCAGAAGAAGATAGACCTTAATCAATACTCCACCTTCATAACAAGCTCCATCATTACCGGCAAGTGGTCGCTAAAACCACCTTGGTATTTCATTCCATAATAGGTACGAAGCGGTTGGTCACCGCCGTACTTGGTATCAGGAGTCAGTAAAAACGGGAAACGAATAACTCCTGCTTTCTCTTCTGTAGTATAAACAGCGTTCGTTTGTCTTAGCAATGCACCCGAAACAATGAGATGGTCAAGCAAGCCCCATTTACCCTGATATTTGTGCGACCCGTAGTTCTTGTCTGTGGCTTTGCGTGCCAAAACATGATACAAAGCATTATCAATAATGGAGTCTGTTGGGGTATGAGTTTGTAGTATTGTAGCAACAGACTTATTGGTAGGATAATCGTTAAAATCGCCCATGACGATAATTTTCGGATAAACACGAATAGTAAACAGGCTGTCAATCGCACTTCGCATGGTTCTTGCTGCTTCCAGGCGTAATGGTTCGGTCTCTTTTTCTCCACCGGAACGAGATGAAAAATGCCCCACAAAAACATCTACAGTATCGCCCGTAGCCAACAACCCGGTTGCATGGAGAATATCACGCGTTGGCTTGTTTACAGCTACTCGTATAGATTGGCTACCAATTAGTTTGAACCGCTCCCGTTGATAAAGTAGCGCAACATCAATTCCCCTACGATCAGGCGAGTCAGTCATTATATAGCGATATCCTAATTCACTAAGCGAAGCATACTTGGTAAGATGATTCATGACGTTGGCATTCTCTACTTCGCATAAACCAACTAATGCAGGTGGTTGCCACTCACCAATAGCAACTATTGTACGCGCAACATTCGCCAGTTTCTCTTTGTAACGCCCATAATGCCAACGCCGAATTGAAGTGGGAAGAAACTCACTATCATCTTTGAGCGAATCTTTCTCCACATCAAATAAATTCTCCACATTCCAAAAAACAACTTTGAATGACTCCAATTCCTGCCCACTAACCGGGGAAAAAAGAAAAAGGAAAAGCAAATAAAAGGTAAGGTATTTAGCCATTACATCCCTTGCCATTCGCAGCAACCGGCATCCGGTGCCTCGTCACTAATGCGAGATTCGCCATTTCTATCCGTAGGATAGTTTGCAGCATCAATGAGCGATCCGATATTAATAGCTGCCGAACCTTCTCCTAAACGAAAATCGTAGAATTGTATCGCCCTGTCCAATTCCATAAAGTGGTCATCGCGTTTCCACACAACCTCAGTAATAGTTGATCCGCTATCTTCGGGAGAGTTTATGAGACAATGAGAAAAGTAATAATTAAAAGGAACCGATTCGTCCGAAGAGCGGTTCCACATCAGTTCATCCGACATAGAACCAGCTATAACACAATTGCGAAACGATGCCATCGACAGCGGATAGTTTTCCTTAGCTTGTGTATTACTGATAGCAAGAGCTACACCTTTACGCGTATTCCAAGAAAAGTAATTGGCAAGTGTGCAGTGTGTAAATTCGTAATCGCCACCAAGCAAACTCACCACATCACCTCCTGCATTGGAAATCTCCGTGTTGGCTACGATAGCTTTACACATCGTCATATCCAACCCTTGTCGGGAACTTTGCGTTATCCGCGAGTTAAGGATTGTCAGCTTGATTTGCTCCACATCCGAAGCTTCGCAACGAATGGCATTAACAGTCCCTCGAAGCTCCATATATTCAATATGGTTATTCATACTGAGGGGATAAAAAACAACCCCCTCCCACTGTCCCGGCAGGCGGTCGTACGGAAGACTTGAAAAGAGCCTGTCCGTGCGGTCGCCACGCAAAACCACAGGTGCTTCAATGGTTCCTTCGGCTTTTATCCTACCGCGTACTTTTAGGATTGCTTTATCATGAAAATAGAGTTGAGTGCCGGGCTGAAGCGTTAATGTAACATTCTCGGCAACACATAGGCTGTCGTAAATCAGCAGAGGGCGAGTAGCCGTCAGTGTGGTATCACGTTCTATTACTTTACCACGAAACGGATACACATTCTGTGCGTAAGCTAGCAGCTTAACATCCTGTCGAACCGTATTGGTTATAAACACAATAGAGTCTTTCATCAAAAACGGATGGTTAACTTCAGTAGCTTCCGGAGTAGCCTCCACGAATATATAGAGACTATCTTTACTCTTTATCTCAATATCCGAAAAGGAATTACCTTTTATACCATCCACATTCATGCGAAAGCCTGAGTTAGCAGCATCCGCCAATACCAACGAAGAAACCACAACAGATTGCTTATTTTTGTTATACACCTTCAGCAAATAAGTGGATGTTCTGATATTAGTAAATATCGTATCAAGTCGCAGTGTATCGTTAGAAAACGACAACATATGGTTAGGATTTGAAGAAATAGAGTCGTCATCACATGCCTGAAAGGAAATGAGTACAACGAACAGAGATAGTATATATAGAAATATTCTTTTCATGCGTATACAATAAACGCAGAGCAGAAACTTTTCTACTCCGCGCTTATCTAAACGTAAAAACACGTTGATTATTATTTTTTCTCTGGAATATTCAACAAGATATCCAACAGATGTTTCCAGAATTTGGCTACAGTAGCAATCTCCATACGTTCGTCTGGCGAGTGCACATCACGTAGAGTAGGACCAAAAGAGATCATATCCAAATGTGGATACTTATCCAGGAATAGGCCACATTCCAGACCGGCATGAATAGCCATAACTTTTGCCTTCGTGCCAAACAAACGAAGATAGGACGCTTCGGCCACTTTGAGTATTTCCGAATCCGGATTAGGTTTCCAACCGGGGTATCCATCACCAAACGACACTTCGGCACCTCCCAATTCCATCGCGGCACGTACAGTGTCGGCAATATCGTTACGGGCAGAAAGGATAGAACTTCGTTGGCTGGTTTCTATTTTAATAATATGATCTTCTTGCATTTTAACAGAGGCCAAATTGGTGGAAGTTTCCACCAGTCCGGGGATATCGCTACTCATCGCTTGCACTCCGTGTGGAATTGCATAAAGTGTTTTCAGCAAACGTTTTACCGTATCCTGATTGATGGCTGTGGCACGTGGGGTTTCCGATTCGAGTGTCAATTTCAAATCCGGTTCTATCGCGCCTATTTCATTTTCCATATCAGCCGTGAAGATATTCAAATCCACCCGAACAGACTCTTTTGCACCGAAAGGCACAGCGCACAGCGCATACGCTTCTCTTGGGATAGCATTACGCAGATTACCACCATCTATTTCACACAAATAAAAATCATATTTCTTTGCGGTATAGCTCAAGAAACGATTTAATATTTTATTCGCGTTACCACGTCCTAAATGTATATCGCCACCCGAATGTCCGCCTTTCAAGCCCGATACTCCAACTTTGAAGAAAAAGTATCCTTCAGGAACAGCTACATTCGTATAGTTAAATTTTCCTACCGAGTCCATTCCTCCGGCACACCCAATAAAGATTTCTCCTTCATCTTCAGAGTCTAGATTTAACAGAATATCACCTTCCATAAAACCCTGTTCCAGTGCAAATGCACCTGTCAAGCCAGTTTCTTCGTCTATCGTAAAGAGACATTCAATGGGGCCATGTTGCAAATCGTTAGCAGCAAGCAACGCTAGTTGAGTAGCCACACCAATACCATTATCGGCTCCAAGAGTGGTTCCGTTGGCTTTCATCCACTCTCCGTCTATCACTATTTCGATAGGATCCTTTAAGAAATCGTGAGTTACATCACTGTTCTTCTCGCACACCATATCTACGTGCGACTGCAAAATCACAGTCTTTCGGTTTTCATAACCCGGAGTCGCGGGCTTTTTTATCAGGACATTGCCTACCTTGTCTACTTTTATCTCCAACTGATGTTCAGCAGCAAATGTTTTCAGGTAAGCGATAATTTTCTCTTCGTGTTTGGAAGGACGGGGAACGTTGCATATTTCCTTAAAATAATGAAACACACTCGCCGGTTCTAAGGTTGCTTTATTCATAATCATTTTGTTTTAGTGAGGCAAATAACACGCTTCTATATAGAATATTTACTAAATATGGTTAATTTGAAGGCACTATCAAATAGCGTTTCCTTTTTTTTATAGTAAAAAAGGATGATGAGTTCCTATAAAAGCATATATTTGCACCCACAAAGTTAGAAGAAATGCTTAATACGATACTGATAAGTGTGTTAATTGTTGCTATTTGCCTCGTATTCCTCGGGGTGAAGATTCTTTTTTCGAAAGAAGGTAAGTTTCCCAACACGCACATCAGCGGCAGCAAAGCAATGAGAGAGAAAGGTATTGGATGCGTTCAGTCGCAAGACCGCGAAGCACGCAAACGCAACCAGTGGTCTTTCAAAGATATGGAAGAAACCGTAAAGAACAGTTTGAACTAATTAATTAAAAATTATATTGTAAACATTATGAAGAGAAAAAACTACATCATGAACGTGGTTGCGGCAGTAATGACCATTTTTATGTTTGCTCAATGTGCAGGTAAAGCAGAAAACCCGGCAACAGCAGCAACAGTTTCGGGCAATGGAGCAGTAGCAACATCCGATATGCGAATTGCTTTTGTCGACCTCGACACACTGCTACTGAACTACCACTTCTGGAACGATGTAACTGAAGAGATGATGAAGAAAGAGGAAAATGTTGTAGCTACCCTGAATCAAAAAGGACGTGAATTGGAAAAGGAACAACAAGAGTTTCAACGCAAACACGACAATGGTGCATTTGCTTCTCAAGAAAGAATGCAACAAGAGTACAACCGCATCATGAAAAAGCAGGAAGACTTGCAAGCATTGCAAAATCGTTTGAGAACCGAACTTCAAAACGAAAATGCTAAGAACAGTGTGATTCTTCGCGACTCTATCAACTCATTCTTGAAAGAGTACAACAAAACAAAAGGATATAGTATGATTATTACCAACACAGGTTTCGACAACCTACTGTATGGCGATCCTACATACAACATCACAAAAGAAATTGCTGACGGCCTGAATACCAGATATACAGCTAAGTAAATAAGATATATTTCTATAAAAAAGACTCCGCTTTTATAATTAGAAGCGGAGTCTTTTTGTTTTATCACCTCTCTCAAGGAAAGGCATAAGTAATTAAATTACAGCTTATTTGCCGAACCTAATACATTCTCAATTTTGTGCTTGTACAGTTTCTTCATTCTGTCGCGAGCAGGACCTAAGTACTTACGAGGGTCAAACTCGGCAGGATGGAGTGCAAATGTTTCGCGAACAGCAGCTGTCATAGCCAAGCGGCTATCCGAGTCAATGTTGATTTTGCAAACTGCCGATTTTGCTGCTTTACGAAGCTGTTCTTCTGGAATACCGATAGCATCTTTCAATGCGCCACCATATTTATTGATAGTAGCCACTTCTTCTTGTGGAACCGAAGAAGCTCCGTGAAGAACGATAGGGAATCCGGGTAGTTCTTTCTCGCAACCTTCCAATACATCAAAACGCAATGGAGGAGGAACAAGAATACCTTCGGCGTTGCGGGTGCATTGTTCTGGCTTGAATTTGTTAGCACCATGCGAGGTACCGATAGAGATAGCTAAACTGTCGCAACCTGTTTTAGTTACAAAGTCTACTACTTCGGCTGGTTCGGTATACGTGTGGTGTTCTGCCGAAACTTCATCTTCTACACCTGCCAATACGCCAAGTTCGCCTTCTACAGTTACATCAAATTGGTGTGCATATTCTACTACCTTTCTAGTAAGTGCCACATTTTCATCATAAGGAAGATGAGAACCATCGATCATTACCGAAGAGAATCCCATATCAATACATGATTTACATGTTTCAAAAGAATCGCCATGATCCAGATGAAGAACAATCTGTGGATTTTCACAGCCTAACTCTTTAGCATATTCCACAGCACCTTCTGCCATGTAGCGAAGCAGTGTCTGATTGGCATACGCGCGAGCACCCTTGGAAACTTGAAGAATTACCGGTGAGTTTGTTTCTACAGCAGCCTGCACAATAGCTTGCAACTGCTCCATATTATTAAAGTTAAAGGCAGGGATAGCATATCCTCCTTTTATTGCTTTTGCAAACATCTCTCTGGTATTAACCAGACCTAATTTTTTGTAACTAATCATGTTTTTTCAATATTTATTTGTTAGTGAATCAAATTCACAGCAAAATTAGACATTATTGTTCTAATAGCAGGAGAGAATTGTTGTAAATCTACCCCATTTTTGATACAATTTAATAGTATTCCGGGCATGATGATTTCACTTCCACTGTATTTGCAAAGTCGAAGTTGCAAATAGTAGAAAGCAAAAAGAGAGTGCGCACAAATGGGGTTTATTACTTCGTCAAATAAACTACCGTTGGTAAATGATCGCTATAACCATTGAGCCATAGGCGACCGCCATGTGTACGAAGTGGCGAACCTTTGTATTGTCCGTCTTGCTGTAACAAGTACTCGCGCAAGAACACTTCGCTCGAATTGTAGCGCAACCCTTTCTTTCCTAACAGGTTTTTCGACAACACTATCTGGTCAAAGAGATTCCATTTGCCACGATACATCAATGTACCTACACCTTTATCCTCCAAAGTTTCCCACCAGGGATTGTAGAAATCACCATCGTTCACCTCACTGATCTGTTTTTTAGCACCCAATGCCACGGCCATACTTTCATCCATCGGGTCGTCGTTCATATCGCCCATTACAATGATTTTCAGTTTGGGATTGTTATTGGTCAACGAGTCGGTTATTGCCCTCACCTGCTTAGCAGCCCAAACACGCGCCGGCGAAGCCGCACCACGCGAAGGCCAGTGGTTCACAATGAAACAGACCTCCTCTTTAGCCAATTTACCATTAACCAACAAAAATCCACGAGTAAGGTGGGTAGTATCATTATTTTGATATTTATGAGGAATCAGAGCTGAAGAGGTCAGCTTAAATATTTTTGGATGATAGAGCAACGCGCAGTCGATACCTCTACGATCTTCACCTTCATAATGTACAATACCGTAATCGCGTGAAGCAATAGCAGGTTCGCGTACCAAGTCGTCTAGCACTCGACGGTTTTCCACCTCAGCCAAACCTATCACAGCAGGTCCATACTTATATTTTTCGTTACCAAAATCGCTTATCACTTTAGCTATATTCTTTAATTTAGCTGTGTACTTTTCCGTATTCCATTTTTTGTCACTATTTGGCAAATACTCGGCATCATTTTTCCCTGGGTCGGGAATGGTATCGAACAGGTTTTCTACATTATAAAATGCCACACTACAAAAGAATTCAACTTTAGAGGTGTTTTGTACCGATCGGCAAGCACCAAAAACGAACAACACACTACAAAGAATAATCCACTTTTTCATAAAAGATTGCTAATTAATTGATTTATCGTCAACAAAAGTCATCAAAAAAAATGAGAAATAGTTTTTTTAATCCACTTTTTTTCTTTGTTCGAACAAAAGCGTTATCTTTGCGCACTCTAAAGTAACCATTACACACTATTACCAAATAGTAACGAAATAATAATTATAAAACAGATACTGAAATGAAAAAAGGTCTTCATCCTGAATCATATCGTCCGGTAGTATTCAAAGATATGTCAAACGGAGATATGTTCTTGTCGCAATCAACAATCAACGCTAAAGAAACTATCGAGTTTGAAGGTGAAACTTATCCGTTGGTAAAGCTTGAAATCTCCAGCACTTCTCACCCTTTCTACACAGGAAAATCTAAACTGGTAGATACTGCAGGACGTGTTGATAAATTCATGAGCCGCTACGGTAACCGTAAAAAATAAGTAGCTTGCTTCAAAGCAGCTATTAACAAGGCGGGTGTATCAAAACGAAGAGATTGACACACCCGCTTTGTTTTTTATAATTATATCTACAAGCAGAAGGCTGAAAGCCTGACATATTTAGACTGGGGTAAAACCCCAGGACAGTGACTACCATAAGCTAAGAGTTCTGAAAGAACGGCACTAAAAGCCAATAGCGTGTCGCTCTTACAGAGCTTGAATTCATGTTGGCGATTCCAAAACCCAGGGCTGCACTCGCTTCGCTCCCTGACCCTAGGCTAAGTATGTCGCGCTGTCAGCGCTTTGACGTTTGATACACCCTATAACGAAGCCTGATATTGAGATAGTTCAGACTTTTGCAAAAAAGAGAGTGTATCGTTTTTGACACACCCGCTTTGTTATATATAATAAGGTGTACTTAGAATTCGCTTGTGAAGTGAAAGCGTATGTTCTTAAAGTCCATTTGCGCCATTTGCAATACATATCCGCTATCTGCCAAAAACACATCGCGTCCTTCCCGGTCTTTTGCCATAAACTGATACTTGCGTTTCTTAAACGCTTCCAATTCCTGCGGATCATCACTCTCTATCCAGCAAGCTTTATAAAGACTCAACGGTTCCCATCTACACGAAGCATTATACTCGTTCAGCAAACGATATTGAATCACTTCAAATTGCAGTTGACCTACCGTTCCGATAATCTTACGATTATTGTATTGGTTTACAAACAACTGTGCCACACCCTCATCCATCAGTTGGTCAACACCTTTTGCCAATTGCTTTTGCTTCATAGGATCGGCATTTTCAATGTATTTAAACATCTCTGGCGAGAAACTCGGCAAACCTTTGAAATGCAATAGTTCCCCTTCGGTCAGCGTATCGCCAATCTTAAAAGTACCACCGCTATCGGGTAAGCCAATAATGTCTCCTGCCCAAGCCTCATCGACTGTAGTTTTGCGTTGCGCCATAAACTGAGTGGGCGACGAAAAACGCATCGTTTTATTGTGGCGTATATGTTTATAAGGCGCATTACGTTCGAACTTACCCGAACAAACCTTACAGAAAGCCACACAAGAGCGGTGGTTAGGGTCGATATTAGCTGTTATCTTAAAGATGAAACCAGTAAACTTAGGCTCTTCGGGTTTTACCAAACGCTCTTCCGCTTGCACAGAACGAGGGCTAGGAGCTATTTCCACAAAACAATCCAGCAACTCTTGTACTCCGAAGTTATTCAAAGCGGAACCAAAAAATACCGGAGCCAAATCTCCTCTCAGATACTCCTCTTTATCAAACTCAGGATACACACCAACAATTAACTCCAGGTCGGAACGTAGCTTTTCGGCAAGCCCCTCGCCTATTTGGCTATCTAACTCTTCGCTGTTAATATCTACCAATACCTTTTCTGTTACTACCTGTTTTGACGATTGGTACAGGTCTAGTTTTTGCTCGTAGATGTTATAAACCCCTTTGAATCGCACTCCCTGATCAATTGGCCACGAAAGCGGACGAACCGCGATTTTCAGTTCCTCTTCCAGTTCATCCAACAAGTCGAACGGATCTCTCCCTTCACGGTCCATCTTGTTTACATAGATAATAACCGGTGTTTTACGCATCCTACAAACTTCCATCAGTTTTCGTGTTTGCGTTTCTACCCCTTTGGCGCCATCTACTACAATAATTACACTATCTACGGCAGTCAGTGTACGGAAGGTATCTTCGGCAAAGTCTTGGTGACCGGGAGTATCGAGGATATTTACTTTATAGTCTTTATAATCGAACTCCATGACGGAGGTAGTTACCGAGATACCACGTTGTTTCTCAATCTCCATCCAGTCGCTGGTAGCTGTTTTCTTTATCTTGTTGCTTTTCACAGCACCTGCCACTTGAATTTGCCCTCCGAAAAGCAGTAACTTTTCTGTCAAGGTGGTTTTACCCGCATCGGGATGTGCGATAATGGCAAAGGTGCGTCTTCTTTCTATTTCATTTATCATAACTGTTTATTGTAATGTGGGTGTGTTAAAAGACTACTTAAATCTTCTGACACACCCACATTAGTGCTTTAGTATATACTTATTTCTCTTGTTTTTTCAACTCCCTGATACACTTAGCCAAGCTGTCTTGCCAGTGTGGTATTTCTATGTGGTATGTTTCTTTTATCTTTGCTTTATTGAGCACAGAGAAAGCAGGACGTTTCGCTTTGGTCTTATAATCTTTGGAAAGTATGGGAGATACCTTGCAGTTTTTTATTCCTGCTTCGCGATGAATAGCTACAGCAAAATCGTACCAAGAACAAACTCCTTCGTTACTGTAATGATAAATACCAGTATCAAATCCTTTTTCAATAATATCGAAAATAACCTGCGCCAAGTCTCCCGCATAAGTAGGAGCACCTATATGGTCGTAAACCACATTCAGTGTATCGCGTTCTTTGCCCAACTTTATCATACTCTTCATAAAGTTACTTCCGAAAGCAGAATAAAGCCACGCCGTGCGTATCACAATTGATTTTTTACAGTTTTCAATCACATTGTCTTCGCCTGCCAGTTTGGTGGCTCCATATACCGATTGTGGGTTGGTTTTATCTTCCTCCACATAGGGTCTGTTCAGTTTACCATCGTATACATAGTCGGTAGATATATGAATCATAAATCCGTTGCGATTCTGCATAGCACTCGCAAGGACACGGGGAGCGTCGCAATTCACAGCATGGCACGCCTTTGGATTATCTTCAGCAGCATCTACGGAAGTATAGGCAGCGCTATTGATAATCATCTTTATATTATGCTCCATGACAAACAAATAGACCGCTTTTTCATTTGTTATATCAAGCTCATCTACATCTGTAAAGAAGTAGCTATGTGCCGGATATTTCTTAGATAAGAGCTTCAACTCATTACCTAATTGCCCATTTGCCCCAGTTATTAAGATATTCATATATACAACTACTAATAATCGAAATTGGCGGTAAATTCATAAACATACAAAAGTACGTTTCGATTCACATATTTACAGAAATCCAGAAAATTATTAACGTTATTTAATTGTTAATCGTTGCTTCTACCGAAATCCAGCTCCCCTTTTCTTTCGCGGTCATAGTAATTGGCAAGCATGGAAAGAAAGCTGCTGATTATATTGATGGCTTTGGTAGTTTCTGCGCTAACTGTTTTTTTCTGTAGCCTAAGCAACATCACGCCATACAGCGCATCGAAACATGTTTCCAATTCGGGTGTTTCAGCACTACCACTCCGGCTACGCAATTCTACAATAACCGGCAATGCTTTGTAGTAAGCCGCGCTATAATAAGGAAAAGCAGAGGTAGCCAAAAGCTTAGTATGTAGTTCCGTGAGGTTAATTATCACATTCTTATTTATCTGCAAGTGTCCGTTTTGAGTAACACCTTCATCGCGCATCATTTGTATCAAATCGGCATACCACCCCTCCAAAGCCTTTTGTTGTTCTTCGTCGAGAGTAGCACCAGCAACAACCGTTTGGCAAATTTTCTCTACATCAAAACCAGCGGCACGGATTAAATCCTCCACCTGCCACATATATATAAGGTATTCGGCAATATTTTTTTCTCTGAGCTGCTGTGCAATAAACATCGTCAACAATATAAAGATGCCCCAAGGAGCGTAAATATAAAACCAAGTACCGACACCACCATCACAACAATGCCTATGATGCGATTTATCAGCCAGATGCCACGCAGGTTAAAGCGTGCCCGCACCTTATTCACAAAGAAAGAGATGCCAAACCACCAACTGATAGCTCCGAGCACAATGGCGGCATAACCTATAAGTTGTTCCGCCAGCGGTATATCGGGATGCACAAAAGTAAGGCGCGCAAAGAGCCCAATAAAAAGGAATATAATAAGCGGATTGGAAAGTGTTACGAAGAATGCTGTTAAGAAATTATGAAAATAAGTTCCTTTGTTGGAAGATGCCGGACGAATAGACTTCACCGGATTAGTTCGAAACGTATAGTAGCCAAATGCCAATAGCATGGCGCTACCCAATAGTTGCAGATAAAAGATTTTATTGGTAATAAAATCAAAAATAAAACTCATGCCATAACCCGTAACGAGTGCATAAATGATATCGCTTAGCGAAGCTCCAAGTCCTGTAATAAAGCCATACCAGCGTCCTTTATTCAATGTACGCTGTATGCAAAGCACTCCTACCGGTCCCATTGGTGCTGAAACAACAACACCTATGATAATGCCCTTAATCAGTAACTCTATTGCAGTAACCTCAAAACCTAACATTCCGCAAATATCGCATATTTTTACGACATAGGGTTATACCTTAACGTTTTTTCGTGTCTAAGCCATAAGTAAACGGTCTGTGAGCCATAAGCAAACGACCCGTGAACCATAAGCAAACAGTCCGTAAGCCATAAGCAAACAGTCCGCGAGCCATAAGCAAACGATCCGCAAGATATAAGCAAAAATAAATTCGCTTTCAATGGCTGATATACACTCCAAATACACTTTTACTAAATAGGTCTTCACCTTCACAAAAAGCTGTAATCGAATGACAGTAAATTAGTTACGTGTGAAGACCTCCTCTTTTTGCCTTCACAGGGTCTTCACAACTATTTTTTTGAGATTTTCAGAGTCAGTTTTATACTAAAACACAGTCAAATATGATGTAAAACAGAGTCAGAAGTGTAGCAATAAACAGTCACAAAACAAACAACTTCTAATTCTATTTTACGTCTGCATATTTGTGGGAAATAACAGAAAAATCTTTTGTCACAAGAATTGTCACAAAGAAAAATACATTGTGACAATAATTGTGACAATGAAAAATTGCAGTAAAGAGGCAATAACTATATATTTGTAACAATAAAAATACGACAAATGAAAAACAAGAAACAAACTCTCCTACTCTTATTTACTCTGTTGCTAACTCAAATACTTTACGCGCAACAATCCATAGATAATCTGCGCGATAGCATAGCAACCAATTTTTCAACCCAACTAAATCTGTTTCCGCAAGAGAAAGTACACTTGCATACCGACAGGGAACTATACTCCCCTGCCGAAAAAATATGGTTCAAAGCCTACCTTGTGGATGCCTATCATCATCAATACTTGCAGCAAAGCAGGTATGTATATGTAGAACTCATAGCACCAGCCGACACCTTGATACAACGTGTGATGATTGCTCCGCAAAATGATATGTATCACGGGTATATCAAACTACCAACAGAAACTCCCGCAGGGGCATATACTCTCTGTGCCTACAGCAAACACATGGAGAACCAAGGAAAGGAGTATTTCTTTCGGAAGAAGATTCATGTGGTGCCCAGTGTAAAAGTACGTGAAGAAAAAGAAGAAGATTCCAAGGATACAAAGCCAGCAAAAAAGAAAGACTACGAAGTGTACTTTTTCCCCGAAGGAGGAAATATACCGGCAGGCGAGCGAAGTATGGTAGCGTTCAAAGCACTGGACGAAGATGGTAATGCAGAGATAATAACAGGCTGGGTAATAGACAGTAGCGGTAAGGAGGTGTTGGAAGTAAACACCCTGCACGAAGGCATGGGAACTTTTTCACTTTTCAGCAAAACAGGCGAAACGTATTCACTGCGTTGCACCAACCACCAAGGAACAAGCAAAACATTTAAGCTACCTGCAGCACAGCCTAATGTTTTTGCGCTTAGCTGCACCGCACGAAAGAATATGTTACTCCTGAATAAACTACATGCTACAGAAGCGAACACACAAGAGAAACATTACCTACTGGCACATTGTAAAGGTGGACTGTTTCATTTTGAGGAGTGGGATGAAGAAAAAGCAATCTCTTTCCGTCTCGACGAGTTACCTGCAGGAATTATCCAATTCCTCTTGCTCGATGAACAACTGAACCCGCTAAGCGAACGCCTCTTTTTCTCCAAGAACTACGAAACAACTACAATAGATTTTTCTACGAACAAAATAGTCTATGACAAGCGGGAGCTTATTTCTTGCGAGCTATCAGTGTCAGACAAAGATGCTATTCCCCTACTCTCCAACCTATCTGTTGCCATTACCGATGATGAAGATATTGTGTACGATGGCACAGCTCCCACCATACTCTCCAGCCTGTTGCTGACTTCGGAGTTAAACGGCTACATAGCATCGCCCGGTTATTATTTTGAAAACAATGATGCCGAACGCACACAAGCGCTTGATTGCCTGATGCTGACACATGGATGGAGACGCTACGATATACCCAAAGTTGTAAAAGGGGAGTTCACCGAGCCTGCTATACAGGCAGAAGTTAGCCAAACAATATCGGGGATGGTAAAAACATTGGTGTCAAATCATCCGGTGGTAAAAACCGAGGTAAACTTTCTTGCGCATAAGAAATATGTGACCGGTAAAGCATTAACCGATGAAAACGGAAGATTTTGTTTTGGTGGCTTTGAACTTCCCGATAGCACTACTTACGCTGTGCAAGCCTTAAGCAATAAAGGGAAGAAAACCGTAGAGCTACTACTAGACGAGACTACCTATCCAATACTAAAAAAGTTACCTCATCGCAAAGAAGAGATTACCACGTTTGCCAACCATAGTTCTTATGCACCCAAAGTAATGCAACGCGAACATACCTATAACGAGAAAATGCGCAGCATCCAACTCGACGAAGTAGTAATCACAGCAAACAAAGTAGATAAAATGAAGGATAAAATGCCTTATTTCTCTAGTTTTGCAACACGTTCAATTAATAGTGAGGCAATCAAGAAAAAGCGTCCCAGAGCAACAAATCAGGCTCTTTGGGGGTTGCCAAAGGTAAAGATATCTCCTACTGGTGAGGTTGGGCTGTACGGTCGACCCGGCTCTTTTATAGATGAAACAACCCCAATGGTTTATGTTGATGGAATGCGCATGGGCAGAGACTTTAACATCAACGACATACCGGTGGAAGATATATACCAAATTGATGTATTCAACGATAAGATAGCTCTCAGTGCTTTCCCACGGAGCGATCGGGATACAGGAGTTATCAGTATTATCATGAAGGCACCGGAAGATAGAGCCCACGGCGAACAGTTTAACATCAAAACCACAACCCCACTCGGCATACAAAAGCCGGTAGCATTTTATGCGCCTCGCTATGACACGAAGACGCCAAACCATAATACGATCGACATCCGTACCACTCTCTTCTGGAAACCCGATGTAATAACAGACGAAGAGGGGAAAGCCTCTTTCGACTTCTATTCGGCAGATTATTATACGACCTATACAGTTATTATTGAAGGGGTGACCGAAGAAGGATTGATAGTAAGAGCGGTGGAGAAAATAAAAATAGGAGAAGAATAAAGAAACACTCTTAATAAACATAAAATACTAATTATGAAACACTACTCAACACTCCTACTAACTCTTCTGTTTTTGCAGGCAGCCTACGCCCAGCAACCCATCGATAATCTGCGCGACAGCATAGCCAACAACTTTGCCATTCAGCTCAACACCTATCCGCAAGAGAAAGTACACCTGCATACCGACAGGGAATTATACTCCCCTGCCGAAAAGATATGGTTCAAAGCATACCTTGTGGATGCCTATCACCATCAATATATGCAGCAAAGCAGGTATGTATATGTAGAACTCATAGCACCAGCCGACACCTTGATACAACGTGTGATGATTGCTCCGCAAAACGATATGTATCACGGCTACATCACGCTACCAACAGCAGCTCCCGCAGGGGCATATACTCTCTGTGCCTACACCAAATACATGGAGAACCAAGGAAAGGAGTATTTCTTTCGGAAGAAAATTCATGTAGTACCCAGTGTAAAAGTACGTGAAGAAAAAGAAGAAGACTCCAAAAATAAAAAGCCAGCAAAAAACAAAGACTATGAAGTGTACTTTTTCCCCGAGGGAGGAAATATACTAGCAGGCGAGCGAAGTATGGTAGCGTTCAAAGCACTGAACGAAGATGGCAATGCAGAGATAATAACAGGCTGGGTAATAGACAGTAGCGGTAAGGAGGTATTGGAAGTAAACACCCTGCACGAAGGCATGGGAACCTTCTCGCTCTTTAGCAAACCGGGCGAAACATATTCACTGCGTTGCACCAACCACCAAGGAATAAGCAAAACATTTAAACTACCTGCAGCACAGCCTAACGTTTTTGCGCTTAGCTGCACCGCACGAAAAAATATGTTATACCTGAATAAGCTACGTGCTGCAGAAGCAAACAGACAAGAGAAACATTATCTATTGGCACACAGCAAAGGCGAATTGTTTTGTTTTGAAGAATGGAACGAAGAGAAGGCAATCTCTTTCCGTCTCGACCAACTACCTGCGGGAGTTATTCAGTTCCTCTTGCTCGATGAACATCTGAACCCGCTAAGCGAACGCCTCTTTTTCTCCAAGAACTACGAAACAACTACGGTAGATTTTTCCACGAACAAAACAGTCTATGACAAGCGGGAACTTATTTCTTGCGAGCTATCAGTGTCAGGCAAAGAGGCTATTCCCCTACTCTCCAACCTATCTGTTGCCATAACCGATGATGAAGATATTGTGTATGATGGCACAGCTCCCACCATACTCTCCAGCCTGTTGCTGACTTCGGAGTTAAAAGGCTACATAGCATCACCCGGTTATTATTTTGAAAACAATGATGCCGAACGCTTACAAGCACTTGATTGCCTGATGCTGACACATGGGTGGAGACGCTATGACATTCCCAAAGTAGTAAAAGGGGAGTTCGCAGAACCTACCATAGAAGTAGAAGTTAGCCAAACAATATCGGGGATGGTAAAAACGTTGGTGTCAAATCATCCGGTGGTAAAAACCGAGGTAAACTTTTTCGCTTATAAGGGAAATGTAACCGGTAAAGCATTAACCGATGAAAACGGAAGATTTTGTTTTATTGGCTTTGAACTTCCTGATAGCACCACTTATGCAGTGCAAGCTTTAAGCAATAAAGGGAAGAAAACCGTAGAGCTACTGCTAGACAAGACAACCTATCCAAGACTAAAGAAATTGCCTCATCGCAAGGAAGAGATTACCACGTTTGCCAACCACACCTCCCATGCGCCCAAAGTTATGCAACGAGAACATGCTTATAACGAGAAAATGCGCAGCATTCAACTCAACGAAGTGGTAGTCACAGCAAGGAAAGTAGATAAATCGAAAGATAACCTACCATGGTTTGCAAAAATATCGACTCATGTATTAGACAGCGAATACATAAAAAAGAAAAATGCACCTAAGGCAACACAACTTCTTGCAGGCATAGCAGGCGTAAGAATAGATGAAAATGAAAATGTCATTATACGATCAAGTGGCTTTAACGTATTAGCCATTTTCTATGTCGATGGATTTCAACAGGATTCGGAGTTCAAAATCAATGACATACCTGCTCACGAAATACATCGCATTGATATTTACAAAGGTCCCGATGCTGCTATTTTCGGCATGTCAGGTGCAGGTGGTGTAATAAGCATTATCACTAAAGGTCCAGAGGATAGAGAACCACCTGCACAATTTAACATCAAAACCATAACCCCACTCGGCTTACAAAAGCCGGTGGCATTTTATGCGCCTCGCTATGACACGAAGATACCAGACCATGATGCGGTTGATATTCGTACTACTCTCTTCTGGAAACCCGATGTAATAACAGACGAAGAGGGGAAAGCTTCCTTCGATTTCTATTCGGCAGATTATTATACAACCTATACGGTTATTATTGAAGGGATAACCAAAGAGGGATTGATAGTAAGAGCGGTGAAGAAGATAAAAATAGGAGAAGAATAAAGAGAATAAACAATAAACACTATGAACCAAAGATTAAAAACAACAGCTATCCTACTAATTGGATTGTTATGCTGCTACTCTTGCCAAGAGAAGAACAAAAAGGGTATCGCTACGGATTCCGAAGAGATTCTAACAGTAAATTTAGATGCTCCGGATGATGAGGTTTCTTTTTACGACATTTTCGATCGGGTGTCGGTTATCCAATTGGAAACGACCGAAGAATCGTTGATACGCACAATATGGAAGATTGTGTTTCACAACGACTCCATTTTTGTTTTCGACAGACCACAACAAACGATATTTCTTTTTGACGCAAACGGCAAGTACCTGAGTAAGCTCTGTAAAGTAGGAAACGGACCTGGTGAATACTCTTCCATTAGCGACTTCGCCATCAATAAATTCACCAATAACATAGAATTACTCAGTCCAATGCAAGGAGTATTTTGCTATGATTTGAACTTCAATTTCATCGAAAAGATAGTTACTCCCGAAGGAAGAGTTATTCATAGCTTTGCCATTATAGATGCCTGTACAAGAGTATTTCACAATCACGTAAGGGAGAATAATCTTGAGGTGTTTGATTGTTGCAGCAACGAAAAAACTGGCGAATACTACAACATCCCTAAAGATATCTATTTCAAGTCCGGAATTGTAAGTCCTTTCTCGTGTTTCGAGAACAGACAAGAAGGAGAAGCCACTTTCACGCAATCATTCACTCATACAGTTTACAGCATAACGAGAGATTCTTTTAAGCCGCGCTATACATGGGACTTTGGGAAATATAATTTCGATCTAAAAAAGGATCTGGACTTAACGCAGTCGGCAGAAGAATGGAAAAACTTCATTGAAAGTAAATCATTCAAAGAAAACCACATCTTTAGTTTGGGAACAAACACAGAAACGTCTTCATTCTATCTTGCAAATTTCATGTTTTGGAAAGAACAGAGAAACATTACGGTTATTCACAACAAAGCAACTGGCAAACAGATTAAGTTCAGCCTGTTTAAGGAAGGTGTGTGTTTCCCCAATTACGCCCATGCTACAGAAGACTTCATCTATCCATGTCCCATGAGCATGCGAGTGATAGATAGTTATTTGAATGACCAAATAAGAAAAGAGAATAATATCTCACTTGAATGGGATGAAGATCAAAATCCTATTATTATGAAGTATTATTTGAAGAAGAATTAATTCCGTCAATGCCTCCGGTTTTAGTTTTGTGATGTATGAGTTCAACCCCATTACAGGGTTGTGGATGGGTGATATTTGCTTCCACAGGTTTCACCCGTGGTTATAGACATTGCACCCCTACGGGGTTTGGTTAGCCAATGCCGTAGTCTACACTTTATTATCGAATAGTTATGTATGAAGTGTTTATCCTTCCCCATGGTTGCCCCTTCGGGGCTGAATATGGATAACCACGGGGGAAACCCGTGGCAGTGAGTAAGTTAATGAATGAATCCCGTAGCGGATTCAACCCCACACATCATAACTTTATAAAGAGCACATAGCCCGATGGTAAGCTTCCTGAAAAAGTCCTTGCATATATTAAGAATTTTAGCGAATATTGCATATGAATCTTAACATATATACATTATTTATTCTCACCATGTTGAGAACAAATACTCGCCTTGTTGAGAACGAATACTCGCCATGTTGAGAATAAATTCTCAACATGGCAAAAACAAATGAGAAAAACAATAATAGTTTCATCTAATACAATCCGGAATCATGAGCAATACTCCTAATAGTTTCTGTGTAATAGCAATGCTTCTACTTATTGCTGCTTTCTCTGCCTGTCGGCAAGAGAAGAGGGTGGCATTTGAGTTTCCCGAAACCATTCAGTTGCGATCGCAAACAATAGAGCTCGATACGGCTGTTTTTCGCTACCCGTTCAGGATACGTATAGCTGGCGATAGAGCTATTGTTATGGACTTACACAACATTGATTACTACTTTCACCTTTTCACCTACCCCGAATTCAAACATCTATCGGCTTTTGGTAAACGTGGCAACGCACCGAGAGAGATGCTCTCTGCCGAGAACTTCCGCATACAAGGCGATGCGGTATGGGCACTGGATGCCAACAAGAGGGAGTTGAGCGAATTTCGTTTCAACACTTCGCGAGACTCCGTAATCCTTACGCAACAAATAACGCTCGAAGAGAAATTCTTACGTCCGTTGGATTTTGCCATAACGGGCGAGTTGTTTATCATCCCCGATTATTCCGGCAAGAAACGTTTGAACCAAGCAGACCATGCGGGAAAAATGGTAAATCAAATAGGTACAATTCCAAGCAAAAACGTAAATAACTCCAAATTACAAAACCCGGCACTGGCACAAGCATGGCGAAGTTTTATCGATTACAACCCGGCAAATCATACCATCGCAGCAGTAACGCAACTTGGCGAAGTTCTGGAAATTCTTCATTTGAACGACACTACACACATCACTTTGGAGGGTTTTGGGGGCGAACCGGAGTTCCGCTTATCAGACAACTATGCCGTGCCCACAGGTATTATGGGATTTAGCGATATCCAGATAACAGAAAGATACATTTATGCTGTATTCCACGGACGAACATTCAAAGAAATGTCTCAACAGAAAGAGCATATTGATGGTGGCAAGTATGTATATGTATTTACCTTAACAGGCGAGCCGGTAAGAAAATATGTGCTCGATGCATTTATATATGGTATCTATGTAGACGAAGCCGAAGGAATTATGCTGGCAACGGATGTGAATCAGGATCAGCCGATTCTAAAATTTCGACTGAGGTAGACTCTTCTTGCTGCAACTCAAGGATATAAAAATTTTCTTTATTATTGCTTACTCTTATAGTGTATGCCGTTTTAGCCTTCAACATATTCCTAAGTCTATTTATGTTAGTTGTCATGTTCTTTGCCGCACTTTCAGGTGCACTTTTACTCCACAATTCTGTTATTATATCCTCTTTCATCACACAATAATCGGGTGCGAGAAGAAACAATTCAAGTAACCGATTGCTCCTTGCCGATAGTTTAACAATTTCATGCTCAGCAGTAGTTATTGTTCTTTTCTCAAAATCAATAACACAATCGCCCAGCCAATAAGTCTGGTTACTCGGTAATATTGTATCGTCTTCGTTCTTTTGGTGCTTCTTATATTCTTGTATCCTATAAATAATGAATACCATTAATAAAACGCCAATGGTAGTATAAAGAACTCCTTTGGGCATTGCCCTCCAATAGGTATAGGGAGTTAGTTGTATATAAGCTGTATAGTTAATATCTTCATAATCACCTTGCTTTTCGACACTTGCCCGTTGGTTAATTCGCATATTAGTTGTATCACGACTTAACAAATTGGCTTTTGTATAGAAAGAAGCGGTTACTCCAACAGAAGATTTAACATATAGCTCGTGAGAATGGCAGATACTATCGAAAATTAAATTTAGGTCATCTACCGATAATGCTTCTGTATCAATTAAATATGTTTGAACCGCTCTATTATTAGATGTATTTTTATCAACAATTGTGGTCATATAAAAAAAAGTTGTATCAGCATATACTGCTTTCGCCTTCTTCCTTTTTCCCAAATTTTTTGGATCAAATTTAGAAAAATCACATAAGTGTGTGCGTAACATTTCTTTTTCGACATAAGTACGTTGCGATTGTTCAAACAAAGCGGGTAACATCTGTTCTGCATCTTTTGAAATTGAGAAGCATGCATATATGTAATAATACAAGGAGCATACTATGCAAGCAACAGTAAAATAGATTAAATAGAGCGGTTTCATCGTTATTTATGTGTTTATTGTTTGTTCAATTTTATATTGTGAGGCAAGTTGTGAGGCAAAAAATTTGCTATTTCTTGACAGTACAACTAACTTTACCTGCAAAAATAACTAAAAATAAGAACTAATGAAAAAAATCAAATTGTATTTTGTAGGCATAGTAATATTAGTTATTGCTATTAGCTGTTTTTCCTTAAACAAGCAAAACAAATCAAACAAGGTGTTATTATCTAATGTAGAGGCATTAGCAAATGGAGAGAATGATGGATTTTGCGCTGGAACAGGTTCCGTAGACTGTCCTAGAGGCAACATTAAAGTGTACAAAGTTTACCTCTATAGATAAATTTTGCCACATGACAACACGCGCTACCCTTCCCCCCTCCTTTCTTATACTATTGTTTACCGCAACAATACTCCTTGCTTCGTGTCACCGCAACACATCGCGTTTGGAACAGGCGCTATCGCACGCAGCGACAAATCAGGGAGAGTTGGAGAGCGTTCTTAATCATTACAAAGCAAGCCCTGCCGATACATTAAAGTATCGGGCGGCTTGTTTTTTGATTGAAAACATGTTTCATGGTTATTCGTACACGCCCATTATGGATGAGTACAGGGAAGCTGTTTTTGCAGCTCCCACCCTATTCAGGTACCAGCACGACACTATCTGGACAGAATTATCTGCACAGCCAAGCGTTTCCAGAACAGGAGTGTCGCGGTTTATTTATGATTCTTCGGTTATTACCGCAGATTATTTAATAGAAAATATAGATGAGGCATTCGATGCGTGGCAAAATGCTCCGTGGCATAACGAGATAGCCTTCGAAGCATTTTGCAAATACATTTTGCCCTATCGTGCGAGCGACGAACCGCTGTCTAACTGGCGCAAAGATTTACGAGCAAAGTTCCTACCGGCAATTACAGATGTGAAATCTTCCGAAGCCGCCTTTGTTAGTATATACAATAAGGTGTTGACAGAGTTTAAGAAGTCAAACAACGCCTATCCGTATGGAATAGATGCGCTGTTGGCAGACAAGATACAACACGGCAGTTGCGATAATCGCTCGATGTATCTGGTAAACGTACTGCGGGCACTTGGCATTCCCGCTGTATATGACCATACCCCCTTTTGGGGAAACTTTAATTCCACCGGGCACTCATGGGTGTCTTATGTTCGTAATGATTCTACTTTTTCGCTAACACACAAAGAACAGACACTTAAACTGTTTGGCACCATTGATGCCTCCCGCTTTTATCAAAAAAACCACAACTACGACATCAACACCTTCTCCTACCGCGTAGATTCGGTTAAGAAAGTACCCAAAGTATTCCGGTCGGGCTACGAGGTACAGCAGGCACACATCGATTGGCTCAACCGTAGCAAGGACGAAGTTCCTTCCTTCTTCAAAAACATCTACCGCAAAGATGTATCGGAACAATATGGTCTTTTTGCTTCGCGCGAAATATCCACTACCCACCGCTCACCCATCTATCTCTGTGCGTTCGCTGCCGGAAAAGATTGGCAACCCATTGCTGTGGCACAACCACGCCACGGCAAGGTACTATTCGAACACCTGAATAATGAATTGGTGTATATCGCTTGCCGGTACGAGAACGACTCGCTCATCCCCATTTCATCGCCATTCTACGTTACCGACAACCACATTGTACACGAAATTATTGCCGATAAAACCACCACGGAAACCATTCGGTTAACAAGGAAATACGTACTTACTTTTCATTGGACAGACAGGTGGAGCCTCTTCCTCAACGGACGATTTGAAGGGTCGAACAAACCCGATTTCAGCAGCAAAACCATTCTGCACGAAATAACAGAGCTACCCACAGGTGTAGAGCAGATTACATTCAGCAATCCCGGCAAGTATCGTTACATCCGCTTCGTAGCCCGCAAAGACGCAGATCCCAACTTTGCAGAATTTGCATTCTTGGGCAAAAAGGAACTGACGGATGCCACACAGCAAGAGATTAACGGCAAACTTATTTATCACGATATTGAAGAAATATCTATCGTGCGTGGCATGGATAAGGACAACTCTACGTTCTTCAGAATTACCAACACACCCGGTGTACCCCTGAAAGGCTATTGGTTTGGCTATGACTTGGGCAGTAACCCCGACGCGTACATAACCGGTGTATCCTTCTGCCCCATGAGCGACCAGAACATGATTGAGCCGGGCGACTTGTATGAGTTGTTTTATTTTCAGGAAGGGTGGGTCTCATTGGGCGAGCAAACCGCCACTACCAACTGTCTGAGTTATAACAACGTACCCCGGAACGCGTTGTTATGGTTGAAGAATAAGACGAAAGGAAAAGAAGAACGAATATTCACCTATAAGGACGGAAAACAGATTTGGTGGTAATATTGAATCCCTACCACGCAAACGCAACTTTACCCACAATATACTCCTCGGGCACTACTCCCCAGTAACGGGAATCTTGCGAATTTATCAGCCTATCGCCTGCCATGAAGTAGTAATCTTTCCGGAAGCTATATTCGGTAATGATGCTATCGCCTAAATACACCACATCATCCTGTAAGATGGGACGTTGCTGTTGTTCCCAAAAAATAAGAAAGCGATAGAGTCGCCAGTTTTCTTTACTCATTTGCACTACCTGCCCTTTGGCAGGAACAGCAAAAGGACCAAACTCTTTAATTGTCCACGGCAACATCTGGCTTTTGGGGAAAGCGCGCATCTCTTTGATGGTATCGGGCAGATTGGCTACTATCGCCTGCATCTCCATATTACCCAACGCCTGCTCTACTCCCCGAACACGAAAATAGCCTTTTCGTATCTCCACAGTATCGCCCGGCAGTCCGATGCAACGCTTCACGTAGTACTTCATAATATCAAAACTAATACTATCTTTTCTGTCGGGATAAGGATAGTTAAACACCAATACATCGTTGCGGTTGAAAGAGCTAAAGCCCGGCATGCGATAGATATTGAAAGGTTTTCTGTTTAAGGCGGCAAACAAATCGAACAACCGCGCGCCACCAGCCAATTTATTCACCACAATTCTGTCGCCCGGAACCAACGTTGGCTGCATGGAATCACTGGGTACGTTAAACGAAGTAAAGCAGAACACCTGCAACACTCCCCACAACAACGCCAGTAATACAAGGTAAAATGTAACATCGAGTAGTTTATTCAGAATATATTTCAGTGTTTTCATGTAATATGCTTTTATTGGTGGTCAAAGATAAAAACATTCAGGAAAACAGCCGTAAACCATGCCTCACAAGTTGCCTCACAAACAAAAATAATTTTGTGAGGCAACTTGTGAGGCACAAAATTTGCGCCATATCGTGAGTAATTCTACTTTTGTTGCAATCAAATACAGACAAAAACATGAAAAACATTATTCTCCTTTTATTATTACTATTAGTTACCGCTGCTTGCAAAGAAAGCGAAAAACAACGCATCACCCGTTTAGTACAAGCATGGGATGGGAAAGAGATTATTTTCCCCGATGATGCTATTTATACCATCTATGGAAAAGACACAGTAGCATATCCACGACCCAATGCCGCATACACCATTGTATCTTATATAGACTCGGTAGGTTGCACTTCTTGCAAATTACAACTGATGCGTTGGAGTGAGTATATGCATCAATTAGACTCCATTTCATCGAAAGAAATTGCTTTTCAGTTTATCTTTCATCCCAAAAACACGAGAGACCTTATCCATATATTAAGAAGAGACCGATTTGACTTCCCTGTATGGCTCGATCAGGCAGAGTTGTTCAATAAAGCAAACGCATTGCCCGAAGACCGTATGTTCCACACGTTCTTGCTCGATACCAAACATAGAGTGGTAGCACTTGGCAACCCTGTAGAGAATCCTAAAATCAAGGAACTGTATCAAAAAGTAATAACGGGAAAAGTAGAAGTGCGCCCCGCATTGCCAACGACATCAGTCGTTATAAGTAAAAAAGAGATAAATCTTGGAGAATTTGATTGGACAAAAGAGCAAGAACAAAAGTTCTCTTTGCAAAACACAGGAAAAAATGCCTTGGTAGTTCAAGATGTTATAGCTTCTTGCGCTTGTATCAAAGTAAGTTATTCACGAGAGCCCGTACAACCCGGGCATGAATTGGAATTTGTAGTATTATATAGTGCAATCTCACCGGAGTATATTCATGAATCGCTAAAGATTTATGCGAATACTGAAGCTTCGCCATTAGTTATAAAGGTGAAGGGTGAGTCGAGAGAAGAAAATTGAAGTAAAAGGAGCGAGCAGGTAAATTCTTGCAGAGAGTTGCTGCTCGCTCCATACACCCTAAAAAGAAAGGATATGCCTGGCAAAGATAAATAATAAGAGAAAAATAAGAATGCTGTTTCGTTGAAAAAGAGTAGATGAAAGAGTGGAGAGTAAAATAGAATTAAATACAAATTAAACAAACAAGAAAATGAAAAAGAGAATTATTGGAATTTCATTGGTAGCAATATTTGCTTTAGTTGCTAGCTGGAATTCATTTCAAACAAAAAATAATGATAGAATGTCAGATTTACTATTAAGTAATGTGGAAGCATTAGCAGGTTTAGGAGAGTGGTGGGATTCTAAAGTCTATACCTGTTCATCACAGACTTGTACTATAACATTCTTGTTTTATACGTATTATGGCACATACGAACAGTGTTTAGATGGAAGTGATGTTGCCCATTGCTGGAATTGTAAAATGTGTGATGCGTAGTATGAAGACAACATATTGTTTTATTGCCTGCTTGCTATTATTTGGTTGCAAGCAGGCAACAAATAATCTTCTTCTATATGAAGAGGAAAATTTACAAGGAGACACTTTTTCTAGGACAATTTCTATAGATGTTTTAGATGAAAATAACGTATTGAAATATTCAGATGTGTTTGACTATGTTAATTTTATAAAGTTAGAAACAACAGACGATGCAATTATTGGACGGGTTGACAAAATAATTGCATTAGACGACAAATACATTATACTTGATTCATCATTAGCAAAGAAAGTCTTTGTCTTTGACTCTTCGGGGCAGTACCTAAATTCTTTAGGAAAGATAGGACAAGGACCGGGTGAGTTTGAAAGTCCTCACGATATTGCATTCAATAAATACACCAATGAGTTGTTGATTTGGAGTCATAATGATAAGAAAATCCTTAGATTTAAGCTGGATGGTACTTTTGTCTCTGAACTCAAAATTGATTGGTGGATATCATCTTTATCTGTTATTGCCCCCGATGCGATTGTCTTATATTTGAATAACATTACTCAAAAAGCGTCGACTGAAATTGGATATAATATTGTTATGATTGACTATGATGGAAATATTCTGAATAAAATGATGCCAATAGAGAATGAGTTGAAACGATTTTCTCCTCCCTCAAAAAAAGTATTCTCTCTATATAATGATAATGTTCTGTTCTCTCCACAGTTCAGTCGTGGAGTCTATACTGTAGATACCGATAGTATTAGCCAAAAATACTTTATTGACTTCGGTGAGATGAATATCCACTCATCACTTATAAGAGCAAATACATTACGTGATTTATATAAACTCATCAACAAGCATAACAAATATGCTTTTTCAAATAGTATTATAGAGACAGAACACCATGTTTATGTACAGGCAGTATATAAAAATAAATTATTTGACTGCTACTATTCAAAAGAGTCCAACAGCATAAATTGCACATCATTATATTTGAATGACATGAAATTATTAGCTTTTAGTGGTGTTGTAATGACTGCAAAACAAGATACAATAATAAGTATTGTACAGCCTGACGCGTTTACTGCATTCCTTGACTATATAGAGAAGGAAAACAACATTGCATCCGGTGGTACCATTTACAAAAAGTTACTTTCTTCCTCAGCAGCCATACTTGGAAGCGCAAAAAACAACTACAAAAAGTTAGCAGAGGAATCTGACTTTGAATTATCTAAAAGTGACATTGGGTTTATTAAAAGTATAAATAGTACAGATAATCCTATCATAAGATTATCTACATTAAAAACAATAGAATAAAAAGGATAAGAGTCTAACTATTTATATGAATTTAACAATAAGATTGTTTACGCTCACAATTATTGGCGTGCAAAAATGATAACAAAAACACGCAACCCCATCTCCTCCCTCCTACTGTTCGTCGGCGTTATCGTCGCCCTGTCAGTAGTATGCATCACCACCCCCGAGCTATCGCCCAATGATACCACCGGACAACTACTATGGCTCGGACGTGGTTGCATCGTTTTTGGAGTTTGCGGAGTGCTATCGGCTATTGTCCGTACACCATCAAACGAATCGAATTTTGCCGGCATCGTATCGTGGGTGCTTATCTGTTTAGGAAGTGTACAAGCCGTGTGGGGATTGTGCCAGCTATACGGACTTACCTATTCCAACCATTCGCTCTTTGCCCTTACCGGGTCGTTCTTCAATCCGGGTCCTTACTCGGGTTACTTAGCGATGGTGTTACCTATCTGCCTGCATCAATGGCTGTTGCTACGTAGCAAGGAGCAGCGCACACTCTTTGAACAAATAGGCTATTACCTTGCTTTCGTGAGTATGATTTTGATACTATGTGTACTACCTGCGGGTATGAGCCGTTCTGCCTGGCTTGCTGCATTAGTATCTTGCGGCATGGTATATGCCATTCACTACTCGTTGATAGACTTTATAAAAAAACAGTGGCGCACACACCGCAAACGAATGATAGGTTGTTTTGCTGCTGCCATACTCTTGGCTATATTAAGCACAGTATGGGTATTTTACATCAAAAAAGATTCTGCCAACGGGCGATTGTTTATGTGGAAGATTACCGCCACTGCCATATTCGAGAAGCCATTTGGTTATGGAACCAACAGCTTTGCCGCTGTATATGGAGCCACGCAAGAGGTCTATTTTGCCAAAGGCAACTATAGCGAGCAAGAAGAACACGTAGCAGGCTCGCCCGAATATGCGTTTAACGAGTACTTGCAGGTGGCACTGGAACAAGGCATACCTGTATTGGTGGTTTTATTGTTATTAATAGGTTATTGTCTGTTCGTTTCTTTAAAGAACAAACGTGTGGGTGTGGCAGCAGCCGTGGTGTCTCTATTGGTTTTCGCATTTTCTTCCTATCCGTTTCAACTTCCTGTATTTGTATGTACCTTTGTTTTTTTGTTGGCAGCTTGTGTATTGGGTCGTAGCAATTATTGGTTAGGTTTGTTTTCCCTATGTATGGCTATAACCGGATTCGTAATAGAGCAAAACAACACATACGAGGAGCATTGCAAATGGAGAAGTAGCCGGATGCTTTATCAGACAGGGGCCTATGACTCGGCAATCAAAGCATACTCCGAGTTATATCCTGTTCTAAAAACGCATCCGGCTTTTCTTTTTGAATATGGACACGCCTATCATAAAGCGGGGCAATATGCACAATCTACCAAGATAATGAAAGAAGCAGTACAATATAGTTGCGACCCGATGATATTGAATATTATCGGTAAGAATTATCAGGAACTGGCACAGTACCATGAAGCAGAACAATGGCTACTACGTGCAGTAAACAGGCTACCGGGTAGGATATATCCCTATTATTTATTGGCAAAGCTGTATGCAGAGCCAGAGTTTCATCAACCCAAGAAGCTGGAAGAAATGGTACAATTAGTACTAACAAAAGAGCCGAAAGTACAATCTACAGCAGTGAGGCAGATGAGGGAAGAGGTGAGGAAACTGGCAAGCAAAGGTAAAGAACAAAACAAATACTAACATATGAATACAAAACCAATTTACGCATTACTACTGTGCATATTGGCATCTTGCCAGTCTTCTCGTACAACCGATATCGAAAGAGTTTCAGTAACACCCGAGATTGTGGTCAATGACTTAGAGACACCCATGCCGGGACAGTTGCAGGTAACAGAAAATTATCTATTATGGACAGATCCGTTTAGTAGTGAATTTGGTGTTCATCTTCTTGAAAGAGAAACCGGTAAAGAGCTTTCGGCAGTTGCTCCCATAGGAAATGGTCCGGAAGAGTTTTTATCACCTACGGTTTCTACTGTTTCGGGAGACTCTTTTCTTACCTATGATTATAATGCTAATCGGTTTTTTCTTGGTTCGGGCGATAAATCTACATGGGAGAAACTAGATTGGGATATTAAACATTTGGTAGAAGTCACACGCATAACTCCATTAAACAAAGAGCAGTTTGTAGCCTTTTCGCCGTCTCAGAACCCTTCGTTCGCTCTTCTCGATCACGAAGGAAAAGTATTAAACCGCTTTGGGAAAGCACCTATCGAAGAAGAGGTTAGTAATAGCTTTGCTGCATTTCAAGGAGGAGTCACGTATCATCCCATACGAGAAATCTTGGTTTACTCCCTTTTCAATTTTCCATATATCGCCTCGTATAAGAAAGGAAAGGGCGTATTTGCATTACAACATGAGTTCAAAGAGGGAGCTAATTGCCATATCGTAGAAGGAAAACTTAAATACGACCGCTCTAAGAAAGGTATTTCTGAGTTAGCTTTGACAAAAGACTACATCGTAACATTAGAACGCGATTATCAAACAGACCCTATGGATGAATCTACAGTAGGGCGTGACTTCAGTAAATTGCCGCAGACTGTATTCCTCTATGATTATAATCTTATATTAAAGAAAATAGTACATACCGGAATGCCTATTTTGCGTATTGCTGCCACTCCTTTAACAAATGAAGTGTATGCAGTGGGGGTTAATCCTGACTTTGCAATTGTCAAATTCAACTTATAAACACAATTTCCGTCCAATCTCCTTTGATTTCTTACGTCAAACTCGTAGATTTGCATAGAACGACAATACAAATAAACTACACAATATGAGAAAACACATACTCATCAGTCTCCTCATCTGTCTCCTGATAACCTCAGCAGCCTGTTCGGGCGAGAAGAAAGCTATAACAGAAGAAGAAGGTGTATCTACCGTGTTACCCGATTCGAAAAGTGAAGTAACAATTGCTACCCTTAAACGCCAGGCGTTCAATCATGAACTGGTAAGCAACGGTAAAGTAGCCGCGCGAAACATGGCTGACCTGCGCTTTCAGTCGGCAGAGGTCATTGCATCTGTATGGGTGAAGAATGGCGACCGTGTAGTGAAAGGACAAAAGTTGGCAGAATTAGATTTATTCAAACTCACGAATAACCTCAACCAGACCAAAGAAGCACTGAAAAGTGCGCAACTGGAACTACAGGATGTATTGATAGGACAAGGATATCGGTTGGAAGATCAAGACAAGGTACCCGCCAATATCATGGAGCTGGCAAAGACACGAAGTGGATACGACCGCAACCTGGCGCAATACGAATTGGCTGCGCGCGAAGTACAAAATGCTACATTAACCGCACCATTTGATGGTATCGTAGCCAACCTCTTTGCCAAACCGCACAATGTGGCAAATACATCGGAGGTGTTTTGCTCGATCATCGACAATCAAGGAATGGAAGTAGACTTTACCGTATTGGAAAGCGAACTGGCATTGATACGCAATAACGACAAAGTATCCGTAACTCCCTACTCGGGCATGGCAGAATCGTGCAGCGGACAGGTGGTGGAGATAAATCCCGTGGTAGACGACAAAGGCATGGTAAAGGTTAAGGCACGCATAAACGGAAACAGCAAACTCTTCAGCGGGATGAACGTACGGGTTAGCGTGTTCCGCTCGCTCGACGGACAGTTGGTAATACCCAAAAGTGCCGTGGTGCTTCGTTCGGGCAAGCAGGTGGTGTTTACCTATAAGGATGGAAAAGCACACTGGAACTATGTACACACCGGGTTGGAGAATGCCACGGAATGTACCATTCTGGAAGATAGTAAAGATAAGCTATCCGAAGGAGATGTGATAATTATCAGTGGAAATGTTAACTTGGCACACGAGTCGCCAGTCTCTGTTATTGAGCAATGATTAAGTTTCTGCTTCAGCGACCCATAGCCGTCTTAATGACTTTTACCGCCTGCTTTATTGTGGGTTGGATAACTTACTTTACCCTGCCGGTATCGTTGCTCCCCGACATTGCCATTCCTGAAATTACGGTGCAGATAGCCGCACAGAACACATCGGCACGCGAACTGGAGAATGCCGTGGTGAAGCCTATACGGCAACAACTGATGCAAGTAGCCCGCCTGCGCGACATGATTAGCGAAACACGCGACGGAGCCGGTATCATCCGCCTCAGCTTTGACTACGGAACCAATACCGACTTAGCTTTCATAGAGGTAAACGAAAAGATAGACGCCTCTATGAACAGTCTGCCCAAAGAGACAGAGCGTCCGAAAGTGGTAAAGGCAAGCGCCACCGACATTCCGGTATTCTACCTCAACCTGACGTTGAAAGAAGAAACCGTTTATAAGGAAACCAGCCAACAAGACTTCATGAACTTGTGCGAATTTGCCGAATCGGTTATCAAACGTCGCATCGAGCAACTCCCCGAAGTAGCTATGGTAGACATTACCGGATTGATAGACAAACAGCTACAGATTGTGCCCGATGCTGCTAAAATGACACTACTGGGGCTCTCCATCCAAGACCTTGAAAGCGTACTGGAACAAAACAATGTAGAAGCAGGGAGCATGACTGTGCGCGATGGCTACTACGAATACAATATAAAATTTGCTACTCTGCTCAGAACCGCCGAGGATGTGGAAAACATCTACCTAAATAAAGACGGACGCGTTATGCAACTGAAGGACTTCTGCCGGATACGCATTGTGCCTCAAAAAGAAAAAGGTATCTCCGTGTGCAACGGCAAGCGAGCCGTATCCTTAGCCATCATCAAGCAAGCCGACGAAAACATGGAGCACCTCAAGGTAGCACTGTCAAACGTTATGAAGCATTTCGAGGAGGTCTATCCAGATATTGACTTCCACATATCGCGCGACCAGACCGAGCTTTTGGACTACACCATTTCCAACCTCAAGGAGAACCTATTGTTGGGGCTTATTTTTATTTGTTTTATTGCTATCTTATTCTTGGGCGATGTACGCTCTCCATTCATCATTGGACTGAGTATGCTGGTTTCTATCGTGGCATGCTTCGTCTTTTTTTACCTGTTTAAGATGTCGCTCAACATCATCTCGCTATCGGGATTGATATTGGCGTTGGGGATGATGATTGACAACTCCATTATTGTAACCGAGAACATCTCGCAATATCGCGAACGGGGACATACGCTAATGGATGCCTGTGTATTGGGTACAGCCGAAGTGATTACACCCATGCTCAGTTCATCGCTTACCACCATCTCGGTATTTGTGCCGTTGATTTTCATGAGTGGCATAGCAGGAGCTATTTTCTTTGACCAGGCCTTTTCGGTTACGATTGGTTTGTTGGTTTCTTACCTCACAGGAATTATGCTGCTGCCCGTGCTCTACTACCTCATTTACAGTATCAAAGCAAAGAAAGTGCGCTTTTTTTCTTTGCACTTCAACAATCCTATTAAGGAACACACGCTCGACGCATGGTATGACAAAGGTGTGGATTGGGTATTTAATCACAAAACCTTCTCTACCATTGCCTGCCTATGCTCATTACCCTTATGTGCCTTTATGTTCTTCTTTATCAATAAAGAAAGAATGCCCGAGATAGACGAGAGCGAACTCATGGTACGTATCGAGTGGAACGAAAACATCCATATAGACGAAAATAAAGAACGGATCTACACCCTATCGGCAACGTTTGCACCAAGTACGGTAGAGCAAACAGCCTTTATCGGGCAGCAGGATTTCTTATTGAACCGCGAACAGGAGCTCTCTTCTTCGGAAGCGGAGGTGTACCTCAAAACAGAGACTTCGGATAAGATAGCACCGTTACAACGTGAAATTATGAATTGGTTGAAAACGCATTATCCATTGGCGGTGGTCTCTTTCTCGCCCCCCGAAACTTTCTTTGAAAAGCTGTTCGTAACCGGTGAACCCGATGTGGTAGCCGAATTATATGCCCGTGACATGGAGCAAGTGCCCGACGCGAATATGCTGCGCGAAATAGAAAACAACCTCACCCGGCAAACTGGCATCGCCCCTACAGGTATTGCTTTCGAAAACCAACTCAACATTACCATTAACCGCGAAAAGCTATTATTGTATCAGGTATCCTACAACGAACTGCATCGTACCCTGAAAACCGCTTTCAAAGAAAACAGTGTGGCAATGCTGCACTCGTACCAGCAATACCTGCCTATCTCCATTGCAGGAGAAGAAAAAACGATTAACAAGGTGTTGCAAGAAACCCTGATACAGGCGCAAAACACATCCACGAACAATAAAATCTTCATTCCGCTGCGCGAGCTCATTAGCGTGACACCTGCCGAAGACCTCAAGAGTATTACTGCCGGAAAGAATGGCGAATACATACCATTCCGTTTCTACGATGTAGAGGACGCCGAGAGTTTGATTGCGACAAGCAAAGCGGTTATTGAAAAAGTCAACACGTGGGATACGGCATTCTCGGGTAGCTTTTTCTCCAACCGGAAGATGCTGAACGAGCTGGTAGTTATTCTGCTGGTTTCTATCTTGCTGATGTACTTTATACTGGCGGCTCAGTTCGAGAGTTTCCTCCAACCATTGATTGTACTCTTTGAGATACCAATAGATGTAGGTTTCGCCTTGGTGGTGCTTTGGCTGTGCGGACACACGCTGAATCTGATGTCGGCTATCGGATTGATTGTAACCTGTGGCGTTATTATTAATGACTCGATATTGAAACTCGACGCGATAAACGAGTTGCGCAAGAAAGGTACTCCCATACTCGAAGCTATTCACGAAGCCGGAAGACGAAGACTTCGCCCTATTATCATGACGTCACTGACAACGATGTTTGCCATGGTACCGCTACTGTTTTCATTTGACATGGGTTCGGAGTTACAGAAGCCGCTTGCCATTGCTATGATTGCTACCATGTTTCTGGGTACATTAGTGAGCCTCTTCATCATCCCATTGCTATACTGGTTTATTTATAGAAGAAAAGAAAGAAAGGAACCAAATGAATAAATATATACACTACTGGCTGTTGTTCATCACACTTTGGCTGGGCAACACAATCTACCTCCATGCTCAAGAAAGAGTAACTCTTGATTTGCACGAAACCATCGGTTTGGCAAACGATAGTTCGCTGGAGGCATTCCGCACGCAGAATATGTATCTTTCGGGCTACTGGGAATATCGCACCTACAAAGCCAATCGTCTGCCAAGCTTGACGCTCAACATGACACCGGCACGCTACAATCGCGACTTTACCCAACGCTACGATTCGGAAAATAATCTGGATGTGTATCGCAGCCAGCGGAGTTTCTACGCATATGGCAACCTTGCTATCCGACAAAACTTCGACCTTACGGGAGGTACGTTCTTCTTAGACACAGAACTGGCCTATCTGCGCAATTTCGGCGACAACAAAACGACACAATACACCAGTGTTCCTATTCGCATAGGGTATTCGCAAAGTTTGCTGGGATACAATGCCTTCAAGTGGGAGCGAAAGATTGAACCGCTCAAATTTGAGAAAATAAAGAAAGAGTTTATCTACAACACCGAGCAGGTGGCAGAGTCGGCTATCAGCTATTTCTTCAAGCTGGCGACGGCACAAGTAGAATATAATTTGGCAAAAGACGAGGTGGCTTCGAGCGACACCTTATATAGAATGGGATTGCAACGGCATCAGATAGCTGCTATCTCACAATCAAACCTGCTCACATTAAAGTTAGACCATGTAAATGCCAGAAACCGCTTGCAGAACGCATCCATCAGTTTGAAGCGTGCTATGTTCTCCTTAGCTTCGTTCCTCAATCTGGACAGGAATACCGAAATTGAGCTGGTACTCCCCCAGCGACCACAAGATATGATGATTCCTGTGGATGCCGCGCTAACCTATGCCAAAGAGAATAATCCTACGCTGCTGGGGTTGAAGCAAAGCATCTGGGAAGCCGAGAGAAATGTGGATAAGACAAAAAAAGAATCGCGATTCAATGCGTCGCTCAGTGCCAGCATAGGCTACAACCAATCGTCCGAAACCTTTAGCAATGTGTATCAACACCCGATGCGTCAAGAAATGGTAGCACTTTCTGTCTCCATTCCTTTAATAGACTGGGGGGTGCGCAAAGGAAAGTATAACATGGCACGAAACAATCTGAATGTAACACGTATCTCTTCCCGCCAAAGTGAAATAAGCCTCGAAGAAGATGTGATTATGACTGTGAACGACTTCAATATTCAGCAAGATTTAATCATCAGTGCCGAAGAAGCCATGAGTTTGGCACTGTTGGCATACAACGAAACCAAACAACGGTTCATGATTGGCAAAGAAGACATCAACAGCCTTACCCTCTCCCTGAACCGCCAACAAGAAGCGCAGCACAACTACATCACTGCGTTGGAGAACTATTGGTTGAATTACTACAAAATACGCAAACTCACCCTGCACGATTTTGCCACCGGCATGTCGCTCTCCGAAAAGTTTGATTACTCCACGAATGGCAGATACTAAACAACACACCACAAACGGTTGGAAATTCTCTTCCTTCACCCTCATCGTAGCCTTTATTTGCCTGGCGTTGGTGGGGGTAGCGTTGGTTCCGTTGTTGCCTGTTAAGCTCAATCCTTCGGGAGCATTACCGGGTTTTACCATCCGGTTCAATATGCCCGGAAGCTCTTCGCGGGTAGTAGAAATGGAAGCTACCAGCAAGCTCGAAGCTATGCTGGCACGTATCAGGGGGATAAAATCTATGAAATCTGTTTCGAGCAACGGGTCGGGACGCATCACCATCGAAGTAGACAAGTATGCCGACATCGATGCTGTTCGCTTTGAGGCTTCTACCGTGATACGCCAAACCTGGTCGCAGCTCCCCGAAGGGGTGACTTACCCCTATCTGCAAATGCGCAGAACCGACGAAAAGAACGCACGCAACTTTCTTGTTTTCACTATCAACGCACCGGCTACACCTATATTAATTCAACAATACGCCGAAAACCACATCAAACCACGACTCTCGCAGTTGCAAGGAATTTACAGCATCGATATTTCAGGAGCTACCCCCATGGAGTGGAGGTTGGAGTACGACAGCGAACAATTGCGCACACTGGGCATTACAACAAATGCCATACAAAGTGCCATTAGTCAATACTACGCGCACGATTTCCTGGGAACAGCCAATATGGAAACCGCATCGGGAGGCAAAAAATGGATACGTCTATTATTGACTTCGGGTATTTCGCGCAATAAGTTTGATGTAACAGAGATATTCGTCACCGCTACCAACGGTAAACAGATTCGTTTAGACCAACTGGTAAAAGTTGCTTATGTGGAAGAAGAGCCGCAAAGCTACTACCGCATCAACGGACTGAACTCCATCTATCTTTCTATTACCGCCGATGAGGCCGCAAATCAGTTAAATCTGAGTGAACAGGTAATAACCGAAATGACGAGTATAAAAGAATCATTGCCACAGGGCTACGAAATCCATACCAGCTATGATGCTACCGAATACATTCACAAAGAACTCGATAAAATATACCTCCGCACAGGACTTACGATAATCATCCTGTTGATGTTTGTATTGCTCATCACGTTTAATCCACGTTACCTTTTGCTCATCGTCATCAGCTTGAGCATCAACATTGCTATTTCGGTTATCTTCTACTACCTATTTGGTTTGGAGATGCAGTTGTTTTCTTTGGCAGGAATCACCGTTTCTCTCAACTTAATCATCGACAACACCATTGTGATGACCGATCATATCTTGCATCGACGTAACTTAAAGGCTTTTCTTTCTATCCTTGCCGCCACACTAACCACAATGGGAGCACTGGTTATTATCTTCTTCCTCGACGATAAGATAAAACTGAACCTGCAAGACTTCGCAGCGGTAGTCATCATTAACCTTACAGTATCGCTCTTTGTCGCTCTATTCCTCGTACCCGCACTGATAGATAAGCTAAACCTGCAAAAAAACAGTTACAGATGGCGAAGACTCCAACCACGCTTTATTAAACACCCGAAGACACTATTCAAACGCTTCGCTGTTTATTTTGGCAAGGCATACGCGGCTATGATACGTTTTCTGTGTCGGTGGCGGGTAGTGGTATGCTTACTGTTTGTATTACTCTTCGGACTGCCGGTATTCCTCTTGCCCGAGAAGATAGAAGGAGAAGACAGAAAAGCCGAGCTATACAACAAGACCTTAGGCTCTGCTACCTACAAAGAAAAAATAAAACCAATCGTAGATAAAGCGTTGGGGGGCACCTTGCGTCTGTTTGTTCAAAAGGTGTACGAAGGAAGCTACTTCACCCGCAACGAAGAAATAGTACTCAGCATCAGCGCTACACTACCCAACGGCAGCACGCTCGAACAGATGAACAACCTTATTAAACGCATGGAGGTATATCTGAGCGAGTTCAAGGAAATCAAACAGTTCCAGACCAATATAAGCTCAGCGCGAAGAGCACACATACAAGTGTTTTTTACAGACGAAGCACAACAAGGCGGTTTTCCATACACACTGAACTCGCTCGTTATTAGCAAGTCATTAGAGTTGGGCGGTGGCAGTTGGGGCGTATATGGTTTACCTCAAACAGGCTTCAGCAATGATGTACGCGAGAATGCCGGAAGCTTCCAGATAAAAATGTATGGTTATAACTACGACGAGCTCTATGCCCATGCCGAGAGGCTAAAGGCACAGTTGATGACCTTCAGACGTATCAAGGATGTTATTATCAATTCCGAATTCTCGTGGTATAAGGACGATTATCAGGAGTTTTACTTCGACCTCAACGGGCATCGATTGGCAGAAGAGAACCTCTCTGCACAGAACCTCTTCAACACTATGCGTCCCATCTATGGCAAAAATATCGGAGCAGGTTACATTGTTACTAAAAATGGTACGGAAAACATTCGCCTTTCCTCCCAACAGTCGCATCAATACGACATCTGGGCAATGCAACACTACCCTTACCTCATTGGCAATCGACTTTACAAACTTACCGACCTTGCTACCATTGAAAAAGGACAAGCGCCTCAAAACATTGTAAAAGAGCGGCAACAATACCTGCTTTGCCTACAGTACGAATATATTGGAGCCCACGAACAAGGGCGTCGCACGCAAGAACGTGTTTTAGAAGAATTCTCGTCCACGCTCCCTATGGGCTACACTGCCGAATCTGAAAATGCCCGTCACTACTGGAACAAAAAGGATAACAAGCAGTACAACCTGTTGCTGGTTATTGTCGTTATCATCTTCTTTATTTCGAGTATCCTCTTTAACTCACTGAAGCAGCCATTTGCCATCATCTTTGTCATACCCATTTCGTACATTGGGGTATTCCTTACATTCTACTGGTTCAAACTCAACTTCGATCATGGCGGCTTTGCATCTTTTGTCTTATTGTGCGGCATCACGGTCAATGCCAGCATCTACATTCTGAGTGAGTACAATGCCATTCGTCGCCGCTTCCCGCGCCTATCACCGCTGCGCGCTTATGTAAAGGCATGGAATTCTAAAATAATTCCTATCTTCCTCACGGTAGTATCTACCATACTTGGCTTCATTCCGTTTATGGTAGGAACACAGCGCGAGTCGTTCTGGTTCCCACTGGGCGCAGGAACGATGGGTGGGTTAATCATGTCGGTCATTGGAATTTTCTTCTTATTGCCGCTGCTTACACTGAAAAAGCGACCTTAATTTGAGACTGTTTTTCTATCAAAAGAAACGCTAAAAGTCATTATTACAAAGGGGTTAATAAGAAGAAAGTACAAAAAGGATATCAGCAATTCAACATGAAGAGCATCTCCGCGAGACTATGGACGAGCGATGGTGCGCCTATGGACGAAGGGTCGTGAGCCTATGGCTGAAGGGTCGTGAGACTATGGCTGACGATGCACGAGCCATAGGCTGACAGGGCGTGAGACTATGGCTCACAGGTGCATTTAACTAAGAGCTTTAAGCCATCTCTTTTTGTGACTGTTTTTTGCTTCATTTCTCACTGTTTTTCACCTCGTTTCCGACTGTTTTCTTACCACAATAACAGTCAGAAAATTATTGTGAAGACCCTGTGAAGGATAAAAGAGGGAGCCTTCACACGCAACTTGCTTACTTTCACTCGCTTACAGCGATATGTGAATGTGAAGGCTAATTTGCTAAAACTACATTTGGGATATATATTAAGCTGTTGGGTTGGTAAAATATGCATTAATTAATTCCGCCAACGGGTGTGTTTATAAAAACGTAGAGCCCAGACATATTCTATCGGACGACGAATCGTTCAAAGTGGCAGGTACAGAGAAAGACGTTGAAGAGGAAAGCAACAAAGGGATTGTGAAATTTAGAATAAAAGCAGCCAAACCCTAATCTCTGGCATAGTAGCCAAACCCATCTCTTTGTGGCAAATAATTGAAAGGAAAATTGTTCTTGCAGAAAAGAAAAAGTAGATATAAAACATTATCTTTGCACACTCAAATACAAATAACTCATTAACCATAATAACATTATGATTTTTTTCTTCAAGACCTCTTCCCAAAGCATTATTGCTGTAGAGTGCGCTCACAATCTTTCCACCGAAGATAATAAAAAACTTTGTTGGCTTTTTGGCGAAGCAGAGAACCTCAAAAAAGAAAACCTGGAGGGCTACTTTGTTGGTCCGCGTCGCGAAATGATTACTCCTTGGAGCACCAACGCTGTTGAGATTACACAAAACATGGGAGTGGAAGAAATAGCCCGTATTGAAGAATACTTCCCCGTGTCTGACGAAAATGCGGAATATGACTCTATGTTACAACGCATGTACAAGGGGTTGAACCAAGAAATATTTACCACCAATCGTGCCTCACAGCCCATTCAATACATTGAAGACCTCGAAGCATACAACGAGCAAGAAGGTCTGGCACTCTCTGCCGAAGAGATGGACTACCTGAAAAAAGTATCGGAAGATTTGGGCAGAAAGCTAACCGACTCTGAGGTATTTGGTTTCGCACAGATAAATTCCGAACACTGCCGTCATAAAATATTCGGTGGCACCTTTATTATCGACGGGGTAGAAATGGAGTCGTCGCTATTTCAAATGATTAAGAAAACAACCGCCGAGAATCCCAATAAGATAATCTCCGCCTATAAAGACAACGTAGCCTTTGCCAGCGGACCGGTTGTAGAACAGTTTGCTCCTGCCGACCATTCCACTTCCGACTTCTTCATCATCAAAGATATCAAGACCGTTATTTCGCTGAAAGCCGAAACACATAACTTCCCTACCACCGTAGAGCCTTTCAATGGAGCATCTACCGGAACGGGTGGCGAAATACGCGACCGCATGGGAGGTGGAAAAGGTTCTCTGCCCATTGCCGGAACAGCAGTATACATGACCTCCTACCCTCGTACCGAAGCCGGACGCGAGTGGGAAGAGTTACTCCCCGTGCGCAAGTGGTTGTACCAAACACCCGAGCAGATATTGGTGAAAGCTTCTAATGGAGCATCCGACTTCGGAAACAAATTTGGCCAGCCGCTGATTTGTGGTTCGTTGCTTACTTTTGAGCATCAGGAGCACGACACATTCTATGGCTACGACAAAGTAATCATGCTTGCCGGTGGTGTGGGATATGGCACCGAACGCGACTGTCTGAAAGGAAAACCCGAAGCAGGAAATAAAGTTGTGGTACTGGGTGGCGACAACTATCGCATTGGCTTGGGTGGTGGCTCCGTATCGTCGGTAGATACCGGTCGTTACAGTAGCGGCATTGAGCTCAACGCTGTGCAACGCGCCAACGCAGAAATGCAGAAACGTGCCAACAACGTGGTACGCGCATTGTGCGAAGAAGATAATAACCCCGTGGTATCCATCCACGACCATGGCTCGGCAGGACACGTAAACTGTCTGTCGGAACTGGTGGAAGAATGTGGTGGTGTAATAGATATGAGCAAGTTGCCCATTGGCGACAAGACACTCTCTGCTAAGGAAATCATTGCCAACGAATCGCAAGAGCGTATGGGGCTGCTTATCAAGGAAGAAGCCATTGAACATGTGCGCAAGATTGCCGAACGCGAACGTGCCCCGATGTATGTTGTAGGCGAAACTACCGGCGACCACCGTTTCTCGTTTGTACAGGCAGATGGTGTTCGTCCCTTCGATTTGAGCGTTGACCAGATGTTTGGTTCGTCGCCCAAAACCTATATGATAGATAAAACAGTGGAACGTCATTACGACAATCCTACCTATAAAACCTCCGAGTTACACAACTATCTTACCGACGTATTACAATTGGAAGCTGTGGCATGTAAAGACTGGCTGACTAATAAAGTAGACCGTTCCGTAACAGGTAAAGTAGCCCGTCAGCAATGTCAAGGCGAGCTGCAACTGCCTCTAAGCGACTGTGGCGTGGTAACACTCGACTATCGTGGCGAAAAAGGTATTGCTACCTCTATTGGTCACGCACCACAGGCCGCCCTCTCCGACCCTGCATCCGGTTCTGTACTTGCTGTAGCCGAAGCCCTTACCAACCTGATATGGGCACCGTTGGAAGATGGTATGGATAGCATATCACTCTCCGCTAATTGGATGTGGCCCTGCCGTTCGCAAGAAGGTGAAGACGCTCGCTTGTACACTGCGGTAAAAGCGTTAAGCGACTTCTGCTGTGAGCTACAAATTAACGTGCCCACCGGTAAAGACTCATTGTCCATGACCCAAAAGTACCCTGATGGAGACAAAGTAATATCTCCGGGAACGGTAATCGTTTCGGCAGGTGCCGAGGTGTACGATATAAAGAAAGTGGTTTCGCCCGTAGTGGTTAATGATGCAAACACATCGCTCTACCACATTGACTTTAGCTTTGACGCATTGAAACTGGGAGGATCTGCTTTCGCTCAATCATTGAACAAGATTGGCGACGAAGTACCCAGCGTGAAAGATGCAGAATACTTCAGAGATGCTTTCCTTGCAGTTCAAGAGCTAATAGGAAAAGGATTAATCCTTGCCGGACATGATATATCGGCAGGTGGATTGATTACCACGCTACTGGAAATGTGCTTTGCCAATGTGGATGGTGGTATGGAAATCAGTCTCGACAAATTGAAAGAAACAGACCTTATCAAGATTCTTTTTGCCGAGAACCCAGGTATTGTAATACAAATAAAGAATAAAGATAAAGAGAGCGTTAGCAAGATACTTGAAGACGCAGGTGTTGGCTTTATTAAGATAGGTAAACCTACAGAGGAACGCCACATTCTGGTTTCTAAAGATGGCATTTCGTATCAGTTTGGCATAGATCACCTGAGAGATGTGTGGTACACCTCTTCTTACCTGCTCGATCGCAAACAATCCATGAATGGTTGTGCCAAAAAACGTTTTGAAAACTACAAGGAGCAACCAGTAGAGATGGTATTCAGCCCTGCTTTCAAAGGTAAGTTCTCGCAATACGGCATCACTCCCGAACGTCGCGAAAAGAGTGGCATAAACGCAGCCATCATTCGCGAAAAAGGAACCAACGGCGAACGCGAAATGGCATACGCACTCTACCTAGCCGGTTTTGACGTGAAGGACGTTACCATGACCGACCTTACCAGTGGTCGCGAAACACTCGAAGACATCAATATGATTGTGTTCTGTGGCGGTTTCTCCAACTCCGATGTACTGGGAAGTGCTAAGGGATGGGCAGGTAGTTTTGTATTCAACGAAAAAGCCAAAGAAACGCTATCTAACTTCTATGCGCGTAAAGACACCCTTTCATTGGGTATTTGTAACGGTTGCCAGTTGATGATAGAGCTTGGACTTATCAATCCGGAGCACGAACAAAAAGCGAAAATGTTACACAATGAATCGCATAAATTCGAGTCGACATTCGTCTCTGTTGAAATTCCAACCAACCAGAGTATATTATTCAGTTCATTGAGCGGAAGCAAACTGGGTATCTGGGTAGCACATGGAGAAGGTAAGTTCTCTTTGCCTTACGCAGAAGATCAATACAATATTGTTGCTAAATATAACTACAACGAATATCCTGGAAACCCTAATGGTTCGGACTATTCGGTAGCTGCTTTGGCAAGTAAAGACGGCAGACATCTTGCTATGATGCCCCACTTGGAACGTACTATCTTCCCCTGGCAAAACGGATATTATCCTGCCGACAGGAGAGAAAACGACCTGGTTACACCGTGGATTGAAGCATTTGTCAACGCGCGGAAATGGGTTGAAGCAACTAAATAAAAACGAACAGCGGGTGGATAGAAAATCCACCCGCTTTTGTTTGGATAACTTTCTTTTTTCTTTATCTTTGTCCCATCACACTTGTCAATCTGTTGTTTTACATGAAGAAAATATTACTATTCTTAATTTTCCTGTTGCCAATAATAGGGAATGCTCAAAACTACAGGCATCTCACCACTGCCGACGGATTGAGTGATAGAAAAGTATATGCCATCAAAAAAGATCATATTGGCTACATGTGGTTCCTAACCCATGACGGGATAAACCGCTACAACGGAACCGAGTTCAAGCACTACAACCTTATTCACAATAATGAAGCACTTAATTCACTGCAAGACTTGAATTGGTTGCATCTCGACAAATCTGGTACACTATGGGAAACAGGTAAGAGAGGGAGAGTTTTTAAATACGAAGCCTTGGTCGACTCGTTTAAACTGGTTTACGAAATACCTAAAGAAGACTTTGCGAACAACCCGGTGCCTATTACCTATAGCTTCATCGACAGCAATAACTTTATGTGGCTGTGTAGCGATTCCATCATTTACCAATATCATATTGACCAAAAAAAGGCACAACGATTTCCCAATATTTTCGGAACCATTACGTGTATAGAAGAGAGATTTCAAAATGAATACATCATTGGTACTACCAAAGGTATTCTACATGTGAAACTAAACAATAATAGCTTCAACATTATTTCGCACGATAAATATGATTATCGCAACATTTCCGAGATAAAGGAAATTTACTATGACCCTAATGGAGATAAAATTATATTTGGCACCTACTCTAAAGGGGTGTTTGTATATGATTTCCAGAAAGACCTCCTCTCACCGATAAATATAGATATAAAGGAGCTAAACATCACACGCATAATCCTCTATAAACCAGACGAAGTTTTGATAGCCACCGATGGGTTTGGTGTCTTAAAATTGAATCTGAAAGATTACTCCACCACACGCTTCATCACTGCCGATTATAATAAAGACAAATCAGTGAGCAATGTGATTAAAGATATTTTCGTTGATGACGCGGGAAAGATATGGATTGTGAACTTTCCTGCCGGGATTACAATATGGGACGAACGATACTCAGTCCCTGTATGGTACAAACACTCCATTGGCAACAATAGCTCACTTGTAAACGATTGTGTTAACGCAGTGCTAGAAGACCATGAAGGTGATATTTGGTTTGCTACTAACAACGGAATCAGCCTCTATGAAAGTAAAACCGGGAAATGGAAAATCCTGCTTAGTTCATTTAGTGAAAGCACAAGTAACAAACAAAGTAAATCTTACTTCTCGTTATGCGAAGTTGCTCCAGGATATATCTATGCCGGAGGATACAACGCTGAGATACAATTGATAAACAAGAAAAGCTTCACGGCAAAGTTACTAAAAATAGACTCTGAGCAGGGTGTTATCGTCAAGTCGGGGAATCACATTTCGAGCATCCTCAAAGGCACACAAGGGAATATATGGATAGGAGATTACAAAGGTTTACAAAGAACGCGCTTTGGAGAAACCAGTGCTATTTCTTATAAAGGATTGGACGAAATAACCGTTATTGAAGAAAAAGATGCCGACAACTTATGGATAGGAACAGGAAAGGGACTATATAGTCTGAACAAGCGCACAAACGAATACACCAAAATGAACACCCCGGTGGAGTCGGCTTATATTTATGATCTTTGCCAAGCAAAAGAAAAGCTATACATAGGTACCAACGGTTCGGGGTTATTTGTCTACGACATCGCAAGCAACAGCTATAAACATTATCACAAAGATAACTGTGCCCTGATATCCGACAATATCTATACCATACTTGCCGATGATGTCGGTGATATTATCTTAGCCACAGGTTCGGGATTAACTCGTTTTTATACCCGCGAAAATTTCTTTCACAACTGGACAAAAGAACAGGGGCTAACTAGCGAAGGGTTTAATGTTAGTTCTGGTGTATTCAAAGATAAAAAAACATTTATCATAGGGAGCAACAGTGGAGCCATAGAATTATCCAAAGACCTACGACTGCCTACAGACTACAGCTCAAAAATGATATTTACCGACTTTACTCTTTTCTATCAACCTAAGTACCCAGGGCAGAAAGGTTCACCACTTAAGAAAGACATCAATATAACCGAAACCTTAAAATTAAAACACAACGAAAATGCTTTCTCTTTCAAGGTATCGTCTATTAATTTTGACAACCCTTCCAACATTCTATACACATGGAAACTAAAAGGATACTTTGATGAGTGGGTAACTCCTACCCGATATAATATCATCCGGTTTACCAATTTGAATCCGGGTAAATATGTATTGAGTGTACGTGCCGTTACCAAAGAAACCGGTGCGGTTGAGGAGGAACGAACGATGAACATACACGTCACGCCGCCCATAACCCGAACACCGCTTGCGTATTTCCTATATATACTAACGATACTGGGCATCATTGTCTTTATTATGCGTATGCTCTACCATAAGAAGCAACTGTCCATGCAAGATGATAAGTTACAGTTCTTTATTAATACCGCGCACGACATTCGTACGCCATTAACATTAGTAAAGGCACCACTGGATGAACTTGCCAGCAAAGAACAGCTTAGCGAAGAAGGCCAAATCAATGTAAAAACGGCCATGCGAAATATCAATGTACTATTACGCATGTCCAACAATCTCATTAATTACGAAAAAACGAATTTCTACTCCTCCGAGCTGAATATTGCCGAGTACGAGCTAAACTCATTCGTAAAAGATATCACGAGATCCTTCGAACTATACGCTGAGAGTAAATCCATCATTTTTACTTACGAAAGCAATTTCGACAATCTAAACGTGTGGTTTGATAAAGAAAAAATGACCTCTATCTTAACCAACATTGTATCCAATGCGATGAAATATACGCTGGAAGGAGGTACAGTCCTTGTGTATGTACAAGAAAAACAAAACAGTTGGACTGTTGGTGTGAAAGATACAGGTATTGGCATACCTGCCAAAGAGAAGAAAAAGATGTTTGAAGAGCATTTCAGAGGAAGCAATGCCATAAATTACAAGATTAGCGGAAGCGGTATAGGCATGATGCTTACACATAAATTCGTCAAAGCACATAATGGGAAGATTGTTTTGGAAAGTGAAGAGAATAAAGGAACCAACATCAATTTCACTTTCGAAAAAGGCTACAAACACCTGAAGAATGTGCATATGATAAAACCCAGTGCTGAAAACGAGGAGAAATCCGAGAACATTGAAATTCACATTCCCGAAGGAAATTCCGAAACAACTGCTACTACCAACGGCTACCGCTTGCTCATTGTAGAAGATAATGACGAACTACGCAATTACCTGAGACAAATTTTGCAGGTTGAACACCTTATCCAAGTATGCGAAAACGGGAAAGAAGCCATGCTCATTGTAAAGGAATATATGCCCGATTTGATTATTTCGGATATCATGATGCCCGAAATGCGTGGAGATGAGCTTTGCTCAATACTCAAACACGACATCGACACATCGCACATCCCCATCATTTTACTTACCGCGTTAAGCGACGAACGAAACAAACTGAAAGGTATTCAAACAGGTGCCGATGCCTATATTGGCAAGCCATTTAATGTAGACATACTCAAAGCTACCGTCAACAACATGCTTCACAATCGTGCCATCTTGCAAAAGAAGTATGCAAATCTGGAGCTACATGAAGATAGCGAAGATGACTGCCTCAACTGCAACACAAGCATAGATTGGAAATTTATTTCCAACATAAAGGAGCATGTAGAGAAACACATGGAAGAGCCACACTTCAACGTAGATACTCTCTGTGCATTGATGAACATGAGCCGCACTAGTTTCTACAACAAAGTAAAAGCACTTACAGACACATCTCCAAGCGACTATGTACGCCTCATCAAACTAAAGAAAGCCGCCGAGCTATTGAAAGAAGGCGAACATACGGTTACCGAAGTGGCCGAAATGACTGGTTTTAACGATGCTAAGTATTTCCGCGAAGTGTTCAAAAAGCATTTTGATGTAAGTCCAAGTAAATACCGTGGCTAATGATGAGCATCTACCTGCAGCTATTCGGAATCTTTGCTAAGATTGGCGCGTTTACCATTGGAGGAGGTTATGCTATGATTCCTCTAATAGAAAGTGAGATTGTAATCAAACGAAAATGGATAAGCCCTGAGGATTTTCTAGACCTACTTGCCATTTCGCAAGCTGCTCCCGGAGTATTCGCTGTTAACATAGCCATCTTTATCGGATATAAACTGCGTGGAGTACGCGGAAGTCTTGCCACTAGTTTGGGATGCATCATGCCTTCTTTCGTGATTATTCTTGCTATTGCTATGTTTTTTGTCAATTTCAAAGACAACCCGATAGTAGAACGAATATTCAAAGGCATCCGTCCGGCTACGGTCGCACTGATAGCTGCGCCAACATTTTCTATGGCTAAGTCTGCCACAATAAACAAATATACCATTTGGATACCAGTTATATCGGCACTGCTCATTTGGTTGCTTGGGTTCTCTCCTATTTATATCATTCTGGTTGCCGGAACAAGTGGTTTTTTATGGGGAAAGTACAAACGAACGATTAATAAAAAGGAATCATGATTTACCTGCAACTATTCTACACCTTTTTCAAAATAGGTTTGTTTGGCTTTGGCGGCGGATACGCCATGCTCTCGTTGATACAGGCAGAGGTGGTAACGCGCTACAAATGGTTATCTGCACAAGAGTTTACAGACATTGTGGCAATAAGCCAAGTTACGCCCGGTCCTATCGGCATCAACTCCGCTACATACGTAGGCTACACAGCTACCGGAAGCGCTTGGGGTTCTGTAATCGCCACGTTTGCTGTTATTCTTCCTTCATTCATCCTCATGCTCACCATCAGTCGCTTCTTTCTGAGATATCAGAAACACCCCGTGGTAACATCTATCTTCGATGGATTGCGTCCTGCCATTGTTGGGCTACTTGCCGCTGCCGCATTGGTACTAATGGACAAAGAGAACTTTGGTTCGCCAAGCGACAATCTTTATGAGTTCATCCTCAGTGTTTTAATTTTTGTAGTTGCGTTCGTAGGTACACGCAAGTTCAAAGTCAATCCCATTCTGATGATTTTAGGCTGCGGACTGTTGGGATTTTTAGCCTTTTAGTGAAGAAATGTTCCCTTGCGATATCACTCGCTTGTCAAGCTCTTTATAATTAATTCCCGCAATGCATCTTCCGGTAATATTACATTGAATTTATCCCAGAAGCTTGGATCATAGGCATGGTTTGTTTCCGAAAAGATACCACGTGGAGAGATACGTTCGTTACGTGGAAAGCTTTCTACCTGCTCATTATCTATTTGGCAGGTTACCATCTCAAACCAAATCTTTGTGGATGAGCCAAACAACTGACGCTTGTGTCGCACCTTGAATTCCAAATCGCCTCGCACACGGTTGATATAGTATAGACCATTATCCATTGCACGATAAGAAATATGGTAAGCTGCTTTTTTCAATGTTAACCTGTAGTGTCTGCTCAAGCGATTGACGTACCATCCGATTGCCTTCTCAACATACATCGGGTGTACCTCGAAGCGACATTCTAACAATGCGGCATTTTCCATGTCTATGTACATTTCGCCCTTATAAAAAGGTTCGCGAATCTCCTTTTTTTGTTCAAAAGTTATCACATTAACCAACCTGTTATCAACCACATCAATATCGGCATGAGTGTATAAGTATGGATTCGGCCGATTATGCACTTCCAGAAAATCGGGGATATTCTTTACCACATCAAGCAACAAGGAAGAGTAAATACCCGACTTTATTTTCGTAAAAATGGTATCGTTCACTTGCCAATCTCTGATTTGGCGCATTTTAATGAGTTTGGCTTGATCAGGTGAATCGCTCTGTAAACCGGTCTTATAGATTTTCAGCACTGCTTCGGCAAGATCCAGATTCCGGTTCTTACGCTCTACCCCCTCGCGATAAAACACGGTGAGGAGAGTAGGTTTGGTGGCATAGTTTGCTGTACGGGCAAGAAGCATAGCATCTATCTCTTTTTGAGGATCGACAGGACGAACAATAACCTCCTGCAATGGAATAACCCGTGGTTCCAGATAGATATACAAAGGAGTATCGGATAGTGAATCGACACGAAGCTCCTTGTTTTCATAGCCTATATGAGAGAATTTAATGGAGCTATGCCGCATAGAACCGGGTAACGTCATTTTAAACACACCATTACCATTGGTCACAGTGCCGGTGGTAGTGTTCGTAAGACTTACAGTGGCAAAAGTAACTGCTTCGCGAGAGTGAGCATCAAGTACAATACCATAAATAGTAAGATAAAAAACATCCTCCTGCTGTTGTGGAATGCCGGACGAAGTATTTTCATCTGATGATAAGGTAAGTGCTATATGGCTTCCCAGCAACTCCATCCTCAGATTGTTTCTTCCGGTTATGAGTTGTATCAACGAGCGTAGTGTATACTTTCCTTTACGAATGGAGACTATCTCATCATTGTTTACTACCTCGCTATCATAAACAAACAAATAACCCGTTTGCTCCGATAGAGCACACAACAGACTGTAACGAGTATCGGTAGTCGACTCCATCTTTACTTCCGTATTTGGCCATTCATTGTTGCTCAAAGCAATAGTAGATGTGGTAAGCAACAAAGTAAAGCAAACCATACGAATCATAAAATGGAATAACTTACCCATATGCCTAAAACATTATTGTGCAGAAGAAATATAAATAACGTTTTCTACCTGCCTATACTCCAAAGTCAATGCTTTACAAATAAGCATTGCCATCGTTTCGGGAGAATTGTGATGGAAAGTTACAGTAATATGTCTTTTGGCAAGTTCAGAAGGTATAACTATTTCTACTTTATCAGTGTTTTCATTGATAAAACGTACCACATCGCCCAATGCCTGATCCTTAAAATGAATATATTCCATGTAAGCATGAAACTGTGCATAGTCATCAGTAGGCAAAGTATAGAGTCTATCGGGACGAAGCAGTGCCGTTTGCCCAGCAGTTACATATACACTTTCGCCACTTTTCCTTGAAGTCACACGTACCTCACCCTGCTTTACGGAAAGCGAAAAATCATCTCTGTTTTTTATGTTGAATACCGTACCGAGCACCTCAACCATAGCATATGGAGTTTCTATCACAAAAGGTTGTTGTTTGTTCTCGCTAATCTCGAAAAAGGCATCTCCCTTCAACGTAACGGTGCGCTTTTCGGTACCAAAATGTGATGGGTATTCAATAGTTGCCTGGTCGCTAAGATATACTATGGAACCATCTTGAAGCGTAGTTACAAGCGTAGGCGCTCCTGCTTGATTATAAAGTACTATTACATCCTCTCGTACTGTTTCGCCGGGAAGCAACAGAAACACAAAGGTAGCGCACGTCAGCGCCACTACTGCTGCTACCGCTGCCACCCACCGCAAGGTTGAGAGGGGTAGAGCAGTACGCCTCTTTGGTGTCACGGATAGCAAACCTTCTGTTTCGAGGCGGTTATGTAGTGCTCCCCACGCCACATCCGTATTCTTTTCTATTTGTTCTTTCAAATTCATCATATAACTACAATTTCTCTATTTCTACCCGCAGAGCTTTATAAGTCTTGGTCATTTCGGCTTCTACCGTCTTTACCGAGATAGATAATTTTTCTGCTATTTCTTTGTACTTCAAACCTTGGTAGCGATGCATAGCAAATATTTGTCGACGACGTTCGGGCATTCGTTCCAGGGTTTGGTTAATAATTATTTCCAGTTCTTTATACTCTAATTGTTCTTGCGGAGTACTATTTTGCGATTTCTCACTAAACGCTATCACCTTTTCTTTGTGCTGTTCGCGCACCATGTTGTATTCGTGATAGCGTAACGACTGGTTACGAACCGAAGTATACAAATAGCTCTTCAATGACTGGAAGATTCGAAGCTCTTCCCTGTCGCGCCACAGTTTGAAAAACAGTTCCTGAATGATTTCTTCTGACACCTCTCTCCTACCCGTTATGCTATAAGCGTACATCATGAGCGGAGTATAATAAAAGCGGAAGAGTTGTTCAAAAGCTTTGACATCTCCCTCTTTTATCCGTTTGATGAGTAACGCATCCCGCATGGTGTCAGTGTGTGTGCTATTTGTATTTTTTCATCAATTTACTTACTGCCGATTCCAACAATTCGGTAGGTGCAATAATATTATATCCTTCCCAGAAATCTTCATCATAGAAACTATTTACACGGTCGGAGAGTATACTTCTGAACTTAAACGCATCCCGATAATGAATAGGTTTCACCTCCTTCAAGGTTTTGTCCGTCACCACCATTTCGGAAAGTACCGTATAAGTGGTGGAAAAGAGGCGTCTGGACCAATCGCACTTAAATCGTATCTCGTTGCGAATATAGTTGAGGTAGGTTACCCCATCCTCTTGCCGGTAAGTTACCAGGTAGGTTAATTCTTCGGGCTTAAATCGCAGGTTATGAGGCTTTCTTCGCAATATCATGTTTGTTATTTTATTACGATCCTTCATATTATAATTGAATTCGGCCTGCGTAAACGTAAGGGTTTGCTCATCGATGTAGAGTTTGCCATAAAACAGAGGATAGGGCTGTACTAGATTCGGTTCAAAACTCACCACATAGTTAGAGCGGTCGTTCAGCATTACCGAACCGTTCATTCTAAACTTATAATCGCGAAAGCTCTGCTCATCAAGGAAAATTTCTTTATTCTTCACAACATCCATAAAGATGGCGTAGTTGGGTCCACCTTGAAGTTTCACTAATAATGTATCTCCGCGTTTGGGACTTACCAATTGCCTGCCTTTATACACCTGTACTTTATCATGGGTTACATCTTCTGTATAAGCTGTTTTATAGATGTTTATCACCGCTTCGGTTACGTTGATGTAGCTACGTCTTTTCTGAATAGTTTCGCGATAAAAGCCCATTAATAAGTGAGGCTTGTTGGGATTGTTCACAGCTACCTTTTCCAGTGCTTGCCGTACCAATAACGCAGGATCCATAGCACGTATCACAACCTCGGGTAGCGAACTAACATTAGGTGTAAGCAGCACGGTGACGCCTTCAACATCTTTTCCCACCAGCGGAATAATTTCACTGAGATAGCCCAAGTAAGAAACTTCCAACGAACGTGCATGGATACTATCGGTTACTTTGATGGTAAAGAAACCTTCGGCATTCGTTACTGTACCGATACTTGTGCCAGGTACAGAGATATTTACCGCTTCGAGTATTTTTTTTGTTTGTTTATCCTTTACCACTCCGCTTACGGAGATGTAACGATCGTCTTTTCTCGCTTCTGCGGGGATAGTGCCAAGCAACAGCATACAAGTAAGCACATATCCAACTACTTTTGTAACAGTTGTTTTCATAACGTATAGGGTATTAGTATTTATCTTTCGTAATGATGTTATACTAATAAGATCGGCGAGGAAAAGAAAACCCTACGAAGAAGCGAATGTTTTTTGTTAATAACCAATTTTCACATCTATACTACTAATAAAAAGAAACTGTTTTTGAATTTTATTCTGAGATAATTCAAAAACAGTTTCTTATGCTTTGGTTATTTCTTCATAAACTTAGTCGTATTCACTCCACTCTCTGTATGTAACCGCACAACGTACAGTCCGGCAGGGAATTCTGCCACAGAAATGGTGTGAGTTGCGCCAATTTCTATCCTATCTACCGACTGCTTAACAACAGTGCCCGAAAGAGTAATAATGTCGAGTTGGAGTATTGCTTCATCGCCTGCTTTTACCTGTAAATCATTACCTGTCAAGTAGAGCTTGAAAGTTTCTTCTTGTTGATTGAGAGCAATGCCGGTAAGATCGGATACTGTAAAAGCAAAAGATTTATTTGTATCATAAGGAATAAAGTTCCCCCAATCTCCATTCAAAGAGTAACGTACTTGCAAGAAATAATTATCTGCGGTAGCAAGTGCCGGCAGTGTTAAGGTTATTTCTTTTGTTTCACCGCTTTCTATAAACAAAGGAGAAGTTCTCATTGATAATGAATAACCACCCGCATATGGAAATACGGGAACAGCAATAGTACCGTCATAAAGAGCTCCCGAATTATTGATAGATAAGTTTACTTGAAAATCTTCTCCCATTTTTATCGGTGTAGAGTTGAAAGAGATATTCTTTGTCAACGTAAGGACAGGAGTTCCTGTTGGTGTTGCTTGAAGCGTAAAAGTAAAACCCGAAGAGAGTGTAGTCCAAGTACCTGTAGCCGTTTGTAGAGCTGGTAGTATAGTATATGTATTACCCGCGACTAGCCCTGTAGCAGCAATTGTTCCGGAGAAATTCAGTTCTTTTTCTTCGCCTGGTTCAAGAAAAGCAATTTCCGATGAGATTAATGCCGAGGAAGAGGCACCCGTAAGCAAAACACCAATCATAGGCATACATTCTTCGCCATCATTCTTTACTTTCAGCTTAAAATTCCCTGTTCTATTTAGATATAAATTAGCACTTGTTTTTTCAAAACTCAAGCAAGATAGCTTTGCAGAGACATCAGGGTTGCTAAAATTGATAGTACTTGCATTTACAAATACACTAATGTAATTAGCCACACCATAAGGTGCTCTAACTTGTTGCCACTCTGTTTCGCGAGCATCTTTAGACATTATAAGGAGTTGGTAGGTGCCTTCTTCTACAGTTGTTGGGATAGAGAGATTAGATGCGGTTCCTTCGAATCCTGTATACGTTTCGTAGTTGTTTCTCGTGATTTCCCCAAGATTTGTATGTAGTTTCCCATCTTTGTATAATGCTAATGCTGTTGTACCGGAGAAATAAGCACCCAAATTGAATACTCCTTGAATTGTAAGATTAAAAGTTCCATTTCTTGCAATACTTGTTACATTTACACTGTATGGTTCTTGAATACCTAAGTGAGATACATATTTGCTATTTGCATTGGGCTTTTGAATACCTATAATCATACCTTGAGACATATTATAACCACCTCCAGATCCACCACCGGTTCCTTGTCCATCCGGGTTCAATGCGGTAAGCAAGAAATAGCCATTATTATATCCTCCCCACCCCCAATTTAGATGGAAGAAATTGTTGGCATCATATCCATCTACAACAAATGCGTGCCCAACAGACGGACTTCTACCATTGTAATAAATAGGTCTATTTTCTGCCAGTTCGGTTTTTGCCAACGCTATCCACTCTGCGTTTTTGTAATATGTCCGTGAGTATTTCTGGATATTTTCATCATATTTAAAATGATTAATCAGTGCAGGAGGCACGTCAGAATCATACGCACCACTTCCACCTGAGGCAGCTGTGTTGTAACCCATTTTAACAGCAACACCACAACTATACATCAACTCGGCCACATATTCGGCACTTTCAGGAGTATATGTACTGGTATATGTGGGTAACATTTTATCCCACTGAAATGTGGTTGCACTAAAAGCCTTTGTTATTTCATATGACGTTCCAGCAATGGTATATGTATAGTTCTTTACGCCTTTTCCTTTTTCCGGCCATTTGTGATACATCATAATCTGCGCCATAGCAGTTGCCACACAACCTGTTACGAGTCTTTCGCCATTGTGTGTCGGACAAGCATTATTGTAAGGAGCTGTTTGATCCCAAGCAATATCTCCCAGAAGCGGTGCTACTGTAGCAGGGAAGTTATCTTCTGCTCTTGTTTCGGCAACCAGCAGTGTATTTTGTTCATCGCAGGTAGCAAGTGATTCAAATTCTTCGGCATAAAAAAGTAACCAACCGCGAAGATTATCCGGAAGATTCTCTGTTACAAACGTTCCTGTGTCCGAATAGCCTAGAACTGGTTGCATTCTATCATCTCCCGAGACTATCAGAAATCCTGCATTCTCGGCTGTAAAGACGTAAAATGCTTCATTGCTCACAGTGCGTGTGTTTGGCAATAAAGCACTTGATGGAATTTCTGTCAATGCAGCTACCGTTCGAGTAGTTGTTTTACCTTGAAAATATTGAGTCACAATGGCGTGAACCTCTTGTTTTGTACGTGGCAAAGACCAACCAGGAAGAAAAAAGCACAGCGAAAAAATAGAAAGGAGAAGTAAATGTTTCTTCATAAACGGTAGTTGTTAAATGTATGATTAGGACAAATTTAGAGTTTATTTTGTCATTTACAAAGGAAACAGGCAAAACTTGTTTGCCACTCTATCTACTTTTCGTATCTTCGCGCACTATTTTATTAACCCGTGAATATTAATCACCGTGTGCTTGAATACCACGTAAAAAACAAGAATTATGAAGAATAAAGTATCTGTACCTTTCATGCTTTTGGGCATTCTCTTTAATGTATGCCTTATCACAGCCAATCTTTTAGAGACTAAAATCATTCAGGTTTTCGGTATTTCCATTACTGCCGGACTCATGGTATTTCCTATTTCGTACATCATTAACGACTGCATCGCCGAGGTGTGGGGGTTCAAAAAAGCACGTCTTATTATTTGGAGTGGCTTCGCTATGAACTTCTTTGTAGTTGGCGTGGCACAAATAGCTGTTGCTATCCCTGCTGCCCCTTTTTGGGAAGGCGAAGAAAGTTTTAACTTCGTTTTTGGCATGGCACCACGTATTGTTTTCGCCAGCTTGTCGGCTTTCCTCGCAGGTTCTTTTCTTAATGCGTATGTAATGAGCAAGATGAAACTTGCCAGCAAAGGAAAAAACTTCTCGGCAAGAGCCATTTGGTCGACTGTTGTGGGCGAAACTGCCGATTCATTAATTTTCTTCCCTTTGGCTTTTGGAGGAATTATTGCATTCAAAGAACTTATGATTATGATGGGGGTACAAATTATCCTGAAGTCTCTTTACGAAGTTATAATACTCCCTGTTACCATCTGCGTAGTTAAAGCTATAAAAAAGATAGAAGGAACAGATGTGTATGATGAAGACATTTCCTACAACATCCTGAATATAAAAGATTTGTAGGTATGAAAAACAACGAAGCAGTAGTTCTATTCAGCGGCGGGCAAGACTCCACGACCTGCCTTTATTGGGCAAAGGAGCATTTCCGGAAAGTGTATGCACTTAGTTTCTTATATGGGCAAAAACATGAGCTGGAGGTTAACATAGCAAAAGAGATTGCCACTAAAGCCAATGTGGAATTTCATGTAATAGATGCGGAACTGATAGGAAAATTAGGGAGCAATTCGCTTACAAATAGTTCATTACCCATGGACAACGAACAGCCTCGCAATTCTTTCCCAAACACATTTGTTCCGGGCCGCAACTTATTTTTTCTGAGTATCGCCGCCGTATTTGCTCGTGAGAGAGATGTATTTAACTTAGTTACAGGTGTTTCGCAAGCTGACTATAGTGGCTACCCAGATTGCCGCGAGGCTTTTATAACTTCTCTGAATGAAACATTGAACCTCGCCATGGACGAGCAGTTCTACATTCACACCCCTTTGATGCATCTCGACAAAGCACAAACATGGCAACTTTCCGACCAATTAGGAGTTTTTGATATTGTTTTGAACCACACCCTCACCTGCTATAATGGTATACCCGGAAGTGGATGCGGTCATTGCCCTGCTTGCAAACTTAGGTCGCGCGGATTAAACGAATACCTCACTCAAAAAACGAATAACAATGGATAAATTGACAGAACAACTTTCTCTACTTGGTGGAAAAACAGAATACAAACAAGATTATGCACCCGAAGTTCTCGAAGCTTTTGATAACAAGCACCCTGAAAACGACTATTGGGTACGTTTCAACTGTCCGGAGTTTACTAGTTTATGTCCTATTACAGGTCAGCCCGACTTTGCCGAAATCCGTATCAGCTATCTTCCCGATATTAAAATGGTAGAGAGTAAGAGCCTGAAACTATATTTGTTTAGCTTCCGCAATCATGGTGCATTTCACGAAGATTGCGTTAACATCATCATGAAAGACCTCATCAAACTCATGAACCCCAAATATATAGAGGTTACAGGATTATTCACTCCACGTGGCGGAATTTCTATTTACCCTTACGCCAATTACGGACGAAAAGAAACGAAGTACGAAACAATGGCAGAACAACGATTACTTAGCCATCAATAAACGATCGCAGCATCTCAATCTCCGCTTTCCATTTGCTTTCATCGGGTGTTTCCAATACGATAGGTATATTATCAAAGCGAGGGTCGTTCATCAGTCGTTTAAAGAAATCGAGCGGCAGAAAACCTTCACCCAGATTGGCATGACGGTCTACTTTAGTACCCAATTCTTTTTTAGTATCGTTGAGGTGGATAGCACGAAGATACTTGAAACCTACTTGCTGCTCAAAATCATTGAATACAGCATCGTAACTATCTTTTAGGTCATACCCTGCCGTAAAAGTGTGGCATGTATCCAAACAAATGCCTACCCTATTCTTATCTTCTACACGATCAATAATATACATCAGTTGCCAGAACTCATTACCTAAGTTACTACCTTGTCCTGCTGTATTTTCTATCACAGCCGTCACCCCTTTTGTACGATTAAGCACATAGTTGATACTCTCGGCTACACGAGTCAGAGAATCTTCTATACTGATTTTATTCAAGTGACTACCGGGATGAAAATTCAATAATTTCAAACCCAATTGTTCACAGCGTTGCATTTCGTCGAGGAAAGCAGCGCGGCTTTTAGCAAGCCCTTCTTCTTCGGGATGTCCAAGATTTATGAGGTAGCTATCGTGCGGCAAAATATATTCGGGTAGGAGTCCATACTTGGCACAATTGGCTTTGAAAAGTTCAATACTTTCGGTCGTCAAAGGCTTACTTACCCACTGACGTTGGTTCTTTGTAAATAAAGCAAAAGCATTCGCTCCTATTTCATGAGCATTAAGGGGGGCGTTCTCTACGCCACCAGAGGCAGATACATGGGCTCCTAAAAATTTCATATCGGTATTATTTAAGCATATTATTTGACGTGTAAACTTAATCAAAAGAAGGGAGTTATCAACGAAAAACACAATAAATAACAAAAAGAGAGCATGTATGGTTTAAATTAAACTTCATTTTTCCGCAAAAAGAAGCTCATTTTGACAGAGAATGAGGTCTGTTTTCAACCAAAATGGAATCTCCTTTCGGTTAGTAAATAAAAAACCGGGAATCGTGTTCTTTTTCACAATTCCCGGTCCTATCTTATTTTATAAGAATTCTATTTCGTCAAATCTTTTATCTCATTCAGGTTTTTATCAACATCGGCATCGGTCAATGTATAATTTACCAAATCGCCCGACAGATACTTATCATAGGAAACCATATCCAACAATCCATGCCCAGAAAGGTTGAACAAGATAACTTTTTCCTCACCTGTTTCTTTGCATTTAAGCGCCTCCTTGATGGTTGCCGCAATAGCATGAGATGATTCAGGTGCAGGTATAATACCTTCAGAACGTGCAAACAACAAACCGGCATCAAACGAATCCAGTTGCTTAATATCAACCGCCTCTATATAACCATCTTTCAACAATTGAGAAACAATAACACCGGCACCATGATAACGAAGTCCGCCCGCGTGAATGTTTGCCGGAGCGAAGTTGTGCCCCAGCGTATACATTGGTAATAAGGGGGTATATCCTGCTTCATCACCAAAGTCGTATTGAAATTTACCACGCGTTAATTTAGGGCACGACGCCGGTTCGGCTGCTATATATCGAGTTTTCTTTCCATCAAGAATGGTATGGCGCATGAATGGGAAGCTGATTCCTGCAAAGTTTGACCCTCCGCCAAAGCAGCTAACAATAATATCGGGGTATTCTCCCGCCATTTCCATTTGTTTCTCAGCTTCAAGTCCGATAATTGTCTGATGTAGAGCTACATGACTGAGTACTGATCCAAGTGTATATTTACAGTTTGGCGTATTTCTGGCCAATTCAATAGCTTCGGAAATTGCCGTACCCAATGAGCCTTGGTAGTTGGGGTTTGCCGTAAGAATATCCTTTCCGGCACGAGTAGACATGGATGGAGAGGGAGTTACTTGCGCACCAAATGTTTGCATGATGCTCCGACGATATGGCTTCTGTTCATAGCTTATTTTTACCTGATAAACAGCAGCTTCAATACCAAAAACCTTCGCAGCATAAGAAAGTGCTGCTCCCCACTGCCCGGCTCCTGTTTCTGTAGTAACATTGGTAACACCCTCTTTTTTACAATAATAAGCCTGTGCAAGTGCAGAGTTAAGTTTGTGCGAACCGATTGGACTTACACTTTCGTTCTTAAAATAAATATGAGCAGGAGTTCCCAAAGCCTCTTCGAGTCCATAAGCGCGAACAAGTGGTGTACTGCGATAGTTCTTGTACATTTCGCGTACCTCTTCGGGTATTTCAATCCACGTATTTGTTTGATCTAATTCCTGACGACTTAACTCTTCTGAGAAAATTGGAAATAAATCTTCCGGTTTAAGTGGTTGCTTTGTTCCCGGATGCAACGGTGGCAGGGGCTTATTTTTCATATCCGCCTGAATATTATACCAGTAGCGTGGTATTTCGTTTTCGGGCAGAATAAATTTCTTAATACGTTCGCTCATAATTATATGTGTTTTGTAATTTGAGCGCAAAGTTAAAAACTATATCTCAAAAAGAAAGGCAAAACAACAAATGTTTTGCCTTTTTGATAGCATAAAAGTTATTTTAGTGCTAAAATATTAAATCAGAATTAATAACTTATACGAAAACCTGCTTGCAAGTTGAAGTTAAACGGATTTTCCTTACGACTGGTATCGTAGTCGCTACCATCATCAAAGAAATAAGAAACACCCGGTTCCATATACAGTCCAAGATGCTTGGATATATTGTATTGCGCCCCTACACCACCATTTAGTGAGAACTGAAGTGGTTTTATTGTTGCATCATTACCGGCAGATTTACCATATACACACTTCTCTATAATTCCACCCGCCATAGCATACAGCGTAAAGTGCTTAGAATCCAAGAAACTCCAATTTGCACGTAATGGGATACCAATATAATGAAACTCTTGCTTTAATTTGCCACCATTCTCTCCATAAATTTTCGCTTCCGAGCTTAAGAAAGTATAGGTAAGCCCACTCTCGAGAGAGATTCGATTAGTCAATGATTTACGCACCGACAAACCAAATGAAATGGGTTGTTTATGGTTCCAACTCTCAACGGCATCATTCTGGGCAGCATAATAAGGAACACCATTATCAAAATGGACAACCCCATTAGACGGAAGACTAACCAAGCCTGATGATGAAATAAAATCCACCTTATTAATTCCATCTGGATAAAAGAAGTTCACATCGTTAGAGCTAAGATTACTACCCAATGTACCCGTTGACGCACCAACAGACCAACCTTTGTTTTTCTTAGATGTTGCTTTAGCAATAGGCAGGTGGAGCTTATCCTTACTCGACGGACGCACTTGTACCCGTTCTTCTTTCACTGTCTCCTGCTGTTGCGTATCAGCGGATTCATGATTGACTACTACCTCAAGAACATCATTGTTTTCAATTTGGTTTTCTATCTCAACACATTCTTCTGTTATTACAGTTTTTGTGACTGGGTGCTTTGCTCTCACCACTGCTACCACTTCATTCTTTGTTGTTATCAGTTGTTCGGGTTCTTTTGCCTCGGGTATAGCGTCGGGAGTTACCACTGCCATTGCTGTAGAAATCTGTTGCATTTCCTCAGCAGCCGGTGTATTGAGAAAATATAAACTAATACCCGAGATAGCCAAAATAGCTATTGCTGCCGCCGAAGCCCATATTCGCTGAAAGTATATTCGCTTCTCAACAATGACCGAAGATCGCAAGTCTGCCTCCAATGCTTCCCAAGTTTCTTTGGGCGGCTCTTCGGAGTACTCTTTGAGCGACTTCTTCATTGTTTTCAACCACAATTCATCATCCTGCTGTTTCATATATTATTCTTTGTATATTCTTTAATCCTTTTTGCTAATGTAGCTTTTGCTCTGTGTAACTGCGATGACGACGATTTCTCATTAATGTCAAGCAGCGTTGCAATCTCTTTATGAGATTTCTCTTCAAACATATATAAATTAAACACTGTTCGATAACCTTCGGGAAGTTCACTGATAAACCGCATCAACACGTGCTGTGGTATAAGCTCTACTTCCGATTCTGTTGGGTCTTCATACCCCTCTCCTATATTCTCTATCTCGGTAGCTATACTTAACACATCGTTCTTTCGCAAAAACTGCAACGCCTCATTTACCATCACACGTTCCAACCAAGCCCTCAAAGAACCATCTCCACGCCATGTAAACTTATCGAACGAATGGAATATTTTCAAGAAACCATCGTGCAGAAGATCTTTTGCCACCTCTCTATCCTTCGCATAGCGAAGACAGATGCCGAACAATCGCCCGGAATACTGCTCATAGAGTTCTTTGCGGGCTCGATTGTTGCCTTGCCTACAAAGTTCCGATAGCTCAAATTCTTCCATTCTTTTATTCAACACATGTTTATTCCTTAAATACATTCATCGCAAAAATACTGCACCAGAAGAACAAAAAAGAACCGTATATGTTTTTTAACACAAACAAACGCAGTAATCCTTAATACATTACATTTATGAAGCAGAGTGATCTTAAGAAATAAGTAAAACCTGTTAAACATATTAATATGATGAAACAAATAAAAAACCTATCCCTATTTATTGCCATATTGTTATCAGCCGCAATGTTCTCGGCATGCGATGAAGACTTTCTAAAATCAGACGAACCCACTGGATTAGCTATCGGATATATAGAGCTAATTGACGATGGTTATTTCTTCCAATTAGATAATGGTAAGAAGATGTACCCCGGCGATGTTTCTTTAATGCCCAATTACAAACCCGAAGAAGGTAAACGTGTTATTGTCTACTTTCAATCTCTGAGTCAGAAAATTGCCGGATATGATTACAACATTAAAGTAATACACATTGAAAGTATTCTAACCAAAGAAATTATTAGTCTTACTGCCGATAATGTAGAAGAAATTGGCGAAGACCGTGTTAATATCACCGGTCTGTGGATAGCCAACGGATGTCTTACAATAGAGTTCCAGATGGAAGGAACAAGAAACCCCGCGAAGAAACATTTCATTAACTTAGTAAAGAATGAGCTGGAAGAACCGGAGCAACAGAAAGAAGGTTATCTCTCATTAGAACTTCGCCACAATGCATACGATGATCCGGCACATGAAATCCTTAACGGTTTGGTTTCGTTTACCCTGCCAGAGAGTGGCGAGTTGCCCCAGAATGGTTTTATCATAAAGGCAGAGAGTATTTATGAAGGTGCCAAATACTATAAAGTAGAGTTACCCGAAAGTAGTTTAGATGCTATTTCGCTAAGGCACTATATGCCAGAGATTGTTCAGGTAAGATAATTTGAGAACTGTAAGAGAAAAAAGAAAGGAGTTAAAGCGTATCCGCTTTAACTCCTTTCCTTTATATATAGCATTAACTACTTCGTTTGAATAGCTTTCCAAACTACACCGCTCAACAATGCGCCTACAAATGGAGCAACGATGAACAACCAAAGTTGAGAAAGAGCTTGTCCACCTTGGAAAATAGCCGGACCGATACTACGTGCAGGATTTACAGAAGTTCCTGTAATAGGAATCAACACGATGTGTACCAATACCAACGACAAACCAATAGCCAAACCAGCAGTTGTTGCGTTTCCTTGCTTAGAATCAGTAACACCAAGTACTACCAACACAAAAGCAAATGTACCTACCACTTCGGCCAAGAAAGCTGTTGTAACAGACACCGAATCACTAAAGCCATTGGCACCTGTAGTCGTAGCGTAATCTCCTGCATAACCAGATACGAGCAGATACAAAATAGACGACCCTATGATTGCTCCAATTACCTGAAACAACATGTACATACCGGCATCTTTACCACTGATACGTCCGGTTATCAAGCAACCCAACGTAATGGCAGGATTAATGTGGCATCCCGAAACTCCTCCAATAGCATGCGCCATTGCCACTACCGATAGACCGAAAGCAAAAGCCACTGTTAATACTTGCGCAGTAGTGCCTACACCACCATTAAAAACCGCGCTACCACATCCGAACAACACTAATACCATTGTTCCGATCATTTCTGCAAAATACTTTTTCATAAATAATGCAATTAAGTTAAAAAATACAGATTCAAACCAATGTCTGTACCGCATCCAACACCAACATGCGTTCGGGTACAGATTCTTTAATATTCTCTTTTACTATTTTCAATATACTCTGACGGATAAAATCTATACGAGTAACCAACACGATAGGACGTGTGGGACGTGGAATAGCAAATGATTTCACCAACTCCTTTTGTTCTTTGCATAGCTGAGACAATGCCAGTTCAGGAATAAAGGTCATTCCGTTGCCACTTTCTACCATACGCATAAAGGTTTCCATGCTACCCAGCTGATACACGACGTGCGTATTCTTGACAGAGTCCAACTGGCAGAAACGCACTAACTGATCGCGGAAACAATGTCCTTCATCCAACAACCATAAACGCGACGGATTAACATCCGAGGTACGAATAAATTCATTCTTGAACAACGGTTCATTGCGCGACACATAGCCCATGAACTCTTCATAAAACAACACATCACCTTGTAACTTGGCATCTTCGGGCATACTGGCTATGATAGCCGCGTCTATCTCATCATTCTTCAATCCCTCAAACACTTCGTGCGTTTTGCGTTCGCTTACCCGCAGATCTAAATCGGGACATTTTTTTCGCAATTGTGGAAAGAAACGGGGTATCAGATAAGGTGCAATAGTAGGTAACACTGCCAGACGAAACTTTCCGGTTATCACGTGCTTCTCTTCCTGTATAACCTCGCGCATATGCAACGTCTGATTAATAATGCTACGTGCTTGGTGCAATATTTTTTCGCCTATATTGGTCGGAATTACCGGTTGCACATGACGGTCGAATATCTTCACATTGAGTTCATCTTCCAGTTTCTGAATCATAGCGCTCAACGTGGGTTGCGTAACGCCACAATGTTCGGCCGCTTTAGCAAAGTGCCGGAATTTATCTACTGCCAATATATACTCTAATTGCTGTAGTGTCATCTTATGCTTCTATATCATCTTTTCATTCATGCCAAACCTTTCTTCCGGGCTATGTTCGCCATAAGGTTCCGCATGAACGGTTATATCATATATATTTTCTATTGAGTTTCGTATCTCCTTTTCCACAAGCTCGGCTCTGGCATGTGCCTCATTCAGTGTTATATTACCATCCATTTCCACATCCAATACAATGACATACATCCCGCCTACTAAGCGCGAACGCACTCTGTGCGGATTGTCAACGCCTTCCACCCTGCGTACCGATTCGAATATCTTATCATAGATACCTTCGTCCTTTACTCCATCCATCAGTTCCACATTAGATTCCATAAAAATAGAAATGGATGTTTTCAATATAAACAAACTTATAATAAGACTGGCTACGGAGTCTAAGATTGGCAGCTCAAGTACAAAAGTAAAGAAAAGCCCTAACAAAACGCCTACAGAGATAAGAACATCGTTTTGCATGTTCTTTGCATTAGCAATCAATAGAGAACTGCCTATTCGCGCACCTTGTCTATGCTGATAAAGACTGAGAAGCAGTTTTCCTACAATAGAAATTACCGTAACATAAATAGCAAGCGTACTTGGGAGTTCCTTGGCTTCCGCGTCGAACAAACTCTGCACTGAAGTAACCAACATTTGCACACCTGCATAGAAAATAACCAGAGAAAGTACTTTGGTAGCAATACCTTCTGCCTTTTCATAGCCATACACGTATTTAGGGCTGGGAGGTTTGTTCATGATCTTCGCAGTGAAAATCATCACAATAGAGATGACTACATCGGTTGCCGAATCAATACCATCGCCAACAACAGCCAAGCTCCCTGCCAACAAACCGATTACTATTTTTGCTATTGACAAAAATGCGTTACCTATCGTACTTACCCACGACGTTTTTATCAATATCCTGTCTCGCTTTTCTTTCTCGGACATTTTACTATGTTTCAATTTGGAGAACAAATATACAAAAGAAACTCACAAAGAGAAACAAATAACAAGAATAGCGAATATACAGAACCGGATAAAACGAGAAAGAATAAACAATTAGCCGCATGAGTTGTTAAATATAAATCAACCAAAAACCTTTTTTATGGAAGAAATTAATATTTCAAGAATCGAGAAGATGCTGGAGACTCTTCTTGAGAGCGCCGAACACTTGGGCATTGCTATTATTAAAGCTATCATTATTTTTGTTATCGGGCAATTAATAATTAAGCTCATCAACAAATTCGTTAAACGTCTTCTTTCCAAAAAGAACATCGACCCCTCTGTGCGCACATTTACCGCCAACCTGGTTAATATTACCTTAATTATACTATTAATCATCTCCATTGTGGGTGCGTTGGGCATTCAAACTACTTCATTTGCTGCTTTGCTGGCATCTGTTGGTGTGGCGTTGGGTATGGCATTGAGCGGAAACCTCTCTAATTTTGCAGGCGGACTGATTATTTTGTTGTTCAAACCCTTCCGTGTGGGCGACTTCATCGATGCACAATCTGCGAGTGGTACCGTAACCGAAATTCAGATTTTCCATACTATCCTCAACACATCCGACAATATTCGCGTTTATATTCCCAACGGTGCGTTAAGTAGTGGCGTTGTGAAGAACTTTAATATTGACAAGCGCCGCGCCGAATGGATTATAGGCATTGAGTATGGCGAAGATTTCGACAGAGCCAAAGCGGTAGTAGAGAAAATATTAAGAGAAGATAGCCGTGTCCTTATAGACCCTGCCCCATTCATTGCACTCAACGCACTGGATAGCAGCAGCGTAAACCTGATTATCCGTGCATGGGCAAACAATGCCGATTATTGGAACGTCTACTTTGATATGAACAAAGCCATTTACGATGCTTTCAATAAGGAGAATATTAACTTCCCATTCCCGCAGATGACTATCCATCAAGCTTAATGAGAATAGGTCTTCACATTCACAAAACGCTGTAACTTAATAACAGTAAGCGGGTTGTGTGTGAAGACCTATTCTTTTTGATTTCACAGGGTGTTCACAAGTAATTTTCTTTAATTGTTACCATATCATTCGTCTCCTTTGAGGATGACGAACAGGCTGCAGCAGCAATTATCATACTTAAGAGAGTGAGGCAGTAAAAGAAATATTTCATAATAGATAGAGATAATAATTATACTTTGTTCTATAACACCATGCAAATATAACAAGACCTACACAAGCAACAAGAACCGACAGCCACTTTCAGAATCACTCAATAAAACAGTCTCTTTGTGTATTCCACACTGCATTTCTATTTGTTTCAAATAGTACTTTTCACTTCTTCACAGCTGTGAAGAGATATCGTCACAATTGTGAAGAGATATCATCACATATGTGAAGAGATATCATCACAACTGTGAAGAAGTAATTATGATAGTAATAATGACTTATACTGAAAGTGGTTGTCAGTTTTTACTGCTTGTTACTAAAAAGGTTGTCGCAATATATCTTTTCATTCTAAAAAGGTTGTCATTCATATC
>NZ_QVML01000029.1 GCF_010501015.1 Bacteroides sp. 214 | reverse complement strand
ATATGAATGACAACCTTTTTAGAATGAAAAGATATATTGCGACAACCTTTTTAGTAACAAGCAGTAAAAACTGACAACCACTTTCAGTATAAGTCATTGCACTGCATCCTTATCCGTTTCAAATACTCATTTTATACTCTTCACAACTGTGATGATATATCGTCACAATTGTGAAGAGATATCATCACATAGGTGAAGAGATATCATCACAGTTGTGAAGAGATGAATGTGGCACTTTAATTGATGCAACAATACAGTGGAAATGATGCAGCAATGCAGTGGCAAAAGTACAGTGTAACAGTACTTTAATATAGATGGGAGATATTTTGAAACTCGTTTTGGTTTAGTTGTAAATGAGGTTGCGATACGCGAAAATTTACCTGTGAAGACCTTGTGAAGGCTAAAATAGGGGGTCTTCACACGTAAGTGTTTAATGTAAAGCGGCTTACAGCGTTTTGTGAAGGTGAAGACCTATTCCCATAAACAAACACTAATATACATTGTTCTTGTATAAAATATTGTTTTCGCGTCTTATTACGGTTGAGTGATTATTTTGCTTACCTTTGCGCCCGAAAAAGGTTTTTTAGTTTTTTTGTATAACATAAATGATAGGTATGAACTGGTTGGAAAGACTGTTCTTTGGGGAGGGGGTTGCACATAGTGTACTGCTGTTTTCCTTGGTAATAGCGGCAGGTATTGCCCTTGGTAAGATCAAATTTAAAGGCATCTCGTTAGGAATCACCTTTGTTTTGTTTGTTGGAATTCTTGCTGGTCACTTCGGTATGAAAGTAGACCACGAAGTGTTGCATTTTATGAAAGAATTTGGACTTATCCTGTTTGTCTACTCGGTAGGGTTGCAAGTAGGTCCCGGTTTCTTCTCTTCCTTTAAAAAAGGTGGACTGCAATTGAATATGCTGGCTGCCGGCATTGTTTTCTTGGGGGTTGCATTAACGATTGTATTGCATTACGTCACCGACATTCCCATGCCTACTATGGTTGGAATCCTGTCGGGTGCAGTAACCAATACTCCCGGACTGGGTGCTGCACAGACTGCCTTTTTTGATACGAATGGCTATGCCGATCCTACCATCGCTATGGGTTATGCGGTTGCTTACCCGTTGGCAGTTGTGGGAATTATTGTCTCTATTATGCTTGTTAGGTTTGTGTTTCGCATTAATCTTGGTAAAGAAACGGCTCAACTGCAAGGCGCTTCTGTGGGCGAAACAAGCATTGAGTTAGTATCGTTGGAAGTAAGAAATCCTTCTGTTTTTGGAAGAACGATTAAAGATATCGCCTTGCTTCTTGATAATAAGAAATTTATTGTGACCCGCGTATTGCATCACCAAAATGAACATATAGAGATTGCTCAACCTACCAGTCTGCTAAACGAAGGCGATAAGATTTTTGTAGTAACCACACCGAAAGATAAAGATACCGTTGTTGCCTTTGTTGGTAAAACCATAGATATGCAGGAGAATGACTGGGCGATGCTCGATAAACAGATGGTTTCGCGCAGGGTGCTGGTAACAAACTCCTCTATTAATGGTAAATCTATCCGCGAACTGAATCTAAGAGGGAACTTTGGTGTTAATATAACCCGTATTAACCGTGCAGGAGTGGACTTGCTTGCCGACCCTGCTTTGCAGCTTCAAATGGGCGACCGTGTAACTATTGTGGGCGATTTAAATGCTATTCAAAGTGTAATCAAAGCACTTGGTAACCAACTGAAAATACTGAATGAACCTCACCTGACCCCTATCTTTATCGGAATATTCCTGGGGGTATTGTTGGGAAGTGTTCCATTTGTTTTCCCCGGCATTCCACAACCGGTTAAATTAGGCTTGGCGGGTGGACCGCTGATTGTTGCCATCCTGATGAGTGTGTTGGGTGCTAAATACAAATTGATAACCTATACCACCATTAGTGCTAATTTGATGTTGCGCGAAATAGGTATCTGTTTCTTTCTTGCCTGTGTGGGCTTGGGTGCCGGTGAGAATTTTGTAGAAACAATAGTGCATGGTGGCGGAATCAATTGGGTTGGCTACGGTGTTATTATCACTATGATTCCGTTGTTGGTTATAGGTTTCATCGCACGAAAAGCATTTAAGATCAATTATTATACGCTGATGGGATTAATGTCGGGTAGTATGACCGACCCTCCTGCATTGGCTTATGCTAACTCAATTTCGGACAATGATGCTCCTGCAGTTGGCTACGCCTCTGTTTATCCGCTTACCATGTTTTTGCGGGTTCTTTCGGCGCAGTTGTTGATACTCTTTTTCTTATAAGATTGCATCGTATAACCTAAAAAGTGATACTCTGCTAATAAAAAAGTCTTTATTTGTTTTGGCAGAATAAAATTAGTTGTATCTTTGCATCGCTTTTGAAACGAAAGTGTACGGGCGCTTAGCTCAGCTGGTTCAGAGCATCTGGTTTACACCCAGAGGGTCAGCGGTTCGAATCCGTTAGCGCCCACTACAAGAAAAGACCACCAGCGGTCGAAATAAAATCCTTCTAAACGTCTGTTTAGAGGGATTTTATTGTAATATACCTATCCTGTATTTCTATTTTTTATATTTTTGTCTTCGAGAAACCGTTTTTAATTTACTATAATAAATTAAGTTTGTTGTTATGATACTATTAGAGGCTATAGATGTTTCGCAAGTTGTAATTGCAGATAGTATGGATCAACGTAAAAACCTGAGGGATTTTATTTTTATGCATAAATATTTGTCAGCCTGTATATAAAGAATTCCCTTTCCCTTACTCCTCTGAACTGTG
>NZ_QVML01000028.1 GCF_010501015.1 Bacteroides sp. 214 | reverse complement strand
TTTAGTTTCTTTCTTCTTTTTTTCTTAAAAAATAAAGTTTGATTTCTCTTGTTTTGAATTTAAAAGTCTCTATCTTTGCACCCGCTTTGCCAGAGGGCTTGGTTGTTTGCTTGACATGTTGATAAAGGAATTCTTCCAATTTGCCTTTAGTTTTCTTTCGCAAGAAAATTATCTTGCTTATTTATTTGGTTTGCATTCTTTTTTCTGCTTATCTTTGCATCCGCTTTCGCTTTTTTTGGCGTATATAGCATTTCGTTCTTTGAATTATTTTCATAACAACAAGTAGTACAAGCCTTATATTTTATATAAGTGTTTTTTTAATAGAACCGTCAATATCCTGTTTTTTTTTGGACAGGTTTATTTGATTACTTTTTAATAAATTCAGGTATCCTATAAAGAGCAAAGACTTGTAGTTGTTTATGTTGCATTTTTGCATTTTATTCAATTACATTCAAACATATTTTTACAATGAAGAGTTTGATCCTGGCTCAGGATGAACGCTAGCTACAGGCTTAACACATGCAAGTCGAGGGGCATCAGGATGTAGCAATACATTGCTGGCGACCGGCGCACGGGTGAGTAACACGTATCCAACCTACCGTCCACTTGGGGATAACCTTCCGAAAGGGAGACTAATACCCAATGGTATAATCAATTCGCATGTTTTGATTATTAAAGAATTTCGGTGTTCGATGGGGATGCGTTCCATTAGATTGTTGGTGAGGTAACGGCTCACCAAGTCTTCGATGGATAGGGGTTCTGAGAGGAAGGTCCCCCACACTGGTACTGAGACACGGACCAGACTCCTACGGGAGGCAGCAGTGAGGAATATTGGTCAATGGACGAGAGTCTGAACCAGCCAAGTAGCGTGAAGGATGACTGCCCTATGGGTTGTAAACTTCTTTTATACGGGAATAACAGACACTACGTGTAGTGTTTTGCATGTACCGTTTTGAATAAGCATCGGCTAACTCCGTGCCAGCAGCCGCGGTAATACGGAGGATGCGAGCGTTATCCGGATTTATTGGGTTTAAAGGGTGCGTAGGCGGACTGATAAGTCAGCTGTGAAAGTTTGCGGCTCAACCGTAAAATTGCAGTTGATACTGTTAGTCTTGAGTACAGTAGAGGTAGGCGGAATTCGTGGTGTAGCGGTGAAATGCTTAGATATCACGAAGAACTCCAATTGCGAAGGCAGCTTTCTGGACTGTTACTGACGCTGATGCACGAAAGTGTGGGTATCAAACAGGATTAGATACCCTGGTAGTCCACACAGTAAACGATGAATACTCGCTGTTTGCGATACACTGCAAGCGGCCACGCGAAAGCATTAAGTATTCCACCTGGGGAGTACGCCGGCAACGGTGAAACTCAAAGGAATTGACGGGGGCCCGCACAAGCGGAGGAACATGTGGTTTAATTCGATGATACGCGAGGAACCTTACCCGGGCTTAAATTGCAAATGAATAAGCTGGAAACAGTTTAGCCGCAAGGCATTTGTGAAGGTGCTGCATGGTTGTCGTCAGCTCGTGCCGTGAGGTGTCGGCTTAAGTGCCATAACGAGCGCAACCCTTATTTATAGTTACCATCAGGTTATGCTGGGGACTCTATGAAGACTGCCGTCGTAAGATGTGAGGAAGGTGGGGATGACGTCAAATCAGCACGGCCCTTACGTCCGGGGCTACACACGTGTTACAATGGGGGGTACAGCAGGTTGCTACACAGCGATGTGATGCTAATCCGTAAAACCTCTCTCAGTTCGGATCGAAGTCTGCAACCCGACTTCGTGAAGCTGGATTCGCTAGTAATCGCGCATCAGCCACGGCGCGGTGAATACGTTCCCGGGCCTTGTACACACCGCCCGTCAAGCCATGGGAGCCGGGGGTACCTGAAGTACGTAACCGCAAGGAGCGTCCTAGGGTAAAACTGGTGACTGGGGCTAAGTCGTAACAAGGTAGCCGTACCGGAAGGTGCGGCTGGAACACCTCCTTTCTGGAGGGGTACTTTATATAATTTATTATGTATGAAGTATTTCGGTTTTGTTTTTAAGACATAGAGATTGGTAACAATTTCTTCTTGTATTTCTTGTTTGTTATGTTTATATATAGATCTTATATGAAGAGAAAGATGAAGCCGAGCCCCATGGGGCTAGGTTGAATTATCGAGCAAGAGAGAGCAGAAGTGATGCTTGCATCGATTATGCCGATCGCCGCCGATAATGCGTAGAACATAGTCCTATAGCTCAGTTGGTTAGAGCGCTACACTGATAATGTAGAGGTCGGCAGTTCAACTCTGCCTGGGACTACGAATCTAATTTAGGATTACGAATTATGAATTACGAATTATGAATTTCTGTAGCAATAGATATTTCATTCCTAATTCCTCATTCCTAACTCCAGATTACTTCGGGGGATTAGCTCAGCTGGCTAGAGCACCTGCCTTGCACGCAGGGGGTCAACGGTTCGAATCCGTTATTCTCCACTCTTTATAATTTTAATTGTCAATTCTTAATTGTCAGTTTTTAATTATAGCAACGATCTTTGACATGATGTACCAAAGCAAAAAGTAAAAACGATTTTTATATTTTTCCGGTGTGAGCCGAAAGTATAAAACAACGATTCGAGCATATTTTTGTGCTGTTTGCTGTTATTTATTAATAGCTTATAGTATTTTAATTTCTTGATTGTGAAGAAAAAAGTAAGTAAGGGCGCATGGCGGATGCCTTGGCTCTCGGAGGCGATGAAGGACGTGATAAGCTGCGATAAGCTGCGGGTAGGTGCAAATGACCTTTGATCCGCGGATTTCCGAATGGGACAACCCGGCTGGTTGAAGACCAGTCATCCTGCTTTGCAGGAGGCGAACGCAGGGAACTGAAACATCTTAGTACCTGTAGGAGAAGAAAATAATAATGATTCCGCTAGTAGTGGCGAGCGAACGCGGATTAGCCCAAACCGGTATTGTTACGGCAATACCGGGGTTGTAGGACCACGTTATGGGACGACATATAGTGAGCAGAACGATTTGGAAAAGTCGATCATAGAAGGTGATAATCCTGTATGCTAAGCTATATTAACCCTAGTGGTATCCTGAGTAGCGCGGGACACGTGAAATCCTGTGTGAATCTGCCGGGACCATCCGGTAAGGCTAAATACTCCCGAGAGACCGATAGTGAACCAGTACTGTGAAGGAAAGGTGAAAAGTACCTCTAATAGAGGAGTGAAATAGTTCCTGAAACCATGCGCCTACAAGCGGTCGGAGCATCTTTATGGTGTGACGGCGTGCCTTTTGCATAATGAACCTACGAGTTACTTTTACTGGCAAGGTTAAGGGTCTTGAGACCTGGATCCGAAGCGAAAGCGAGTCTGAACAGGGCGAGTTTCCCCCTTGGGGAAAGCACGCATTCGTGCGTGTTTAGTCAGTAGGAGTAGACGCGAAACCAAGTGATCTACCCTTGGGCAGGTTGAAGGTTAGGTAACACTAACTGGAGGACCGAACCGATAAGCGTTGAAAAGCTTCCGGATGACCTGAGGGTGGGGGTGAAAGGCTAATCAAACTTGGAGATAGCTCGTACTCCCCGAAATGCATTTAGGTGCAGCCTCTGTTTATTACTTGTATGAGGTAGAGCGACTGATTGGATGCGAGGGCTTCACCGCCTATCAAGTCCTGATAAACTCCGAATGCGTACAAGTTAAGACAGGGAGTGAGGGCATGGGTGCTAAGGTCCATGTCCGAGAGGAGAAGAATCCGGACCATCAGCTAAGGTCCCCAAATAACCGCTGAGTTGAACTAACGAAGTTACTGTCCCCTGACAGCTAGGATGTTGGCTTGGAAGCAGCCATTCATTTAAAGAGTGCGTAACAGCTCACTAGTCGAGGGCGGTAGCGTGGATAATAATCGGGCATAAGCGGTTTACCGAAGCTATGGGATGTGTAAACATCGGTAGGGGAGCATTCCACACTGCGTTGAAGGCGAAACGTAAGTTTTTCTGGAGCGTGTGGAAACGCAAATGTAGGTATAAGTAACGATAAAGCAGGTGAGAAACCTGCTCGCCGAAAGACTAAGGTTTCCTGATCAACGCTAATCGGATCAGGGTTAGTCGGGTCCTAAGGTGTAGCCTAATGGCGAATCCGATGGCTGAATGGGTTAATATTCCCATACTACCTTAAAGAGTGACGTGGGGACGGAGTTGTGATAGTGTCGCGACCTGACGGAATAGGTCGTTAAAGGGTGTAGATATTGATGGTTATAGGCAAATCCGTAACCTGAGTCGAACCTGATAGTATGGAGCGTTCCTTGGAACAATCCAATAGTGCATGTAACCATACTTCCAAGAAAATCCGCTAAACCTAATTTTTAAGGTACCCGTACCGTAAACGGACACACGTAGTCGGGATGAATATTCTAAGGCGCTTGAGTGATTCACGGTTAAGGAACTAGGCAAATTGACCCTGTAACTTCGGGATAAAGGGTCCCTCGCCCAGAAATGGGCAGGGCGCAGAGAATCGGTCCAGGCAACTGTTTATCAAAAACACAGGGCTATGCTAAATTGAAAGATGATGTATATAGCCTGACACCTGCCCGGTGCTGGAAGGTTAAGAGGAGATGTTAGGCAACGAAGCATTGAATTGAAGCCCCAGTAAACGGCGGCCGTAACTATAACGGTCCTAAGGTAGCGAAATTCCTTGTCGGGTAAGTTCCGACCTGCACGAATGGTGTAATGATCTGGACACTGTCTCAACCGTGAGCTCAGTGAAATTGTAGTATCGGTGAAGATGCCGATTACCCGCGATGGGACGAAAAGACCCCGTGAACCTTTACTATAGCTTAACATTGAATTTGGGCACGTGATGTGTAGGATAGGCCGGAGGCTTTGAAGCGGGTACGCCAGTATTCGTGGAGCCTTCCTTGAAATACGGCCCTTTGCGTGTCTGAGTTCTAACCCGCTGTTGCGGGGACATTGTTTGGTGGGTAGTTTGACTGGGGTGGTCGCCTCCAAAAGTGTAACGGAGGCTTCTAAAGGTACCCTCAGGACGATTGGTAACCGTCCGTAGAGTGTAATGGCATAAGGGTGCTTGACTGGGAGACTGACACGTCGATCAGGTAGGAAACTAGAGCATAGTGATCCGGTGTTTCCGTATGGAAGGGACATCGCTCAAAGGATAAAAGGTACTCCGGGGATAACAGGCTGATCCCTCCCAAGAGCTCATATCGACGGAGGGGTTTGGCACCTCGATGTCGGCTCGTCACATCCTGGGGCTGGAGAAGGTCCCAAGGGTTGGGCTGTTCGCCCATTAAAGTGGCACGCGAGCTGGGTTCAGAACGTCGTGAGACAGTTCGGTCTCTATCTATCGTGGGCGTATGAAATTTGCGTGGTTCTGACACTAGTACGAGAGGACCGTGTTGGACTGACCTCTGGTTTATCGGTTGTGGCGCCAGCTGCATTGCCGAGTAGCTACGTCGGGATCGGATAAGTGCTGAAAGCATCTAAGTACGAAGCCGGCCACAAGATTAGATTTCTTTTAGGGTCGTCATAGACGATGACGTTGATAGGACGCAGGTGTACGCATAGAGATATGTTTAGCCGAGCGTTACTAATTGCCCGTTGACTTTTTTCTTCCTTTTGTTGTTGTTTTATTTTTTCGGTTTTAGGGTATTAATTTTATCCTTCTTGGTCGGTTTTAATGTATTTATCTTTTTTTCTTTTTTGCTTTGCATCGTGTTTATTGGCTTTTGTGTCAATATACCTTATTATAGTTATTTAGGTGGCTATAGCACGAGGGTTCCACCTCTTCCCATTCCGAACAGAGAAGTTAAGCCTCGTCACGCCGATGGTACTGCGTAATAGTGGGAGAGTAGGTAGTCGCCGTTTT
>NZ_QVML01000027.1 GCF_010501015.1 Bacteroides sp. 214 | reverse complement strand
GTGATATGAATGACAACCTTTTTAGAATGAAAAGATATATTGCGACAACCTTTTTAGTAACAAGCAGTAAAAACTGACAACCACTTTCAGTATAAGTCAGTCACTGTGTTGTTCATGCAGCAAAAGTAGCATATTTATCTCTTCACAATTGTGATGATATCTCTTCACAGTTGTGACGATATCTCTTCACATATGTGATGATATGTCTTCACCTATGTGAAGAGATGAAGATATAATAGTTATTTTTGCGAAATTGAAGTGCGAAAATGGTAGGAGTGCAGTGTTATAATGTAATAGATACACAGGGAAAATTACACCGTGAAGACCCTGTGAAGGATGAAAGAGGGGGGCCTTCACACGCAACTCGTTTACTATCATTCAATTACAGCGATATGTGAATGTGAAGGCCTATTTGGTAAAACCACTATTGGAGTGTTTATTATTACTCCGTGTGACATTCTTTACGTATTGGCGACTAACAGATTAAATACATAAAACAACTGTTGTGGAGAAAGAATTTTTAGAAATGATCCGTAAGCATAATGGAATTATCTATAAGGTAGTTTCTTTCTATGCCGATAAGGATAATGTGTTGGATGATTTGTATCAGGAAGTGGTACTGAACCTGTGGAAATCATACCCGGCATTTAGAGGCGAAAGTGCACAATCTACCTGGATGTACCGGATTGCACTGAATACTTGTATCTCGTTTTTTAGGAAAAGCAGCCGTAAGCCTATGTACGTAGAGCTATCGCCCGATTTGAAAACTCCTTTCGAAGACAATAGCTGTTATGTAAACGAACTCTACGCATTGATAAACCAGTTGAATAAGTTGGAGCGTGCCATTATACTCCTTTATCTTGAAGATAGGCCTTATAAAGAGATTTCGGAGATTATGGGTATTACCACAACCAACGTATCAACCAAGATTAATCGTATCAAAGAGAAATTAAAGAGAATGTCGAACAGTTAAACTAGTTAGAGTATGGATTTGGAACAACTAAAACAAATATGGAAAGAGAATGATTCCTTTCAAACAGAAGTAAATAATAGTGTGATTAAAGAAATGCTTGCCAACCGCAACAAAGGAGCATTTGAACGTATAAAAAAATACGAAAAGCAAGCGTTAACAATAATACCAATATGTGCTGTTTCGTTTGTTCTCTGTAGCATGTCTGTCTTGCTGCATGGTAGTATGTTTGGACGTTTTTGGGTACTGATGTTTATACCTATTGCAGCAGCATTGTGGTATTGGTCGTTTTTTCTTTGTCGATTTCTCGATAAGATAGATATGGGAAATATGTCTGTTACGGAAATCTCGCGTTATATAATAAGGTATAAGACATATCTGGTTCGACATACCATTGCTGCCACTATCCTGATGCCTATTTATATGGGAATTTGGTTGTATAATTTCGTAGCTTCAGCGAATCACGAATTTCAGGAAGTGTTTTCAATAGAGTTTGCTATAGGTTACTTATTGATCTTGGTGGTACTAGTTATTGTGATTCTCTGGTTTCGTTTTTTTAAGCATATACGTGGAATACAGCGTAATCTAAAAGAGCTGGAACAGTTTGAGTTGGAATAGGCATTGTCTTTCTTACACAATAAAGCCACAATACGCTCGATAGGAGTAGTATTGTGGCTTTAATTTACACAAAGAAAATATCTTTATAACTTACAGGTTTGGATTGATAGCTCTCCACTGTTTTATTGGCGGAATAACACCGGATTCGATGAGCTCATCTCGTAGATTGCACAGGTGTCGGTAGCTTTGTTGCAATGCATTTCGCTCATCGTTTGTACCTTCTACAATGTGATAATGCACTCCGGTCTTATCGAGTTTAGTTTCCATTGCCATCATGATGTTTGAGAACTCATTGTTGGAAACATACACACCAACAGGCCAGTTGAATTTTTCTCCACCCATAATAGCTCTCATCATCTCCAGCGACAGATATGCCGGACTTTGGAATGAAGAGCGTCCTCTCAGCTCGATAATTATTTTTCCACCTTGCACTACTTTCCCTTTTATCTCTTCCCAATCTTTGTGGGTTAGCTTGGGAGTTCCTATTATATCATTTAATGGTTTCCCATCTATGCTTGCTGTAGAAGAGTACACTGCCATTTGTTCTCCATGTCCGCCGTAGGTTCTGCAGTTGGTTACTTTATCAGGATGAATGTTGAAGTGTTTAGCCAGTTCGTTGCGCAATCTTGTACTGTCCAAAGCAGCCAGTGTAGTTACCTGCGATGGTTTTAATCCTGAGTACAACAACACCAACAATCCTGTTATGTCAGCAGGGTTGAATATAACCACTACGTGTTTCACGTCGGGACAATACTGCTTCAGGTCTTTACCAAATTGTATGGCTATTTCTGCGTTTCCTTTCAATAAATCTTCTCTTGTCATTCCCTCTTTGCGTGCTGCGCCTCCCGAAGTTATCACATACTTACTGCCTTTTAGCGCTTCTTCTATATTGTTGGTGTAAGTAATGGTTACGTCATTGAACCCGCATTGCAGTAATTCTTCGGCAACACCTTCCAATCCCTTGTTGTAGGGGTCGTACAGACAAATGTTAGATGACAGTCCCATAAGGAGGGCGGACTGTGCCATGTTAGAGCCTATCATTCCGGCAGCTCCAACGATTGTTAGCTTTTCTGATGTAATGGTTTTCATTCTTTCTTCTTATTAAAATTTAGACTTTGTATTCGTAGTAAGATAACAAATGCGGCTGCTTGTTGTTCGTGCATGGGACTGATTAAATTGCCCACTTTGGTAATTGAGCTGAATTGTTGGCGGAATTATATATTTCCTCCTCAAAAATAGTCTTATTCAAATGCACTTCGTCAGTCATCGTATGAAACTGAAATCAATTTAGCGTAGTAAGGAGAGTTATCTATTAAGGAGTATTTGCCAAAACATCTTAATTTCAAATTAACTTAAAGTGTTAATTGCTAATCGATGTTATTAAAGACTGTATTAGGTTATAGAATTTGTAAGCAAAGTGCTTGTTTATTATATTTGTAGTGTGTTTTTAATAGGTATTAGTTTCAATAAAAGGAATTGACCACTCGTGAGAGTGGTCTTTTTATTTTATGTACTGATAATTATTGTTGCGCTAGTTGTTAATTTAATAAGTGTTTCAGGAGAACTTCTCCTTCATTAAATCTTCTAGCTTTATCAATTCATCACGATATTGTGCCGCCTCGATAAATTCTAGTTTCTTAGCAGATTCCTGCATTAACTTGCGTGTGCGTTCAATACTTTTCTGTAATTGTGGTTTACTCATATATTGCACCACCGGATCGGCAGCAATACTTGCTGTTTCCGGTTCAATATATGCTTTCGACAAGGTGCTCTCATACCCTTCTTGCTTAAAGACTGACAGATTGCGCGCTTTCTGAATTTGCTGCGGAGTAATACCGTTTGCCTCATTGTATGCAAGCTGCTTTTCGCGACGACGATTAGTCTCTTCAATAGTAAGACGCATACTTTCGGTTACTTTGTCGGCATACATAATAACTTTGCCGTTAATGTTACGTGCTGCGCGGCCGGCTGTTTGTGTAAGTGAACGGTGGGAGCGAAGGAAACCTTCTTTATCGGCATCCAAAATAGCCACTAATGACACTTCGGGCAGATCCAATCCTTCGCGCAGCAAGTTTACACCAATAAGCACATCATAAATGCCCTGCCGTAGTTCATCCATAATTTTCACGCGTTCCAAGGTGTCTACATCACTATGTATATAGTTACAACGCACATTGTGTCGTAGCAAATATTCAGTAAGTTCTTCTGCCATTCGTTTGGTAAGTGTGGTTACAAGCACACGCTCTTGACTTTCTACACGTAGTTGAATCTCTTCCATCAAATCGTCAATTTGATTCATGCTGGGGCGTACTTCTATTACTGGGTCGAGCAAACCTGTAGGACGAATTACCTGATCTACCACAATACCTTCCGATTTTATTAATTCATAGTCGGCAGGTGTAGCACTAACATAAATAGTTTGATCGGTCATTGATTCAAATTCATCGAATGTCAGTGGGCGATTGTCCATAGCTGCAGGCAAACGAAATCCATACTCTACAAGATTTATTTTGCGTGCACGGTCACCACCATACATAGCGCGGATCTGCGGAACGCTTACGTGACTTTCATCTATAACCATCAGAAAATCCTTTGGGAAGAAGTCCAGCAGGCAATATGGTCGTGTACCTGCCTCACGACCATCAAAGTAGCGCGAATAGTTCTCTATTCCAGAACAATGACCCAATTCGCGAATCATTTCCAAGTCGTACGTAACCCGCTCGTAGAGCCTCTTTGCTTCATATGGCTTGCCTACCGATTCAAAATAAGCTACTTGTTTGGTTAAATCATCCTCAATAGCATGAATAGCTTTGATTGTAGCCTCTTTGGTTGTCATAAAAAGATTGGCAGGATAAACCTTATAAGCCTCAAACGACCCGGTGGTGTGATTGCTGATGGGGTCTATTTCTTCAATTACCTCTATCTCGTCTCCCCAGAAAATAACGCGAAGTATATGGTCGGAGTAGGCGAGCGAGATGTCTACCGTGTCGCCTTTTACGCGGAAGTTTCCACGATTTAAGTCTATGTCATTACGGGTATAAAGGCTGTCGGTTAGTTGACGCAAGAACACATTACGGCTTATCGTCTTTCCTTTTTCCAACTCGATAACATTATTGTAAAAGTCGGATGGATTTCCCATACCATAAATACACGACACAGAAGAGATGACCACCACATCTTGTCTTCCCGATAGTAGGGCAGAGGTAGCAGCTAATCGCAATTTATCTATTTCGTCGTTAATGGCAAGGTCTTTTTCAATATACGTATCCGACCCGGGCAGGTAAGCTTCGGGCTGGTAATAATCGTAATAGGATACATAATATTCCACCGCGTTATTAGGGAAGAAACCTTTAAATTCGCTATATAATTGTGCCGCCAATGTTTTGTTGTGGCTCAGAATCAGGGTTGGTCTATTGATGTTTTTAATAACATTGGCAATAGTAAAAGTCTTGCCAGAACCTGTTACACCCAACAATGTTTGCGCTGGTACTCCTTCGAGAATACCTGCGGTTAGCTCGGCTATAGCTTCGGGCTGATCGCCCGTTGGCTGGAATGGAGATACTAATTCGAAATTCATGTTGCTAAGGTATGAATTATATAGACCATAGCAATATAAAAAATGTAGTTTATATTTGCTGAAAAACGCAAAATATAACTAAATAGTCTGGAATACATTACATTTGTTACATTATCGCCCTGTTTCTATAAAAGAAATGATTTACTTTGCACGAAATTTAGAATAATGTCATACAATACAAACGTAGGAAAATGATTTGGAATGAGAATATCGAGTGCATGGATAGGGAGAGTTTGCGAAAAATCCAAGGTATTCGACTAAAGAAGACAGTAGAGCATGTGTATCATAACACACCGTTTTATCGAAAAAAAATGCAAGAGTTGGGTGTTACACCCGACGACATAAACAGCATTGACGATATTGTAAAACTACCTTTTACCACCAAGCATGACCTGCGCGATAATTATCCTTTCGGACTTTGTGCGGTTCCTATGAGTCAGGTTGTTCGCATTCACGCATCATCAGGTACAACCGGCAAACCTACAGTAGTGGGCTATACCCGCAAGGATTTAGCAAGTTGGACAGAGTGCCTTGCACGCTGTTTTACTGCGTATGGAGCTGGTAATACGGATTTTTTTCAAATAGCCTATGGGTATGGACTCTTTACCGGAGGGCTCGGTGCTCACTATGGAGCCGAACATATAGGTGCCTCGGTTATTCCTATGTCGAGCGGTAATACCGAAAAGCAAATTACACTAATGCACGATTTTGGTGCAACGGTTCTTTGCTGTACACCCTCTTACGCCCTTTTTATGGCAGACGCCATTAAAGATTCGGGTATTTCGCTCAATGATTTGAAACTAAAAATAGGTATTTTCGGAGCCGAGCCTTGGACAGAAAGTATGCGTAAAGACATTGAAGAAAAACTCGGCATTAAAGCATACGATATATACGGATTGAGCGAAATAGCTGGTCCGGGAGTGGGTTATGAGTGTGAGTGCCAGTGTGGTACACACTTAAACGAAGATCATTATTATCCCGAAATAGTAGATCCTGCAACATTGAAACAAGTAGCAGCCGGCGAACAAGGAGAATTAGTCTTTACACACCTGACGAAAGAAGGTATGCCGTTGCTGCGCTACCGCACAAAAGACCTTACCGCACTGCATTACGATACTTGTACTTGTGGACGCACATTGGTGCGTATGGATAGAATTTTAGGTAGAAGCGATGACATGTTAATCATTCGCGGAGTGAATGTATTCCCAACACAAATAGAAGAAGTTATTCTTCAACTTCCGGAGTTTGAGCCACACTACCTGCTTACCGTTGATCGCGTGAATAACACCGACTATATGCAATTAAAAGTGGAGGCTCGTCCAGAATTTTATTCTGATGAAATAAAAATCATGCTTGCGTTGAGAAAGAAGCTGGTAGCTAGATTACAGAGTGTTTTGGGACTTGGTGTAGATGTGAAAATAGTAGAGCCACGCACCATTGAACGGAGTATGGGTAAAGCTAAGCGGGTAATAGATAACCGCAAACTGTAGCGATTCGTCGATTATATTTTGGTTTATAACCAAAAAAAGCCTATCTTCAAGCGTTAATATTAATATCAACTAAAATCAGACCAAAGATTATGATAGCCAAACAACTTTCTATCTTCTTGGAAAACAATACAGGACGACTTACCGAAGTAACCGAAGTACTAGCAAAAGAAGGCATTAACCTCTCTGCTTTGTGCATTGCCGAAAATGCCGATTTCGGTATTCTTCGCGGTATCGTTTCGGATCCGGAGAAAGCGTACAATGTATTGAAAGAAAATCACTTTGCAGTAAATGTAACCGATGTAATAGGTATTAACTGCCCTAATGTTCCCGGTGCATTGGCCAAAGTACTCAATTACCTCTCCGAGTCGGGTGTATTTATTGAATATATGTACTCATTTGCTAACAACAACTCGGCGAACGTAATTATCCGCCCCAGCAACCTGGAAAAGTGTATTCAGGTACTCACCGCGAAAAAAGTAGATTTGCTGGCGGCAAGCGACCTATACAAGCTATAATAGCGAGTATAGTGTATTCCTTTTATTTCTTATTAAATGAAAAAAGCATTGATTAATTGGTTAATTCAATGTGAATAAGTAACTTTGCGCAATTATTTTTATGGCATGAAGAAATATATCTTATCCTTATTGCTTATCACTGTGGTTTTTTCCTCTTGTGGGAACTACAACAAAATCTTAAAAAGTACAGACTACGAATACAAGTACGAAGCAGCTAAGAACTACTTTGCAAAAGGGCAGTACGGGCGTTCGGCAACTTTGTTGAATGAACTGATTACCATCTTAAAAGGTACCGACAAAGCGGAAGAATCTTTATATATGCTTGGTATGTGCTACTATAATCAAAAAGATTACACTACGGCTTCACATACTTTTATCACCTATTATAATACTTATCCTCGTGGTACATATACTGATTTGGCACGCTTCCACTCTGGTAAAGCGTTGTTCTTAGACAGTCCGGAAGCACGTTTAGACCAATCGGGTACGTATTTGGCTATACAAGAACTCCAAATGTTTATGGAGTACTTCCCACAAAGCTCTAAAATGCAGGAAGCTCAAAATATGATTTTTGAATTACAAGATAAACTTGTGTTGAAAGAATATTTGGCAGCCAAACTTTATTATAATTTAGGTACATACCTTGGAAACAACTATTCGGCTTGTATCATAACAGCGCAAAATGCGTTAAATGACTATCCTTATACGCACTTGCGTGAGGACTTGTCGATTTTAATACTTCGCGCCAGATATGAGATGGCAGTAGAAAGTTATGATGAAGTAAAAGAAGAACGTTATCGCGAAGCGATTGACGAATACTATTCTTTCAAGAATGAATTTCCTGAAAGTAAGTATATGAAAGATGCAGAAAGAATTTTTAATGAATCGTCGAAAATAATTCAAGATTAAAATTTATATGGATTACAGAAGAACAAATGCCCCTACGAATACCATTACTCGTGACATGATGGAAGTGTCTGCAGATACTGGTAATGTGTATGAATCAGTAGCTATTATTGGAAAGCGTGCAAATCAAATCAGCGCTGATATTAAGGTAGAATTATCAAAGAAGTTACAAGAGTTTGCTTCTTATAATGATAACCTTGAAGAAGTGTTTGAAAACAGAGAGCAAATTGAAATTTCTCGTTATTATGAAAAACTTCCGAAGCCTACTCTGATTGCTGCACAAGAATACCAAGAAGGCAAAATATATTACAGAAACCCTGCTAAGGAAAAAGATAAACTACAATAAGATGATACAACGTATTCAAACAGTTTATCTACTTGTTGTTGCCGCATTGCTGATTGCATCAATGTGTTTACCTTATGGCAATTTCATCCTTGATGATAATATAACTGTTATGAAGTTTACTTCTTTTGGAGTAAATGGCGTAGAAGGTTCATCATGGGGGTTATTTGCCATATTATTGCTGAGTACAATTGTTGCATCTGCTACCATTTTCTTGTTTAGAAACAGAGTATTGCAAATACGTATGACAATCTTTAATACCATTTTATTGATTGGATACTATGTTGCTTTTATAGTGTTTTTCTTTACCTATAAAAATGCAATTGACCCGTTGAGGTTTCAGGTAGGAATTGCTGCTTGTTTGCCTCTTATAGCTGTTATCCTTAATTATTTAGCGATACGCGCTATAGGCAAAGATGAGGTGTTGGTTAGAGCAGCTGACCGGTTACGATAAGAAAGATATAAAATTGAAAGATATAAAAAAAGACTTCCTATGCAGGAAGTCTTTTTTTATATAGATAGAGATTTGTTTAACGTGCAGCAAAAAATACGTTACCCATTGTAACTTTTTGCGCAGCCAATATTCCTTGTGCATCCAAAGTAACATTCATTGTTTCTCCGTTTTGCAGGAATAAATCTGCAGTTCCGTTTTCATTGATTTTAACTAGTTCGCTAGTTACTTCTTCACTTACAACACTCCATGTGTTAGTTTCATTGTTAAAGATAAGGTCAACAGTAGCTTCTCCTTCTTTGGTGATAGTATAACCGTTTTCAAGCGTTTCAACAGTATAGTCACCATTTTCACCTTTTACTTGTTTTACTTCACCTTTCTTTGCAATAGGGCTGTTGCCTGTCCAAAACTCAATACTGTTAAGAACAAGAACGTCAACAAGACCTGCAATTTCGTACACCGGAACAATGTGTAAAGCGATAAAAACCAATTCGTTAACAAATTTGTTGCCAACGCCTTTGTTCCAACTTAATACGTTATTGAACAATTTGAAAGAACCAATGCAAGAACTGAAAAGGAAAGAACCTGCAAGTACAAGTGATAAAAGTTTTAATTTACTTTTCCTCATAACTAATAATTTTGGGTTAATAATATGAAAACTGTTTATTGGTACAAATATAGTAGTAATTTGTTGTTTTTTTGAAAGAAATAGCATAAAACTTAGGGTAGTTATAATACAGCATACATAGTATGAGAAGGGGTATTCACAGTATCAACCATATAGCAACGATATGACAGATGCTTCCTCCTAAGCAGAAAACATGAAAAGTACAGTGCATATATTTAATACGTGGTAACGAATAGAACACAGCACCAACAATATAAGAAACTCCTCCGGCAATTAACCACCAGAATGAAGAAAGTGCATCTGCTGCCGTAAGACTATCCATAAGTGGTTTCATGGCAACCAATATAGAACATCCCATAGCCACAAAGCTAATCGTTTCAAGGTTGCTATGTTCTTTTAGATTGGTGTAAGAAAGGATTACACCGACAATTGCCGATAACCAAACTAAAATAAATATTCCCCACCCCCAGAAGCCGTATTCCCTCATGGCAAGCAAGGTGAAAGGTGTGTAGGTAGCAGCTATGTGCAGATAAATGGCAGCGTGGTCAAACTTACGGAGTTTTGCCTTTTTCTTTCTATGAAGGGTGCCATGGTAGCATGTCGACGCGATATAGGAGGAAAGCATCCCGCAGAGGTATACAATAATAGAACCTATAGCAAACGGATCGGGATTTAGTCGTGCCTTTTGCAGTAAGAAATAGCCTGCGACAACACCCAGTACAATGCCTGCTGCATGAGAAAGGGAGTTGATTCGTTCTTCTTTTACGGAATATTTCATCTTAATAGGATTGTTTTGAGAACCGTTATTTGGGACCTTTATCATAACCGGTTCATTTTGTTTTTACAAAAGTATCTAAAATAGCTGAAAAGTGGGCGTTACTTTTAGTAAAAACGAAGTTTGAACTTACAAAAAACGAGGTTCGTTATCATTCAAAACAAACCTCGTTTTTTTATTTAAGTTCAAATAGGTAGATATATGTACTATTTCATTCTACTTTCTACTACATTCCAATCTATAATTGTCCATAATTCCTTAATATGATCGGCACGACGATTTTGAAAATCAAGATAGTAAGCATGTTCCCACACATCAAAACCAAGCAAAGGAGTTAGTCCCGCACGTAAAGGATTGCTACCATTGGCTTCTTTGGTAATTACCAATTTACCTTCTTTATCTGATGACAACCATGTCCATCCCGATCCGAACAAAGCGATAGATTCTTTGGTAAACTCTTCTTTGAATTTTTCAAAGCTACCAAAATCACGAACAATGGCTTCGGCCAGTTTTCCTGTAGGTTCTTTCTTGGTTTGCTTAGGAACAAACTGCAGGAAATAAAGCGTGTGGTTCAATACTTGTCCAGCATTATTAAAGATAGCACCGTTAGGAGCTTTTGCTACTATTTCTTCGATGGTTTTTCCCTCAAACTCAGTTCCAACAACTAGGTTGTTAATGTTATTTACGTACGTTTGGAGATGTTTTCCATAATGGAAATCAATGGTTTGCTGACTGATTACAGGTTCCAATACATTGTTAGCATAAGGAAGTGTTGGCATTTGGTATGACATAATTGTAAATATTGATATTAATAAAATTGTATTCATATGCTTTGATTGTAATTTGTTATAGTACAAATATAACAAAGGCAGAGGTTAAATGTTTCGTACAACTGCCAAAATTCTCCTATCTTTGCGTCTATATACTCATAGATAGCATCAATATATGTTGATAAATTACTTGGATGAACTGAATGAGAGCCAGCGCAATGCCGTGATGTACAACGATGGACCTTCCTTGGTTATTGCTGGGGCAGGATCGGGAAAAACCCGTGTGCTGACATACAAAATAGCCTATTTGCTTGAGAGTGGTTTTGAACCTTGGAGCATTTTAGCACTCACATTTACCAACAAAGCTGCACGCGAAATGAAAGCTCGTATCGCTGCGAAGGTTGGCGAAAGTCGCGCTCGTCATCTATGGATGGGCACGTTTCATTCTATTTTTTCGCGTATTTTGCGTGCTGAAGCTACATTACTGGGCTTTCCGTCTCAATTTACTATTTATGATTCTTCGGATAGTAAGAGTTTATTGCGCTCTATTATTAAGGAAATGGGGTTAGACGATAAAATTTATAGAGTAGGGAATGTACAAACACGTATCTCCAATGCCAAAAACCAACTGATTTCACCTTCGGCCTATGCGCGCAATAAAGAGATATACGAAAGTGATACGAACGCCAAAATGCCGAAAACAAGAGAAATCTATATCCGCTACTGGGAACGTTGCAAGCAAGCAGGCGCTATGGATTTTGATGATTTATTGTTCTACACCTATCTTTTATTTCGCGATAATCCCGAAGTGTTGGAACGCTACAGAATGCAATATCGCTATATATTAGTCGATGAGTATCAAGATACAAACTATGCGCAACATGCTATTATTCTACAACTTAGCGAAACATCCCAGCGCATTTGTGTAGTGGGCGACGATGCGCAAAGTATTTATTCATTTCGTGGTGCGAAGATTGATAATATATTAGGTTTTACAACTATCTATCCTACTGCCAAACTCTTTAAGTTAGAGCAAAACTACCGCTCTACACAAACTATTGTAAGTGCGGCAAACAGCTTGATTGAAAAAAACACCAAACAGATACGTAAAGAAGTTTTTTCAGAAAAGGAGCGGGGAGAGGCTATTCCTGTCTATCAGGCATACTCCGATGTAGAGGAAGCCGAAATAGTTGTAAATAAAATAGCTGATATGCGCCGCAGAAATGACTTTGAATATTCCGATTTCGCTATTCTCTATCGCACAAATTCACAAAGTAGAGTTTTTGAAGCCACCCTGCGTAAGCGATCCATGCCTTATAAAATCTATGGCGGACTGTCCTTTTATCAGCGTAAAGAGATAAAAGATGTAACTTCTTACTTTCGTTTGGTAGTCAATCCAAACGACGAGGAAGCTTTCAAACGAATTATCAATTATCCGGCACGCGGTATAGGAAGTACTACGTTAAGTAAAATAATAGAAACAGCAGTAGCCAATGGCACCAGCCTTTGGAACGTGATGACCGACCCACTGGCCTGTGGATTAGCCATAAATAAAGGCACACATGCCAAACTACAGGGCTTTCGCGAAATTATTGATCAGTTCTTCACAGAGCTGCCACTCAAAAATGCCTACGAAATAGGAACAGAAATTATTCGTGCTTCGGGTATTATGAGTGATATATGTCAAGACACTTCTCCCGAAAACCTTAGCCGCAAGGAAAATATTGAAGAACTGGTTAATGGCATGCACAATTTCTGTGCAGAACGTCTTGAGGAAGGAAATAATAATGTATCACTGACTGATTTCCTTTCGGAAATAGCATTGCTCACCGATCAGGATTCTGACAAAGAAAGTGACGACAAGGTAACCCTGATGACGGTACATGCCGCCAAGGGGTTGGAGTTTCCGGTGGTGTTTGTGGTAGGAATGGAAGAAAATCTTTTCCCTAGTTCCATGACGGGAAATTCTGAAGCAGCAATGGAAGAAGAGCGTCGACTATTTTATGTTGCGATAACCCGTGCCGAGAAACACTGCTTTTTGTCGTATGCTAAGTCACGCTTTCGTTATGGAAAAACAGAATTTAGTGCACCAAGCCGTTTCTTAAGAGATATCGATACAGATTACTTAGAACTTTCAAGCGAGGCTATGGGTTATGGTAGTCGAGTGAGTGAACCCTCGGGCCGTTTTTATCATGAGATGAAAAAAGAACGGGTAACGGTACCATCACAGCAAAGAAAAGAAACGATCTCTTCGACAAGCGCTCCTGTACGGAATTTTAAGAAAGTAAGCGCTGCTACTCCTTCTAGTGCACCTTCTGGTGTAACCGGAATCGCTGAAGGACAATTTATTGAGCACGAACGTTTTGGTATAGGATGTGTAATACGAGTAGAAGGGGCGGGTGATAATGCAAAAGCAACAATTAGTTTTCAAAATGCGGGCGAGAAACAACTGTTACTTCGCTTTGCGCGATTCAAAGTAATAGAATAAATGCAATAAACAGATGATTGATTTTAATAAATTTCCTTCTCCCTGTTATATAATGGAAGAAGAACGGCTTCGGAAGAACCTACAATTGATTAAACAAGTAAAAGACCACACAGGTGTAGAAATTATATTGGCATTCAAATCGTTTGCTATGTGGCGCTCGTTTCCTATTTTTAGAGAATACATAGATCACTCCACTGCAAGTTCCGTCTACGAAGCACGACTTGCGTTGGAAGAATTTGGCAGCAAAGCCCATACCTACGCACCAGCATACACAGAAGCAGATTTTCCTGCAATTATGCATTGCAGCAGTCATATTACCTTTAATTCTTTGTCGCAATATGCCCGGTTCTATCCAATGGTTAAAGTAGACGGTAATCGTATTTCGTGCGGCATCCGTATAAATCCTGAATACTCGGAAGTAGAAACGGAATTATACAATCCTTGCGCACCCGGCACTCGCTTTGGTATTACGGCCGATTTATTGCCCGAGCAGCTACCAGCGGGCATAGAAGGGTTTCATTGTCACTGTCACTGCGAGTCATCCTCGTTTGAGTTGGAACGCACTTTAACACACATAGAGTCAAACTTTTCTAAATGGTTTGCACAAATTAAATGGCTTAATTTGGGTGGCGGACACCTCATGACGCGTGCCGATTACGATACCGAACATCTCATCAACCTGCTTAAGGGTCTACAAACACGCTACCCCCATTTGAAAATCATTCTAGAACCAGGCTCTGCCTTCACATGGCAAACAGGTGTGTTGATTTCCGAAGTAGTGGATATTGTGGAAAGTCGCGGTATTAAGACAGCCATACTCAACGTTAGCTTTACCTGCCACATGCCCGATTGTCTGGAGATGCCCTACCAGCCTGCTGTTCGTGGTGCACAACAAGGAAACGATGGTACACACGTGTATAGATTAGGTGGAAATTCCTGTTTAAGCGGTGATTATATGGGGGATTGGAGTTTCGATCATGAGTTGCAAATAGGCGAACGTGTGGTCTTTGAAGATATGATACACTATACCATGGTTAAGACAAATATGTTTAACGGAATCCATCATCCTGCCATCGCATTATGGTCACAGGAAGGCGAGGCAATTGTGTATAAACAATTCAAATACGAAGACTATCGCGATAGAATGAGTTGAATAAGTAAAGGTTTATTTTTCTCTTTTAATAATTTGCACGTTTCAAGAAAACCATTACCTTTGCATCCGCAATTGCGAAAGTAGCTCAGTTGGTAGAGCATAACCTTGCCAAGGTTAGGGTCGCGGGTTCGAATCCCGTCTTTCGCTCTCAGATTGTTGACTCACTGCCCAGGTGGCGGAATGGTAGACGCGCTCGTTTCAGGTGCGAGTGTTGAGAGACGTGCAAGTTCGAGTCTTGTTCTGGGCACCTGATAAAACAGTTTGTTATTTGAAATGATGGAGAGATGGCGGAATTGGTAGACGCGCTACTTTGAGGGGGTAGTGACCGGTCGGTCGTGTGAGTTCGAGTCTCATTCTCTTCACATATTGCGAAAGTAGCTCAGTTGGTAGAGCATAACCTTGCCAAGGTTAGGGTCGCGGGTTCGAATCCCGTCTTTCGCTCAACGCTAAAATACATGAAAAAGATAAAGCCTTTCAAACATTAAGTTTGGAAGGCTTTTTTATTACTTCACGGTGAACGTTTCAACTCTAAACAGTATAAGCGTCAAGTTTTCGGACTTGAAACACCCCTCTCAGAAGCGTCTTAACGCAGTGTCGTTTTAGGATATTTTGGCTCAAGTCGAAATCTTTGTTGGTATCCCTGTTTACGCACAAAGTTTAGCCAGCCTAAAGATAAAGAATGGTATATCTCTTACTCCCCTGAACTGTGCTCTAAATGCCTTTGTTTTTGCATTGAATGATTCTGCTGCTGCATTGGTTGATCTGTTTTCAAAGTAATAAACGGATCAAGTTAAATAGTATAGGCGTATGCTCCAAATACTTGAAGCGTCAAGTATAAAGAGTACACGCGTCAAGTATAAAGAGTTGACGCGTCAAGTATTTGGGGCTGAAATACCGGATCAACGTAAAAACCTGAGGGATTTTATTTTTATGCATAAATATTTGTCAGCCTGTATATAAAGAATTCCCTTTCCCTTACTCCTCTGAACTGTGCT
>NZ_QVML01000026.1 GCF_010501015.1 Bacteroides sp. 214 | reverse complement strand
ACTTAAAAGTTTCACTGTAGCGATGTTGTACGGTTTTATGCATAAATAAGAAAATATTATGCAGCAAAAAGGTGACAACCAAATCCCGTATAAGACACATTGAGACGACATTAAAGTGTATTTGAGACTAAATGACTATGTTATTCTTTCGCTATCAAAGTCGCTGAATATAAACCGAAAGCAACATCACTATTGGATACAACATAGGGGCTGCCCGATAAAAACCAGACAGCCCCTACTCCAAGAAAAGCACTAATCTATTACCTTAAACACTAACTCTTCACCACTTTGACTGTCTCCGGCAACCCATAATCCAAAGTCACCGGACTCTACAACCTTCATCATATCTATATTGTAGAAGGCCAGTTCACTAACAGGTAACTCGAAAGTCACGGTTTTCTTCTCACCCGGCTCTAAAGTAACGCGGGTAAAACGTTTGAGTTCTTTTACCGGGCGGGTAACCGAACCTATTTTATCTTGAACATAAAGCTGAGCAACCTCCGTAGCCGGATATTTACCACTGTTTTGCAAGTCGAACGATACGGTTAGTACATCATTCTTCTTTAGTGTAGCAGATGAAAGCTTAATATTCCCATAAGTAAATGTTGAATACGACAACCCATAACCGAACGGATAAAGCGGATCAAACCCGGCATCCAAATAGAACGAAGTATTACCCAATGAGGTTTGAGCAGCCTCAACCGGTATATTGTCGATCAATGTTTCTGTACGCGTAGCGGGACGACCCGAATTGTTATGTGCATAATACAAAGGTATCTGTCCGGTCATTTTGGGGAAAGTTACCGGAGTTTTACCGCTTGGCACTTCTTTGCCGAACAATAGGTCGGCAATAGCAGGACCACCCATCGTTCCTGGATGGAAATTATAAAGAACAGCAGCAGACAGTTCTGCCTCTTTACCAATAGTCAGCGGTCTTCCTGCCATCACCACAGTAACTACCGGTTTACCTGTTTTAGCCACAGCGGCAATCAGTTCCGACTGTGCACCTACGAGATTCAAATCGGCCAGACTATGTGCTTCGCCCGAAAGAATTGATTCTTCGCCTACAAAAGCAAGCACAACATCGGCACGTGCAGCCGCCGCAGCCGCTTTTGCTATCCCCGAAGCACTCTTATCACGACTATAAGCCAAACCGGGTTCGTAAATAACCTGTACGTTATCACCACACATTTCGCGGATAGCCATCAACGGGGTTTGCGTATGTGCCTTTTCGCCATCAAACACCCAAGTACCCATTTGCTCGTATGGAGCATCGGCCAGCGGACCAACAATCGCAACCGTTTTTACTTTAGAGGTTAAAGGCAGCGTTTCGTTATCATTCTTCAACAGAATAGCCGACTCTACAGCCGCTCTCTTTGCGGTAGCCAGATGCGATTCGGCATAAAGTACAGATGGTTTATCTTCTTCCAGATATGGATTATCAAAAAGTCCTAAACGGAATTTGATACGTAAGATGTTACGTACAGCGTTATCTATAGTCGATTGTTTTACTTTACCCTCTTTAATCAACTCCGGAAGATGACGGACAAAACTATAGCTTACCATTTCCATGTCTACACCCGCATTAACGGATTTCAATGCAGCTTCCTTAGAGTCGGCAGCGAAACCGTGGGCAATCATTTCGGTAGCCGAAGCCCAGTCGGTTACCACAAGCCCGTCAAATCCCCATTCATTACGAAGTACTTGTTTAAGTATGAAAGCATTCCCGGTGGAAGGAACACCATCGTTATCGTTAAAGGAAGTCATGTAGGTAGCAGCACCTGCACGGGCAGCAGCCTCAAATGGGGGAAGGTATACATTGCGCATTAAGCGCTCGGGAATAGAAGTAGAATTATAGTCGCGACCACCCTCGGCAGCTCCATATCCGACAAAGTGCTTCGGACAAGCTGCAATAGATGTCGGATTGTTCAGAGAATCGCCCTGAAATCCTTTCACCATGGCAGCTCCCATCACAGAAGTCAGGTAGGTATCTTCACCACATCCTTCGGCAATTCGTCCCCAGCGCGGGTCGCGGGCAATATCAATCATAGGGGCAAACGTCCAACGAATACCCACAGAAGATGATTCAATAGCGGCTACACGCGCACCTGCTTCGACAATCTCGGGATTGAAGGAAGCAGCCTGTCCCAATGGTATGGGAAATATTGTTTTAAATCCATGAATCACGTCGCGTGCAAAGATTATGGGAATTCCCAGACGAGACTCTTCCATGGCAACTCGTTGCAGTGCGTTTATCTTTTGAAGATCGGTCTCATTAAGAATTGATCCTATTTCTCCTTTTTTAATAAGACCGCTCATGTCTTCGATATTACCGAATGAACTGATTTGGTTCATTTGGCCGATTTTCTCTTGAAGCGTCATTTGAGAAAGGAGGTTATCTATTTTAGCTTCCAGTTTCTTGTCTTTAGTTTCCGTCCCAGTCGAGCAGGAAGCCAAAGCAAACAAAAGAAGGCAAGCAAATAGTACTTTTAATTTATTCATTGTCGTTTCTTTTTTTATTGTTTTTGATATACTCTTACATAGTCTACTTTCATTGTCACAGGCAAGGCTCCTTCATCTACACCGTTGTATCCACCCCAAGATCCGCCCCACGCCAGATTAAGTATTGGATAAAAAGCATACGTAAACGGCCATACACTTTTGCCTGTTCCTTCGTTGGTGAATGTCATCAATTCTGTTCCGTCAACAAAGAATTTCAGATAGTTGGGTGTCCACTCACAAGCGTAAACATGAAACTCCGATTCGGCTGTACCGATATTGCGGGATACCCTTTGGGAACAAATATGGTATGTTGTAATTCATCTCCGGTATTTTCCTGACGAGATTCACCAGATTGGCATCCAACACTATTTAGCAGAAGGAGTAGATAAATGACTCTTTGAAAGATCTTGTTCATATTTCGTTTTGAAAACGAACAGGTCGATATGCTTATCGACCTATTCTATTTTTATATGATTAATCTCTAGGTAAAGAAGTTAAATAATAGTGCCAGCTGATACCACCGGGTAAGAACACAATATGCATGTGTGTTTCGGTCAGTTCCAGAATCTTATATTTCCCACTATCTATAGCACCTGCATTTACAGCATAAGCCGGGAATGCATTATTTAGAATCAACCAATCTTCACCATCTTTTGTTTCGATAGCCCAAGAGGCTTCGGTAGAAGGAGTGTAATGAGTAGTTACAAACGAACTAGAAGAGTCTCCATCCGGAAATAATTCTGCTGTCGATTCATTCATAAACGATTTTCCTTTGTTATCCAAGAGAACTGTTTGTGTGGAGTTCAGGAAGAAAATCAAATCATCATCATAAAGAGCCGGGTCAAAGTCCCACGGACCGGGATTCCACCAATTATTTGAGGTGGCATCTTCAGCACCACAGCCAATATGCCCTGGCAGACTACCATCTATTCTCCAAACTTTACCTCCTTCGGCATCACAACCACCGGTCAGTTTCTGGAAAATTTCATTCTCACACACAGTAGGGTCTGTTTGCGACACAGTGAAACTAAAGGTTGCCGCTTCCGACATTCCTCCCGGGTTCATAACATTTACTGTTACCTCGTAAGTTCCCTCCCACAATATACGCTGCGAGAATTCATTACCCGTTTTACTTATACCTGCCTGAGCGGATTTAAAAACCCCAACACATTCGGGAGTAAGTATTTTGAAATGAAACAAATTGGGGTCAGTAGCATCTACTTTAATTTCAGCCTTTATATTTTCCACAGCTATTACTGGCGGAAGTCCCTTGTTACTATCTTCCTGCGGGTCACAAGATGTCATAGCAAACACTGTTATCAGTGCTAGAATACCCGACTTAACTATATTTTTCATCATGAATTTACTTTTAATGGTTATCACTATTATTTCCACTGACCGTTTTGTACCAATTCGTACTCAGATCCTTTCGTTTTTTCCATTTCTCCTTGAGGAATAGGCAAGTATTTCATCCAGTCCTCGAATGTACGAGTAGAATTGAAAGCCGGAGTATTTTCTGTTAATACAGCTGCAGCATCTCCCCAGCGTACCAAATCCCAGAAGCGCATACCTTCACCCAAGAATTCACGACGACGTTCAAGTTTAATATTCACATCTGTAGCAGGTATAGATTTGGCTTCGCCAAAGGCACGCTCACGAATCTTGTCGAAAGACTCTTGTGCACTAATTCCTTGTGCTTCTGCTTGTCCGTTCATTTTCACCAGTTCGACATAATTCAACAGTGTTTCGGCAAAACGGAAAATACGCAGGTTGTTACAGTAGTTCAAATCCGTATCGCCCGGAGGAGGGTTATATCCTACACGAGCAGCATATTTACGTTGGAATAATCCTGTACTTTGGAAACGAATAGCATAAGAACCTTCCGGCCATTTGTTGATAGAAGCATCACGACGAAGGTCACCACTTTCGTACATATCGTAAGCGCCTTGACGAACTGGTCCAAAACCCCATCCTCCTTTAAATACATCGTCAGGATCACTTAAATCGTTCGGAGAAATAAATGCAGGGAGATTAGTACCATATCCTTGCCAGCCTGTAGACCATGTTTTTCCTTCTGGCAATTGGTTGCTTTCGAAAATCGATTCTTTACAGAACTCGTTTTCATCCAACCACATTGCATCGAAATCTTCCATCAAAGCAAACTCACCGCTTTTGATAATCGTAGCCATATCATTAGTTACTTCTGCATAACGTGCCTGATCTTTCTGATACATAACCACACGTGCTTTCAGCATCAAAGCAGCTGCTTTTGTAACACGGCCAACATGTATATTTCCACTTGGATAACTCATCGGCAATCTATCTTCAGCACATGCGAAATCAATATCAGCCATAATCTTTGTATAGATCTCATCTGCTTTAAGCTGCGCTGTCATATAAGGAGGAGTCGTTAACGGCTCTTCAAAATAAGGAACATTACCAAAGAATTTCCATAGCAAATGTACATAGTATGCACGTAGGAAATGTGCCTCGGCTTTATATTGCTCTAGCTTATCAGTGTCTACATCTACCGCCTTTTCACAAGCAATAATAACATTATTACAACGTGCCAATCCGGTAAAATAAATACTCCAAAGGCCACTTAATGTTTCGGCTGATGTAGATGTAAATTGCGATAGCAAATAAAGTGTTCTTTGGTCGCCTGCGTCACCACCACCTTTATATAGGTCGTCTGAACGCAAATCAGACATCAATAATACCGCATTATAATTATTATCGGCGTAACTATCGAACAATAAAATCTGATAAGCTGATGCCAGGTTAGAAAGTATGGCGCCTTCAGTAGCTGCACCACCTGCTTCTTGCTTCTCGGTTGAAGAAGCCGTAAGGAAGTCATCTCCGCAGGAAGTCGTGAGAAGCGCTCCTGCCAGAACCACCACTAATGTAACTAATTTATATCTTTTCATAATTGTATTCTTTTAAGTATTTAGAAAGTAATGTTTGCACCGAGAGAAATTGTTCTAGCTTGTGGATAGATACCACGATCTATACCAATGGTGGTATAACCACCCGAAGCAACTTCAGGATCAAATCCATCGTATCCGGTGATTGTTAACAGATTCTCTGCCAAAACAAAGATTCTAAGTTTTTGGATAGACGCTTTCTTTGTCCATACAGAAGGCAATGTATAGCCTAGCTGAGCTGTTTTTAAACGTAGGTAAGTACCATCTTTAACATACAAATCGGAAGAACGCCAATTGCTGTTTGGATTTGCATTCGTCATACGAGGAATACTATTTGAAGTACCTTCGCCAATCCAACGATCCAAAATCCATGTCGGACGATTCATGGCAGGGATATCACCACGTTGTGAGAAATCAAAAATATCATTTCCGGCTGTTCCTTGGAAGAAGAGATTCAGATCGAAACCTTTCCAGTCGGCACCAAGCGTAACACCAAACGTCCAGTCGGGCATACCTTTACCAATTTTGGTTTTGTCATTATCGTCGAGTACATCGTCGTTGTTAAAGTTCACGAAACGTACATCACCGGGTTGTGCACTTGGTTGCAGCTTTTCACCTTTAGAGTTTACATGTGCATCAATCTCGGCCTGGTTCTGGAAAATACCATCTGTTTTGAACCCGTAGAAATAAGGCCAAACTTTACCATTACTACCTTTTACATAACTACCTACACCTGCGGCTCCTGCATTTTCATAGGTCGCTTCACCCGATGCATTACCCAAACGAATCAGTTTATTTCTCAAATAAGAAGCATTGGCAGATATATTATAGTTAAAGTCGCCAATAGAGTGTTTCCAACCCAATTCAAATTCAAGTCCCCAGTTTTCCATATCACCCACATTACCGATAGGAGCACTTTGTCCTACATAACTTGGAGTAGGTTGATCCATTAACATTCCATTCGTTTTCTTTTTAAAGTAGTCAAAGCTGAAACTCAACGCATTGCGGAAGAATTTGGCATCGAAACCTATATCTGTCTGTTCTGACTCTTCCCATTTTACATTTGGGTTAGGAATAGCTGCAGGAGAAGTTCCATACTGCATAGTTCCGCTCTTACTACCATCACTTACCACGTAACCACCACCAAAATAGTAGTTTTGTCCACCATCCATCAATGATGTATAACGGAAGTTACCAATGTTTTCGTTACCATTTTTACCCCAACTGAAACGTATTTTAAATGAATCGAACCATTCAGGACGACGATCAATAAGATAAGGTTCGTTCAACACATTCCAACCTAAAGAAACAGCAGGAAATGTAGCCCACTTGTGGTCGGGACCGAAACGCGAAGAACCATCGCGACGAAGTGTAGCCTGAACCATATAACGTTCATCAAAGTTATAGTCAATACGTCCGAAATAAGAAGCCAGTGCAATAAAGTTATATCCATCCGTACCACCATAAACACGCTCGTCATCGCGATCGGCAATTGCCGAGTTTATGTTTGCTTTACCCGGATCTGTTTCCAATAAGTCATAATCGCTACCACCTAATTGACGACGGGTATATTTCTGTGCCGATTGTCCTAATACAATGCCCACATTATGCTTTTCGAAGAATGTTTTATTATAAGACAGTATATTTTCTACCTGCCACTTATACCCGCGATTCATTTCACTCCATACAGAGCTTTGCTTTTGGTCTTTACCCTGAGTCGCCAGAAAGAAAGGAAACTCATAACCATCTTTTCCCCAGAACGCGAGGTCAAAGCCATAGCTACTCTTGATTTTCAGGCCAGGGAGTAAATCCATTTCTGCCCAAAATGAACCTACGATTTTATCTTCATTATTCTTTTCAGATCTCGGCTGATTTAACAGAGCTACCGGATTAGCCAACTCCTGGAATCCACTTGGTGGAATAGAAAATACTCTACCGTTTTTATCGGTTACAGCATAGGGGTATTTTGCCAGAATATCTTTAGCAGTTGCCTCATCTGCATATACCGGAACCAGAGGATTGAATGTCAAAGCACTACCCAGGATTGAACCATATTCAGAGTTTGCTTCGATACTTGTGTTCTTACCTCTTGAATAACCAATATTCAAGCCTACTCTTACTTTGTTCAGATAGTTACGGTCTGCAGCTTCAAATACATCATAAGTAGTATTTGAGCGGAAACTCCAACGGTCATAGTTGGATTTGCCATAATCACCACCTACAATACCATCTTGGCTATAATAACCGAGAGAGAGAAAATACTGCATTTTTTCACTACCACCATTAATACTTAACTGATGGTTTTGTATAGGAGCATCATAGTTAAATGTTTCCTCCTGCCAATCGGTACCTCTACCAGATGCAGCAATCTCGGCCTGCGAATAACGTGGAGCATTACCATCATTTACAAGACCTTCATTTATAATTGTCATATACTGCTTTGCATCAAGTACAGCTTTCTTTTTCCATGGATTCTGCCAACCGTAACTAAAGTCATAGTTTATAGTTGTTTTGCCTTTCGTGCCATTTTTTGTTGTTACCAATATAACACCATTTGCAGCACGAGCACCATAGATGGCAGCCGAAGCAGCATCTTTTAGGATTTCAACAGACTGAATATCAATAGGATTCAGATAAGTAATACCTCCATCGACAGCCATACCGTCTACAATATACAAAGGATCACTGTTATTTACCGTACCGATACCACGGATACGTACTTTGGAATCTGATCCGGGCTGTCCGGAACTTTGTGTAATTTGAACCCCCGACACTTTACCTTTCAGTGCATCTTCTACGCGTGAAGGTTTAGCTGCATTCAAATCATCGGCAGTAACACGGCTGATAGCAGCTGTTACCACACTCTTCTTTTGCACACCGTAGCCAATAACCACTACTTCGTCCAGTGCTTCAGCATCTTCTTCCAGTATAATGCGGAGCGAGTTGTTTCCTTTTACAGAAACTTCCTGAGGTTTGTATCCTATATAAGATACGGTTAAAACTGCATCGGAGGGAACTGTCAATGTAAAATTACCGTCAACATTGGTTATAGTACCATTGGTCGTACCTTTCTCCAACACATTTACTCCAGGCAAAGGTTCATTGTCCTGCCCGCCTACGATTACACCCTGTATTTGTATGCTTTGCGAAAATACAGTAAGTGTAACCCCTAAAAGAAATAAAATAGAGAATAACTTCTTCATAAGTTTTAATAATTAAGATTAACGACTTGTTCATTTTGAACAGTGCAAACATAGGGGTTCGAAAGGTATTTTAGAGAAATTTCACCTATTCACGAATACGCTAATTCAGAAATTTTAATACGCCAACAATACGTCATTTCTAAATAACAATCTGTATATCAAATATATAACTATACGCACAGCAAACACGTCAAATATGCTAAATAACATAAAAACAAAAAAAGAAGCCGGATAAAACGCTCCACTGCCGATTTGAAGTTAAAAATTAGAATTGAGAAAATCTATCAGACTATCCTCGCGTTCGAGTAGTAGTTTCTTACGAATACGATAACGTATAGTCTCTACGCCACGGACAGAGATATTCAGAAGCGGAGCAATTTCTTTAGAAGAAAGGTTCATCTTTATATAAGCGCACATCATCCGCTCATTAAGAGATAAATCCGGATGTTTTTCCTGTAAGCGTTTCATGAAATTGTTGTGTACCAGGTCGAACTGTTCTTCAATGCGCTTCAACACATCGTCCGATTTGATATTCGAATCTATTTTGTTGCTTACAAGCAATAACAACTGCTTTATATCTTTCCCTCCACTGGTCTTCGAGGCAGAAATTACCTTAAACAAATCGGATTTGATTTCTGTAAGAATTTCGTTCTTACGCACAAAGTTTATCATTAGGTTAGCCATTTCCTGGCTCTTATATTGGAGGTCGTGTTCCAGTTTATCTTTCTCCAGCTGAATGATTTGTCGTTCTTTACGTGCATTCTCCTTTTCAAACTCTTTTTCTTTCTCCTGCAGCTCTTTATCTTTCTCGATTACGGCCTGTTGCTTTTTACGTTTCACACGTACGTCATCCCACTTATACACGTACCACATCAACAGGGCAAACAATAAAAGATAAAAAATATAGGCTACATGGGTACGATACCATGGCGGAAGAATATAAAATGCAAATGTATCCGTAGCCGACATAGCGTCTGCAAAGACCGCTTTTACTTCAAAGACATGGTTGCCTTCGGGTAGGTTGCTGTACTCTTTAAGGGTGGATTTTGTAAAGTCCGACCAATTGTCATCGTTTAACCGGTATTGATAACTTACCTCCTCACCATGCGCAAAAGAGGTTATCCCATACTCAAAGCGTATAGCATTATGCGAATACGAGAGTTCGGGCTTTGTTTTTTCGTTCAGGAAGTTATCGGTATAAATCAACGAATCTTTGGGATAGGAAATAAATGCATTACGAATATGAATTGCTTTATTATAGTCTTTACGTGATCTTTGCGACGGAATCCGGGCTAAAGCAAAGCCATTGTCATTAGGGATAACGATTAGCGAATCGGAAAGTGGAATCAGCGTTTCAGCACCCCGCACTAACTCAACGGCAGCCATATCTATTGGTAGAATATGGGTAGATGCGCCTTGTTTATAGGTTATCATATTTGAGATACAAATCTCTTGCCGGTTCAATCCTAGAAGGTGCCCTTTGTACTCTTTAATGGAGTAGTAAGAACTCGTCCCATTCAGACGGCTATTGATATCTTCCGAATATTCCATACGTTTGCTATAGTGATTGTATTCGTAGATGCCATCCTGTGTAGAGAAATAGACTTTACTACCAATCTTATGCAAACGAATCTTTTTATCAGAAGGTAGACCATCTTCAACGTCAAAAAGAGTTTCTTTTACCACTCTGGTCAACGTTGGATCAAGCTCTATACGCAGGCAACGGTTCTGGTCGGACATCCAAAGTACTTGTGCCGACTCTTGTTCAAAAAAGCGGAATGAGTTTGTTGTTCCGGATATACGATGAAGGACTTTCCACTCACCGGATTTTTTTTCTAATAGATATAATCCATCATAAATTCCCACATACATCCGGTTCTCCATACCCATAACCAATTGCCCTGTCCAGGCTCCTGCTATTTGTCCTACCCGCTTCAATGAGAGTCCGTCGACAAGAAATACACCCCTATCATGCATACAGAAAACGTCATCGCCTATTTTAATCAGGCTCCACACCTGTCCGCTACTATGGGGAATGGGATGAATATCAGGACGATCTGCGTTCAGAGTAACCGGATATTTGGTATAATATAATCCGCGATTGGTAGCCAGATAGAGATATTCATTATCCAACAAAGCATCGTATCCGGTGCCATAAGAGTGCGGATAAGTATATAGATTCGTTAATGGCGAGCTCAGACAAACGTAATCTATCCCATTGTCCAGCCCTGCCCATAAGTTACCATACGAATCAAAGGCAACTGATAAAACGGTATTGTTTTGCAGTCCGTTGTTTTCATTGAAGTATTTTACTTCCAGAGTAGAGCGGTCGACCATTACAATTCCTTTATGAACGGTACCCAATGCAATCAGATCGCCGGATGTCGCCACACAGAACACCTCATTTTCCGAGAGAAACTCTTCTACACCGGTTTTATAGGGAACACACAGATCGCCATCGCAATGAAACAGTCCATCATAAGCCGTTACAACAATAACCCCTGTGTTGTGAGGTATGATACCACGAATTCTTTTCGTCATCAAACGTTCGGCACCTCGCAAAGGGAAAAACGTATTGCCAATCAAGACCATAACACCTTTGTCCGTACCAACATACAACACCCCTTTTACCATATCGGAACAGTCGATCTTACATTCGGCATCTATGACGGTAAATTTGCCATTGAGGTATTTAATCACACGGTTATCGCCTTGTATATAAAGAATATTATCGGTTTCATGGATTCCCCAGATATTCCCAATGGCTCGCTCTTCCACTGAAATAGAATCGGAAAGACAAATGTAATCTAGCATTCCATCCTCACCGGGCTCAAAATACCCGAACTCACCAATACCTCCTACATAGATACGTTTTTGAGCAATAGAGGGCAAGACGGAGCGTACATCAGAGTCGTTGTTCAGTGGGAAAACGCTCCAATTGTTTCCATCATACTGCAACATACCATTCTGATTAGCGAAGTATGCCCAGTTATCTTTATAAAAATTAATCCCCCAGGTTTGAGAACCTTTACCATACTGACTTTTATTATAGTTTACAATAAAACTGTTCCAATCGGCAGGTAAGCAAATGATAGGAAAGCATACTCCCAGCAACAATATGCTTAGACGAGAAAGAAAGGTAGACTGTGAACTCATTCGTATTAGAAATAATTTTATACGATAAAGATATAAGCTAAAAATGAAATAGCATAAATTCTTTCTCTTTTTTTGCTTCAAAGTTTCCGGATACAAAAAAGCCGCACAACAGAACGCTCTCTGTGTGCGGCTTATCTTGTATTTACAATATTAATACTTAGCCCTTATTAGGCATAACAATCCAAAGGATGATATAAATCAGTACTCCTGCAAAAGCGGTGAAGATACTTAACAATGCATACGCTAAGCGAGTAATTGTATAATCAAATCCAAAGTATTCGGCTAAACCGCCACATACGCCTGCAATAACCTTATTGCTCGACTTTGTTAATTTCTTATCTGCCATATTATTTATATATTTTAAGGCAAAAATACAATATTAAATCTACATATACAAATGGCAGATGAATTTCTCACGCGTACCTATATTATTAAAAGACCTTAAAGGAAAGGATATACGTCGCTTTTTATTTGTTTCTTTGCACCAAATTTGGGTAAATAGTGCCTTTACTGATGAGGCAAAAAGTATTGTTAGAGAAAAAGAAATGGATATACTCAAGATAAATGCTTGTCCACTGTGTGAGGGAACACAGCTTGCGTACGTGATGACTTGCACGGACTGCTATGCTACAGGCGAAAAATTTGAGATATACCAATGTAACAATTGCGGATTTACCTTCACTCAAAACACTCCAAGCGGAAAAGAGATAGACAAATACTACCACGCCGCCAATTACATTTCGCATACTGACACAAAGAAAGGGTTGATGAACTCCATCTATCACCGTGTGCGTAAGCGGATGCTAAAAGAAAAAGTACGGTTGGTAATGAAAGCATCGCACCGAAAAAGAGGTAAGCTGCTTGATATCGGTACCGGAACAGGCTATTTTGCCAACGCCATGCGAAAAGAGACATGGAAGGTAGATGCAATAGAGAAAAACGAAGAAGCCCGTTCCTTTGCTAAAGAGCAATTCCGACTCAACGTGAAAGACGAAAAGGCTTTAGATGAGCTTGCCGCCGGAAGCTATGACGTTATTACCTTGTGGCATGTATTGGAGCATCTTGAAAAATTGGAACATACATGGACGCGTCTCAATGAATTGCTTACAGATAAGGGTATTCTTATCATTGCCGTTCCTAACTACTCCTCTTACGACGCAAAGAAATATAAAGCGAACTGGGCAGCATATGATGTACCCCGCCACATCTGGCACTTCACACCGGCTACCATGCAACGATTTGGAATAAAGCACGGCTTCATCATGGCAGCTCATTACCCGATGCCATTCGATGCGTTCTATGTTTCTATGTTAAGCGAAAAGAACACCGGAAGCAAACTTTCATTCCTAAAAGGAGCTTATACAGGAACCATTGCATGGTTTCATTCCTTGGTAAAGAAAGAGAAGAGCAGCTCCATTATTTATATCTTTAGAAAGAAGCAAGATGAAAAATAAACATAAGAGCAGCAACGCACCTTCTTTTTTTGATATGCAGTTTATTACCTCAACTATTAGCACAATGATGGTATTATTACTGCTGGGGTTGGTGGTGTTCTCTATTCTCGCTGCTGATAACCTCTCTACCTTTGTACGCGAAAGTTTCTCGTTCGAGATCGTTATCAGTGATAACATGAAAGAAGCGGATATCCTGATGTTACAAAAGAAACTCAGCAAAGAGTCGTTTGTAAAAGAGGCTGTTTACATATCCAAACAAGCCGCATTGGAAGAGCACATTAAAGATCTGGGAACAGACCCACGCGAATTTCTTGGTACTAACCCATTCAAATCTTCTATTGAGATTAAGTTGAGATCCGAATATGCCAATACAGATAGCATTGCCAAGATAGAAAGTTCTATCAGAAAAAACATTAATATACAAGAGGTAGAATATCGCAAAGAGTTGATCGACGCGGTAAACAGCAACTTACAAACCATCAGTTTGGTATTGCTGGGACTGGCAGCCGTGCTTACTCTTATCTCTTTTGCACTGATAAACAACACCATCCGGTTGACGATTTATTCCAAGCGCTTCCTTATTCATACCATGAAATTAGTAGGAGCCAGTTGGGGATTTATTCGTAAACCGTTTATTGCCCGCAATGTATGGAGTGGTGTATTGGCAGCTTTCCTCGCAAATACTATATTAATAGGTGTGGCTTATTGGTTGATTGATTCCGAACCTGATTTAATCCGCGTGATTACTCCGCATACAATACTTATTGTTATGGGAGCTGTGTTGGGATTCGGCATTATCATTACCTCCTTTTGCGCATATATTTCGCTCAACAAGTACCTGCGAATGAAAGCCAACACCTTATATTATATATAACATTAAAAAAACAAAGATATGGACAAACCCCAATTTGCCTTTACTAAAAAGAACTACATTCTGGTTGCGATTGGAATGGCAGTGGTTATTATCGGCTTTCTCCTGATGACCGGCCCTGTTTCTACCGAAACAGCTTTTGAACCGGATATTTTCAGCGCACGAAGAATCAAAGTAGCACCAGCCGTGTGCTTTTTCGGATTCTTATTTGTAATCTATGCTATTATGTACAAACCCAAAAGCAAGGAGGAGAAGAAGTAAACAATGGGAGATTTATCAACACTCGAAACAATCATTATCGCCATTGTAGAGGGACTAACCGAGTTTTTGCCTGTTTCGTCGACAGGACACATGATTATTACACAAAACATTCTTGGCGTAGAGAGCACCGAATTTGTAAAAGCATTTACGGTTATTATTCAGTTTGGCGCTATCCTTTCGGTAGTGTGCCTATATTGGAAACGCTTCTTCAAACTCAACCACGTGGGTAAAGCCGAAAGTGAATTTCCACCGTTGAAACGCTTTCTTTATAAGTTTGATTTCTACTGGAAATTGTTAGTAGCCTTTATACCCGCTGCCGTGTTGGGTCTGCTCTTTAGCGACAAGATTGACGACTTGCTGGAAAATGTAACCGTAGTTGCGGTAATGTTGGTACTGGGAGGTATCTTCATGCTCTTCTGCGATAAGATATTTGCCAATGGAGAAGAAGGTATGGAGCTAACAGAAAAGAAAGCTTTCAACATTGGCTTGTTCCAATGCATTGCCATGATACCGGGCGTTTCTCGTTCTATGGCAACCATCGTGGGTGGTATGTCGCAAAAGATGACGCGCAAAGCTGCGGCAGAGTTCTCATTCTTCCTTGCTGTGCCGACAATGTTTGCTGCTACAGGCTATAAAATATTGAAACTTTTCATTAGCGGAGGTACGGAGATTTTGATAAATAATATGTCGGCACTCATCATTGGCAATGTGGTTGCTTTCATTGTAGCATTGCTGGCTATCAAGTTCTTTATCAGTTTCGTGACCAAATATGGTTTTAAGTTCTTTGGTTACTACCGCATTGTAATAGGAGGTATCATCTTGGTGATGTTGGCACTTGGTTATAACTTGGAGATAGGCTGATGAACTTTATAGAAGGAGAAATTCTTTATTTCAATAAGCCGTTGCATTGGACCTCGTTTGACCTTGTGGGCAAGGTGCGTTACCAGTTGAGCCGGAAATTGAACGTAAAGAAACTAAAAGTAGGACATGCAGGAACACTCGATCCGTTGGCTACCGGCGTAATGATTATTTGCACTGGAAGAGCCACAAAACGCATCGAGGAGTTTCAGTATCAAACAAAAGAATACGTCGCCACCATACAGTTGGGCGCTACCACACCGTCGTACGACTTAGAACACGAGATAGATGCAACCTATCCGTGGAAACACATCACGAAGGATTTGGTAGAAGAGACATTAAAAACATTTATTGGCGAGATACAACAGATACCGCCCGCCTTCTCGGCGTGTAAAATTGACGGGAAGCGAGCATACGACCTCGCTCGTAAGGGTAAAGAGGTGAAGTTGGAGCCAAAACTGTTGGTGATTGATGAGATTGAATTGCTCACATGCGACCTACCCGAGATTAAAATCCGTGTAGTATGCAGCAAAGGAACCTATATTCGGGCATTAGCGCGAGACATTGGCGAAGCACTCAACAGTGGCGCGCATCTCACAGCATTAGAACGCACCCGAATCGGTGAGATTACAACAGCCGATTGCCTCGATTATAACAATTTTGTGCAATGGCTGCAAGAACAAGAAATCGATGAAAATAATATAATACAAGAGGAAAAATGAAACTGTCACAATTTAAGTTTAAGCTCCCTGAGGAGCGAATTGCTTTGCATCCGACAAAGTACAGAGATGAGTCTCGCTTAATGGTTGTTCACCGCAAAAGTGGCGAAATAGAACACAAAGTATTCAAAGATATACTGAACTATTTCGATGAAGGAGATATCTTTATCTTTAATGATACCAAAGTTTTTCCTGCCCGTTTATACGGCAACAAAGAAAAAACCGGTGCACGAATTGAGGTATTCTTGTTGCGCGAATTAAACGAAGAGCTTCGTTTGTGGGATGTATTGGTAGACCCTGCCCGCAAAATTCGTATTGGAAACAAACTATACTTTGGCGAAGACGAATCAATGGTAGCAGAGGTTATTGACAATACCACCTCACGTGGAAGAACATTGCGTTTCTTATATGACGGGCCGCACGATGAGTTCAAGAACGCGCTTTATGCATTGGGCGAAACGCCACTGCCACACTCCATCCTTAATCGTCCGGTTGAACCCGAAGATTCGGAACGCTTCCAGTCTATCTTTGCTCGCAACGAAGGAGCTGTAACCGCTCCTACCGCCAACTTGCACTTTAGCCGCGAGTTGCTGAAACGTTTGGAGATAAAGGGAATAGACTTTGCGTTTGTAACCCTACATGCCGGATTAGGTAATTTCCGTGAGATTGATGTGGAAGACCTTACCAAGCATAAGATGGATTCGGAACAGATGATTGTATCGCCCGAAACTGTGAATATTGTAAATAAAGGTAAAGACAACAACAGAAACGTTTGTGCTGTTGGAACAACCGTGATGCGTGCTATTGAAAGTACAGTAAGCACCGACGGACATTTGAAACCTTACGATGGCTGGACAAACAAATTCATCTTCCCACCGTATGACTTTACAGTAGCCAATAGCATGATTGCCAATTTCCAGATGCCACAATCTACCTTACTGATGATTACTGCTGCCTTTGGAGGTTACGACTTAATCATGAACGCATACGAAGTTGCCATAAAGGAAGAGTACCGTTTCGGTACCTATGGCGATGCTATGTTGATTGTTGACTAATTCAAACAAAGCTCATGGCAAAGGTTTATCTAGGTTTAGGTACCAATCTTGGCAATAAAGATGCCAACCTGCGCCATGCTGTGCAACAAATAGAAAGCCAGATAGGAGAAATTATTTCCCTATCTGGCTTTTATGCAACAGAGCCGTGGGGTTTTGAATCGCCCAACAGCTTTCTAAATGCAGTGGTTTGCATTGAAACTACCCTCCCTCCCCGCTCCTTACTTACAGCCACACAACAAATAGAAAAAGTACTCGGTCGGAAAACAAAAACCCAACAAACCTACACCGACCGCATCATCGACATAGACATTCTATTGTATGATAACCTCGTTATCAACGAACCCGATCTTGTTATACCCCATCCGCTTATGACTACGCGCGACTTTGTAATGAAACCCCTCGCCGAGATAGCACCCGAACTAGTATAACATCACCCCCTCGCCGCCTATTCCATTTATCGTCTAATCCACTTTGTTCTTCTGCTTTTTGAAGTTCAAATCTACCTTTTTAAATGTGTCATTTTCTACTCTTCACAACTGTGATGATATCTCTTCACATATGTGATGATATATCGGCACAACTGTGAAGAGATATCATCACAGTTGTGAAGAGATAAAAGGTGCTGTTTGAAAAGCACAAAAGAAGTGTGACAATGACTTATACTGAAAGTGGTTGTCAGTTTTTACTGCTTGTTACTAAAAAGGTTGTCGCAATATATCTTTTCATTCTAAAAAGGTTGTCATTCATAT
>NZ_QVML01000025.1 GCF_010501015.1 Bacteroides sp. 214 | reverse complement strand
GTACTGCGTAATAGTGGGAGAGTAGGTAGTCGCCGTTTTATGTTTCCCGTCCGGTTCTTCGATTGATAGAAGAAACAGGGCGGGAAACTTGTTTATATAGGTGTGTGTATAAAGGAGTGAGGATGTACATAAAGTGACATAGGTTAAAAAGTAGATTGTTTTTCAATTTATATTCCTATACATCAGTGTGATAGCGTTTAACAATTAATTTTACTCTTAAAAACAGCTCTAATAATTTGTTTTTCCAATATAAAGCCGTATCTTTGCACTCACAAAACATCGCGGAGTGGAGCAGTGGTAGCTCGTTGGGCTCATAACCCAAAGGTCATCAGTTCGAATCTGGTCTCCGCAACTTAGAAGAAGACATCTTAAAGTAGGATGTCTTCTTTTTTTATATGTAAATTTCTTGTAGGATAAGCAGAAAAAAACTAATTTTGCTCATATTATAAAATAATGTGCAATAATCGTATGCCTGTATCAAAAACCAAAGCGAAGTTAGTGGATGTTGCCCGCCAGTTGTTTGCCAAAATGGGAGTGGAGAATACAACCATGAATGACATTGCCGTTGCATCTAAAAAGGGGCGGAGAACATTGTATACTTACTTTAAGAATAAGGAAGAAATATACTTAGCTGTAATAGAATCGGAGCTTGAGATACTTTCCGAAACAATGCGAAGGGTTGTTGAGCGTAACATCTCCCCTGAAGAGAAGATTTTAGAAATGACCTACACGCGCTTGGATGTCGTTAAAGAAGTTGTATATAGAAATGGTACGTTGCGTGCTGACTTTTTTCGCGATATATGGAAAGTGGAGAAGGCACGTAAGAAATTTGATGTTAAAGAAGTACAGCTACTTAAAGCCGTATTGCAAGAGGGTATTGAAAGAGGAGTATTTGAACTTGATGATGTGGATATGACAGCCAATTTGTTTCATTATTGTCTCAGAGGGATAGAGGTTCCTTATATTCGTGGGCGAATAGGGGCAGAACTTGATATTGAAACCAGAAAAAAATACGTTTCTAACATTGTGTTAGGGGCACTTCATAAAAATAGAAATCAATAAACAATTATTTTATGGGATTATTAACAGGAAAGACTGCTTTGGTAACCGGAGCAGCACGTGGTATTGGCAAAGCAATTGCTTTAAAATATGCTTCGGAAGGAGCAAATATAGCATTTACAGATTTGGCTATTGACGAAAATGCTCTTAATACAGAAAAAGAGATAGCTGCTTTTGGTGTAAGGGCAAAAGGATATGCCTCTAATGCAGCTAACTTTGAAGATACTGCTAAGGTGGTAGCTGATATTCATAAAGATTTTGGGCGTATTGATATTTTGGTAAATAATGCTGGTATTACCCGTGATGGATTGATGATGCGTATGACGGAACAGCAATGGGATATGGTTATCAATGTAAATCTGAAGTCTGCATTTAATTTTATACATGCTTGCGCGCCTATTATGATGCGTCAGAAGGCTGGAAGTATTATTAATATGTCTTCAGTTGTGGGAGTGTCGGGTAATGCAGGACAATGCAACTACTCTGCGTCTAAGGCTGGTATGATTGGTTTGGCTAAGTCTATAGCTAAAGAATTGGGTTCTCGCGGTATTCGTGCTAATGCAATCGCTCCAGGCTTTATCATTACAGAAATGACCGATCAGCTTACTGAGGAGGTAAAAACTGAATGGGCTAAAACAATACCGTTGCGTCGTGGTGGTACACCCGAAGATGTGGCTAATGTAGCTACTTTCTTAGCTTCGGATATGTCTTCTTATGTTTCGGGCCAAGTGCTTCACTGTTGTGGTGGAATGAATATGTAATTTATGACTGTCCTTTACGAAGATAATCACATCATTGTAGTAAACAAGAGCAGTTCTGAGATCGTTCAGGGCGACAGAACCGGCGATACTCCTCTTTCGGAGACGCTTAAAAGTTATTTGAAAGAGAAATATAACAAGCCGGGGAATGTTTTTGTGGGTGTTACACATCGTTTAGATAGACCGGTAAGTGGTATTGTTGTTTTTGCCAAAACCAGTAAAGCATTATCACGTCTAAATGAGATGTTTAAAAATGGTGAGGTAAAGAAATCGTATTGGGCGATTGTAAAGAACAAACCGAGTGAACACGAGGGGCTTTTAACTCATTATCTGGTGCGTAATGAGAAACAAAATAAAAGCTATGCTTATGACAAGGAGGTGCCAAACTCAAAAAAAGCAGTCTTGGCATATAAACTAATTGCTCATTCGCAGAATTATTATTTATTGGAAGTAGATCTGAAAACAGGACGACACCATCAAATCCGTTGCCAATTGGCAAAGATGGGATGTCCGATAAAAGGAGATCTTAAATATGGCTCACCTCGATCTAATCCTGATGGAAGTATCTGTTTGCATGCCCGAAATATTTCTTTTGTGCATCCGGTTTCAAAAGAGCTCATTGAGTTAGAGGCGCCGGTTCCTGCGGGTAATCTTTGGGCTGGATTTGTTTATGCAGATTAATGTTATTGCTACATTTAATAATAGAAAAACCGCCCCTGTGAATGTGTTTACAGGGGCGGTTTTCTTTTTAAACGAGTGTGCTTGCTTTTTTAATTAAGAAACATTAGTTTTTCTCTTTCATCGTTACTGTTTAGAACTATTTGCATACAACGCTATATATGCCACTAATTAAGGGTTATGCCATTAATAAGACAAATGGCGTGCCAAAAAACCTGTCTATGTAAATGTTTGATTTACAGCATATGCTGTTTGTTTGTGTAACTGGAATTGTGGAATTGTTGTGGATGGGTTGTGTGGAAGTGTGGAATAACTCCACAATTTTAGTCTCTACAAATCAAGATTGTGTATTTTTAATTTATTGTATAATGTCTTTCTGTCTATCTTTAATAGTTGAGCAGCCTTGCTTTTGTTATTGTTTGCTTGTCGTAGGGCTTCTAGTATTTGCTCTTTTTCTGTTTTCTCGTTATACAGTGCTAAGCTAGTAGGTCCACTAAATTGGTTGTCGATAATTTCGCTGTCTAGGTCCAATACGGTAATTTGCTCGCCCTGTGCCAATAGTGTGGCTCGTTTAATGACATTTTTTAGCTGACGGAGATTGCCCGGCCAATGATAGGCCGCGATTTTTTGTGTAGCTTGCTTATCGAAGCCGGTTAGCTGCTTTCCAAGTTCCTTATTAGCCTGTTGCAAGAAGAAATTGGCAAATTGGAAGATGTCTTCTTGACGCTCTTTAAGATTGGGGATATCTAGCGTGAATTCATTGATTCGGTGATATAAATCCTCCCTGAATGCACCCTTCTGGATAGCGACTTTTAAGTCTTCATTGGTGGCGGCAATTAAACGAATATCTACATTGACCTCTTGGTTAGATCCTATCGGACGAATTCTTCGTTCCTGCAAGGCACGCAGTAGTTGTATTTGTATTTCATAGCTGAGATTTCCTATTTCATCTAAAAAAATGGTTCCACCATTGGCAGCTATAAATGCGCCTGTCTTGTCGCTTAGTGCACCAGTGAAAGCACCTTTGATGTGTCCGAAGAACTCTGAGGCTGCCAGTTCTTTGGGAATAGAGCCGCAGTCGATAGGGATAAATGGTTTATCCTTACGTTTGCTCAATTCGTGAATGCGATGAGCTACGTATTCTTTCCCTGTTCCGCTGGCACCAATAATAAGTACCGACATGTTGGTTGGAGCTACCAGCCGGACATGCTTGAAAAGCAATTTGGCAGCTTCACTCTCCCCTTCAATAAAAGCATATGATTGCGCTTCTGGTTTCTCTTTTACTTCATTTTTGATAGATGTTGCAAATGATTCATTGATTTTTCGCAGCAGTTCATCTGGATTCACTGGTTTAGCAATATAATCATTGGCACCAAGTTTGATAGCAGTTACCGCGGTTTGAATATCCGCGTAACTTGTCATCATAATAAATGGAGTTTGCAACTGTTGTTTTTTTATCCACTTCAAGAGTGAAATGCCATCTTCATCGGGTAAGCGTAAATCAGATAGAATTAAATCTGGTTTTTCTTGTTCAATGTTTTTCTTTGCATGGAGAACGCTGCTAACAGTAGCGACCATAAAACCCTTCTTTCCCAGCCATGTTTGCAACATGAGGGCAAAAGTCAGGTCGTCTTCTACTATTAATATGCGCTTCATTTTTCTAAGGTTTATGTAAATGTTTCTACAAAGATATATTTTTATTAAAAATTGCGGCTCTTATTTTGAATGATAAATGCTTTTTTGTGACAAATCTCTCTTTTTATTAGTAGGAGAAACAGCAAAATTGTATTTTTATCGCAGAAATTGAAAAAGCATAAGAAAATGAAAAAGAATGTACTATTAGTAATAATATTGCTTGGTTGCATAACTGCTTGCCAGCCGGGTAAAAAGAAAGAAGAAGCAATGGAAAATCAACAAGAAACAAAACTGAGAATAGAAACAACAGTAGGCGATATTACTGTAAAACTGTATAACGAAACGCCCAAGCATCGCGATAATTTCATTAAGTTGGCGAAAGACAGTACATACAACGGAACACTGTTTCACCGGGTTATCAACAACTTTATGATTCAAGCTGGCGACCCGGATTCAAAGAATGCACCGGCAGGAGCACAATTGGGTATGGGTGATGTGGGTTATAGAATTCCAGCAGAGTTTGTTTATCCTAAATATTTTCATAAAAAAGGAGTATTATCGGCAGCGCGTCAAGGTGATCAAACAAATCCAAAGAGAGAATCATCTGGTTGCCAGTTTTATATCGTAACCGGTCAAGTATATGACGACACAGCTTTGTTGTCAATGGAGCAACGCATGAACCAAAATAAGACCAATGCAATATTCCAACAACTGGCAGGCGAAAGAATGGATGAAATCAGGAAAATGCAAGCCGCGAATGATCAAAAAGGGCTTGAAAAACTGCAAGAAGAACTATCCGAAAAAGCAATTAAACAAGCAGCAAAGCAACCTGATGTGAAGTTTACACCCGAACAGGTAAAAGCTTACACAACTATTGGCGGTACTCCACATCTTGATGGTCAGTACACGGTTTTTGGTGAAGTAGTGGAAGGAATGAATGTGGTTGATTCTATTCAGCGTGTAGCAACAAACCCAAGTGACCGTCCTCTGGAAGATGTTGTAATAAAACAGGTAGTGTTATTGCAATAGCATGAAAATAAACAAGCATACCCTTCCAAACGGATTGCGGTTGGTACATACATATATTAAGAGCACCCAAATGGTTGCTCTTAACATTTTATATAATGTAGGTGCAAGAGATGAAATACCTGGTCATACTGGTTTTGCGCATCTCTTTGAACACCTGATGTTTGGTGGTTCTGTACACATCCCCAACTATGATGAACCACTACAACTGGCTGGAGGAGAAAACAATGCTTGGACAAACAACGATATTACCAATTACTACCTAACCATTCCCAAACAAAATGTAGAGATAGGCTTTTGGCTTGAATCCGATCGTATGTTAGGGTTGGATTTTAGTCAAAAAAATCTTGATGTGCAGCGCGGAGTAGTGATGGAGGAGTTTAAGCAAAATAACCTGAATCGCCCATATGGTGATGTGGATCATCTGCTTAGAGGGCTTGCTTATAAAGTTCACCCTTATCGTTGGTCTACCATTGGGGAGAACCTCTCTCATATAGCTAATGCTACTTTAGATGAAGTAAAAGATTTCTTTTTTCATTATTATGCACCTAATAATGCAATATTGGCTGTAACGGGGAATATTACTTTTGAAGAAGCCAAAATGCTTACAGAAAAATGGTTTGCTCCCATTCCAAAGCGCGAGGTTCGCACCAAGAATATACCCAGTGAACCGGCGCTGTTTGAACAGCGACGTCTTGTGGTGGAACGCCATGTTCCTTTGGATTCTCTTTATATGGCATTCCCGATGAGTAATCGTCTTTCTCCCGATTATTATGCGTACGATATTCTCTCGGATATTTTGGCAAACGGGCAATCGAGTCGGCTAAGGCAGCATCTTGTTAATGAAAAAGGAATATTCTCTGCCATCGATGCTTATATCTTGGGTAGTATTGATGCGGGGTTACTTCGCATTAACGGAAAGCCCTCCAAAGGTATTTCTTTGGAAGAAGCCGAACAGGCTGTTTGGGAAGAATTGTCATTGATAAAACAAATACCCATTGACGAGCATGAATTGGAGAAGGTAAAGAACAAATTTGAGGCAGCGCATATATTTGGCAATATGAATTACCTCAGTATTGCTACGAACCTGGCATGGTTCGAACTCATCGGACAGGCAGAAGATTTGGAAAAAGAGGTTGAGAAATACAGAGCGGTTACTTCGCAGCACTTAATGCGTGTGGCAATCGATACATTCAAAAAAGAGAATAGTTGTGTAATCCACTATAAGAGTGTTAACCATGATTAATACCTATAAACAACATTACAAAGCACTTGCTTACTTAGGTTTCCCTATTGTTGTGGGGCAGCTTGGAATGATTATTCTGGGGTTTGCCGACACTTTGATGATAGGCAGATATGGAACGGCTGAATTAGGGGCAGCTTCGTTTGTTAATAATGTGTTTAACCTAGCCATTATCTTCTGCACCGGGTTCTCTTATGGACTTACCCCTATTGTAGGGATGCTATATGGCAAACGAGAATTCCTTCAAGCCGGACAAGCCTTGAAGTGTAGTATAGTTGCCAATGTACTTATTGGCGTGCTGATAACACTCCTCATGTTTATTCTTTATTTGTGTGTAGAGCACTTAGGACAGCCTGTCGAACTTATTCCACTGATAAAACCATACTTTCTTACCCTGCTCGCATCGCTTATTTTCATCATGCTATTCAATGCTTTTCGCCAGTTTACAGATGGAATAACCGCTACTAAAACAGCTATGTGGATATTGCTAGGCGGTAATTTGTTGAATATAGCAGGCAATTATTTACTTATCTATGGTACATTTGGCTTTCCTGAGTTAGGATTGTTGGGCGGCGGAATCAGCACATTGTTTTCGCGAATAGTTATGGTGATTGTATTTATGGGGGTACTCGTACGGGGAAAGCGTTTCCGACAATATAAAATCGGGTTCTTCCGCTTGAAACTTTCTGGTAAACTCATTAAAACACTCAATGAGCTTGGTTGGCCGGTTGGGTTGCAAATGGGGATGGAAACCGCTTCTTTTAGTTTAAGTGCGGTGATGGTAGGGTGGCTGGGTACTGTTGCACTGGCTTCTCACCAAGTGATAAGTACGATTTCTACCCTTGCTTTTATGGTTTATTATGGTGTAGGTGCTGCTGTAGCGGTGCGTGTAAGTAATTTTAGCGGGCAAAAAGATTGGAAGAATGTGCGGAGTACTACTTATGCCGGAATGCATATTATTTTGTTTTTGGCATTTCTGTTTTGTGTGGCAATTTATCTGCTACGCTATCAGGTGGGAACGTGGTTTACCGATAGTCAAGATGTGGTTGATGTGGTTGTTACGCTGGTTATGCCAGTATTGCTATATCAGTTCGGCGATGGTTTACAGATAACCTTTGCCAATGCGCTTCGTGGCATTTCGGATGTGAAACCAATGATGTGGATTGCTTTCTTTGCTTACTTCATTGTTTCGCTTCCGGTAGGCTATTTTCTGGGTTTTGTGTTGGAGTGGGGAGTTGTTGGCGTGTGGCTGGCTTTCCCTTTTGGTTTGACCACTGCAGGAGTGCTGTTTTTCCTAAGATTTAGGAAACGTTTAATGAAATATACCCAACTTTCTTCTCGCTGATTCCCGCTAAATTTCTCACTGTCTTTTACCTCATTTCTCACTGTTTTTTACCTCGTTTCTCACTGTGTTTTACTTCACTTCTCACTGCTTTTTGATACAGAATTCACTGAGAAAAATAAATCGATACTTTCAGCGGATAAATATAAATTAAAATTTGTACTTTCGTACATGACAACTATTAATGCTTTTTTACAATGAGTGCACCAACACGCTTTACTAAAATCAAATTGATTGCAGAATACTCGTTCCTGTTTTTGGCTCTTGTTTATGCTTTATACTTTATTCGTCATGAAATGAGAAGCTTTTCGGAGGTTGAGTCCGAACTGAGCTTACAGACGGATAGCTTAATGTCTTTGCTAAAGGAGAAAGACGAAAATGCACTCCAGATGCTTACCACACTCAATGAGAGTGATAAAGTTTTTATGCCACTGGATGTGTTAGAGAATGTAATTGCCGAGTATGATTCGATTGTAGACCGACTCCAATATCAACGTAGGGTAATAGCTAAGCAAGACTCTGTTATCACTCCCACTCGGAGAAAAGGATTCTTCAAGCGGTTGGCAAATGCTTTTGTCCCGGAAGAGGAAGCTCCTACGATATCTGTCAATAAAACGATTGAAACAACTACCGATTCTGCGGTGCAGAAGAAAGAAGCTTATGAACCTCTTAAACGCAAAATACGTGCCGCTGCAAATCAAGACAAAGAAACACGTCTTGCCGCATTAGGTATCGGAAATGATAAACTGCTGAAGCAAAATAGTGAATTAAGTGCACAAATCGACAGCTTAATCAGTAGATACGAAGAAAATGTAATTATCCAAGCAGAGCTGCAAGCCGAGAGCCGTCAGATGGTGCGGCAGCGTATTGTTACTACCATCGGGGTAGTGGCTATTGTGGCTATTTTACTATCTACTATTCTGTTGATAATTATTTTGCGCGACATTACCCGTAGTAATCGCTATCGCAAAGAGTTGGAAATAGCAAACCGTCGAGCCGAGGAGCTATTGTATGCTCGAGAAAAATTAATGCTTACCATTACTCACGATTTCAAAGCACCTCTTGCTTCTATTATCGGATATGTTGAATTGTTGTTGCAGGCACCTATGGATGAAAAGCAAAAACAGTATCTGGAAAATATGAACGGTTCGTCAACACATCTTCTGAAGCTGGTGAATGATCTTTTGGATTTCCATCGTTTAGATCTAAATAAAGAAGAAATGAACAACCAACCATTCAATGCGAAAGATCTATTTGATGAAATAAATACCAGTTTTGCACCATTGGCTTCGGCGAAATCGTTGGTGTTGAATTATGAAATTTCCGAAGAATTGAATAATAGCTATCTGGGTGATTCCCTGCGCATCCGACAGATAACAACCAATCTACTCTCCAATGCCATTAAGTTTACACCTGAAGGTAGTGTTTCGTTGGCTGTTTCTTATGAAAATGCAAGAATTTCTATTCGTATTTCCGATACTGGCAAAGGAATGACGGAAGAAGATCAAATGCGTATATTTCAAGAGTTTACCCGTTTGGCGGGTGCACAAGGCGAAGAAGGCTTCGGACTGGGACTTTCTATTGTGTACAAGTTGGTGCAGTTGTTTAACGGTACTATTGATGTTGCCAGTAAAGAAGGTGAAGGTAGTTCCTTTACCGTTTCATTCTTACTGCCACTAAATGAAACAGATATAGAAGAAGATGTAAACAAGGAGCCAAAACAAGAAGAACCCGTGTTGCTGCAAAAGTCATTGCGTGTGTTGATGATTGATGATGATAAACTTCAACTCTCTTTAGTTGCCAGTATGCTCGAAAAGAATCATATTAAAACAGTGGGCTGCGAGGATGTGGAAGAGTTGATAGAGCAATTACGTGTCGGGACTTATGATGTTTTGCTTACTGATGTACAAATGCCTGCCATTAACGGACTCGAATTGTTTAAGCTGTTACGCTCTTCCAATATCCCTCAGGCAAAAACAATCCCAGTTTTGGCTATAACGGCACGTAGCAATATGAGTGAACAGGATTTTCTGGAATATGGTTTTGCTGGTTGTTTAATGAAACCTTTCTCAATAAAAGATTTGCTGACCACATTAGGAAAAATCTCTTTTCCGGACAGTGTAATACATCCAAGTATTGAAACCATTCTGCCCGGCGGATTAGATTTTTCGGCACTTACCGCTTTCTCTGCCGATGATAAGAATGCTTCGAAAGCTATTATTGAGACATTTATCTCCGAAACAAAAAAGAATATAAATAATCTTCGCCAAGCACTCTCGGATAAGAATGTGGATATGATTGCTTCTATGGCACATAAACTACTTCCTACTTCTACATTAATAAAAGCTGAAAAAGCTATTCTGCTACTTACTGAGCTGGAAGCTATTAGAGGAGAGAGTTTTAATGTAACAATAGAAGAAAAAGCGAATGTGCTTATCGGAGAGATGGAAGTAATATTGAAAGAAGCAGAAGGGTTATTTAGCAGACCAAACGTTTGTTAATAGCTTCCTGTTTGTTCAACCTTTTTGTTTTATTAATTGTTGTTTTCTATGTGCTAATCCATATTGTTGAGCATGGTAAATAAGCGAATAAAGAAGGTGTTGCTTTGGATAGTGTTAACGCCTTTTGTTCTTGTTTTATTATTGTCTGTTTTAATATATATACCTCCTGTGCAACGTTTTTTGCAACGCGAGGTAACGGCATATGTTTCCAAATCAACGAAAAGGCAGATTAGCATTGCAGACTTTAGCTTACGATTCCCTTTTCATTTGTTGGCTAAAAATGTATGTGTAGTTCAAGATGCAGATACTATTTTGTCTGTTGAAAGTCTTGGCCTGAATGTAAAAATGAAACCACTCTTTCGTGGCAGAATAGAAGCTAAGGGTGTGTTCTTGGAAAATGGGATAGTAAATACTGCCAGCCTGATAGGTGGTATGCAATTGTTCGGAAGTATTGGACGGGTGGACATAGAGCCCGATGCGATAGACTGGGGTGGAAAATTGGCAGCACTCGGTGTTGTTGAACTAAAAAATACCCGTCTGAAACTGCTAATGACTGATACAACTTCTACTTCCACAAATACGCCCCAGGCTAGTTTGCCTTGGCTTATTACTCTCGATGCTTTGAAGCTGGATAATCTGACATTCGCCTTGGATATGGTTGCTGACACACTACAATTTTCTACGTATATAAACAAGAGCAGTGTAGAGGGCGTTGCTATAGATTTAGGTAAAAGTGCGTATACTGTTAATAGTATCAGAATAGATAAGTCTGCTGTACTTTACGATCAAGGTAAAGCATTGCCAGCGGAGGGACTAGACCCTGCGCATATTTATTTGAGTAATTTGGATGTTGAGGTAGACTCAGTTTATAATTGCGGTATAGAAACGAAAGCCATTATACGCAATATAGCTATGAAGGAACGTTCGGGAATAAAGATTGCTAAATTGGCAGGGAACTTATACGTTGATTCTACTCATGTTCGGGTGCCGGAGCTGCTATGCAAAACAGCTTATTCTTCTGTTAACCTGTCGGCAAAAACAGAGTGGGATGTGAGCGACTTTAACTTTCGGGGGTTAAAAGCTGATTTGAATGCAAAGATCGGCAAAGGTGACATGTTGCTACTTATGGGTAAACAAAGTGAAGAACTATTGGTGGATTACCCCGAAGAGCCTTTAGCGGTGCAATTAGCTGTGTCGGGGTCAACGGATAATATGAATCTGGCTAATCTGTCGGCAGAATTACCCGGCGCATTTAAGTTACAGAGCGATGGTAAGGTGGTGGATTTTACGGATTCAATCCGACGATCGGGTTATATGAATATGCGCTTGGAGACTGAGGAACTGCCTTTTGTGTTGGCATTTGCAGGCTTAACTCCCAATAATAACATTGTAATCCCTGTAGGTATGACAGCGACTGGAGAGGTAACTCTAAAAGGAGCTGAGTATGCAGTGAACTTGTTGGCAACGGAAAGTGTGGGGAAAGTATTGCTGAATGCAAACTATAATACAATGACGCAGGCTTACAATGCCGACCTTTCTATCGACTCTTTGAGAATAGATCATTTTATGCCGAAGGATTCTATCTATACTCTCTCTATTACTGCTAAAGCTACAGGGAACGGTGCAGATTTTAAGTCGGTAGCATCAACAGCAAAGGTAGATGTACTGCTTAATCGGTTGGAATACAAGCACTATGAACTGACGGATATAAACTTGGAAGCGAATTTGAAACGATCGGTTGCAACGGCGCGTTTCAATAGTAACAACTCTTTAGCAACAATGGAGCTATGGGGCGAGTATCGCTTGAATAGTAAATATACCGAAGCAAGGGCGGCTGTTAATATTGCCGATGTGGATGTTTATCAATTAGGGTTTATAGATCGGCCTATGAAAAAGAGTTTACCACTTATTATGTCGGTCGATATTAATAAAGAAGCTACGTCTGTATTGCTGTACTCGGGAGATTTGGAAGCAAAACTAAATGCTAAAGGTCCGCTGGAAAACCTGATAGAACAGTCGACGGGTTTTGTGAGTGTGTTGCAGAAACAGATTGCAAGCAGGTTGATGAATCATGTGGAGATACGCGAAATCCTACCGACAGCCTCTTTTACGCTAAAAGCAGGTAAAGATAACATTCTTAATCGCTATGCTGCATTACAAAATATCTCCTTTTCCGACGCGTTTATTGACCTCGAAACTACTCCTGAGGTAGGAATCAATGGCTTGGCTTCGATACATACACTCAAGATAGATACGATAAAACTAGATACTCTTTCTTTTGCTACATACCAAGATACTACAAGTCTAAAGTTTCGCAGCGATGTGGTAAGTCGTCCTAAGATTGTGCAGAATCACTTCTCGGCTTCTCTTACGGGCGAAATTCGTGATGATGATGCTGAAGCGTTAATTCAATTTAATGGTTTTGACGGAGAAACGGGTATTCTTTTTGGTGCTAATGTTCAAGCTGTAGAACGTGGTATCCGCATGAAATTCATTCCTGAAAAGCCAATTGTAGCTTTCCGGCAGTTTGAATTCAAAGAGCATAACCGCATCTTCATCCGAAATAACGGGCGGGTATTGGCAAATGTAGAAATGCTCGACAAGCATGGAATGGGTGTACGTATTCACTCTATGCCCGATACTACTTTTCTGCAAAATCTGGATATTGAAATCAGACGAATAGAGCTTGGAGAAATCAGTAAGGTATTACCCTACTATCCTGCTTTTTCTGGATTGTTTTCTGCTGAAGCTAATTTTAAGCAGACGCCCAATGAAATTCAACTCTCTACTGAAGCACACATCAAAGATCTTACTTACGATAAAAAGCCTGCTGGAGATGTAAGGTTGGCATTGGCATGGCTACCGGGAGCAAACAGTACGCATTACTTAGATGGATATCTTGAGTTAGACGAGCATCAAATCATGTTGGCAAACGGTTCTTATCAAACAGGGGTGCGCAGTAAGGTGGATGTAAGCGCTACGGCAGAGCATTTTCCGTTAAAATTGGCAAATCTCTTTATGCCCGAGGAGTTACTTTCTCTTAGTGGAGATATTGATGGGGAAATATTAATAACAGGGACAACGGACAAACCGGTAATTAATGGAGAGTTGGTTACAGACGAAGTCTTACTTAACTCTGACTTATATGGATTGAAACTGTCATTCGAAAACAAGGTACTTCCTATTAAAAATAACCGTCTGCAATTTGATAAATATGCAATATATGCCACTGGTGATAATCCGTTTACAATAGACGGCTACATAGATATGAAAAACTATACCACACCGGTTATTAGTTTAGACTTGCTGGCTAAGAATTATAAGCTGCTGGATGCAAAACGTAAAGATGGACGATTGCTCTATGGTAAAATCTTTTTTGATATGAATTCTACAGTACGAGGTTCTATCGATAATCTGAAAATGCGTGGTAACGTGAAGATTCTTAACGATACCGATGTGAAATATGTACTAACCGATTCTCCGTTGACTGTGCAAGATCGTTTGGGCGACTTGGTCGTGTTTACGTCATTCTCTGATCCTGAGGCAGATAATGAGGCAAAGACGCAAACTGTATCTATGACAGGGATTGATGTGTCTCTGAATATTAATGTTGACCGCTCTGTGGAGGTTGGGGTAGATCTGAGTACAGACCGAAGTAGTTATGTAGATTTAGAAGGTGGTGGAAATTTAACCTTCCGATACACTGCACAAGGTGATATGAACTTGACAGGAAGATATGTTCTTGCTGATGGTAGAATGAAATACTCACTTCCGGTTATTCCGTTAAAAGAGTTTGATATAGATGCAGACAGTTATGTGGAGTGGACAGGGAACCCTATGGATCCTAACCTGAACTTCAAAGCCACAGAACGTATGCGTGTGTCGGTAGGTAATACAGACGGTTCAACCCGTATGGTGAATTTCGATGTTTCTATCTTGGTTAAGAATAAATTGAATGACTTACAACTCATCTTCGATTTAGAAGCACCCGAAGATGCGGAGGTTAAGCAACAGCTTGCCGCAATGGACCTTGAGGAGCGTAGCAAGCAAGCTGTAGCGATGATGGCAACAGGTATTTATCTTGCTGGAGCTAAGGGAAGCGGCTTTGATATGGGAACCGCATTAAACAATGTGTTGCAAAGTCAAATTTCTAACTTGGCGGGTTCTGCGCTAAAGACTGTGAACATCAGTTTTGGGATGGATAATTACGAAGGTAGCGATGGTAAGCGAACGGACTACAATTTTAAGTACTCGCAACGATTCTTCAACGACAGAATACAGGTTGTAGTAGGCGGAAGTATCTCTACTGGCAATAATGCGGAAGAAACGGAGTCATTTATTGATAATGTGTCGTTGGAGTACCGGTTGGATAAATCGGGTACGCGCTATGTGCGATTGTTTCATAACAAAAATTTTGAGAGTGTGCTGGAGGGAGAGATTGTAGAAACGGGTGTCGGTTTGGTGTTGCGTAAAAAAGTGAATAAATTGGGCGAGTTGTTTATATTCTCCAAGAGTAAATAGAAAAATATGAGATTGCTGACAATACTATATATTATCCTTGCCGTTGGGTTGTTGAGTTCTTGTTCCACTACCAAGAATTTGGCTGCCGAACAACAACTCTATACCGGGCAGAAAAAGCTTCAGGTAGATAATGATCTGAAAACTCAGATAGCACAGGATGCAATGACGGAAATAGAAGCTGCTTTGGCAAAAGCGCCCAACAACTCTCTCTTTGGCAGTTCAAGTATACGTACACCGCTACCTTTCGGCCTGTGGTTTTACAACGGATTAGTAAATAAGAAGAGGGGGCTGGGGAAGTGGTTCTTCAAGAAATTAGCAGCGAAACCAGTTTATATCTCTACCGTGAACCCTGAATTACGGGCAAAGGTGGCAACAAACCTTTTACACGATTATGGATTTTTCAACGGTACGGTAAGTAGTGAGGTTATTACCAGTAAAAAGGATGAACGAAAAGCGAGTGTACAATACAAAATAGATATGCGAAACGCTTACTTTCTGGATTCTATAGAATATAGGCTCTTCCCTGATAAAGCAATGACTTTAATTCATCATGGAGCTATACCGGGACGAAGAAACAGAACATACCTGCGGAAGGGCGACCAATTCAGTGTTATTAACTTAGAGCAAGAACGTGAACGGTTAAGTACGTTGTTGCGCAATCGAGGCTTTTATTATTTTCGTCCGGACTACATCGGCTATCGTGCGGACACCACACGGGTGAGTGGATTGGTAGATTTGCAAATACAACCTAAAAGCGGTTTGCCCGAGAATGCCAAGAAACAGTGGTACATAGGCAATATAACCGTAGATCTGTATGGCATTTATGGGCAGCAACCCAACGACTCGTTAGAGTACGACAGCATTAAGATTCGTTACTACAACAAGCTAAATATACGCCCCAAGGTGCTTAAAAGTCGCTTCCGTATGGAAAGCGGACAAATGTATTCGTTACGGCGCAGTACTATTACACAGCAACGATTGGCGGAGTTGGGTATTTTTAATTTCTCCGAATTCCAGTACACTCCACGCGATTCGGTAGGTAGTGTCCTCGATTTGCGCGTTAGCGCAGGTTTCGATTTACCTTACGACAGTGAGCTGGAACTTAATGTTGCGACCAAAAGCAATGATTATGCCGGACCCGGTGTGGCGTATGGTATAACTAAACGGAATGTTTTTCGTGGGGGCGAAACATTTAATATTCGTGTGAATGGCTCCTACGAGTGGCAAACTAAATCTTCGGGAGGAAGTAATACAAAAATAAACTCTTACGAACTGGGGTTGTCATCCTCACTTACCTTTCCGCGTATTGTGTTTCCGCACATCGGAAAAAAAGAATGGGACTTTCCTGCAACGACAACCTTTAGCTTGAATCTTAGTCAACTCAATAGAGCAAAATTCTTCAAAATGCTCTCGTTTGGTGGTGATGCGACGTACAATTTTCAGCCCACCAGTGTGAGTAAACACTCCTTTACTCCATTAAAACTAACTTTTAATGTACTACAACACCGCACAGCCGAGTTTGATTCCATAATGAACGTAAACCGTGCATTGCAAAAAAGTATGGAAGACCAGTTTATTCCTGCTATGAGCTATACCTATACATATGATGATACTTCGGTGCGTCGTCGTCGTAATCGTTTTTGGCTGCAAAGCTCCATTACCTCTGCCGGAAATATAACTTCGGGCGTTTGGGCATTATTCGGAAAGAAATTTGAAGAAGAAAAAAAGCTAATGAATGCCTCTTTGGCACAGTTCATTAAACTAACAACTGAAATTCGTTATACATGGGTTTTGGATAGAAATCAAAGTATTGCCACTCGTTTTTACAGTGGTGTTATTTATGCTTATGGAAGTAAAACCATAGCACCCTATAGCGAACAATTCTATATTGGTGGTGCCAATAGCATTCGTGCCTTTACTATCCGAACTATTGGACCGGGTAATTACCAACCCGCTGATGATAATAAATATTCCTACTTAGATCAAACCGGTGATATTCGTTTGGAGGCAAATGTGGAATATCGCTTTCGGTTGATTAAGGATTTACATGGTGCCATCTTCCTTGATGCGGGAAACATCTGGACAATGCGCGAAGACGAAAGTCGTCCGGGAGGTAAGTTCTCTCTGAATAATATCGGCGAAAACATAGCATTAGGTACCGGAGCGGGCTTGCGTTACGATCTCTCTTTCTTGATAATCCGTGTAGATTGCGGGGTAGCATTGCATATGCCTTATACCACTTCTAAAAGTGGTTATTACAATGTACCACGTTTTAAAGACGGATTGGGCTTACATTTAGCAATCGGCTACCCGTTCTAAATGGAATTTATTTGTACTTTTGCACTGTTTTTATAAAAAATATGACACTAATCTTTATAACTTATTAAATGATGAAACCGACTTTATTCGTCCTTGCAGCTGGCATGGGAAGCCGTTACGGAGGACTAAAACAACTTGATGGTCTTGGACCAAACGGTGAAACTATTATGGACTACTCTATCTTCGATGCTATTCGTGGCGGGTTTGGTAAGGTGGTTTTTGTTATTCGCAAAGATTTTGAACAAGATTTCCGTGAAAAGATAATCAGTAAGTATGCGAATCACATTCCTGTAGATGTGGTGTTTCAAAGCCTGGATGCCCTGCCTGCTGGTTTTACTGTACCTGAAGGACGTGTAAAACCGTGGGGTACGAACCATGCGGTTCTTATGGGAAAGGATGTAATAAACGAACCTTTTGCGGTTATCAATGCAGACGATTTCTATGGTCGCGATAGCTTTGCGGTGTTGGGTAAAGCACTTAGCGAAATGAACGGAATGAAAAATGACTATTGCATGGTGGGTTATCGCGTGGGCAATACGCTGAGCGAAAGTGGTACTGTAGCTCGTGGAGTATGCGAAACAGATGCCAATGATTACCTCACTACCGTGGTAGAACGTACCGCCATTGAACGTATAGACGGTAAAGTGTCGTTTACAGACGAAAATGGCAAATTGGTTAGCATTGCCGATAATACACCTGTTTCAATGAACATGTGGGGTTTCACTCCTGATTACTTTCAATATTCAGAAGAGTATTTTGTGGAGTACCTAAATGAAAATAAAGACAATCTGAAAGGTGAATTCTTTATTCCGCTGATGGTAAATAAACTGATAACCGACGGAACAGCACGGGTAAAAGTGCTGGATACAACCTCTAAATGGTTTGGTGTGACATATGCCGAAGACCGTCAAGGAGTAGTTGATAAGATTCAGGCTTTAGTTGATGCGGGAGAATATCCGCAGAAGCTGTTTTAAGAATTCCTAAATACACAATCGCTTTGGGCTTTGTTTTTAACCAAAAAACAAAGCCCAAATGCATTTTTATACCCTCCAAATGCGCTTTCACTAAATAGGTCTTCACCTTCACATATCGCTGTAACCAAATGCTGTTTAGTGAGTTGCGTGTGAAGCCCCCCCCTCTTTTATCCTTCACAGGGTCTTCACGGGTAGATTTTTACGCGTATCGACACCTCATCTACAACTAAACCAAAGCGAGTTTTAAAGTATCTTCCATCGATGTTAAAGTACTGTTACACTGCGCTTTTGCCACTGCATTGTTGCATCATTGTCAGTACATTGTTGTGTCAATGAAAGTGGCACATTTATCTCTTCACAACTGTGATGATATATCGTCACAATTGTGAAGAGATATCATCACATATGTGAAGAGATATCATCACAGTTGTGAAGAGTGTAAACTGACTATTTGAATGACTTATACTGAAAGTGGTTGTCAGTTTTTACTGCTTGTTACTAAAAAGGTTGTCGCAATATATCTTTTCATTCTAAAAAGGTTGTCATTCATA
>NZ_QVML01000024.1 GCF_010501015.1 Bacteroides sp. 214 | reverse complement strand
CTTAAAAGTTTCACTGTAGCGATGTTGTACGGTTTTATGCATAAATAAGAAAATATTATGCAGCAAAAAGGTGACAACCAAATCCCGTATAAGACAGAAATGAATAAGAATGCAGTGTAAATTGAATAAGAATGCAGTGCGAATAACTCCAAAAGAGTATAGCTGCGAGAGAGGATGATGCTTTTTTTAATGTTACAAATAGGTTTCTCTAACTCTTTAGAACGGTACTAGAAGAAGGTTAAATAGTTAAATCGTAACTTTAAAGCAATCTTTCTTTTGATAATAATTTGTAAATTTCAGTTTTATTAATAATTTCGCAAATTGTTAGATAAGAAAAGTGGAATAATTAATTGTAAAGTTAAACTTTAAGAGAGAATTTATGAAAAGAAAATTTATGTTGTTATTAACCTGCCTTTTCATAGGTTATGGTTTGGTGACTGCTCAAAATCAGACGGTTACAGGTAATGTGATTTCTGAAGAAGATGGGCAGCCTGTTATTGGGGCCTCCGTGTTGGTTAAAGGTACTACTTTGGGTGCTATTACCGACATGAATGGTAATTTTTCGATTCCAAATGTTCCGAGTACGGCAAAAACCTTGCAAATTTCTTTTGTGGGAATGAAGTCTCAGGAAGTTGCAGTAAAACCAAATGTAAAAATTGTACTGAAACCCGATACTGAAATCTTGGATGAGGTAGTGATTGTTGCATATGGTTCAGCAAAGAAGAGTTCTTTAACAGGTTCTGTTGAGATTGTGAAATCTGAACAGATAAGTAAAGTTCCCGTGAATAGCGTTGACCAAGCACTTCAAGGAAAAGCTGCGGGTGTTCAGGTTACTGCGTCTACTGGTAGACCTGGTTCAGGAGCCAATATTAAAATTCGTGGTACAAGTTCTATCTCGGCTGGTAATAGTCCTTTGTATGTGATTGATGGTGTTCCGATGTCTTCTACAGACTTTGCAGCACTAAACTCAAGTGACATAGAATATATGTCTGTTCTAAAAGATGCCTCTGCTACAGCTATTTATGGATCAAGAGGTTCTAATGGAGTTATTTTGATTACAACCAAAAAAGGGAAAGAAGGAAAGACTGTTTTTAACGTAAAAGCCTCATTTGGTTTCTCAACTAGAACATTGAGTGATAGTGACTTCACAATGATGAATGCTCAAGAGAAATTGACGTATGAACGTCAGTTGGGATCTGGTAAAGGCGCTACAGGTGGTGCTAATGGTGGTCCAATGACAGATGCAGAAATTGCTGCAGTTCATAACACAAACTGGGCTGATGAAATTCTTCGTACAGGAACTACCCAATCATATGAAATGAATATTTCTGGTGGTAATGAATCTACGAAATTTTATGTTTCCGGTCAATATTTTGATCAAGAAGCAATTGTGCCTGGTTCATACCTTGATAGAGCTACTTTCCGTTCTAACCTAGAACACAAAATTGGCGAAAAGTTTAAATTTGCTGTTGCAACTTCCGTAGGGGTTTCAAAAGAAGGTATGTTGAGAACGGATCGTAATGCATTGAATCCATTTAATTACATTTTCGGTGCAAATCCATATGATGCACCATACAATGAGGATGGTAGCTATAATACCAAAATGTCAGTGGGAGGTAATAGAATAAATATCTTTGAAAACATAGATAATAACCCACGTAATATTACAAATATAAAAGGTGTTGGTGCATTTAGTTTCGAATGGAAAATTTGGGACGAGATTAAATACATGACTGTTGCAGGTTTGGATTTTATTCAACAAAGGAATTATCAATACAATAAACCAGAATCTCAACTGTCACAAATATTAGGTGATCCTCACGGGTATCGTAATGAGTCTGTAGTACAACGTGCGACGTGGGTGTGGACTAATGTTTTGAGTTATGAGAAGACTTTTAACAGCGTTCATGATGTTAAAGCAATTGTTGGTATGGAAGCGCAAGGTAGTAACTATAGGTCTTTGGTAGCTATGGTTAGCGGATTCCCAACAGGAAAACTAGATGCTATAAACATTGGTGCAACCGACAAGGATGTTGAAGGTGTGGAAACAGAGTGGAAATTACTTTCCTATATAGCTTCACTCGGATATACTTATGATGCGAAATATATTGTTGACTTGTCTTTAAGACGTGACGGATCTTCTCGTTTTGGTACAGACACAAAATATGGAACATTCTGGGCTGTCGGTTTAGGTTGGAATATGGAAAGAGAATCTTTCTTATCAGATGTTGAGTGGCTTAATCGCTTGAAACTACGTGGCAGTATAGGTACATCCGGTAATAATAGTATTGGAGATTATGCAGCTCAAGGTGTATATGGATATGGTAGCTATAATGGTGCAACAACCGCATATCCAGGTCGTTTGCCTAACCCGGATCTTTCTTGGGAAAAGAGTTTATCAACCTCACTCGGCTTTGATGCTTCTTTCTTTGATTCTCGCTTAAACGTGGTATTTGATGTATATCATCGTAAAACAACAGACTTGCTCTTATCAACCAATCTGTCTATGACTTCTGGTTTTTCTTCTCGTATAGATAATGTTGGAGAACTAGCTAACAAAGGTTATGAAATTGCAATTAATGGTGATATTATTAGAAATAATGATTGGACCGTTAACCTTAATTTTATGATTTCTCAAAACAAGAATGAAATTAAGGAGTTGTATAAGGGAAATGATATTATGGTAGGCTGGAATAACATAATTACAGAAGGATACCCTATTAGTTCTTATAAGATGGTGCGTTGGGCAGGTGTTAACCCTGCAAACGGAGATGCATTGTACTACACCGCTGATGGCGAAATTACAAATGTTTATAATTCTAATGATGCAGTTATATTAGATGGCAAAACCGCTGATCCAAAATATTTCGGTTCTTTTGGTGCTAGTGTAGCATATAAAGGATTAGAATTGAGTGGTGATTTCTATTTTTCAGGAGGCAATTATATCTATAATCACAATCGCTTCTTTTCCGAAAGTGATGGAGCACAAATAGGAAGCAACATGGATAAATCGATGTTGTATGACCAATGGATGAAGCCAGGAGATATTACAAATGTTCCAAGACAAAGTATTGGTAATAGTTCTGTTCAATCTACAAGATATCTTGAAGATGGCTCTTACTTGCGCTTGAGAAACTTAACACTAGCATATACTTTACCTAAGAGTCTTTTGGCTCCGACTGGTATACAGAACTGCAGAGTTTTTGCTCAAGCCTTGAATCTTTTCACTATAACAGGATTTAAAGGATTAGACCCTGAAGTAGGAACGCCTAATGCGTCTGGAACAGGTTCTTCGGGAGGTGTACTTGACTATAATTTCCCAGCGTCTCGTACCATTATGTTTGGACTTGAAGTAAGTTTTTAAGATTTTTAATCTAATCAAAAGTATTTTATATGAAACTGAATAATATAATAGCAATTGTCACTTTTGTCGGTTTAATACTGTCAGGTTGTAGCGGTTTTTTGGATACTGTTCCTCACGATTCGTTGAATAGTGATAATGCGATAGAGTCAATTGATGACTTTAACAATACAACAAATAGTGTTTACGAATCTATTCGTTCCACTTCTTATACATCAGAATTTAATCTGATGGTTCCAGACATTATGTCTGACAATTTGATACTACACCGTGGCGGACGTTTAATATACAACCAATTCGCTGATTTTAAATTCTATGCTGATACTTACGGTGTAACTGGTCTTTGGTCTGCTGCTTATAATGGTATATTAGGCGCTAATGAAGTAATCACTCGCTTGGAAGTAGAGATTCCATTTACTGAGGAGTCAGAACTTATTTTGGCTAAAAATTTATTGGCCGAAAGTTTAGCTCTTCGTGGAATGATTCATTTTGACTTAGTACGTTGGTATGGAAGAAGTTATAAAACAGCATCCGCTACAGATTTAGGTGTAACTTATAAAAAAGATACAAAAACAGATTTTCCAGCTCGAAATACCGTTAAAGAGGTATATACTTGGTTAGTGGAAGATTTGGAGCAGGCTAAAACACTTATGGCCGATAGCTATAATGCTAAGATTAATTATCGTTTAAATAAGAAATCAATAAATGCAATTCTCGCACGTGTTTATTTAACTATGGGCGAAAATCAAAAAGCTGTTGATTGTGCTACTGCTGCAATTGCAGGTGACGGTACTGATATGGCAGACACAGAAGGCTTTAGCAAGGTTTATACTACCAGTATGGCTGTGCCTGAGGTGCTGTTCAGAATTGCAATTAAATCAGATGATAAAATCTTGGCTGGTAATAGTTGGGGACAAGGAGCTACTACTGACTATAACGCAAATTATAGCCTAACTCATTCTTTGAAGCAATTATATACCTCAACAGACTGTCGTAGCTCTGTGATTAAGTTGGTAACTTCTAAATCGGGCGATTGTTATGTTGTATGGAAGTGGAATAATGGCGGTGCATCTGTGGGACTTGTAGATATTCCTGTTATTCGTGCTGCTGAGATGTACCTGACAAGAGCCGAAGCTTATTATAACTTGAGTAATCAAGAAAAAGCATTGGCTGACCTAAACGTAGTACGTTCAAAGCGTTATTCTGATTACGCAGCAGGAACGGAAACAGGACAACCACTAGAAGTTGCAATTCAGCTACAAAGACGTTTAGAACTGGCCTTTGAGGGTCATAGATTCTTTGATTTGAAGCGTAGAGGTGAAGATGTAATACGTGATGATAAGGGATTTTTGTCTGATGGCTCAGGCACACCTGCAAGCACATTGCAAGTAGTGGCAACTAGTCCTTATTACCTTCTTCCGATTCCGCAGTCTGAAATAGAAGCAAACGAGAATATGGTTCAAAACAATTATTAATTCTAAAAGAGTAGAAAAATGAAACATATAAAATATTTAAGCCTGATTGTTGGAGTACTATTTCTTGTTGCATCATGTGATGATAACGACCCACAATCGTTCCGTGCTTCTGATGCACATGTGAGTTTTCCTCAAAAGACTGCGTCAATTGATGAAAATTCAGCTACTGCATTGCAAATACCAATTGCTTATGCTTGTATGCCTAATGGAAAAAATGTTACAGTAACGCTTACTACTAGTATCGAAGGTGTAGCAAGTCCAGCAATCGAAGGTGTAGATTATGTAATTGCTAATAAATCAATAACTTTTGAAGCTGGTTCTGAAGTAAAATATGTTATTGTTCAGCCTATTGATAATGATGTGTTTACAGGAAAGAAAGAGTTTAAAATTCTAATTTCAGCTGTTTCTCCTGAATTGCCTCAGTCATCAATAGAAAACATGATTTCTGTAACAATAGTGGATGATGAACACCCTTGGGCTGCTGCTATTGGAACGTATAAAATTACTGGAATATCTGCTTTTGATGGTTCAAATGTGACACTTGATGCTAAAATACTAGCAAGTGATGATGATGAAAATGTGCTGCTTGTGTACTTCATGGCATATGCGACACCTGCTGAGCTCAAAATAGGAGAAGTAGATGGAGAAATCCTTGTTTCAATTGCAGGTAAACAATATATTGGTGATATACCAAAGCCTACAGGTTCATGGCATCCTACTTTTGGGGCAACGCATATCGAGGGAGAATCCTTGTGGACTATTAGCTCTTTTGATGGAATTCTTGAAAATGGGGTAATATCATTTGAATATGGTATGGGTATTCAAGCCATACATCCTGTTAATGGAAGTTCTGGTGGTTGGTTCTATCTTCTTGAAGACGGAGTTAAATTTACTAAACAATGAGACCCATAAGGGTGTAAATATAAAGAGAGCCACCCGAAAATGGTGGCTCTCTTTATCTAATAACCATTTATTATGATAAAAAGAATAAGTATTTTAAGTGTTTTAGTATTACTCACTTGCTATTTATATGCAGCTCCCTTTAAAAACATAGAAAACAAGGTGACTCAGCCTGATGGAAGTGAATTGATTCTTTACTCTTCTGGCGATGAATTTTATCATTGGGTACACGATAAAGACGGATACACAATTCTTTTAGGAGAAGATGGCTTTTGTTATTATGCCCAAAAAGATCAGAAAGGAAAATTAGTTCCTTCGCTATTTCGTGCCGATAAGAATCTCCCTAATAATGCGGGGATTGATCCTTGGATAAGAATCTCAAAGGAGGAATATTTGCAAAGAACAGAGCGCCTACAGTGTTTGAGAAAAACGGAAACGCGAAGTTTGTTAAATGCCCCTCGCAAAGAGGTCTTAAATAATATTGTTATTTTCATTTCTTTTCCGGATGCACAAACTTTTTCTAAAAAAAGGAGTGTGTATGATACTCGTTTTAATAGTACTGAATCCACTAGTGGTTCAATGAAAGACTATTTTCAGGAGGTGTCATATGGGAAATTGACAGTTGCTTCGACTTTCTTCCCTAAGGCAGATTTGAGTGCTGATAATGTGGGCTATGTAGATTTTAGAGAAAGAGGATTCTATAAACCTTACAATGCTACTACTAATACTGATGGATATAAAACAGAAGAAGAACGAACTAATAGAGAACATAATTTATTAGTAAATGCCATTGATGCGATGCGAAACGCTATTGAAACAACGTTCACTGCCGATGAAGTTGATGGAGATGGTGACGGTTATATAGATAATATCTGTTTTGTGATTCAAGGGAGTAGTGATGGTTGGAGTGATTTATTATGGGCACACCGATGGTCATTATATACGCGAGAATGTTTTATACATGGGAAGCGGGTTTTGGACTATGTTTTCCAACCAGAAAACCAGGTGACAACTAATACGCTCTGTCACGAGATGTTTCATGCGCTTGGTTCTCCAGATTTATATCACTATCTTGCGGCTTATGAACACTTAAGTCCTGTTGGCGACTGGGATATAATGGGTAGTGGTTGGTGCCATATGGGTGCTTATATGAAGTGGAAGTATGCTGGTCAACAATGGATTACTGATCTTCCTGTTATCACAACTTCTGGAACTTACTCTTTGAGACCTTTGTCTAGTAGCTCCTCTGAGAATGTTTGTTATAGAGTAAACTCTACAAATCCAGATGAATACTATGTTTTAGAGTACAGAAAAAAAGAAGGGAAATATGAAAAGAATCTTCGTCGTTCTGGGCTTTTGGTATATAGAATAAATACGACTGTAAGCCAAGGTAATAGAAATGGACTTCCAGATGAAGTATACATATATCGCCCTTTTGGTTCTTTAGTGGAAAATGGGTTTATAGACGAAGCGGCTTATCAAACAGCTACTGGTCCGATAATTACGGGCATAACATATCCTAAACCATTCCTTTCTGATAACTCAGATGGTGGGTTACGGATATATAATCTATCGGTAACTGATGACTTGCTGAGTTTTGACATTGAAATTACTCAAACAGGGATAGAAGATGTTGTAGCTCCTGCAAAAATTTATGTTAAGGACAATGTGTTGATATTTAATACGGAACAACAAATCGCTGAAGTTGTAATTACAGATTTATCGGGAGTTAATATTCTTAAAACGGTAAAGAGTAATGAAGCTATTTCACTAAATGACTTAAGAAAAGGAATTTATGTTGTTACAGTTGATTTGGGTGGAAATCAAAAAATACAGAAAAAAATAACAGTGAAATAATATGGTTAATTCTATTAAATTATTGTTTTTAGTGCTACTAATTTTTTCATCCTCAATTGTTGTAGGACAAAATGCGAAAAATCATTTTCTTTTTGATGATTTTGAAGCAGCGAAAGTGGTATATAAAAACAAAAATACATCCAACGGCAGACTGAATTATAATGCTGTAACGCGTGAAATGGTTTTTGTCGGAGAAGATGGAAAGAATAAAGCACTGTATCCAGTTGATACTATTGACACTATTTATATTGCAGGTAGAACCTTTGTCCCGTACGAAAAGGAGTTTTATGAATTACTTCCTGCAAAAAGCCATGTTTTATATGCAGTGCACCGTTGTGAAATACAACTAGCAGGACAAAGTACAGGTTATGGGACTTCTTCAACATCAGCTATTCATGATGTCTCTTCAATTAGCGCTGGAGATGGCATTTATCAACTGAAATTACCTGATAATTACAAAACAAATCCTTCCGTTTTTTATTTGATTTTACTTGATGGTAAGTTAACCAAAATAAAAAAAGCAAAAGACTTAGTGAAACTGTTTCCAGCGAAGAAGAATGAAATAAATAGATTCCTTAAAAATGCAAATATTAAAGGTGATAAAGAACGAATAATTGCGGTACTAGACTTCTTGGGAGAAAATGATTAATATCTTGTAGCAATTACGTGCCGTTTTATTCTATCATCTTGAAAAGCAAAAGCCTGTTTTTATATTAAGAAATAGGCTTTTGCTTTTTGAACATTTTCTTAGACCCTTCTCCCTAAAAACCCTATCTTTGCTTCAATTTCATAAACCACTCAATCAACGTGATTTCAATAGAACAACTTAAAATAGAATTTAATGCTACGCCGCTTTTCGACGACGTGTCATACGTAATCAACAAAAAAGACCGTATAGCTCTTGTGGGTAAGAATGGAGCAGGGAAATCGACCATGCTCAAGATATTGGCAGGGCTGCAATCTCCTACATCCGGAACAGTGGCTGCTCCTAAAGAAACGACTATAGGCTATTTACCACAAGTGATGAAGCTGGCGGATACACGCACGGTGATGCAGGAGGCGGAACTTGCTTTTGAGCATATATTCGATCAACAAGCAGCTATTGAACGAATGAATACAGAGCTTTCCACTCGTACAGATTACGATTCCGAAGACTACCATAAATTAATAGACCGCTTTACCAACGAGAACGAACGTTTCTTGATGATGGGCGGCACAAACTACCATGCCGAAATAGAACGTACTTTGATAGGGCTTGGCTTTCGTCGTGAAGATTTTGAACGTTCTACATCTGAATTTAGTGGTGGGTGGCGAATGCGTATTGAGCTTGCGAAACTGTTATTACGCCGCCCGGATGTATTACTGCTCGATGAGCCAACCAACCATCTTGATATTGAATCTATCCAGTGGTTGGAGCATTTTTTGGCTACTCGTGCCAACGCTGTGGTGTTGGTTAGTCACGATAGAGCTTTTATTAATAACGTAACGACTCGTACCATTGAAATTTCTTGTGGTAAGATTTACGACTACAAAGTAGCATACGATCAGTTCGTGGAGTTGCGCAAAGAGCGTCGCGAACAGCAAGTACGTGCTTACGAGAATCAACAAAAACAAATACAAGATACAGAGGATTTTATAGAACGTTTTCGTTATAAGGCAACGAAGGCTGTGCAGGTGCAAAGTCGCATTAAACAATTGGATAAGATAGAACGTATTGAAATAGATGAAGAAGACAATTCTTCTTTACGGTTAAAATTCTCTCCTGCCTCGCGCTCGGGGAGCTATCCGGTTGTTTGCGAAGATGTAAAGAAAATGTATGGCAGTCATGTTGTATTTCATGATGTAAACCTAACGATTAATAGAGGTGATAAAGTTGCTTTCGTAGGAAAAAACGGTGAGGGGAAAACCACGCTAGTCAAGTGTATCATGGATGAAATTGACTTTGATGGAAAGTTAACTATTGGGCATAATGTGCAAATTGGTTATTTCGCTCAGAATCAGGCGCAAATGCTAGATGAAAACTTAACCGTGTTTGATACGATAGACTATGTTGCAACAGGGGATGTTCGAACAAAAATACGCGATATTTTGGGCGCTTTCATGTTTGGTGGTGAAGCTTCGGATAAAAAAGTAAAAGTACTTTCGGGTGGTGAACGTACTCGCTTGGCGATGATTAAATTACTACTCGAACCGGTAAATTTTCTTATTCTGGATGAGCCAACCAACCATTTGGATATGCGGTCGAAAGATGTTTTGAAGGATGCAATTAGGGATTTTGATGGTACGGTAGTTATTGTAAGCCACGATCGAGAATTCCTGGATGGGTTAGCTACAAAAGTCTATGAATTTGGCGGAGGAGTTGTAAAAGAACATTTGTGTGGTATTTATGACTTTCTGCAAAAGAAAAAGATAGAGAATCTGAACGAATTAAATGTTGCTTCCGAAACTTCTAAAGGAATCAAGGAAAAGGAAGAGCAGCAACAATCTGAGAGCAAACTCTCATACGAAGCCCGGAAAGAACTCAGCAAAAAGCAAAAAAAGTTAGAAAAACAAATTGCTGAATGCGAACTCATAATTGAAGAGGTAGAAGCGTCAATTGCAAGTGTAGAAGAGCAAATGATTACTCCTGAAGGTGCAGCAGATATGACATTGTATGAGAAGCACCAACAACTTAAAAATCGTTTGGATAGCATAGTTGGAGAGTGGGAAATTGCTTCGAATAAATTGGATGAATTGTTGAGCTCTAATCCATAATGGAAAAAAACTAGAGTTATTGGCAAATCAACCTTTGTTTTTTAGTTTTTTGTATATTAATTATTATGCGATAAGAAACTTAATTTTGTAACTTTGCGAAACTTCTGATTAAAAACAAATAACACACATATAAATGTCTGAGACAAAAAGAATAAAAACCGCGTTAGTGTCGGTTTACCACAAAGAGGGTTTGGACGAAATAATAACCAAACTGCATGAAGAGGGAGTGCAATTTTTATCAACCGGTGGTACCCGGCAGTTTATTGAATCATTAGGATATCCTTGTCAGGCGGTAGAGGAACTTACCTCTTATCCCTCTATTTTGGGTGGTAGGGTAAAGACATTACATCCGAAAGTGTTTGGTGGTATTCTTTGTCGTCGTTCTGTAGAACAAGACATGCAGCAAATAAGCAAGTATGAAATTCCTGAAATAGATTTGGTAATTGTAGACTTGTATCCGTTTGAAGCAACTGTTGCCTCAGGCGCGGAGGAAGCTGCTATTATTGAAAAGATTGATATAGGTGGTATCTCGTTGATTCGTGCTGCTGCCAAAAATTATAATGATGTTATCATTGTGGCATCGCAATATCAATATAAGCCATTGTTGGATATGTTGATGGAACATGGAGCAACTTCTACACTCGAAGAACGTCGCTGGATGGCAAAAGAAGCTTTTGCAGTTTCTTCGCATTACGATTCGGCTATTTTCAATTACTTCGATGGCGAAGAAGGGTCTGCTTTTCGTACTACAGCAAATGACCAAAAAGCACTTCGTTATGGAGAAAACCCTCATCAAAGAGGATATTTTTATGGTGATTTGAATAATATGTTCGATCAAATCCATGGTAAAGAAATCTCTTACAACAATTTGCTTGATATCAATGCTGCTGTAGAGTTGATTGATGAATTTGACGATGTTACTTTTGCCATACTTAAACATAACAATGCTTGTGGGTTAGCTTCTCGTCCGGTATTGCTTGATGCCTGGAAAGATGCTCTGGCTGGTGACCCGGTTTCAGCTTTCGGTGGTGTGTTGATTACTAATGCTGTTGTAGACAAAGCAACTGCTGAAGAAATTAACAAGATATTTTTTGAAGTAATTGTGGCTCCCGATTACGATGTGGACGCATTGGAGATACTTGGACAAAAGAAAAATCGTATCATCTTGGTTCGTAAGGATGCAAAACTTCCGAAGAAGCAGTATCGTTCGTTACTGAATGGTGTACTGGTGCAGGATAGGGACCTGAACATAGAAACAGTAGCCGACCTGAAGGTTGTTACCGATCGCGAACCAACTCCCGAAGAGGTAGAAGATTTACTCTTTGCGAATAAAATAGTGAAGAACAGTAAGTCCAATTCGATTGTTTTAGCAAGAGATAAGCAGCTCATTGCGAGTGGCGTGGGGCAGACCTCACGTGTAGATGCCTTGAGGCAAGCTATTGAAAAAGCTAAGTCATTTGAATTTAAGCTAGAGGGTGCTGTAATGGCTTCTGATGCGTTCTTCCCTTTCCCCGATTGTGTGGAGATTGCAGATAAGGAAGGTGTAAAAGCAGTTATTCAGCCGGGTGGTTCAATCAAAGACCAAGAGACAATAGATTATTGTGATGTTCATGGTGTAGCCATGGTCACCACAGGTATCCGTCACTTTAAACATTAATAAGATTATGGGATTATTCTCTTTTACGCAAGAAATAGCAATGGACCTTGGTACTGCGAATACCATTATTATAAGTAATGGTAAAATAGTAGTGGATGAGGCTTCTGTTGTAGCTTTAGATCGCCGAACGGATAAAATGATTGCTGTAGGTGAAAAAGCAAAAATGATGCATGAAAAAACGCACGAGAATATACGTACTATCAGACCTTTGAGAGATGGTGTGATTGCTGATTTCTATGCGTGTGAACAAATGATGCGTGGGATGATTAAAATGGTAAATACCCGTAGTCATTTTTTTGCACCTTCGTTGCGGATGGTTATTGGTGTGCCATCGGGTAGTACTGAAGTTGAGCTTCGTGCGGTTCGTGACTCTGCCGAGCATGCTGGAGGTAGAGATGTTTATCTGATATTTGAGCCAATGGCAGCAGCTATTGGTATTGGACTGGACGTTGAAGCTCCCGAAGGAAACATGATTGTAGATATAGGTGGAGGTTCTACCGAAATTGCTATAATCTCGCTTGGAGGTATTGTATCTAATAACTCTATCCGCATTGCGGGCGATGATCTTACTGCAGACATCCAAGAATATATGAGTCGCCAACACAATGTGAAAGTCAGCGAACGTATGGCGGAGCGAATTAAAATAAATGTAGGCGCTGCTCTTACAGAACTAGGAGACGAAGCTCCCGAAGATTACATAGTGCATGGTCCTAACAAGATAACAGCTTTGCCAATGGAGATACCTGTGTGTTATCAAGAAGTAGCCCATTGTTTAGAGAAGTCTATCTCAAAAATGGAAACTGCTATCTTAAGCGCATTAGAAAAAACGCCTCCCGAATTGTATGCAGATATTGTACACAATGGCATTTATTTGGCTGGTGGTGGAGCATTGCTTCGTGGCTTGGACAAACGTTTAACAGATAAAATCAATATAAAGTTTCATATTGCAGAAGATCCTCTTCATGCTGTTGCTAAAGGAACTGGAATTGCTCTGAAGAATGTGGAACGTTTCTCGTTCTTAATGAGATAATTTACAGTTCATTAATGGCATTAGCAACGTAGGTCATCATGCGAAATTTGCTGAACTTCCTGATTAAGTATAACTATTGGTTCTTCTTTGTTTTATTGGAAGTAATCTGTTTTGCGTTGCTATTTCGTTTTAATCGTTATCAGGAGGGGGTGTTCTTTACATCTGCCAATACTGTAGTTGGAAGGCTGTACGAAGTATCTGGTGCGGTTACTTCGTATTTTCATTTGAAAGAAGCCAATGAAGAGTTATTGGAGCGAAATATTCGTTTAGAGGAGCAGATGTCTAGACTGCAAGGACTTTTGAAAGAATATGAATCGGATGCAATGAAGTTGCAAAGCATACAAGGAGCAGCAACTGCAGACTATAGAATATTCAAAGCCCGTGTTATTAATAACAGTTTGAATCTGGCCGACAACTACATAACACTCAACAAGGGAACAAGAGACGGTGTACAACCCGATATGGCCGTAGTAAGCGGTATGGGTGTTGTGGGTATTATTTATATGGCTTCTCCTTCTTACTCTATTGTTATTTCGTTATTGAATAGTAAGTCAAATGTAAGTAGTAAAATTAAAAATAGTGACTACTTTGGCTATTTGAAATGGGAGGGTGGAGATACCCAGTATGCTTTTCTAAGAGATTTGCCCCGTCATGCCGAAATTACATTAGGCGATACAGTTGTTACCAGTGGTTACTCAACCGTCTTCCCAGAAGGGATTATTGTTGGAACAGTAGATCAGATTGCTGATTTCGCGGATGGTTTATCTTATAATCTTCGCATTAAACTGGCTACAGATTTTGGCAAGTTAACTAATGTACGGGTACTTGCGCGCGAGGGACAGAAGGAACAAAGAACATTGGAACAAAATAGTACAAAGTAACCGATGAGAAACACAATACAGAATATAGTTTGGTTTGTTGCGTTAGTACTTATTCAAGTCGTTTTCCTGAATAGGATTAATTTCTTTGGCTATGCTACGCCTTTATTGTACATACTGTATATAATAAAACAAGATTCCTCTATTTCACATAATAAGTTGCTATTACTGGGTTTTTTGCTGGGCTTATTAATAGACCTTTTCTCTAACACACCTGGTATAAATGCCGCTTCTACTGTCGTTTTAGCTTTTGTTCGTCCGTTTTTCCTTCGTTTATTTACTCCTCGTGATAACCAAGATACATTGATGCCTTCTGTACGGAGTCTTGGACGCCTCTCGTATGTGAAGTTCTTGTTTGCTTCGATTCTAACACATCATCTGGTGACGTTCTCAATTATGTTTTTTTCTTTTGCAGATATAACAACAATTTTATTGAAAACAATGGCTAGTGGTGTACTAACATTTGTTTGTATCGTAATATTGGATAAAGTGAGTGAGTAGAGATGGCTGTTAAAGATTATGTACTGGAGAAACGAAAATACGTTATTGGTGCAATAGCGCTGATAATTGTGCTTTTGTATACTTTCCGCTTGTATGATTTACAAATACTTTCGGATAATTATAAAAATAGTGCCGATAGCAATGCTTTTCTTAAAAAGACACAATATCCTGCACGCGGTTCTATTTATGATCGGAATGGTAATTTGCTCGTTTTTAACCAGCCTGCTTATGATATTAGCATCATCCCCCGGGAAATAGCAAATCTGGACACCCTCGACCTATGCAATACACTCCGCATTACTCCGGAGTATTTTGTAAAGCGCATGGCAGATATGCGAGACAGAAGGTTAAATCCCGGCTATTCACGTTATACCCACCAAGTCTTTATGACACAGCTTTCTGCTGAAGAAATAGGTATTTTTCAAGAAAAACTATTCAAATATCCCGGTTTTTATATAAATAGGCGTACAGTGCGGCAGTACTCTTTCAATAGTGCTGCACATATGCTGGGAGACATTGGCGAAGTTTCCAAAAAGGAAATTGAGGCAGATGAGTATTACGTGAGTGGAGACTATATAGGGAAACTAGGTTTGGAACGGTCGTACGAAAAGTTCCTGCGTGGGGAGAAAGGAGTAGAAGTACTTTTACGTGACGCACACGGGCGTATTCAAGGTCGCTATATGGATGGTGCAGAGGATATAAAACCTGTAGCAGGAAAAAATCTGATTACCGGACTGGATATAGAGCTTCAATTATTGGCGGAAAAACTGTTGCAGAATAAACTTGGCAGTGTTGTTGCCATAGAGCCATCAACGGGCGAAATACTTTGTATGGTATCGGCGCCCTCTTACGATCCTTCTATTATGGTAGGTAGGCAGCGCGGGGCTAATCATCTGGAACTATCAAAAGATCCGAAGAAGCCATTGTTTAATCGTGCTCTTATGTCTGCAACTCCTCCGGGATCTACATTCAAAACAGCGCAAGGATTAATATTTTTGCAAGAGGATATCATAGATGTGAATACAACCTTTCCATGTCATAATGGGTTTGTTTATCCAGGTGCACGCCGGGTTGGTTGTCATCCACATGGCTCTCCTATTCCTTTTATCCCATCGCTTTCTACCTCGTGCAACGCTTATTACTGCTGGGGCTTTTTACGAATGATAAATAATAAAACCAAGTATGGAACACCAGATAAAGCATTGAATAAATGGCGAGATTACATGGTTAATATGGGGTTTGGCTATCCGTTAGGGGTAGATATCCCTGGCGAAAAAAGAGGATTAATTCCTAATGGGAATTACTACGATGATATATATAAAGGAAGGTGGAATGCATTTACTATAATGTCTCTTGCGATAGGGCAGGGCGAGGTACTGCTTACTCCTATTCAAATAGCCAATTTAGCTGCTACAATAGGTAACCGTGGGCATTTTATCACACCACATTTAGTGAAAGAGGTTGAAAATGACACATTGGCTTCGGTTTACACCACCAAACGTTATACAGGTGTAGATACCCAATACTATGATTACGTAGTGGAAGGAATGCGTGGAGCTGTGATTGGAAGTCCTTACGGTTCCACTTGTCGTGGTGCTAACATCCCGGGTATTGAAGTATGCGGAAAAACCGGAACCGCACAAAATCGTGGAAAAGACCACTCAATCTTCATGGGTTTTGCTCCAATGGAGAATCCTAAGATAGCCATTTGCGTATATATAGAAAATGGTGGATTTGGTGCAACATGGGCAGTTCCTACCGGTGCTCTGTTGATAGAACAGTATCTGAATGGTTCTATTGCTCCGGAACGTGCTGCCAAAATAGATTATATTAGTAATGCAAACCTAATTCCGTATGAATACCAGAAACAGTAATCTGTGGAAAAGTATTGACTGGCTTTCTATCTGCATCTATCTGCTCTTGATTGTATGTGGGTGGTTCTCTATTTGTGGTGCCAGTTATGACTTTGGCGATAGCACAGACTTTTTTGATTTCTCAACCCGTGCAGGGAAACAGTTTATGTGGATTGTTTGTTCTTTCGGACTTGCATTTGTGCTATTAATGCTCGATCACCGGATGTACGATATGTTTAGCTACATTATCTATGCCGCTCTAATGCTGCTGTTGGTTGCTACCATCTTTATTGCTCCCGAAATAAAGGGCTCTCGCTCTTGGTTACAACTAGGGCCTGTAAGCTTGCAACCTGCCGAATTTGCCAAATTTGCTACTGCTTTGGCATTAGCGAAATTTATGAGTTCTTATTCCTTCAATCTAAAAAAAACTAAGAATGCACTTATATCTGGGCTGATTATATTACTACCATTGTTACTGATTATATTACAGAAAGAAACAGGCTCTGCCTTAGTGTATTTCTCATTCTTCTTAGTTTTATATAGAGAGGGGATGCCGGGGGTGGTATTGTTTGCCGGGCTTTGTGCTGTTCTCTACTTTGTAGTAGGCATACGTTATGGTGAAGTCCTTATTCCTGATACGCCAACAGTAGTTGGCGATGTAGCTGTACTCTCTATGATTCTTTTTTTCACGGGTGGAATGGTGTATGTTTTTCGGAAGAATAAATTTGCGGCAGGAATAATCATAGGTGGAAGCTTATTGCTAACGTTTATAGCCTATTTTATAGCGGCAAATATAGTTGCGTTTGATTTTGCCTTGGTACAGCTTTTCTTGTTGGTAGCTGTTGTTGTTTACTTACTGTTTCTTTCGCTTAAGGAGCGTATATGGGGGTATTTATTGATTTCGCTGTTTACCATAATTTCTTTTGCTTTTTTCTACTCCAGTGATTACGCTTTTAACAAGATATTAGAGCCACATCAACGTTTACGCATTGAAGTTGTATTGGGATTAAAAGAAGATTTGGCGGGAGCCGGTTATAATGTCAATCAATCAAAAATAGCCATCGGTTCGGGTGGATTGCTGGGGAAAGGTTTCTTGAATGGTACACAAACTAAATTGAAATATGTACCTGAACAAGATACTGACTTTATTTTTTGTACGATAGGTGAGGAACAAGGCTTTGTGGGCTCTGTTGCTGTATTACTTCTTTATTTAGCACTTATTCTTCGGCTGATTTTTCTTGCCGAGAGACAACGGGGCGCATTTGGACGTGTATATGGCTATTGTGTTTTATCTATTTTTCTTTTCCATTTATTTATCAATGTAGGTATGGTGTTGGGGTTGACTCCGGTGATTGGTATTCCTCTTCCTTTCTTTAGCTATGGTGGTTCTTCACTGTGGGGCTTTACAATCCTGCTTTTTATTTTCTTGCGGATAGACGCTGGGCGAAACAGAACGTTTTAGCTATTTACTGTTTTCCAAGAGAATAGAGATATCAGTGATACCATGTAGGTAGTCTTCGCCTGTTAGTTGATCTATTTTGATGGTGTACTTTCCGCGTCTTAAGTAGTCAAACTCTTTCAGTGTTTGCCAAGATTCATAGATGCCCGACCATCCTTTACTTAACCATTTCCCATTTTTATCGGCCACTTGAAAAACAATAGTGTCTATTTGCCAAGCGGTTGCATCGGGTAAATTGTGCGTTACAAGTAACGGAAGTTGTTGATAAGCATACTTATCGTTGTTTCGCACAACGATAAGTAGCTTGCAGTTATGTAGCGAATCAGCGGCTGCAACATCATAGTATAATGAGTGTGTTTTTGCCCAACCTTCTTTTCCAATCGTGTAACTACAATACGTTGTTTGAGTATTATTACACCCAACTAAGCAAAATATTAATACGAAGCATAAGGTTGCTAAACGTCTCATTGTTCCTTATTCCTGTCTTGTGGTTTGGGTCTGTTATTCCGATTCCTGTTGTTATTCCCGCGATGGTTGTTTGGACGGTTGTTGTTGGACGGAGCATTGTTGTTATTATGCCCTCCCGGTCTGCCATTCTGTTGCTGGTTATTCTCACCGGCTCTTCTTGGCTCACCTTGTCTGTTGCCTTCCGGTCTTCTTTTTTTCTTTCTGTTATTGGAATTTCCACCTTCTCTCTTTCCTTTGTCAAAGCGGGTAAGGTCTTGGTCTAACAAATCCACCGATTTTTTTGGCTCTGGCTTGTGCTCAACTTCGGGCAGGCTATCTACCTTTATGCCTTTTTTATTTAACCCAATTATCTCAAAAGCTCGTTTGCTACTAATGGTAACAAGGTTTGCTGCAAAATTCTTATCTGTAGAATATGCTATCTGATTGGCTAGAATATCTGCTTTAAAGAAATAGAAAGTACCATCTTTGGTCTCTAGTTCTATTTCTCGAGAGGGCAATCGCTTTTGTGCTTCCACATAGCAATCTGCTTCATAATTCAAACAACATTTAAGTTTGGCACACTGTCCGGCAAGCTTCTGTGGGTTCAGCGAGAGGTCTTGATAGCGCGCAGCTGTTGTGGATACAGATATAAAACTTGTCATCCATGTGGCGCAGCAGAGTTCTCTTCCACAAGGGCCGATACCACCAATGCGTCCGGCTTCTTGGCGCGCACCAATTTGTTTCATTTCTATTCTTACACGAAAAGCATCAGCCAGTACTTTTATCAGTTGGCGGAAGTCTACACGTTCATCGGCAATGTAGTAGAAGATTGCTTTGTTTCCATCTCCCTGATATTCCACATCACCTATCTTCATGTTGAGATTAAGGTCGAGTGCTATTTGGCGCGAGCGTATCATCGTGTCATGCTCTCTTGCCTTGGCTTCGTTGTATTTTTCCAAATCTATTGGCTTTGCTTTACGATAGACTCGTTTTATCTCGACATCGGCTTTGAGATTTGCTTTTCTCATTTGTAGTTCAACCAGTCTACCGGTGAGGGTTACTACACCGATATCATGTCCGGGCGAAGATTCTACAGCCACCACATCTCCTTTTTCAATAGGTATATTGTTGCTGTTGCGGTAGTAACCTTTTCGAGTGTTCTTAAACTGCACTTCGACCATGTCATACTCTTCTTCTTCCCCGGGTACATCGGCAAGCCAGTCGTATGTGTTTAATTTATTATCTTGACGTGAGCAACTCTTAGCGCAGAGAGAACCACTTCCGTTATGTAATTTGAATTTCATTATATAGTTTTATTGTTTGAGTAATACAATCATTTTTAAGGCAAAATCAAAAAATACCATTTTAGCATTTACGTTTTGCTGTATGTGTGCTTGTGCTTCGGTTAGCTCATTCATCATACCCATCACATTTCGTTCGTTGATGAATGGTGCAAAGCGGGTGGCAAAATTCTGCTCGTCCGTACTCATATAAGTAAGTTGAGGATTGTGCAGATTATAGATGAAATTTTCGCGAACCATGTGTTGGCAATAATCCAACAGGTTTTTTTGTCTTTCTCGCCCCAGTCCTGCCACTTGTTCGCTCCATAGTTTCATCTCCTTAATCTTTCGTTGATACGATAAGCGCATCAAACTAACAAAGAGGTCGAAGAAGAGTTGATTTTCTTCATTTAGATGAATCGTTTCGAGTGCTTTGATGAAGTTCCCATTGGCAAGATGCGCAATGGAAGAACTCTCTTGCTGCAGTACTCCATACTTGGTTTGCAATGTTTGTGCAATACTTTGTTCATCTATTTTAGAAATGTTTATGCGTTGTGTCCTACTGAATATGGTCGTCAGAATTAGGTCTGGTGCTTCAGAAATTAAGAAGAAAACCGTCTTTTGGGGTGGCTCTTCCAGTAGCTTTAATAATTTATTGGCACAAACCGGATTCATTTTTTCGGGGAGCCACAAGATGACGAATTTGAACCCACCCTCGCTTGATTTTAGGCTCAACTTCCGCAATATTTCATCGCTTTCTTTTGCATAAATAATGGCTTGTGAGTTCTCTGCGTCTATTTCGTTCAACCAATGGTTGAAGCTAAAATAGGGGTTGGAAAGCACGAATTGTCTCCATTCGGCGATGTAGTCATCACAAACTTTGCTCTTGATGGTCGGGAACATAAAGTGTAGGTCGGGGTGGACCAACTTGGCAAATTTCACACACGAAGGGCATACGCCACAAGCATCTGTTTCGCCTGGTTGCTGGCAGTTTAAGTATTGTGCGTATGCAATTGCCAATGGCATTTTGCCAACACCTTCGGAGCCGCAGAATAGTAGCGCGTGTGGAACACGCCCTTCTTTCGCTTCTTGAATAAGTCTGCGCTTAATTGCTTCTTGCCCAATTACATCTTTGAAAAACATCGCTTAATAAATTACTTTTGCTACTTCTTTTATACTATCCTCGGCTGCCACAGAATAGAAATGAATACTGGGTACTCCGTAAGCTATCAGCTCTTTGCACTGCTCAATACACCATTCAATACCTACACGGCGAGAATCTTCGTCACTTTTACACTTCATAATGGCAGTGGCCAATTCTTCCGGAATATCTACCTTGAATGTTTTGGGTATTATATTTAACTGCTCGATTCTTTTCATCGGTTTAATACCGGGAATAATCGGAATGGTTATTCCTGCCTCCCGAGCTTTTCGAACAAATTCAAAGAATTTGCGGTTGTCATAAAACAGTTGTGTAACGGCATACTCGGCACCGGCTTCTACTTTTTTCTTCAACCAATAAATGTCTGTATCCAGATTGGGGGCTTCTTCATGTTTCTCGGGATAGCAGGCTACGCCGTATGAAAAAGGTGTAGCTGTAACTTTCATTTCCGAACCGTCTACAAATATACCTTTGTTAAAACTGTTGATTTGTTCTTGCAATTCAATAGCATGTTTGTAACCTTCTTTTTCGGCAGTAAAAACAGATTCATGTTTGGCCTTGTCTCCTCGCAGTACCAGTAAGTCGGTTATCCCGAGAAATTGTAAATCCAACAGTACATATTCAGTTTCTTCACGCGAGAATCCGCTACAAAGGATATGGGGCACAACGGTTATGTCGTATTTGTTTTGAATAGCCGCAGCTACGGCTACTGTTCCTGGACGACGGCGTAACCGCTGGCGCTGAAACATTCCATTTCCTAAGTCTGTATATACATATTCGCTACGGTGTGTAGTAATGTTAATGTATTTGGGTTCAAACTCTTGTAGTGTTTCTATCGTTTTGTACAATCTCTCTATTCCTGTTCCTTTTAAGGGAGGAAGTATTTCGTACGAGAAAGCAGTTCTCTTGGAACTGTTTATTTGGTCAATGACTCTCATTGTTATTATTTGTTCAAATCCTTTCAAAAGGAAAGGGTATTGAGGCAAAAATACAAAAAAAGCAAATAGGAAAGAGTGTTATATTGTCTTTATTTATTAAATAGGTGTAGGATTTCTGTTACAGGTAGTGCTTTTACTTCGCGTCCGTTTCTCCCTTTCATGGTTTTGGCGGCAAACATGGAGTTCCATAGGGCTTCTGCAGTAGCTTCGATAGTGGCTTCAAAGAGGGGTGACATATCATCATTATGAATTACTTTCGAGGTGTACAACTTACTCTCTGCTTGTATCATATTTTCTTTGTTTACAGAAAGTGCAATTACGTAATCTCCACTGCCATTGGATGCAATTCCTCCGGTTCTGGATAATCCCATCATAGCCCTTTTTGCTACTCTTTCCAAGTTTCTTGAGTCGATTGGTGCATCTGTAATAACCACCATCATACACGATCCGTCTACATCTTGTAGTACTGCATCTCTGAAAGAGTATTTGTCTAAGTATTTCCAAACAGGGACACCTGCAATTTCCAATACACCTCCATAATTGGATTGTACTAATACTCCTACTGTGTAGCCACCATATTGTTTAGGTAATACGCGCGAGGAAGTGCCTATTCCTCCTTTGTATCCGAAACAAACCGTACCTGTTCCGGCACCTACATTTCCTTCTTCTACTACACCGCTTCTGGCTTCCTTGATGGCTTTTAATACATGCTCCTTCTTTACGTGTCTTCCCTGTATGTCGTTGAGTGATCCGTCGTTAGTTTCGCCTACAACGCCATTTACCGACCAGATATTTTTGTTCTCGGGGTTGGAGAGTGTGTAATCTATCAGTGCATCCAGCCCTGCTGCTACGTTCAATGTATTGGTTAATATAATCGGTGTTTCGATATTACCCAATTCTTTTACCTGTGTATATCCGGCGAGTTTCCCGAATCCATTTCCTATGTAAATAGCTGCCGGAACTTTTTCTTTGAATATATTTCCTTGATGAGGAACGATGGCGGTTACGCCGGTGCGCACAGAGTCTCCTTCTATTAGTGTTACTTGTCCTACCGTTACTCCTTCAACGTCGGTTATTGCATTGTTTTTTCCTGTTTTGAAGATACCATAAGTAATGCCATAATCGCGCATCCTCGTTTGTGAGTACAAGGAGATGCTGAGGCTGATTAAAATAAGGGAAATAAAAATTCTATTTACCATAGCAGTTGATGTTAGATTTTGATTAGTGGTGTAAAGATAGGTTTTTCTTTTTTGGGAGAATAAGAATTTTAATAAAAACCAACTATGGTTTTGATGATTTACAGCATGGAAGCTTTCAATCCCCCCTTTCTTAATGCATTGCTTTAGGTATGCTAACTCATTGAGTTATGTTGCTAATGCAATGGGTTGTTTTTTATTCTCCATGAGTTTCTAATCGCTTCTTTTTGTTTCTATATTAATATGTACGCGCGAGCGTGTGTATTGCATTTAATAATCCCCAAATTCTCACTGCCTTCCCCCTCCATTCTCACTGCCTTTTCCCAAATTCTCACTGACTTCTCCTTCCATTCTCACTGCTTTTTTTTCCCATCCTCACTGCCTTCCCTTTCCTTATCAACTGATAAAAACACGTTTTTTAAACCCATATGCGAGTTGTGTGTGTTATATAGGGTGGTGCCCCACCCACCACCTATACACACACATAGGGTTAAGTA
>NZ_QVML01000023.1 GCF_010501015.1 Bacteroides sp. 214 | reverse complement strand
TTTCCCAATCTACACCACTCCCAACTCTCAGGTATCTCAAACGGTATCTCCTCGTCGATACATTTCACAGTTCCGTCGGCGAACTTCTCGTAATATGATTTATCGGAACGGTAAATATATGATTCGTTCTTATCTCGCTTAATCTTTTTCTCCTTGATTAATCGCTCTTTTTCCGCACGGATTTTCTCGATAAGAACTGAAGCTGGCTCATCATTGGGATCTTGAGGAACTAGCTTGCCACGTATAGCTAAATCGAGGATTTTTTGACGTAATTTCTTCGTATCCATTATTCCTCAATTTTGCCGATTATTTCTTTTAGCGAAGCTACTGCCTTTGCTATGTTAGAGCTTTTCTCTTCAATTTGTGACATTAATTCAGCGAGCGACATATCAACGGTATCTTCTCCGGTTTTAATCCACGTAATATCGAGACTGGTTTTGTCCCGATTCAACAACTCGGTAGAATTATATTTTCGCCAACGACCGGACGGATTTTCTTCAGAATAAGTTTCTGTTCTATTGTGAAGATTGTCTGCATTGTAGCATTTTACAAAGTCGTTAAGGTGTTGACGGCGCATTGGGTTTGTTGCCAATGTGTGCTTTACATTGGTGCGGTAGTCATAATACCATGTTTCGTTGGTTTTACTTCCTTTCGAGAAAAACAAAACGTTCGCCTTAACTCCATTCGCATAAAAAATCCCAGTAGGTAAACGTAGGATCGTATGAAGATTAAATTCTGTGAGCAGTTTCTTACGAATAGTTTCACCCGCTCCACCTTCAAACAAAACGTTATCCGGCAAAACGACTGCGGCTCGCCCTCCATTTTTAAGCATCAACATGATATGTTGCATGAAATTCAACTGGTTATTGCTTGTAGAGACATAAAGATCTGTTCGCATGGAAGCAATATCCGTAGATCCAGCAGGACGATTTCCAAACGGAGGATTAGCAAGTACAACATCAACCAATGTATCCGGTTCTCTTTCCAATGAATCACAACATTCTATCGGACTACGTTCCGTTCCTATTCCATGCAAATATAAATTCATCGACGCCAACGTGACAACAAGAGGCGTATTATCATTTCCATGTAATGCTTTATCTCGTAAGAATGCGCGCTTATCCTTATCCTGCGATTGTTCTTTCATGTAATCGTAGGCAGCAAGAAGGAATCCTCCTGTTCCGCAAGCCGGATCGCAAACTGTTTCGCCAATTTGTGGTCGAGTAACCTCTACCATTGTATTAATCAGAGGGCGAGGCGTGAAATATTGACCCGCTCCACTTTTCTTGTCTTGCCCGTTTTTCTCAAGAATACTTTCATAGATAGCCCCTTTAACGTCACCATCCATCGAAAGCCAATTTTCTTCATCAATGAGCGTTATTACCTTTTTGAGATATACCGGTTTATCTATCTTATTTTGGGCTTTCGTATAGATTGTTCCGATCAGATTGTCTTCCTGACTTAATAGTTTGAGTGTTTTTTCGTACTGCTCAATTAAATCAAGTCCATCTAATTCCGTTAAATCATTCCATCGATAACCATCAGGTATCGCAGAGGATTCGCCAAAAATCTCAACATTTTCGTTATCCATTTTTAGAAATAACAGATAAGTTAGTTGTGTGATATAATCAGTAAAACCGACTCCCTGTGAAGAAAGTATCGTAGCTAAATTCCAGACTTTTTTGGTAAGTGATTGCTCGTTCGCAACTGTTTTTTTTGACATTATATAATTTTGTTTTAAGCAGATTTGAGAATAAATTGGGAAAGAGAAATAATAGCTGTATTAACAGCGTTAGCAGAACCAAACATTCTTACCATTTGAGCAACAAAAGGTTTGTCTTCCTCCTTTATATCGTTCATTGTGCAACTTCCGTTAGCTACAATATAATTTACAACATTGCGGATAATTTCCTTTTGAGTGTCGGTCAGCGGACGTTGATTTTGTCCGCACCAAAGCTCAAACCGGCTTGCTGCCATAGACGACAAAGAACGTAGTTCGGGGATTCGTTTGAATGCGAAACGCACCAATTGAATTATATTGGTTAGGGCATCCTTTTCATCCTTGGAGCGAAATGAAACAACATGAGCCGGATCAAGGATAGAATAAGTATTCCATAATAATATCGGATTAAACTTATTGCTGGCATGAACTAATTTTGTCCGCAAATCTTTAAGCATTCCGTATGTGATAGGCTCATTTGTATTATTGTAGATAATCCGTAGTGCTTCTATCTCATCTTTGTGAGAGTTCACATATTCTTCAAATGCTTGGGTTGTTTTTTGAGCCTCCTCTATAGAGAATCCCTTTTCAATCAAATTGTCTTCTCCCGGTTGTAGAATGGATATAAATCCGGCATTCAGTTCTAATAGATATTGCCTTGCTTTCGGGTTATGAGTAAGAGGACGAACAAGACCTTTTCGCGCAAGGTTGGACTGATTGGCATCAACGAATGGTTCCAATGCAGCACTTTCAAGAGCATCGAATATTTGAACAGCTAAATCCTTCATCTCTATTCCTGCCAATTCTGTGAATTTCTGACGCTGCTTGCTATCTGATTTTATATTGATTCGTGATAAGCGACTCGCCAACAACCTTAGGTTATCATCAGGCAAATCTCCATGTGTAATGCGTTCCAACAATATTCTTAATGACATATTGGGAGGTGGAGTATCTGTTCCGGGACGTGTTACCTGCATTTCATGCTCTGTTACCCCGACTGCATCAACTAAAAAGAAAATATCCTTGCTAATGGCATTGGGAGTTACATTCCGAAGTTGTTCATCTCCTATGGTTCTTACACCTCGCCCTTTCATCTGCGTATATAAGGCATCCGATTCAACATCTCGCATAAACATTACAACTTCCAACGGCTTAACATCCGTACCGGTTGCAACTAATGTAACCGTAACCGCAATTCGAAAATCTTTATCATTTCGAAAGCTTCTGATAAGTTGATTACTATCTCCTGCCGAATATGTGATTTTTTGGACAAAATTCTCGGATTGATTAGGGAATACTTCTTTCGCAATTCGAACTATATTTGTAGCATGTGCGTCATTAAGAGCGAAAATGAGCGTTTTAGGAATATATTCAAACTGAGAATCTCGTTCAGGATATAGCTCTGTGAAAATAGCATCATGATAAGTTTCTAAAATCAGTTTGATTTGAGCCGGATTAACAATGCTGCGATTCAGTTCGGTTGAGGTATATGTTTTCTCCTCTGAATTTTTCACATCTTCAGTCTTACCGGAGTACTTCGTTATATGTTTGATATCTTCGCCATCTTTGATTGCTCCGCCAATTTCTGTTACTTGGGTTTTGATACGATACACACGATAATCAACATTGATTCCATCAGCAATAGATTTTTCAAGCGTATAATTGACTATGCGATTATTATTGAAGAAAGCTAAAGTTTCCGGAGCGGGCGTTGCGGTAAGACCAATCATCTTTGCCGAACTAAAATACTCCAAGACTTGCCGCCAGTTGCCATAAATGGAGCGGTGGCACTCATCAATAATGATCAAATCGAAGAAATCAGGAGGCAGATTTAGATTTCCGCCCAACTGAATTTCCTCATCTTCTTCACTATATGATTCATCGTTGTCGTTGTCATTTAGCTCCAGCCCTGTAAGCAGAGCAAAAAGACGCTGAATAGTTGAAATAACAACATTTGCATCTTTGGGAATATTGGCAGACTTCAATCGCTCAGTTGTGAAAATCGTATTAAATGGCTCACCAGTTTCTGTAAGACGAAAAGTTCCAAATTCGCCTTCAGCCTGTCGCCCCAGATTGTTTCGATCAACAAGGAACAACACTCGTTTCATTGGTGTGTATGAAAGTAACCTATATGCAGCCATACAAGCTGTGAAAGTCTTTCCGGCTCCTGTTGCAAGCACCATTAATGCACGAGATTGGCCTAATCGGAAACTGGATTCTAATTCAGTAATTGCTTCATACTGGCAATCCCGCAATCCTTTTGCTTGTAAGGTCGGCAATCCGGCATAATCATCTTCTATACCAAGCATTTTTACAACCTCTTTCGGCGAGTGAATTCGAGAAACAGAAATATAATCCTCTTTGGGATTATGAATATTTTTGAACAGAATTTCTCTGCCATTTGATAGATAAACAATAGGTAGCGGTTGATACCAGTAAGAACACCAGCTCGGCAATCTGCGCACATACCTTTCTGCCTGCTCCATTACGACATTGGATAGCCCATACTCCTCCCTTTTCGCTTCAAGCACTCCTATCGCTTTCCCATTGAGAAACAGAAGATAGTCAGCTTCGAGATTTCCTCTCAATAGACCTTCCTCGATAGCCACAGCGGATATTCCGGGGGAGTAATCATCTCTTTTGACAATTTCCCATCCAGCTTCATTTAGCATCCGATTGATTATTTCCCTCGCCTTTTCTTCTGGTGTCATTTTCTAACTTCTACATAATTTATATTATCGGAAGTTGCTTGCAAAAATAATAAATATCATACGATATTCATTTATAACAACTTCAAACTGTTGCTTCCAAATTTAGCTTACAGAAACTCATAAATAGTTATCCGCCATTTCCGCCACGTATCCGCCATTTATCCGCCAAGCTATATTTCATAGTGAGCACTTTTTTTATCTCCAACTCGCTTCAAAACACCTTTGGCTACTAAATCCTCCAAATCTCTTGAAGAGGTTCTGTCAGATATTTCATTTAGCGTTTGATAATCGCTGTTAGTAATACGGCCTTTCTCTTTTACATACGATACTGCTTTTACTTGCCTTGCATTAAGACCAAGTTTCACCAATTGCTCTTCTGTAAGGTTGTTCTTAAATAAGGTTACCAAGAAACCGCCTTCGCGTTCTGTCAGTTCGGGTTCAGGAAGCCCTGCTTCTTTGCAAGACTCAATGATTCGAACAGTGCCACGGCCCCAAGAATCGATAAGTCCACCTTTGAAACAAACATCTGCGATAAGTGGATTGCGTGGGTGGGAGGAATGGATATGTTTGAGCATCTCCAAAGTAATGCCTTCGGGCAGCTTACCATCATTCCAGATAGTTATTCTATCATCATAAACCCTGATTTGAGTAAATGAACCCATGTATTGACGGTGAACCATCGCATTGAGAAGCATTTCACGCAGTGCTGGAATAGGATATTCACTGTGCTCCAGACGTAGCATGCCTTTAAACTCAATGGAGCGAGTAAGATATTTATGATCTAATCGCTCTAACACGCTTTTTAGCAAAACGATTAAATTTCCTTCCTCGACATCTTGAAAGCGCAAATCTGTATCTCCTTTGAAACGCCCAATCTTTACAAAGGCATTCGTAAAGAAATTCCTTGGGTCTTTACCGAAAAGAATTATTGCGGCACGTGTAAGTTCTCCATTTTTGGTCAGACGTAATTTGTTAAAAACATCTTCCATAGACAGCCCTTCTACATCAGGCAAACGGTCTTTCTCTTTCGCCATAACCAAAAAGGCTTTGAAAGCCTTTTCGTCAATATCATCGAAGGTGGCTCTCGACTCGGTTACTTCATCCCAAGCCAGTCCAAATCGTTTCAAAAGAAATTCATTCAGCGAAGTCCCTGTCAGCTCTTGTTTTACACTTCCGCTACGATAATAGTATCTGCCCCGCAAAGAAATGGGAACAGAATAAGGCTGAACGACAATTTCAATGTAATGCTTACCATCTTCTTGCAGAAGATTTACTTCAGCGGTTATCCCCATATTATTCTTGATTTTGTTGGGAATTTCGTCCATCAGCTTTTTATAATCTTCAACAGCAACGACATTTCCAACATCGTCTTTGCCGATATAAATCTGTCCACCCTGTGCGTTAGCAAAGCCGCATATCCATTTTAGATAGTCATCGTGCCAAGAGGACTTGTATTCTATGTTTTGTTGTTCGGGCATGATATGTTAATCTATTTATTACTAATTCACACTAAAAACATTGATCACTCTTGTCCATTTATTACTGCAATAGCCTGTAATCTTTTGATTATGGTCGTAACAGGGATTATTATGATTGTTGCACTTCCAATATGTACCAACTTTACCATTTAATTTTTCTTTTAATAATTGAAAAGAAGAAGTATGCTTATTTTCAAAATAACGCTTAAAAGATTCTAGTCTTTCTGTCTTTATAGTATCAATATAAGGACTAACGCAAACAAAATAATCTTTTTTTGATAGTGTTTTTTCTATTAAGTTGATTAAACGATTTAGTGAATAGTCGTCAATATCAAGAATATTTGAAAAAAGATGTATTGTGATATCGGATTGTGGTATATTGAAATCACTTTCGTCTAAATCATTTAATTTTTTACAGATTGTTTTTAATAAGATTTTAGAACAATATTTTTTGCAGTGTAATGCTGCTCTTTTAAGAGCAATTTCTGAAGGTTCAATAAGTGTAATTTGATTTATATTTTCATGTCCATATTTTTCAAGGAAAACCATACTTGCAAATCCTTGACCACACCCCCAGTCAATAATGTTGATTTTTGAAGATATACTAGGCAAAGCATTGAATGCGGATTGCAGCTTTGCTTTGTGCATATTTCCATAGCTTTTGAAATATCCATATAATTCAACTTCCGATTCAAGAATTTTCACACCACGACCTGTTATTTTTTGACTTCCGGCATGACGAACAGAAATAGAACGAATTGAATCAAAATTAGCTGCAACATCCTTTAGCATATTAGAGTATTCTGTATCAGTCTCTATTATTATTTTGCTAATGTCACTGACAGAATGAGTAATTATCGTCTTCTCTAAAAGAGTGTCTATTATTTTCTGTATGTCATCTACATTATTGTAATTTACACCTAATGACTGAATTATAGACTCGTGCTTAAGGAATTGATATATGTTATTATCAAGAGCCTTTTCAATTTTTAACTTTAATTCAGAAGCAAATTTAATATGTGGATATGTATCCCTAATAACACAATAATAATAATTCAAAAATGTAGTTATTGATTTTTTTTCATTATCATCTTCAAATTCAATTGCTAATTCAAGATTCTGACATATTTCATCAAATCTATTTATAAGTGTAGAATTACTATCAACATTATATAAAAATAATAATGCAGCTTGCAATCTACTTCCGACGCCCAAATTATTTCTATCAATAATTGGATATATTGAAATAATAGAAGATCGAAGGTTTAATCGTTCACAAAATTCTAATAATATTGAAATGAATGCTTTATTATATGTTTCTTCATAATTCAATCCATCTATTATGTTACATTTTAGTAAAATAAAAGTCTCTATAGATTGCTTGCAATTTACAATGTTATTGTAATCAGAATTGCAAAACTCTATTATATCCTGAATATTTTCATTGAGGAAATTATCTAATGAATCGGAAGAATCAGATATTTCAAACAGATTATCAAACAAATTGCTCATAAATTAGGGATATTAGAATCAGGAGTAGTCATTAATAATAATATAATTTCGTCTGTTTTTTTGCTTTTTACATTTATACCCTTTGCTTTTGCTTCATTTTCAAGCACCTTCTTCCCTTTTTCTTTATATGCTAAATATTTTTCTATGACTTTTTTAACATATTTTTCTGAAGTATAAAACATTTGAGGATCCTCGACTATTATTGTTTGAGCAGATAGCTCTTCTCGTTGTTTATATTCCTTCGTAGAAGTTGTTTTTTGAATTTCTAATAGCTTTTTTAGTTCTGCTTTTAGATTTTCTATTTCTTCCTGTTTTTGGATAATTTGATTTTCATAATCTTCTGCAATTTCATTTTTGGCATCTTTGTATATTATTTCTCGCATTTTTTCAAATAATCCTCTGAAAAGCGAAGCACTATCTTTTTGAAAAAATTGCAACAACAAGTTTTCCAAATATTCTGAAGAGAGAAGTCTTGCTTTTTTTTTACCTTTTACAACAACATCTAAAATCCTATAGTCGGGTGTTATTGTTTTAGACAATTTTTGTTTGGGACACCAACTTAGGTAAGGAAATTCTTCTGACTTAATCTGATTAAAAGCATATTGATATAAACTTTCGATCGTATAATAGTCGAGTTGACTGTTTAATTGAAATTTTACAATTTTATCCTTGTATTTGTTATTAAAAGCAGAATAACCTCTATTTAAGCCATAGCATAGTGCGATACCCTCACCTTTAGCAACTTCCCTGAAATTAGTTCGTATTAATTCATCTATTTTTTTCATTCCAGCTTCTTGCCCTACCTTATAAGTATATAATACTGCTGCAATATATGTCTTTGTATCTTTGTCCAATTTTGATAAGTCAATTAACCGAACACTATTTTTCAATATTGTTTGTCCATCCTCTTTAGCCAATATGTTTAAGTCTTCTTCTTCTATTCGTTTATTAATAATGGGCAATAATTTTTTAAATCCTTTTTCTCCTACAAACGCATCAAAATATTTATCAGTAATATTGATGTTGTTTTGTTGAAGCTCTTTTTGTATTACTTCATTAAAAAAAGATAATGTGGAAAAATAATTCTCGGAAAAATTCATATAATCTTCTCCTGCTAAACGCATTAAAGCAAATCCTCCCAAAAAGCTGTCAAATCGTTTAATATTGTTTCGCCAATCATTGTTGTTGTCAGGTGTGGTTATGTCTTCCAGAATTGATAAATCAATATCATCAAAATCCGACTCTTTTATTAACTCGTGAGGAATAAAAGCGGTACTCAATTCAATATTTGCGATAGTTTGTTTTCTCTGAATCTCATCTATAAAATAAATTGTTTTAACCCTCGAAATCGGTAATGGTTTTTTATACAAATAAAAACCATTATATACGTTATTCAATTCTTTTATTTCATCTTTCGATAAAACTAATTCGAGAGCGCAGTCAATTCCACTTCCTTTTATTTTTTTATCACTCAATAATAGATATGAATCAAATTTATTTTGAATATCAGTTGGTTTATTTCCAAAATATTTACTTGGCTTGATACAAGCACAACCGAAATAATCGGCCAAACTTATTGAGCTTATCGGGAAAAAATATCGTGTTTCCATTTTTATATTATTTGTTTATCTATTACTGAATTCAAAAGAGGATTATTAATCGTTATGTCATTGTTTGAGAACAAGAATAAATTGCTTTTTGCTCTTGTGACACCTACAAAGAAATCTCTCCATGATATAACTCTGAAGGATTGCAAAAAGGCATCAAAGCATGGAATGATAACAGTATCAAACTCCAAGCCTTTCGCTGACTTAAAAGGTGTGATATGAATATTTTTCATAGCGCGAAGGCCACCATTTGCATCGTGTAACGTATGATCATAAAAACTGCAATCGAAATTATGCAATAAATTGAAATAGTAACTTGCAGTCAAAGCATCACCTCCCGCCCATGGGACATTTGCTAAAGGTGTCAATATGCCTATATTATGTTCATCTACATTTAATTGCCTAACTATATCAATTATGGTTTGATTTTGTTTTTGCAAATTATTATTTGTAACATACAAAAGTGGTTTGTCTCCAATTTCTCGACATGAGTCTATTTCATTTTGAGAAATAGGTGCTTGAGGAAAAACCGTTTTTGCAAATAACAAAATACTTTGGGTATTTCTAAAATTTCTGTCCAATACAAACCTTCTATTATTAAATACTCTTTGCAATTCTCTCTCTGGTGCGCAGACATTTAGATTATAAGTACCATTCGTATTTATTGCTCCTGATTTTAGAATTTGTTTATCATCTGCCCCATATGATATTTGAGTAGAATATCTCTGCAACTGATTATTATCTTCATAAAAACTTAGGGGCATATCCTGAGCCTCGTCAACGATGATCTCAGTTCGATTTTGCGCATTGTTTAAACACCAATTTTTGGTTGAATCAACACAATTTGAGGCATTTGCATTTTGTGTGGCACTACTCGCTTTTAAATAATAAGCAAGAGAGGTTGTGAAGGTAAGTAATTGAGTATTTATATTTTGATTTTGTTTTGATATATGTCTCCACAAAGACACAAAACTTTTTCCTGTCCCTGGTCCGCCAGAGAGTGCAATTGGATTAGGTTCATTTAGTGCTGCTCGTTGAGGCAAAGTTAACGATGTTATTGGTGGAAAGTTAAAATAATAGTCTGCCATAATTATTCTCCTTTTATCATTGCATTATTTCTATCTTGTTTATGCAAATCCCAATTTTTTAAGGCAATTTGTTTAGACGCATTTGCATAGCAATATTCGCACAAATGCGGACAAGTATTATACTCTCCAACATCTTTACTTATAATACATCCACAATGCTGCCGTTGCCCTTTGTCTTTGTTGTTTCTTTTCTTTTCGATAGAACCTTCGGGATTAAACATGTCTGGCGGTATTATTTTAACACCTAAAAAGTCCATAAGAACCTTATCGTGCGAAAAAAGTTTTATTATTAAATCGTCATCAACGCACTTATTATGTTCAATGCCATATTTTTCCAACGGTATTTGTTCTGCACAAGTAGCAAGTTCAAAGTGCCAGTTTTCATTTAAATGTTGAAGACTCGCTGCAAATTCGGTCATTGTTCGCTCATTAAATTCTTGATAATAAATGGAATTACTTTTCAAATTATTTTGAACCTTCTTATAGGTTTTAATATCTGCAAAACTAAAAACCAGCTTATTTGTATGATTTTTCAGTTGATCGCCAATATTTTCAATTTTTCGCAACAATTCATCAACGCCAATTTTGTCGGTCAAAATCAAAGGGTCAAAACGCCAAATCACTTTTTCTTTTCCAATTTTTTCCGAAAGTTCAATAAATGTTTCAATTCTTGATTGAACATTGGGAACTTGAGGTTCTAATTTTTCAGCATCATAATCGTTAAGTGTAAACTGGAAATAATAATTGATATCCTTTTCATTCAAATAATCCAAATGCTTCATCATTGGTTTATGATTCTTCGACCAAAACACAATCAAGCGGGTATTTTGAAATGAGACATATAGTGGAACTCCATTAAATGGATTTTTCCATTTAACATATCCTTCTTTCAATCTTTGAAAAAACCAATCTGAATAAAACGCAGGAATATCTGTCGAGCGGCTCGCGGATACTATAACAGGAGCTTGTGCTTCTACAAATTCTCCGTTGTTTATCTGTATTTTTGTTTTATTCCAGTTCATATTACCGAATTTATGAGTTACAGTTCTTTTATGTTTCTTTTTACAATATCAATTGCCTTGTCAGCAATAACTTTTTCGTCAGCAATAGAAGCTGGAACTTGGTCAGCAAGCCATAAAGCGAGTAGATCATCCTTATCCGATTGTAATATATCAGCAATGACTATAACTTGTTCGCCTTTGGCTCTGCGTTCGCCCTTTTCAATTTTGCAATAAGTGGCAGTGTCGATTTCCAATGCTGCGGCTAATTGTCGTTGAGGCATTTGCAGTTCTTCGCGTAGTTGTTTTATGCGTTCTGTGAACTTCATATTTTTGATTTTATCGTCTTGACATTTTTGGCAAATATACTAAATGTTTGAGAAACAGACGCAATGCACTGCAGAAAAACTTATCAACAATAATTTAACCTACATATTTTTCCCCTTTTACATTTTGTAAACACCTCTTCTATGGAAATAATAAATTAGGCAACACTTTTGCGGGAAATACTACCCGAAGCAGAGCGGAGGTGTGGAGATTTCGCGTAAAACCGCTTGCGGCTTGGTGTTGACGTTTTATTCTTGAAATATACCTTTGTTTGCCAAATTAAAAAGGAGTTTATTAACCTATTCTTCTGTTTTTCTTCTTTTTCTTGAGTTTTCGCAATGGCAGTTCATCTTCCGGATTAGGCTTGTCAACATCTGCAGCGGTGGGGAGTATGGAAAATAAAGAAGAGAGAATATTTTCTCCGCTAGTGCTATCGCTTAATTGATTAATCGATTTCGCGGTTGGCTGACTGTTTGACTGGCCATACGTTTGAACGTTTGGCTGTATGTCCGTACCAACGTTGGTGCGTTCTTGCTTTTTACTATTCTCTACCTCAGGAACTAATGGTTTCTTGGCTACCTTCAATTCTTGCTCCTGCATCTGCAATTTCTCTTTTATACTGCCGTTTTCCATCGTATTGCAGTATGTAAATGTTTCTTGCAAATCTCGCTGGTAGCCAAAGAGTTTATCAAAGCCGGTTTCTGCTCGTTGAAACAAGTTCGTTCTATCAAAGCCACCTTTGATTGCTCCTTTCTTGGTATTCTTGTGGTTGGTAAGCGGCGATAGCTTCTTTTTATTTGACTGGTCTTTTCGGCTTACAATCAAATGGCAATGCATATTCAGCTTATTATCTGATCGGGAGCGATCGAAATGGATTTTTCCATAGAACTTTATATCTTCAGCGGATAATCCTTTATTGAAGTTCTTGGCGTATTCAGGGATAAAGACTTCTCGAATGTATCGTTTCATGGCTTCGGCTTGCTCCTGTTCAGTATTTCCCATCGTTTTCAGTTCTTTTTCTGAGGGACTAACGTGGATAGCATAGAACTTAGCATCCGTTTTTAGCAACTGTCCGATATTTGAATCAATATCCTCAATAATCTGGGCTTTATACAGATTGTCTTCCCTCAGGTTGAAGAATCTTTCCGTATAGATACCTTTTTCCATACGTTCTAAATCTTCATGCTCGAGGTAATTTGCCAACTGGCGGCAACCTCCGGCGTTGTTGTATGTTCCTTTGGACGGTGGCGGGAAGTCTATATTCATGGTTATTCGGGATTTGTCAGTTTGTGAATTTCGGCTTTCAGAACCTCCTTTCGCTTACTATCCATTACACCGCAAGTTGCAAGTTCTGCATATAAAGCGATTAGTTCCAAAAGCCTTTTATTATCCTCTTTTTGTATCTGAGTTAAAGAGGCTATTTGCTTTGTTTGGGTATTGACAATATTTGCATGTTTCCCAAATGTATCGCTTATTCGTTGCAGGATATCTGAATGCTTATTCCACATGAGGGTTATTTCCGATTTAATCAACTCTTCCAAAGTTTTGACTACTTCATCGAAGCGGACAGCTATCGAATGGCTTGCCCGAATCATCGGATTCAGTTCCTTTTCTTCAAAGTGGCGGATAAAACGGATTAGATCATCCTGCCGTTTGTTGATTTTCGCCAACTCCGTTTTAACGGATTCCGGTGGCTCGGACGGATTGATACAAGCCTTATCCATATACTCGAAAGCGAGCTTTACAATCTCTCCTTTTTTCAGATTGTATCGCTTGCAAAGTTTATCTATCTGGCGATTGGTGTTATGGTCAATTCCAATCGTCGTTAATGCTGTTTTATTCTTATTTTGTACCATATTATAACTTTTTTATAAGAATTCATTTTATTAATCGCTTAATCAATAGGATATTAGCGATTTTATTTATACGAGTCTTTATAAAACTCGCTTTTAATATCTTGCTGATTAACAGCAAGTAACCCCGTAGGGCAAGAGGATAGAACAGGACTTGTCCAGTTCCCTCTTGCTACATTGCTCGCGAATAGTGAGCCCATTGAAATGAAAGCTTAAACTCGACGGCTTTCACCATTCAAAGTGATAAAATTAAACATCACTTTTAGGCGATCGCCAATCATTCCACCATAGAACTCATCGGACGAAAGTGTAGCAAAAGTGAAGTTCGTGGTGCCATGTGTTACGACTCCGACATCGCTTCTCAAACTCAACAATTCGGATATGGGTCGGCTGACGTTTCCATAATCCTGAACCGTTTTGGATTCTCGCCCAAACTCATCAATGATTAACGGTCGTCGGGCAAAAACACTTGCCGACTGCTTTACAATTTGCTCCTGCAATTCCACAGACTTGATAAACGTAAACAGAGGCTGATTCAGAAAAAATCTTCGCGAAATTTGATTATGAAGCAATGAGTACGTTTCCAGCAGAATAGTTTTACCGCAACCATATTTCCCTTGCAGCATGATGCCCTTATTCAAATTTCCGGAGAATGCAGAATCGTTGATTATGTAGCAATAGAGTTGCTCTATCATAGGTTCGTTGTTTTTGTCAATAACAAAATCTTTAGCTTGATTGCGGTTGTGCAAACAAATTGTACCAAACTCGCAAAACAAACTCCGAAAGTCAGCATAAGCCAGCGGCAAAGGCAAACGTTGTCGCCGAATCTTTTCTTTTTCATGGGCGACCATCTCTTGAGCATCTTTCCGCAATGCCTGAAAGAATTGCTGATTAGTCGAAATCACTTCCCGTAAAGACTGAGCCTTTCTTTTTTCCATAAGAATTTATATTAGAGTTTTTGTCTTTAGTCTTTATATTATAAGGTGGGAGTTTAAGGTCGGACTTAGGTGCTAAAATCTGGTACTTAGTTTTAACCCTATGTCCGCCCCCAGAAGAATAATCTAACAGACCGGCTGCCTTTAGTCGGTCGCGTGAAGATTTCATAACATCCAAGGATATATTCGCATTGGCAGCTAATCGTTTGTTGGAACACTCTATCCATTCCGACCAATAGGAACGGTTAGCTAAATGAACCAAGAAGAAATACAATCGGGTATCGTTGCCGCTGAAGCTCTCCCGTTCGTCCACTCGCCAAAAATTGGCTAATAAGTCGAACAAGTTCATCTTTGTATGTTTTTACGCTTATTATATCCCGCCTCTGCTTCGGATTCTATCTCCTGCAAGGTTTTCTTCTTGCCTTTGGAAATCCACTCCAACAGTTCATCCTCGAAGAAATAGAGTTTCTTGCCGCTCTTATAGCAAGGAATCATTCGCTTGCGTACAAGAGCATACACGGTAGGTTTCGCTTTGCCGATAATCCGGCAAGCCTCTTCAATGTCAATCGGGATTCGTTTCTGAGGAACAATAGGCGTTTGCCCCTTCTCAACTAAAGATTTGATCTCAGCCAGCTCACTGACCAAATGCGCTACTGCCTTAGGCAGGTTTTCAAAAGAAATTTCATTTGCTTCCATATTTATCGTTTTTTATGAATATGGTGCAAATAAAAATAGTGTTTCTACGGTGTCTGGGCGACACTCGAGAAACACTTAGAAAACACTTAAAGTGCTGATATTATTTAGTTATTGTTATGGAAGTAAGACCGTTTGATTTCATTGGTCTTTTCCTTATTTAGAAAAATCAGGAGACCCATTTGTCTGAATTTTGTATTCGAAAGTTATTTCATCATTTTCATCTCCGCGAGTGTCATCTTTTATCCCAAGAATTTTGATTGCAGCGTAAAACCCATTTGTGTTTTGTAAAACTGCTATTTCATCTATTTTCGGTCTTCTTATTCTTGATGAGCCATCATAGACCCTTGCGTCATATATCTCGACAAGCTCTTTTACATTCTTTGCAATTGCGACTGTTCTGACACTTGCAGGATCATTTAAAAGTTGAATATTCCAATTACTTGACTTACTAAACTTCAATTCAAACATTAACTCATCTTGTCCAATGAAATATCTTCCATCATTGTTCGAATAGTCAAAAACCACATTCCCAGAAACTGCAGGAGAGGTGTATTTCTCGTTCGCTGGTAAAAATTTTTGCTGAGCAAATTCTTTTGCGACTTTAAAAGGGTTCTTCCCAATTGGAGGAATTGGAGAAACTGGTTCATCAAGCAAATCTCTCAATAACTCTTCATATTTGTTTTCATACAAGAGAGTGTCTTCGAAACTTATATATTTTCTTCCTCCTAAGAATCTGGGTAACTTGCTTTCACTTGTATTATTTACTATTAGTGGTATAACCCACTCTGTATTCTGATCTTTAATCAATTCAGCTGTCATGATTTGTTTTTCATACCCAGCACCACCTTTACCATCATTGGCTTTCCTTACATAGTTTTCGGAGCAAATGCAAATAATCCTTTGAGACTTGGAAAGACCCTTCTCCATGAATGAAGCAAGATCTTGACCTAACCTAAGATTCCAAATATCTAAAAGAACATCAACGCCATTCGACCTCAGCCTTGTAGCAAGCTGTAATACCCAATTTTTATGCTCATCATTATCATGTGAGTATGAAATGAAAACCTTTGGTTCAAACACTTCTTCCATTATTCCTTCTATTATAATTATTTAAGAGATTCTATTATCTTTATCACCCCTTTCAGTTCATCATCTTTCAAGTGTCGCTTGATACTTTTCACTTCTACCTCTTTGAAAACATCAGGGAAGACGATTTTCAGTAAGTTCGCAATATCCATCTGATTCCTCGGTTTGAAGTAGTTCCAGATATTCCATCCGAAGTGGCGAAGGTCGAGGGCTGATAGCTCTTTCACCTTAACTGGCTTCAATTTTGTTTCTTCTAACTTGTTCATATATGAACGGACATTCCGGCAAAGAACATCAAGATCTTCATCGGAAAGATAAAGGGCAAACGATTTTCGAGTATAGTCCAGAGCGACATTCAGAATCTCTTCCTGCTCCTTTGCTATATTTTGTTGCTGTTCGTTCCGAATATCTTCTAAAGAGACATCCAATTCCGGCATATCAATTTCAGTGTTACTTTCTTCTATTTCTGGCTCAACAGCAACAGGAAGAACTTGTCTTTGCTCAATTCTCTTTCGGAAGTATGGTATTTTGGACAGCCACTCACCAATCCAAGGTAACATCATATTTTGGAGTAGTACATGAATACTTAAATAGACTACTACCTGAACAGCCAACACTACAACAAAAACAATAAATGAGGTAAAGCTGTCGAAACCAACCGAAATGGTAAACATACGCGCTAGTGCAGCAATGGCCAGAGCAACACAAGCTACGATTACATATAATATAATGTACTGCAAAAGACTGTTCTGTTTCATTCTTCAGTATTATTAAGGGTGTTCAACTGAATCGCTTGTGCCGCCTTGCTTTTCTTCTCGTCCACAACCTTTGCATAAATTTGAGTGGTTTTTACATTGGTGTGTCCGAGCATCTTGCTGACAGTGTAAATATCTGTACCACTGGATAATTGAAGCGTCGCATACGTATGCCGAAAGCAATGAAATGTGATCCGTTTCGTGATACCGGCTGATTCTATCCAACGTTTCAATGGTTTGGAAATCCATGCTGGGTCGGGTAAATCTTCAAAAACGAGCTGTTCCGGTTCACGAGGTTCGCCACACAGATCAAGTGCCTGTTGCGAAATAGGCATATATTCCACACCTTTTGTTTTCTGCTGAGTGAAATGTAATTGGGCGTGGTCACCATTAACACTAATCTCTTTCCATTTCAATTTCTGAATATCACAATGTCGTAAGCCGGTAAGAGCCGAAAACAATGCTGCTCGTTTGAGAACATCTCGTTCGCATGGTGTGCCGGCGAGAGTATTAAGTTCTTCAACGGTCAGATACTCACGTCTTGATTCCTGCTCGGGTATACCTTTGATTTTTGCGGATAAATCAGTCGTCAAATATCCATCTATAAAAGCTTGTTTCAATGCAGCTTTGAAAATGGAAAAGTATGTTACTGCGGTATTGCGGGAAATAGTTCCGCTTTTATTGCCACCGCAAGGAGCGGACAAGAGATATAACTTAAAATCTTCGGCAAAGCGATTGTCGATTTTGGCAAAAGGCAATGTGTCTCCAGCGAAGAGCTTCATTAATTCGTAGGTTCGTTTCCAGTTTACGCGGATAGAATCAGAGCTTTGTGCGTGGCGTTTCTTGGCTGTGACATTAAAATACTCTATGAAATTCTGCTGCGCACGCTCCTTTTGTTCAACTTGTGCACTTTCTGTATCACTGTATAAATCGGCATTATCATATTCTCGTTGGCGGAGCTTACGAATCCCATCAGCATATAGCATAGTTTCTTGGTCTTTTTCGCTTCGGCAAACGATTATTCCATTATCATCACGTTTGGGTTTGTAGGTTTTCGTTCCGTCTGCATCGGTGCGAGCTGTGCGCTTCTTATCCCATTCAACTGTGGTGATACAACGATTCAAATATTCACGAAAACGCTGTGGAGTTTGCTTGCCGGGAACATAAACCGGGTAGCTTTCAATATAAACATACCACTCTTTACGGTCCTCCGCCTTGCGAAGCCGGACAGTTACTTTTGTATTGGAGAGTTGTTTCATGTGGTATATTGTTATTGATTATACAAATTATCTATTTCAGTTTTTGGAGCGTAAACATAGTTGCCAATCTGTCGAGTTGGAATGGAATATTTACGGATATGCTTATATACCGTACTATCCGATATGCCAAACTTTTTGGCAATCTCGCCGATTGTATAACAATCTTGTGGTTCAAGGCTATAAAGCTTTGTTGCTGGTTTCTCCTTTTTAAGAGGTGTTTGGCGAATAGGAAACATTTCCTCTATCGCTGCTCGGTCAATCCGAACAAGACGAGCCCCTAAGTTGATAGCAGGAATTCGCTTTTGCCGAATAAGACGATAGAGCGTACTCTTGGCAACACCGAAAAGCGCAATCGCTTCAGGAACGGAAATATAGAGACGGTCATCTGGTATTTTAGCTACGACCGCTTGCTTTTCTTCTTCTTTTCGCTTTTGCCGTTTCTTTTCACGATATGCTGCATTGCCGCACGTTTTAGAGCAATAAACAGAATCAACCGTCTTCGGAACGAAAGGCTGTCCACACACTGCACATTGTTTCTGAATCTTATTCATCGGTATCTTTATCGCCATTTAAGTACTCATTAGTAGTCATAAGTGCTCATAAGTTCCACTTCATCACTAATTAAGTTCCGGTACAATAATGGTACAAATGTATGATAAAAAACCATCAAAAACAATAGCTATCTACAAATTTACAAAAACAAAAATCCCCGTAAACTATTTGTTTACAGGGATTTTCTATTATTTATTGACTATTTCTAATCATCTATTACTTCACTTCTTCAAAATCCGCATCCTGAATATTATCACCTTCACTTGAAGAAGTGTCATTAGCCTGCCCTGCATTCATATCAGGTCCCGCCTGAGCACCGCCACTTTGTGCATACATTTCAGCGCTTGCAGCTTGGAATGCAGTATTCAACTCGGCCATTGCAGTATCGATTGTTGCCAAATCTTGTGCTTGGTGAGCATCTTTCAGTTTGCTCAAAGCAGCCTCGATTGGAGCTTTCTTGTCGGCAGAGAGTTTGTCGCCCAGCTCTTCCAGTTGTTTTTCTGTTTGGAAAATCATACTGTCAGCTTGGTTGAGTTTGTCAATTTTCTCACGTTCTTTCTTGTCAGCATCAGCGTTAGCTTCGGCTTCGGCTTTCATTTTTTCAATTTCCTCTTTGCTCAAACCGCTCGAAGCTTCGATACGGATAGCTTGCTCTTTGCCGGTTGCTTTATCCTTAGCAGACACCTTCAAGATACCATTGGCATCAATATCGAACGTAACTTCTACCTGAGGCACACCACGACGAGCAGGCGCAATACCTGTAAGGTTGAACTGACCAATTGATTTGTTCTGGTTTGCCATCGGACGCTCACCTTGCAACACATGGATTGTAACCTCTGTTTGGTTGTCGGCAGCTGTCGAGAATGTTTCGCTCTTCTTTACCGGAATAGTTGTGTTTGCATCAATCAATTTAGTCATAACACCACCTAGCGTTTCGATACCCATTGAAAGCGGAGTTACATCCAACAACACAACACCTTTAATTTCATCGGTCAATACAGCTCCTTGCACAGCAGCACCTACAGCTACTACTTCGTCGGGGTTTACGCCCTTAGAAGGTGCTTTTCCAAAGAAATCTTCTACCAACTTCTGCACGGCAGGAATACGTGATGAACCACCCACAAGAATTACTTCATCAATATCCGAGTTACCCAGACCGGCATCGCTCATTGCTTTTTTACAAGGTTCCAAACAAGCTTGAATCAAGCTGTGCGCCAACGATTCAAACTTAGCACGGGTCAATGTTTTCACCAAATGCTTTGGAACACCATCTACCGGCATGATATATGGCAAGTTTATCTCGGTAGTTGTAGACGATGAAAGTTCAATCTTCGCTTTTTCGGCAGCTTCTTTCAAACGTTGCAGCGCCATCGGGTCTTTAGTAAGGTCGGCACCTTCGTCTTTTTTAAACTCGTCTGCCAACCAGTTGATGATTACCTGGTCAAAGTCATCCCCACCCAAGTGCGTATCACCATTTGTAGAAAGCACTTCAAATACACCGCCGCCAAACTCAAGGATAGAGATATCGAAAGTACCACCACCTAAGTCGAACACGGCAATTTTCATATCTTTATGCGCCTTGTCGATACCATATGCCAAAGCAGCAGCAGTTGGTTCATTAACGATACGCTTCACATCAAGACCGGCAATTTGTCCGGCTTCTTTCGTTGCCTGGCGTTGCGAGTCTGAGAAATAAGCAGGCACGGTAATAACCGCTTCGGTAACTTCCTGACCCAAATAATCTTCGGCTGTTTTCTTCATTTTTTGAAGAACCATAGCCGAGATTTCTTGTGGGGTGTACAAACGTCCATCAATATCCACACGTGGCATATTGTTTTGTTCTACGACTTTATAAGGTATGCGCTGTACTTCTTTTTGTACTTGCGACCAGTTCTCTCCCATAAAACGCTTGATTGAGTAAACCGTGCGTTGTGGGTTTGTGATAGCTTGACGTTTAGCAGGGTCACCCACTTTACGTTCGCCACCATCTATAAATGCTACAATAGAAGGAGTGGTACGTTTACCTTCGCTGTTGGAAATTACAACAGGCTCATTTCCTTCGAATACAGAAACACACGAGTTCGTGGTTCCAAGGTCAATTCCAATAATTTTTCCCATGATAATGTTATATTTATTTGTTATTAATTCGTTTTAATAGACAACATCAATGAAACAAACCATGTGCCAAAAGGTTTTCGAGCAGTAAAGGGAAGAAAAAATAGCAGAAAACTGACAGTTTTTATGACAGAACGGCAGAGGGAAAAGAACAATTCTTGCAAAAACGACTTAAAAAACGACTGGATAATTCCCAAAAAGACGTACTTTTGGCATATCAATATAAACTAAAATAAAGCAATTGTTATGAAAAGTGATCCAAAAGAATGTTTGTACTGTCAGAATAATGACACACTACACAACCTGATGATTGAAGTAGCACCATTAAGCGTATCACGCGTTTTTATATTTAAGGAACAAACGTACCACGGACGTTGTTTGGTTTCTTACAACAAACACGTAAACGATATGTTTGAGCTTACTCCCGAAGAACTAAATGCGTTTATGGCTGATGTAACACGTGTTACCCGTGCCATGGACAAAGTTTTCAGTCCTGAAAAAATTAACTATGGTGCATACTCGGATAAGCTATCACACCTACACTTCCATTTAGTCCCTAAGTACATTGATGGACCCGATTATGGAGGAACTTTCCAAATGAATCCCGGAAAGGTGTATCTAACGGACGAAGAGTATCAAGAGATGGCGAAGAAAATTAAAGAGGCATTATAGAAAACCTTTTTAGTTTATGAAGACCCTGCAAAGCGGGGTCTTCATAAGTATCTTTTTACTCAGAAGTCAAATTCAAAATCATCCATCGCTTCGACATCGGTAAAATCATCTAGCTCTCTACGATCTTTCTTTGTTGGGCGCCCCATTCCTCTGGCACGATTCACAAAACCACTCACTTTGCTCATCTCCAGTAGTTCGTATTGGTCGGGAGTAGTTACATTTTCCATGACATCTACGACTAGCTTCGCTCCCACTCTATGTTCAATGGCCTGAAGCACCTTAAAAGAATAGGTAATAGGTGGTTTTTTTACTTGTATCACATCACCCGCTTTTATCATCCGCGCAGGTTTCACATTCGCCCCATTAATCATCACGCGTCCTTTTTTACAAGCCTCGGCAGCAATAGTCCGTGTCTTAAAAATACGTGCAGCCCATAGCCACTTGTCAATTCTAGCCTCCATGATTATTTCTTATTGAACTGATTCATCGTTATGTTAATACCCGCCAAGCAAAAACTCTTGACGATTTCACCGGCTGTTTCCAACCGTGCGGGCATTGTTTGCCAATCTTCTGCGTCAAACGGGCTTAACACATAATCCACTTGTCTGCCTCTCGAAAAATCACTACCAATACCAAACCGAAGCCGTGCATAGTTTTGTGTACCCAGCGTATCGGCAATGTGTTTTAATCCATTATGCCCGGCATCACTTCCTTTTGGTTTTAGTCGCAATGTTCCAAAGGGAAGGGCTAAATCATCCGCTATAATTAATACATTCTCCAAAGGGATTTTTTCTTTCTGCATGTAGTAGCGAACCGCGTTTCCACTCAGGTTCATAAAAGTAGAAGGTTTCAGCAATAGTAGCTGACGACCTTTGATAGACATTTCGCCTACAAAGCCGTAGCGTTTATCGCTAAAAACAACATTGGATGCCTTAGCCAAAGCATCCAATACCATAAAACCTACATTGTGACGGGTTTCATGGTAATCAGGACCAATATTCCCTAAGCCTACTATTAAGTATTTCATCATTCAGAGAGTTGAAATTATACTCCCAATATTAAAAAAAGGAGCAAGAATAAGAATGTATATTCTTACTTCTCACTCCTTTTCAATTATCTAGATATATCCTAAATTACTTATTTGCTGCTGCCGCTGCAAGACCTCTTGCCGCACGTGTCAATTTAACAACACAAACTACATTATTCTTCGGATCCAATAGTTCCAGATTTTCAAAAGCGAGTGCACCTACCTGAATTGTTTTACCAAGACCTAAAGAAGTAACGTCTACTGTTACTCTTTCAGGAACATTTTTGTATAGTGATCTTACTTTTAGCTTACGCATTTGCAGAGTCAATTTACCCCCTGCTTTCACACCTTCTGCCAAACCTTCTAATTTAACCGGCACTTCGATTACAATTGGTTTGTCTGCAAATACCTGAAGGAAGTCTACGTGAAGAATAGTATCTTTTACCGGATGAAATTGAATATCCTTCAAGATAGCAGTAATTGCCTTTCCATCAATATCCAAGTTCACTAAATAAATTTCGGGTGTATAAATCAAGTTACGAAGCATATCAGTTGTTACAGTGAAGTGAATATTTTCTTCTCCACCATAAAGTACGCAAGGTACACCACCTGCTTTACGCATAGATTTCAACGCTCTGGCTTGTTCCGAAGAACGTCCTGCAATTTCTCTTGCAGTTCCTTTAATTTCAATTGATTTCATTTTCTAAAAAATTTGTGTTACTCTAAATTAAGTTATGCTCAATTTACCATCACACGATGTGTTATTATCACACGATGTTCAAAAAGCGGTGCAAAAATACGCTTTCTTTTCTAATAATCAAATAGATGCCTAATCAAAGTTTATGTCTATATCGATTTTTTCAGCCGAAGCGTCTATAGGGAGCAGTTCTTTTTGATTGTCGTTAATAAAACAGATCGTTTCTTGTAATCCATTCATGAATTTTTCAAAATCCTCTTTATATAAGAATATCTTATGTTTTTCAAAGTTCACATGAGTGCTTTCTCCTTCGCCAGAAACGATTTTCTTGCTTTCAGTAATTGCCAGGAACAACTCTTCTTTACGGTTTTTCTTTACATCTAGATAGTAAATACGTTTGCCGGCTTTTACTGATTTAGAAAACACAATTTCTTTATCTGCCTCTCCACCATTCTTTTTCTTATAATCTTCCATATTGCATTTGTCTGTTTGAAAATTGAGGTCAAAATTGGAACTTTTTTTTCAACCATCAAAAGAAAACAACAAGAGAATAGCTGTTTCAATTAAAAAATGTGATTTAGGTTATGAAACTCATATAATTTTTCTACTTTTGCGGTTCAAATACAACAATTTTAACGAGGTTATGATTAACAGAGTTCTTATTCGTCTCAAGATTATACAAATAGTATATGCTTATTATCAAAACGGAAGTGGCAATTTAGACTCAGCGGAGAAAGAATTATTCTTCAGTCTTTCCAAAGCATACGACTTATACAACTATTTGTTAATGCTCATGGTGGCTGTAACAAACTACGCGCAGAAACGCATTGATTTAGCGAAATCAAAATTGGCACCGACAAAAGAAGAGTTAGCTCCCAATATGAAGTTTGTAGAAAACAAATTCGTTGCCCAACTGGAAGTAAACCACCAATTGGTAGATTTTGTAACTAACCAGAAAAAAACTTGGGATAACAATCAAGAATTTATCAAAGAATTATACGATAAAATAATCGCATCCAATATATATAAGGATTATATGGCTTTGCCAGATTCATCATACAGTGATGATAAGGAACTATGGAGAAAGCTATACAAGAACTTCATCTTAAATAACGAATCTTTAGAACAGTTATTGGAAGATCAAAGTCTCTATTGGAATGACGATAAAGAGATAGTAGATACATTTGTAATGAAAACCATCAAGAAGTTTGATGAAAAGTTGGGAGCTACTCAACCACTACTTCCTGAGTTCAAAGATGATGAAGACAAAGAATTTGCACGCAGATTATTCCGCCGTACTATCCTAAATTCGGATTATTACAGACACTTGATTGGTGAAAACACCAAAAACTGGGACTTGGACCGTATTGCTTTTATGGATGTAGTAATCATGCAATGCGCATTAGCAGAAATACTTAGTTTCCCCAACATTCCAATTAACGTATCTCTCAACGAATATGTGGAAATAGCTAAAATGTACAGTACCGTAAAAAGCGGAAGTTTCATTAATGGAACACTCGACGGAATTGTAAAACTATTAAAGGAAGAAGGAAAACTTACAAAATAAATCGTAGGTTACAAACTTATCGATTACATTTGCATACTATAAACAAACCCAAAAACGAGTTATTATGAACAATTTATTAGTAGTTTTCTTGCAAGAAGGAGCCCCAATGGCAGGTGGTGGAATGAATATGTGGATTCTGTTGATAGCCATGTTTGCTATCATGTACTTCTTCATGATTCGTCCACAAAACAAAAAGCAAAAAGAAATTGCTAACTTTCGCAAAGCACTTGAGGTAAACCAAAAGGTAGTTACAGCCGGAGGTGTTTACGGAAAGATTAAAGAGATTAACGATACATACGTTGTATTGGAGATAGCTGACAAAGTAAATATAAAAATAGATAAGAATTCTATTTTCGCCGACGCATCGGATACTACTACAAATACAAGCAAATAAATGAATAAGCCTATGCTTGACCGTAGGACATCAAAAATTGCTTTCAGTAAATTATCTAAAAAGATAAAGAACTTTCTGCTCAGTCCAAAAAGCAGAGAGTTCTTTATCTTTTTAATTTTCTTCTTCATTGCAAGCGGATTTTGGATGCTCCAAACGCTAAACAATGAATACGAGACGAATTTTTCACTTCCCGTTCGTCTGAAAAATGTACCCGACGACATCATTATGACATCCGAGATTGCACCTACCGTGCAGGTTACAGTCAAAGACAGGGGCACAGTACTTCTTAATTATATTCTTGGCAAAAGCTTCTTCCCTGTTAATATCGACTTTGCCAGCTACACAAACATGGGAAGTCACATAAAAATAGCCTCAGCAGATTTTGGTCGAAGAGTTCAAACACAGCTAAGCGCTTCTACCCGACTTATGTCTATCAAGCCCGACACATTGGAGTACATCTATACCACAGGCGATTCCAAAAAAGTGCCAGTAAAATTGCGTGGAAAAATATCGGCCGGAAGGCAATACTATGTTTCCGACACGCTCTTTATGCCCGACAGCGTCATGGCGTTTGCCCCAAAAGAAATATTAAAAACGCTCTCAGTTGCATTCACTGAAGAACAACTGGCCGAAGAAATTACAGATACGCTCAACATCGACGCAAAACTAACGACATTGAAAGGTGTAAAATTCGTACCCAATACCGTTAAACTATCTTCTCCTGTAGACAGGTATACCGAAAAGACAATAGAAGTGCCATTACATGGAATAAATTTCCCTCCAAATAGCATTTTGCGCACCTTCCCTTCTAAAGTACAAGTCACTTTTCAGGTAGGCATGAGCCGGTTCAAAGAAATAACAGAAGAGGATTTTGCTATCGAGATTTCTCATCAGGAGCTTAGAGAACTCACCTCGGAGAAATACACCGTCAAACTCAGTGTGCAGCCAAAGGGAATCAGCAACATACGTATCAACCCCTCGGAAGTAGACTTCCTGATTGAGCGCATCAGCACCAATGATTAAGATAGGAATTACAGGAGGAATTGGGAGCGGTAAAAGCGTGGTTTCGCAGCTACTGCAAACAATGGGGATACCGGTGTACATCTCTGACACAGCATCCAAGCAGCTCACAACTACTGATCCGTACATTCGCGAACAACTTACCCAATTACTTGGCGAAGAGATTTATCAAAAAGGCGAACTCAATAAGCCCTTACTCGCTTCTTACCTGTTTGAGAGTGAAGAACACATGCGAATAATCAATCAGATTATTCATCCGCGCGTAAAAGAAGACTTCCGAAAATGGACGACACAACAGTCAGCAAACAGTATCGTAGCTATGGAATCGGCTATTCTGATCGAAGCCGGTTTCAGAAATGAAGTAGATTGCATTGTGATGGTTTATTCGTCACTGGAAATACGCATTGAACGCGCCATGCAAAGGGATAACACCACACGCGAACTTATTGCACAACGCATTGAAAAACAAATGGATGATGAGCTAAAAAAGACGCACGCCGACTACATTATATACAACGACGAAACCCATCCACTTATTCCACAAGTAACATCATTTATTGAAAAGCTAAGAAACTGTTTAAGTTTTCCACAGAATGATTAATATAGGATGCTTTGGCTTCGCCGACCGCTGGTTCGTTTTTTCTTTAGCGCTCTTTTTGTCTGTTTCTTCTCTTTTTGCAGCTCAAATAGCCCGCTATTATCGCCTTAAAAAGAAAACAAACAGCCTAAAAATAGCACCAAATAAAAGAACGAGCAAAACTAAAACAGTTTCTAAGAAATAATCCATCCTTTTCGTTGCACGAATGAGCTATGAATATTACTTTTGCCATTCAAATTAATTAAAACAAATAGAATTTATGTTGAAGACCGTATTGTTTATTTCCGGTAAGCCCGGTTTATACAAACTTATATCACAAGGAAAAAACATGTTGATTGTAGAATCAATATCTGCCGATAAGAAACGTTTCCCCGCATACGCCCACGATAAAGTAACCTCTCTGGCAGATATCGCTATCTATACCGACGAGGAAGAAGTGGCACTTAAAACCGTTCTTACTTCTATCAAAGAAAAAGAAAACGGAGCCGAAGTTGCTTTAGATACCAAGAAAGCAACATCCGAGGAACTACGCGCATACCTGGCAGAAGTGTTACCAAACTTCGACCGTGACCGTGTTTACCCCAACGATATTAAAAAATTAATCAACTGGTATAACATCCTTATTGCAAACAACGTTGAGTTTGACAAGCAAGAGGAAGTTGCTGAAGAGGCAACAGAAGGTGACAAGGAATAAAAAGACAAACAAGTCGTACAAGTTTCCTGATAAAGTGAGGGACTTAAGCTATCGCATAGAGCTTAAGTCCCTTATTTTATTAAAAAATATTCGTGAAGACCCTGTGAAGGCAAAAAGAAGGGGTCTTCACACATAACTAACTTACTATCATTCGATTATAGCGTTTTGTGAAGGTGAAGACCTATTTCGTGAAATCACATTTGGAGGATATTCTGACTGTTTTCCGGTCAACATTCGACTGAGTTTCATTGTACTTCTGACTGAGTTTTGGTACTAAACTCACTGGTTTTTTAAGACACATCTTATAGTAAACAAAGCCATAAGCTCATGACTCGTGAGCCATAAGCAAACGCCCCGCAAGCCATAAGCAAATGACCCGTGAGCCATAAGCAAACAACCCGCGAGCCATAAGTAAACAACTCATGAACCATAAGTAAACAACTCATGAGCCATAAGTATTTTATAGAGTGTGGCTACGAATATAGGAAAAAGTAAAAATAAGAGTCAAGTTCATAATGGTTCACTTTGCAAGTTTACCCGAAAAATTGTTTTTCTTTATAACAAATTATCGCACTACACGCCCTGACGTTGCACAAATAAAAGATAACGTATAGCTTTGTTACAGTGATTTTAATTTATTAATCAACAAATACAAGATTTCAAATTCATGAAAAACAATCACCTCTCATTATTATTAACCGCAGTAGGAATACTACTTTCTTTCGCCGTACAAGCTCAAACATTAGCATTTCCCGGCGCAGAAGGATTCGGTCGGTACGCAACCGGTGCTCGTGCAGTAGCAACACCCAGTGTGTATCATGTTACAAATCTTAATGACTCGGGTAGCGGTTCGCTACGCGATGCCGTTAGTCAACCCGGCAGAATCGTTGTTTTCGACGTAGCAGGAGTTATCAACCTCAAAAGCCGTTTGAATTTCAAAGGCGACTCTTACATTGCGGGACAGACAGCTCCCGGTGATGGTATCGTTGTATATGGAGATGCGATTTCGTTTAGCAGCGCCGACAACCTGATTGTTCGCCACATTCGTTTCTACATGGGAAAAGATGGTACCTCGGGCAAAGATGCTGCTGGTGTTGCCAATGGTCAGAATATGATATTCGACCACCTTTCAGTATGCTGGGGATTGGACGAAAACTTCTCTATTAGCTGGGACAACAAAGGTGTTGAACCCGCTGATATTACCATCCAGAACAGTATCATCGGTCAAGGTCTGTTGAGTCACTCGTGCGGTGGTTTGATTCAAACCAACGGTGGTGTTTCGCTCATTGGTAACTTATATATTGACAATAGTACCCGTAATCCTAAAGTAAAAGGAGTAAACCAATTCATAAACAACGTGGTTTATAACTGGGGAGGCGGTGGTGCATACCTTATGGGAGGAGCCTCCGAAGGTAAGTCTTATGCTCACATCGAAGGTAACTATTTCATCAGCGGACCATCATCGGGCAGTCGCAAAGCATTCAGCGAAGGTAATGCAAATTTCAGCGTGTATCATGCCGGAAACAAGATAGACTACGACAGAGATGGAACAGCAAATGGAGCAGATGCTGCAGCAGCAGACTTCCCAAGTGCTACCATTGCTGCCAGCCTGGAAGCTCTTGGCAGCCCTAAAGCGCATCCTGCAATTTCTAGCATCCTCACAGCCGACAATGCATTGCAACAAATTATTGCAAGTGCAGGTGCTTCACTGTCTGGTCGCACAGCAGTAGATGAGTTCCTGGTAGATCAACTAATATCATACGGCACAAAAGGTGCTTTGATTGCAAACGAACGCCTTAATGGAATATATAATAATGTAGGTGTGGTAAATAGCGGTCCGCGCCCTGCCGACAGTGACAATGACGGTATCCCCGATTGGTATGTAGCCGAAAAGAATCTGGCTAGCGTAGAAGGCTTCTCTGCTACAAGCATCAATCCTGCAACCGGTTACCTATATATAGAAGATTACATTAACAGCATTAACGGTCCGGTAGCCGACTATATTCGTAGTGCTGTGAATCTTGCCGTTAGCGACCAGCAAATAGAAACGCTTACTTTCTCCTGGAAAAACAACAGAGCCGATTGCGATAACATTATTGTTCAAAAATCGACAGACGGTACTACGTTTACCGATCTTGCTACGTTGGCAGGTACAGCCACATCGTATCAAGATACTGGTTTGAGCGAAGAAACTACCTACTACTACCGCCTCATCAGCAAAAAAGCAGGTTTGGAAGACTCTACTCCTTCCGAGGTATTGACAGCAAGCACAAAAGGTACTCCTAAAGCTCCTTATGTATCAACTGACCCTGCACCGGCAATTGGTGCTACTTCTCGTTTTTACACAGAGATTCCTTTTACCTGGAAAAATGCAACAGGTCCTTGGGCAGGAGATGTTACCTATAATGTTTACTTTGGTTCATCTGCTGATGACCTGACGCAAATAGCCACAGGACTTACCGAAAAAGCATATACCCACACAAACCTTAACTTAACCATGTTGAGTACTTATTATTGGCGTGTGGATGCTGTTAACCCATTGGGCACTGCCACAGGAACCGTATGGAGCTTCGTTGCAGGAGAGCACTCGTTTGTATCTTCATTAGTAGATATAGGTATAGACTATGACGGTAGCAATAGAATAGCCGCCACTTCAGGAATAAACTTAAGTACAACAGCAACCTCTTACACCGTTGCTTCAGGAACCAATGATGAAATGACATACAAGGTTGTAGGTGGAAGCATGAACAATAGCAAGAACAATGTGTATGACACAAAAGGAAATATTGTTAATTTCTACATCAACAATGCCACCGCATATGTTGAAGGTTCTCTTACCAGCAATAGCAGCGAAAAAAACATAGCTTTCTTGAAATTGAACGGTACTACTGATAAGATTGATGAAGGAACAACAGCAGCTGTATTATTCTCCGACAAGATACCGTTTAGTACAAGCAACATTATCGGTTATGCAGATGCGACTTTTGTTCCTTGTCGTGCCGGAGATGCAGGTACTGCAATGACCACGCCGGTAGGGACCAAATCATTCCGTGTATATCGTGCTGCAACCTTAAAATCGGTAGATGACACTTACTATTCATTGGGAGGATCGGATGCAGAAGCTGGAGGTGGTGATAAATTCGTACGCTTAGCCTACGCAGGAGCTACATTGGAATTAGTATCTTACGATGGCGAGTCTGTAGGCATAGAAGAACAACAGGCAACAGCACTTACATACTTCAATGGTGTGGTGTACAATCCGGAAGAAGAAGATGTAACCATCTTCAACATGCAGGGAATAACTATGATGAAATCGAAAGAAAACAACATCAGCGTACAACAACTTCCGGGTGGTGTGTATGTAGCTCGCACCAAAAAAGAAGCAATCAAATTCATTAAATAAGTTGCAGGTATACATACAGTCGGGAGCAAATATTATAGCTCTCGACTGTATTGCTTCATGCAAATAACCAGAAAAATTGTTTTTTTACCCTACCAATTGTACAGCAACAGGGTACACGTATTGAACAAATAAAATATCCTACATAAATTTGTTGAGTTCAATACAATAAGCAAATTAAGAAACACGTGTAAACACGTTACTATAATTATTTTTATTTATAAACTAAAACATGAATTTTATGAAAAACAATTACTTTTCTTTACTGCTATTAGCAGTTTTATTAGTATGCTCGGGTTCTGTGCAAGCACAGAAAAAGAAAGTGGCTATTTACCACGACTCAAGCGTAACTAATTATGTGCCAGCTACAACAGATGCAAAAATTATATCTGCACTTGCAGACTACGATGTCACTTATGTTGATAAGCCAGGAACAACTCCTGATGATGTTGCTGTTTTTTTTGCTAACTATGACCTTATTTTAATTCATTCTTCTGTAGGTGGTACAGAAGCAACTTTGCTTAAAATGAGAGAATTAGTAGGTGTTAAGCCAATCCTGAGTCTAAAAGTTTTTTGTTATGCCAATAAAAGATGGAGTTGGTCTTCAGCTGCAGCTCAAAATGCAGGTGCTGGAGTTATCTCATCCGAAGTACCAACCGACCTTCAAAACCATAACATTTTCAAGAATGTTACATTTAGCGGGACAACATTAACATTTTATTCAGAAGCTACTACAACAAGAGAAGGCATTCAGTTTGCAGTAGATTTAGACGGAACAAATTTAGCAGAACACGCAAGCAAAAGTCACACCATTGCTACAGCTACCAACTTGGATGGAAGTTATACAGGTACACACATTCATGAAGTAAACCTGAACAATGCAGCTAAATACATTATGTTGGGTTTAAGCCTTGAAGGAACCCCAAGCTGCTACACTTTATTTAATGATAATGCAATCAATATTATTAAAAACTCTGTAGCCTATCTTTTGGACCCTAACGCTGCTTACGACTATACAACTAAGCAACCTACTGGCATCAAAGACCAAAAAGTTTCAACCATCAAACGCATTGGCGATGTTGTTTACAACCCAGAATTGAAAGAAGTGACTATCTACGACATTACAGGTGTTGCTGTAATGAAGTCAACTGATAGCCAAATTGCAGTAAACCAACTTCCTGCCGGTCTTTACATTGCTAAAGGCGACAAAGAAACTATTAAGTTTGTAAAATAATCAATCTATATTGATTCAACAATACAGAAAAGAGGATGCGTTGCGTATCCTCTTTTTTATTACTACATTTGCTTTTCACAAACCTTTAATTACTGATTATCATGAAACACAAGCTTTTTCGCACCACATTACTACTACTCCTTGCGGTAGGTTACACACTCTCCGCCTTTGCCCAACTACCCCAACGTACTCCCGAGAATGTAGAAAAATACAAGAAAATATGTCGCGAATACATCTATAAAGATATGAAAGGCATGTATCGCGAACCGGGACAGGCTCTAAAATACCCATTTCTGGCACCGGGTAGCAACCAGTATTTAGACATGCTGTGGGATTGGGATTCGTGGCTGAGTAATATAGCCCTACGGCAAATACTTTTAGAAAATGGTAGCGAAAAAGACAAGCAACAAGCCCTGAAATATGAACAAGGTTGCGTACTTAACTCTTTGAATTATGGAGGTATGGATGGTTGGATTCCTATCTGGATAGAGCGCAACGCTCCCTCACGCGAAGAGATGCTTAAAACCCGCAATCCTTGGAAAGACAACATGCACAAGCCTTGCCTCGCACAACATGCCGCCTTCATCGTAAAGAACATGAACGGTGACGCGGAGTGGCTGCGCGATAACTTCTATGTATTGCAAGCTTTCGTTAGCAAATACCTCAACTTTCACCAGCACAAGCCCACCGGCCTGATGTATTGGCAAAACGACCATGCCATTGGTGTAGACAATGACCCCAGCACCTTTTACCGCCCACACGGAAGCTCGGGTTCTATCTTCCTCAACAGTTTGATGTACAGAGAATTGCTTGCAATGGCATACCTAGCCGAATGTCTGAACCAACCCGACATCAGCAAAACATTTAACGACGAAGCAAGCAAGTTGGCAGCTTCCGTTCGCGAACATTGTTGGGACGAACGCGATGGCTTCTATTATAGTGTAGACCTCAACCTATTACCAGTAGAAAGACCTGATATAGAGGCACTACTACCCGGCGAACTCTATTTCCATGTGGGACAACCACGCACGTACGATTGTCTCATTCAGCGACTTAGCGTTTGGAGTGGTTTCATGGCAATGTGGGCAAACATCGCTACCCCCGAACAAGCCAAAACTATTGTAGAGCGTCAGTTCTATGACCCACGCTTATTCAATTGCGCATCGGGAATACGCACACTCTCCCCTCTGGAAAAAATGTATAATACCCGTGCCAGCGGAAACCCGTCTTCATGGCAAGGACCTATCTGGATCAATGTTAATTACTTGGTATTTCGTGGCATGATTAACTACGGCTTTGAGAAAGAAGCACGCGAAATTGCCGAAAAGACAGTATTGCTACTTGGCAGAGATTATGAACGATATGGCGCGCTACACGAATACTACTTGCCCGATAATGGCGAGCCTGTACTCAATAAAGGATTCCAAAACTGGAACCTGCTGGTATTAAACATGGCAGCATGGCTAGACGGTAAGGAAATGGTAACGGAGTTCTAAAATACATTGATTAAACGCTGAGTTGCGCAGAGTTACGCGGAGTAATAATAAAGTAATAATTAAAAACTCCGCGTTAATCCGCGCAACTCAGCGTTTAGATTAATTTTTAAACCACAATTTATCTTCCTCTATAGCATCCACTATAATGGGTTTGGTTCGGTCTATTTCCTGAGCCAATAGCTTTTTCGACAAATCGTTAAGTAGATAGCGCTGTATGGCACGCTTCACTGGACGAGCTCCAAACTCGGGGTCATAGCCCACTTGCGTTAAGAATTCAACAGCAGCATCGGTTAGCTGTAGCGTTACACCATTTTCGGCAAGCATGCTTTCCACTCCACGTATTTGAAGTATCACAATCTGCCTGATCTCTTCTTCGGTAAGTGGCAAGAACATGATAGTCTCGTCTATACGGTTCAAGAACTCCGGACGAATGGTTTTCTTCAACATATTCATCACTTCCTGCTTGGTTTCTTCAATGAGCTGTTCGCGATTGGCACCTTTCATCTTCTCCATCTGGCTCTGTATATAAGAGCTGCCCATATTGGATGTCATGATGATAATGGTGTTTTTGAAGTTTACCACGCGACCTTTATTGTCGGTCAGCCTACCATCGTCCAACACTTGCAATAAGATGTTGAATACATCGGGGTGTGCTTTTTCTATTTCATCAAACAGTACCACAGAGTAGGGTTTACGACGAATGGCTTCGGTGAGTTGTCCGCCTTCATCATATCCCACATATCCGGGAGGCGCTCCTACAAGGCGCGAAACAGTATGTTTCTCTTGATACTCGCTCATGTCAATACGCGTCATCATACCTTCATCATCAAAGAGAAACTCAGCGAGTGCTTTTGCCAATTCCGTTTTACCCACTCCGGTAGTTCCAAGGAAAATGAATGACCCAATGGGGCGGCGTGGATCTTGCAAACCCGCGCGACTTCTGCGCACTGCATCCGAAACAGCTTCGATTGCTTCGTCTTGCCCAATCACACGCTTGTGCAATTCCTCTTCCAAGTGTAGCAATTTATCTTTTTCAGTTTGCAACATTTTGTTCACAGGAATACCCGTCCAGCGAGATACCACATCGGCAATATCTTCCGCTTCTACTTCTTCCTTAATCATGGCATCATTCTCTTGCATTTGCGCCAACTCTTGCTGTGTGTCTTCTATCTCTTTGTTTAACGCTTGCAACTTACCATAGCGAATCTCGGCTACCTTGCCATAATTACCTTCCCGTTCAGCTTTTTCGGCTTCGAACTTCAAGCTTTCTATTTCGCTCTTATGTTGCTGAATTTTATTCACGAGCGTCTTTTCATTTTGCCATTTGGCTTTCATTGAGTTCTCTTGCTCCTTCAGCTCCGCTATCTCTTTGTTGAGCTGTTGCAACTTAGCCTCATCTTTTTCGCGTTTAATGGCCTCGCGTTCTATCTCCAGCTGCGTCACCCTACGGCTTATTTCGTCCAGTCCCTCGGGCACGGAATCTACTTCCATGCGGAGCTTGGCAGCAGCCTCGTCCATCAGGTCAATAGCTTTATCGGGCAAGAAACGGTCGGTAATGTAACGGTTACTCAGTTCTACGGCAGCAATAATGGCATCGTCCTTGATACGCACTTTATGGTGTGTTTCGTAACGCTCCTTCAAGCCACGTAGTATAGAGATGGTACTCATTGTGTCGGGTTCATTAACCAGTACAGACTGGAAACGACGCTCCAAAGCTTTATCCTTTTCAAAATATTTCTGATACTCATCGAGTGTGGTTGCACCAATAGCGCGAAGTTCGCCTCTAGCCAACGCCGGCTTCAATATATTGGCGGCATCCATAGCCCCTTCGCCCTTACCGGCACCTACCAACGTGTGAATTTCATCAATAAACAAAATGATGGATCCTTCGGAGTTTTGCACCTCGCTTATAACCGATTTAAGGCGTTCCTCAAACTCGCCCTTATATTTTGCTCCTGCTACTAACGCACCCATATCCAGGGAGTAAATTTGTTTATCCTTGAGGTTCTCAGGCACATCGCCTCGAAGAATACGGTGCGCCAGCCCCTCTACAATAGCTGTTTTACCCGTACCCGGCTCACCTATCAATATAGGGTTGTTTTTGGTACGGCGGCTCAATATCTGCAACACCCGACGAATCTCTTCATCTCTACCTATAACCGGGTCGAGCTTACCACTTCGGGCAGCTTCGTTGAGGTTGATAGCATATTTTTCGAGACTCTGATAAGTATCCTCGCTAGATTGTGAGGTTACCCGTTCGCCTTTGCGCAGTTCGGTAATCGCGGCACGTAACTCCTTTTCATTCATGCCCGCGTCTTTCAGAATAGTAGCAGCGGTACTTTTTACCGTAAGTAAAGCCAATAATAGATGCTCTAACGAAACATATTCGTCGTTCATCTCCTTGGCATAATTGTTTGCTTTGGTGAATGTTTCGTTCGCTTCGCGACTTAGATATGGATTTCCCTCACCCGACACTTTGGGCAAAGAATCTATTTGTTTGTCAACAACAGTTGCTATCTGAGCACTATTCATGCCTAGTTTTCGGAAGAGAAAGGAAACTACATCCTCTCCTACCTTCATGGTTGCTCCAAGCAGATGCACAGCTTCAATAGCTTGCTGCCCTCTACTCTGTGCAAGATTGATAGCCTCTTGCACCGCTTCTTGTGATTTAATTGTAAAATTGTTAAAGTTCATATTAGGTTCTCCTTTCTTATTCGTTTAGTAATAACAACCGATAAGGCACAAAAGATTTGCCAAAGACAATTTTGTGTCATTTTGACAGAAAATGTATCTTTGCACACTAGAACAAAACAACTCATTATGAACGAACAGCTGAAGCTTCCTCAAACGGTCATTCTCATTGATGCCACCTATCTCAACTTCGTAATCACCGATTTGAAGCGCAATTTTGAGCGTATGCTCGGACGACCATTACAACCTATGGATATGGCTGGTTTCGTTACATATTTGTCACTCGACTTCGGTCTGCCAGAAACGCAGTCCGAGATACAAACCATTTTCGTTTATGAGCAAAAAGAGACTACCCTCATACATAGCACTCCCTCCAACCTCACCACTGAGTTAAACGGCACCGCCTTTCGCAACGGAGAGACAGAATACACCTTCGCCAGCCTCTCGCCCGAAGATGTTTCTACCCGCCAGGAACTATTACTAGAGCTTGCCTCGCTCATCACAGACTCCAAAGAAACAAAAAACATCTTACTTGTTCTGAACATGAACGAGTGCGGAGAAGAACTGGCTACGATTCTTGCCGAAAGCAAACAAAAGAAAATAGCCGTATTCAGCATGGACAATTCCATAAACCGCCCTACAGGATATCGCAACGAGGTATTGGCATACCCCATGATGCAAGCACTGGGAATCAAAGCAGAAGAGTTATAGAAATAAAGAAGCTGAGGGTGTATCAAAAACGACTTCGTTATAGGGAGCGTATCAAACGTCGAAGCGCTGACAGCGCGACATACTTAGCCCAGGGTCAGGGAGCGAAGCGAGTGCAGCCCTGGGCTTTGGAATCGCCCACGTGAATTCAAGCTCTGTAAGAGCGGCACCCTATTGGCTTTTAGTGCCGTTCTTTCAGAACTTTTTGCTTGTTGTAATCACTGTCCTGGGGTTTTACCCCAGGCAAAATATGTCAGGCTTTCAGCCTTCTGCTTGCAGGTGTAATTATAAAAAAAGAAAGAGGGTGTGTCAATCTCTTCGTTTTGACACACCCTCATATATCAAAGCGTTACGATAATATCATTCAAAAAAAATCGCGAACAACCTTACCTGGCTGCTCGCGATTATATTTTTATTATATAGTAATGACTTACGCCTTATTCCCCAACGCCTCAAAGATCTGTGCTTCCAGTTCTTCTGCCAATTCGGGATTATCGGCAATTACTTGTTTCGTAGCGTCACGTCCTTGCGCCAGCTTCGTATCTTGATAGCTGTACCATGAGCCGCTCTTCTTGATAACACCCAAGTCGGCACCCAAGTCTACAATCTCGCCGGTGCGCGAAATACCTTCGCCAAACATGATGTCAAATTCTGCTCTGCGGAAAGGAGGGGCAACTTTGTTCTTCACCACCTTCACCTTGGTTTGTTTACCAATCACTTCATCGCCATCTTTTATTTGTTGTCCGCCACGAATATCCACACGCACAGAAGCGTAGAACTTCAACGCGTTACCACCGGTGGTTGTTTCGGGATTACCAAACATAACACCGATCTTTTCGCGCAACTGGTTGATAAAGATACAGGTAGTGCGTGTTTTGCTTACCGCCGAGGTCAATTTACGTAGTGCCTGCGACATCAAACGTGCCTGCAATCCTACTTTGTTTTCGCCCATATCGCCTTCAATCTCCGCTTTCGGAGTCAAAGCGGCAACAGAGTCAATCACAATGATATCAATAGCCGATGAACGAATCAGTTGCTCCGCTATTTCGAGTGCTTGCTCACCATTGTCCGGTTGAGAAATCAGCAACTCTTCGACATTCACACCCAGTTTTTCGGCATAAAAGCGGTCGAACGCATGTTCTGCATCTATAAAAGCTGCTACCCCACCCGCTTTCTGCGCTTCGGCAATGGCGTGAATAGCCAACGTAGTTTTACCCGAAGACTCAGGTCCGTATATCTCTACTATTCTACCACGCGGATAACCACCTACACCAAGCGCATAATTCAGTGAAACAGAGCCCGTTGGGATTACTTCAATTTCTTCTACAGCACTGTCGCCCATCTTCATGATAGCTCCCTTGCCGAAGTTCTTTTCTATTTTATCCATCGCTGCCTGAAGCGCTTTCAGCTTCTCGCTGCCCGATGCTTTTGAATCAATGCCCAATTCGTCTTTTTTAGCCATATTATTTCTTTATGTATTAAAATGAATACTTTTTCGTTTTTTACAGTTCCAGGTCGCCACCATGAACTTCATGCCAGGGAAGTCCCTGTTTATTGAGTTGTTCCATGAATGGGTCGGGATTAAACTCTTCTACGTTCAACACACCTGTGGTGTTCCATTCGCCTTTGAGGAACATCATAGCTCCAATCATGGCAGGCACCCCGGTAGTGTAGCTCACAGCTTGCATACCTGTTTCTTTGTAAGCAGCTTCGTGACTACAGTTGTTGTATATATAATAGGTCGTTTCTTTGCCATCTTTAATACCGCGTATTCTACAACCAATGGAAGTCTCACCGGTGTAGTTTTCGCCTAAATCCTGTGGGTTTGGCAACACAGCTTTAAGGAATTGAAGCGGTACAATTTTTTGTCCGTTGTACTCCACCTCGTCTATACGAGCCATACCTATGTTTTGAATCACACGCAAATGTGTCAGGTACTCCTGCCCAAAGGTCATCCAGAAACGTGCGCGTTTAATAGTTGGATAATTCTTTACCAACGACTCCAGCTCTTCGTGAAACAACAGGTACGAATCTTTTGGACCAATATTAGGATAGGTTATATCTTGATGAATTTCCAATGGTTTGGTTTCTATCCATTCTCCGTCTTGGTAGTAGCGTCCGTTCTGAGTTATCTCGCGAATGTTGATTTCGGGATTGAAGTTGGTAGCGAAAGCTTTGTGATGGTCGCCCGCGTTACAATCTACAATATCGAGGTAATGTATTTCGTCGAAGTAATGCTTCGCGGCATAAGCTGTAAAGATGCCACTCACACCCGGGTCGAAGCCACAACCCAAGATAGCCGTCAGTCCGGCTTCTTTGAAACGTTCATGATATGCCCACTGCCAGCTATATTCAAAATGTGCAACATCTTTAGGCTCATAGTTGGCTGTATCCAGGTAGTTTACGCCAGCCTGCAGACAAGCTTCCATAATTGTTAAGTCTTGATACGGAAGTGCCACATTGATAACGATATCTGGTTTGAACTCGTTGAACAACACGACCATTTCCTCTACATTGTCCGCATCAATTTTTGCTGTTTTGATATTCGGGTTGCCAATTGCCTTTACTATATCATCGCATTTGGACTTGGTGCGACTGGCTATCATGATGTCGGTAAATACATCCGCATTTTGTGCAACTTTATGTGCCACAACGGTTCCTACACCGCCTGCACCAATAATTAGAACTCTTCCCATTAAAGTGAATTTAAGTATTTAAGTATTGATATATAACTTAGCAAAGATATGCAAATTACTTCAGTACACAATTCTGCTACTATTTTTTTTAGCCTTAATTATTCATACTCCTTTATTTTGTTTTCATTTTATCCTTTCCTCTAAGAGAATAAAAATTGGGAATCTATCATCTACCTAACTTCCCCCACTTGGCAATGCCAAAACAGCCCCTAAAAGGTAGACAAAAGGGTGGACAATTGCATTTCCGGCATTTACTTCACTAGTATATACTGTACTTTTAAGCAGTGAATTAAAAAATAAAGAAAATAATCTATTTATTTAAAAAGAATATGACATACAAAATGAACAAAGAAAAGTATCTGTCGCCCGCAATTGAGGTGATAGAGGTAGAGAATGAAGGAGTAATAGCAGGAAGTCCCGGTGGTGGAAATGTTGACGACTTTGGAAGTGGAGGTGATTGGAACTATTCTTCTTCCTCCACCCGTAGTAGAAAAAGCATCCATCAAAGCGCAAGCGCTTCGCAGGAGTGGGAAGATTTAATTAATGACATTTTAACGTAAACAAGTAATAGCCATGAAAAGCTACAGAAAACTAATATACTTAGCAGCAATATCATTCATCTTTGCTGCCTGTAACAATGAAATAGAAACACCGGAGCAACCACAAACCGAACCCGAGGTTCGCGAAACCATAACCGTTACTGCCAAGCATGGTAATGAGCCGGAAACAAGGTTGGGACATACGTATAATACAGATGGTAATACCATCAGTGTAGTATGGACTGAGAATGATGCCTTTGCTTTTTACAAAGGAGGTACCCGTGAGGTGCTCGCACTTTTATCGGGTGCGGAGGCAACAAGCGCAACCTTTATCGGCGCAGAACCAATAGGAGAGGCTACTAACTACACCGCCGTATACCCCGCCCACCGGGCTGCGGTTAATTTAGCCGATGTAGACCTCACCTTGTTAGGACAGCGACAGGAAGGTAATAACAATATGGGTCATATAGGTGAATTTAATTATATGGTGGCTAAGGAGATTACTGATATAACACAGAACATTGCATTTGAACACATTGTATCGGTTCTCAGGATTAACTTTCCAATAGAGGCGGGCTTTATCCCCAAAACACTAACCGTTAGTAATGAAGATAACAGCGAACTTGCGGTAGGCTATAAACTTAGCAGTGATGAGCCATACACCTATGCTAAAAGCCTTACTATAACGCTTGATGAAGTTATTAGTGAACCAACCGGAATAGCTTATCTGGTAGTATTCCCCACCACAATAACCCAAACACTGAATGTGAATGTATCGGGTACTATTAGCGATGAGCCAAAAGCGTATAAAGGTACTATAGCTGTTGGTGCAAGTGGGCAGAGTATTGTAGCAAGCAAGGTGTATAATGTGGTTACAAGCAGTTTGACAGAGGTAGGTGGTACGAGTGATGCTGCGAGTGTATTTGATGATGCTGTTGCCGGTGGTACTGGCGAATCATGGGTTACAGGTACTGGCGTAGGAGATAGTGAAGAAAACCCTTTTCTGATAACAAATGCCGCACAACTAAAATACTTAGTAAAGGAAATAAATACAACCCCCGATGCCTATGAAGGCAAATACTTTAAACTTACCACCGATATACATGTAACTGCTGCTACTTGGACGCCGATAGGATTAGGAACAGGATATCAAGGCGTCCCTTTATTTAAAGGTCATTTTGATGGCGGTGGGCATACTATTAGTGGAAAATTAATAATGCCGGATTCAAAGTACTTAGGCTTTTTTGGTAGAAACAATGGTGGCAGCATTAGCAATCTTCATGTAGCTGCTGATATAAGTGTAAAGAGAGAAAGTGGTAGTGGTAATTTATTTGCTGGTGCTATCATTGGATACACTAATAATTCTGCACTGATTAGTTGCACTGCTACAGGGAAAATGGAATGCAATGCTGTAGCTAATGGAATTGCTGAGGGGTTTTATGTAGGTAAAATCGTAGGCAGCATTAGAGAAGCCACAAAAATAAATAATTGTCAAGCTACAGGTAGCTTAACTGGTGGGGTAGACAGTAATGAAAAAGAGTATATTAGATTGGTTTTGGGTGGAATTGTAGGAGATGCTTTATCTACAAGCGATGCTACTGCTGCAATTACGCAATGTACAAATAGTGGATCGGTTGTTTGTAGTACTGAAACCAGCCCCGATGTTACCAGTTATATAGGAGGAATTGTTGGTTGGAATAACTCTAATTGTAATATGAATTCCTGTTATAATATGGGCGCGGTTTCTGGAGGAAAACATACGGGCGGTATTGCAGGTCAAAATTCTAATGGGGCTACTATTCATACCAGTCACAATTTAAGTAAATCTATTAGTGGTGATGCTGATGGTGAAGTTGGATTGCTTGTAGGGAGGAATTATTACAACAGTTTCTCGGGTTATGTTTACAACTGCTGCACCAGCGTAGCGGTAGGTAAATTGAAATTAATTGGCGCCCCATCTTCTTCTGATTCAGCAACAGATGACTTAACTACTTGCAGTAGCGGTCATTAAAAATAAAGCCAGATAACACACGTCATTGCGAGGGTTTATCCCGAAGCAATCCAGTGGTATTCATAAGTAAATGTTTTTCTGGATTGCTTCGAACAAGTTCTCGCAATGACGTGTGTGTTTAATCCCTCCCCTCAATAAGCCCACGAATAAACTCATCCATATCCGTTCCTTCTTCAATATTCATTTTCAGCCGTAGGCGGTAGCGTATTTTGGTTACGCTCTTTTGGTTGATTCCCAACAGTCGGGCAATCTCGTTGGTAGTGAGGTTTAATTGCACAAAGCTGCAATACAGCTCTTCGTTACGGGTAATGCCGGGTATGCCCTGGCGCAGGCTGTAGATGCCGGTTGGGTATAGCTTACCGAAGTTGCGACGGTAATCATCCTCACTGGCTTGTGTAAGCAGGGGTTCGGTGAGTAGGGGTTGAATTACTTTTTTCAGGCTGGCAGTGTTCTTACTCTTTGGTGCCGGGGGGGCAACAACCTCGTGCCGGGCGCGGTTTATCCACGCTAAGTGCCAGGTGAGGGTTATTACATACGATATGGCGTAGAGGTTATTAACAATGCGTCCCCCAACGGGAAAGCATATAGCGGTGAGAAAGAAAGTCAGCGCAAAGCCTGCCGGGGCAAAGGTTGATAGAAGAAGGGTTTTACGTTGTGGGGTGTTCCACCTGAGGGCGCGCATACCAAGCGCCACCAACGCTATGGCATAAAACAATGTGAAGAGAAGCAACAGGAGGCGGAACCATACATTGGGTTCATTGATGTATTTCATTACATCGCCAAATCCATCAAGTGTCCGAAACGTGATGCCCGAAGCCTGAGCTATTAACAACAACGTGATTTGTATTGCCAAAGGAATCAGGAAGGATAAATAACATCGGGGGTGCAACCCGGGATAGGCTAAAAACAGTGCATAATAGAAGAGTAGCATACCCACAATAGTGCCGCCAACAATATACACAGGACTTAATGCATCACTATTATAAGAAACGAGGTCATAGCCGGAAAGCAGGAGAGCCAAAGCCGAGAGTCCGCTAACGACAAGAACGCCTATGAGCATCTGCGTAGAGCGGGTTCGCCTATCGGTTATAAATAGGATAGCACCACAAAGAACGAATATTAAAAAGGAATAATGAAGTATACTGTACAAAAGCTTGGCTATCATTTTGTTTATGTATCGTTTACGGTTACGGCTGGCAAATGTATATAAAAAAATGATTCGATGGGCTTTGTTGGTACGGTAATTACAGCAAGGTATTAAATGGTACTATTTGTGATATAATCTGTTTTAACTATTTTGATAGTTATTTGGCGAATATACCAGCCCAGAGCCCACTTCTGCAAAGTATTTCGGGGTGGATTTTGAGCTATTTACAATTGCGTAAATAACACTGCAATGTTGCCTTTTTACCAATGCAATGTTGTATCTATTGTCTTATACGGGATTTGGTTGTCACCTTTTTGCTGCATAATATTTTCTTATTTATGCATAAAACCGTACAACATCGCTACAGTGAAACTTTTAAGTT
>NZ_QVML01000022.1 GCF_010501015.1 Bacteroides sp. 214 | reverse complement strand
GATATGAATGACAACCTTTTTAGAATGAAAAGATATATTGCGACAACCTTTTTAGTAACAAGCAGTAAAAACTGACAACCACTTTCAGTATAAGTCATTTGAAGTAGCATTTTTATCTCTTCACAACTGTGAAGATATATCGGCACATATGTGAAGAGATATCGTCACAACTGTGAAGAGATATCATCACATATGTGAAGAGATGAATGACACATAATAAAAAGGATAGCTTTGCAGTGCAAAAGAGGGAGAGAAACAGTGTTTCGAAGGTGGAGTACCTATGAATGAAAGAGAGTAGGAAACTATCGGGGAATGGATTAGCTAATTGCTGCCCAGCTAACGTGCGTTTTGCGTAATGCTTTCAGAGTCTTCCAGAGGATTTCATTCTCAGCAAGTTCGCTTGTAGGGTCGCGATCTACAATTTCCTGTGCTATATCGCGCACGTATTGCAGAAGTTGTCCGTCGCGAGCAAGATTGGCTATTTTCAAATCGAAGGCGATTCCGCTTTGCTGTGTACCTTCGAGGTCGCCGGGACCACGAAGCTTCAAATCGGCTTCGGCTATCTCAAAACCGTCATTGCTATTGACCATGATTTCAAGACGCTTGCGGGTTTCGTCGCTTAGTTTGTAGCTGGTCACAAAAATACAATAAGATTGTTCGGCGCCACGCCCTACCCTGCCCCGCAACTGGTGCAATTGTGACAACCCGAAACGTTCGGCATTCTCAATAATCATCACAGAGGCATTAGGAACATTTACACCTACCTCTATCACCGTGGTTGCCACCATTATTTGTGCCTCGCCCGAGGCGAATAGTTGCATTTGCGCATCCTTCTCGGCAGCCTTCATTTTACCATGCACTTTGACTACGTTGCACTCCGGAAATTCCTGACGGATGCTTAGGTAACCATCTTCCAGATTCTTGAGGTCTATCTTTTCGCTCTCCTTTATCAAAGGGTAAACGATGTAAATTTGCCGTCCGGCTTCAATCTGTTCTCGCATGAACCGATATAGACTATCCCGACGATTATCAAATTGATGAATGGTTTTGATTGGTTTTCGTCCGGGAGGAAGTTCATCAATCACCGACACATCCAAATCGCCATAAAGCGTCATCGCAAGGGTGCGCGGAATAGGCGTTGCCGTCATTACGAGTACATGTGGGGGTTGTGAGTTCTTGCTCCACAAACGCGCGCGTTGTGCAACCCCAAAGCGATGCTGCTCATCAATAATAACCAATCCTAAGGAGGAGAAGTTAACCGTATCTTCGATAACCGCATGTGTACCGATGAGTATTTGTATATCGCCCGTGAGTAAGCCGGTATGTATTTTCTCGCGTTGTTTTCCTTTCACAGAACCGGTAAGCAGTTCCACCCGTACGTTCATTCCGAAGAGCAGTTCGCGAATTGTTTCGAGATGTTGGTTGGCTAAAATTTCGGTGGGAGCCATCATGCACGCTTGGAAGCCATTGTCTATCGCTATCAGCATGCTCATCAGGGCAACCAACGTTTTTCCGCTACCTACGTCTCCTTGCAACAAACGATTCATTTGCCTGCCGCTACCCAAATCTTTGCGTATCTCTTTGAGCACACGCTTTTGCGCACCAGTCAGTTCAAAAGGAAGATTCTTGGCATAAAACTCGTTGAACACCTCTCCTACTGTGCGGAACACATAACCGCGATACTTCTGTTGACGGTCTTTGGTATAGCGCAGGATGTTAAGCTGTACATAAAAAAGCTCTTCAAACTTCAGACGGTACTGCGCTTTGCGAAGCATTTCCGGGTTTTGTGGGAAGTGGATATTGCGTATGGCATCTGTTCGCGACATCAAATGATGGGCAGCCAGCACACCCGGCGAAAGAGTTTCGGGCAGTGGCTCTTGTATTTGTTGCACCACGGCAGCCATCATCTTCTCCAACAATTGCGAGTTGAGGAAGCTTCGCTTCATCTTTTCGGTCGTGTTGTAGTAAGGGCGAAGTCCTAAAGTTGAGAGATTCAATTCCTTAGGTGAGTCTATGTCGGGATGCGAGATGTTGATTCGTCCGTTAAATACCGTAGGCTTACCAAAAACAATGTATTCTTCGTTCAGCTTATATTTCTTCAATACATACTTTATGCCTTGAAACCACACCAGATCGATTACTCCCGTACCATCTGTGAAGTGTGCCACCATACGTCGCTTACGACCTTCGCCTACGGTATCGATGCTCAGGATATGCCCTCTCAGTTGGATGTAAGGCATATTCCCATCTATTTCATTAATGTTATAGACGCGACTGCGGTCGACGTATTTGTAAGGGAAATAATTGAGCAGGTCGGACAAGGAGTAGATATCCAATTCTTTATTCAGAATCGCGGCTCGCTGCGGACCAACGCCCGAAAGGTATTTTATATCTCTGGTGGTAAAATCGAACATCAAACCAAAACACTTGCCACTCTCAGATCGAAAGGAGTCGTTATTTTTATATTTTCGCGATTGCCTTCGGTAAGGAAAATAGGAGTTCCCATGGCTTCTACTACCGAGGCATCGTCAGTAAATGCAGGAGAATATGGTTGGCTGTATGCCTTTTTAATAACTTCGGCTGTAAAGACTTGTGGTGTTTGCACCAATTTATAAGCATCCCTATCTACCGTATGGCTGGTATCATTATCAACCTGCCTGATGGTTTCTACCACATCAATAACAGGAATTACCGCCTGATGAACCGTTGCCAATTCATAACAACGCATTATTACCTCTTGGGCTACAAATGGTCGTACACCATCATGAATAGCTATTACCGATGCATCGCCAGCCAAATCCAATCCCTGTTTTACTGAATGGAAGCGAGTTTCGCCTCCATCAGCAATAACATGAGGTATGGTGAATTGATATTGGGCACACAACTGTGCCCAATAATCTTGTTGCTCTTTAGGGAGTACAAGCACTATGTGTAGTTTCGTATCGTAGCGGTAGAAATTTTCGATTGTGCGCATCAGTACTGGTTTCCCACCCACAGGAAGGAACTGTTTCGGCACTTCACTATTCATGCGCAAGCCTTTTCCGCCGGCTACAATCAAAACACAGTTACTCATTTCCAACCGTTGGTACCAAGTGCTTCGTAGAGTTCTTCTACTTTATCTTCGCCCATTAGCTCTCTGACAATGGCAAATGAGAAATTCATTGCACTTGCAGGAGAGTTTCCGGTGATAATATTGCCGTCTACTTCTACAAATTCGCCAGTACAAGTTGCTCCTTCCATGTATTGTTCGAAGCTGGGATAGCATGTAACGCGCTTGCCTTTGAGTAAGCCCAGTTTACCAAGTACCATCGGAGCCGCACAAATGGCAGCCACTTTCTTGTTCTTGGCAATGGTTTTTGTTATCAACGCCTTTAAGCCTTCATGCTTATCTAAAGTTCCGGCACCCGGCATACCACCCGGAAGCACCAATAGTTCTACATCATCGAATTTGTAATCATCGAAAAGGCCGTCGCACACCACTGTAATATCATGTGCCCCCAAAACCTCTTCTTTCTCAATTACAGATACTAATTCCACATCCATACCTGCTCTGCGTAACACATCGATTACGGTAAAAGCTTCGATTTCTTCAAAGCCATTGGCAAAAAACACATAAACTGTACCCATAGTTATTTCTCTTAAAAGTTAGTTACTACCTTAAATTAAAGTAATATGTTATTGTACCCGACTGGTTGTTCAAGCCACTTACTGCATTGAAGCGTGCTTTTTTGGCAGCATCTTCGGCGGCTTTGCGCAACGTTGGGTCTACTGTGTTCGTATCACGATGTATACTTGTATTGATAACAACCCCCTGCGGGTTTACGGTAATAGCCACCACCACACGACCCTCATCCTGTACATTGTATACCGGGCGTGGCAATCCACCTTCTCCAAGTGAGCGTCCGCCAAGGTCGAATGTTCCATATCCTCCATTGCCTGTGGTAGCACCTGTCAGCGAATTTCCGGTAGTTACCCCTTCGGCACCTGTACCTGCTGAAGCACCGCGGTCGCCCATCTCATTACCTCTACCAAAAGCACCTGCAACTCGTTTTTTGGCTGCTTCTTCGGCAGCTTTACGCTCACGGGCAGCTTTCTCTTCTGCCAACCTCTTAGCTTCAGCAAGTTTCTCCGCTTCAGTCTTTTCGGGTTTCTTCACCTCTTTCTTGGGCTCGGCTTTAGGGGTTAATGCTACGGTTTCTTCTTCGTCTTGGGTTATTAATTCCTGTGCGGATTGTTTTATCGGAGGGGTTGGAGTTTGTACTTCTTTGGGCATTACATCAACATCGACTAACGACGAAGGATTAAACCCACCGTAGGCAGCTGTGGTATTTCCCATCATCACCTCTACGCCACTCTCTTCTGTGTGCGCCGGAATGACAACAGTAAGCAAGAGCAACAAGAGAATGACTGCAACGTGTACCGCCAAAGCTCCCAACATGCCTATGTATTTACCCCGCTTCCTTTCCTCCATAATACTATCTATTCTCTGGCGGACGAGTGGCAAGCACCATCTTAAATTGATTTTCGTTCGCGATATTCAGTACTTTTACAATTTCTCTGTATGGTACGGTTTCGTCGGCATACAGCGCTACATACATTTCGGGTTCACGGGCAGCACAACTTTGCAAAAAGCCCGGCAACTCCTCAATATTAAGTACCTGTTCTTTATCATTTCCAAAAGCGCCGTAATAAACCAAATCCTTATCAATAATTACACGTGTAAGTGGCTTAGCCGATGTTTGCTGCTTACCTTGTGGTAGTAAAACTTTTATCGCATTGGGCGAAACCACCGTCGAAGTAATCATAAAGAATATCAAGAGCAGAAAGATAACATCTGTCATTGACGCCATGCTAAAGTTAGGCGATATTTTATTTCTACGCTTTAACATACTTGTTTGTTATTTCTTGACTGGCTCATTGAGTAAATCCATAAACTCCATGGTTTTGCCTTCCATCTTATTTACCACCCCATCTACTAGTGTAACGAGGTAGTTGTAGGCAAACATAGCTATGATACCCACAATCAACCCACCAACAGTAGTAATCATAGCTTCGTAGATACCTCCCGACAATAATGTTATGTCGATGTTATTGCCCGCATTAGCCATTTCGTAGAACGCACGCACCATACCGGTAACCGTTCCAAGGAACCCAATCATAGGAGCACCTCCCGAAATGGTCGCCATAACGGTTAGTCCTTTCTCTAGCTTGGCGACTTCCAGATTTCCCACATTCTCTATAGCAGCTTGCACATCGTTGACAGGGCGTCCAAGACGACTAATACCTTTCTCGATCATGCGCGCTGAGGGTGTATTCATGCTACGACAATAGTTGATAGCCGATTTAATTTCTCCGCTCAGGATGTAATCCTTTATCCGCTCCATGAAAAGCGATTCTTCTTTACCTGCTTTTCGGATTACGTACATACGTTCGAACAAAATGTAGAAACAAATCACCGAAAGCAGAGCAAGGATTAGCATAATCCATCCGCCTTTTATCGCCATGTCCATCATATTCATTTCTTCAGGACCAGCTACTGGGGTTAATACAGGGTTGGCAGATGCTAGTGAATCGGCCAGAGTTCCGCCCACTTGGGCTAACATCATTAGTAGGTTCATTATCGAAGACAGTTTTTATATTCCTGAATGGTTTTTTCCAATCCCAAATAAAGCGCATCGCTTATTAGTGCCTGCCCTATGGAGACTTCATCCAACCACGGAATAGCCTTATATAAATAATTCAAATTCTCTAAACTCAGGTCGTGTCCCGCATTAAGCCCCATGCCCAATTTACGTGCTGTTGTTGCCGCCTCTACAAAAGGAGCAACGGCAGCCGCGGGATCTTTGGGAAACAACACGGCATACGGTTCGGTATATAATTCTACACGGTCGGCTCCCGCCTTAGCCGCATACTCTACCATTTCATTATCTGCCGCTACAAACACGGAAGTGCGGATACCTGCTTCTTTAAATTTATCGAGTACTTCGGTAAGAAATACCAGGTTCTTTTTAGTATCCCAACCAGAATTTGAAGTAAGTTGTGTAGGCGAATCGGGCACTAACGTCACCTGTTTGGGTTTAACCTTCAACAACAAGTCTATGAATTGTTCGTCGGGATATCCCTCAATATTAAACTCCGTACGTAGTCGTGGCTTAAGTTCATACACATCCGATCTTCGAATGTGTCGCTCGTCCGGACGAGGATGTACCGTAATACCGTCGGCACCAAAACGTTCACAATCCAACGCCACTTGCACCACATTAGGAACATTTGCACCACGCGCATTGCGCAACGTAGCTACCTTGTTTATATTCACGCTCAGTTTTGTCATTACTAACAATGGTATTTATATTCGCGTCAAAAATAAACAAAATAATTCGAGAAAGGCTGTATATGTCGTGAAAAAACCCCAATTTTGTAACCATCATTAATACATATATACCACAATTCAATGAAGTTTGCTATTTTCGGGAATACGTACCAAGCCAAAAAAGCTTATCATGCCGAAGTACTTTTCAATGTATTGAACAAGTACAATGCCGAGATATACGTCTACAAAGAGTTCTACGACTTCCTCACAAAGACGCTGGAACTTGAATTGCAGATTACCGAAACCTTTGAGGACGAAATGTTTAACGCCGATATTGTGGTAAGCGTAGGTGGTGACGGTACTTTCTTAAAGGCTGCCAGTCATGTAGGCAGAAAAGGCATTCCTATTCTTGGAGTAAACACAGGTCGGCTGGGTTTTCTTGCCGACGTATCGCCCGATGAAATAGAATCTACCATTGACAATATCTATAAACAACAATATACCATTGAAGAGCGAAGTGTATTGCAGTTGGAATGTTCGGGTCTACAGCCTTCCTCCTCGCCTTATGCATTGAATGAAATTGCGATTCTGAAACGCGACAGCTCTTCCATGATAAGTATTCATACATCCATCAACGGCAAGCACCTGATAACCTATCAGGCCGATGGGCTCATTATTGCGACCCCCACCGGTTCTACTGCTTACTCACTGAGTGTGGGTGGTCCTGTCATTATACCACAGACCCAAACCATTGCACTCACGCCCGTTGCCCCGCATAGCCTAAACGTTCGTCCGATTGTACTTTGTGATGATTTAGAGATAACACTTGAAGTAGAAAGTCGCAACCACAGTTTCCTGATTGCTATTGACGGAAGAAATGAATCACTCGACCAACACAACACCCTAACCATTCGCAAAGCAGATTACAGCATTAAAGTAGTAAAACAAACGGGAGCAGACTTCTTCGATACGCTACAAAGCAAAATGCTATGGGGAATTGACAGCAGAAGATAATGTGAAGGCAAAAACAGGGGGTCTTCACACATAACTCATTTATTATCTTTTGGTTACAGCAGTTTGTGAAGGTGAAGACCTATTCCTCCAAATTACATTTGGGGTGTATATCCGATTATTACAACGAATTAATATTTGAGGAAGCGCCTGTCCCACAAAGAGCGTACCGGGTCAAACAAACGTTCCAACAAGCTGCGTTCATCTGTCATAATCTCGGCAGTACCTGTAAGTTCTCCAGTAAAAGTAAGTTTCCGTTTATAGGAAGTCACTAAATCCTGCCCCAGCGAAATTGTCGCCACATACACCCCCTCATTAGAGAGAAGTGAGAGTGAGCTAACTTCGCCTACTAAATATCCATACTCCATTTGTGGATAACCGGTGATGCTGATGTTTACACGTTGCCCGTTGGCTACTTTACCATATCCCGATTCTGGGAGTTTAATTTTTGCGATAATACTTCCGGGGTTGTCGGTTACAATGGAAAAAACCTTGTCGCCAATAGTAATTTCCTGATTTTCTTGCCATACGTTGTGGTAGGAAAGAACGCCATCGGCAGGGGCTACAAAAAGATATGTCAGTTCCCAATTGCTAATGGCAGCAACCAATTCGTTGTAAGTAGCTTTGAGTGCTGTACGAAGTTCGTTAATATCTTTACTACGAGCCAACTGAAGCTCAATGATATTTTGCTGTATCTTGGCTTCTTCAATACGGGCAGAAGAGAGTGTAGTGAGCAATTCTTCTGTATTCTGACGATTTGTGAGGAAAGTCTGCCGCGCGTTTTCATAGTCGGCTTCCGAATTTACACCTTTATTATATAAGGCTACTTCGCGATTATAAAGACTGGTTGCTACTTTTTCGTTCTCTTTATACAAATCTATCTGGCAGTTGAGGTGATGAATATAGACACGATAAGCTATGAGTTCTTTCTGTGCCGCTTCTTCTTTGCGAGCATAAATATCTATTTCCAGGAAGTTACAGTATTCCGTTACGCTTTTAACAAAAGCATTGTAACTACTCTGAATACCACCGAGTGTCCAGTGTGTAGGGAAAGAAGTGGCACAAATAATGCTGTCCTGCAAAACAAGTGTAGCCAACGATTCTTTCAATTGAAACACATCATCTGTAGTAGCGGGGTTCTCAGCAACAGCAATAATTTCGCCACGGCGTACCGGATGACGATCGGACAACAATACATCCTTTAATTTACTTGTAGTACGAGCAACAAGCCATACAGGTGGATGCTCTGTGGTAACAACGACATTGCCTTTCACAACATCGGGATATTGAAAGAGACATCCACCTATCAACAACAAGAGAATAATTGCAAAAAAAGCTGTTGTCCCCCACCGTACTAATGTGTGTGGTGGACGTGAAAGAATATCCTGTACTTCTTCGCTACGTAACTCTATATCCGTTTCAGTATGTACTTTTTCGTCCATTACAATTCCAATTGATTCTTTACCAACCGATAATACACTCCCTTTAAGGCTGCTAGTTCTTCGTGCGTACCCACTTCAACGATACGGCCCTTATCCAACACAATAATTTGATCTGCCCGCCGCACTGTACTAAGCCGGTGCGCTACCACTACCGAAGTACGCTCCTTTAAGAAAAGTGACAGATTATTCATGATTGCTTTCTCATTGTTGGCATCCAAAGCATTGGTAGCTTCGTCTAAGAAAATAAAATCAGGATCTTTATACACCGCGCGAGCTATCAGAATACGCTGCTTCTGTCCTTGACTAACTCCATGCCCTTCCTGTCCTATCTTTGTATTGTAACCCAAAGGTAGCTCTTCTATAAAAGTTTGTATATTAGCCACCTCGGCAGCGTAACGTAAGCGTTGCTTATCAATACGTTCTACACCAGGAGCAATATTTCCTGCGATGGTATCGGAGAATATGAATCCATCTTGCATCACAATGCCACACTTTTTGCGCCAAGCGCGAACACTGTAGTTGCTAAGATTAATACTATCCAGCATTATCTCCCCTTTTTCCAAAGGATAAAAACCCAACAATAATTTTACCAATGTTGTTTTTCCACTACCGCTTGCACCAACAATAGCCGTTTGCTTGCCAAGTGGTATTAACATATTAATATCATGCAAGGTGGGGCGGTCATCTAATGGATTGTAGCGAAAGTTTAATCCACGAATGTGTATATTAACCTTAGCAGGAATCTCCTGTAAGAGTTCTTCGAGGTTCTCCTCTTCTTCCTTTATATCGCTTACCTCACTTAGCCTATCCATGCTTAAACGCGCATCTTGACTGTCGCGAACAAAATCTACGAGCATATCAATCGGACTATTCAGTTGCCCGATAATGTACTGCACAGCAAGCATCATACCAAGCGTCATCTCTCCTTCCACGACCAAACCGGCAACTAAAGCAGTAATAAGTAAATTCTTTGTTTGATTAATGACTACCGCACCCGAGTCTTGGTATTGTCCTAGCGCTAATCCTTTAATACTTAACTTAAATAGTTTAGCTTGTATCTGCTCCCATTCCCAGCGTTTTTGTTGTTCGCAAGTATTCAGTTTTATATCCTGCATACCCGCAATTAGTTGCACTACACTGCTTTGGTTAGCCGACTGTTGAGCGAAGCGCTTGTTATCCAGTTCTGCTCTCTTCTTCATAAAGAGCCAAACATAAGCTACATAAATGGCACTTCCTGTCAAGAATATCAGAAAGACAACCCAATTATAAATAAGCAATACCAAACCGAAAACTACGATATTGAATAATGAAAAGACAAAGCTTAAACTTGAACCGGTTAAGAAGTTCTGTATGCGCGTATGGTCATTTATTCGTTGTAGAATATCTCCTGTCATCTTTGTATCGAAATAGCCCATAGGTAACTTCATTAATTTGGAGAGGAAGTCGGATATAAGCGATATATTTACACGCATCCCAATATGAAGCAGTATCCAACCACGGATAAATCCTACAACAGCACTGCTGAAGGTAAGCACTAATTGCGCAATTAGTACTAAATAGATAAAGCTGAGATTTTGATTACTGATGCCAAAATCTACAATAGACTGTGTTAAAAACGGCAGCAGCAATTGGATGATACTACCAATAAATAATCCCAGAAGAAGCTGAACAATCAGTTTTTTGTAAGGACGTATATAGGAAAACAAAAAGCCGAATCCACGCCTCGATGTTTTCTCTTCACTCTCCTCTTTGTAAAAATCGGGACCAGGTTCTAAGAGTAACGCAACTCCCGTTTCATTTTCTTTATTGGCTGAACTTAGCCAACAGTTGCAGAATTCTTTTTCTGTATATTTTATTTTGCCAACAGCCGGATCGGCTACCCATACATATCTTTGTTGGGCTTTGGCTGGAGACACTTTGTGTACTACCACAAAATGCGCTTGATTCCAATGAACAATACACGGGAGTGGTGCTTCACGAAGTTGCTTAATCCCTATTTGTACTGCCATAGTACGAAACCCTATATGCTCGGCAGCTTCACTTATGCCCAGCATAGATACCCCTTCGCGAGTAATAAAAGATTTCTCACGTAGCTTCGCCAAGGAATAGCGTTTACCATACCATGCCGCGATCATACGCAAGCAGGTTGGTCCGCAATCCATCGCATCATGCTGTAAGTACAAGGTAAAAGGCTTCGTCATTATTCGTGTTTTTCGGATAAAGTCTATTGGAGAAATATTCTCCAATAGACTCAATTTTCAAAAAGCAAGCACACTTGCTTTCAAACTCAACTACAATGGAATGTCTAGTTCTGGAAATTCCAAAGGATACTCGCCTTTTTTTAGCTTTTTCACTTCTTTCTTCTTTGGAGCTTCTTCTTTCTTAACTTCTCCACCCATTAGTGACATTTGAGCTTTTCTCGACAAACCCATAACTTCTGCAGAGTTTGCAAACATGTTAATTGTTTTCATAATATAAAAATTGTTGATTAATATTCCCCTTATATTTCAAAGGGCTTATCTTAAAACGGGTCAATAGACCCTTTTTTTCTTTCCAAATTGATCTCTTTATACTTATGTTTCTTTCCAAACGAGAAATTCCACACACTTCTAACAAAGAACACTTTACTGTTTGTTCTATCAAAACTACGATCGGTTATCCGATACACATTTGTATGAAAGAAATGGTCTGTGTGATTCTTATAGAAAGGGTTCTCTGTACCAATGGTTAACAAAAGACCATCCTTAACGTATGATAAACTCAACCCGTGAATAGACCCAAACCGATAGTGTACACCATTGCCTGCTAATATATTCTCCGTACTCTTTGCATAGGCAGAGAGCAAGATAGCACGATGTTTATAATTTGCGCTCCCTTCGGCATACCAAGTATTTAGCTTTACATCTGTGCCCGGAACCCAGTAACGGGTATAGTTGCCCGAAAGACGAAGACTTAATTTCTCATCGCAAAAATTACGTACGGTTGTAGCCAGCAACTTAAGCGAATGTTGATCATTATCGGATGTGTAGGTATGTACAAACTTATTTCCCTCCAACAGCACATTCTTTTGTATAGAGTTAAACGCTGCCGTATGCTGTGCCGCAAAGTAGAAACGAGACCTCCCAACCGTAAGCCAATAAGCTGCCTGAGTCAGTAACCGCGATTCATTTTCCAACATTGCGTTTCCACGTTGTACCTGCATAAAATCAACTGGTTGCTCTACTGATGATAACTGCTCCAGCGTTGGAGAACCTGTAGTAAATTGCGACTTCAGATTAAATACATGTGCTTTATTGGGCGCATAACGCAAGAAGAAGGCAAGTTCCTTATTCAGTTCATCCATCTTTCCATCCAAGCTCGATTTATAATTGTAGTTAGACAACCCACCTATCAACGTCACTAAAGCTTTTTCCCAGCGCTTAGTATAAGTAAGCCGCATAAAGTATTTATCATACATTTGGTTATCTTTATAGTCGAACCCATTGATGTATCTAAAATCAGCATCTTGCTTTAGATAGCTTGTTTGTATCTGCAATGTATTAGCAGCATTGATTATGTATTGATAATATAGATTGGCAATCCAGTAGGTACCTTCCATACTCCGGTTGAGTGTAACAGATTCGTCCCTATTTTCGCCCTTTTCTGCATATTCATAATTGTATGTTTTGTCAGTATAATCTGCATACAAGTAGAATCTTAGCCGATGACGATCGGTTATCTTATAGTTGTAATTGATTTCCAAACTAGGCTCTTTTATCTTGCTTTTGTCTGTCAAAAAAGCCTGATACGCTTCATTATACATTCCGGCATACGTACGAAGTCCGTTCTTTCTTTCAATTGGATTGTTATATCGCCAATAGTCTAAAGCAACATTTAATTCATGCTTTTCGGTACGCAGAAAATAGTTCAGATTTAGCTGATGTGTATCTTCTTTGTATTTCGAAGGAGTTCCTTGCCAATTACGAACTACACTCCCGCCATCCATTTCAAATTTCTCTTCCACATGACTATATCGTTTCTTATCGTTTACATAAGAAGGAGAATAAATAAGAGAGAACTCGGAGTTTTTATAGTGCATTTTGCCTGTTGCCATATATTCACCACCCATACGTCGCTGATCAAGGCTAATACCTGCATATCCACCAATCTCGCGTTTTATAGTTATAAAATTTACCACAACAGTACCCGAGAATTCATTATTCGGTGTATCTTGATACTCCACTCGCAGTACTTCATGGGGAGGTAATGCTAATATTTCTTTTCGCCCTACCTCACGACCGTTAATACATAAAGAAACTTTTCCCAAATAGGAGGTTACAACATTAGAAGTCATGTTCACAAAGACTGTAGGGAGCATCATGTTGTTTAAGAGTCCGTAGCCTGTAGCTGCATACTTTTTTTGCTCCATGGAGGGATATATCAAAACCTTGTCGTCTTTATGGTGCTCTGCACTACCGTTGACTGTTACCGTTTCAAGTTCCACACTCATCGGCGCCAAAGTTACCACACCAATATTGGTGGACTCCTTAACTTCGGGTAGTGCTACACTACGATTTTTGTATCCCAAGTGGGAAATAATCATTTTGTACTTTCCCGAATCAATATTATCAATACTGAAACGTCCTTTCTGATTAGTTACAACACCAGCTATGAATACAGAATCATTATTATACAACCGAATAGCTGCACGTTCTATGAAAGTACCTTCGCCGTCTTCTACGATTCCTCGTATCGATAACTTCTGTGCGTGCACATTCTGCACACACAACAAAAGCAAGACAGTTAATATGGAAAATACTCTTTTCATAAATTGTTGATTAAACCCGACTGGGAAGAGCAAAGCAAGCGTTTTTGTGAAAGGTGCACAAATTTCTGCAGCGACAAAAAAGTTACAACTGCAAAAATGGGCAAGAAAAGAGGGTTACAAAAAGGTTACAAAACAGACGTAATCAATTAAGAAGCAACAAATTAACGATAACAGAAGCTTTTTATTTGAAAGGATTGCCAGAGAGTAGTTTTGTGAACAAATCATCGTCCGATTTGTCTTTAATTCTGCTCTTACGAGTCTTTATTGCACCATATGCAACCCCCATACATACAGCAACCGCTTGATTTGAAAAGCCCAAAGAATAAAGCAAACAGCAATAAACATCATCCGAAGTCAAGTTATAGGACTCTTTTAAGGGAAGAATAACCTCAGCAAAAGTTTCATTTATTGATTTTCTTAGCTCTTCTCTTTCTATTCGAGTCAGTTTCATTTCGCGATCGTAGAGCTTATCCATTTCATTTATTTCTTTATACATAGCTGTTGCCTTGAAAATTTTTATGCAAGTAAAAAGTTTCTCGTATTGAAAAGAACTGGACGACTGTTCTTCGATCATCTGCGCAATGTCCCTGTTACGCATCAATTCCTCTTGCAAGGCTATCATTTTCTTTTTCTTCCGCTTATCTATGACCATAAAGATGATAATGGTAAGCGCAAACAGTACTATAAAAGAATAAATGAAGTACGAATTACGCTTCTGCTGTGCCAGCTTATAATCCTTCATACTCATAGCTATTTCATGCTCGGTAAGCAGCCTGGATACTTCCGACCGGTTCTTCAACAGACTGATAGAGTCGTTCAGAGATTGGTACATCACGTTATAATCGAGTGCTTTCTTCAAATTTCCGGCTTCTTTTTCCAACGAGAACAACGCCCATGTACTGGCAGCCTGTGTATAGAGGTCATCACCACTCTTACTGAGTAATAAATAATGTCGCGCCGAATCTTGTTGACCCAGCTGGGCAAGAATATCTCCTTTTTGATAGTAGTAGGAAAGCAAAGGTTCGGAATAAGGATAATAATCAATAGCATTAGATATGTATATGTATGCCTCCTTGTAGGCTTTCTTCATGCGATAAGCACGCGATATTCCATCAGAAATAGACGAAAGTTTTTCTCTGTTATCTTGTGCCATAGCAATTTTCAATGCATTTGAGTAATAATGTAAGGCACTATCAGGCTTGTTATCATATAAATGCAGTTTGGCAATATTCTCCAAAGAGAGGGTTAAACCGGTAGAGTCATTATAGAAATCATTGATATAATATGCCTCCCAAGCCATCTCTAAACTCTTGGCATAGATACCTTGTCCTTCGTATAGCAAAGTAAGGTTGGTGTAAATCCGAGCAGTAAGCCTATCCTTGTTCCCTTTAGGCAAACTCTGAGCAGCCCGGTGAAAAGCATCTATAGCAGCTACTTCGTGCCCCATATCCCAATTAACACAACCCAAATAGTAGTAGGCTTGTGCTTTCTTGAGGTCATCGCCCTGAGATGCGTAATAGTCTATTGCAATAAGAATGAGAGAATCACTGGTATGGGTAATGTAACTTTTATCGAGCGCTTGGGTCTTTAACAAAGCATATTCGGCACGTGAAGCCTTAGTCAGGTTGTCTTGGTTTACGAGGCTATCCAGTAAAAAAAGGGCGATATCAGGTTTCCTTTCAACCAATAGTTGAGCCTGCATAAGAATTCTTTTTTCAAATGCATCCGAAACACATGATATGAAAGCGAAAGTCAGCAACAAACAAATGAAGCCCTGTATCAACTTCGAATGTCTCATTGCGACAAAGATAGTAAATTACCGTTGGCTTTATCAATAGGAAATGCGCATATTATCAATAGTATAGTTATTTTTTACAAGTTAAAGCGCAAGAGAGAAACTGCAAGAGAGAAGAGAGCCACCAAATAAACTGTACAACAAATTAAACAGCAGGGTTAGCGCAAGCGCATCACAAAGTGTCTTTTTGTCAAAGCATCCAAGATTACGATAAAACAAGCGATAGTCGTCATTAGGTGTAAAAATCCAAATATCAGACTGTATTTGTAGGTGAAATGCAGTCATTTTTACTTAAAACTGACTGCAATCTTATCATAAACAAAGTCAGATTTTCTCTTAGCTAAAAAAGCTATTAGGATTAGTCAAAGCAAATCAGCGTTGTAGGCATTGTGAAGCGGGTATGAAAATATAGTCATCAGAGTTGAACAGTATAGTCATTTTCTGGTTGAAAAACATCATTTTTTCGCAGTGAAAAAACCAATCCAGAAGGCATGTATAGGCTTTTTGAAGAAAAGAGCAGCAAGAGACAGGATGTAACAAACAATACAAAAAGAAAGAAGAAAGACTTCACAACCGCCAAACAAGCATCTCCACAGCATCAAAACGACAAAATAGAGAGTTTGCAGAGCAAAACAAAATGGTAACAAATAATTAAACAGACTCTATAAGCACAGTTGCATACGCGGAGATTCCTTCTTCTCGTCCGGTAAAGCCAAGTTTTTCAGTAGTAGTAGCTTTGATAGATACATCATCGGTATCTATCTGCATCAAAGCTGCAAGTACACGTTGCATCTCGGGGATGTAATCTTTCAATTTAGGGCGTTCGGCACAAATTGTAGCATCAACATTACCGACACGGTAGCCTTTCTCGGCTATGATTTCAACCGTTTTTTGAAGCAATATTTTACTATCCACACCTTTATATTCTGCGGTTGTATCAGGGAAGTGATAGCCGATATCGCGCATATTGGCTGCTCCAAGCAAGGCATCACAAACGGAATGAATCAACACATCGGCATCAGAATGGCCTAACAACCCTTTTTCATGTTGCAGAAGAACTCCTCCTATCCACAACTGCCTGCCTTCGACCAAGCGATGTACATCAAATCCAAAACCAACACGTATCTTCATCCTCTATCTCCTTCCAAATATATCTTTAATGCCATCCAAGTCAAAACCAAGTGTAAAACGAATGGTTTGGTCGAGTGGGTTACTCTGCGCTGTAGATACTAGGTAAGAAGCATCGAGCGAAAAAACATTCATCTTAAATCCTGCACCGAAAGCAAAATATTTGCGATTCCCTTTGTTTTCATGCTCATAGTGATAGCCTGCACGAACCGAAAACTGGTTGTTGTAAGTATACTCAGCCCCCAATGACCATTGAATTTCTTGCAGCTCTTCTTTAAAACCTCCCGGCGCATCGCTAAACGACTTGAAGATTCCTTTAATGGAAGAGATATCGTTATAGTCACGATCTAGACGATCTTGATAATCTTCTTCCGCCTCTCCTTCCATACGAACCGGGCGTGTTGGAACCATCAGCTTATTCAAATCCAGATTGAATGCTATGGTATTGTAATCGTCTACCGGAACAAGCAAAGAAGTACCTAAGCGCAGGTTTGTTGGCAAGAACTGACTACTATTGCCACTATCATAAGATATCTTAGAACCAATATTGGAGGCATTTAATCCGAAAGAGAGCATACACTCACGCTGCCCTAATATAACGTAGTTTTGCGAGTAGAACGCAATATCTGCTGCAAATGCCGAACCAGGTGAAACCTCTTCGTCTTCTTTGTACGCAAGGTCGGAATAAACATAACGCAGTGCAACCGCTGCTGAAAATCGTTCGGAAAGCATGCGTGAATAAGCAATATCTATCGACATCTCATAAGGCTTAATAGTGTAACCTTTATCATCTTCGGTATATTGTCCGGCAGGCACTTCACCTAAAGAGAAATAACGTAACGATCCACTAAGTGCACCGTACTCGCCTACACGATAAAAACCTGAAAGATATGCCAACCCAATATCATCGACCAGCTTACGCAACCATGGTGTATAAGAGATAGAAACACCCGCGCGTCCTATGGCAAACGGATACTTGGCAGGATTCCAAAATTGCGATGCCGCATCGGGTTCGGTGGCTACACCCAAGTCGCCCATACCACCACCACGAGAGTCGGGCGCAATACCGAGTGAATTCACACCGGTTTGTATTGGGTTAAATTGGTTTTTTTGTGCTACCACCGGCAATATTACCATCAAAGCCAAGAGGGTTATTATTAATTTCTTCATCATAAACAGTTATTGTATCTGCATTAGTAAACAATATTTTTATCATTTTATTGTCCCAAGACAATGATTTTCTTACTCTTACTACTAACCTTCCCACCACCAGAAGAGATGGATGCCCGGTAGATATAAACACCGGGAGCCAAACGTTGCCCCGCAGACGTACACAAATTCCACGTAATATAATAGTTATTCTCTGCCGAAGTTCCACGCACCACATTATTCCACATAGGTTTCCCCATAGAGTCGTAAACCGTTAAAGTTATATCTAACAGAGAACCCGGGCGATTGTGCGACAACAAGAACTGCGTTGATTCTTTAGCAGGGCTGGGTGTACATGTTACTGCTATGAGTTCGGGGCGTAATCCTTTAATTACCTCAAAGCCCAGTTGAATAGTAGATGAATTATTCAGTAAATCCCATGCTCGGAAAAGTAATATATGTTCGCCTTCGGGTAACTCAGGAATAGAAAAACGAACAGTTCCTTGCGTATAGTCTCCCGATTCAGGAGTGTAGTATTCATTCAAGGAGTATGTATAAGTAGGATTACCATCGATAACAAGTGTCAAATCCCGCCCAATACCATTACCAACTGTATTGATGCCATCTTCGTCTTTGAGATGAGCTACAAACTGTGGTGTTTCGTTAGTTTTGCCTTCTTCAAGGAAATCTGCAGTGTTTAAGTAAGCTGTAATCTGGGGACCATCTGTGTCAGAAGATATATTTTCGGCAGTTCCACCCACCAAGAAACTATCAAAGTAACTGCCCGATTCTCTTACAACATCTGTAGTTGTAAAGTCCACTGCATACAGGTTCATTAAGCCTTGTTCTTCCGAGTAATTTATGTCTAACGGAACAGGGAAGACAAACTCAAACGACCCATTTACCACTGGTTCTGCACCCGAGAAAAGTATTTTACCACGCTCCTCGTACCGAAAAGCACCTTCATCAAGGTTATCAAGTGTCTTTACATTTTCCTTACTATCAAGTACGGTAGGATATATTGTCCCAGAGAAATCCTCAGCAACTTCACCTTCAGGAGTCAACACATGCCCTTTTACAGTTACTTTTCCACCGGCTTTTATCATGGGATACTCATTGGTTAATGCACCATCAAATTCATCTATTTGTATCTGATAGTCGGGATAAGCGAGTGTCAAAGCAGGGTCGCCTATGAGTGAGAAGTTCAACTTATTACGGTCGTTTGACAAAGTTATGTCACACTTCGCCAAGCGCATAATATCGCCGAGACGCACACGTTTTCCATTCGATTTATCAAAAAGATGTTTTACGAAAGCTTGATTCAATGTCGCATTTTGTGCAGCGTATACTACTCTACTGGTGGTAAGCAATGCAATAGCTCCGCCATTTGCATTTAGAAAGGCTTGTTCGCCAGCAGACGTGTTTACATCATCATATCGAGTAAAATCGCACGTGGCAGTTATCCAAAGCGGGAGTCGCGGTGATTCTAATCGCGAAATATGATCGGCTGTAAGCAGGTTTTCTGCACTCCAAGCAGATGTACTCCCATGACCTACATAGTTTACGATCAACATTCCTTTTTCAAACTGCTTTAAGAGTTGGTTCGTTGCATCAGGATAAGAGTAACCAGTGGCAGTAGCTTCGCGTTTATAGCTATCGGCATAGATACGATTAACCATAAAATTGCCATAATTATCTTCGGCATAAGTAGCCAATTTTTCGGCTTGCCCTACGTGCAAGTTATTATCACCATCGTCGGCCACAAAGCAAATTGTATTTTTCCATGAGCCGGCTTGCTTATTCTCTATATAAGCAATCGTTTTATCTACTGCAACAATGGCTTGTGCCACAGAGCGAACCGGGAAACGACCAATGCCAATATCTAAGCGGGCTGTCGCTAGGTTATCTCCTTCTGAATTATCTAAAAACCCAAAGTAGTCGTCAGTTACATAAGAATACACTTCATCCAACGAATTCTCCGATTGGTAGCACAAAAGGAAATCCTCCTGTTTAGCACTACTCCACGTAGGACTTATTAAACGGTTGTCGTAACTACAATCACCAAACAACAACAGGTATTTAGGTTTTTCCTCTTCAGACGTATAACGGTCATAAAGCATCTTCATTAATCGTCGGTACGCGGTAGCATCCGGTGTACCCGAAGAAAACTCGTTATAAACTTGCGAAGCAGTAACTAGCTCTACTGTTAGCTTGTCTTTATTGCGATGTACCTGTGCCAGTCGCTCTGCCTGCACTCTGAAACTTTCATTATCAGGAATAATAATTACCATATCTGTAGCTTCCAGTCCGTGTAGGTTTTGATTAACAACATTGCCTACAACTTCAACTGTTTCAAAGGTTGCCTTGAGGTTTACAGCTACAAACTCGCGCAAAGTACCGGCAGGGATAGTGAAAGTAAATTTATCTCCCTCAAGCGTTCCGTCCATCTGTTTATATTCCGTTGGAGAAGTAACATCCCACACCACCGTGTTACTATTGGCATTGGAAAGAACAAAGGTCGTTTCTCGATTGATGGATGCCAACGATCGAAACGAGACAAAGGCTTCGTTCAAGGTCAGTATTCGTTTATAATTAAGTATCAAGTAATTTAATCTGCCTAAGATACCCGCAGAGCGATTATGTGTTAATGTTACAGACGTTTGCTCTGTTTTGTCTCCTGCCCAATTTGCATTTAGAATCCCACTAGTAGCTTTAGTATAGTATTGATCGGAAGAAGAAATTGCAGAAACGCTTTGTGTACCAACTGTTTGCCCGTCTACTGCTATCGTATAGGTTGTTGAGGAGTCTATCGAACGCGCGGCAAATTCGGCAATGACACGTCCGGGCTCATTTTGAATGCCGGGCAGTGTAAAACGATATGTTCTAGTATTCCCCGTCACATAATCATAATCTTCGTAGAGTTCGCGACCTGTTGCTCCCCAAGCATACGAATCTTTTTCGTGTAGAGCAACTGCGTCAAAAACTTCCTGTTTATTGGTAGACATTGCCAAAGAAGCTTCTGCAGGAAAGCCAATGGGTGATTCCTCTTTTTCGGCAAGGAAGTAGTAGCCATACTCAGAATAGAAATTCTGTGTACGGGTGAAGTAAGAATTTGTACTGTTTGCTTTCCAAGAAAGAGGACCTAGTCCGTAAAACAGAACACTTTCGTCAATATGTAGCAAAGGTACTTGTCGCAAATCCGTAGCAGGCTGTTCGTCAAATCGTTGCGACAAAAGATGTCCGCCATAGCCATACAAAGAAACTTTCGTCGGGTCGGTATATCCCATTCGCTTTAACTCTGCGTAGGTAATGCGATATACAGCATTGTTCTTCACACGAATCTTTGTGAACTTCCCTTCAGCAAGTACAGACTGCCGTGTTGTTTCTTCAGCAGTTTGCATAGCACGAGTAGATACTGGTATGCGTTCCACGGCTAATTTACAAGAAAGAATACGCTGATACCCTCCTGCACGAAAGACCACAGGAATAAAACTCACATCTAAATAACCGTGATGAGCGGATACATTGAGTTGCGTTTCTACGATAGGAGAATCGGGTAAAGAAATGTTTTGCTTAGAAAGTTCGGCAGCCTCGATGGCTGTTAGTGGTTCAAACTCCGGATATTCAATACGTACTTTATATATACAAGAGTCATAGTCCTTCCCCAAGGAAATTTGTTCCCGAACAGCAGGGAGAGTATGCACCTCCGAAAGTTCCTTCCAGTTTATCGTCAGGAATGTTTGCGCTGAAAGCGACAAAGAGAGTATTAAAAGAAGTATTACTACTATTTTTCGATTGACAAACATAAAACTACTCAATTAGAACTGCGCCAATGACACAGCTCACTTTATTTGATGTAAAAATCGAGCAGTTTTTCTTCTCCCAGATAACCTTCTAAATGCTGTCCTACCTTAACAGGACCTACACCAGCAGGCGTCCCGGTAAACAACAAATCACCAATCTTTAGGGTCACAAATTGACTAACATACGCAATAATATCATCCACCCAGAAGATCATATCTTTAGTATACCCATGCTGCACCTCTTGTTTGTCAATTTCCAAATGAAAATCCACTTCGCGTAAATCAGCAAATTTATCAACTGAAACAAACTCACCAATAGCAGCTGAATTATCAAAACCTTTCGACAATTCCCATGGATTACCATTGGAGCGAAACTCACGCTGTAAGTCACGGGCTGTAAAATCAATTCCCACTGTTACCGCATCATAATAACGATGCGCAAAGCGAGAAGCTATGTTCTTACCCAATCGACAAATTCGAATAACCAATTCCGCTTCATAGTGAACCTCATTTGTAAAATCCGGCAGATAAAAAGGTTTACCGTCTTTCAATATACTTGAATCGGGCTTCATGAAGATAACCGGCTCTTTGTTTATTAACGTATAGTCTAACTCTTTATTGTGTAGGGCATAGTTCATACCCACGCCGATAATCTTCATTTATTCATACTGATTAAAGTTCAACCTATTAAACATAACTGCCAAATGTGCATAAAGGGAAGTGTTCTGAACCACAATATTTTCGGGAACGCGAATACGAAAAGGAGTAAAATTCCAAACTGCTTTAATACCACCATCAATCATTTTATCTGTGATTTGTTGTGCTATTTCGATAGGAACGGTCAATACTCCAATATTCACTTTATATTCTGCAATTTTATCAACAAACTCATTTGTGTGAAACACAGGGATTGCATTTATCTTCGTTCCAACTTTCTCTGGGTCGACATCAAAAGCTGCCACAATTTCAAGGCCGAAGTGACTTAAGCCAGAGTCAGCAAGCAATGCACCACCCAAGCTCCCAACGCCAAACAGAAACGCCCTATGCACATTGGTGAAGCCAAGAAAGTCTTCTAAGACAGAAATTAACAAATCAACATCATAACCAACACGAGTCCTACCCGATATATTTACATAAGATAAATCTTTTGCTATTTGCGAAGAATCAATATTGATTTCTTTAGATATCTGAGTAGAAGAAACATATCTTTCTCCCTTTTGTTTTAGCAGTTTTATATTGGACAGATACCAAGGGAGCCTGCGCAATGTTGGCTCAGGGACTTTTATGTGATGTTTTAATCGTTTTTCAGCATTCATAATAACCTTCCAATTTGTAGCAGTTCGAAAGTTTTTTTGTATTTCAAAGCTATTCTCTTCGTAAAGATAGGGAAAAAATTGGCAGGCTGACAACTAAATACTATTTTTGATAGCAAAATTAATAACAAGCAACATGAAAAAGAATGATTGGAAAGACCGGCTAAACATTGTTTACTCCACCAATCCCAACTACAATTACGAAAGCGAAGAGATTGAAGCACAAGAAACAATAACCCCTGAGAAACAAAACCTCCGCGTACAACTCGACAAAAAAAACCGTGGTGGGAAAGTTGTCACACTCATAACCGGCTTCATTGGAACAGAGGACGATCTTAAGGAGTTGGGTAAATTTCTTAAGACAAAATGTGGTGTAGGTGGTACAGCCAAAGAAGGAGAGATTGTTATACAAGGAGATTTTAAGCAGAAAATTCTGGACCTGCTCATCAAGGAAGGATACTTAAAGGCAAAACCAATTGGTGGATAAAAAGAAACGGGTGCAGCAAAACATTTTGCTGCACCCGCTGTTTTCGCTCTGCGATTATATTATTCTACGTTTAATGTAAAACGTTTGAAGTCAACAACTGTTAAACCAGCGCTTGTTTTAGTCAGATACTCGCCAATAGACATTTTTGCGTCTTTTACGAATTCTTGTTCCAACAAACAAACTTCTTTGTAGAATTTGTTGATACGACCTTCAGCTATTCTTTCGATCATATTCTCTGGCTTGCCTTCTTGACGTGCTTTATCGGCAGCGATTGCTTTTTCTTTTTCAAGAACTTCAGCAGGAAGCCTTGCAGCATCAATAGAAATTGGGCTCATTGCTGCAATTTGCATAGCAACATCTCTTGCTACTTGCGCATCAATATCAGGTTGGTTAAATGCAACAATTGTAGCCAGCTTATTGCCTGGGTGAATATATGAAGCAACAGTAGCACCTTCTACGAATGCATAACCATCTAATTCCATTTTTTCGCCAGTGATACCACTGCGGTCAACTATTGCATCGGCAACAGTAGCATTTGCATAAGGCAATGCTTTTAATGCTTCCAAATCAGCAGGTTTTTTAGCAGCAGCAAGATTAAGTATATCTTGAGTCAGCGCCACAAAATCAGCATTCTTAGCAACGAAGTCAGTTTCACACTTCAATGCCAGCATGATTGCCAATCCATTTTCGTGCTTAGCCAATACACAACCTTCCGACGCTTCGCGATCAGAACGTTTTGCAGCAACTGCTTGTCCCTTTTTACGAATGATTTCTACTGCTTTGTCAAAATCGCCATCAGATTCTGTCAATGCGTTTTTACAATCCATCATACCAGCTCCCGTCATTTTACGCAGCTTGGTGATTTCAGCCATAGTAACAGCCATAATGTTTTCCTTTCTATTTATTAGTAGTAAAAGGAGTAAGAAAAATCCTACTCCTTAACTCTTTATTATTAATTACGCTTCTTCGTCTTCTTTCAAGAAAGCAGCCGCTTTAGCAGCGTTTATTGCTTCCTCATCCGATTTTTCTAATCTTGCCTTAGTTGTTTTTCTTTTGCCTTTTGTAGCAGGAGCTTCACCAGCTGCTTCCAAGTCTATCTTTTCAGCTTTCCTTTCATCAAGGCCTTCGGCTACAGCTGCACAACAAGCTTCCAGAATTACTTCAATTGATTTTGTAGCATCGTCATTTGCAGGGATTACAAAGTCAATATTTGAAGGATCTGAATTTGTATCAACAATACCAAACACAGGAATACCCAAACGGTTAGCTTCGCGAACCGCAATATGTTCTTTCATTACATCAACAACAAAAAGAGCAGAAGGCAAGCGAGTTAGGTCAGAAATAGAGCCTAAGTTCTTTTCCAATTTAGCACGTTGGCGAGAAATTTGAAGAACTTCTCTCTTAGAAAGATTTGAATAAGTACCATCGTTAGTTAACTTGTCGATAGTAGCCATCTTCTTCACTGCTTTACGAATTGTAGGGAAGTTAGTAAGCATACCACCTGGCCAACGTTCAATAACGTAAGGCATATTAATAGCTGCAGCTTTATCTGCCACAACTTGCTTTGCTTGTTTTTTAGTAGCAACAAAAAGTATTTTTTTACCCGATTTTGCAATTTGTTTCAAAGCATCAGCTGCTTCATCCACTTTTGCTACGGTTTTGTGAAGGTCAATGATATGAATACCATTGCGTTCCATAAAAATATAAGGAGCCATTGCAGGGTTCCACTTTCTTTTAAGGTGTCCGAAGTGTGAACCGGCTTCTAAAAGAGTATCAAAATTTGTTCTTGACATTGTTTTAATAATTAATTGTTTACTTTCTTTTTTGTTTTTCTAAACCAACCACCGGGTAGCCTTCGAAGAGTCCCGGAAGTTTAGATACTAAACCAAATTATCGACGATAGACATTTACTGTTTTTACAATAAATATAAATCGTAATAAAATTAGCGCTTGCTGAACTGGAATCTCTTACGAGCTTTGGGTTGACCTGGTTTCTTACGTTCAACAGAACGTGGATCGCGAGTCATAAATCCTTCTGCACGAAGAGCTGATTTATCTTCCGGGTTCATTTTCACTAAAGCGCGAGCAATAGCTAAGCGTAAAGCTTGCGATTGACCTGTAAATCCGCCACCGCAAAGATTTACTTTAATATCGTATTTTTCGGCAACGCCTAATTTGTTCAATGGTTGTTTTACAACATACTGAAGGATAGAAGATGGGAAATATTTATCAAGCTCACGCTTGTTGATTGTAATTTTTCCTGTTCCTTCGCTTACGTAGATGCGTGCAATTGCACGTTTACGTCTACCTAATGCATTTACTACTTCCATTATTTTTATTTAAGTAAGTTAATATCAATGTTTTTAGGGTTTTGCGCTTCATGCTTATGTTCGCTACCTGCGTAAACATACATGTTCGTCAATATTTCAGCACCCAATTTGTTCTTTGGGAGCATACCCTTTACAACTTTTCTCAACAATCTGTCGTTGCCATTAGGTTTTGCTTGCAAACGAGCCGGAGTCATTTCTCTTTGACCACCAGGATAACCAGTGTGCGACAAGTAAACTCTGTCGTTCCATTTGTTTCCTGTCATTTTTACTTTGTCGGCATTGATAATGATTACATTATCGCCACAATCTACGTGAGGAGTAAAGTTTGGTTTATACTTTCCTCTCAACAATTTTGCCACTTTTGATCCCAGACGTCCCAACACTTGGTCTGTTGCATCTACAACAATCCATTCTTTGGTTGCGGTCGCTTTGTTTGCAGAAATGGTCTTGTAACTTAAAGTATCCACTCTTAATTTTGTTTTAATTGTTACTACTAAATTTTCATTACCGCTTAACTCTCCCCGGACAAAGGATTGCTAAGTAGCTATGAATTAATCTTTTAATACTTTTCGATAATAATCGGCTTGCAAAATTAGTGCTTTTCTTTTTACCTGCCAACATTTTCTATGCTTTTTTTGAACTGTAAAGAGCGATAGCATAAAAACAGAAGAATCCCCATCAATCTCATTACTCAAGATTGACGGGGATTTAATACTCTATGCACGACACATTTTAGAATTCGGCATTGTTAGGTGTTCTTGGGAATGGAATCACATCACGAATATTACTCATACCAGTAACAAACAATAACAAGCGTTCAAATCCAAGCCCAAAACCAGAGTGTGGAGCGGTTCCAAAACGACGGGTATCCATATACCACCAAATATCTTTCTCTGGAACTCCCATTTCTTCAGCTCGACGTTGTAGTTTTTCTAAATTTTCTTCACGTTGTGAGCCACCTATAATTTCGCCGATTTTTGGGAAAAGAACATCCATAGCACGTACGGTTTTTCCATCATCATTCTGCTTCATGTAGAAAGATTTAATCTCTTTCGGATAATCAGTAAGAATCACCGGAGTTTTGAAATGCGATTCAACCAAATAGCGTTCGTGTTCAGAGGCCAGATCGACTCCCCAATAAACGGGGAATTCAAACTTATGCCCATCGCCAACTGCTTTTTCCAGTATCTCAATACCCTCGGTGTATGACAGGCGAACAAACTTATTTTGCAAAATAAATTGCAGGCGTTCAATCAGATCGTCTGTTTCTTCATTCTTATAAAGATGTTTTCTGGCACCGTTGAGGAACTGAATGTCATCCATACAGTTGTCCAAAGCCCACTGAATACAATACTTAATGAAATCTTCGGCCAGATCCATGTTCTCTTCTATCTCGTTGAAGGCAACTTCCGGCTCTATCATCCAAAACTCTGCCAAGTGTCGAGGTGTATTCGAGTTTTCGGCACGGAAAGTAGGTCCAAAAGTATAAATTGAGCCCAAAGCCATTGCAGCCAACTCACCTTCCAACTGTCCGGAAACAGTCAAACTAGTCTGCTTCCCAAAGAAGTCATTCTTATAATCTATCGATCCTGCTTCATCATGTTTCAGGTCGTACATATTCATCGTAGTTACCTGAAACATTTGTCCAGCCCCTTCACAATCAGACCCTGTTATTATAGGAGTATGAAAATAAAAGAACCCCCTTTCGTGGAAAAATTTATGAATTGCAATCGCCATGTGATGACGGATACGGAATATCGCTCCAAAAGTATTGGTACGCGGTCTTAAGTGAGCCACCTCACGAAGAAACTCCATTGAATGCCCTTTCTTTTGCAGCGGATATGTATTATCACAAGCACCAAGCACTTCTATTTCAGTCGCTTGAATTTCCCCTTGCTGTCCGGAACCAACAGACTCCGCATAAATACCATTAACACTTAAACAAGCTCCGGTAGTAATCAACTTCAGCATTTCCTCATCGAAGTTACTTAAATCCACTACTACTTGTATATTATTTATTGTAGAACCGTCATTCAAGGCAATGAAATTCACCTGTTTACTACCGCGACGAGTACGCACCCATCCTTTTACATTGACCGTAGCTCCAAATTTATCGGATGCCAACAAATCAACAATCTTTGTTCTACTAATCTTTTCCATACTTTTTACTTTTTATAATCATTAAGAGAACGACCCCATACGTAGGTAGTTCACTTCGTTCTCAGACAGATAACGCCAATCTCCACGTCTTAAACCTTTCTTGGTTAATCCTGCAAAGAATACGCGATCCAACTTCACTACTTTATAACCCAGAGCTTCGAATATACGACGAACGATACGGTTTTGCCCTGTATGAATTTCAATACCAATCACGTTGCGCTTGAAATCATCTACATAACTTACAGCATCTGCTCTAACTTCAGTTTCCTCATCTAGCTTAACACCATCCAGTATCTGATCCATATCTGCTCTGGTTACATTCTTATCTGTTGTAACCTGATAGATTTTTTTCTTCTCATATTGCGGATGCGTTAATTTAGAAGCCAAATCGCCATCGTTTGTAAGCAACAATACACCGGTAGTATTACGGTCAAGACGACCTACCGGATAGATACGCTCCGAGCAAACTCCTTTCACCAAATCCATTACAGTACGACGAGATTGTGGATCATCAGAGGTTGTTACACAATCTTTCGGTTTGTTTAGCAATATATATATCTTTCGTTCTATATTTACCGAACGATCGTGGAACTTAATTTCATCCGAACGTTTCACTTTTGTACCCAATTCTGTCACAACTTCACCATTCACCAATATTGCACCTGCGGTGATAAATTCATCCGCTTCGCGACGCGAACACACTCCCGCATTGGCTAGAAATTTATTCAGACGAATCGGTTCATTAGGATCTACGTTCAACTCTTTGTACTCAATCTGCTTCTTGATGCTATATTTTGCATGTGGATTATAATCATCTGTACGACGTTGAGGACGATTAAAGCCTTGTGAGCGTCCATCGCCCGAATTAAAACGTGGACGTTGAGGACGATCATAGCCTCCACCTCTATTATAGCCACCATTATTATAACCACCGCTATTGTAGCCTCCGCTATTATAACCACCACCTTGTGGACGATATGGACGTCTTTCGCCACCATCGTTGTTATAAGGTCTGCGTTCGTAGCCCTGGTCATTATCATATGGGCGTGGTTGTGGGCGGTTAATACGTGGGCGTGGCGCACCTTCTTCTCTATTTATGCGCGGACGCTGTGGACGATCATAGGCATTTCCACCTCTATTATAAGAGCCTTGATTATCGTCACGATTATAATTAGGACGTTGCGGACGATCACCGTACGAACGTTGCGAATTATCATCACGATTATAACTGGGGCGCTGTGGGCGATCACCATACGAACGGTTGTAGCCACCACCCTGATTGTAATTAGGGCGGTTATAACCACCTCCTTGATTGTAGCTAGGACGTTGGGGACGATCGCCATACGAGCGATTAGCACCATCGCGGTTGTATCCACCTTCCCTATTATAACCTCCTTCGCGATTGTAGTTGTTTTCCCGACGATTGTATCCGTCATTGTTGTACTCATTACCTTCACGGTTCATTTCCTTACCCTCATTGGCAGGCTCTTCCTTCCAAAAATCATTTTCTGTACTCATGGTTCTATTCGAATAAAATTACACACTATGCCTCGCGGCACTTTTTTAGGATTTATATATTGATAATACTGTATTAAATCCCCGTATAGGTATGCGGGGTTATTTTTCTTAATTCTTCTTTAATGTTTTCACTTACGTTCAATTCCTCAATAAACCGTTTTATAGAAACTTCGTTTATAGCTTCATTTGTTCGGGTTAATGCTTTTAGTGCCTCATAAGGATTGGGATAACCTTCTCTCCGCAAGATAGTCTGTATGGCTTCTGCCACCACACTCCAACAGTTATCTAAATCATTATAGATAGCCGTATTGTTCAACAAGAGTTTACGCAAGCCTTTCAAAGAGCTCTGCATTGCTATAACAATATGTCCAAATGGCACACCCACGTTCCGCAATACAGTTGAGTCCGTCAAATCGCGTTGCAAACGAGAGATAGGCAGCTTCACAGCCAAATGCTCCAGAATAGCAGTAGCAATGCCCAAATTTCCTTCCGCATTTTCAAAATCAATCGGGTTTACCTTGTGTGGCATAGCACTCGACCCCACTTCACCGGCCTTAATCTTCTGCTTAAAATACTCCATAGAGATGTATTGCCAAAAGTCGCGATTCATATCTATTAAAATAGTATTGATGCGTTTCATTGCATCAAACAGTGCCGATAAGTTATCGTAGTTGGATATCTGTGTAGTATATGCTTCGCGTTGCAAACCGAGCTTATTAGCCAGGAATGTATTACCAAACTCTCTCCAATCTTTGGCTGGATAGGCTACATGATGCGCATTAAAATTACCGGTTGCTCCACCAAACTTGGCAGAGATGACACACTTCTGCAATTCGGCCGTCTGCACTTCCAACCTATAAGCAAACACATTGATTTCTTTTCCCAAACGAGTTGGCGAAGCAGGCTGTCCATGTGTTTTGGCAAGCATTGGTATATCTGCCCACTCGGCAGCATAAGTTTTAAGTTGCGCGGTAAGTTCATTTAATAAAGGCAAGTACACATCCACCAAAGCTTCTTTGATAGAAAGTGGCACCGACGTATTGTTGATATCTTGCGATGTCAACCCAAAGTGGATAAATTCTTTATATGCGTCTAACCCTCCTAGCTTATCAAACTCTTCCTTAATGAAGTACTCTACCGCTTTTACATCATGGTTAGTTACTTTTTCAATATCTTTGATGCGCTGCGCGTCTTCCTTTGAAAAGTTTTGATAGATAGCACGCAAAGCAGTGAACGTTTCTTGTGTAACCGAAGCAAGTTCGGGCAAAGGAAGTTCACAAAGCGCGATGAAATATTCAATTTCCACCTGCACTCTGTACTTAATAAGTGCATACTCGGAAAAATATTTGGCTAATTCGCTAGTTTTGTCTCTATAGCGACCATCAATAGGCGATATAGCTGTAAGTTGTTCTAATTTCATACCCCGTTTGTGATAAAAATAAAGTGCAAAAATAGAGCTTTTTATTGAGTTAAGAGTAAAGAAATAAAGAAAGTTTGTAACTTGCGCCCGATTTATCAACTTTTAATAGAGAAAGAGTTCCTTTTTGCAGATAACCAACGATGGCAAGTATTAAATATCCATACTTAATTATAACAATATCGCTTCTTTGCGCACTCCTCTTTTCGTGCTCCGAAGAGGGGGAAGAGTTACCGCCACTACCCGTCACTTGTCTGCAAAACGACAACATCATCATCTCCGAAATAGTAGGTTTGCCACAGGACATAACATTCAGCAAGGTTAAAGCAGAAATATCAGGGGTCGATTGGCAAATAATAGCAACCGTAGAGGGAAAGTATAGCAATGGGAAAGTCACACTTTCTCTTCCCGTTCATTTTAGTAACGAAGAATTACAAAAGGCTACGCGTGCCGATGCTGCCGATTATACCGGTTACTGGCCGGCAGAGGGCAATAATGCACAGGCAAAAGTTGCAGCACTCAATGACATCATTGCTTACGACAACGACAATAACCGTATAGGTAGATTGTTTCTTAGCGATTGGTCAGGCGAAGGTTCTAAGAGCAACAAGACATTCATATACTATCATTATGCCAATCAAGATTTCGCACTAAGCGGATACAATTTCACCTTAGTAGCCGGTGGCAGGAAATCTTTCAGCTACAACGCTTCATTCAAAACGGGATGGAACGCCTACGCTAACACCAGCCTATCGAGTGGAATTACCCATTGCACTACATTTATTGAAGAAGAAATGCCACTCACCTGGCATTTTGAATCTTGGTTGTAACAATCAGGTCATAATTCTGCGTTCCCTCAGCCACAGTTTCATGCTCCGTCGTCCATAGGCGCACGACTGCTCAGCCTATGTCTCACGATTCAACACCCATAATCAGTGAAGTAAAAAACGGATCAAGTAGAAATCTTTGTTGGTGCTTGTCTTCCCTTTACATTTCTGCTTATTTTCCAAAGAAACAATGTTGCGCTAGGACGCTTCTGAGAGGGGGTATTTCACCCCCAAATACTTGACGCGTCAACTCTTTATACTTGAAGCGTGTACTCTTTATACTTGACGCGTCAAGTATTTGGACTATACGGCTATACTATTTAACTTGATCCGTAAAAAACAGAATAGATGGTCATTTTTTGTCCGTTTTGCACCAAATTTTGTACGTACAGACCGATAGTTTAACCTAATATTGCAGCGCAAAATCAATAACAAAACAATCATGAGAACACTATTAACAATTTCCTTTTATTTTTCATTCGCCATTGCTGCAGTAGCACAAACTCCGGCATTTCCCGGAGCAGAAGGTGGAGGAATGTACACCACAGGCGGACGTGGCGGTACAGTTTATTATGTAAATACCCTCGAAGATACTTCAACGGGAAACAGTTCCACCAAAGAAGGCTCGCTCAGGTGGTGCTTGAACCAAACCGGCGTGCGAACCATACTCTTTAAGGTAAGTGGCACAATCATGCTTAACAGCAAACTAAGCATCAAGAATGGTAACGTAACGATTGCCGGTCAGACAGCACCGGGCGATGGTATCTGCCTGGCCAACCATCCTGTAGAAATCAGTGCCAATAACGTTATTATCCGCTACCTGCGCATCCGCATGGGCGACGATTCCGTAATAAGCGGAGGAGCCGATGCACTGGGAGGACGTTTCTTTAAGAACGTAATTGTAGACCATTGCTCTATGAGTTGGAGCACAGACGAATGTGTCTCTTTTTATAATTGCAACTACTTTACGCTTCAATGGTGCCTTATCTCCGAGAGCCTACGACTTTCCACTCACGACAAAGGGCCTCATGGATATGGCGGTATTTGGGGAGGAACAGATGCTAGCTTCCACCATAATTTTATGGTGCACCATGATAGTCGCGTACCACGCTTTGGCCCCGGAGCAAACATTAAGCCACACACAGAAACAGTAGACCACCGCAACAATGTGCTTTACAACTATGGAAACATATACGGAGGCGAAGCCATGAACATCAACATGGTAAACAACTACTACAAACCAGGAGCACGATCGAGCACAGGTACAGCGCGTGGACGCATCATGAGTATAGACAAAGACAAGAATACAGGAAGCATACGCTATAACATTTGGGGACAATTCTATATTGATGGAAATGTAGTAGACGATGGTAAAAATGAAGTAAACTGCAACAACGCCACCAGAGACAACTGGACGTACGGTGTATTCAATCAATTCCCGTCGGGTTATGGCACAGTATCGGAAGCAGAGAAAGCAGGCATCAAAATGTCTGAGCCTTTCGTTATCAAAGGCCTCTCCGGCGATAATGTGGTTCCTACCACTGTAACAACCCACACTGCCGAGAAAGCTTACGAAAAAGTACTCGAATTTGCTGGGGCAAGTCTTAGACGCGATTCGCACGACCTACGTATGGTGGAAGAAACACAAGCAGGAACAACCAACTTCATTGGTTTATCTATCTACAACGGATATGGCACCAATTACCCCGGCATGCCGGATGTTAACTGGAAGAGTACCGGCTACCCAAAAGCAGGTATTATCGACTCGCATAGGGATATAAAACCAGCCAACGCTGATGCCAATTGGACACCATGGCCTACCTTAGTGCAAGAAACCGCACCAACAGACACCAACCGCGATGGCATACCCGATGGATGGCTCGAAAGCAACTATCCAGGCAAAACAGCTACCGACTTAAACGAAGAAGGATATACCTATCTGGAGGTTTACATCAACAGTTTGGTTAATCATATTACCGTAAATCAAAACAGCAACACATCAAGCGGACTCAAAGAGAACAGCGCGGAGAAAAACATTACTATGTTTTACAACCGCACATCAAAGGAGGTTCATATCAGCGCCAACAACGGCAACACCATAAAAAAAGTTGTTTTCTATGACATCGCCGGCAGGATGATTGCTACAAAAGAATACTCAAAAGAGACAAGTGTTGTAACACAGCTGCCCAACAGCACAAACAAATTCTTCTTTGTTAGAATCTTACTGGAGAATAACGAAACAATAACATATAAACTGTTTGTCTAATACATTAAAAAAAGCAAATTACTATGAGAACATTTTTTATTATTAGCCTTCTCTTCTTCGCCATTGGATTGCGAGCAGCAGAAACAGAAGTTACGCCAAGCACCTTTTCGAGTGCTTACTCGGCAGCTGCCGACGGAGATGTTTTACTTTTACAAGAAGGCAACTATGGTTTGAACATCGACTTAAAATTGGATGCTAAGATTACCCTACGAGGTGTAGAGGAGGATATCTCTAAAGTTAAATTAAGCGGAAAATTCAATGCGCTCGCTGCTGGTAAAACAAGCAAAGGTTTAGTACTCGAGAATTTAACGATCCAACCTAATGCGTCTCCATTTATAGAGATTAAAGGAACATGCGATGAAGTCACATTCAAGAATTGCGACATATCTCTACTTACAAGGCACCTCATTAGCATATCGGGAAGCAATGGCAGTTACGATGGTATATTAACCAACCTGACCATTGATAAAACAATTATCAACTGCGCAGGACCTACCGGATACAGCCTTGTATATGGGAACTATGGCTACGTGCTCAACTCGATTGTAAAAGAGTCTACCGTGTACAATTATCCCGCCGAAAACTTTCTGTGGTGGAGAAGTTATATGGCTTCGCCCGACTTTAGTGTAGAGTTTACGAACAACACATTCTATGGCATCAGCAAAGCTTCATACTATTTGTGCTATGTAAATGGCAATAGTGGTGCCGGTTCTTCTTTTACTTTTACCAACAACCTGTACGTAAAGGGATATGCCGACAATGCAAACATATCCGTATTCCGGTCAAATGGAGATAACGGCACACTCATAGCCAACAACAACCTACACGAAGGATACAAAACACCGCTTTATACAGGAATTGTAACCAATGCCACTATCAATGATTTAATATTGGGCGAGGGTGCGTTGGAAAGCGTGAGTACAGTACCATTCCCCGATCCCAGCAATGGAGATTTCACACTATTAGCATCTTCGGCATTAGCTACGGCAGGTAAAAACGGAGCTTGCTTGGGCGACCCACGCTGGATTAAGACTGTTTCGAAACCAGCCAATCTCAAGACTGGTGTTTATCCGGCAGGTGCAGGAAGCGTTACCCCGCCACAAGCAACCTACGAGGTAGGTGCCAGCGCCACCGTTAGCGCAAGCCATAATTTCGGTTATCGTTTCAAAGAGTGGCAAGATGGCAACGGAAACATACTTTCGTCAGAGAATCCATACACGTTTACTATCAGTGAGGATATAACGCTAACAGCTATTTTCGATGTCTTCACCACCTATTCGCTTACTGTAAACAAGGAGGGAGATGGCGCTACATGGGGAAGTGTATTGCTTTCGCCAGCCCCGGTCAATGGGTATTACGAAGAAGGAGAAATTGTTTCTGTAACCATTGATCCCAATCCCGTTACTTCATTTATGTATTGGGAAGACGAAACCAACCAGCTCTCTCGTCAGATAGTAATGAATAGCGAGCAAACAATTACAGCTACTTTTGATGTTATTCCGTTTATTGTAGGATGGAATTTTAACAATCCCGGTGTTGTAAGAGGAAACCGTCCGGGTGATTTTGCCGCTACAACTGATAACACAGGGCTGATGAAACTATACAACGCCGACGGAAGCAGCACCAACTGGGGTGGAAGCACCAAGACCTTTGGCGGAGTTACCTACGACTGCGCCAGAAGATATACGGATTACGCACAAATGAGTACGCCACGTTATCTACAAGCCGAGTTTTCAGCTAAAGATCAAGAGTTGTTTACGTACGAAAACATACGTATTGTGTCATACATAGCGGCCGATAATGCTTGTGTGCATAAAATACAAAAGATACAATATGCAACCAATGAAGCCGGACCTTTTGTTGATTTGGCAACTGTTGATTTAACCGACAGTCACAGTACCGAATGGGTAGAGTTAAGTGCAACACTGCCTGCCACACTTACTGCCGCAGAGAAAGCCAAACTATACATCCGTTGGATTGCAGATAGCAGCAGCGAACTGCTTGGAACTCCCGCAGCTAACGACACAGAAGGTTTCTACCTAGCTAATGTTATGATTTATGCAGACTGGGTAGATAATGAAGATGCAATAGCACCTAAGTTACTTGCTACAACACCGGCACAAGGTTCGTCTACCGCTTCGGCAAACGGGTCTATCGTATTGACATTCGACGAACGTGTAAAAGCAGGAATCAACGAAGGAAAACTGGAGTTCAACGGCGAAACACTAACACCTGTATTTGGGAATCGTACGGTTTCGTACACCTATAAAAACCTTGCGTACGGCACTCCTTATTCTTATACAATCCCTGCCGGGTTATTTACAGACAACTGGGGTAATGCATTCGAAGGAGCTACCGTCTCTTTCTCTACAATGGAGCGTCCGCAACCTATTGCCCGCAAGTACGATGCTGTAGTAGCCACAGATGGTAGTGGTGATTACACCACTTTGCAAAGCGCTATCGATGGCGCACCAACAGGACGCACATCACCTTGGCTTGTCTTCGTAAAGAAGGGAGACTACAAAGGCACGATAGTAATTCCTGCCAACAAACCTTTTATTTACCTGATTGGCCAGAGCAAAGAGGAAACAATTATTCATGAAAAAATAAATGTACAGTCCACCCCTAACCCCGAAGCTAGTTGGTACGCCAACGATTTAGCTGCATGGCCTTATTCGGTACACAACCCCGAATCGCCCATGTACGGAAAAGAAGGCACGGTGGTACGCGTAAACAGCAACGACTTCTACGCAGAGAACATCACCTTCGTAAATGACTGGGGTGTAGATGCCCAAAATGGGCCACAAGCGCTTGCCATGATGACAAAGGGAGACCGGGCATCATTCTACAATTGTGCGTTCCGCTCATTCCAAGACACTTGGCAAACTGCCGGAGACACAGGCTATCGCCACTATGCCAAAGATTGTTATATAGAAGGAGCTGTTGATTATATTTATGGCGCCGGAGATTGTTATTTCGATAATTGCACCCTGTATTGTGTCAGAGGAGGTTCGGTTATCACAGCCCCCAACCACAAAAACGGCACACAGTGGGGATATGTATTCGAAACATGTACCATCGATGGCAATGCGGCTTCTAACGATGGAAAAACAAAGTTGGGTCGCCCATGGCACGAATTCCCCATGGTGGCTTACCTCAACACAACAATGAAAATCTCCATAGCTCCCGAAGGGTGGACAGAGATGGGTGGCTTCCCCAAGGTATTTGCCGAATACAACAGTATGGATGCCGATGGCAAGCCTATCGATCTCAGCAATCGCAAAACAATCTATGCCGGAGACGATAGTCCGGGAACAACCAAAGAAGCCAAGGCTGTACTTACAGCCGAAGAAGCGGCTGCTTACACCTACACGGCAGTGACAGAGGGCACCGACAACTGGAATCCACGCAAGTTCTTTGAACAAGTAGCCAAACCTACAAATGTACAATTGGAAGAGGGTAAGCTCACTTGGAACAGTGTAGAGTATGCCATTTGCTACATCATCACCTGTAACAACGAAGTGATTGGGTTTACAACAACTACCGAATTTGTTATTGAAAACGTCGACACAAATAAAACCTATCAGGTAATGGCAGCCAACGAATACGGAAGCATTAGTGAGGCAAGCGGCATTGGAGACCCCGTTTCTATCAAAGAAGAGCAAGCTACCCCCACACCTGCTGTTTTTATAACCGAGACAGAGGTAACTGTTTCTCATGTAGCCATTGGAGCAACTATCCGCTTATACGCTATTGACGGGCAACTTATAAAGCACATAATTGCAAAAGACGACACAGTTCGCATTCCACGTATGAGTATGAAAGGAATATATGTGTTAGTTGTAGGAGAGCGGGCTATTAAGCTTACGTTGTAACAACTGCTTGTATTTTCTAATACAAATCGCCACGGTTTAGAATAGCTCTAAACCGTGGCGATTTCCGTTTTAATAAACTTTTTCTATTGTATGTTGTTGTACTACTATAAAAATCAAGTGAATTAAATTAAGATTACCAAGTTATGATTTATAATTTATTGTTTCCGCGTAAGTTCAGCGAAGCCAGCATGTCTTGGCTCTTACTCTTAGCTCGTGTTATGTTTGGTCTATTATTTTTGCTACATGGCATTCAAAAGTGGAGTAACTTCCAAGAACTATCCACAGTCTTTCCCGACCCATTGGGAGTTGGCAGCTCACTATCTCTTGGGCTAGCTATTTTTGCTGAATTAGCCTGTTCAATTGCTTTTATCTTTGGCATACTGTATAGATTAGCCTTAATACCCATGATTTTCACTATGGCTATGGCCTTTTTCGTCATTCATGGTAGCGACCCATTCGCAGTAAAAGAACTGGCATTGGTCTATTTAGTGGTATTTACCCTAATGCTCATTGCCGGACCGGGCAGATTTTCTGTAGACCGCATTTTAAGGAAGTTCTTGGTTAAGGACAGGAAATAGTATATACCTATTTACCCTGTTCTACACGATACTCAATCATGTGTATCTTATTGTATTCTATAATAGCATCGGTAACCAACATCTGAAGAACTAAATCGGCGTTCCACTTTATATCAGAGAGTGTATCACTCTTTGTCTCGAACATAATTCTGTTCTGTAGTGCATCAAATGCCTTTTTCCGCTTCTCGATTTCTTCCTGCGCTTTTTGTGGGTCGCTGGCATTATCCTGATTCTTTTCCAACTCAGTGATATTTGCTTCTATACCTGCAACAAGCGCTTCATACATTTGCGCTATTTTTTTATCTTTCTCTTCACTACGGGTAAGACCTAAAACCAATTCGTTAATTTTATCAAGCCTGATATTGTCTTTATATGCTTCAATAATATCTTCAAACGCCCACACATTATCAACCTTGTCTATACAATAGTTTTCTTTGAGGTTGTTTATGTGACATTGCAATACAATATCAACAGCTATCTCCTGGTTTTCTATTTTAGCTTTCGCCAATGCCTCTTCTTCTCTTTTTAGTCGTTCTTCTTCCGACAACTTAAACCACGATTTCTTCTTAGCTTCCTCTTTCTCTTTATTCAGGAAAGCCATAACACCCCAAATTCTGTTTATCAGAAACACCGGCTTAAACATCAACGTTTTGATGCCATTCTTTTTAGTTTCATCATCAACATAAGGATCCTTTAAGTGTGTATGAATAATATCAATTTCTGCATTGTAATTCCGAAGCAACATACCTATGCCGTGCATCTTATCATAAAACTCCGGACTGTTATTATATTTCTCCAAGTGAATATCATCGGCCAAAACCTTTAGTTTCAGTACGTGCTCATCGGATGGATATTTTGTTTTATCTTTCTCCCACTTCGCCGCGAATGCTATTGTGCATACTTGGTTTCTAAACAAATGACGTATCAAATCTTTTAAGAGTTTATTCTGAATTTCGAAATTTACTCTTTCCACATTATCTGCCGTCAGCTTTGAATAGTCCCTCCCCTGTTTCGAATATATAGCACCATATATTCCGGCTAACGCACTTATCACCGACACAATAGCCGTAAAGATAGCCAAGTTCAAATTATAAGTAGATATCCTTAAATTCTTTATCGTATGTGGGTCTGGATTTGTATTTTGATAAATATTATTCAATACCTGCAATATGCTATCCGAATAGTTTATACTATCGGGTCAACGTAAAAAGTTGAGGAGTCACTTTATGTTTTTTATCTTTGCCTAAAAAAGATATTATGCAAAAAGATGGTTATAGTTTGTTGTTACCTTT
>NZ_QVML01000021.1 GCF_010501015.1 Bacteroides sp. 214 | reverse complement strand
TTTTGCATTGAAAGATTCTGACGCTGCATTGGTTGCTCTTCTTTCAAAGTAGTTTATTATTTTTAGATAGTGTGCTTCAATGGTTCTTGCGGATCAACGTAAAAACCTGAGGGATTTTATTTTTATGCATAAATATTTGTCAGCCTGTATATAAAGAATTCCCTTTCCCTTACTCCTCTGAACTGTGCTCTAAATGCCTTTATTTTTGCATTGAATGATTCTGCTGCTGCGTTGGTTGCTCTATTTTTAAAGTAATTAACGGATCGTTAAATAGTATAGGCGTGTGCTCCAAATACTTGACGCGTCAAGTATAAAGAGTACACGCTTCAAGTATAAAGAGTTGACGCGTCAAGTATTTGGGGTTGAAATACCCCTCTCAGAAGCGTCTTAGCGCAAGGTTGTTTTTCTGGGGAAATAAGCAGCAATGTAAAGGGAAGACAAGCGCCAACAAAGATTTCGACTTGAGCTGTCTTTTTGAAACATACGTCAGTAGGTTGTGCCAACGCGTTGGCAAAGTTGTGCCAGCGTTGATGCACAGTAGTGCCAGTGCGTTGGCACAACTTTGCCAATGCACTGGCAAAAAGACACAATTACTTAGAAGGAAGTTTGTATGATTCGTCAAGGTAAATGTTAATTCGGATAAGAGAATCAAGACAGTCTGCTGCATCAAAATGATAAACCACGAAAAAGGGTAAAAACAAACGAATAAAGTCTTCATGTTACATGAGACAAAGATAAACAGAGATATAATTTAAAGAATCACCAACAAAGATTTCAACGTTGACCCTCTAAAACGGATTAACGTTAAAACGTTTAATTGTTAGCGTTATTGAGTTATATTTTTTCGAGGTAATTTTTGGGAATCTTTACACTGACGACTATGAGGTCTAGTAAGCGTAGTAACACGTGTGTTCTTCCTTCGAGGCGTATCATTTCGCCTTCTATACCTGATAATGGACCTCTTATAACTCTTACTTTATCACCGGGTTCAAAGTTTTCATTGTGTTGGTCTACGTCATCGGGTGGTAATTTCATAATGCGCATGAAATCATTCATTTGTTTTTCGGGAACAATGAGTATTGACCGTGCGGCAAAATCTTGCAGGTAAGAAATTTTTAGCCCATGTATATTGATGAGTTCGTAAGCGTGATTTTTAGAAGTTTTGATAAATATAATATTGCTGATAACTGGTATTTCTACCTTCTTTATCCGGTCGCTTAATTTTCGGTTAACGATACGTGTGGGTAAATAGTACTCTATTTTCTTTTCTTCTAGACGCTCCCTTATAGCTAATTCTTGATTGGCACGTGTGCGGGCTGCATACCAGTGCTTTTCTTCATTTTCGCTCATAGCTTAAAGTGTACTGGTCTTTTGTTCTTTGGGACAATCAAGTGCTTCGAACATGGAGTTTTTGCTAACAAATTCGGGTACAATATTTTTCATAGCTGTTACGATTTTCATTGAATCGTAAGAATAGCTTAAATCTATGAGATTTTGGATGTTTTGTTTTACTTCATCATAATTGTATTCGCGTACAGTGGCAATCATTATTTTTTCATGATGTGTGGGCTTTGTGAGCTCTTTATTGTTGAGTAGCTCTTCGTAGAGTTTTTCTCCGTGTCGCAGACCAGTGTACTTAATCTTGATGTCTCGGCGTCCCGATAGTCCAATCATTCGTTTGGCTAGATCTACTATTTTTACAGGCGCTCCCATGTCAAATATGAATATTTCGCCTCCGTTCCCCAAACATCCGGCTTCAAGAACAAGACTACAAGCTTCGGGTATAGTCATGAAATATCGTATTATGTCAGGGTGTGTAACGGTTACAGGCCCTCCATTCTCTATCTGTTCGCGAAAACGTGGTATTACTGAACCGTTTGACCCCAGTACGTTGCCAAATCGTGTGGTGATGAATTTAACGCATGATGATTGGTCTTTTTGAATTTTTTTTGCAAGCGATTGTATGTATATTTCTGCCAGTCGCTTGGAGCATCCCATGACGTTCGTGGGGTTTACTGCTTTATCGGTAGATACCATCACGAATTTTTCGGCTTCGTACCTTACTGCCAAATCTGCCATAATTCGGCTTCCCTTTACATTTATCTGTATGGCTTCGGATACATTGTCTTCCATCATGGGCACGTGTTTATAGGCTGCGGCATGAAATATGTATTGGGGACGGAATTTCTTGAAAACCTCATCCATACGTGTCTCGTTAGATACATCGGCTATAATAGTGTGGGCATCTATATTGCGCCATTTGTCTTGCAACTCTAATCGAACATCATGCAAAGGCGTTTCAGCTTGATCTATGAGCACAAGGCTATAGGGGTTATAGGATACTACCTGTCGCATTATTTCGCTACCGATGGATCCTGCAGCTCCGGTTATCATTACACGTTTTCCCTCAAGCATATTGGCTATTTCTCGCATGTTGATACGAATACTTTCGCGCTGTAGCAAGTCTTCTATCTGGATCTTCTTGAGTTGCACTACTTGCGGCATCATGCTGTTCCAGTCACTTAAGGGAGGAGCAGTCATTAGTTTGATATTATTGTCGATAAACTTATCAAGTAGTGGAGAGTGTTTTAACGCTTCCATTTTGAGTGGCGACACAATGATTGTTTTTATATTGCGTTGTTCAATGGCGTCGAATAGATACTCGTCGTTGGCGTGAATTTTCACTCCCATCATGGTTTTATTAATAAGCTCAGGTTCATCGGCAATGAATCCGCACAAGCGGTAGTGATTACGCATATTTACACGCAGGGATTTCGCTATGTTTACTCCAGCTTCTTTAGCTCCGTAGATGAACACGTTGGCGCTGTGTCGCTCGTCGAAGTGTAACGCATCGAAGAGTTGTTTTACAAACACACGCGAGAATGCCATAGCTGCAAAGTTAATGATATAAGCAATAAGCAGTACGCTGATAGAACCTATGTGCTCGTTAGTAATAAGGTTTTGATCGGAAAAGAGTGTGTTAGAGAGAAAGCTTGCAAGCATCAGTATACCGTAGGATACTGTGAGCGAAGCAAATATACGCATGATATCTATAAACGAAGAATATCTCAATACATTGGAGTATGTTCGGAAGAGACGGAAAAAAACGAGATTAATCGTTACTGCCCATACCACTGTTTTGAGTATGGAGCTGTCATCGATAAATGCTGTTTTAAAATCGTACCTTAATGCGTAAGCAAATAGACAAGATAGGATAATGATAATTACATCAATCAATAAAATAGTCCATATTGGAAGTACTCTGAGTGAAAAGTAACGTTTAAATGTGTTTCTGTTCATGCCTTTGCCTTTTTCTATGAATTGCAAATATACAATTATTTTATGAGTTAAAACATTCGTATAGGAATTTTATAAATACACTAAACTCTTTTTCCTATGAGTTCGAAATTAGTGTCCGCGCACGGGTAGTAATGTGGTTTTGTTATTTATTAGAATCCAATATGTTAGATTTTTGGCAAACGACTTGCTTTTTTCTTTTATAGAAAGTATAAATAAATAAGATATACCGTACCGAAGAGGTGGAAACAATCGCATTAGAAAATGTAAGAAACGGTTGACGAAGCCAAAGCATCCTATAATAATTATTCTATGGGGATTTAATCAGTTTCTAAATTTAAAGGTACAACAGGTCGAGTTTCTTTCAATAGATGTAAATATAGAGCACTATAAGGAATTCGAGTTTTCGTTTACTACTTCTTCACCCGTTGATGGTGTATTATAACTTAAAGAAAGAGAGAGTTTGTGCGCGATATGTTGCTCAATCAAATTGGGAATAATAAGAAGTTGGACACTAGTGTCCGCGCACGGACAGATGTGCTGTTTTGTAATTTATTAAAATTCAATACGTTAGCTTTTTGGCATATAGCTTGCTTTATTCTTGTGTAATAAAGTATAAATTCAATAACATATACTATGTCAATTATTCAATTACAAGGTATCACTAAGATATACCGCACCGAAGAGGTGGAAACAATTGCGTTGGAAAATGTAAATCTGGAGGTGCAACAGGGCAATTTCCTTTCTGTTATGGGACCTTCGGGGTGTGGCAAGAGTACCATGCTCAACATTGCGGGGTTGCTCGATGCTCCTACCGAAGGCAATGTTGTTATAGCCGGTACCGATACTTCGTCTATGAAAGATGGCGCTATGGCGGAGTTTCGTAACAAAACGCTGGGCTTCATCTTCCAGAGTTTTCACTTGATCAACAGTCTCAATGTGCTGGATAATGTGGAGATGCCTCTGCTCTATCGTAAAGGTAGCGAGAAGCAACGGCGTGAGTTGGCGCGCGAGGTGTTGGAAAAGGTGGGGCTCTCTCATCGTATGAAGCATTTTCCTTCTCAACTATCGGGCGGACAGTGTCAGCGTGTTGCCATTGCCCGTGCTATTGTGGGTAGTCCTAAGATTATACTTGCCGATGAACCTACGGGTAATCTAGACAGTAAGATGGGGCGCGAGATTATGGATGTTCTGCACAAGCTGAACGAGGAGGGAACTACTATTATTATGGTTACCCACGATGAGAAGTTGGCGCGCGAGACGAAGCAGATTGTGAGGTTCTTTGACGGAAGGAGAGTAGAATAATGTATAGAATATACTTCAGGCAAGCCTTGTACATGCTCAAACAGAATAAGTTTATGAGCATTATTGCCATACTGGGTACGGCACTTGCCATTATGATGATTATGACCATTATTGTATCGGAAGAGATACGGAACGCAAGCGTGGCACCGGAAGCAAACAGATGGCGAACGTACTATGTGAACGGACATATGGAGCAAGATACAGCCAAAAAGAACAGTAGCTCGTATATGGGGAGTGTGAGCTACGAGTACACTAACAATCATCTGAAGGATTTGAAGACCCCCGAACTCGTTAGTATCTTTGGTTACAATGGTACCAAAAACGTTTCGGTGAATATGACCGGCAAGACAGAGACCTATGGCTTGGCTGTACGCGATACGGATGCCAATTACTGGAAACTATACTCTTTCTCGTTCCTGAAGGGAAGGGCCTTTACACAAGAGGAATTCCAGTCGGGCGTACCCCTGGCTATAATTTGTGAGACTGAGGCACGCAACCTCTTTAAGGGTGAAGAACCCATCGGGAAAAGTTTTGAAATGGATAAGAAAGAATACCGGATTATCGGGGTGGTAAAGGATGTGTCTACACTTTTCAAGCAAGCTACCAGTAAGATATGGATACCCTATACTTCGACGAAAGAGTATGAGGAGAGTTCGTATCAGGTAGCCCTGCTGCTCGAACATACAAGTAGTTATCCGGCCCTCTTCGAGGAAATACGAAACGAGGAGAAACGCTATGCTGCCAATAAGCCCGACAGACTCCTTTTTCTATATGGTCCTTACAATCATCAAACCTTTACCGCCAATATAGGTGGTTCCAATCAGGAAGAGGTGCAGGAAAAACTGCAGGTGCTTTGGCGTAAGCGGGTATTGATACTGGCTATTCTGTTACTGGTACCGGCATTGAACTTGTCGGGAATCAGTTTTTCGCGCATAAAGAAGCGTACATCCGAAATTGGGGTGCGCAAAGCCTTCGGTGCAAAGAAATATGTAATCCTTCTTCAGGTGTTATACGAAAACTTTATAACGTCACTCATCGGTGGAGTGTTGGGGCTGATATTCTCTTACATCGCTATCTTCCAGATGAAGAAGTGGCTGCTTTCTGTTGCCGAGAATACCGTGATACCTATAGAGACATTGATTACCCCCGGTGTGTTCATCGCTGTGTTCCTCGTGTGCTTGGTCGTAAACCTACTTTCGGCAGGACTACCTGCCTATAAGGCTTCGAGGGTAACTATTGTCAAATCACTTAATCAAAACGACAAATAGCCATGATACGACATATATTTACCATTATCTGGAACGAGCGAAAGAGCAATACACTAATCTTTCTGGAGTTTATAATTGTGTTCTGTGTGTTTTGGTTCTGCATGGACTACCTCTATTACGTGGGTAGCCGTTACTATGAATCCGAAGGATATGATATAGAACATACCTACGTGATAAGTATGAAGAATCTGGAAAAGACGAAAGAGAGCAAAGACGACAAGTACAACTACGCTATGCTGTTGAAGAGTAGATTGGAACAATATCCCGGTGTGGAGTGTGTGAGCTTTTCGTCGGCGGCTATTCCGTATGGATATTCTACGATGTCGCGTGGTTACTATATAAACGGCGATTCCGTGAGTTGTAACATAATGATGAAGTCTGTGACTCCCGAATATTTTGAGGTGTTCAGGAACAACTTCGTCAGTGGGCGTAACTTCAGCGAACTGGACAAGAACAGTGACAGCCGCACCATGATTATAAGTCCGGATAGAAACAATATGTTCCGGGATGAAAAAGGCACCGGAATACCTGTTGATGCGGTGAAAGAGATAAAACTGCACGAAGATAATGAAGATTATTATACCGTGGTTGGCATAGTGGAGAAGCAAAAGCGATATGTAATGGAACCCTATAAGAGTATTATTTTTATGTTCTTTACACGTTCCAATTACGACTGCGCAACCAATGAAATAACCATTCGTGTGGCTCCTGCTGCCAACGAAGGCTTTGCTGATCGCTTTGCTAAGGATATGAGGGAGCAATTAATTATAGGTCCCTACACTTTTGAATCTATTTCTTCGTTGGAGGAAAGAAAAGAAAGCACACTCGATTACAACGTTGGCGAAAACCTCAAGAGCGTACTTGCCATTACACTCTTTCTTTTTATTAATATATTCCTGGGTATTATCGGCACCTTCTGGTCGCGTACAGAGTCTCGCAAGAGCGAGATAGGGCTGCGTATTGCCATGGGCTCGTCAAAGCGGAAGGTGCGTTGGCAGATGTTTGCAGAGACCATGATATTACTACTGTTGGCAAGTGTGATAGGAGTGTACGTGTGTGTAAACTTAGGACAGAGCGACCTGTTGCAAGCGGTAGGCATCCCTCTTGCCGATTATGAAATGGCAGGATTTGGCAGTGGGCATTACTTTGTGAACTATGCCATTACACTGTTGTTGCTGGCGTTGATATCGGGGGTTGCCGTGTGGTACCCATCGTGGTTGGCATCGAAGACAGAACCGGCTGAAGCCTTGAGGGCGGAATAGCAAATAATTTGTATATTAGCAGACTGAATTAAAAACAACAAACGCTTAATGATATTAATTTGTGATGACGACGCCACTGTGCGCTCCTCTCTAACCTTGGTGCTGAAGCGGGCAGGGTATGAGGTGGTAACTGCCGCCACCCCTGCGGAGGTTATAGACTTTGTGCGTTACAGCACTCCCCAACTGGTATTGATGGATATGAACTACTCCAATAGTACCACCGGACAAGAAGGGCTGGAACTGCTGGCAAAGGTAAGGATATTCTGTCCTGATGTGCCGGTAATACTCATCACTGCATGGGGATCAATAACACTTGCGGTACAAGGTATACGGGCGGGTGCGTTCGATTTTATAACCAAGCCATGGAACAATGCGTCACTACTTAACAGTATTCGGACAGCATTGCTGCTGAGTGAAGAAGAAAATAAAGAAAAGCACTCTTCGACAACAGCTGCCTTTGGTAAAATAATAGGTAAGTCGCCCCTGCTTACACAGGTACTCAACACCGTGTCGCGCATAGCGAATACACACGCCCCTGTTCTTATTACAGGAGAGAGTGGCACGGGTAAAGAACTGATAGCCGAAGCTATTCACTACAATAGCGACCGTGCGAACAATCCCTTTGTAAAGGTAAATCTGGGGGGTATTTCGCAAAGTCTTTTTGAAAGCGAGATGTTTGGTCATAAGAAAGGAGCGTTCACCGATGCCCGGCAAGACCGTATCGGACGGTTTGAGTTGGCAAACCATGGTAGTATCTTCCTTGACGAGATTGGCGAACTTGACCTTGTGTGCCAGGTAAAACTGCTACGGGTATTGCAAGACCAGACTTTCGAAGCACTTGGCGACAGTAAGCCCCGGCAGGTAGATACGCGAGTTATTAGTGCAACCAACCGCAGTTTAGCCGACATGGTGGTAAGTGGTAGCTTCCGCGAAGACCTGTTCTATCGCATCAACCTGATAACGGTGCGGATGCCCGCGCTAAGAGAGCGTTTGGAAGATATCCCGTTGCTAACTCATCACTTTGCCACATCTCAAGCAATGCTTTTAGGTAAAGAAAGCATTGAGATATCGTCGGAAGGCATTGCTTTCCTCAAACGCCTTCCGTATCCGGGCAATATCCGTGAGTTAAAGAACCTGGTAGACCGCACGGTATTACTTTCGGGTAAAGACCGGATTACAGATGTGGATTTTAAGGAACAATATGTAGAGATACCTACTTCGGTTAAGGGAAATACTGACTCTGTGCAATCTTTGGAGTGTGTGGAAAAGCAAATGATTCTCAAAGCTATAGCCCTCTACGGTGGTAATCATTCCAAGGTAGCTACGGCGCTGGGCCTTACCCGGCAAACTCTTTATCGCCGTATGGAAAAGTATAACATTAACTTGCCCGATTAACTTGCCGCAATGAGAGTTAAACTAATCATAGGGATACTTCTTGCACTACTGACGGGAGGAGTGGCTGGAGCCTGTATAGTCTATTTTATCTACGAATCAAAACCGCTATGGATACTGCCTGGTTTACTTATTATCCCTGTGACGATTTATCTTTTTCTTGAGAAAAAACTCATCAAGCCCTATCAACTCATTGTGAGTGGTATGAAGTTACTGAATGAACAAGATTTCTCTACCCGTCTGCGTCCTGTGGCGAATAAGGAAGCCAATCAGATGATTGCTGTATTTAACCGGATGATAGCAACATTGAGGCAGGAACGATTGCAAGTACGCGAGAAAAATCATTTCCTAGATTTGTTGATAGAAGCCTCTTCGCAAGGAATCATTATTTTGGATTTTGATGAACGGGTAAGTGATGTAAATGCTTCGGGAGTGCGCCTGTTGGGTATTAGCTCGGTAGAACAGGTACGCGGCAAACGATTGTCGGAAACAGGCGTAGCTTTGGCTACTTCCCTTGCAGCGCTGGATAATGATAGTGAAACGGTGGTACGCACCTCGGGTGTGAATATATACCGATGCGTACGGTCGTCGTTTGTAGATCAAGGATTTGAGCACCCGTTTATCCTGATAGAGGAACTTACCAGCGAATTGCTGAAGATAGAAAAGGAGTCTTATGAGCGTATTATCCGTATGATGTCTCACGAAGTAAACAACTCGGTGGGAGCAATTGGTTCTACGTTGAACGTTATTTCGGATATCTTCAAGCAAGATGACGTGAATGGTTGGGACGATGTATTGCCTGCAGTGGAAGTCTCTCATGATCGTTGCGGTAACTTGGCGAAATTCATCAGTAACTTTGCACATGTAGTAAAAATACCGGCGCCTACTCTCTCTGATGTTTCCCTCAACGAACAAGCTCGGGCAGTAGATGCGTTGACACGTAGTGCTTGTGGCGAACGAAATATAATACTTACACTAACCTTAGCCAGCGAAGATAAAATAATCCGTATTGACGGCATTCAGATGGAGCAGGTACTGGTAAATATCATCAAGAATGCCTACGAGTCCATTGGTTGTAATGGTGAGATTAAAATTACTACCTATAATAATCCGCCTTCTATCTTGATTGAGGATAACGGTCCCGGCATTCCCGAAGAGGTTAGGGAAAAGCTTTTTACCCCTTTCTTTACAACAAAACCTGCCGGACAAGGTATCGGGCTAATGTTTGTGCGCGATGTGTTGCTCAATCATGGATGCAGGTTCAGTTTGGAAACAGAAAACGGGTGGACGAGGTTTGGTATTTGGTATTAGTAATAGCACTGTAAATTATGTTGTCTTACTCTCCTATATATTTATATACATAATCTTGACTGCATCCAACGAACATATCCTCGTTAAACAATAATACAAAATTAAAGCCATAGAAATAAGTTATGGGCGTTCCGTAAGATTTGAATGTTTTGTTTGAGAAATCAAAGCCGAACAGGTACATAGGATCATAATGGCCAGAATCGAAATATATGATATTACCAGTGCGTTTTATGTTGTATATTCGCTCACTTACATTTACGTAAGATGGGAAGGTATAAAATAGCTTCCCTTTTACTTGTTGCTTGATGTTGTATTCATAAAGTGAATTGCCTGATAAACAGTATGTTTTGTCTGATATATGAAAGAATCTATAGTGATTATCCATATTATCATTAAGCTCTGTCCATGTGTCAGATTCGGGTGAGTATTTGATAAGAATATTCCTGGGTACCCAGTTGTTATAAGAAAAGTCAGAAATGTAATATTCATCATCAATCCATTCGCCTATATTGTTTCTCGAAACAAGTGGATGTATTGTATTCTTACACTTCTCCCATTTATTGCCTGGAATGTAATATTTAAGTAGTATATTATTTGACCCTCCTACATAAATATAGTCTCCTTTACCAAAAAATAAATTGAAATTTACACTTTCAGGAAAGGCTGTGATGTTTTCCCATTGATGGTTTTTCTTGTTAAACTGTTGAATACCATATTCAGACATACCGTAAGCTTCATTTCCTATAACTTGATAGCGGGAGCTTTCAGAGGATTTTACGTTTTTATTTTCCCAAAATTTAGGTACTTGAATTTTGAATTTAGCAGTACTGATTCTTTCTTTAGGAATATAAATATATACTTCAGTGTTTATTCCATCCGGGATAGTAGGACATAGGCATCTTATCTCTTGTGAGTTTTCTTCAAGAATGTAGGCTGCTTTTCCTCCAATAATTACGGAAATACTTGAAAGTCTATCGTAACCCTCAACTTGTATGGTAAATTCCTTTCCACCGTATATCTGCTGAGGTGATATGGATTTTATTTTTAGCCCCGGCATATCAAGTGGTATTTCTTTTTGAACTTCAACACCTCTTGAAACTACTTTTAGATAATAAGATCCTATATAATCAATACTATAACTAACCTTTAATTCTGTTGTAGTTGCTTCCATAATATAGCATTCAACGCCATTTAAGTACACTTTATTCCTAATTAAATGTTTGGAAAAGTGGTTTCCTGTTATGGTTAAATACCCAGTATTACTTAGTACTTCGGGGGTTACTGAGTTTATTATTGGTGGCTGGTTTCCTTTAGGTGTGAAGTGTACCTCTTTACCTTGGTAATTATATTTTGAAGTTTTTATATACGCATGCACGCTACATCCTATACCTGGATCCCATTCGTTTTCAATCTTTAATCTGAATTCTCCATCCAAGGGAATATCGTGTTTTTCGACTACAGGGTTGTTAGGATGGTACCATTTATTTTTGTCATAATTATGAGTTATAACAAACCCTCTTTCTATAATTTCGTCCGAACTTTCCCTCTTTAAGTTGGCGGTAAAAGTAACCCCATAATTGCTGACTATCGGAGTGTTTGTTTCTAATAAATAGAGGTCGTAACTAGGTAATTCGGTTTCTTCTTTACAACCATACAGAAATAGTAATAATAATATGAAAGGTAAATATTGCTTCATTTTTAGTTGAGTTTAGAGGTTAACAGAAATAGTAACGTAAATGATATTGTTGTTGTTAGTTATAAACGTGTGTATGTATCGTACATCTAAGAATACAGAATGCTGAGAGCTCAATTTATATTCTAATCCTGTTCCGCTACTTATTCCCGAATAAAAGAAGTTGCTTTTCTCTGATACAGGCAATTCTTCAATGGAAGCATTCTCGTCACTGATGCTAAGAAACTGTTTTTCTTCTTTTTGCTTTAAGGCAAAATGAGTTGAAGGTCCGGCTTGTATGTACGGAATGAAATTACCTTTTATTTTATTAAAGCTATAACGCAACATAATAGGCATAAATAGAGATTTGCGATTAAATGTTTTATCAATCGTTTCGGAACTCTTGTAATGATAACTATATGCTTCCTGCATAAAAGAAATTTCCGAGTGTACACTGAAGTATGTATATACAGGTATGTTTAGAAACAATCCCGCAAATAGATGGGTATTGGTATTCTCTTTCGGGATAGTTGATTTTGAAATGGTGCTGATTCCACCTCCTATCCATATTCCATATCTTATGTGACTTAACAAGTTCCTGTTCTGGGTATATATTAGCTTCTCAGCGAATCTAATAGACTGTGGTGTAGGTCTAATCTGGTAACTATTGATTGGATGAGTGCTGTTACCTTCATATTTTTCGTTTATATATGTAGAATAAGGATTATTTTGTGCTGTAATTTCTTTAAGTTCTCCTTCGTTTTTACGAAAAAACAGATAATTTTTCTCTTTGTTCGCATACTGATAAACAGTAATAGAATCTCTTTTAACCAGTTGATAAAGAAAAACTTTTTGTTCTTCACCGTCTACTGGAGATGACATACTAACAAAAGTTTTATTATCCGTATGGAACTCACTAATGATGTTGGGAGTATAAATCTTTAGAACATTGTTTTTTCTTTTTTCTTCAATCACCTCATGATATTTTTTTCTTCCTGAAGCTAATATTAGATTTAAACCCGTTACCAAAGTGTCATTTTTGATGATATACGTCTCTTGTGCCTGAAGGGCGGGAAATATGGTAAGTAAGAGGACAAATGTTGTAATTATGGATTTTTTCATGTCATTTTATTTTAGTTGTATCTAATAAATTCGTCGGGGAAAAACTTAGGATATCCATGTGTTGCTCCTTCATGATTTAATGTGATTATTAAACCACTTTTTGTAATATAGGTTGTTTGGTCGTTCTGAGTGCTAACAGAAATCACTCCTTGTGGAAAGTTGTATAATCCAATGGTTGATAATGCTTCTCCATATTTATTCACGTTGGTAAGTATGATTCCTCTATCGTCGTGAAGTAACCACGAATAAGTGTAGTCTGGTCTTTTGTATACAGAAATAATTCGTGGGAAATATCCCCCAGCAGAGAAGTACCTTTTCTCGTATTTTTTAAAATTAAAATTTTCGTCTATCTCTATACATAGAACAGCTTTGTTTAGGAGACCGCTATCCCAATCCGCAACATTTACAAATAAAACATACGATCCATCCGGCAACTTCTCAATATACTTTAACTGGGAGAAAAAATATGGAATCTGCTTTATAGTATATGGTTTCTTACTCAGTTCTGCTCCGTCTTTGCTGTATTCAAAAAAGAAAAGATTTTCCTCTCCCGGGTATGCCGTTCCATCATTCCATGTTCCTCCTGTAATAATAATACTTCCTTTCTCATTTATGAAAATATGGCTAGGCCAATACATATCTTTACTTATTTTTTTCTCGCCATAATGTTCCCACACGACTGTACCGTAACTATCTAACTTTGCTGTATAGATTTGACGAGTTGGCCCATACTCGAAGATGGTACCGGTTAGATAAACGGTGCCATCGGGTTCGGTAGTACCGGCATAAAGAGTGAGATCATTTTTTACAAATATCTTTTCCCATATCGGACAGCCTAATGGGTTCAGCTTAATTACACCCAAAGAATGTACCACCAAGAGTGAACCATCGGCAAAATCGGCAAAGGAATTAATATATTGTGTATTAATCTCCTGTATCCATTTTATATTGTATTCTTTTGTGAGTTTAAAAAGAACAGTGAGTTCCTTTCCTAGCATTGTTGCTGAAGCTGCAATGATGAAGTCGTTGTTGGGGGTAACGTGACAATCTGTAAAACTTAAATAATCATACCGATATTTATCCAATACAATTTGTTTCACATTTTCCACAAAGTCTTTTCGGGTATATACCTCGAATGAAACATTTTTTGTGTCGTTGTTTTTGTTAAATCCTCTTATCGTTATCTTTTGTTTTGTATTTGGAGTTAATCCGTAAATTGTATAATAGGCGTATTCTGAAAACATAAAATCACTATCATGTATGTCTCTGATAGTATACTCATCATTAATGATAAGGTCGTATTTTGTGATTACTTTCTGCCTCTTCCAGGAAATATATATAGAGTTATTGCTTGTTTCTATATAATTTATCTCTATTTCATTCATAGATTGACTATCGGTGTCGGAAAATAAAGGTTCGGTAGGTGTAATGATTACCTCTTTTTCGCATGAAACAAACAAACTGGTTAGAGCTAAGATTATATATAGATAGTTATGTGTCTTCATTGGTACATTGTTACTGGATTTCTATAAACTTAAGATTCTCGAATATGAGGTGGTTGGTGGCATAAATTTTATCGTTTCTAACAAATGCAGGAAAATTATAATATCCTCGGTCAAAAAAAGATTTCAACATCCATCTGTTGTTCTGTATGTTGTATACCCAAACGTCTTCTTCATACAAATTAGCTCCGGGAATAAAGGTTCCTCCCAATACATATAAAGAGCCTTTACAATACAATAAAGTACTGTTATTCCTATAATAACCTCCACCCTTTAGCGTACTGACATGTGTCCAGTTATCCGATGACGGAGAGTATTTCCAAAGTTCCCGGTAATTGGTAAATATGTATATCTCATTGTCAATTAATACGCTACTTGTACCTAAAGGATTATTGAATGTTATCGGTATATCGTTTCTTTTTTTCCATTCTTTTGCATCTAAATTATAACACCAAAAGTCAGACTGACCTACTAAATTTGACGTATATATATACCCGCCACCAGCATACAGATTCTTACCGTCAGTAAAGAATATGATATCTTGATTTGCTTTTCCTGGATATGATGTTTCTTTTACAAAAGAGGTGTTGTTGTATTTCCATATATCTAATACAAACATCTTTTCAGGCCATATTTCATCTTTAATATAACAAATAGAATCTTTTCTTACAAGCATATACAAGTCATTATTTAACTGAGTGCTTTTTGGTAGAAAATAGCTATTCTCATAGGGAAGTGTAATTTCGCTTTCTAGTTTCCATTCTCCTTTTTCCACATCGAGTGAAGTCGCTAAATATGTTTGTTTGTTTTTCTGCAGGAAATAAAAAGGCCTATTTGAATAAACGTATGAAAATGCTGTACTATTCCATTGCGAGTAGGCAAGGGGAAGATTAAAATATCGTATATTGTTATCCAGTATCCTAATCTTTTCTTTCATTTGATATTCAGTATCAGCTAATGTAATAAATATAGGGTAATCTCCCGGTGGGATATTGATGAACTCGGTGTAAACGCTTTTGATGTATTCCTGGTATTGAGTGTTATATATCCAATGTTCAAATTCCATTGTTGTTTCCAGAATTTTTTTTCCATTTACTTTGATGACAAGTGGTAATGGTTTAGAAGGGAGTTGCTGAAAGTGAAAATCAATAAGCCCCCCTTTGCCAGAATTGAGCGTAAGACCTATTTCATTGGGAGTATCTCTATAAAACTCTCCTATATAAGGAAATAAAATGTCTGATAAGCTGTTAAACGTATAATCTTCCGATAAATATAAGAATGTGATTTCGCTTTTATATTTGTTTTTCTCTGTTTCTAACACAATTTGTATTCTATAATCATGTTTTTCTGTCAAAGTTACTAGGGCAGTTGTACTAAACTCTTTCTTTTCTTTATTTGCTTCTATTTTAGTCCTTATGGTGTTAGGTATCGTAATATCTTCAATCTCAAAATAGCAGCTATTGAGTGTTGCTCCTACTCCATTTTTTATCTGTGTGGTTATTTGATAGTCGGAACCATTTGTCTTTTCTATTGAGAGTATTTTTGATTCAGGTTTTTTAAATTCTTCATAAATTTCAATCTCCTTAGTGCAGTAACTACATACTAAACAAAGGCAAAGAGTGAAAAAGGCAATTGATGTATTTCTCATAAACCAAAAAAAATGTTATTATAGAAAATAAGCTTCTTTCTCTTATCTAGACAAAGATATGATTTTTTTATTATATTATCATAAGTTTCTTTTGCTTATGAAACAAATCTATAATATTGCAGATATGATTTTTATATTTTTATCAAACAAGCATATAAATCGCAGATTTTTACCTAAGTTTGCCATGACAACCGACTGCTATATGAAAAAACGTTCCATTAAAATATGTCTGGGAAGCTCTTGCTTCTCCAGAGGAAATAAAGCTAACTTGGAAGCTATTAAAGCTTTCATCGTCGAGAAAAAGCTCGAAGTAACCATTGAGTTTTCGGGATGTTTGTGCATGGATAAATGCAACCGGGGTCCCGTAATCATTATAGACGAAACAGAATATGAAACCGTATCCCTTTCGGGGCTACATAAAATACTACAAGAAGAATTCCCATGTTAAGACCTGTTTACACTGAACCAGCCAATTGTCAGGACTGTTATAAATGCGTACGCGAATGTCCGGTAAAGGCTATCCGAATAGAAAATAACAAAGCCAATATCATTGACGAACGATGTGTGTATTGTGGACATTGTACCCGTGTGTGCCCCACTAAAGCGAAGAAAATTCGAGACGGATTGGCGCGTGCACGTATGACGCTTTTCAAACATCCTAAAGTATATCTTTCCTTGGCACCTTCTTATATAGGTGAGTTCCCTAAGGTGAAGTACACTACGCTTGTCAGTGCCATCAAGGAACTGGGATTTGCGGGTGTATCGGAAACAGCTCTTGGTGCCGAAATAGTAACCGATCGTACAGACAGTTTTCTGGATAATGCTCCAAAGAATCTTTATATAGGATCGGCATGCCCCGTGGTAGTAGAGTACATCCGGAAGTATGCACCTCACTATACCCAGCAGATTACTCCTATTCAATCGCCTATGCTAGCTCACGCCAAGATGTTGAAAGAACTTTATGGTGAAGATACTAAGGTGGTATTTGCAGGACCTTGTGTTGCCAAGAAGATGGAAGCCGACCGCCACCCCGACTTAATAGATGTGGCCATTACTTTCAAAGAGCTGCATCGCTGGTTTGAGGATGAAGGTATAGACTTGGAACACGAACAGTGGACAAGCGCTACGGAAGGTTTTGTACCCTATCATTCCAAACAAGGGAACCTTTACCCCATGGAGAATGGTATGCTTATGGGAATGAAGCAGCGCGAACATAAAGTAAGTGGCATGGCTTTTTCGGGACTGGAGAACATCGCAAGCGTTCTTCGCGATATTCCTGAAGAGGCATACCATAACTCTATCTTTCTTGAACTGCTTTCGTGCGAAGGTGGTTGTATTAATGGTCCGGGTAAGTTAAGTTCCCTTTCGCCTGCCATAAAACGATATAGGGTAGTACACCAAGATGAAGTGGAGCGTCCGCATGAATTTGATTGCAAACACATTGACTTAGGTGAAACTTTTGAAAAAGACCCTGGAATACAGCCTGCCAATTATTCAGAAAAACAGATTATGGAAGCCCTTGTAAGGGTAGGGAAGAAGTCGCGTGAGGACGAACTTAATTGTAGCAGTTGCGGCTATGACTCCTGTCGTGACTTTGCCACAGCCCTCATTGAGAATCGTGCGGAAGAGAATATGTGTGCTTCGTATATGCGTCAGATAGCACATGACAAAGCTACAGTGCTGCTGCAAAAGATTCCGGCTGGTGTTATTCTCGTTAATTCCGACCTGCGTATCGTAGATATGAATGCTCAATGTGCCGATATGCTGGGTACTAAGATACAAGGAATGTACAAGGCGTTGCCGGGGTTGAGTAATGTAAAGCTAAAAAGTGTCGTTTCGCTGGAGCCACTCTTTAGCAACGTATTGACAACAGGGAAAGAAATTAAAGAACGTCAGGTAAAGGAGGGAGATAATCTACTGATTGTCTCCATCTTCAACATACAGCCGCACCATTTAGTATTCGGGCTGTTGCAAAACCTGCAAGACCCCGATGTGCGCAAAGAATGGTTAATTGAAAAAACGCGCGAAGTAATGAAGAATCACCTCGACACCGTGCAGAAGGTGGCTGGTATACTGGGCGAAAACGCTGCATTTACAGATGCTACCCTACGTGCTGTAATCGAAGCGTACGACGATAGCGAAAGCTTATGAGAACCAATGGGAGCTTTGTTGAGATAGAGTGTGCGCAGCGCAACAAAGCCGGAGAGATAGTGTGCGGTGATACCTTTCTGTGTAAGAAGCTAAAAGAAGAAGGACGTATTATCTGTGTACTATCCGATGGGTTGGGGAGTGGTGTAAAAGCGAACATGCTCTCTACCGTTACTGCTTCCATGGCACTTAACTACTCGGTGATGCACGAAGATATTATTGCAGCTTCGAGCAGCATTATCAAGACACTTCCTATTGACCAATGGCGAAAAATCAGCTATTCCACTTTTTGTATTTGCGAGATAGATTATCTGGGCAACACCCGTATTGTAGAATATGAGAGCCCTTCGTTTTACTTATATCGTGGCGGAGAAATGTTGACGCTGCCCAAACAGAAAATCCCTGTGGAGCGTGACGATATTGAGAATACCGAATTGTGGATTTCGGAGTTTACCATGGAGCGCGAAGATCGTATTGTCTTTTTTAGTGATGGAGTCAGTCAGTCGGGTATTGGTACATCACAGTATCCATTTGGTTGGGGCAGCGGCATTAAAACTTTTCTGGATCGAACCTTTATCCGAACCCCCGACATCTCTGCTGCTACACTTGCCGGCATGATGGTAGGTGAGTCCTATAAAAACGATGGCTACGCGGTAAAGGATGATACCACTTGCGCGGTTATCTACATGCGTACCCCACGTAACCTCTTGGTTTCTTCGGGTCCTCCTTTCGATGAACAAGACGACTGCAAACTAAGCCGGTTGGTAGAAGAGTTCAACGGGAAGAAAGTAATTTGTGGCGGTACCACTGCCCAGATTATAGGAAGAGAATTGGATCGCGACATTGCTCAAAGTCTCGATTTGTCCGACCCCGACCTGCCCCCCATCTCTACCATGCAGGGTATAGACCTCATTACCGAAGGAATCCTCACATTGAGCAAGGTGGAGTCTTTGTTGCTGAAGCCCGGTAGTGTCTCTTCTTCTTCGGATAGCCCTGCCGAGCTATTACTACGCCACCTCATGACGAGTGATAAGATTACTTTCCTGGTAGGCACAAAAATCAATATCGCGCATCAAGACCCCTCACTGCCGGTAGAATTGGAAATACGCCGCAATGTAATAAAGCGCATCGCGCATATATTGGGCAGTAAGTATTTTAAGGATACGGAGATTGTGTATATCTAACAGGAAAGCTCCGATCAGCTTGCAGGGAGTGTTATAATTTACTGCTTTATAATCTCATGATTGATTAATACCGTTGTAGAGTCTCCATAGTGATTTAGTACTTCCAATGTTCGCGCTCTTCTTTTTCGCCCTTTTACATTCCAAAACTCTTTAGTGAAAGGTGCTAGTAAATCCATTCCGCTGACGGTGCTTCCGGAAGCGGTGGTAGACATATACTTGCCATTACCCAATGAAATACCACCGCCATTGAAGGGCGAGATGGTGTAAGAGGGTACGTACATATTTCCTGAACGTTCTTGCCCCATAACATACCTTACGCCTGCGGCTTCTATCTCTTCGCGCGATTTGCGTACTTTCCCATCTTTCCAGTTTTTTGCCCAGTTGGAGTAGAAGTACAGATCTCGAAAAGCTTTCTTTCGATTGAGTAGACTATCCGGGATGCTTTGCCTTGTTTTATAGATAGGATCGTAATAAAACTTCTTATTCGGTGTGTAGGGCCTAAGGGTGAGGGTTAAGTCTTTTTTCTTTTCCGGAAACACTTCGGGCAAGGTTTCGTCGGGTTTCAATGTGAGCTTTTCGTTATTAAAAAGTGGATCGTTGGCAAACAAGTCGAATGAAATCATCTTAACCGCTTTGAGGTTAAGTTTAATTTCTTCTGTGTTGTTTACTTGCTTTTTTTGCTCGGTTGTATCTTTCTTATTCTCCAGTTGTGCATGGAGAGTAAGAGAGGCAGAACATACTAAAACGAGTAGGTTTAGGCGTCTTTTATTCATTGTTTTAATTTACCACCAACGGTAGTTGCTTTCCTTTAAAGGGTCGTTAATTGATAATCCAAGCGTCCATCCAATCTGCGGGTCTTCTATTTTATTCCACCAATCTGCATACAAGTTAACAGCTTCCAGCAATTGCTCGTTGGTTAGGAAGTAAATACCGTCGTAACTTTCGGCATTTTTGTGTAGCAATTTACAGCCCAATGAAGCAGGATAGCCTAAACGAATGCTCTCTATAATCCATAAAAGACACTCGCCCAAGCGTGGTTTACCACCAAATTGAGAGTTGATAGAAGATGTGGGGAAGAATGGAATCTCTGCCAAATCTGTGGTATAGCGAAGTAGCTCGGGGATGTGTTGCCGTGTAAACAAGGGTACATCTATCACTCCTTCGGCATTGGTGGTATGGTAGGTTCCTGCTTTGAGGTGCTTTACAAACAGTTTTACATCGGGGTTGTGGTAGTCTACCGGGTCGTCTGTGCAGGCTACGAAGAGGAATAGACAAGCTATTGCCACTATCCATGAATAGGCTCTTTTCATTGCATTCAAAATTAAGTGAAAAACAAACAAGGTTTTAATACGTCATGCGAACTCCGCAACGTACATTCAGGTTCAGTGGTTTTTCCTTGCGGATAGTTGCCACAGGAGTGGTATCGTCAAAGTAATAAGAGATGCCCGGCTCAGCATATACTGCGAAGCGACTGCTAACTTTGTATTGTAACCCTACGGCTGCTGCTAAAGAAAATTGTAGCGGGTTGGGACGTTGGGTTTCTTTGTAAGATTGTTCTTGTTTGCCTGCTTCCATATACGCTGTCCACCTGTTACCGGCTATGCACTTCTCTGCCATAGCGCCAGCCGAAGCATAAAGTGTAAGTTTGTCGCTGTCCAGCAAAGTAAAGTTAACTTTTAACGGTATGCCAAGGTAATGTAGCTTTTGGTCTTGGTGGAAGTATCCTCCAGCATCCGAAGCAGTTAGTTCTGAGTTGAGCTGAGTATAAATTAAACCGGTTTCCAGCGCAATGATATCCGACAGTTGTTTTTCTACCGTCAAGCCAAAGGATGCAGATCTTTTATGTTTTATCGTTCCGGCTATACCTTGATTCGACAAGGTCGCTTTTTTTTCTGTTGCGCTAAGCACATCAGCACCTGCGTGTGCTTTTATTGCCCATGTTTTTTCTGCTTTCGTTGTCGCAATTGGAGCCTGTTGTTCTGTCTCAGTGGCTTCATTTTCGTTTGTTCTGAGTCTATTTGCGTAAGTCTGGTTCTGCTCATCATCCGAAGCCGTTTCCGTAACCGAGAAAGACATTGAAAATGAAAAAGAGAACTCTTCTTCGTTTGCTTCGTCTGCCACCGGAGCTATGTAAGCCACGTTGTTCGAGGGCGTTTGAAAAGCTTCAATGGGTGGAAGGTCTTCCTTCACCGCATCGGAGCGTATCTTACCGGTATTGCCGGTAGTAGTCTCAATATGTGTAAAAGCATTTGAAATTTCCTCTTTTGGAGAGAAGTGCAAGAAAGCTGCCGAAGCTCCTATAAGTATCAATAGTACAGATGCAGCACCCGACAATCGGTACATCATCTGCCGACGACGACTCATCACCACCGGAATATCTTGTTGCAGTGTATTCCAGAACTCTTCGCGTACAGGCATTTTTGTGTTTTCGAGCCGTGTGCGAAACAGGTTGGTCAGTTCATCATTTTCTTTCTTCATAACGCATGTATTCTTTAATTCTTTTTGCTAAGATGACTTTGGCACGATGTAGCTGCGAAGTGGACGAATGTTCTTTAATGTGAAGTAGTTTTCCAATTTCCTTGTGCGACTTCTCTTCAAAAACATACAGGTTGAAAACTGTTCGGCAACCATCCGGAAGTTCGGCAACAAAGCTTAGTAATTGCTCTTCTGTTAAGCTGTGTGCTTCGCTAAGCCCTTCTGTCTCCGGTATTTCGGGTAGTTGCTCTTCGTGAATCATCAACTGACTTGTTCGCTTTACTTTCCTGAGATAGTCTAACGACTGTGTCACCATCACTTTTGTTATCCACGTTTTGAGCGAAGCCTCGCCACGAAAAGAAAACTTCGTGAAAATTTTGATGAATCCATCATGCAATACATCGTAAGCAGCATCCATATCGCCGGTATAACGATAGCATATCGCCAGCATTTGTTCGGAATAGAGGGTGTACAGACGTTTGCGGGCTAAATCGTTGCCAGCTTTGCAGCCCTGTATTAGTTCTACCTCATTTTCCAAATTCGACGCGTTTAATACCGTTCGTATGTTTGCTTCTTTCATCTAATGGACGCGGCATCCTTAAGAATGCTGCATATTTGATTGTTAAAGAATATCAAATGGAGATTTTTAAAAAACAACGGGTTATAAGTTATAGCGTTACGCAAGAAGCATAGCCAAGAACTTATAACCCGCAATCGAAAATCTAAAGTAACCTTTACACAGCTTTGAAACTCATATCCAGTCCTTTTACTGAGTGAGTAAGTGCGCCAACCGAGATGAAGTCTACCCCAGACTCGGCATAATCACGCAGTGTGTCGAAGGTAATTCCGCCCGACGATTCGGTCTCGTACTTTCCACCGATAATAGCTACTGCCTTTTTGGTGTCTTCGGGTGTGAAGTTATCGAGCATAATGCGGTCTACTCCACCTATGGAAAGTACTTGATTCAGTTCATCAAAGTTTCGTACTTCTATTTCTATCTTCAGATCTTTACCTTTCTCTTGCAGGTATTTGTGGGCACGGGTAATGGCTTTGTCAATGCCTCCGGCAAAGTCTACATGATTATCTTTAAGAAGAATCATGTCGAAGAGTCCGATGCGATGGTTTACGCCGCCACCAATTTTTACTGCCTCTTTTTCGAGCATACGCATACCGGGAGTCGTTTTACGAGTGTCGAGTACCCGCGTATTGGTTCCTTCGAGGCGTTTCACGTATTTGTTTGTCATGGTAGCTATGCCGCTCATACGTTGCATTACGTTGAGCATCAGGCGCTCGGTTTGCAGCAGCGATTGTGTCTTTCCTGATACGAGCATCACAATATCTCCCGGTTTTACTTTGGTGCCGTCATTGATGTAAACCTCAACTTTCAGTTGCGGGTCAAATCGATGAAAGATTTCTTTGGCGATTTCTACTCCGGCAAGTATTCCTTCTTCTTTTATCAGTAGCTTGGATGCACCCATGGCATCTGCCGGAATAGTGGAAAGAGTGGTATGGTCGCCATCGCCAATATCTTCGGCAAAGGCGAGGTCAATTAATCTGTCAATTAATTCATTCATTGGTTTTATCTATTCTTATTTGATGTATTAAATACTCCTTATCTCCTTTTTTGAAATAGCAGTTTACACGGTAGTCACCTCCTGATGTGGTTAGCGTGCCGATAATGTAGCTGGAGTCGTTTCTTTTTCCCTCGTGGTTAATGGTAAATCCAGTAACCTTTTTTTGTGCGAAAAAGGTCGATAACTCTTGAATAGCTGTACTCTTACTTACCTCTTTTTTGCGATTTTGCACAACTAACTCTATGTTTTCGCCTAAGAAAGGGGCAATTTTTTGCGCAGATCCCTCATTAAAAGCATTAATCAAATCTGCCGGGATGCTTTGTGCAGCTACATTTGACAACAAGAGAAACATCCCCAGTAAGCATAAAATATGGGCTTTTTTCATACGCCACAAGTTATTAATGATAGACAAAGTAAGAAATAATATGTAACATATCCGAATAAAAAAACATAAATTTGTCGTTCAGACAAAGAAACACTAAAGATGAAAACAACCTTACTCGTCGTAGGAAAAACAGTAGAACAGCATTATATCGTTGCCATAAATGACTATATACAACGTACTAAACATTTTATCTCGTTTGAAATGGAAGTAATTCCCGAACTGAAAAACACCAAGAGTCTCAGCATGGAACAGCAGAAAGAGAAGGAGGGCGAGCTTATTCTCAAATCCTTGCTACCGGGTGATGTGGTGGTCTTGTTGGACGAGAACGGAAAGGAATTTCGCTCCGTTGCTTTTGCACAGTGGATGGAAAAGAAGCTGAACACAGTGAATAAACGACTGGTTTTTCTTATTGGCGGACCGTATGGCTTTTCGCAAAAGGTATATGATGCGGCACACGAAAAAATATCGCTTTCTAAAATGACTTTCTCACATCAAATGATACGTCTTATCTTTGTAGAGCAATTGTATCGTGCTATGAATATCTTAAATGGTGGACCGTATCATCACGAGTAGTGATAAAAACTGCCCCTTCTTCTGTTTCACCCCCCTGTTTAAAGAGATTCACCCCCGTTTGTTAACTGTATGTCGTTTATATTTGCAACATTAAAACTTTTAAACGATACCCATAATGAAACACATCTTCTCCAGTCGAAAGCTTACGAGTATGCTCGTGTGTGCTTTCCTTTTCTTGTCGCAATTAGTAACCGCGCAATCTTACACTTACCAAACCGAAAGCTTTGAGGAAAGTGTATGGAGTACGGCTTCAAGTTCTTCCAATGCCATTGCTGCCTCAACGGGTACATGGACAGTAGCCAAAAACAATATTCAAACAAATGCTTATGCTTCGGGTGGTACATACAGTCTTATTTGTGCTACTAAAACCAATGCCTTGACTTCTCCAATTCTGGAGAACGGAGCAGGGGTACTTACTTATTATGCTAATAGACCAACGGGTGGTGGGCGAACCATTACTGTACATACCTCTACCGATAAGGTAAACTGGAGCGCAGCCATAGAAACTTACAGTGTAACCTCCGAATGGACTTTACGCAGAGTAGAAATAAACGACCCTGCAGTACGTTACATTACTTTTAGCACAAACTCCAATGGCGGCGTTTATCTGGACGATATTCTAATAACCAGTGCAGGATCGGCAGGAGTCACAGCTACAATTGGTAACGCAAGTGATATTTCGCAAACTGCGGCAACTGTAAGCGGAAGCATCGCAAATGCGGGTAGTGACGAGATTATAGAGCGTGGATTTTGTTACAGCACTACCGAAAAGCCGGATGTTACAGATTCTAAAGTAGTGGTGGATGGTGCTGTTGGCGATTTTAGCGCCACTCTATCGGGCTTAACTCCCGGCGCTACCTATTACGTAAAAGCTTATGCTACCACAAGCAAAGGTAGTGCTTATAGCGAAGAGTTGGCTTTTAGCACTCGTTCGGGCGATGCCCCCGTGCAGTATTGGTTACACGACTTCAATAATTCAGCTATCTTCCCATCATCAAATCCGGAAACAGAAGTCTCTTTTGATGTGCCGGGACAAGGTACTTGGCTCTACAAAGGAGCTTATAGAACTACCAATGCCGCGTATATACAAGACGGTTCGGCAAGCAATCTTCGCTTGGTGAAAAACGGTTCGTATGTAGTAACTCCTTTGTTGGAAGATGGTGTAAGCTATTTATCGTTCTATGAAGGACGTGGTGATCGTAAGCTTACCATATATACCTCTACCGATGGAGGAGGCACTTGGAATACATTAACCACTGTTACTACAGTGAAAGTAGTTTCGAATGTGGTGACTGTGAATAGTGGCACAATAAATCGAATAAAAATAGCAAACGAGAGTGGGAGTGATGCTGATATCGACAACCTTAGCGTTGCTGTCTTCCCGATGGGCGATGTGCCTGTTGTTACTACAGGTGCGGCAACTGCTGTAGCCAAAACCACAGCCACCGTAGGTGGTGAGGTGGTGTCCGAAGGAACAAAAAGTGTAGTGGAAAGAGGCTTGTGTTGGGGCACCAATACTTCTCCGCTTATTGCCGATAACAAAGTAGTTGCCGAAGGTACCACAGGAGGTTTCTCGCTTGGGCTTACAGGTTTACCTGCCGGAAGAAAAATCTATGTACGCGCATATGCAACCAGTCGTTCGGGTACAGGATATGGCAATGAGGTTTCGTTCACAACAGATCCTGCAACAATCCCCGTTTTAACTACTGTAGCAGCATCAGCCATTACTGCCGAAACAGCTATTGCTGGTGGTGAGGTAACAGACGCAGGTGGTGCGCAGATACTCAGCAAGGGTATTTGTTGGAGTACACAAGCCGAACCAACTAACAATAACCATAAAACGGTTGAGGAAGCAGTGACAAGCAGTTTCACGAGTTTGCTTTCCGGATTAACTCCCAATACAGTTTACTATTATCGTGCTTATGCGCAAAACGAAGCAGGTGTTGGTTATGGAAATACGCTAACATTTACAACAGGCAGTGTGGAACTTCCTGCTGTTACTACTTCGGCAATTACTGGCGCAACTTCTTACAAGATAAAAGGGGGAGGAGTAGTAACAAGTACTGGTAATGCTCCTGTGGTATGTGGACTTTGTTGGAACACCACCGGAAATCCCACTGTTGAAGATGCCAAAACCACAGCTACACTAACCGATGGACTGTTTACCGACTCCATAGGTAATCTTCAAAGCAATACCACCTATTATGTACGTGCTTACGTAACCAACAGTGCAGGTACAGCTTATGGCAATGTAGCAACAATAACCACTGCCGCAGCCACCGTTTTGTATATTTCTCCACAAGGTAATGATGCTACGGCAGATGGCAGTATCGAGAAGCCATTCTTTGATTTGCAAAAGGCGGTAGACCTTGTTGCCGCTGGAGATACCATTTATATGCTGGGCGGAACATATAAGTATGCTCTAAGAATAAACATCCGTACTGTTGGCGAAGCCGACGGTGGAACAATTTATCTGGGAACTCGCAATGGCGAACGCGCCTTGCTCGACTTTTCTTCTATGGTTCTCGACCCTAACAATCAAGGCATTCGCCTTACAGGTAGTTATTGGTATATGTATGGACTGGATATAAAAGGAGCTGGCGACAATGGATTGTTGATAGAGCGTAACAAACCTTCGGGCGGCACTTATCAGGATATCAAGAACAATACACAAGAAGGACACCACAATGTAATAGAGTTTTGCAGTTTCTACGATAATAAAGATACCGGCTTGCAAATGAAAAACATGGCGGAGTATAATCGGGTTATCAACTGCGACTCTTATCATAACCGCGATGCCGAAGATGGTAATGCCGATGGATTTGCTCCGAAACTATCAGTGGGAACAGGCAATTACTTCTATGGTTGTCGCGCTTGGAACAATTCCGACGATGGTTGGGATGGCATCCTCTATGATGCAAAAGAAGGTTTCGACGATGATATGACTACCATCTACGAAAACTGCTGGGCTTTCAACAACGGTTTCCTTGCCGACGGAAGCGAAAGTAAAGGTAATGGCAATGGATTTAAGCTGGGCGGAAGTGGTAATAACGACCGTAGACACAATGCGATTATGATTCGTTGTCTTGCTTTCGATAACCTGATGAAAGGCTTCGACCAGAACCATAACACAGGCGATATGTACTTGCTCAACTGTACCGGGTTCTCGAACAAATACTTAGCCAACAAGAATCACTTTACCTACAAAATAGATGAAGATATCCTTGCTCCGGGTAAGCAACTGACACTTACCAACTGTGTAGCGGTGTGGGATGGTGTGCCCGAAGCAAGTAAATCAACCACTACTCCTTTGCGATTAATGGAAGGTGTGCGCACCACTTGCGACTTCCTTACCTCGGCAAGCGACTACGTTAACACCGACACAACAGGTGTGCGTGGACCACGACAGGCCGATGGTAGCTTACCCAACCTGAATTTCATGAAACCGCGTGCGGGAAACATGAAGCTAATTGACGCAGGTACAATCGTGGAAGGGCTTACTTTCCTTGGCGAAAAACCCGATTTGGGTTGCTTCGAAGTAGATGAGCAGACTGGTATTGAGGAAGTGCCGATGGTAGAAGAAAAAATAACCATACGTCCACTGTTGGTTTATCCTCGTCCGGCAACCGACCACTTCTACGTGCGCTTGCTAAATGGAGCCGAAGCAGGTGCGACCTACAAATTAGCGATTCTTGACCTGATGGGTAAAGAAGTTCACTCCGAAAGCTTTGTGACAGATGAAGTACGCGTTGATGCATCGTCATATCCAGCGGGTATGTACATCGTTAGGGTAACAAACCTAAGTTCCGGCAAAGGTTTTGGAGATAAAGTGATGATTAAATAAATAGATTGTTGGAAAGCGTATTTTATTGATCTGCCAGCATGAAGGTAGAAGTATATAAACTATCAAATTGACAAATTGATAACTCGTCGTGGTTGCGAAAATAGAGCCTACGCTCCGCGCTGGTTCAAAAAAACGCAGCCACGGCGATTTGGTAAATTCAAAAAGTCAACGGTATTGCTAAAAATGAGGTGGTTTTATTTAATAACGACTCTTTGTTTGATAAAATGTTTTGAAAACTTCTTGATTGAAATCAAAACGATTGTTTGTGGGTGAAGGTGAAAGGGAAGAGAAAGCTTGCGTTTTGTCTTCCTTTTTCCCAAAAAGTGGGAGATTGAACAAAAATCACAGAGAAAAGAGTAGCAAAACAGTGACAAACGAGGTGTAAAACACTGGTTTATCACTCCTAATGCACTGAATAATGATGATTCATCCATAAGCAGATGGGCAAAGATCCATAGGCAGATGGGTAGTGAGCCATAAGCAGATGGGTAATGAGCCATAGGCAGATGAAATTGAAGCTGGAATTTCGTTGACTTTAGGGCTGTTTCTTGCCCTTCATTAAAATACTAATCTGCCTCACAAGCCTTCTGGCAGGGATTCTTTAGGGTAAGAAGAACAGAGGTAGAAGCCCTGAAGCTGACAAATTGTTTATAATATCTCAATTCAAGTGACATTATCTGTCAAAAACACTATATTTGTATATTAACGTGTCATAGCTACGTTTATGAAAAACATAAAACTCATCCTTATCCTTTCCTTTGCGTTCTTTGTAACCCACACGGTAGCGCAACCCACTTGTTACTTCGAGCATTACTCTACCGAAGACGGATTGCCACAATTTATAGTTACCGACATCTTGCAAGATCACAAAGGCTTTATGTGGTTTGCTACGTGGGACGGTTTTTCTAAGTTCGATGGCAATACATTTCGTAACTTCAAAGTACGTGCGGGCGATTTGTATCAAATGGAGAGTAACCGCATTCGTCACATCTCGGAAGATAGACGGGGCAATATGTGGCTTCATACCTATGGTAATGAGGCACACTGTTTCAGTCCGTACACAGAGACATTTGTAGAGATAGAAGAGTTACAAAATCTCTACCCTACATTCAAACTGTCGAATATCAAGATGTTCGCTTCGGGCAATATATGGTTAGTGTCAAATGAAAACGGATGCGTCTGCGTAAACGATTCTACTTTTACTGTGGAGGTGTACAACAAAGATAATGGCAGACTGAAAAGCAACCATGTGCAGAGCGTGTTTGAAGACAAGAACCAACAGGTATGGATACTTACCAACAACGGGCTAAGCCTTCTTCGTAAGGATGAAACAATACCAACTTCTTACTTCTTCGAGAATACTACAGGTAATGGTATTCAGAGTTTTTTTGCAGCCACAGAGCTGTCCGACAAAATACTCTTCGCTTCCAACAAAGGGCGGATATGGGAGTATGACAAAGCTTTGGAGAAGTTTAATCTGCTGCAAGTTCCTACCGATGCCAACCTAACGGCGTTTCTACAACTTACCGCTGATGAAATACTCATAACCACCGAAACCGATGGCTTTTTTGTCTGCAGGCTCTCCGATAACTCTTTCGACCACTATAATACCACCACTGTTGCTAAGCTGAAAGATAACAAAATACGTATGCTACTGCTCGATAACAAGCAACGTTTCTGGTTCGAAACAGAAGAGATAGGTATCTATCAGTTCGATAGAGAAACAAAAAAGATAAGCTACTACGTGGTAGATATAAACGACCCCTCTATCAAAGCCATACCACCCGCTTCGGATATAGTTCAAGATATTCATGGACAGCTTTGGATACATCCGCGTGGTGGTGGGTTTTCGTTCTACGACGAGGAAACCGATAAACTTGTACCGTTTCATAACAATGTGGCATCCTCCGAGTGGCGTTTCTCTAATATCTTGCACTCGCTCTATTCGGATAAGCAGGGCAATCTTTGGTTCTGTACGCGCACACACGGCTTGGAAAAGGCTACCTTCAACAACAATAGATTCAAAACCATCATCCCCAATCCAAAAGACAATACACCCATAGCCAACGAAGTAAGAGCGGTATTGCAAGACTGTCACCGCCGTTTGTGGGTAGCCACCAAAGACCAGCGGCTGGCTATTTACGACGACCACTACCACTTGCTCGGCTATTTCTCTCAAAACGGTACTATTGGTCAGAAACAACCTTTTGAAGGTATTGTATATACGTTATTTCAAGACGATGAGAATAATATATGGTTGGGTACCCGAACGGATGGACTTTTCAAATTAACCCCTACCCATAACCCTAACCACTATGTTGTAGAGCATTTTAAGAAAGATGCCGGTAACATTTACAGCATTAGCGAGGATGTTGTTTACAGTATCTTTCAAGACTCAAACCAAAACATCTGGATAGGAACGTATGGCGGCGGATTGAATTTGGTAAGAACAGCGGCAGATGGTAAAACGTATTTTATCAATCATAAAAATAATTTGAAAAACTACCCGATAGATGCCGGGGCACGTGTGCGCTACATATCCGAAAACAAATTCGGCAATATCTGTATCGGTACCACTATGGGGCTTATTATGTTTCAAAGCCGCTTCGATACTCCCGATAATATAGAATATAAACACTATACACGTACTCCGGGTAATTCGGAAAGTTTAGGTAATAACGATATTCATGGAATCTGCAACACTGCAAATGGTGAAATGTTTCTGGCAACCTTTGGAGGCGGTATAAACAAGGTTGTGCACTATGATGCCGAGGGATTTCCCGTTGCGTTTCAATCTTATACAGTACACGAAGGATTCCCCTCGGATGTTTGTCTGGCTATTGCAGAAGATAGAAGCGGAAAACTGTGGGTTAGTATGGAGAATAACCTTTCAAAGTTTGACCCTGTAAAAGAAGAGATTGAAACCTTTGCCGAGATTAAAAAGCTGATGTCCAAAAATAGCTTCTCAGAGGCATCTACCTGTAGCCTTGAAAATGGTGATTTGGTGTTCGGATTTTCTGGTGGGTTACTCTATTTCTCTCCCGAAGAAATAAAGAGCACTAATTTTGCCCCTTACATAGCTTTGTCGGATTTTAGGTTACACAATCAATCGGTTACGATAGGAGAGAAGAATTCGCCTCTTCAAAAGAATATTGATGATGTAGCCGGGTTGACACTTGCCCACAATCAAAACTCGTTTAGCATTGAATATGCCGCGCTCGACTTTATTCATACCAATAATATTCTTTATGCCTATATGCTCGAGGGTTTTGATAGCGACTGGGTTTATGCACAAAAAGCGCGCATAGCCAACTACACCAATATTCCGAAAGGCAACTATACATTCAGGGTGAAATCAACAAACAGCGAAGGGGTGTGGGTGTCCAACGAACGAAGACTTTCTGTAGAAGTTCTTCCTCCTTTTTGGGCAACAACGTGGGCTTTTGTACTCTATGTGTTGCTGTTTTTTGCGGCTATTTATGGTGTTGTGCGCATTCTCTTTACCTTTTACCGCTTGCGGAAAAAGATGGAAATAGAGAAATACCTTTCGGAGATGAAGCTACGTTTCTTTACCGACATATCTCATGAGATACGCACCCCTCTTACCATGATATCTGCTCCTGTAGATTATCTGTTGGCAGAAAAGGATGTGTCCGAAAAGGTAAAAGAACAGTTGAGCTCCATCTCGCAAAACACCAATCGTATGCTGAGGCTGGTCAATCAGGTGCTTGACCTACGCAAGATACAACAATCCAAACTACAAGTGAAAGAGATATGTGTTGGATCACACATCAAAACTATCTGCAATAATTTCAACGAGATAGCACAAAGACATCGTATGAACTTTGCTGTAAGCGATTTTTCAGAATCGCAAAAGATATGGATAGCACCCGAATCGCTCGAGATAATAATGATGAATATCCTCTCTAATGCATTTAAATACACTCCCAACGGTAAAAGTATTAACGTAACCATACGTAATGAGGAGAAACAACTGCTTGTAGAAGTTAAAGATGAAGGATGCGGCATATCAAAAGAAAAACAGAAACGAATATTTACCCGCTTTACATCATTCAATGAAGATCCGACCAAACCAAGTACAGGCATTGGTCTTTCTATCGTAAACGATTTGATGAACAAGCATGGTGGCAAGGTACAACTTGAAAGCGAAGTAAATTCGGGTACTACCTTTACTTTGATATTCCTTAAAGGAACAGCTCATTTTGGAAAAGAGGTAGAACTTATTGCCGCTACATCTGCCGATTGGATGGGCGAACAACCCGAAGTCGTTGCCGCCTCTGATGCGGACACAGCCGCACCACACAAGTCGTTAGAGAAAGAACATTCTATCCTTGTCATTGAGGATAATACCGAATTGCGACGGTTTATTAAAACTATCCTTGAGCAAGATTATACTGTTTTTGAAGCCGAGGATGGATTGGATGGGTTGGAAAAGGCGGAAGCCGAAGCTCCCGATTTTATAGTGAGTGATATAATGATGCCCAATATGGATGGTATAGAACTTCTGAAACGGTTGAAGAACAACATCAACACCAGTCATATCCCGGTGATATTACTTACGGCTAAAACCGCTATAGAAAGTAAATTGGAAGGACTGATATCGGGTGCTGATGATTATATTACAAAACCTTTCAGTGTGCAGTATTTTCGTGCTCGGATTAATAACCTGCTCGAACAACGCAAACGTCTGCAAGAAGCCTATCGTGCCCGTATAGATGCTGCACCTGATGCCGCGGTGACACAATTTGCGGTCTCGTCTCAAGACGAAGCATTTATAAAGAAAACGATAGATACCATTGAAGCCCATTTGGACGAAAGCGAATTTACCATAGACCACCTGAGTGTGGAACTTAATATGAGTCGTTCGGTATTCTCCAATAAAATAAAGAGCTTGACGGGGCTCCCTCCTTTCGATTTTATTCGCGATATAAAGATGCGAAAGGCTGCGCAACTACTACTCTCGGGCAAGTATATGGTAAAAGAGGTTTCGTCGATGATTGGAATATCGGATACGAAACACTTTGGAAAGATATTTAAAGCAAAGTATGGGGTAAGTCCACAGGAATACAAAGGAAAATAAATTAAAATTCATATTTTTGTAAAGTTCATAATCAATCTCACCTAAAATAATATTTGTATGAAAAAAACAGTTATCAAGAAGTCCGGCTTTTTTATAAGCTTAGCACTTATGTGTAGTGTGTTGTTCTCTTGTGCTCCTTCACAAAAGAAACAAGCAGACAAGTTGATGCAAGAGGCAATAACAAATCTCAATGCTGTGGGGCTTTCGGTTGCGGTAGTTAAAGACAATCAAATTGTTTATACCGGTGCATTTGGTTACAAGAGCTTGGTAGATAGTATTTTGCTCTCTTCCGACGATATCTTTAGAATTGCCTCTATTTCGAAGACCTTTACAGGAACGGCTATTATGCAGCTCAACGAGGCGGGCAAGTTTAATCTCGATGACGATGTGTCCGATGCTTTCGGCATACTTGTTCGCAACCCCCATTATCCTGATGTGTCCATTACGTATCGGATGCTGCTTTCGCACACGTCGAGTCTTAGCGATAAAATGGGCTATTTCACGTTTGATGTAATTGACCCCGTTGCTTCTCCCGAAGATTACAAGAAAGTTTATAACGAAACAATTCCAGGCTCTGTATATGAGTATTGTAACTTGGGTTATAATATGCTTGGTGCTTTGGTTGAGATTCACTCCGGCGAACGTTTCGACAAGTATATCAAAGCGCATATTCTCGATCCCCTCGGTGTTAATGCCGGCTTCAATGTCGATGAATTGGACGCCAAGCAGTTTGTGTCGCTTTATAATTATGAACAAGGAAGCTTCATCTACTCACCCGATGCGTACAGTAGTCGTTCCGAAGCGCTTGCCGATTATACTATGGGGCGTACTACCACTGTCTTTTCTCCCACTGGCGGCATGAAGATTGCACCCAAAGATCTTGCCAAACACATGCTTATTCAGATAAACAAGGGCTCATTCAATGGTGTGACCATCTTGAATGAACCCAGTGTAACTACTATGCAAACACCCTATATGTATGGTGAAAAAGTTTTTGACTATGGACTCTCTATACAGACTACCGACCGACTAATTCCGGGCGAAGTGATGAAAGGACATACCGGATCCGCCTATGGATTATATAGCGCGATGTTCTTTGAACCGGAGAAAAAGTTTGGATTTGTGATGATGACAAACGGTTGTCCGCCAAAACGGGGAGAAAACAAATTCTTGTCAATACAATCGGATGTAATAAACGCACTGTACGAGGTGTTTATAAAATAACGCTGCACTAACCTTTGATGGGAAATCCGTTCTTGCTTGCTATCATATCTCTGATAACAGAGAGCGGATATTTCCCGGTAACGTGTATAGCTACTTGATCTGATTCATCTTTAACCAAGATGAGTAGCTCATGGATTGTATCACCTTTTTCGCGGATGTATACCTCCACATTTTCTCCATCGCCTGTTTCGGTAATCTCTATAAGTTGTTCCAAGTTACTCCTTTTAATAAATTTATAGATGTCTTCCTCCATATCTTTGTTCGTAGAGTCTTCGGAGATTAAAATGCGTATACCAGAGCTTTTCTTCAGGAATTGTTTTCCTTCCTCGTCATCCTCTCCTCCAAACAAAGAGAGTAACATGAGTCCTAATTTATTTACCCGCACAGAGGTAACATTTTCTTCTTTTTTATACTTCTTGTAGATGTCTTCAAATTTTTGTGCACTTGCCGTTGATGTAAAAAGGCAAACGAGTGCAAAACCTATTATACAGATGATATTCTTCATGGTGTTCTATTCTTTAATGTGGTTAAGATTGTCTAACTGCTCAATATTCAATGTTTTGGATAGCGATGCAATTTCTTTGAGGTCTATTTTCCCGATGATTTCAATGAGGGTAAAGTCGCTGGTATCTGTTGTAAGGATAACCAACGAGCTGATGTGTTTTCCTTCTTCTTTTATGTAAATCTTCACGTTGTCTTCACTATCTTCTACGGTTATCAATTCTTCGAGTCCTGACGCATTCAACCGTTTCAGCGCTTCTTTGTAGAGTTTATCGCAGTTCTTCTCTGTCGATAGAAGTTTCAACCCTGTGAGGTTTTTAATGATATTTACCTCTTCGGTGTCGTCGCTTATGGAGGCTACCAACTGGAACATCTTTGGAGAGATGCTTACCACCGAGAATCCTGCTTCTTTTCCGAAGTCTTTCTGGAAGTCATTTACAAACTCCTGCGAGGAGGCTACTCCCCATAGCATCATGGCTACTACTATTAATCCAATCTTTTTCATATTTGTTGTTTTTTTAATCGTTTTGTTTGAAAATTTGTAGAACGCTATCTGTTTTCTTCATCTTTTCCGATAGTAGGTCTGTTCCTTTTTCCATTTGCCCACTCACACCATAAAGTATTTTTTGGATTTCTACCAATGCTTCTTCGGGTGTGTTGTAGGTATCAACACTTGTCAGTAAGTTGTCCGGACGATTGTACAAATGAATGGAAAAGGTTAATCCAATTATCAGTAAGATGGAAGCTGCTACGCGCAAGTAGGGCACAAACATGTTGAATCTTCTCGGTGTTTCTTTCTCCTCTTGTATGAGAGAAAGCACACGTGCATCAAATTCGTCGGTAAGTGCGGGTGTCGCTTCTTCCAACTGAAGTTCAAAGAGTTCTTTGTACACAGCAAGGTGTTTGGGTACGTCTCCGGTATGGAAGAACGCGCGCAGTTCTTCTTCTTCTTCGAGGCTTGTTTCGCACACCCAGTACCTGTTTAAAAGCTCCTCTATTCTGCAGATATATGTATCTTTATTTTTCATCTTTTTTCTCCTTATTATATTACATGCTGAAACCATTCTTTTATTTTCTTTCGCCCTCGGAAGAGGTGAGTCTTCACTTGCGATTCTGTAAGCTGAAGTGTTTCGGAGATTTCTTTATAATTCATTCCCTCCAAGTCTCGCAACTCCATCGACGCTTTTTCTTTTTCGGGTAACTTTCCAATAAACTTCCGTAGCAATTCTCTCTCTTCCACCTTCTCCAGTATTTGTAGCGGGGAGGATTCATGCGTTGCGTAAGGCAGCTCTATTTCTACATTCTCTGTTTGATTATCTTTCAGTGCCAGCCTACTAAAGGATAAGTTCCGCGTCATCATGCAGCAATAAGCTTCTTTGCTTTGAATCGTATTCCACTGTTCTTTCATTTGCCACATTTTCAGCATCACATCCTGAACAATATCCTCCGCTTCTTCCCGGTTGCACGTAATGCGTAGTGCTATACGAAACAGCTTGTCGCGTAAGGGGAGAATTGTATGCTTAAATTCTTTTAGCTCGTGCATTACGTTGTTTTTATTTGTTGTTTATAAGTTAGACGGGTGGGCGAGAAAAAAGTTGCAAAAAGTTTTATAATTATTTCTGAACTCCATAATAATTGAAAGCGAACCTCACTCTTCTCTAAAACAATGTTCTTTTTAGAAAAGAATGAGGTTCGCTTTCCTGATTACTAAATTCCTCAATAGAGTTGGTCCCTTTTTATTCAATAACTGTACTGGGTGTTTGTGTTTCTGCGTCTGTTCCCTTCTGCCAGAACTTCTCTTTTTTTATTCTTTCCAGCCTTCTTGCAGCAGCTTTGTAGGCGGTATTTTCTTCGGCAAGGAGTACACTTCCCGATAACTTGGCGTCCTCTTCGTGCTTTTTTACGTATAAGTTCATGTAGCGGGTGATGTATTTTTCGGCATTGTCGAGATCCTTTAGCCCATCTTGATAGGCTGCCCCTATGCGATAATAGTTATATATTTTATCGGGTTCCAGTTCTAACTGAGTAGTAAGCGAAGCTATGAATTTTGTCCAGTCAGGCAGTTTTGAATAACATTCTGCCATTGCAGCATGTAGTTTCCCTACTGTTTCGTTAGATGGAATAGTCTGTTTAAATGCTTCCTGCAGGTGTCGAAGTCCCTCTTTAGCACGGAAGGTGTTGGCACAAGCCCTTCCTTGATAATAGAGTACATTGGCGCTTTCGGGAGTTTGTTTCAGACATTTTTCAAAGTAATCATAAGCATCATAGAAGCAGTCGTCGGCAAAATAGCTAATACCTAAGTAGAAGTTGGTCATATTACTTTCGTCTCCTTGCGCAACCAGTGATTCATAACGGTTAATAGCTGTTTTGTATTCTTTGTTCAGACAATAGGCTTGTGCGTTTTGGCGGTTTACGTAGATGTTTGTAGTATCATTTATTCGGTAATCTTCTGTTAATTCAATCGCTTCATTGTACATGTCTGTTGAGATGTATATGCGGGATAAACGTGCTACCGAACCATAATCTTCGGGACTTTTTGCTATAACTTTTTGGTAGTACACAGTTGCGGAGTCGAGTTTATTCATTCCGTCGTAACAATTTGCCATAAGACGCAGGGCAACGGTGGTAGTGTCTCTTGCCAATAGTTCGGTGCAGGCTTTATGTGCTAGTTTATAGCGCTCAATGGAAAGTAATAATGAAATTTTCTGCAGTTGGGCATATTCATTTTCGGGATTAAGTGTTAGTGTATTTTCGTAGCATTCTAAAGCTTCGACCAATCTTCCTGCGACTTTGCAATACTCAGCTAGATCAAATAGATAGGTGATGTTATCGGGTTGTTTCTTCACAACTTGCCGCATGGCTGTAACAGCTTCGTCGTAACGAAGCAATCCGCGTAAAGCTTTGGCTTTAAGTAGTAAGAGTTGCTCTGTGGGTTGCTCTTTTTCAATAAGCATGATGGCTTTCTCGAATTCGTAGTTAGCCATGCTGTCTTGGATAGGCTGAATGGCATTTTGTGCGCTGAGTTTTGCACACAGTAGAATACAAAATAATGCGATTGCTTGTTTCATTTGGTCTCTTTGTTTTATGTACTATTTATCTAAATAGGTTAGCAATATAGCAACATAAAACAATATCTACGAATAATGCGTAGTTGAATTAAGAATGATTAACGCCTTGCTCTTCCTTGCTTGGGATAAGCTACTTCAAAGAATTTTGTCTACTTTTGCCGGCAAACCATAATAAAGCAAAGAACAATGACTCCTGAAGTAAGAGAAAACCTAATAGACCGTGTGTCGCGTAATCCGTATGTAAAGCATTTGCAGATAGAATTTACTAAAGTAGAAGAGGGTTTGGTAGAGGCTCGTATGCCATTATTTGAAGAACAACGACAATATAGTGGTGTTATTCATGGAGGTGTACTTGCTGCACTTGCCGATACAGTGGCGGGTTTTGTAACCTATACTATGACTCCCGAAGACAAAGATGTATTAACTGCCGAACTGAAAACATCTTTTCTGCGTGCTACGTGGGGAAAAGAGTTGATAGCCAAAGGATATATGGTTAAGCCCGGTAGAAATGTACACTTCAGTGAATGCGAAATTTACTGTGAAGGAAAGTTGGTTTGTAAGGCTTCGGGTACATTTAGCGTGGTTCGCAAACAGGTATAATATAATAAAGGAGCAGTTCTGTGCAGAACTGCTCCTTTATTATATTATAGACATAACTGCTTACATCAAGAACCCAAGCAGGATACCGGCGGCAACAGCCGAACCGATTACACCAGCTACATTTGGCCCCATGGCGTGCATCAATAAATAATTTGTTGGGTCATATTCCAAACCAATTACTTGAGAGATACGTGCAGAGTCGGGTACTGCAGAAACACCAGCATTACCAATAAGCGGATTGATTTTATTGTCTTTACCCAAGAACAGGTTAAAGAACTTCACAAACAATACGCCTGATGAGGTTGCGATAATGAAAGACAATGCTCCTAACATGAAAATCAGGATAGAGTCTAACTTCAAGAACTCAGAGGCTTGTGTAGAAGCACCTACTGTTAGTCCTAACAATATCGTAATGGTATCAATCAGCGGTCCGCTTGCTGTATTTGCCAAACGACGGGTTACACCACTTTCTTTCAACAAGTTACCAAAGAATAACATACCCAACAACGGAAGACCGGAAGGTACAAGGAAGCAAGTAAGCAACATACCAATAATTGGGAACATAACCTTTTCTGTATGCGATACCACACGGGGAGGTTTCATACGGATAACTCTTTCTTTACTTGTGGTAAACAAACGCATGATAGGAGGTTGGATTACCGGTACCAATGCCATGTATGAGTAGGCAGATACTGCAATCGCACCCATTAGATTAGGAGCAAGTTTGGACGACAGGAAGATAGCCGTAGGACCATCTGCACCACCAATGATACCAATCGCACCGGCTTGGTTAGGCTCGAAACCTAATGCCAATGCAATGATATATGCACCAAAGATACCAAACTGGGCAGAAGCACCAATCAACATCAACTTAGGGTTAGAAATCAGTGCAGAGAAGTCTGTCATAGCCCCAATCCCCAAGAAGATTAATGGTGGATACCATCCGGAGGTAACCCCGCTATACAAAATATTAAATACCGAACCTTCTTCGTAAATACCAATCTTAAGACCTGCTTCCAAGTCGAAAGGAATATTCCCAACAAGCATACCAAAGCCGATAGGAATAAGAAGCATCGGTTCAAAATCTTTAGCAATTGCTAAGTATATAAAAAACAAACCAACCAATATCATGACAAAGTGTCCGCCGGTAGCATTGGCAAAACCGGTGAATTGCCAGAAATCAGCAAGGTTATTTCCTAAAAACGATAAGAAATCTCCCATAACTATTCAATAATTACAAGATCAGTACCTTCGAGTACAGAATCTCCGGTTTTTACCTTAATGGACGCAATCTTACCATCTCTGTCAGCATTGATGTTGTTTTCCATCTTCATTGCTTCAAGGATAATAACAGTTTGTCCTTTCTTAACTTCATCTCCTTCTTTTACTTTAATGTCAAGAATAACACCTGGAAGCGGAGACTTTACACCAGCTTTGGAGGCTGCGGCTTTAGGAGCTGCAACTGTGGCTGTTTTTGGAGCAGCTGCCGGACGATTTACTGGTTTTGGCGCAGCAGGTGGAGGGGTTTCCATTTCAACTTTGTAAAGCGTACCGTTCACTTCTACTTGTGCCAAGTTGCCTTCTACATCCTTAATAACAACGTTGTAAGGATTGCCATTGATTTTATATTTATATTCTTTCATAATATAATGTCATTTTTTTATTGTTTGAATACTTTCTCTATCCTCTCTCTTCTGGAGAGAGTTAGGGAGAGGCTCTTATCTTTTTGGCGTTTCGCGCAATGTATAAATCTTAGAACTCCATGGCGAGTATGTACGCTTCACTTTATTGATGGTAATAATCATATCTTCATAATCGTGAGCGTCATTCAGGAATTCGTGCATTGCCATACTGATTGCGGCAAATTCTTCACCCGAACGTTGACCAAGCCCTTTCTCTTTGGCTTCGGTTTTGTCGGTAATGCCATGTGCTTTCATCGCATTGCGTTTACCCATTCTAACCGCTGTATTTCCAACAAACTTGAATATAACATAAAGCAAAATCAAGCCACTGAACACAACAAGCATCGCTGTTATTGCCATGCCAATACCAATAGAATCGTGTTTCTTGAAGTTATCTATCTTTTTATTACTATCAAGAGTCATGTTGTTGGTACTTGGAGTTACATAGTCGGTAAGACCACCGGTCTTAGTTTCCCATGTGCCATGTCCGTCTTTGATACGTGCGTACGATTGGTCGGCCAACAACCCTGCCGGAACTTCAACTTTATCAATCAGCGTTTTGCCGTTTGAATCATATAAAGCGATATAGTTCTTCTTGGTAGGATCCAGTGTGAAATTTACATGGAACGTACCGCGAGAAGGTTGTCCATCTGCCCAGAAAATAACGTGCTGACGTGGTTTGATTAGTGTCAGAACATCGCTCTTTGGTATCGGATACATAGTTGGGTTGTTCTCGTCGTTGGTCAGGAAGCAACCTTTTATGTCAACAGAAGCATACGAGGTGTTATAGATTTCAATCCACGCACTGTGCACTCCATAGTCGTCTTGAAAGTTTGTTTCGTTAACTATCAACACTTCGTTGATACGAAGGCTTGTAGCGCTTTGTGCCTGCATATTCAGACAAAAAGCTGCCATTAACACAACTAATATCCCAAATCTTTTTTTATTCATACTTCTTTGAATTTATAATGGAATATTACCGTGTTTCTTAGACGGGTTCAACAATTTCTTGGTTTGCAATTGTTGTAATGCGCGTATAACACGGAAACGTGTGTTTCTTGGTTCAATTACATCGTCGATGTAACCGTACTTAGCGGCATTGTATGGGTTAGCAAACAACTTGGTATATTCTGCTTCCTTTTCGGCCATGAAAGCAGCAGGGTCTGCGGCTTCTGCAGCTCCTTTGGCATACAATACTTCTACGGCACCCGCACCACCCATTACAGCGATTTCGGAAGTTGGCCATGCGTAGTTCATATCGCCACGAAGTTGCTTACAGCTCATTACGATGTGCGAACCACCGTACGACTTACGTAGTGTAACTGTTACTTTTGGAACAGTAGCTTCGCCGTATGCGTAAAGTAATTTAGCACCATGAAGAATAACACCATTATATTCTTGTCCTGTTCCCGGAAGGAATCCCGGAACATCTACCAACGTTACCAACGGAATATTAAACGCGTCGCAGAAACGTACGAAACGAGCACCCTTACGAGAAGCGTTGCTATCGAGTACACCTGCCAAGAATTTGGGCTGATTAGCCACAACACCTACCGATTGTCCGTTGAAACGGGCAAAACCGATGATGATATTCTTTGCGTAATCTTGTTGTACTTCGAGGAATTCGCCATTATCTACAATAGCACCAATAACTTCATACATGTCGTATGGCTTATTAGGACTATCGGGTACGATGTCATTCAAAGAATCTTCGATACGGTCGATTGGGTCAGTACAAGTTACCAACGGAGCTTCTTCCAAGTTGTTTTGTGGCAAGAAGCTGAGTAGTCTGCGAATTGTATTTAATCCTTCTTCTTCTGAGGCAGCAGTGAAGTGTGTAACTCCCGATTTGCTGGCGTGTACAGATGCACCACCCAATTCTTCTTGGGTAACATCTTCACCGGTAACAGTTTTTACCACCTTAGGACCAGTAAGGAACATATATGACGTACCTTCGGTCATCAACGTGAAGTCGGTCAATGCTGGTGAATAAACAGCTCCACCTGCACAAGGACCAAAGATTCCTGATATTTGAGGAATAACACCCGATGCCATGATGTTGCGTTGGAATATTTCTGCGTATCCGGCCAATGCGTTGATACCTTCTTGGATACGTGCACCACCCGAGTCATTGATACCGATACATGGAGCACCCATCTTCATGGCCATGTCCATTACTTTGCATATTTTTAAAGACATTGTTTCGGACAAAGAACCGCCGAATACTGTAAAGTCTTGTGCAAAAACATACACTAATCTTCCGTCGATAGTACCGTAGCCTGTTACAACACCGTCTCCGAGGAAATGTTTTTTCTCTTGTCCGAAGTTGGTACATCTGTGTTCTACAAACATATCCATTTCTTCGAAGCTACCTTCGTCTAATAACATGGCAATACGCTCGCGAGCGGTGTATTTGCCTTTTGCATGTTGTTTCTCAATAGCTTTTTCGCCACCACCTAAACGAGCCTTTGTACGTAAGTCAATAAGCTCTCTTACTTTTTCAAGTTGGTTACTCATATTGTTTTTATAAGAATTAATAAATTGTGTGTTTATTTACGCCTCGCACAGTTCGGTCAATACACCTTCTGTGGATTTTGGATGAAGGAACGCGATGCTTAAACCTTCGGCGCCTTTGCGTGGAGCTTTGTCGATGAGGCGTATGCCTTTTTCTTCGCATTCGGCAAGTGCATTGGCTACACCATCTTCTATTGCGTATGCAATGTGATGTACGCCCTGTCCTTTAGTCTCGATGAATTTGGCGATAGTGCTTTCGGGGCTGGTCGCTTCGAGTAATTCGATCTTTGTTTGGCCAACTTTCAAGAAAGCGGTTTTTACTTTTTGGTCTTCAACAACCTCAATGTTGTAGCATTTAAGTCCTAAAACGTTTTCATAGTATGGAAGAGCTTCTTCAATACTCTTTACGGCAATTCCTAAATGCTCAATGTGTGAAATCTTCATAATGATTTATTTTAGTTCGAAAAAATGTTTTACTATCTGAAAAACAGCACAAAGATAGAAAAGAAAAAACCAAATAAAGAAATCTTTCCGTAATTAAGTTCTAGCTTTTTTGCGCTATTTAAGGATTGCTTGATAATGCCATACTAATTGAATTTCTTTCAAGCGACAGTCATTAAATCATTAGTTCTGATTTTTGCCACATTAGTTATCCGAAAGTGTGTTGTTGGTAGGTTGGAGTATCAAAATGATACTTGGATACACTCCAAATGCAGTTTTACGGAATAGGTCTTCACATTCACAAAACGCTGTAACTTGTTAGCTGATAGAAATTTACGTGTGAAGACCCTCTCTTTTATCCTTCACAGGGTATTCACAAACTACTTCGAGACAACTTTTTAAGTATCCTTCCTCATGGCTGAAGCACTATCTTGTTGCCTTTTTGCCACTGAAATGTTGCGCTTATACCACTGTATTGTTGTTGCTTTATGTCTTATACGGGATTTGGTTGTCACCTTTTTGCTGCATAATATTTTCTTATTTATGCATAAAACCGTACAACATCGCTACAGTGAAACTTTTAAGTT
>NZ_QVML01000020.1 GCF_010501015.1 Bacteroides sp. 214 | reverse complement strand
AGCACAGTTCAGAGGAGTAAGGGAAAGGGAATTCTTTATATACAGGCTGACAAATATTTATGCATAAAAATAAAATCCCTCAGGTTTTTACGTTGATCCCATAAAAATAAAATCCCTCAGGTTTTTACGTTGATCCCAAAAAAAGAGAACCTTTTAGAGGTTCTCTTTTGTAGAGCGGAAGACGGGGCTCAAACCCGCGACCCTCAGCTTGGAAGGCTAATGCTCTATCAACTGAGCTACTTCCGCATCTTTTGTGTGGGCAGTGATGGATTCGAACCACCGTAAGCGTAAGCTATCTGAGTTACAGTCAGACCCATTTGGCCACTCTGGTAACTGCCCTTTTTTGAAAATGCAGTGCAAAGATACAATTATTTCTGCAAACTCCAAGCGAAATCTATCATTTTTATTGCAGTAATAGCACATTCATCTCCTTTATTTCCAAGTTTACCACCACTTCTGTCTTCTGCTTGTTCCATTGTATTGGTGGTAATTAGGCCGAAAATAACAGGAATTCCACTTGTTACATTAAGTGTTGTTATTCCTTGTGTAACACCGGCACAAACATAGTCGAAATGGGGAGTGTCTCCTTTTATCACACAGCCCAATGCAATAACAGCGTCTACGTTACTATTGTCGATAAGCTGGCTGGCACCAAAGGTTAATTCAAAACTTCCCGGTACTGTTTTGATTAGTATGTTTTCCTTCTTCGCACCATGTTTCTCTAATGTTTCTATTGCGCCTTTCAGTAGGTTGCCGGTAATGGCAGGATTCCATTCTGATACAACAATGCCAAAGTGCATATTCGAAGCATCAGGAACCGATGCTAAGTCGTAATCTGAAAGGTTGTGATAAGCTGTTGCCATAGTTGTTTGTTGTTAAAGGAAAAAAGCTACCCTTCCGGAGTAGCTTTTTAACCGCTATATATATAATAAATGTAGTACTTACTTCTTCAGTAATTTCGCTTTCTCAATGTATCTGTCTATATCCATAGCAATGAAACTAGCTGGATATTTATCTTTTACCTGATTGAAAACTTTCAAAGCATCGTCGTTTTTGCCTTGGCTCAAATAAATTTGTCCGGCTTGAACAAGGTATATAGGACTTATTGATGCAGCGTCGGCAGCATTAGCAGCTTTGGTAAGGTAAGCTGTTGCTTTGTCCAATTGATTAAGTTCGGCATAGCAATTACCAATGGCTCCCAAGATAGAAGGAGCAACCATGCGGTCTTTGCCGTTGAATTTATCTAATTCTTTAATTGCTTTTTCAAACTCGTTCAGGTTTTTGTAGCAAAGTCCTGCATAAGCACTTGCCAGCTTACCGGCTTTTGTTCCGCTAAATTGGTCGGCTACTGCCAAGAAACCCAGATTGCCAAGGCTGTCGCCATTTAATGCGAGGTCGTAAGCTTCGTTTTCAAAGTACTCTTGGCTTTTGAAAAGTGCTACTTGTGCTTTTTCTTCGCGAGGTTCCGCATAGAAATTAGTATATAGTAATACAGCAGCAATAATCACTACAATGCCTGTAACAGCTCCGATCAGGAGGTTCTTATTTTTAATAATAAATGCTTCTGATTGAGTGAGCGCTTCCTCAACATTCAATTCTGCTTTTGGGTTCTTTTTATCAGCCATTTCTCTTTACTATCTTTTAGATGTTCTTATTCCTTATAATTCGGTCAGCAAAAGTAGTTTATTTCTAAATATAAACGAAATTTGAAAGGATATTTTTTCGTTTCATACCTTAAAACCACGAAATCTTGCTACTTTTGCAACATTCAACCACACTTCTCGAAAATGATATTACGCCGCGTATCTATACTTAATTACAAAAACCTTGAGCAAGTAGAGCTAAATCTTTCTGCCAAGATGAACTGTTTCTTTGGACTGAATGGTATGGGAAAGACCAATCTGCTGGATGCCGTTTATTTTCTCTCTTTTTGTAAAAGCGCGGGAAATCCTATTGATTCACAAAATATCCGTCATGGTCAGGAATTCTTTATGCTGCAAGGGTTCTATGAAACCGAAGATGGTACGCCCGAAGAAATCTACTGTGGCTTGAAGCATAAGCAGAAAAAACAATTCAAACGGAATAAGAAAGAATACCCCCGACTGTCCGAACATATCGGATTTATTCCATTGGTGATGGTGTCGCCCGCCGACTCGGACTTGATTGCGGGTGGAAGTGATGGACGCCGCAAATTTATGGATGTGGTTATATCGCAATACGATAAAGAATATCTTGATGCGTTGATACGATATAATAAAGCATTGCAACAACGCAATACCTTATTAAAAAGCGATGTGCCGGTTGACGAAGAACTCTTTCTTGTATGGGAAGAGATGATGGCGCAAACCGGCGAAGTGGTTTATCGTAAACGTAATGCTTTTATCAGCGAATTTATCCCAATCTTTCAGCAGTTCTATTCATTGATTTCGCAAGATAGCGAGCGGGTAGGCTTGTCTTACGAATCTCATGCGAATAGGGGTTCGCTGTTGCAGACTATTAAAGAGAGTCGCGACCGCGATCGGATAGTGGGGCACTCGCTATGTGGTATTCATAAAGACGAACTGAATATGCTTATTGGCGATTACGCCATCAAGCGCGAAGGTTCGCAAGGGCAAAACAAGACCTACCTCGTGGCACTGAAATTGGCACAATTCGATTTCCTTAAACGTACAGGATTGACTACACCATTGTTGTTGTTGGACGATATTTTCGATAAGTTGGATGCTTCGCGTGTAGAGCAAATAATGAAGCTGGTGTCCAACAATCGCTTTGGGCAAATTTTTATTACAGACACCAACCGCGAACATTTAGATGAGATATTGTATCGCGTGGGGAGTGATTACAAAATATTTCAGGTAAACAACGGAGCGATTTCCGAAATAAATGAAAGTAGCAATGAGACGAAGTAAAGCAGAATCTATAGGATTGTTGATTCAAAAATTTCTAAGACAGGAGAGTCTGGAAGGTCCACTCAACGAGAAACGATTGATTGATTCGTGGAGTACGGTGCTTGGGCCGGCTATCGCTTCGTATACAAAGGAACTTTACATCAAAAATCAAACGCTTTATGTTCATTTGAGTTCTGCCGCCCTGCGCCAGGAGCTGATGATGGGGCGCGAGTTGCTGGTGCGCAATCTGAACAAAGAAGTAGGGGCTACTGTTATTACAAATATCGTTTTTCGCTGATTATATCCCATTATTCGTTGTTATTTTGTTGGCGTGTTAATTGGATTTGTCAATCGGTTAAATCACGAGGAGTAATATTATTTATCTTTGTCGTTTCATTAACGCAACCCATGATTAACCCTTGTTTTTTATGCTAAGGTTCATTTCTATATTAATGCCATCTGCCATCTGCCTGTTTTGGCTATTGTACTTTTTCTTGAGAAGAAAAACAAACACCCGCTCGCAAAACATCTGGATGGTAACTACCGTTTTAATGACCATCTCCATGAGCATCACCGCATACTACTGGTTTTGCGATGGCAACTACAGCCTTTATTATAAACTGGATATCCTCCATCTTTTTATCTCGCTTCTTTTCATCCCTGCTATATATTTATATTTCAGGGAGGTGACGGGCGATAATGAGCGATTGTCACCCTTAAAGGTAGGGTTGCTTCTTTTTCCTGCTGTGTGGATTGGTGGCATGACGCTTGCTTTTTATCTGCTCCTGGGCGAAGAACACTCCACGCTTTATACAAAAGCCATGATGGAGAGTTATGGAAATGTATCGCCCGATGAACTTCCTTACCGCACGCTCCTGCTTATTTCTAACGAATACGTATATAGTCTGTTCCTGTTTCTGCAGGCGGTTATAGTGTTTGTATATGCCGGGCGACGGTTGCTGTCCTATCGCAAGCGGTTGGACGATTTCTTCTCCGATGCAGATGACAAAGACATGCACCATCATTGGGCGGTGTGGTATGGAATACTGGCGCTGCTGTTGCTTACGCTTATCGTTGCTGCAGCCGGATATCTGCTCTACATCGAATACGATATTTGGGTCTCTGTCGTGGGGATTTTAATGGCAATTATCTGTTATTACACATCCTACCATGTATGCTTCTCGCAATACACAGCCGAGAGTTTTGCGCGAGAGTTAAAGCAAGCCGACAACGAAGCCCTGGAGAAAGGATACGGCGCTCCCGAAAACAAAGAGACACCCGAGGGCGAAGCCGGTGCCGAAGGTGGCACTATCCGCACAAAGCTGCTGCCCAAATTCAACCAGATTGTTGATGAAGAAAAAATATTCCTGCAAAAAAAGGTCAAGGTAGACGATATAGCTCGCCTGGCCTATACAAACCGCACCTACATTTCGCGCATACTGAAAGAGGAGTTTCATACCAGCTTCGGCGAATTTATTAAACACAAGCGCATAGAATATGCCAAAGAACAGCTGTTGCTCAACAGCAAAATATCTCAGGAAGAGCTATCCGAAGCGTGCGGATTTACACACAGCTCTGCCTTTAGCCGCGCATTCAGGCAATGCGAAGGGATGACACTTACCGAGTGGCGCCGAAAACAAACAAGCGCCGAATAGTCACTTTTTTTTAATCAGTTAATTCCTTTTGCGAACCCGTTAAACCACATGGGGCGCATCCGCCGTATCTTTGCGCGTCTATAATTATTAACAAATTGAAAAGATCAATGAAACAAATTTATCAATCTCCGCGCATCGAACTAATCGGCGTGGAAAACGAAGGCGTAATGGCCACAAGTGGTGGTACTGGTATTTCCGACATCGAAAGTGGCGGAGGCATCTACCAAAGTACATCTACCGGTAGCGGAACAACAACCCATTCGTCGAGCGAACTGGAAGATTTAATCAACGATTTACTAACCTATTAATAAAGGAGGAAACACGCAATGAAAAAGAACAAACTATTTGTGCAATTGCTGGCACTAATCTCCCTTATTACTTTCCAAGTGGCTTGTAGCGACGAAGATGTATTTGTAGAAACCCCACAGAACAACAAACTTACCATACGTGCCAGTATGCCCCAAGAGGTAGAAACACGCATGGCCTATACCAATACTTACGATGAAAACGGCGGCGAGAAGCTGGAATTGAAATGGGAGGTTGGCGATGAATTTTATATATATCAAGCTACTACAAAGAAAGCAACCTTTAAGATAGAGAATGCAGAAGCTATTTCCGATGATGGTAAAAGTGCCTCCTTTACATACACAGGCGATGGTGATATTCCTGCCATAGCAGGTGGAGTGGCCTATTTTTCTAAAGAACCGGAAATTGTTTTTGGCCAGTTGGATGTTCTTGTTCCAACCCAACAATCCGCCAACGATTCCAGATTGTTTGGAAATGAAGGAAAATTGCCGATGAGAGCCATGGGTATTAATATAGGTGCGGGGGCTGCATCGGTTCCAGATATTACTTTTGGGCACATGGCTTATGTTTTAAAGTTCTCCTTTCGGCTTCCTGCGGTTACAGGTGCAAGGCTAAATCCTACAACTGTTGAATTAGCGGCCCAAAACAATGTTTTGTTGATAAATAATAATGTAGTTAAAAATAAATCTGTATTTACCCTGGCCGATTATGACTTAGGAAATGCTGCGACAAGCTTTGATGTTTATATTCCTCTTTTTAGTACTAACCAGGGATTTGGTTCTTATTTAATAGTAACTTTAAAAAGCGGTGAAACTGAAATTGGAAAATTTTCAGCAACACCCGTTGTAAGCACCCCATTCCAAGCCGGGAAAATGTACACCGCCACGATTGCATTTAATTCAGAAGGCGTAGGTGCGCCTGTGCAAACATCCGAGTTCGACAACACAGTGGCTGCCATGACCGACTTTACAAGCGTAGAATACGGCGGCGGCGATGGAAGCACAGAAGCTACCGCCATCGAAATCGGCTCGGCCCAGCAACTTAAAAAGTTGATTAACGAAGTCCAGAATTGGGAAGATTATGCCGGGAAATTCTTCAAACTAACCACCGACATCCATGTAACAGCAAATACTTGGACTCCTCTGGGTGATTACGATCATGCGTTTTTGGGAAATTTCGATGGAAACGGACACAGCATAACCGGAACATTGAACCTTTCAGATGATAACTCCGGCTTTTTTGGAAGTATCAACCAAAATACGTCTGACATGGTAATTAAGAACCTCACCGTTGCGGCTAATGTAACATCAAGCAATAACCAAATTGGTGGAATAGTGGGTATTATAAACTTAAGAGACAACAGTGTAACAATAGAGAATTGCCATTTCTCAGGAAACTTAACAGCGGGATGTATAGCAGGAGGTATTTTAGGACGTTTCAATGTAATTTCTTCAACCGTGGGCGAACTTGTTATTAAAAACTGTACCTCGCGCGGCAGCATTGTTGCCAATAGTGCTGGACAAGCCTACGATGGCTTAGGCGGCATTGTGGGTCAGTTCAGTGGTAGTAATGATAAAGGCTCAATCAGCAACTGCAAGAATTACGCCACAGTAACCGGAATAAATGCGATTGACGGACGTGTAGGTGGCATTCTGGGTGGTATGGGTGTAGGTAAAATATCCGATTGCGTTAACTACGGAAAAGTAGATGCTATTGCAGGTGTAGGTGGCATTCTGGGTGATCTTTCTTATGACGATAGTACACTCGAAAGAAACGAGAACCATGGAACTATAGGAAATGCAAACGCTACTCAAGTAGGTGGCATTGTTGGCTTTGCTGATACATACACTATTACTTTTAACGGCAACGTTAGCCATTCAAGCAAAATATATGGTAAATCGTATGTTGGTGGGCTTGGAGGTAATTGCTTGAGTGATTTTAACGCCAGCAATACAAACAATTCCGGCTTGGATCCCATAGGCTCCAACAACAAAGGCAACCAGCCTTAATGTGATTACACCAATAAACCAAAAAGAAAGGTGTCGAACTGAATTCGACACCTTTCTTTTTGTGTTGCGCGCTTGCGCATCCCCATTGCGGCTAAAGCTATAGATTAGCTCCTATAGGAGGACTGCAAAGACTATTGCACACACTGATAATAGGAGTTGAATTCCAAATGGCACCAATTAACCCTCCTGTGGTTATTCCCTTGAGTGTACAAGTATTGTTGTTATTGTTTGCGAAGGTACTAGATTTTGCGTTATAATCATCAATTGACCCACAAATTCCTCCTACATACTGTGCGCTTTCTCCTCCTATAGACCCGGAGAAAGAACAATTGCTAATAGTACTACCGTTTGATTGGCCAATTATACCCCCGATGTTTTCGGCATCAGCACGTTCATTTACTATATCCGCGGTAACGTGTAGCCCCGTTATTTCACTTTGAGAAGACCGGCCTATAAACCCAAAGTAGTAGTCATAAGCTTTATTGATAAGTCGCCCACTTACAATATGATTGTTTCCATTTAGATTATGTTCGACAAGTCCAGTATATTCTCCAATCATATATACAGCTTTCCATTCACTGGCCGTTACATGGATATCGGTAGTTAGGGTGAATGTTTCTCCGGCAAACGTCATTGGAACGGTTTCCATTACGTACTTTAAATCGGCTGCCGATTTTATTTGGTTATTATCCAAATTCATACTCGCAATTAAACCCCCGTGATACACCGTGTGGCTGATATCGACTAAGTCGGTGTTTTTTACTTTAGCATGATATATTTTTCCTGCCGTAAAGCTCCACGTCTCAAAGGCTATGTCTTTTTTATAGGCCGAATGATCCGTGCAATATATTTCTATGCTCAATCCCCCCTTCAGTGTGGTAGGCAGAACGGCCATGTAGGCGGTAAACTGGTTCGAGTTTACGTCGGTAAGCGTCATAGAGGTGGTGTGGCTCACGCGTCGCAATGCACCATTCACCCCCTTATTGATGACGAAACCATACGGGCTTGCATCGTACGGGTCGCTTTCGCGGGTTTTTAGTTGCAACTCGCCGGGCGTTTTACCAGCGGGCAGTGTTACCTCTATGCGGAATATGGCTATTCCGTGCTGGAAGCTAAGGGTTGATTCTTCGAGATCGGTGCTTGTAATTTCTTGAGTCAATGTCATGAAATTATAATCGGAGAGATGCGCGGTAGAGGCATTTCCGTTTTGTTCCTGCCCGCTCATGTCGAATTCGCACTCGCTCCAAGTCTTTCCGGTTGCTTTGGCGGCCGGGTAAAAGGCATTAAATGTAGCGCCGGCAGGCTGCGTACCCGAGAACTTAGCTGTATTACCACCGCCATTGCCTTGGATGGTAAATGTTTTTCCATCAGTGGCACTGTTGCTATGGGTGTCGATTACATAAAAAGCATCGTTGGCACTCCATGCAATATCCATGGTTCCACCAACTTGATAATCGTATGCCAACCGGGTTTCGTTCAACGATCCCTGCGCTGCGCTGATTGTAATTTGGCGGCCATCCGTCGGGGAATCCTGCAGGGTTTCGTTGTCGTTGCTGCATCCGGTCAATAGCAAGAGGGCTGCCACCGGCAGCGCGTAGTAACTGATATTCTTTTTCATACGGCTTGTTGTTTTTTAGTAGGTTAATACATCGTTAATCAAGTCTTCCAGTTCTTGCCTGGTCGAGCTGTTGTGTGTGTTTGTACTACGGGTGCTGTTTGCGCCTATACCTCCTCCATTGCCATAACCGCCGGGCAGTTGTCCGCCGGGGCTATTGGCCATTACACCTTCATTCTCCACGTTGATGATTTCAACCTGTGGCTTTTCATAAATTGTTTTCATGTTTATTGTTTTTAGATTGTTAGAAATTATATTGAATTATCTCGTCCATCCTCGCATCAAACTCCTCGGTGGGCACCTCCTCCACCAGCTGAAAGGGGAAACATACTCCTATTTTGTAGGCATTGAGCTGGGGCAAGATGCGGTCGTAGTATCCTTTTCCCCGTCCCAAGCGGCGGCCCGCGCGGTCGAAGGCTACGCCGGGAATGATGATCAGGTCTATTTCGTGATACGCTTGGAAGGTTTCGCCCGCCGGCTCGGGGATGCCGTAGGCACCTGTGCGCAGGCTATGGGCACCGGTGTATCTGCGCAGTTCCAGCTCGTTGCCCACGATGGCGGGTAGGAGGATGGTTTTCTGGCGGGCCCACCTCTCTACGAACTGATGCGTACACACTTCGTCGGGCAAGGAGTAGTAGGCAACAACGACTTTGGCGCGGCAGAAAGCCGGATGCGCCTCCAGCCGTCTCAGCGTCTCATCCGACCAGGCTGTGAGCGTAGAGTCTGAGTGCAGGGACTTCTTCTCTCGTATCTGCTTGCGCAGTTGTTTTTTCTGTTCCTTCATCGGGTAGCGGTTCTATGACGATTTCTTCTGCCGGTGGCTTGGGCAGTGCTTCGCCTTTTTCTAATATTTCGAGTGCCTTCAACACGGTGTTGTCTGTTTGGTTGAAGTACTCAATGTAGGCCTCTTCGCCCAGCATGTTGCGAACAACGTAGCCGTAGAGGTTTCTTTCCAACAGGCGATACGATTTGTTGATGAGGATATTTCTTCTTTTTACCTCTTTTTCGTCGGCATACCTGATAAACTGCATCAACAGATTCTGGCTGGTCAGGTGTTTTACCAATGATTCTGTATCCTCAAATTCAGCGAGTTTTTCGCGATTCTTGTCTGTGTACTGGAAGGTAAACTGATAGGTATATCCATGGTTGATAACTGTGCGCAGGTACGAGGTTATTCCTATGGTGTCTTGCGGAACAAATACGTCGGGCATAATGCCACCGCCACCATAAACTACCCGTCCTAAGCTTGTTTTGAAACGCAGGTTTTCGTTCATCTTAATGCTATCTTCCGAAAAAAATTCGCCATGTTCGTAACGCGTGTACCAGTCGAGCTCGTAGTTCGCGTCTTTCCCGTTTTCGTATGGTTTCTGAATAGAGCGTCCTGCGGGGGTGTAGTAGTTGGCTATGGTCAGGCGAATGGCCGACCCATCATTGAATTCGATAGGTTGTTGTACCAATCCTTTGCCAAACGACCGGCGTCCTACAATGGTGCCGCGGTCGTTATCTTGAATGGCTCCCGCAAAGATTTCGCTTGCCGAGGCAGATAACTCGTCTATAAGTACCACCATGGGTAGTGTCTGGCAGCTTCCGGTTCCGTTGGCATATTTATCGTCGCGGGCATACTTTCGTCCTTGGGTATAAACAATTAGTTTGCCTTCGGACAGGAACTCGTTTACCATGCGGATGGCCGCTTCCATGTATCCTCCTGTGTTTCCACGCAAATCGATGATAACTCCTTGGCAGTTGTTGTGTTTCAGCGAGGCAATGGCACTGAGTAACTCAATGTGTGTGGTACGACCGAACTTGCTGATTTGGATGTAGCCAAATTTATCATCAATCATATAAGCAGCATCTACCGTATGTTGAGGGATGTCACCACGAACAATGGTAAAGGATATGATTTCCTTTTCTGTGCGGCGCTTGATACCCAATTTTACCTCTGTCCCTTTGGGCCCTTTCAGGTTTTTCATAGCGGTTTCGTTGGTTACCTTCTTGCCAACAAACGCACTGTCGTTTACAGCCACGATGCGGTCGCCTGCCATTAAACCTACTTTCTCGGATGGTCCACCCGGTATAACACTATTCACATGGATTGTATCCTGTTGGATAGAGAACTGTATACCTATTCCGCTGAAACTTCCTTCCAACTCAGAGTTTACTGCTTCCAAATCTTTAGCAGGGATGTAGATGGAGTGTGGATCCAGCTCTCCCAGAATTTGTGGCATGGCTTTCTCTATCAGGTCGGTCATGTCTACAGAGTCTACATATTGATCGTCTACAATACGCAACAGGGTGGAAAGTTTGTTTGTGCTTCCGTTGATGATGCCGCTTAATTTGCTGCCGCTATCATTTCGGGCATAGAATGTACCGATAACAATACCTGTTACAATGCTGACGGCTATTATTAAAGGAGTAAAACGAAAAGGGTTTTTGGTTCCCATGTGCTATTCTATTATATGGAGTTTTATATTTATTTGTTTTCTTCGGGATTCAGGAAGACCACTTCGATATTGGCGCGTCGAAGCAATTCAATGCCATCTTCCAACCGGTACTTTTCTGCATATACCATGCGTTTAATGCCCGACTGAATGATTAGCTTAGAACACTCAATGCATGGGGCGGCGGTTACATAAAGCGTTGCCCCATCACTGCTGTTGCTCGACCGGGCTATTTTGGTGATGGCGTTTGCTTCGGCATGCAATACATAGGACTTGGTCGTGTTGGTTTCGTCTTCGCAGATATTCTCGAACCCTGAAGGGGTACCGTTGTATCCGTCGGAGATAATCATTTTGTCCTTTACAATCAGAGCGCCTACTTTTCGGCGTTGGCAATAGGAGTTCTCGGCCCAGATACGTGCCATTCTCATGTAACGCGTATCTAATTCGAACTGCTTCTTTTGTACCGCATTCATACTTGCGTGGGTTTATTCGTTGGTTATATGAAAAAGACAATACCTCACAGCTTTCTCTTCCCTGAAGTAAATAAGGAGATTTTTGCTGTCGCCGCTATATTTGTACGCATTGCTCAATCCCCGGATGAACTTAGTGCCAAGTACATCACTGTCGTTTTCGGCATGTTGGTTTGTGGAGAATTGATGGCTATCGCCATCGGCTTCCCAGGTGCCGGCAATGTTCTTGCTGATGGCGCGTCCGGTAAAGTTACCTTTTATGCTGTTCTTTGTCTCTACACCTTCAAAGGTAATGGTAAAGTTTCCTGCCTTTGCTTTCAGTTGGTAAGATGCCTCGCGGGCATTATCATCGCCTGCCCAGTAATCTACGCGTTTACCTTTCTCGTCCATGATTTCGGTAAGCTTCCAGGTCTTTCCTAAGAATATTTCTCCTACATCATCCGACTCGTCGCAACTGCTTAACAGGGGTAGTAAGCCTAACAATACATAAAAGATTTTGTATTTCATACGTTATTTTTTTATTCCGTTTCTAACCAATAATGCGTCAATGGTAGGCTCTTGCCCACGAAAACGTTTGTATAAAGTCATTGGCGCTTCGGTGTCTCCTTTCGATAAAATATTGTCGCGGAAGGATTGTGCCACCTTTTCGTTGAAGATTCCCTCTTGCTTAAAGAGTGAGAAAGCGTCGGCATCCAATACCTCTGCCCATTTGTATCCATAATAACCAGAGGCGTAACCACCTGCAAAGATGTGCGAGAATTGTACGCTCATGCAAGTTTCCTCTAATGTAGGGAGTAACTGTGTGCTTGCCCAAGCTGCTTTTTCAAACGCTTTTACGTCGCCCTTGAATGGAGTCTTCAGTGTGTGCCAAGCCATGTCCAGATAGCCGAAGCTAAGTTGACGAAGGCATAGGTAGGCTACGTTGAAGTTTTCGCTCTCTTTTAATTTCTGTATTAACTCTACCGGAATAGTTTCGCCGGTTTGGTAATGCTTGGCAAAGGTGTTCAGGAACTCGGGTTCTGTTCCGAAATTCTCCATCAGTTGCGATGGAAGCTCCACGAAATCGCGATATACGTTGGTGCCGCTTTGGCTTTCGTAGTTGGAGTTGGCGAAGATGCCGTGCAATCCGTGACCAAACTCGTGGAGGAAAGTATCTACTTCATCAAAAGTAAGCAATGCCGGTTTATCGGCGGTTGGCTTGGTGAAGTTCATCACTAACGTGATGTGTGGGCGGCTATTCTCTCCTGTTTCCTGGTCAATCCATTGTTCTTTGTACGCACTCATCCAAGCGCCCGAGCGTTTTCCGGCACGTGGGTGGAAGTCTGTATAGAGTACGGCAAGGTATTTGCCATCTTTGTCGAATATTTCGTATGCATCCACATCTTCGTGATATACCTGTATGTCGGTGTTTTTCTTGAACGTAATACCATATAACTTGGTTGCCAATCCAAACACTCCTTCTTTTACTCTGCTTAGTTCAAAGTATGGACGAAGTACCTCCTCGTTAAAGTTAAAATCTTTCTCCATCAACTTGTTGGCATAGAAGTTCCAGTCCCATGGCATCAGTTCAAAATCCTTGCCTTCCAGTTGTTGTGCCAACTTACGCACGTTCTCTACTTCTTGTTTGGCGGTAGGAGTGTATGCTTTCAATAGTTGGTCGAGCAGGTTATATACATTCTGACTGTTCTCGGCCATTTGTTTGGTCAATACAAAATCGGCATAGTCTGTATAGCCAAGCAGTTGCGCCAATTCCATGCGGTAGTTTACCAGGTTCTCAACAATGCCTTCTGTGTTGGTGGTGTTCTGGTGTGTGCATTTGGTGTTGTACGCCATATATAGTTCCTTGCGCAAATCCCTGTTCTTGGCATAGCGCATGAATGGAATGTAGCTTGGTGCGTCGAGTGTTACTACCCATCCTTCTTCCACACCTTTTTCTTTGGCGGTTTCTTTAGCGGCTTCAATCGCGCCCTCGGGTAGTCCGTCGAGGTCTTCTTTATTTGTTAGGACTAATTTGTAGTTGTTGTTCTCTTCCAGATTATAATCACCGAACTGAAGCGAAAGCATGCTTAGTTTTTCAGATAATTCTCTGTATTTCTCTTTTTGTTCGTCTTGCAGGTTTGCTCCGTTGCGTACAAAACTCTCGTACGAGCTGGTGAGCAAGCGGTCTTGCTCGGCGTTGAGTCCCAACGATTCTTTCTTTTCGTATACAGCTTTTACCTTTTCGAAGAGTTTTTCGTTCAGCGTAATGTTATTGCCATGTTTGCTAAGTATAGGGCTAAGTTCTTTGGCAAGAGCTTGCATTTCGTTGGTGGTTTCGGATGAAAGTATGTTGTGGAAAACATTAGAAACTCTACTTAGTAAGTCGCCCGAGTTCTCTAATGCTAAGATTGTATTCTCAAAAGTAGGCGCTTCTGAGTTACTTGTAATTGCTTTAATCTCAGCTTCTTGTTGTTTTATACCTTCCAGAAATGCTGGTTTGTAATGCTCAATCTTGATAAGATTGAACGGTACGGTTTGATGTGGTGTGTTATAAGATTCAAAGAATGGATTCTTTGCGGTTTCTGTACATGCTGTCATTATACATAAAAGTATTAAAAGTGAAATAAAATGAATTCTTTTCATAGTGAGAGATATTATAATTGTTTTTATTCTTAATATGATTAATACAAAATTAGGTATTTTGTTGATAACTTTATATTTAGCACTTTCTTTTTAACAAAGTATAGTGACTGCATAAGAAACTGTCCTTTTTGCAGCTCAAATAGCCCGCTATTATCGCCTTAAAAAGAAAACAAACAGCCTAAAAATAGCACCAAATGAAAGAACGAGCAAATTCAAAACAGCTTCTTTCTTTTTTTTATAATTATATCTGCAAGCAGAAGGCTGAAAGCCTGACATATTTTGCCTGGGGTAAAACCCCAGGACAGTGACTACAACAAGCAAAGAGTTCTGAAAGAACGGCACTAAAAAGCCAATAGTGTGCTGCTCTTACAGAGCTTGAATTCACGTTGCCGATTCCAAAACCCAGGGCTGTACTCGCTTCGCTCCCTGACCCTGGGCTAAGTATGTCGCGCTGTCAGCGCTTCGACGTCTGATACACCCCCTATAACGAAGCCCGATATTGAGATAGTTAGATAGTTCAGACTTTTGCAAAAAAAAGAGAGTGTATCGTTTTTGACACACCCTCTTTTTCTTTATTATGGTAATCTGTTATTGGATTATCCGTTGATTTTTGCCATGTGAGCAATAAGCTCAAGACATTTGTTTGAGTAACCCCATTCGTTGTCATACCAAGATACAACTTTAACAAATGTTGGAGTCAATTGGATACCTGCTTTAGCATCGAAAATAGAAGTGCGAGCATCACCGATGAAGTCAGAAGATACTACATCGTCTTCAGTGTAACCAAGGATACCTTTCAGTTCGTTTTCAGAAGCTGCTTTCATAGCTGCACAAATCTCAGCATAAGTAGTTTCTTTAGCCAAATTTACAGTAAGGTCAACTACCGATACGTCCAAAGTAGGAACGCGGAAAGACATACCTGTCAATTTACCATTCAATACAGGGATAACTTTACCTACGGCTTTAGCAGCACCTGTAGAAGAAGGGATGATGTTACCAGCAGCAGCACGACCACCTCTCCAGTCTTTCACTGAAGGACCGTCAACTGTTTTTTGAGTAGCTGTTGTAGCGTGAACTGTAGTCATCAAACCATCTGTGATACCGAATTTGTCATTCAATACTTTAGCGATAGGAGCCAAACAGTTAGTAGTACAAGAAGCGTTAGATACGAATTGAGTACCTTTTACATAAGAGTCGAGGTTTACTCCACAAACGAACATTGGGGTGTCGTCTTTAGAAGGAGCAGACATAACTACATATTTAGCACCAGCTTCGATGTGAGCTTGAGCTTTATCTTTAGAAAGGAATAAGCCTGTAGATTCTACTACATATTCTGCGCCTACTTCGTTCCATTTCAAATCGGCTGGGTTTCTTTCTGCTGTAACACGGATAGCTTTTCCGTTTACAATTAACTTACCGTCTTTAGCTTCGGCAGTACCGGTGAAGCGACCGTGAACGGTGTCGTATTTCAACATGTAAACCATGTATTCTACGTCGATAAGGTCATTGATACCTACAATCTCAATGTCATTTCTTGTTTGAGCAGCACGGAATACCAAACGTCCGATACGGCCAAAACCATTAATACCTACTTTAATCATTTTGCTTAAACTTTTAAGGGTTTTGTAATGTTAGTTTATAAAATATGTAGAGATACTGCATATTCAGTTATCAAAAGCGGTGCAAAATTAAGAATTTGTTTTTAATTTTACGCACGATTACTATTAATAATGAAAAAAAATGGGGAAATCTAACTTTTTACAGGAGTTTAAAGCCTTTGCTATGAAAGGCAACGTGATTGACATGGCTGTCGGTGTTATTATCGGTGGTGCGTTTGGAAAAATAGTATCTTCGATTGTAGCCGATATTATTATGCCTCCTATTGGTTTATTGGTAGGCGGTGTAAATTTTACTGATTTGAAATGGGTAATGAAAGCAGCCGAAGTCGCCGAAGATGGAAAAGAGGTGGCAGCAGCTGTAACATTGAACTACGGTAACTTTCTGCAAGTTACGTTCGACTTTCTGATTATTGCCTTCTCCATTTTTATGTTCATCCGTTTGCTGACCAAACTGTCGAAGAAAAAAGAAGAAGAGAAGCCCGCTGCACCAGCACCTCCTCCTGCACCAAGCAAAGAAGAAGTATTGCTGACCGAAATTCGCGATCTCTTAAAAGAGAAAAAATAGCTCTTTATTAGCGCCCTTATGGAAAAGTGCTAAAAAGAACCCAAAAAGGAGAAAAACAACCTCCCCCTTAACCTCTCGGAACCTCCCCACTCATGTCCTCTTTTTTTACGTAAAATAGCAAAAATACGTTAAAACAACCTCAAAAAAATAAATAATTAGGACACGAAACAGGAGGTTTCGAGAGGTTAAAAGGAGGTGTTTTGGCACTAAAAAAAAGAGCACTATATAAGAACGCGCCCGGGCGCCCGCTTTACCCCCTTTAAAGTTTTGTTTTTTGAACCTCTATAGAGGTAGGTAACCACCCTCCGAAAAGAGGCTAAAAAAAGAAATATTATATATATAGTTTAAAGGAAATGCTGTTTAAACGCTGAGTTGCGCGAGTTGCGCGGAGGGTTAGGTGAAATTCATTTTACCACGGAGACACAGGGTTACCAGAGTTTTAGTTACGATGCCGTGTAAAGGGCGCAGCTTGTCCTCCTTTGGAGGAGGTGCCCGAAGGGCGGAGGAGGACGCGGCAGCGGGTTTAGTTAATATCAATTGCCGTCGGTTTTAACCGACGGATCTAGGCAGTCATCACAAGCAATGGCTTTAGCCAAAAGGAGGGGTTTGGCTAAAGCCAATTCAAAAAAACATTTCACAGATCCGGCAGCTAAAGCAGCCGGCAATTGATGCAAAAGAATAGTTAAAGCAACCGGCAATTGATGCAGAGTTGCACGGAGGGTGATTGAGAGACAGCACAGCATCATTTGCAAAATATCCTCCTCCGCCCTTTGGGCACCTCCTCCAAAGGAGGATAGGCTGCGCACCCATGCGGCATCGTAAAACTAAAACTTTAAAACTTAAACCCTCCGCGTAACTCGCGTAACTCAGCGTTTAACCAGAATTCATTTAATCCGTAAAGCATTGCATTATTCCCATAACTCAATGCATTAGCACCATTAAAGCATTGCATTATCTGCATAACTCAATGCATTAGATTTATAGTACTTCTTTTGTAGCTGTACAATTTCTTAAAATAATGATTGTGCAAGGATAAAAAAAGAATATAATCGAGTATATTTGCATCCAAATTCAATACACCTGATATTATTATGCAAGAAAAAATTATCATTCTTGATTTTGGTTCGCAAACCACTCAGCTCATTGGGCGTAGAGTTCGCGAGTTGGATACGTATTGCGAAATCGTTCCTTACAATAAGTTTCCTTTTGGCGACGAAACAGTAAAAGGCGTTATTCTGTCTGGTAGCCCATTCTCCGTTTATGATGAGAATGCGTTCAAGATAGACCTTAGTGAGATACGTAAGAAATATCCTGTTCTGGGAATTTGTTATGGTGCGCAGTACATTGCCTACACTAATGGCGGAAAAGTAGAACCGGCAGGAACACGAGAATATGGACGCGCACACTTAGCCTCTTTCTGTAAAGACAATGTTTTGTTGAAAGGTGTAAAAGATAATTCGCAAGTGTGGATGAGCCATGGCGATACCATTACCACAATTCCCAACAACTTTAAGGCTATTGCCTCTACTGATAAGGTAGCAGTTGCTGCTTATCAAATAGAAGGTGAGCAAGTGTGGGGAGTGCAGTTTCATCCTGAAGTATTCCATTCGGAAGACGGCACCCTAATATTGAAGAACTTTTTGGTAGATGTTTGTGGCTGCAAGCAGGACTGGTCGCCAGCTTCGTTTATCGAAAATACCGTTGCCGAACTCAAGATGCAGTTGGGTAACGACAAAGTAGTGCTTGCCTTGAGTGGTGGTGTTGATTCTTCGGTAGTGGCGGTGTTGCTAAACCGGGCCATTGGCAAGAACCTTACCTGTGTTTTTGTAGATCATGGTCTGCTTCGTAAGAATGAGTTCAAAAACGTGTTGCACGATTACGAATGTCTTGGGCTGAATGTGATTGGAGTAGATGCCAGCGCTCAGTTCTACAAAGCTCTCGAAGGCGTGACCGACCCCGAAGCCAAACGTAAAGTAATAGGCAAAGGATTTATTGATGTGTTCGATGTAGAAGCACACAAACTCAAAGAGGTGAAATGGCTGGCGCAAGGAACCATCTACCCCGACATTATCGAGTCCCTATCCATCACCGGAACCGTTATAAAAAGCCATCACAACGTAGGTGGACTGCCCGATAAGATGAAACTACAGCTGTGCGAACCGCTTCGTCTGCTCTTCAAAGACGAAGTGCGCCGAGTAGGACGCGAGTTGGGAATGCCCGAACATCTAATTACTCGTCACCCCTTCCCTGGACCGGGCTTAGGTGTGCGTATATTGGGTGATATAACACCCGAGAAAGTACGTATCCTGCAAGATGCCGACGATGTATTCATCAGCGCATTGCGCGAGTGGGATTTGTACGACAAAGTATGGCAAGCTGGTGTCATCCTGCTACCCGTGCAATCAGTAGGCGTAATGGGTGATGAACGTACTTACGAGCGGGCTGTAGCGCTTCGCGCGGTAACATCTACCGATGCTATGACAGCAGACTGGGCACATTTGCCTTACGACTTTCTCGGCAAAGTATCTAATGATATAATTAATAAGGTAAAAGGAGTAAATCGTGTAACCTACGATATAAGTTCTAAACCACCTGCTACAATCGAGTGGGAATAAAGAAAAGAAATAACATTAGCCTCAATTTTTTTTGAAAGATTGAGGCTTTTTTTATACATTTACGTCCCAAAGACAAATAATTATTAAACAACTTATGTGTACATTAAAGCGATTAACGACATTTGCACTTTACGTGCTATTACCTTTCTTCTTTATATATGGTGTAGAACAAAACGAAATTGATAGCCTGAGACAAGTAGCGCAAACCTCCGAAGGCACTAAAAAGCTGGAAGTTTACGCCTCCATATACACCATCGCGGTGCATGGCGACGATATGCAGGCCGAACTAAATGCTATTGACGACCTCGAAAAGGAGAGCCGCCGGCAGGGAAACCTGATGTATGAAGCATTCGCCCTCCTGGCACGCTCGCTATGCTACTCCAACTATAACGAGTACCAACTCTTCTACAACTCCCTGCCCGAGGCATTTCGCTTCTTCCAAGAAAACAACCTTACGGAACGCTACAACAGCCTTGTGCGCATAGAAATAGACACCTACTTTCGCGACAATAAACCCCAGAAAGCACTGCAAAGATGCCAAGACATGTACCAAGAAGCTAAACAAACAGGCACGCCCGAAACACAAGCCCTTGCCGCCTACAGCTTCGGCATGTGCTACCGCATGCAAGGACTACACGAACAAAGCGAACCCTTCTTCGTGGAAAGCATCCAAACCGCAAAGCAAATAGAAAACCTCGAACAGAAAGTATCCTATCAAGACCCGGCATACAGAATGCTCGTCTCCTATCTTATCTCAAGAAAAAGAGGAGAAGAATCCCTGACCTATCTAAAAGAATGGAACGAACTACTGGCCGAAGAAAAACGCGCCATTATAGAAAAATCGGGAAACCTATCGGCCAACACAGGCAACCAATTCAATTGCGACCTCATGATGATAGAAACACTGGGACTGTTAGGAAGATACGAAGAAGCCGAACAATACATCGAAAGAGCCGAACACTTCGTGGAAGGCAAGCAAGACTTAGTACAAGAAAACCTGAACGATGCAAAGCTCAGCTTCTATAACTATAAAGAAGACTACGAAAAAGTACTGGAACTCTCAGAACTCTGTCTCCAGTTTTATAGAAGATGGCCCGATGGCTTTCAGGAAATACACCGGCTGGTAGACTTCAAAAAACGCGCGCTGCTGAAACTATCCCGATACAAGGAAGCCTGCGAGGCATACGAAGAGCTAGCCATACTCACCGACTCAATAACAACAGTCGACAACCTGCAACAACTCAACGAACTGCGCACGGTTTACGAACTCGATAAAATCGTAGCCGAGAAAGAACGCCAGTGCTTACAGCTTATCATCTCGGTAGGAGGCTCCTTGCTGCTGCTGCTGGCATTGCTCGTCTACATCTTCTATTCGCACAAGCTGAAGAAGAGAAACCTGGCACTGTATAAACAAATTCAGGAGATAGCCCGCATAGAGGCAGAAGCCAACCAAGCCTTTGCCCACATCCCCAAAGAAGAACTTACACGCGAAATGAAACTATACATAGAGCTTACCGAGGTGATGCAAACCCAGAAACTATTCATCAATTCTGATATAGACCGCAAGAAACTGGCAGATACACTTGGCACCAACGAGGTATATCTGGCAAACGCAATCAGAGAAGGCTGTGGCGAAACATTCTCTTCTTACATAGCCAAGCTACGTTTGCAATACGCCTTAGAACTGCTCACCAATAATCCGGAACTAACATTGGATGCTATTGCCGTAGAGTCGGGGCACGCTTCTTACTCTCCATTCTTCCGCGGATTTAGTAAGCAATATGGCATGAACCCGTCCGAGTATCGTAAGTTCTCCGCAATGAAGAAATCCGTTCGCTAGAAAATGGGGTTCACTTACACTAAAAGTGAAATCTGTTTCTTATAAAAGTGCACTTTTTTAGTCAAGTGACGGAGATAAAATAATCGAGGGGAAATAAAGTAAAGAAAAGGATTAGTCTTAATTTTTTTTGAAAGATTGAGGCTTTTATATACATTTACAGCCCAAAGATAAATAATTATTAAACAACTTATGTGTACATTGAAACGCTCCGCCCTATTTGCACTCTGTGTATTATTCCCTTTCCTTTTTATAAATAGCGTAGAACAAAACAAAATTGATAGCTTGAGACAAGTAGCACAAAGCTCCGAAGGTATTGAAAAACTGGATGCTTACAAACTTATATATTCCATCGTGGTGCATGGTGATGTAATGCAGGACGAACTAAATGCTATTGACGATCTCGAAAGGGAGAGCCGCCGTCAGGGAAATCTGAAATATGAAGCGCTTGCTATCCTTGCCCGTGCTGTATGCTACTCAAACTATAGCGAATATGGAATGTTCTACAAATCGTTGCCCGAGGCGTTTCGTTTCTTCAAAGAAAACAGCTTTATGGAGCGCTATAACTATCTGGCTCGATTGGAAATAGATATTTGTCTTCTTGACAATAAGCCCGAAAAGGCGCTTCAAAGATGCAAGGAGATATATGAAGATGCTAAACAGATGGGTTCACTCGAGACACAAGCGCTCGCCTCCTATAGCTTTGGTATGTGCTATCGTATGCAAAGTCTTCACGAGCAGAGTGAAGCCTTTTTTAAAGAAACCATCCAAACCGCAAAGCAAATAGAAAGCCTTGATCGTAGGATGGAGCATATGAACCCTACGTACAGAATGCTTGTTTCTTACCTCATCACAAGAGAAAGAGCGGAAGAGGCGTTAGCGTATATAGCTGATTGGAATGAACTCTTAGCTGAAGATAAACGTGTGGCTTTAGAGCAAACAGGAATGGCATTTGTTAATGCGGGTAATCAGTTTTATTCCGACCTCAATATGATTAGAGCATTGGGGCAGTTGAAGAGGTTTGAAGAAGCCGAGTATTATATAAGAAGAGCCGAGGATTTTGCGGAGGGTAATCAAGAACTGATACAGGAAAATCTGAATGATGCAAAATTGAGCTTCTATTATAATAAAAGAGAAGATGAAAAAGTATTGGAGTTGGCAGAGTTATGTCTTCAATTTCATAGAAGATGGCCCGAGGCTTTTCAAGATATACACAGACTTGTTGATTTCAAGAAACGCGCGTTGCTGAACTTGTCGAGATTTCAAGAAGCCTGCGTGGCATACGAAGAACTTCTTATCCTTAACGACTCAATAACAACAGTCGATAATCTGCAACAGCTGAACGAACTGCGAACGGTTTATGAGTTTGATAAAATAGTAGCCGAGAAAGAACGGAATCGCTTACTGCTTATCATCTCAATAGGAGGAACTTTATTGTTGCTTTTGGCTTTGTTTGTCTACATCCTTTATTCGTGTAAGCTGAAAAAGAGAAACTTGGCATTGTATAAACAAATTCAGGAAATAACCCGTATGGAAGCAGAAGCAAATCAAACTTTTGCTCATATCCCCAAAGAAGAACTTACGCGCGAAATGAAACTATATGTGGAACTTACAGAGTTGATGCAAACCCAGAAACTATTTGTAGATTCCGATATAGATCGCAAGAAACTTGCGGATGCCCTTAGCACCAACGAGATATATCTGGCAAATGCAATCAGAGAGGGTTGTGGCGAAACATTCTCTTCTTATATTGCCAAACTTCGTTTGCAATATGCTTTAGAACTTCTCACGAATAGTCCGGAGTTAACGTTAGATGCTATTGCCGTAGAGTCGGGGCATGCTTCTTACTCTCCATTCTTTCGCGGATTTAGTAAGCAATACGGCATGAGCCCGTCCGAGTATCGTAAGTTCTCTGCCACAAAGAGGGTAGAGACCTAAAAACAGTTTCTTATATTCTTATTCTCTTCTCCGCCTATGGATGAGCGACTATGAGCCATAGTCTCATGCTCCGTCAGCCATAGTCTCACGACTCGTGCGCCTATGGACGAAGAGTGATGCGCTTATGGCTGACGATCGCTGAACTTATGGACTATTTACTTTTTCAATGTAGGAGAATGAAAACGAACTAACCTACTTTTGCTAACAGACCTCTTTTTTTGGTACAAAACATCCCTTCTTCTGGCACAAAATAGTTCAAAAACACCGATTTCATCGATGTTTTCTGAATCGACAAATTGTTTTTCTGAATTGACAACCCCTTTTTTTTGTTCTTCCATACATTTGCTCGCATGAAGAACAACGCCAGTACAAATCAATTACCTAAGGACAGAATAGCAGGACTTACCTACTGGGTTTATATCGTTCAAAACAATATAACTCATGTGCGACAGGTCTGTTATTCTATTTGCTCTTCCCGGAAAGTAGAGCACTTAGCTCCTTCGCAAACGCTCGTTTATTATCGTTACTTCGACAGGGTAGACGATGCTCTAGGGCATAAACTGCTTTTAGAGTCGCTTTCATATCAGTCATTGACGTGTGTTATTGAAAACGCCAACGTACATTGAATCTATTTGCTTACATTTTTCGAACTATATATTTGTTAATTAAAATTCAATTTTGTTACATGGACAACAACTACTTGGAAAAGAGCAACTGGAGAGACAAAAGAGTCTTATCCGGTAGGAAGCGATTTACTCGCTTGATTTTATTTCTATTCCTATTCTTAATGGGTACAGGAAATACGTATGCTAATTGGAATAACGACAGTGACTTTGTCTTGTCATTTAATCCTTCATCCAGAACTTTTACACTGAAGTTTGCCTTTTTTGAAAATGTAAGCGGTAGTGGAGACTTGGGTGTTCAAGACTCGGGATGGATGGATATTCATATAAATGAGGGGCTAAGCGGATATACTGTATCTGGAGTTGTAAATGTAGATGGAGATGGTAAAAACCCCACACTAACAGCCAAGAGTGGCTTTTCGGGTTGGAGCTCTATGTCTAGAACCAAGGATTCAGGAGATAGAAGCGGTAGTAATTTTATGACATGGACATGGACTATTCCGAACACGGAGTTAAATAAAGTTCAGACGGTTAGAATTAATGGGAAATGGGCGAAAAATGGTGCTCCTGACCCGGGGGGATTTGATGTAACAAAAACACTTACCCCTTTTGATATAAAAGATGTTACACTTAGCAGCTATTCATTCTCGACGGATGGTGGTAAGGCTGTTATAAAATTCCCATGGAGCAAGTCTTATGAATCGGGCAATAATCTGGATGATGGACTTGGAACTATTGTTCTTTATGACAATATTAATAAAACAGAACTGCTGTCTGTATCTGCAAATTCGGGTGATGCCGGAACCTTTGTTTTGGATATTGCTAACGTTAATTTTGATGTAGAAAACACTTACAGTATATATCGTAAATATAGTGGTATTTTTCGTAAAGGTACGGGTAATATTAAAGTTCCTATATATCAATGGCCAACGGCTTTGAATTTGAGCTACACTATTGATGGTTATGTAAATTATAGCTGGGATATTTCCGCATTGCCTGATGATAAAGATTACATCACGGGCGACCAATTTGAATTGGAACGGGCAGACAATAAGAATTTTGACAATTCAGTCACAATGAGTTTGTCCCACAGTAGTCAAACGATTGCCTATTCTGGTAAAGATGATATTAGAAATAATAACGCGCAAGGGAAACTCTATTATCGTTTACGTAGAACAAATACATCGAGTCAATGGGGGTGGATTTATAATGTGACAGATAGTGTTGCTGTAAAATCTAAGTTGATGACTTTTGTCCCTGATACGGTTACTGTAGAAGAAAAGAACGGATTCCCTACTGCTGTAATTAAATGGACTTATGAAAATGGTATTTGGCCTGATAACTCTTACTTGAAGATAAGAAGACGGAACATTACAACAGGACAAATATCAGACCTAGTAGAACTTAACGAGGAAGATGCAAAAGCGGGTGTATTCTATGATGAATCGCTCATAGCGTGCAACGAGATGAATTATCTGATACAGTTCCTTCCCGGGAGCAGTAAATATACAAGACCTGCTGAAACTCAAATACCAGGTTATGCGCTAACGGCCGAGATTGGTAGTGTAAGTAATTTAATTGTATCTAAAGGCTACTACTCGGATCGAGTTTCTTTGCAATGGAGTGCTGTAGGAGGTTTTGATAACTTCCGTATCCGTCGTGTGGAATATAACAAGCAAGGTGCCGATACTATTCAAGTTGCTACTGTTGTTGCTTCATCAGGCGATTTTGTAATTGCCGATGATAATAAGGGGGCTGCAGGAGTTTACTATACCTATATAGTAGATGGTATGGTTACCTGCAACAAAAAAAATATGTTTAGTAATGCTGTTCATGATATTGGTTTCCGTACACCTACAGGAAGTATTTACGGGCGTATTAAGTATGAAAATGGACAAGCCGTGCCGTATGCCGATGTTTTCCTGGAAAGTGATGTGCCCGAAACAGGAAAGAGTATTCGTTTCAATGGTACGGATGCTTATCTGCAATTGAACAAAAACCTTGCATTGGCAGGTGGAGACTTTACTCTTCAGGCTTGGGTAGCTCCGACAGATAATCAGCCTGCCAACCAAACAATTATGAGCAAGGAAGGCGAATATGAATTGGGCTTTAATGCCGAAGGTAAGTTTAGCTTTACTACAGGTGGAGCAACGGTTGTAACCGACTATGTGAAACCTACCGGATTGAACTATACGCACATCTCGGCAGTAAAAGCTGGTGGTGAGTTATTGCTCTATGTAAATGGTGAACACAAAGCCTCTGTGGCAGGAGCAGCAGCAGCTACCTCTACATCCACTACCTACATAGGGAAAAACGAAGGAGGAAACTTCTTCAACGGTTTGATAGACGAAATGCGTGCATGGGAAATAGCCCTTACTGCCGAAGAAATAGAGAGAGACTACGGTCGCCTGCTCTATGGGGGCGAAACGGGTATCGTGGGTTATTGGAGATTTAATGATGGCATAGCCGGCGAATTCTATGACATATCGTTCAGGGTAAACGACCACAATGCTAATCATGGTACAATTGTAAATGCTATGTACAATGATGTAATTCCTTCTAAAGATCAATTAACACTCAAAGGTGTAACCGATGATAAAGGTAACTACAGCATCACAGGTATTCCTTACTACGGTCAAGGTACTATGTATCGTGTTATTCCTTACTTAGGAGCTGCCAGTAGTCCACACCAATTCGACCCGGTGCAACAACAACGTTTGATTGCTGAAGGGGCTTTGTCTCATACGTGCGACTTTACAGATAAGTCTTCATTCCAAGTTACAGGTTATGTGTATTATAACAACAGTACTGTTCCTGTGCCCGATGTGATGTTTACCATTGATGGTGTAACAGCGGTGAAGAGCAACGGTAGCGCGTCAATGACCGACTCGGATGGTAAGTTCGACATTTCTGTTCCTGTTGGTAAACACGAAGTGAAGGCGGTGAAGCATAACCATGTGTTTGTAAACGAAGGAAAGATAACCAATATAGACGGGTCAGACCGCAACTACCAACAACGATTGGAAAATATACATTTGTATGATAGTACAACGATTAAATTTATCGGACGTATGGGTGGTGGAGCTATACAAGCAGCTTACCCCTTAGGTATGTCTTTGTCTAAAAATAACTTGGGTGAAGAGCTGAAAATATCTATGCAGCTTACTTCGGGCAATAAAAACAAGCTAACGGTTAATCCTACCGACTCTGTTCTTATTATTGACCATCCGGTGCCTGTCTGGGAGGACGATAAATCGAAAGTACATCAAACGAAGCTTGTGTACAACACAACCGAAAACTCACTCGATATCTATCCCGACCCGCAAACAGGTGAGTTTATGGTAAATATCTTCCCCGAAAGCTACAGTATTTCGGCAGCATTTGCTTCCGGACATGGTAATTTGATGGCGCGCTCTGTTAGCGTAGATTTACAAAATGTGTTTGTACCACAATCTTCTAAACATGCGTTTACAGATTCTATACAGCATGCTACAGGAGAAGTTGAGTACCTGCACTACGAAGATAGCGTTTCTTACAACTATAAATACAATTTTATTAAACGCGTAACGCCAAGCCTTGAGTTGGTGCAAATAGTGAATAATAAAGAACAATCGTTCTATGGCGATAGTATAAGTACTGCCAATGCGATGGACGGAACAAGTATAAAAGTACCGGTATATGATTGTGATAAAAAAGAATACATATTTGGTGCTCCATTCTTCCAGGGTGGTTTGAAGTACTCGTTCATTATGAAAGCGTTTGAAGCGTTTACATTCTACAATAAAGAGGGTGGTGAAGTAGGAAAGCCTGATCGAGTGCCTGTAACCGATGGTGTACTTTCATTTAACAATGGTTTTAGTCTAACCGAAGCTGTTGATGAGGTAGAAGTAGATTCGGTAGGTATTGCTTACTATGACTTTGTGGCAGGTTCTCCCGAAATTTCGACTCCTGACGCACTGAAACGATTGGCAATCTCCTTAAAAATGGATTCGCAGGTTGTTCTTTGGAATGACGGGAAATCATTGGAAGCTGTTGTAACAGGTGGTAAAGAATCGGGTACGAAGTTCGTAACACGAGGACCCGACCAGTTGAAGCTAATCTTGCGCGACCCACATGGTAGTAATAGTTACTCTTACATTGAAGAAGGTTTTACAACTACTACTGAAAGCTTTTATGTGTTCTCAATCGAAAATGAAGGTTCTGAATATCTTAAAGCACACAACGGAGGTAAGATTGTTACATTCGCAGGGGTAGGTGCCGGAATGATTAAAGAGGTAGAAGTTCCGAATGAACAAGAGGCCGGTATTATTCATAAAGAATCAGTTAGTGTAAAAACAGGAACTGTTGAAGAACAAACCTTTACAACCCGTTTCCAAACAAGTGACGACCCATTGTACGTAGGAGCTGATGGCGACGTATATATTGGTAACTCTACAAATATTTCTTATGGAGAGGCTACCTGTATTTATCTGATTGAAGCCAAGCAATTCTCTCCCGAAGAACATACTGAACTGAAACGTGTAGGCGACTATGTGTTGGTACGTGCAGAGGGTTTGAATATCGGCATGGATTACTCTACTATGTTTGCTTATCCGCAAGCTTTCATTGAAAACACATTGATTCCTGAATTGCAGCGAATGAGAAATACATTCATCCTTCCCTATACAGTTGGCGAAGCCGGAGCGAAGGCAAGAGCTAACAGCACTGGCAAACAAGTGTATTGGTCGCAAGTGCAACTGGAAGACGAAGAGTATGATATAAAATTTGGTGCCGACAACCGCGACCGCGATATCTTTGGCGATGCGGCTTCTGAAAAATATGAAGATGGACCAAGTTATAAAATCATAGTTCCCGATGGCGAACTTATGGATGTGGATACTGTATTGACCTACAACCAACAAGTAGAAACTTGGATTGGTCATATGCGCAAGAATGAAGAAGCAAAAGTAAGAGCTAAGCATAAAAAGAATTACTCTTTCCATGCAGGTGCTCCGATAGAATATTCGGAGGAGTTCTCTCACAAACGTGCTACTTCCGAAGAATTTAACATCGGTCTTGGATTGAAAGCCATGAGTTCTTGGGGAATGAAAAGCGATGGTCAAGGTCTTAGCTTTGTTCTCGAAGAAACCGGCTATATTAATAACGGTGGAAGCTTTGAACAGTCCAATGAGCAAAAGAAAAGTATAGGATTCGTATTTGCCGACGAAGGAAGTACCGATTATTTGAGCGTAGATGTTTGCACAGACGTTAGCTCTGATTTTGCCGACGATGATACCAGAATCGAAGGTTCGAGCAACTTTATCTTCAAACTAAAAGGTGGAGCTACCTCTTGTCCGTACGAAGATGGTTATATTACTAAATACTATGAACCGGGCAAACATGTTATAGACCAAGCAACAGCACAAGTAGAAGTACCGGTATTGGATGTGGAGAACGCAAATGTAACCAACGTGCCTTCGAGTCGTCGTGCGGTATATAAACTATACCTGAGCAACGGTTCCGAAATAAATACCGATTGCAGCTTCGACTTGAATGTAGTTGATGCCAGCAACCCCAATGGCGCTTCCTTCTATATTGATGGAACTCCACTTGGTAATGGACGTACATTTACCATACCGGCAAAAGAGGTGTTGATTAAAACGCTGGAAGTAGGTAAGGGTACAGAGCTCGATTATCCTGACCTGCAGTTAGTGTTACATTCGCAATGTCAGTACAATACACTCGACTTCAAGGATAATATTGGAGATACTATTACCATAGCGGCTCATTTTGTGCCTTCTTGTTCGGATGTACATATCAGTCAGCCAAGCGACAAGTGGACACTGTACGACTCTACTAAGTTCAGACTAGATGGAAAAGCAGATGGCGATTTCTGTATGCCGATGCTAATCGACGGTTACGATACGAATTATGCGAACTTCAAGTGTATTCGTATTATGTACAAACCATCTGCGGCTTCGGACAACGACTGGGAAAGTGTAATCGAATTCTATGCCGATGAAGCATTGCGCGAAAAGGCAGAAGGAGCAACGGAAATGATTAAGAAGGGTGGTTCGTTTACTTATAATTTGAATATGCAAAAACTGCCCGACCAAAAGTATGACATCTGTGCGGTAAGTGTTTGCTTACAAGGAACAACCGAAATAGAAACGTTCTCAAACATCGTGAGCGGTGTAAAAGATACGTACCGTCCAAGATTGTTTGGTAGCGCACAACCGGCTAACGGTATCTTAGATATAGATAGCGAAGTTCGTTTGAACTTCAACGAGAGCATTGCCGAAGGCTTGTTGAGTGATAACTGTTTTGAAGTAACAGGTACACGCAACGGACAAATCCTTTCTCGCGCAGCATCTGTACACTTTGATGGTAAATCCGACTATCTGGAAACAGAAATTGTACGTAACCTTACTTCGAAGAACTTTACGGCAGAAATGGCATTAATGTTCGATAAGTTGGGAGAATCCGTTGTGTTTAGCCATGGCAATATAAACAATTCATTTGAATTGGGCTTTACTGCCGACAAACGAATTGCAGTAAAAATTGGAAGCGACATCGTTTATTCCGACGAAACAATAGACCTGCCACTTCAAGAGTGGGTACACCTCGCTGCTGTTTACTCGGCAGGAAACAATCCGCAAATCGTGGTTTATTACAACATGAAACAAGTTATCAATAAATCTACCGATAGTTACAATGGCGAAGGTAATTATGTAATGGGACGTTCTATTTCTACTGAGAATAAATATTTCTGTGGAAAGATGAGTGAACTAAGAGTTTGGGACAGACCACTTTCTATGGGAACACTTAACCAGAATAGAAGTATCAGTCTGAAAGGATCCGAACCTGGTTTGATAGCTTACTATCCAATGGATGAAGGACGCGGAACTGTTGCAAAAGACAAGGCACGTGGAGCTAATGCGTTGATGCATGCACAATGGTTTATTGACCGTTCTGGTTTTGCAGCGAAGTTCGACGGACAATCGTATGTAAAATTATCTACGGGAAGCCTTCCTATCAGCGATGTGATGGATTATACACTTGACTTCTGGTTTAAGGCACAACCCGGACAGACAGATGCTGCTATGGTAGCCAATGGTCGTGGAGATGGTCAGGACAATAGCGGTTCTACAAACCTTATCTTCATTGGATTTGAAGATGGTAAACTAGTACTACGCAACAATGGGTACAAGAGCACGTTGGAAGAAAAATTCGACGATGGCGCATGGCACCACTATGCCCTTACGGTAAGCAGAAACTTTGGTAGAGCATCTATCTATGTGGATGGAATGCTGAAAACCTACTTCGATGCTTCATCGTTAGGCGGTATTAAAAGTGCGTATATGCATTTGGGTGCTCGCGCTTGGTATAGCGAAACTGATGCAACAACCGAAATTGTGGATATGTACTTCAAGGGAGGTATTGACGAATTCCGTATTTGGGAAACCTACAAGAATGAAACACTCATCAATATGGATAACAACGTAAGCTTGAAGGGTACAGAAATGGCACTGTTCACTTACTATCCATTCGAAGAGTATCAATCTTGGCAGGGTACAAAAGAAATGGTATTCTCATTGTCCGACAAAACCATTCGTGGTGCAAACGGAGCAGTAGTAAATGATGCTATAGCAAAGGGCGATGTAAGCGAAAAAGCAGACGTGGCACCGGTAAAAGATAAGGGAGCTGAAAATGTTATTACCGTGAATTACGTGGTAAACAACGACGCACTCATTATAACACCGGCTGCAGCCAATGGCTGGGATGATTACGAAGAAAGTATCGTATCCTTCAGAGTGAAAGATGTACAGGACGTAAATGGTAATACCATCATCTCGCCCATATCCTGGACGGCATATATAGATCGCAATCAATTGCAATGGAATGAAAACGAAGTGAACGTGTCGAAAGATGTGTACGAACCACTCGAATTCACAGTAGATATCATCAATGTAGGTGGTAGCGTAGAGCGTTTCAGTATTGAGAACGCACCATCATGGCTCACGGTTTATCCTTCTAGCGGAAGTATTAATCCTAAGAGCACATTGCATCTTAAGTTTACGGTAGACGAAGCGTTGAATATTGGTAGCTACGACGAAATCATTTATCTGATGAATGAAAACAATGTGGCTCGCGCATTGAACCTGAATGTAAAGGTTAAGGGCGAGAAACCAAATTGGAAAGTAAACCCGGCAGACTTCAAATACAACATGTCTGTTTATGGTAAGTTGCGCATTAACAACATCTTCTCTTCGGATAAAGATGATATGATTGCGGCATTCGTAGACGGTAAGTGTGTAGGTGTTGCCAATTGTCAGTACCAAGCCAACGTAGATATGTGGTACACCTTCCTGGTAATATATGGAAATGATAAACAAAAGGATGGAATTGAGTTCCGTATTTGGGATGATAGCACCGGACGCATTTATCTGGCTAAAACATCAAGTGGAAACATACCATTTATCAACAATTCGATTGTAGGGTCTTCGGACGAACCGGTGATTTTCTCGGGTGAAGAGATGGTATATCAGAATATGAAACTGAATAGGGGATGGAACTGGATTTCATTGAACCTGAATGCTTCAACTTTGGGCGACTTGAACACTGCTTTGGCAAATGGTACATGGACTTCGGCAAGTGAGGTGAAGAATGATGTAAGTACAAGCTCTTACTCTGTAAACACCAAGCAATGGGTAGGTTCGTTGAAGAACTTTAATAATACTACGATGTATATGTTGAATTCTTCTTCAGAACAAGTACTTAGCCTGTTTGGTACTGCGGTTAACGCAAGAGAAGTGTCTATCAACGTAGGCAAAAACTGGAATTACATTAGTTATCTGCCAACGGAGAATATGACAATCAAAGAGGCATTGTCGGAATACTCTGCTGTGAAGGGTGATGTCGTGAAGTCTCAATCGGGATTTGCTATGTACTCGGAAAACAGCGGATGGATAGGTAATCTTACTTACATGGAGGCAGGCAAGGGATACATGCTGTATCGCGATCCAAGTGCTGCTGCAACAAGCTTCCGCTATCCGGCTATTCAAGGTAGTTTGACACGCGCTGCCGAAACTGCTGCGACACGTGCTAACGCCGACGAATACGAAAATCTCTCTTATGCAGAGAACATGACTGTAGTGGCTGTGTCTCATGATAATATGGAGAGTGGCGATAGAATTGTAGCTTACGTAAACGGTGAACTTCGTGGAGTAGGTAGCGATGTAGCTGAGGCTAACGCAACCTTTATAACCATTGCCGGAGAACAAGACGGTGTAGTAACCTTCGGATTAGAAAGAAACGGAACAATCGTGGCTCGTGCCAACGAAACGTTTAACTACTCATCTGATAAGATGTATGGTTCACTCGACAAACCGATGGTACTTAACTTTGCCGACTTGCAATCGGGTGTGAAGATTTATCCTTCACCATTCGAAACCGAACTGAGCATTGTGGTGTCAAATCCGGAAGTTGAAACCGTAGAGGTAACTATTTATGATGTACAAGGTAGAGTTGTTTACAAAATAGAGAAAGAAACGGTGTACAATGGATACTACCGCAAGGTTTGGAATGCAACCGGACTGGAACGCGGAACATATCTGGTACAGGTTACTGTAAACGGCGAATCAACAGTACATAAAGTAGAGAAAAAATAAGTTTGTAATTATTCATCATATAGAGATAGCACGGAGTATTCCTCCGGCTATCTCTGCTAAAAACAACGAAAAATGAAAAAGTTATATACCTTAATGTTATTAGTAGGTTTGTTCTGCTGTGCGTCTTGCAGCGAGGACGATGAAACATTTACTACATTCCCCGATCCCAATTGGGCGGTAGACCTCACAGGCACGCTTCCCGTAAGCATGAGCGCGTTTGTGTGTCTGCCCGAGAATCTGGCAACTTACGAAGAAACAGGCGACAAACTAGCTGCTTTCGTAGGCGATGAATGTCGCGGGATAGGTGAGGCTGTTGCGGTAGGTACACAGAAAGTATATGTAATACTGATTAAAGGAACAGGAACCGAACAAGAGCGGATAAGCTTTAAGTACTACAGTTCCAAGAATGCTTATATGTATGAAACATCTGCTTTCCTGAACTTTGATGTAGATACCCGCTATGGCTCGGCAGACGATGCGCAAGTATTACCTTTAACCATTGTACAATGAACGCAATACTGCTAAAGAGTAAAAAGAGCTTGTTGCTTCTGCTTATTTGCTTGTCTGCCTCGGCATACTCGCAAACAGCGGAGAACGAGGTGTTCGAGGAAACACCTTTCAACAGGAACTGGTACATTGAAGTAGGAGGTGGGGCGCAAGTGCTATTCTCGAAGAATGCACAAAAACTCGATTTCCAAGATAGAATTACGCCTTCTATTTCACTAACTGCCGGTAAGTGGTTTTCGCCACATTGGGGACTTCGCTTGCAATTTCAAGGATATAGTCTTAATGGGTTTAGTACCTCTGCTGGGTTATATCTGGACAATCCGCTGAGCAATGGATTTATCTTTGGGACGAAAGACCCGGTGCGCGATCATGTAACCATCCGTCCCGATGGTACCTATCGTCATTACCTACGCTATGCCAATGTGCATCTGGATTTTCAGTTTAGCTTGCTGAATCTTATTGGACGTGTAAACGAAGAACGTAAATGGGATATTATTCCTGCTATCGGTTTGGGATACATGCACCTGTTTGGTTATAAAGGTACACCGGATAATGATGTGATGACTGCCAACTTTTCGCTTATGGGCAAGTACAAACTGAATAAGCGTTTCGACATAAACATCGAAGCACAAACGGCAGTTATGCCCGATCAGTTTGACGGACGCATTGCAGGTAGGTTGTACGAAAACAATTGCGCACTTACACTGGGTGTTACTTATCACTTAGGCAAGCGCGGTTTCAACCACCGTAAAACAATCTATGTGCCGAAAGAAGTTATCCGCATCCAACGCGACACGGTTACCGTGGTGAAAGAAGTAGTGGTAGAGAAGAAAGTGTTCAACGAACCTTTCTTGCTTACATCCATCCGCTTTAATATCAACAAATCGGCTCCTATCTCTGGACAGGAAATGGTGTTTGTTAATATCGCGAAGTACCTCGATGCAAATCCACACGCGTCTATACGTTTGGATGGATATGCAGACAAATCAGGCCCGTCTGAGTTCAACGACCGTCTATCGTATCAACGTGCCGAAACGGTAAAAGATATATTGATACATAAGTATGGAGTGAAAGCCGAACGTTTGACGACGCAAGGTAAAGGTACTGCCGAACAGCCTTACGAGAAGGGAGCTTGGAATAGAGTGGTTCTTGTAACCGCGCTTGAGAAGTAAGGTCTTTTAGTAAGGATGCTTTTTGAATGAGAGTGGGGGCGCACCGGAGGGGGCGCCCTTTGCTTTTTTATTGTATCTCTGTTCAATCTACTTTTTTCTTTTGCCTTGATACAAAAGAAAAAAGATAGCAAAAAAGAAAAAATCAAGGCTGAATTTACGCTGCTACTCACTTGCTGTACTACGCTGAAAGACCTCAAACTCGCTACGCTCAAGCAGAAGGTCTTTCTTTAGTTTAATGCTATGTTCATATCTCCTCAATATATGGTTGTATAGAAAAGGAGGTAAAAGAGAAACCCTTTTACACCTATATCCCTAAAATCGGTATAAAAAAATCGAGAAATAACATTCGTCCCAACTTTAGTGTGCTCTTCTCCATGTCGGCCCAATAATTTTTCTGAAAAAAAACAGGCTGTTATTATGCTTTTTAAATAGCTTGTTTTATCTTTACGCCGCCTTAAAATAGCTTAAAATAAAACCTAAAAATAAAAAGCGCATGAAAGACACTTAGCTCTGCTCTATGTGAGCCACTCTTATCCACATCTTTATAGACTATATTCACCTTATTAACAACTAAAAACTAAAAGAATGAAGCATTTTGCTACACAGCGAATTAAAATGTTGCTTCTCTTTGTATTGCTGTGCTCTGTTATCAAAATAGAAGCACAACAATCAGTGTACACTGACAAAGGGATGCAAAAGGGAGTCGTTAAGGTTAAGTTTGCTCCGGCAATGGCCAACACGCTCAATACAATGCAGGTAACCACGCGAAGCGGGAGGTTATCTACCGGTATTCAGAATCTCGACAAGGTAAATCACTCCTTGAACGCTACCAACATGAAGCGTTTGATTCCTTACAACGAAAGAATTGAGACCAAGTTACGTAAGCATGGATTGCATCTTTGGTATGTGATAGAGATTGACAACGAAATTGACCCGGAAGAAGCTATCCACGCATTGAAAAGGCTAGGCGAGGTGTCAACAGCCGAAGCGCAATACGAAATAACTCTCGAGCCCCAGAAAATCACTCCCTATACCCCTCCAAAGAAGGTGAGTACGAGAAGTACGTATCCGTTTAATGACCCTTCTTTGCCCGACCAATGGCATTACACCAACAGTGTAGAAGGCGAAGCTGACATCAACTTGTTCGAAGCGTGGAAACACACAGCGGGTCGAGGTGATGTAATCGTGGCTGTGTTAGACCAGGGTATTGATGTAAACCACGACGACCTGAAAGCTAACATGTGGGTGAACCTTGCCGAACTAAACGGGTCGCCCGATACGGATGACGATGGCAACGGCTACATCGACGATGTGTATGGCTACAATTTCGTTGATAATCGCGGTAGCATCACTCCTCAAAGCCACGGAACACATGTGGCAGGAACAATCAGTGCCGTGAATAACAACGGGATCGGTGTGTCGGGCGTAGCTGGCGGCACCGGTAACAACGACGGAGCGAAGCTAATGAGTCTTCAGATATTAGGTGGCAATGCAGCGGTAGAGCAGGCATTTGTTTATGCAGCAACAATGGGGGCTGTTATTGCCCAAAATAGTTGGGGCTACAGTGAGCCCGATGTGCCTCAGTCGCAAGCATTGCTCGATGCCATCGATTATTTTATTGCCGAGGCGGGCGACTATCCGGGTAGCCCAATGAGAGGCGGTATTGTGCTGTTTGCTGCCGGTAACTTCAATATGGACGGTAACTGGTATCCGCAAAACTACAGTTCTGTATTGGCTGTGAGCTCAATACAGAAGGACTGGAAAAAGGCCGGATACTCCAACTACGGAAATTGGGTGGATATTGCCGCGCCGGGAGGAATGATGGATATTTCTCCGCGCGAAGGTGTATTAAGTACGCTACCCAACAATAAATATGGTTATATGGAAGGTACGTCGATGTCGTGTCCTCATGTTTCGGGTATTGCAGCACTAGCTATTGCCAATAGTGATCATCAAATGACCAGTCAGGAATTGCGCAATAAGCTCCTCACTGGTGTTATACCTATCGACAGTAAGAACCCTACCTACGCAGGTATGCTTGGAAAGGGAGCTGTCGATGCGATGCTGGCCATTAAACGCGACGCCCGCATTGCGCCGGATGCAATTACTGATCTCAAAGTTGCCGGTACAGCTCAAGAGTTTGTAAACCTCACTTGGAGCGTACCTGGCGATGAAGACGACGAGTATCCGCACGAATACAAACTGTATTATCACACTCAACCACTGACCGCGGCTAATCTGACCGGTGCAAAAGTCATCACCTTCGAGAATGTTCTCGGAGCCGGCGAAGAAATCAACCGGAAGGTAGAAGGATTACTGGGGTTGACCACCTATTATTTTGTCGTTACTTCTTCGGACAGATGGGGAAACATCTCGGCAATATCCAATGTGGTGAATGCGACAACGAATCAGGGACCGGCTATCAGTGTTTCTACTGGTAATGATGATCATTCGATTGCGTTGGCATTGAACGGTGAGACATCTTTCGTAGCATCCGAGACTTTTGATCTGGTCAATGGAGCCGAAGGCTTTTTAATGTGGGATTATTATGTGCGCAACAGCAGTGCCACGGTAGATTGGGAGGCGTACTCCGCATTAAACTATCCGCAAGCACCAAAAACATCTGCATCGCCGATGAGTGTGGGACGAGTGCCCGTTACACGCGTGGTTGAAAAAGTAAAAGCACAATCAATCATGCCGATGACTTTTACATCGAGCATGAAATACCTGACCAAGTATTCGCACGAGGGCGAATATTGCATCGGTGAGGTGGATCCTTCGTATCCTATCTCCGGAGCTGCCAAATTTTCCATAACCGAAGAGGAAGGGTTCAACTTGACGCAGGTGGATATGCGGATACGCTTCAAACCTAACACAGGATCTGTAATTCTTGAAATATATAAAGGTAACGAATTGAAGAAAGATAACCTGTATTATGCACAAGACATTACCCCCAAGAAAAAGGTTTGGGACGATGAGAAGTTCATGGAGGTAGAATCCGATGAAGACGAAGAACTGACAGGAGAATTCTTCTACAATGCGATATTAAAAGAGCAGCTTTATTTCGAAAAGGGGAGTACTGTTTGGGTGGTTGTTCACATTCCGGCATACAACCAATATCCGATGGGTGTAGGTCCGGAAGGAGACCCTTCCTACTCGGATCTTTGTTTCTATTCTCGTAATGCCGGCGCCAGTTGGAGTCCGTTGTCGATAGCAACTGCTACGAGCGATATGGTTTGGTCGTATGTTTTGGTTAGCAGCAATCAGCACGTAGCCCAGTACCTAACACTAAATCCCGAATCGGGAGAGATTGCAGGCAATGAGACAAAAACCATCACACTGAATGCTGATGGTACCCAGTTGATTAATGGCTCGTACGGGGCAAACATTATCTTCAGATCCAACGACTCTAAAAACGCCGAGTATCGCATGCCCGTAACTGTAAATGTTACTGGTCAGTTGCCAAAAGTTGTAACCCCCGACATTGTGAACTTTGGTGATGTATTCATCGGATCGGAGAAAACTCTCGAAATAGAACTGGATAATCAGGGCTATGGCAAAATTGGCGGCATGGATGCAGTTGCTACAGGAGATGCTTTCCAGGTAGAAAATACGTTATGGAACGGTATCGACGCCCGCAATAAGAAAATGATCAAAGCCACTTTCAAACCTACGCAAGCTGGCAATGTCAATGAGAAAATTCAGTTCTCTACATACGATGGCAAGTATAATTTTGAATTGGTTGTGTTTGGTGTAGGTATCGAGACATCCAAAGCAATGTTAACTCCGACCGAACAGGCAATAGGATCACTCTCTATCGGCGATATTGTAACTGCTGAGATAGCAATAGAGAACCAAGGAAAGTATCCGCTCAAATATTTCGTGCCTGGATTCGATACGCAAGGCGTAAGTAATAACTGGCCGGTATCTTACCACACGTATGGTTATGTGGTTCGTACGAATATGCCTGATGAAAACGATCCGCTTACATACGACTTTCAGGACATCAGCGGTACGGGCATCGATATCACCGATCATTTCAAAACAAATAACTACAAAGAGTTGGCCTTTGGCTTCGGATTCCCCTTCTACGGAAAAATAGAAGAAAAGATTTATGTTTCTACCATGGGATTCCTGACTTTTAGCGATGATTGTCAACCCCTTAATGTGCCTGCCCTTGGAAAAGAAGAACAACCGAAAGGATATATATCGGTACTGGGCGAAATGTTCAAATATACTCAGGGTGGCACGATCCATTACAAGCAAGAGTCGGACAAATTGATCGTTCAGTTTACCGATGCCTGCATGAACGACTACGAGTTCTACACAGCACAGATCGTTTTACTGGCTAATGGAGACATTCGCTTCTATTACGAAAAGCTGAGTGACGAGTTTTCAAATAATTATATGAGCGTTCTTGTTGAAGACATTCAAAAGAAAGACGGTATTCAGGTTTCGAGCATCGATAACCCTATTGGATTGTTTGAGCAAATGGCGATTGGGCTCGACTATCCTGGGCCAGATATTATCACTGCCATAGAAAATGCTTCCGGAATTTTGATGCCGGGCGAACAAGCCAGCGTCAAAGTAAGTATGTCGACAGCCACATTGGCCGAGGGCGCATACAAACGCTTTATCAACTTCGTTACCAATGATCCGGAAAAGTCGACCACCTCTTCTCTTGTTAACCTTGATGTTGTTTCGGGAGGTGAATTCGGTATTACCGTATCGACTGAAGCGATAGACTTCGGCGCCATCTACAAAGACTTCGAATATAGTAAAGAGTTCTCCATCAGAAACACCGGAAGCAAAAATGCAGTTATATCCGATATAGAGTTTAAGAACAACCAGTTCAACATTACTGGTACTCAGACTATAAAACCGGGATTGAATGAACCATTTGTAATAAACGCTGTAACAACTGCTATTGCTACGCTAGACGATGTGGCAACCATTACATTTGATAATGGGGAGAAAAGAACTGTCAGCATCAAGGCAAATGTGCTTCCTGCTCCGGTTGCAAGTGCCAATCTTGATTATCTCTCTGCCGAATTGAAACTGGGCGAGACAAAGGTATATCCGTTTGAGATAGAGAACACCGGACTCTCTGATCTGGAATACTCGGTTCTTGGCAGCACTTGGTTCAGTTTTGATAATAAATCAGATGCTCAACCAACATCTTCGTATATTTACCAGACCCACAACAACGGTGAACCGACCTTCAACTGGATCGATATCACTAAAACGGGTGTGCACGAAGACATCACCTATGGTAATATGAGAGAGGAATACTGGCATACGCTAAAAGAGCTTCCTTTCCCCATCAAATTCTATGGTAAAGAGTACACTACCTTGCATTTGGGCGAATCGGGGATTCTAGCTTTAGGCGAGAAATTACCTGCTGCCAGAGTAGACTCCGAGCAAATTCCATTCGACGACGAAGGGGCATATATTATGCCACTCTGGTCATCGGGCGGATTTAGTTCACAACACTCCGAAGACATCACCGGTTTATTTTACCAACTCTTCGAAGATAAGATTGTTGTATCATACAACTACTATGTAAATATGCTGGGCATGGGAGACCCGCTTCTGGCACAGGCTGTTATATATAAAGACGGAACTATTAAATTCCAATACAAGCCTTCCAGTCTGGATGGTTACGAGTACATTTCCAGAACAGCGAAAATAGGTTTACAAAATGGTAAAGACGAATATCTAATCATCTCTTCAGATAGCGAATTGCCACACAATAAAGGACTTGCATATCTGTTGCTCCCATCCGAGAAGCGTATCTTGCCGGCAGGCGAAAAGGCTGAGGGTGATCTTATTCTTGATGCATCAAAAGTATATGCCGGTGCATATTTTGGTGAACTTCAGATTCATTCCAATGACCCGGCTAACCCGGTACAGTACAAACCACTGGAGCTAATTGTTGCAGGAGAAGAGAATTTCTCTATGCCTGAAGAAGTTGATTTCGGACGTCAGGAAGTATATAAAATAGACGATTGGACATATTTCGATTTTACAATTGAGATGACCATGAGGAACAAGGGAGATGTCCCCGTGGTAATAACCAAAGCCAAGATGGAAAAAGGCGATCAGTTCCTGACCCAACTTCTCTTTAAGAAAGAAAATTCGACTTGGACAGACATAGCCGATCTTTACACCGACGGTGGTGGCTGGCCATGGCCGGGATTCCCCGGATTCCCTGGCGGCGGAGGTGATGCGCCCGAATACACAATTCTTCCCGGCGACACCTTGCTTTCTATCATTCAGTTCAAACCCGAATACGACGGTGTGTTTGAAGATAACCTGGTTTTAACCACAAGCCTGGGAGAAAAAACAATTACACTCAAGGGCGAAGCATTCCTGCCTCCTGTTATCAACATTGAATTGGCAGACGAAGAGGCTATCGATGTACTGATGAATCTACCTACCGAGAAATCCAAGCACACCATTTTGTTTGATAACAAGGCCGGAGCATCCGATCTGAATTATGAAATCAATCTGGAGTATTGGAGAAACAACTCGGACAAAGATCCGTTGAACAACTTGTTGGCATCTGCTACTGGCAGGAAGGTAGAATCTACCCCACTACCGGCCGGAACGACTATTAAAGAAAAATTCGCCACTACAACACAAAATGATGTAACACGGGCAGATAATTTCAATAGCACAATAAAGTATGTTACCGATGAAATTATAAGCGGAGCTACAGAAATCTATGCGTTGGGTTATTATAAAGGTAGAGAAGACCAGTCTATTGCAACACGCTTTACAGCAGGCCCCGATGGCTTCAATGTATCCGATGTGGGCACATGGTTTATGCCGGGCGATGTCAATGGCGTTATCCGTGTACAGGTAAAAGCCGGCGGGACAAGCATCTACGATGCACTTCCGGTAGCAACCGGCTCTCTCGAGTTTATAGGTTCCGAAGCCGGTCAGCTGGGTAAGATATACAATGTAACTCTCGACAACGAGGCAGTTATATACCCCAACGAAAACTTCTATGTAATCTTTACATACCCATATGGCATTGCCCAACCGCAGGTTGCAATTATGGACGAAAGAATTGAAATTGTAAGAGACAGATATCTGCTCGAATATCATGATGTATCAAGCGGCCAGCAAGAAGAAATATGGTATGACTTCCAGGAAGTAGAGCTGGGTTATCCGTTGGGTTGGGTGATGTATGCTGCTGAGAAATCGGCAGTGAAATCGGGCTGGGCCAAACTGATTGGCACCCTTACCGGTACGCTGGCTGTAGGCGAAGACTCGAAGGTGGAAGTTGAACTTAATGGCGAAGCCGCCATTCAGGGTACTCAAAACGCGTACGTCACATTCAAATCGAACGACACAAAGAGACCTTATCTCTCGGTGCCTGTTGCGCTGACTATGAATGAAGGACCTACCTTTACAGATGCTCCGGCCACCATCTACGTAGTAGAGAAAGAGACACGCGAAGTAACCATTCAGGTAGCAGATAAAGAAGGAAACACCTTTAGTGTTGAAACCACCCAGAAGGTTAACTTTGTTACCGATTCGTATACCAACGGTATTGTGAAGCTAGTAATTACACCAGATTATGGTGATGCGGGTGTACATACCATAATTCTAAAAGCCACAGATGAATACGGAGCTTCTACCGAATGCAGTATAAATATCGAGGTTGGTCGCACGAACCGTCCTCCTGTTTATACAGGTGAATCAACATTGGTTTATTCTCTCGGTAGTAAAGATGCAAATGAATACAACATTGCCGATTTGGCTAACGACCCCGATGGCGACAATTTTGCATACAACATTGTAAGCCAGGACGAAAGCATTGCGAAAGTTTATGTATCTCCTTCTACATTTGTTGTAGCTCCGGTAGCATCCGGCGAAACCAAACTAACATTAACGTTGAAGGATGCATATAATGCAACATCTAATACGGATATTGATGTATTGGTAGAATCGTGCCTGAATCCGGAAGGAATCATCGTTCAGAAATGGAACAGCTTATTGTATGTAAATAACAGCGGAAAGAAATACAAAGACGATGGATATCAGTGGTATATGAATGGTTTCCCTATTGGTGGAGCAACCAAACAATACTATTCGGCGGGTAGCAAGGAAGACGATGAACTCGATTTTACAGCCGAATACCATGCACGCATGGTTACTACGGATGGTAAAACTGTTTATACCTGTCCGATAACACCAGTACGCAAGGATATTTCTTTGTCTGTTTATCCGAATACTCTTAAGAGCAACGAAGCATTTACTTTCAGAGCAGAATTGCCTGATATTAAGTCTTCGCCAATCACTATTAAGGTAATAAACATTTCGGGGCAGGTACTGAAAACTGAAATAACATCAGAAGAGTACACAACTATACAAATGCCATACGAAGAAGGCTTCTACCTTGTTCATGTTATCAGCAATGATATAACAAGAACATTTAATATAACAGTAGAATAAATAATTGATAGAATGAAAAAAATAAGCAAAATAATACTGTGCGCCATATTGGTTACGTTCCCTGTGGGGCGTAACATCGCGCAGGAAAGTGTGAAACATGAAGTTTCGCTAACAGGTGGTGCGGGGTTATCGGGACTGAAATACGACCTGATTAATGGTGATGCCAAAATGAAAGGTGGAGGTAGCTTTGGAGTAGGATACAGCTATTTCTTCAATGAAAAGTTTAGCTTGAATACAGGGTTGGAATTTTCCTTCTACAACACAAAGGCTACGATGAATACTTTCGACGAGAGCTTTAAAACTGTAGATAGCGAAAACGAATCCTTCGAACTTCGTGCTTCTATTGCCGGCTACGGAGAAAAGCAACGTGCCATGTTTCTTCATATTCCGGTTATGGGACAGTTTCAGACACCTGTCTTTAATAATCATCAGTTCTATGTTGCATTAGGAATTAAAATAGGATTTCCCATGACGTCCAAGTATAAAACCAATAGCGCACAGCTCACAACGAAGGGATACTATAGCAATGGCGAACTTATTCTTGATGATGTAATACCTCAGGGTTTTGGTAGTTTTAATGGGGTTTCTGTTGATAGAGACTTCGACTTGAAACTTTCTGTTATGCTTGCCGCTGAGCTTGGTATGAAATGGTATCTTTCTGAAACCTTTTCTTTATACACAGGTGCTTTCGTAGACTACGGATTGAACGATGTCAGCGATAATCAGGGTACTTCATTCCTGATTTACAATGCAGCAAAACCTTCTCGCTATGAGAACAACAGCGTTTTGAATACCAACCTATCCGACAAGGTTAATCTTATGTCGGTAGGAGTGAAAATACGTTTGGCGTTTAAGATGACGAAGAATTAGTCATTGACCTAAGAGAGACAAAGTTCTCACCGTGTTGAGAACAAATACTCAACACGGTGAGAATAGTTTCTCAACATAGTGAGTATTTATTCTCAATTTGCTGAGAAGCTTTGAGAAAATGTATGTCTGACTTATACTGAAATTGGTTGTCAGTTTTTTCTGCTTGTTACTAGAAACGTTGTCAAAATATCTCTTTCTATTCTAAAAAGGTTGTCATTCATACTTT
>NZ_QVML01000001.1:61844-463987 GCF_010501015.1 Bacteroides sp. 214 | reverse complement strand
ACTTAAAAGTTTCACTGTAGCGATGTTGTACGGTTTTATGCATAAATAAGAAAATATTATGCAGCAAAAAGGTGACAACCAAATCCCGTATAAGACAAAGAGATAAAAATGTTATTTGAATTTGGAGAGAATGTCTGTTCATTATGACTACTTTTACTATGGTTTTCTTTGCCTGCGAAACTTTATTTTTATACTTTTGGTCGTTGTTCATCTCACCACAACAATAAGAAGTATAAGAATCAATAATTTGCTACATGAGCCAACTCCTAATTTATAAAGCCTCTGCCGGCTCTGGTAAAACCTTTACACTGGCGGTGGAGTATATCAAACACCTTATTCTATACTCGCGCGCGTATAGAAACATTTTGGCCGTTACCTTTACCAACAAAGCAACAGCCGAGATGAAAGAGCGCATCCTGAGTCAGCTATATGGTATTTGGATGGGCGACAAAGGCTCTACTCCTTACCTCAATCGTATTGTAGAAGATACCGGACTGACAGAACAACATATTCGCACCGCTGCCGGAGAAGCTTTGATGAATATGCTACACGACTATAGTTACTTTCGTGTAGAAACGATAGATTCCTTCTTTCAGTCTGTGATGCGAAATCTGGCAAGGGAACTGGAGTTAAGCCCTAACCTGAACATTGAGCTCAACCGCGAAGATGTGCTTAGTGAAGCTGTAGATTCTATGATTGAGAAGCTGCAAGCTAACTCGCCTGTATTACTTTGGTTGCTGGATTACATCCAAGAGCGTATAGATAGTGATAAACGGTGGAATGTATCGGACGAAATAAAGAAATTCGGAAACAACATCTTTGACGAAGAATATATAGAAAAAGGTGGAAATCTGCGCGAACGGTTGAAAAACCCTGCGGTAATTAAGGAATACCGCAAGAAATTGAATACACTACAAGAGGAAGCATTCAAAGAAATGGCTGGTTATGCCGAGCAGTTTGAGCAAAGCTTAGAAAGTCATGGACTTCTTGCTACCGATTTCAAAAGAGGCGATAAAGGCATTAGCAGCTACTTTCGTAAGCTACAGAAAGGAGAACTAACCGAAAAAGTACGAAATGCAACGGTAGAGGAATGTCTGGAAAACGCGGAAAACTGGACGACAAAGACCTCTAAATTGCGAGGAGAAATTGCCTCAGTCGCTTCGTCCACTCTTATTCCATTACTGCAAACGGCCGAAAAAGCACGTGTTATATGCAACAGAACGATAAATAGCTGTCGCCTGTCGTTGCAACACCTCAATAAGCTGCAATTACTTACCAATATTGACGAGGAGGTTAGGTTATTAAATAAGGAAAACAATCGTTTCCTACTTTCGGATACTAACGCATTACTGCATCGCCTTATTAAAGATGACGATTCTTCGTTTGTTTTTGAAAAAATAGGCTCCAGCATACGACATGTAATGATTGACGAGTTTCAAGACACGAGTCGTATGCAGTGGGGCAATTTCAAATTGCTGTTGCTCGAAGGGCTCTCGCAAGGATCAGACAGTCTTATTGTGGGCGATGTAAAACAATCTATCTATCGGTGGAGAAACGGAGATTGGGGAATATTGAATGGATTGAATGATAAGCTCGGGCATTTCCCCATCAACGTGCAAACACTGAAAACCAATCGTCGAAGCGAATCGAACATCATTGGTTTCAATAATTTATTCTTCACCGAAGCCGTAGAGTATCTTAATCAAAAACATATTGCCGAGCTTGACGAACCGTGCGAAGCACTGTTAAAAGCTTACCAGGATGTGGTACAGGAGTCTCCCCGACCAATAGCAAAAGGATATGTAAAGGTGAATTTTCTCGATAAAGATGAGGAAAAAGACTATACGGAAGCTACCCTACAAGCACTTGGGGCAGAAGTAAACACTCTTTTAAGCAAAGGCGTGGCACTAAATGATATAGCCATATTGGTACGAAAGAACAAGGCTATTCCCCGCATTGCCGAATATTTCGATAAGGAGATGCAATGCAAAATAGTATCCAATGAAGCTTTCCGCCTGGATGCTTCACTCGCTATACAAATGATGATGAATGCACTGCGCATACTATCCGATCCCACAGATGCTGTTGCTAAAGCACAACTAACCATTGCTTATCAAAACGAAGTACTGAAAAACAACTGTAGTTTAAATGAACTACTACTCCACCCCGAAAAACAATTCTTGCCGCAAGCCTTTGTCGATAATATGGCTTCGCTGCAACTTATGCCGCTCTACGAACTACTGGAGGAGCTATTTGTACTGTTTAACATGGATCGTATCGATGAGCAAGATGCTTATATCTTTGCTTTTTTCGATGCAGTAATGGAGTTTTTACAAAACAATTCGGCAGACTTAGATAGTTTTATCCGTTTTTGGGACGAGAAACTTTGTGCTAAAACAATTCCTGGTGGCGAATTGGACGGCATACGCATTTTCTCTATTCACAAATCCAAAGGGTTGGAATTCCACACGGTTATCATACCCTTCTGCGATTGGAAGTTGGAGGGCGAAACAAACATGCAACTGGTTTGGGGTGAACCCAAAGAGGCTCCTTACAATGAGATAGATTTAGTGCCGATTACGTATTCATCGCAAATGTCAGAGTCTGCCTATCGCGAAAGCTATCTGCACGAACGGCTTCAGCTATGGGTAGACCATCTAAACCTACTATACGTTGCCTTTACCCGTGCCGAGAAGAACATGATTATCCTCAGCAAAAAAGCACAAAAAGGAACTGTTTCTGAAATTTTGCTGAACGCGCTGACTACCATTACCGCTAAAGCCGGAGTAGACTGGAATGAGGATATGCCCTACGAATATGGTGAAGTTTGCCTCTCGGAAGATACCAAAGCAACGAATAATACGAACCGATTGCTACAGAAACCAGATAAAAGATCTATCAAAATGGAGTCTATTCGACCACAGGTAGCCTTCCGACAATCTAACCGATCGGCAGATTTCATTCAGGGAATTGACGAAAATGACGATTCATACAGCTTGATTAACAAAGGACGCCTACTCCACACGCTCTTTGCTGCCATTGAAACCGAAAAAGACATTGAGCCATCCATCCAACAACTAGTGTTCGAAGGAGTTATTGGCAACAAAGAACAAGAGATGCAAATACGCAAGCTAACTGCAAAAGCTTTCTCAGCCGAACAAGTAAAAGAGTGGTATTCGGGGTCTTGGAAGTTGTTTAATGAATGTGCCATTATATATAAGGAGAAGAACGGAACAGTGCAAATTCGTCGGCCAGATCGTGTTATGATGCAAAACAACCGGGTAGTGGTGGTAGACTTTAAGTTTGGTAAGCAACAAAAAAAATATGCCAAACAAGTGAAAGAATATATTGCGCTGCTAAAGCAGATGGGACATACAGATGTTGAAGGTTACATCTGGTATGTAGAAGAAGATACAATAGAATCAATTACCGATTAAACAAGCAAACCTATGGATGCATTCCTCAAGATAGTTGCCAAAGACTTATATAATAAGGTAGGAAACGACCTTTCGCGCACAGTAGTTGTTTTCCCTAATAAACGCGCGGGGTTGTTTTTTAACGAATACCTTGCTCATCAATCGGACAAACCGATTTGGTCGCCTGCATACATTAGTATCAGTGAATTATTCCAGCAATTGTCGCCCTTGCGTAGTGGAGACAACATTGGGTTGATTTGCGAATTGTATAGTGTATTCCGCACAGAGATGCAAAACGATGAATCGCTGGATGATTTTTACTTCTGGGGCGAACTTCTGCTTAATGACTTTGATGATATAGACAAGAACTTGGTAGATGCCGACAAGCTCTTTGCCAACCTCAAAGACTTGAAAGGGATTATGGATAGCTTTGATTTCCTTGATGAAGAACAGGAAGCAGCTATCCAACAATTCTTCCAGAACTTCTCCATCGAAAGGCGAACTGTATTAAAAGAGCGGTTCATCTCCTTATGGGACAAGTTAGGAAGTATTTATAATGATTTCCGAAGTAACCTTCTCGAACAAGGCATTGGATACGAAGGTATGATTTATCGCGATGCGATTGCACGTTTAAATCCTAGCGAGTTACCTTATGAGAAATACGTATTTGTTGGCTTTAATATGTTGAATAAAGTAGAGTTTCAACTACTGAATACATTAAAACAAGCAAACAAAGCCATGTTCTATTGGGATTACGATGTATTTTACACACAATCGCTGCAACGAAAGCACGAAGCAGGTATCTATATGCAAAAGAACCTGGAACATTTCCCCTCTTCGCTGGAAGTCGATGCGTTTGATAATTTGCGAAAGCCTAAACAAATTCAGTTCATAGCTTCGCCTACAGAGAACGCTCAAGCGCGGTATTTACCACAATGGCTGAAAGGCATTGAATACAAACAAGAAAAGGAGAATGCAGTTGTGCTGTGCAACGAATCGTTGCTATTTCCCCTACTTCACTCCATCCCTCCAAGTGTGGAAAACCTAAATGTAACAATGGGATTCCCCCTTTCGCAAACGCCAACATACACATTTGTCAATGCATTAATTGAATTACAAACTACCGGTTACAACAAGGAGACTGGCAGATATACCTACAATGCAGTACAGGCGGTATTGAAACATCCCTACACACGCAACTTATCCATCCTTGCAGAGCCGTTGGAACATGAGCTTACGGAGAACAACCGCTTCTACCCGCTCCCATCAGAACTGAAGAGAGATGAGCTATTGGAAAAGCTGTTTACACCAACAGTGTCTATGATTTCTTTATGCAATTATATCGCCGATCTACTAAAAGAGGTTACTTTGTTGTATCGTAAAGAGGAAGAAGAAGGAGAAGAAAATTTATTCAACCAATTATATAAGGAGTCGTTATTTAAAAGCTTCACTATCGTAAACCGCATGACTAGTTTGTTGGAGAGCGGTAAGCTGAATGTAAAAGAAGAAACTTTCAAAAGACTTATTCACAGACTGCTCACGGCAACAAACATCCCATTTCATGGCGAACCGGCTATTGGAATGCAGGTTATGGGTGTACTTGAAACTCGTAATCTTGACTTTAAAAACCTGATTCTGATGTCGTTCAATGAAGGAATGGTTCCCAAGAGTGGTGGAGATTCTTCGTTTATACCTTATACACTTCGCAAGGCATTTGGTATGAAAACCGTAGAGCATCAAGACGCAATCTATGCTTACTACTTCTATCGATTGATACAGCGGGCAGAAAACATAACGATACTTTACAATACTTCGGCCGATGGGCTAAATCGTGGAGAACCCTCTCGCTACATCTTACAGTTGTTGGTAGAGTGGGAACACCCTATTAAACAAGAGTTTTTGGAGGCAGCGCAATCTCCACTTACCACGACAGAGATTAGTATTGAAAAGAACAATGAAGTACTGGAAAAGCTACACGAGTCTTACAACACTAAGCGAAACAACAAAGGTCGATTTACTCCTTCCGCACTTAATTGTTATTTGGATTGTTCGCTACGTTTCTATTTTCGTTATGTGGCACGCCTTAAAGCACGCAAAGAAATCAATACGGAAATAGATTCTTCAACCTTTGGAAGTATTTTTCACCTCGCTGTCGAATTGATTTACAAGAAGCTAACAGAAGCAGGTTCACTTATTCGGAAAGAAGATTTGGAGCAATTACTGAAAGATAATCGAAAAATACAGGACTATGTAGATGCTGCGTTCAGGAAAGAATTTTTCCATATTGCCGAGAACGAAAAGCCCGAATACAACGGCACGCAACTAATAAATTCGAAGGTTATTGTTACATACGTCAAACAGTTGCTCCGTAACGATATGCTTTATACGCCATTCAACATGGTTGACATGGAAAAGAGTGTGTATGAAAATATAGATATAGAAACCTCCAAAGGCAACATAAACGTGCAAATTGGTGGATATATAGACAGAGTAGACAGCAAGGATAACACACTACGTATTGTAGATTACAAGACTGGTGGTTCGCCTAAAATACCTGCCAATATCGAGCAACTATTCACTCCTGGCGAAAATAGACCGGGATATGTATTTCAGACATTCCTCTATGCCGCTATTATGAGCAAACAACAACCACTGAAAGTAGCACCATCTCTGCTCTATATACATCGTGCCTCTTCCGATGAATACTCTCCTGTTATTGAAATGGGCGAGCCACGCAAACCCAAAATACCGGTAACTGATTTTTCGCTTTACGAAGAAGAGTTCCGTAAATACCTGTGCGAGCTGCTGGAGGAGATTTTTAATCCGCAAGTACCGTTTACACAAACAGAGGTAAAACAAAATTGCGAGTATTGCGACTACAAGAGTATTTGTAACAAGTGACTAGTCTGAACGATCTCAATATCAGGCTTCGTTACAGGGGGTGTATCAAACGTCGAAGCGCTGACAGCGCGACATATTTAACCCAGGGTCAGGGAGCGAAGCGAGTGCAGCCCTGGGTCTTGGAATCGACAACGTGAATTCAAGCTCTGTAAGAGCAGCACACTATTGGCTTTTTAGTGCCGTTCTTTCAGAACTTTTTGCTTGTTGTAGTCACTGTCCTGGGGTTTTACCCCAGGCAAAATATGTCAGGCTTTCAGCCTTCTGCTTGCAGATATAATTATATAAAACGAAGAGGGTGTGCCAACCTCTTCGTTTTGACACACCCTCTTCGTTTTATATATAATACAGTTATTATTTCTTCAATGGGATGTTGAATCCAAAGATAGAACCTTCGCCTTTCTTTGAGGTAAACCAAAGCTCTCCACCATTTTTCTGAACAAAGTCTTTGCAAAGGAGTAGTCCAAGACCCGAACCTTCTTCATTGTTCGTTCCAAATGTACTGAAGTGTGTATCAGTATGCAATAATTTAGTCTGATTTTCATCAGCAATACCACAACCATGGTCTTGCACACTTACAAACACCATACCTTCCCTATTCTCTACCGTTACTAACACTTCTGAATTTTCATTGCTAAACTTAATTGCATTGCTCAACAAGTTACGTACAACAGTTTTAATCATATCAATATCCGCATACACAGCAACCTCTTCGGGTGCTACCAAACGAACATTAATCTTCTTCAAACTTGCTACCATGGTGAAGATTTCTATTACACCTTGCACCACCTCAACCATATCTACATCTTGGTGAACCACTTTCAATTTACCAATCTGACTCTTTGTCCATTTCAGCAAGTTATCAAGTAGCGCAAACACATCTTCTGTAGTTTGATTTGCCATTGTGAGCAACTCATACATTTCTTCACCTATTTTATCTTCAGGCAAATTAATAATGAGCATATTCAATACCATTTTAATGGAACCCATTGGCGAACGAAGGTCATGTGCTATTACCGAATAGAGTTTATCACGTCCAACAATAGTACGCTTTAACTCTTCTGTTTGCGAGAGAATAATGCGCTTGGCTTCAATCAATGAAATCTGGTGGGTTACACGAATAATTAACTCTTCCTTATTAAAAGGTTTGGATATAAAGTCGTTAGCACCAGCCTGGAATCCCTTTACAATGTCTGCTGTACTGTTAAGGGCTGTAAGGAATATGATTGGAATATCTTTATGCTCAGGGTCTTTTTTTAAGTGATGAGCCACTTCAAACCCATCCATATCTGGCATCATAACATCTAACAAGATTAAGTCGGGCTTTTCATTTTTGACTTGCTCAAGAGCTTGAATCCCATTGCTTGCAGTAGCAATATTGAATTTCTCATTAGTTAAAAGAACCTTTAGCAACAACACATTTGCTACTACGTCATCAACAATGAGGATTTTATAATTAGAAGGATTGATTTCCATATTCAATAATTATTTTAATGCTATAAAACAAACTCTTTAAAATATTCTACCATCTTGGGCAAACCCTGATCTAATAAAACCGTAGGTTCCCAATTCAATTTTTCTTTCGCCAGCGTGATATCAGGCTTGCGCTGTTTGGGGTCATCGTGTGGTAATGGCTTGAAAACAATTTTCGACTTAGAGCCAACACAATTAATCACTTTCTCCGCCAACTGCAAAATGGTAAACTCTCTTGGATTACCAATATTAACCGGACCAGTGAAGCTATCTTCTGTAGCCATCATACGAATCATGGCCTCAATCAAATCATCTACATATTGGAAACTACGAGTTTGTGTTCCGTCTCCATATATTGTAATGTCTTCGTTGTTTAATGCTTGAATAATAAAATTCGACACTACTCGTCCATCATGTGGAAGCATTCTCGGCCCATAGGTGTTAAAGATACGAATTATTTTAATACGCACATTGTTCTGGCGATGATAATCCATAAAAAGTGTTTCTGCACACCGTTTTCCTTCATCATAACACGATCTATAACCAACTGGATTTACATTTCCCCAATAATCTTCGGGTTGAGGATGCACAAATGGGTCTCCATAAACTTCGCTTGTAGAAGTTTGAAGAACTTTCGCTTTAAGTCGCTGAGCTAAACCCAACATATTAATAGCTCCCATTACCGATGTTTTAATCGTTTGGATGGGGTCTATTTGATATTTTACAGGGGATGCCGGACAAGCTAAATTATAAATTTCGTCAACTTCAGCATAATAAGGCTGAATCACATCATGCCGAGCCACTTCAAAATTATGACAGTCTAATAAGTGTAATATGTTTTTCTTGGAACCTGTAAAAAAATTATCCAAGCATATTACTTCGTTCCCTTCATTTACCAGTCTGGTGCATAGATGAGAACCAATAAAACCAGCTCCGCCTGTTACCAGGATTCTTTTCATTATTTATTTGTTGGTGTTAATTTCAATCAATTCTTTTTAAGAATCAGGCAAATGTAGAAGTTTTCGTTAAGATACACAAGAATTATAGAAATAATAATCCGATATTTTGATGTACATTTGCAAAAACAATCATCTAATTAATATAAAAAAGTTATGAAAGATACTCCTATCAGCCGGCAATTGATTGATAAAGCCATCGAAGATTTCCATATTACGGACTTTTCTAAAGCTACCATTCGCGAAGTTAAAGCTATTGCAGCTAATGCAGAAGCTGCATCGGGTGTTGAATTTATAAAAATGGAGATGGGTGTTCCAGGACTTCCGCCATCCTCTATAGGTGTAGAAGCTGAAATTAATGCATTAAAGAAGGGCATCGCAGGATTATATCCGGACATCAATGGGCTTCCCGAACTAAAAGAAGCAGCTTCGGGTTTTGTTAAGGCCTTTATAAATGTAGAACTTTCGGCAGAAGGTTGTGTTCCAGTGACTGGATCAATGCAAGGAACATATGCTTCATTTCTAACATGTAGTCAATGCGATGAAAAAAAGGATACTATTTTATTTATTGATCCGGGATTCCCCGTGCAAAAGCAACAACTGGTTGTTATGGGACAGAAATATGAAACATTTGATGTATATGAATACCGAGGTAGCAAACTAAAAGAGAAATTGGAAAGCTATTTGGAAAAAGGAAATATCTCTGCTATCATTTACTCCAACCCTAATAATCCAAGCTGGATATGCCTTAATGACTCAGAGCTCAAAACGATTGGCGAACTCGCTACAAAGTACGATACGATTATTTTAGAGGACCTTGCTTATTTTGCTATGGATTTTCGTCATGATTTAAGCAAACCCGGTCAAGCACCCTTCCAACCATCAGTGGCACACTATACCGACAACTATGTGTTACTTATTTCTGCCTCTAAAGCTTTTAGCTATGCAGGACAACGCATTGGTGTAGCTTGTATCTCTAATAAATTATATCACAAACACTATCCGGGATTTGATAAACGATATGGTGGTGGTACGTTCGGTACCGTATTTATTCATCGTGTACTATATGCACTTTCTTCGGGAACCAGTCATTCGGCACAATATGCGATGGCGGCAATGCTGAAAGCTGCTAACAAAGGGGAATACAACTTCCTTAATGATGTGAAAATATATGGTGAAAGAGCTGCTCGACTCAAAGAAATTTTCATACGTTATGGCTTTCATCTGGTATACGACAAAGATTTAGACAACCCTGTTGCCGATGGATTCTATTTTACCATTGGTTATCCGGGAATGACAAGCGGGGAATTAGCTAAAGAGTTGATGTACTATGGAGTTAGCGCTATTTCTCTTGTTACAACAGGAAGTCAACAACAAGGTTTGCGCGCATGTACTTCATTTATTAAAGAACACCAGTACGACCAACTGGAAGAAAGAATGTCCATTTTTGCTAAAAACAATCCTTACACGTAATCTGTTTTGTTAAAAATATAACTTGTAGAAAGAAAAAACACTTAAACGCTTTGTTTTTGCCTTTTTTCTCTTTACATTAGTTGCATGAACAATGCAGATCTCTATAAGATTAAAACAAATAATGTGATTCCCTCTCGAGGAAAGGTGCTGATTTCGGAACCTTTCCTTAGGGATAACATATTTGGTAGGTCTGTAATACTCCTTGTAGATCATGGCAATGATGGAAGCATGGGTGTTGTGATGAACAAGCGCCTTCCTCTTTTCTTGAACGAAATCATCCCCGAGTTTAAATACCTTGACGATATACCTTTATACAAGGGTGGACCACTTTACACGGACACACTCTTTTACATCCATAAAATACCCAACATAGCAGGAGCGCTCCCCATAAGTAAAGGTTTGTTTCTAAATGGAGACTTCAACGCAGTAAAAAAATACATTCTGCAAGGAAACTCTGCTGAAGGAAACATCAGATTCTTTTTGGGTTATTCAGGTTGGGAAAACGAACAGCTAAAACAAGAAATCAAGGAAAACACATGGATTATAGGCAAAGAAGAACCGAATGCTTTGCTTAGCTACGAAACAACTGGCTTATGGAAAAAATCATTAGGTAAATTAGGGCAGAAGTATGAAGCGTGGTCACGTTTTCCTCAGGTTCCATCTCTGAACTAACACACACTTGATATATCTAAGTTTTATCTAAAGCGCTGCATAATCACAACATCCTTATAGCTATCTCCCGAACGAATCCATTTTTTTAATATGCCGGATTGGCAAAAGCTAAACTGCTGGAACAGTTGCAGGCTTGCTTCATTATCCACAGGAATATGAACATATAGCTGCTTCATAGCAAGGTGCCCGAACGCATAATCAATCAATAACTGAAGCGCTTGTGACGCAAAACCTTGTTTACGATACTCATCAAATAATGCAATACCTATGGCAGCTCGTTCATGTAAAGGAACATAGTCGGTTAAATCGATGACTCCAAGCACCTCTTTGTCTGATTGACGTACAATCATTAATCGGAGTTGTTTGTCGGTATAGATATCATTTGTTGTGTTTTCAAGGTATTGCTTCAACACAAAACGAGAATACGGTGAGACACTGTTACTTACCTCCCATAACAAAGGGGAGTTCTCCATGCGATACATCACATCCAGATCTTCGGGATCTGCCGCACGAAGCAAGATTTGTTCGTTAGATAAGTAAGCGGTACTCATTGACAGTAAAATTACTCCTCAATACTAAGCTGAAGCTCTGTGCGCAAACGGCTATCGCTCGGAAAGCAGAAAATAGAAGCTGCAAGTGCTATCACTGCACAAAAACCACCAATATTATTCATTGTCAGATAGTAGATAATGATATTCAAAACAGCTGCTGTTTCCAACATAGCAAGCCGCACAGCACTCCATGTTTTATACGTTTCTAATCTATCTGATATATTCTCCATAGCACTCATTTTTTTAAGCATTATGTTAAAGAGTTTCAGCGACAAAGGAACCTCAGCTATAACAAGCAGTACACCCAGAGTTTCTAATATATACTGCATACGACCATCTTCGGCGAACATTCCCATACCAAAAAGGTTCGCTTCAAACAGCAGCACCAGCAGTGCAGGAAGCATCCAAAAAATATAAAACTGAATTCGTAAAATCCGTGCGATACGCTTAATTTGTCTCTCCATTTCCTTGTTTATTTATTAAATAGTACCCGAAAACTGTGTGCGATTTACAATACTTCTACCTAAAGTAATTTCATCGGTATATTCCAACTCGTCGCCAATGGATACGCCACGAGCTATGACGCTCAATTTCACATCCTTATTCTCCAGTTTCCGATATATATAAAAATTGGTTGTATCTCCTTCCATTGTTGTACTCAAAGCAAGAATAATTTCTTTTACCTGCTCGGTTTCTATTCTGTTTATCAAGCTTTCTATCTGCAAATCGCCCGGACCAATTCCATCCATAGGTGAAATAACCCCACCTAAGACATGGTACAAGCCACGATACTGCTGTGTTGCCTCAATAGCCATTACATCTCGAATACTCTCAACTACACAAACCACCGAAGCATCTCGTTGTGGATTGCCACATATCCGGCATACATCTGTATCGGATATATTGTGACATACCTTACAGTACTTCACTTCCTTACGAAGCGTGATGATGGCATTGCCAAACAATTCGGACGCAGTTACATCTTGTCGCAACAAATGCAACACTAAGCGCATTGCTGTTTTCTTCCCAATGCCAGGTAGTTTGGCAAATTCATTCACAGCTTTCTCGAGCAAAGCCGAAGGGTATTGTTGGTTCATAGACAGTTCTGATATATGGACGCAAATGTATAGAAAAATAATGAGATTCGGGTAAAATCGTTAAAAATGAGTACCTTTGCCGCCATGACTATCCTGCTAACAATCATTGTCTATTTCGCGGTATTGCTGCTTATCGCTTACCTTACCGGAAGAAAAGGAGGTTCCAATGCTACTTTTTTTAAGGCAAACAACAAGTCACCTTGGTACTTGGTAGCTTTTGGTATGATTGGCGCTTCCATATCGGGAGTTACGTTTGTTTCTGTGCCGGGCATGGTACGTAGCATGGATATGACCTATATGCAAACTGTTTTAGGTTTCTTTTTTGGTTATATTTTTGTGGCACAGATACTTTTACCACTCTACTACAAACTAAATCTAACCAGCATTTACACCTATTTGGGAACACGCCTTGGGCAACGTAGCTATCGCACGGGGTCTCTTTTCTTTCTACTATCCCGCATGTTAGGTACCGCAGCAAAACTCTATCTGGTGTGTCTCATTCTGCATCACTATGTCTTTCTTGACTTTCAACTCCCCTTTTGGGTTATTGCCACAGGAGCAGTAACACTTGTGTGGATATACACACAAAAGAGTGGAATTAAAACAATTGTATGGACAGACACATTGCAAACACTTTGTTTGATTGTTGCCTTGTTGCTTATTATATTGACAGTTGCGCGAATACTCAACTTAGATTTCTCGGGTATGACGCAAGTGATTCTACAAAATAAAAATAGCCGTATTTTTGTATTTGATGATTGGGCATCGGGGCAAAATTTCTTCAAGCAATTCTTTAGTGGGATATTTATTGTGATTGTTATGACCGGTCTTGATCAAGATATGATGCAAAAAAACCTCACGTGCCGCAACTTAAAGGAGGCACAGAAAAACATGTATTGTTATGGTTTTGCGTTTATCCCACTCAATTTGTTATTTCTTTGTTTGGGTATATTGTTGTTGGTGTTAGCAAATAGTATGCAGTTGACACTTCCCGATAGTAACGACGATATTCTTCCAATGCTTGTTTCGGGTGGATATCTGGGGCAAACGGTAGTTGTACTGTTCAGTATTGGAATTATCGCCGCGGCATTTAGCAATTCAGATTCAGCGTTGACTTCTATGACTACTAGCTTCTGCATTGATATTCTTAACATAGACCAGGACAGTGAAAAAGTAGCACACGATAAACGTCGAAAAGTACATCTTATAATGGCTATTGTATTGGTGCTTTTCATTTGCCTTTTTCGAATAGTTAATAACAAAAGCGTAATTGACGCCATCTATATCATTGCATCCTATACCTACGGGCCACTCTTGGGTATGTTTTGCTTTGGTCTTTTTACCAGAAGAAACACCAACGACACTTATGTACCGTATATCGCTATCGCATCACCTATTGTTTGCTACTTCATAAACCTGTTGATAACAACTTATACAAGCTACCGTTTTGGCTATGAAATACTCATGTTAAATGGAATGCTTACTTTTGCGGGAATGATGATGATGTCTAAAACGAGAAAAGAGTTTCAACCAAATAAATAAAGAGAATGGAAATTAAAAGCGCCGAGTTTGTTATAAGCAATACCGATGTTACAAAATGCCCTTCGGGGACGTTACCCGAATATGCTTTCATAGGTCGCTCTAATGTAGGCAAGTCTAGTTTGATTAATATGCTGACGAATAGAAAAAGCCTTGCCATGACATCGAGTACACCAGGAAAGACTATGCTTATTAATCACTTTCTGATAAACGAAAACTGGTATATAGTTGACCTTCCCGGATATGGATATGCACGTCGTGGACATAGCGGACAGGAGCAAATCCAGAAGGTTATTAACAACTACATCTTGCGACGTGAACAGATGACAAATCTCTTCCTCTTAATAGATAGCCGGTTGGAGCCACAGAAAGTAGATTTAGAGTTTATGGAATGGCTGGGCGAAAATGGAGTACCATTTGCTATCGTCTTTACAAAAGCCGATAAGTTAAAATCAGGCAGATTAGGAAATAATGTACAAGCCTATCTCAAGAAGCTCCGCCAACAGTGGGAAGAGCTTCCTCCCTACTTCATTTCCTCTGCCGAAAATAAGCTCGGTAGAGAGGAAATTCTTAACTACATTGAAGAGATAAACAAAAATTGTCTTTAATTAAACATGTAATTACTGAGAAATATTTACTTTTGTATTTAGTTATCTATTAAAAAACAAAGAAACATGAAAAGATTATTAGTAATATTCGCGCTTATAGTAAGCTTTGCATCGTATGCTACCGCCCAAGCTAAAGCTGAGATTAAGTTTGAAAAAACAACCTATAGCTTCGGCGAATTTTCCGAAAGCACACCTATTGTTAGTGCCGAGTTCAAATTCACCAATGTAGGCGACGCTCCTTTGGTTATCCACCAAGCCATTGCATCTTGCGGATGCACCGTACCCGAATATACCAAAGAGCCTATTGCTCCCGGCGAAACAGGCATTATTAAAGTAACTTATAACGGAACCGGTAGATATCCGGGCTATTTTAAGAAGTCTATTACATTGCGTACTAACTCCAAAACAGAGATGATACGATTGTATATAGACGGAGATATGAAAGCTAAAAGCGCCGAATAAGAAACCCGCCTTTTTGCTTATAGCATTCGTCTTGATTGCTTATGGCATTCACCCTATTTGCTTATAGCATTTAGCCTAATTGCTTATAGCATTCGCCTTGATTGCTTATGGCTCTTGCACCAGCAGCCTATGCTTTTTTAGCTCAAAGAAACCTACAATATTACTCAGTGAGAAATGATTGCTTTCTCAGTGCTTTTTACTCAAAACACACTGAAAAACCACCCATTTCTCACTGAGCTTTTACAACCATCCTTCACTCTTCACTTTAACGAGGAATCAATTGACAATCAAGCTATTAAGGGTGAACCCTATCCCTCCTTCACCAATCTTTGCAAGAAACAGTGTATCTATCACCCAAAAAGTAATGATAATCAACTTGTTGAGTTGAAAAATGAAGGGGTGAATGGTAAAAACTTGTTTTCCTGGTGGTAAATAAGAGTATATATTATTTTTTATTGTATCTTCGTCCAGCACTTTTACACGTAGAAAACGAGAAATCCCAAAGTGCTAACTATTATAAGTCATATAGAAAAATAAAATCACTTCAACATGAAAGAAGAAGAGAAAATCACGGGACTACCCGAAAATGCATTCAGAGAACTAAAACCGGGCGAAGTGTACAACCCACTAATGAGTAGCGACAAAGAATATTCGGAAGTAAATTCATGGTCCGTATTATGGGGGTTAGCCATGGCGGTACTATTTTCGGCTGCTGCTGCTTACCTGGGGTTGAAAGTAGGACAAGTTTTTGAAGCGGCTATTCCTATCGCCATCATTGCCGTTGGGGTTTCATCGGCAGCAAAACGCAAAAACGCATTGGGCGAGAATGTTATTATTCAATCTATTGGAGCTAGCTCGGGGGTAATTGTGGCAGGTGCTATCTTTACACTACCTGCTCTTTATATTCTTCAAGAAACCTATCCTCAAGAAATTACAGTTACTTTTCCACAAGTATTTATCAGTTCATTGCTTGGAGGTGTTTTAGGTATTCTTTTCCTTATACCATTCAGAAAATATTTCGTGCAAGATATGCACGGTAAATATCCTTTCCCCGAAGCTACGGCAACTACACAGGTACTTGTTTCGGGCGAAAAAGGAGGCAGTCAGGCTCTACCTTTATTAATGGCTGGCTTAGTTGGTGGTTTGTACGACTTCATCACTGCCACCTTTGGCTGGTGGAACGAAGTATTTACCACCCGCGTTTGCGCATTCGGCGAAATGCTTGCCGATAAAGCAAAACTTGTATTCAAAGTAAATACCGGAGCCGCTGTTCTTGGACTTGGCTATATCGTAGGGCTTAAGTATGCTGCTATTATATGCGCTGGTTCATTGGCTGTTTGGTGGATTATCATTCCCGGAATGTCTATGCTGTTTAGTGACACGGTGTTGAATATGTGGAATCCGTCTATCACAGCTACTGTAGGCAGTATGTCTCCCGAACAAATATTCTCAAACTACGCCAAGAGTATTGGTATTGGTGGCATTGCTATGGCAGGTGTTATTGGTATTATCCGTTCGTGGGGCATTATAAAGAGTGCTGTAGGATTGGCCTCTAAAGAATTAGGAGGTAAATCGAGCGGTACTGCAAATGTAGTTCGCACACAACGCGATCTTCCGATGAAGATTATCGCTATTGGTTCCATACTGACTATTATTGCTATCACACTATTCTTCTATTTTGATGTGATGCAAGGCAATATACTTCATACCATCGTTGGTATATTACTCGTAGCAGTTATCACTTTTTTATTTACGACCGTAGCAGCCAATGCTATTGCAATCGTAGGTACAAACCCTGTTTCGGGTATGACGCTAATGACGCTAATTCTTGCTTCTGTAGTAATGGTTGCTGCCGGATTGAAAGGTCCCGAAGGTATGGTAGCTGCACTCATCATGGGTGGGGTTGTTTGTACGGCACTCTCTATGGCGGGTGGTTTCATTACCGACTTGAAAATTGGTTATTGGCTCGGTAGCACACCTGCCAAGCAAGAAGGTTGGAAGTTCCTTGGCACATTGGTATCTGCTGCAACCGTAGGAGGTGTAATGATTATCCTCAACAAAGTGTACGGATTTACCAGCGGCGAACTGGCTGCCCCACAAGCAAACGCAATGGCTGCGGTTATAGAACCGCTGATGAGTGGTGTGGGTGCGCCTTGGTTGCTTTACGGCATTGGTGCAGCATTGGCCATTATACTTACATTCTTCAAAGTTCCCGCTTTAGCATTTGCGTTGGGTATGTTTATTCCATTGGAACTAAATATTCCGTTGGTTGTGGGTGGCGCTATCAATTGGTATGTAACTACACGTAGCAAAAACCCGGAAATCAACACAGCACGTGGAGAGAAAGGAACACTTATAGCTTCCGGATTCATAGCCGGTGGTGCTTTAATGGGTGTTGTTAGTGCAGGTATCCGCTTTGCGGGATACAATTTTGTAAACGAGGGTTGGTTGGCTAATAGCTGGTCGGAGGTATTGGCATTAGCGCTTTATGCGTTGCTTATTCTCTATTTCATTAAGGCAAGTATGAAAACAAAATAAAGACAACAACATGAGAAAATTTATAATCTTCTGCGCTCTCTTTGCTTCTGTCAATTTGTGCGCGCAACAACCGGTAGAGATTCTTTTATGGCCAAATGGAGCACCCAATAGCAACGAACTAAAGGGTGAAGAGAAACGAGCCGAAGGAAACCGTGTTAGCAATATTACCGAGCCAAGCATTACTATTTATAAATCCGATACACCCAATAGCATCGCTATAATAATGTGTCCGGGTGGAGGATATGCACGTTTGGCAATGAATCACGAAGGATTTGATATGGCTCCGTGGATGCTCTCGCAACACATCACTTATGTTGTTTTGAAATATCGAATGCCTAATGGCAATCACGAAGTTCCACTCTCGGATGCCGAGCAAGCTATCCGCTACATGCGCCAACATGCGGAAGAGTACAATACAAACCCTAATAAGATAGGAATTATGGGCGCTTCGGCAGGAGGACACCTTGCCTCTACACTTGCTACGCATTACAGCAGCAAAGAAACACGTCCTGATTTTCAAATCTTGTTTTATCCTGTTATTACACTCGACCTCAAGTATTGCCACGGCGGTTCGCGAGATAATCTACTTGGAAAAAATCCTTCGCAAGAACTTGTAGATAAGTATTCTAACGAAAAGCAAGTAACCGAAGATACGCCCAAAGCATTCATTATGCTTTCTTCCAATGATAAAACAGTGCCAGCCGAAAACAGTACCCAATACTTTCTGGCATTGAAGAACAAAGGAGTTTCAGCATCACTACACTCCTATCCTATAGGTAGTCATGGATGGGGATTCCGCGATAGCTTCGTTTACAAACGCCAGTGGACGGAAGAATTAGAAAAGTGGTTAAGAGAAGAAGTACAATAACTTAAAACAATAATTATTCAAAAGATGAGAAAATTCAGTTTACTTTCATTAATAATAGTCTGTTTGCCGCTTTCTATCTATGCACAAGAAGCAAACAAGATGCTGAAAAACGGGCTAGGTTTCTTAGAGACACCTTATGTGGCTCATACCCTCGAGGTTAACGATGAAGAAGATTTGGTCGTTAACTGCGACGAAGTAGATTGTACTACGTTTGTGGAATATGTGCTTGCCATGTCGCTCTGCGAAGACCAAGGCGACGATATGCAAGAAAGCGAATTTGCACAAAACCTGCAAAAAATCCGCTATCGCAATGGTATAATAAACGGATACACCTCTCGCCTGCACTACGTAGCCGACTGGATTAACAATGCCGTGAAACAAGGCTTTATTGAGGACATTACCGCACAAAAAAGCCCAAAGAAAATAACTTTGGCCATTTCTTACATGTCTACTCACGCAGATAAATACAAACAGTTAAAAAATTCTCCGGCAGATGTTGCTGTTATGGCAAGTTACGAGAAAGAGCTTACCGGGAAAACCGTGAATTGGTTACCCAAAGATGATATTCCAACCAATGGTTTATCTTGGATTAAGAACGGAGACATCATTGCTATTACAACAAACATAAATGGTTTGGATGTTTGCCACATGGGAATTGCTATTTACATACAAGGCAAATTGCATTTGTTGCATGCCTCATCAACCGAAATGCAGGTAGTGGTAGAAAGGATGCCATTGAAGGAGCAACTAAAGGAAAACAAAGTTACTACCGGCATTAGAGTTTTAAGAATGAAAATTACACCTTGAACCCAAGTGTGAAGAAACGGATGTTTTTACGCAAAACATGCTGTTTCGAACCCCATTTTCATTGAAAATGGGGTTCTCTTTTCTTAAGAACAAGGCTCTTTTTCATCAGAAGTGAAGCCCCTGGTTTTTATCGACGAAACCATTTCCCCAAACCCTTTTTGGGTTCCTTCCCATACAAATCTCTTAGCATCTTTTCTTTATGCTTTTCCAGATATTGGCAAGTTAGCTCATACCCTAAATGATGGATTTTGGCAGCATGCTTAAAATCAAAAATAGAATACCTCGAAAACTCCTCCGATTCAATTAAATAATCACAAAGTTCTGCTTCGGCCGTAGAGTTTGCACCCACCATGTAGTTCATGCTACGTTCAATGACATATTTTATAGACTCAGTATACTTCATTGAAGTAATAGGGCTAATATTTACACCCAATACCCGCTTGCATTTCTTACGAATGATAGAAACAGGAAAATTCATTAGTAAGCCACCATCCACATAGTAGTGTTCATCAATACGAACCGGCGAAAAAATTACCGGAACAGTACACGAAGCCATAACAGCCTGCGCTATCGGTCCTTTGGAGAACACACGCAGCTTACCACTCTCAATATCTGAGGCTACCACCTCAACCGGAATTTTCAAGTCTTCAAAGTTCGTGGCATGAAGATACGTCTTCAACAAATGCTCTATGCGCGAAGTTTTGAAGAATCCCCCTCTGGGAATAATGCCCTCAACAATGGAGGTAAACGAAAGGTTGCTTCCTATCTCTCTTATCTCGTCCGCAGTATAACCATCGGCATAAAGCACGGCAATGAGCGAGCCCACACTGGTTCCCGATATGATTTCTGGTTTGAAATTTTGTTCTTCCAACGCTTTCAAAACCCCTAAGTGGGCAAAACCACGCGCGCCGCCACCACTAAGCGCTATTCCAAAATTGTATGAATAAGATTTTCCTTTAGCCATCATAACAGCATTTTTTTTCTACAACAAAGATGCAACATTTTTTCTCAATTCTTACTTGCAATGCGCATTGCAAGTAAGAATATAGCTAAAATCAACCCTGCAATGCACATTGCAAGCAAGAAAACGACAAAAAACAACCTAGCAAACCACATCTAAACAGAAAAAAGCAAATCTAACTGAGAACAAAAAAGAGAAACGATATGTTATGTATTAAATATTACCAACTAAAACCATATAATTATGAAATCATTGAATTTATTGTTTGCCTTCTTAGGCGGAGCTGCCGTAGGTGCAACGCTCGGTTTGTTATTTGCTCCCGAAAAGGGAGAAGACACCCGTAAAAGAATAGCCGAAATGCTCGAAGAAAAGGGTATTAAGCTAAATAAATCGGAAATGGACAAGCTTATTGACGACATTACTGCCAAAATCAGAGGCAAAGTTAAGCACATTGAAGATACATCCGACCTATAAGAACCAGAACGATTATTAATTAAGATAGAACAACAATGACTACGGATAACAACAGTAATTTTCAACAATTACTTCAAGAAACCAAGAAGTATCTTGAACTTCAAAAGGATTACATCAAGTTAGAACTCACCGAGAAACTAACTATTTTCTTTTCGACTTTCATACTGGCCATGGTACTTATTATACTAGGCGTTGTTGTTCTATTTTATCTTTCGTTGGCTTTTGCTTCATTCTTAGAACCTCACGTGGGCGGAATAACCAATAGCTATCTTATTGTGGCAGGCATCATCGCTTTGTTGATGTTACTGTTTTATTTGCTACGCGGACGGTTAATTATGAATAACCTCGTGCGTTTTTTGGCTAATTTATTTCTAAACGACTCAAACAAATAGGCTATGAACAAAAGAATTTTATTAGCTAAAAGCGATAAATTAACGTTGAATGATATCACTAAAGCCAAAGAAGAAGCCCTAATAAAAATTAGGGCTCAACAAATGGTAATTATAGAAAGAGGTAATGATGTTATCGCTCCTTTTGTGCAAAACTCATTCAATCCACTCAGTCTATTCAAGCGTTTCAATACGGGGATGGCTCTTTTTGACGGAGTAATGATTGGGTATCGAATATTCAAAAAGATACGCAATATCTTCTGACGAGCATCACACGTATGTTTCCAGTAACTTCACCGATCCATTGGGAATAATCACAACTTCTTGAGTGGTTGCCGGAAACAACACTGTTTCGCCTGCTTTAAGATTAATCTCGTTTTTCTCGTCATCAATAAGTTGACACGCACCTTCCACGCAGATAAATATCACGAAGGAATCTAACTCGGAATAATCGCCGGTAATTTCTTCGGTCATATTATAAAGCGAGGTCGTGAAGTACGGACAAGCAGCAAGTTCTACGGGTTCATTCTCTATGGATTCGTATTCTGTTTGATAATCATTCAATACATCATAATCAATAGCTTCTTTGGCTTGTTCAACATGCAATTGACGTGGTTTCCCATTGCTATCAGTACGATTAAAATCATATATGCGATAGGTTATATCCGACGTTTGTTGTATTTCGGCAAGGAAGATTCCTGCTCCAATGCTATGTATTCGTCCGGCAGGTAAAAAGAAAACATCCTCCTTTTTCACCTCATAAGTTTGTAATACATCTACAATCGTATTGTTATAGACACGTTCCTTATATTCTTTTGGGGTTATTTCTGAAGAGAATCCCGAAATAAGTTTGGCTCCCGGATCTGCGTCAATAACATACCACATTTCGGTTTTACCAAACGTATTATGCCTTTTCTGTGCCAACGAATCATTGGGATGAACCTGTATGGAAAGGTCTTTATTGGCATCAATAAACTTTATGAGTAGTGGAAACTTATTCCCAAATCGCGCATAATTGGCCTCACCTACAAGTTCACTCTTGTATTTAGCGACCATCTCGGTTAGTGTTAGCCCTTTGTCGGATCCATTTGCTACAACAGATTCGTCTCCTTCTACACCAGAGATTTCCCAACTCTCTCCCACTCCAATTACTTCGTCATTTATTTGCTTGAATGGAATGATTTTGTTACCTCCCCACAATGTTTGTTTTAAGATGGGGTTAAACTTCAGCGGATACATTTTGATTCTTTTTTATTTGTAACATATTAGTTAAAAACTCTGGGCAAACTTAGTGAAAAAACTTATAATCAATAACTCTTCGAGGTGTTTTTTGTAGCAATCATTTGTAAAAATCATCTTTATACTTTTAAATAGCTACAAGGAATCGAAGTATTATCGTTTACTAAAGTAGATTTTATATTTACCTTCTTTTGTTTGCTATTCAGAAAGAATTTCTTTTTATTTGCATTGAATTAAAATAAAAAAAACAACATGATAAGTTCATTTCCTGGCGAAGGAAATTTATCTGGTTTAGAACCACGAAATTTTCAAAAAGGTATTAATGGTAAAAACACAGATTTATTTATCCTAAAAAACAAGAAGGGTATGGAAGTTGCCGTAACGAATTACGGATGTGCCATCCTTTCTATTATTGTTCCTGACAAAAACGGTACGTACGCCAACGTCGTTTTAGGACATGATAGTATAGATCACGTTATCAACAGTCCCGAACCCTTTCTCAATACTGTCATCGGACGTTATGGAAATCGCATAGCCGACGGCAGATTCATTCTTCATGGAGAAGATTATAAACTAACTGTAAACAACGGTCCTAACTCCTTGCACGGTGGTCCCACTGGCTTTCATGCCCGTGTATGGGATGCCGTACAAATTAATGAGGCAACCGTTCAATTCTCTTACCTATCCGAGGATGGTGAAGAAGGATTTCCCGGAAATCTAGAGGTAACCATGACCTATCGTCTCGAAGATGAGGATAATTCCTTAATTATAGAGTATCGCGCAGAAACGGATAAACCTACTGTGGTAAACCTTACCAATCATGCTTTCTTTAATTTAGCAGGTATCGATAATCCGACTTCTTCCATTGAGTCGAACGAAGTAACAATCAACGCGGACTTTTTTGTTCCTATTAATGATGTATCCATACCAACCGGTGAAATATTGAAAGTAGAAGGAACGCCTATGGATTTTCGCTCACCGCATACTATAGGCGAACGTATCAACGAACCTTACCAACAACTCATTAATGGTGCAGGATACGACCATTGTTATGTTCTAAACAAATTTGAAGCAGGTGAAATATCCCTTGCAGCCACATGCAAAGACAAAGTAAGCGGTCGTAAGCTAACGGTGTACACCACCGAAGCTGGAGTGCAACTTTATACAGGCAACTGGTTAGGCGGTTTTACCGGTGCGCATGGAGCTACATTCCCTGCAAGAAGCGCTCTTTGCTTCGAAGCTCAATGCTTCCCCGATACACCCAACAAACCTCATTTCCCTTCAGCAACACTGATGCCCGGTGACGAATATCAACAAGTTACAATTTATCAGTTTGGTGTAGAACAATAGTCTTTTATTTACTAACCTAATTATAATATCAAACAATTAAAACCATGACACAAGAAAAAAAGAACAGTAATCTCGTAGCTATTATTACGATGTTTTTCATCTTTGGTATGATCTCTTTTGTAACCAATCTGGCAGCTCCTTTCGGCACAATCTGGAAGGGTCAATACGCAGGGTCGAATACATTAGGTATGATGGGAAATATGATGAACTTTCTTGCTTATTTATTTATGGGTATTCCTGCCGGTAACATGCTCGTAAGAATCGGCTACAAAAAGACAGCCTTAGTTGCAATGGCAGTAGGTGTTCTCGGATTATTTACACAGTATTCCTCCAGTTTGTTCGGAGTTGAAACCGGTATTTTCTCATTTGGCGAATACACCATCATGCTAAACTTCGTTGTTTACTTGCTTGGAGCATTCATTTGCGGTATTTGCGTATGTATGTTAAATACGGTAGTAAATCCGATGTTGAATTTGCTTGGTGGCGGAGGTAACAAAGGTAATCAGTTAATTCAATCCGGTGGCGCGATTAACTCATTATCCGGCACACTGACTCCTTTCTTTGTAGGAGCGTTGATTGGCACAGTAACTACAAAAACATCCATGACAGATGTAGCTCCGTTGCTCTTCATTGCTATGGGTGTGTTTGCTACTGCTTTCATTATTATTTCATTTGTATCTATCCCCGAACCACATCTTCAGAAAGGTGGTATTAAAAAAGAAAAGTTTGCTCATAGCCCTTGGAGTTTCCGCCATACGGTAATGGGGGTAATAGGTATCTTTATTTATGTGGGTATCGAAATTGGTATTCCTGGTACTTTGAACTTCTATCTAGCTGATGCTTCAGAAAAAGGTGCAGGTATATTGGTTAATGGCGCTGCCATTGGTGGTGCAATTGCTGCTATCTATTGGCTATTAATGCTCGTTGGTCGTACAGTAAGTAGTGCTATCAGTGGAAAAGTATCCAGCCGTACCCAGTTAATCGTGGTATCTACTGCAGCTATTCTTTTTGTGCTTATCGCCATCTTCACTCCTAAAAATGTGGGAATGGAAGTTCCATCTTTCATCTACAATCCAATATCAAAAACCACTAGCATTTTAACCAATGCGGGTGTTCCTGCTGACCAAATAGAAGCATTTATCGCCAATCCTACTTCTGTGGATTTTTCGCCTTATGCTGATGGCTTGATGTCAGAAGGTAATTTGAAACCAGAAGACGTGCCTAACTCACTAAATGCCCCTAAAGTACCTATTAGTGCATTCTTCCTCATTCTTTGTGGCCTTTGTACTTCTGTAATGTGGGGTGGTATCTTTAATCTTGCTGTAGAAGGCTTGGGTAAATACACAGCACAAGCTTCGGGCATCTTTATGATGATGGTTGTAGGAGGTGGCGTATTGCCATTGATGCAACAAGGCCTTTCAGATGCTTTTGGCTACATGACAAGTTACTGGCTCATCATCATAGCACTTGCTTATCTATTATATTACGGCTTGGTAGGTTGTAAAAATGTAAACAAGGATATTCCTGTAGAATAATATTAAACACAAACTAATTAATACTGAAATTATGGATATAAACCATGTAAGAACACGTTTTTCAAAACATTTTGAAGGAAAAACCGGAGCTGTTTATGCTTCTCCGGGACGTATTAACCTGATTGGCGAACACACCGATTATAATGGTGGATTTGTATTTCCCGGAGCTGTAGATAAAGGCATCATTGCCGAAATCAAGCCCAATGGTACTAATAAAGTTCGTGCGTATGCCATCGATTTGAAAGATAAAATAGAGTTTGGATTGAACGAAGAAGATAAGCCACGCACCAGTTGGGCAAAGTACATCTTCGGGGTATGCCGCGAAATGATTAAACGTGGAGTAGATGTTCAAGGATTCGACACTGCTTTCGCAGGCGATGTGCCTCTTGGAGCTGGAATGTCTTCATCGGCTGCAATTGAAAGTACGTATGCTTTTGCACTGAATGAAATCTTTGGCGAGAATAAGATTGATAAATTTGAATTAGCGAAAGTAGGACAAGCTACAGAACACAATTACGTAGGTGTAAACTGTGGTATTATGGACCAGTTTGCTTCTGTATTTGGTAAGGCAGGCAGCTTAATCCGTTTAGATTGCCGCTCATTGGAGTATCAGTACTTCCCATTCAACCCCGAAGGCTACAGCTTGGTACTTCTCGACTCGGTTGTAAAACACGAATTGGCTTCTTCTGCTTACAACAAGCGTCGTCAATCGTGCGAAACTGTAGTTGCTGCTATGCAAAAGAATCATCCTCATGTACAGTTCCTTCGCGATGCTAACATGGCTATGCTCGAAGAAGTAAAGGAGCAAGTTAGTGCTGAAGATTACATGCGCGCCGAATATGTGATTGAAGAAATTCAACGCGTACTCGATGTTTCGGATGCTCTTGAAAGAGGTGATTACGAAACTGTTGGACAAAAAATGTATGAAACACATCACGGTATGAGCAAACTTTACGAAGTTAGTTGCGAAGAGCTCGATTTCCTCAATGATATTGCTAAAGAATGTGGAGTTACTGGTTCACGCGTTATGGGTGGTGGCTTCGGCGGCTGCACCATAAACTTGGTAAAAAATGAACTACACGATGCTTTCGTTGAAAAAGCACAAGAAGCTTTCAAAGCGAAGTTTGGTAAATCTCCAAAAGTATATGAAGTAGTAATCTCGGATGGTTCGAGAAAACTGGCGGATTAAACGCTAGAACATAATAAAAAACAAAAAGGCTTTCTTGCAGAATGTGAGATGGCCTTTTTGTTTTTCTTGGATGGTTCGAAGCGCATCCTTTTGTATAAGTCAACCTGTCTTTCGAGATTTTTTGCCAGTGCATTGGCAAAGTTGTGCCAACGCATTGGCACTACTGTGCATCAACGGTGGCACGACAGTGCCAACGCGTTGGCACAACCTCGTTTAGCGTTCAATAACCAACCGACTATTTGCATCTCCAAACAGGTTAGAACCAATAGCTGTCAGTTTATCTCCTTTTGCTACTACTTTAGTTAAGTTATCGCAATTCATAAAAGTGCCATAACCTATAGTTGTTACAGTTTCTGGAAGCTCCAACACACCACTTAGTCGCCCACAGCCACTAAACACACGTTGTCCCAATGAGCGTAGTTGTTCAGGTAGCACAATACGTATCAGGTATTTTTTCTGTGCAAAAATAAAATCAGGAATATCCGTAACAGTTGTTTTAGTAATATCTACTGATACTAAATTGGGCATATAATCACGAATAAGTTTCATATCTTCATTATCTAACTTTCCCTCTATTGTGAGAAAATTAATCTCTTTGGGTTGTAATCCTGCTTTGAGGATGCCATCACGCAGTGTTTCTCCCTGACCAATTTGTAGATGAATGGTAATAGGATCTCCCTCAAGCACTGCAAAATTTTCCCAACGTTTCTTCAAGCGATAGTCATCTCGTGTTCCATAGGGTACAAAAACAGCAGTAACCGCATCCGACAATCCATCCTCCAACAAATTGGGAGCTGTTTTTTTATTAATCTGACACACCTGAAGGTTATTGCATTTCTTGAAAGCGCCATCCTCTATATTCTTTAATTTTTCAGAGAGGATAACTTTGATTAACGAAGACTTCCCTATAGTATCTCCGTTTACTACTCGGCAAAAGGCATACGCTGGAATACAATTAGGCGGATATATGTAAAATTTATCTGCATGTGTACCTTCTTTTCCACTATACAAGCGAATATCCGCATTGGAAATATCTAATACCTGTAAGCTTTCGAATTCATTTCGCAAATGTTTGAAATCAATAGCGTTAATTTTTCCTGTAAGCGTAAGATGTGTAATGCTATTTGCCTCATCTTCCGTAAGTTGAGAAATCAACGTACCTGCTTTATTCACAAAAATCGTTTTACTGACTTGTGCCTGAATAACATTTGCTGTAAACATTAAAACAGCTATAAATAACCCTGTTGCTTTCATTATAATTTACTTTTTTATTGCTACAAATATAACAAACTTTTAGGGTATGTCTTATTTAATAAATACTTTTGTAGCTTAATAACGTATTATCATCATGATAGAACAAACAGGAAAAGAAGAAATAGAGATAACAAAAGAACAAGTTATTCCCCCAAAAGAGCCCAAAGGATTGGCAATATGGCTAACTATTCCTCTCTTTTTTCTGACAATGATTATCATTCTTGGTTTAGTCTCTGACATCTTAGATCTTATTTATTCTTTATTGGCTGAAGAAACTTACAAGGAAACCACATTATTTAAGGTGGTGGAACAATGGGTTATGTTCTTCTCCGTATGGCTGAGTGCCTGGTTGGTAATGAAATACATGGATCAGCAGCCTACCCAGGAAATTGGTATGAGCATTCATGGCCGGGGAAAGGATATTCTATATGGCTTATTAATGGCAATTGTACTTTATGTCATAGGGTTTGGCGTACTACTGGCAACGGGAAATATTGTCATAGAGGGTATTAATCCAAGTCTTTCTACGCTTGCCACCTCCTTTGTCTTTTTTCTTCCTGCCGCTATGATCGAAGAAGTTATGACTCGCGGGTATATACTCAATCGACTGATGAGTAAGATGAATAAGTTTCTGGCACTGGTGCTGTCATCCGTACTCTTCTCAGTTATGCATGCGGGAAACCCCAATTTGGGTACACTGCCTTACATTAACCTTTTTCTGGCGGGTGTTATGCTTGGAGCTTCCTATATATATACGCGCAACTTATGGTTTCCCATTTCGTTGCACGTATTCTGGAATTGGATACAAGGTCCGGTGTTAGGATTTGAAGTAAGCGGAACCAATATGTTCTCCCCTCTCCTTACAATTTCACGTCCTGAAGAAAACATCTTAAACGGAGGATTATTTGGTTTTGAGGGGTCTATACTTTGTTCGATTATCTCGCTTGCAGCAGCAACATTCATTACTCTTTGGTGTATAAAACAAAAAAAGCAAGAAACTATTAGAACTGCGGAACATCAATCATCGTAAGAGATATTCGTTTGCGATTTGTATCTACTTCGAGCACCTTTACGTACACTTGTTGATGAATAGAAACTACTTCGTTGGGGTCTGAAATATATTTCGCGGCCATCTGCGACAGGTGTATTAATCCATTCTCTTTAATACCGATATTTACAAAAGCACCAAAGTTGGTTATGTTTCCCACAATACCGGGAAGTATCATACCAACTTTGAGGTCGGTTATTGTACGAATGCTCTTGTCAAACTCAAATGCACGAATCGTTTTACGTGGATCTCTGCCTGGTTTATCTAACTCCTGCATAATATCTTGCAACGTAGGAATACCAATAGTAGCTGTTACGTATTTGTTTATATCAATACTACTACGCAGGTTCTTATCTGTAATTAGTTCTGCAACCGTACATTTGATATCTTTTGCCATTTGTTCCACAATATGGTAACTTTCGGGGTGAACAGCTGTAGCATCCAGTGGATTTTTCGCTTCGGGAATCCTCAAGAATCCCGCACATTGTTCAAATGCTTTAGCTCCCATACGTGTAACCTTCATGAGTTCCTTACGCGAAACAAAAGCACCATTCTCTGTGCGATAATCAATAATGTTTTGGGCTAATTGAGGACCTAATCCTGAAACATACGTCAGTAGATGCCCACTTGCCGTATTCAGATTAACACCAACGGAATTTACACAACTTACTACGGTTTGGTCTAATGTTTTTTTGAGCTTGTTCTGGTCCACATCATGTTGATACTGCCCTACACCAATAGATTTTGGGTCTATCTTTACTAACTCGGCAAGTGGATCCATTAATCTTCTACCAATAGAAACCGCCCCACGCACAGTGACATCGTAATCGGGAAACTCATCACGCGCAATCTTTGAAGCAGAGTAGATGGAAGCACCTTGCTCACTTACTACAAAGACTTGCACTTCTTGTGGAAACCTCATAGAAGTAATAAATTCTTCCGTTTCGCGACTTGCCGTACCATTACCTATAGCAATTGCCTCTATTTTATACGACTCTAGCATTTTACGCACCCGCGAAGCTGCATCTGATCGTTTGTTTACTGGTTGGTGTGGATATATATTCTCATTATGCAACAAGTTTCCTTGCGCATCCAAGCATACCACTTTGCAACCGGTGCGATAGCCTGGATCTATTGCTAGTACTCGTTTTTGTCCTAATGGAGGTGCGAGTAATAACTGTCGCAAATTTTCCGCAAACACTCGAATGGCTTCATCATCGGCTTTTTCTTTAGAGAGATGGGCATATTCGGTTTCGATGGAAGGTTTCAGCAAGCGTTTGTACGAATCAGAAACAGTCTCTGACACTAATTGTCCACATGTATTTTGGCTACGAACAAATTGCTTTTCAAGTCTTTCTATACATTCAATATCATCAGGCGAAATACCAACCCGGAGAAAGCCCTCTGATTCGGCACGCCGTATAGCCAATATACGATGTGAGGAAGCTCGTTTCAGAGACGAGGTATAATCAAAGTAATCACGATACTTATCGGCTTCTTCCTCTTTACCTTTAATTACTTTGGAAGTAATAATCGCACCACGTTCAAATTGGTTGCGAACAAGATTCCGGGCTCGCTCATTCTCATTGATTTGTTCAGCAATAATATCTTTTGCACCTTTCAATGCCTCGTCTACTGTTTCAACTTCCTTACTTAAGAACATTTTAACTCGAGCATTCAGGTCTCTTTCTTGTTGCAACAAAATAATATTAGCTAGCGGTTCAAGTCCTTTTTGCCGAGCTAGCTCGGCACGGGTTTTTCGCTTTGGCTTATAAGGTAAATATAAATCCTCAAGAACAGTCAAATCCCAAGTATCAGTAATCCTTTTTCGCAATTCATCTGTTAATTTTCCTTGTTCCTCAATAGTAGAAAGAATCGTTTCCTTCCTTTTGACTATTTCACACAATTTTAGATATCTACTATTGATTGTTTCTATCTGAATTTCATCTAAATTTCCTGTGAGTTCTTTTCTATAGCGAGAAATGAACGGGATTGTTGCTCCTTCGGAGAGTAGTTTCAAAGTGTTCTCTACTTGCTTTTGTGAGATCTTTAATTCCTGTTCTATAATACCTGAAAACTGTTTCATATTTCTGTTATCTGTTTTATTAAGAACAAATGTAGGAATTCCGTTGTTATAATTAAGCAACAAAATTGTATATTTGCTTTGAATTAATGCTTATAATTGTTCTTATTTACTTTTGCCCCATGTTTAAGACCAATAAATATTGCATCTTCCTTTTGATATTCTTTACTTGTTTTGATGCTTTCTATAATAAAATTTGGGCTTCAGAAAGTGAAAAACAGATATTGATTATCAGTTCTTACAATCCCGACTCACACATTACAGCCACCAACATAACTGCATTCATGGATGAATACAGTGCTTTGGATGGTAAAAACCATATTGTTATTGAGAATATGAATTGTCGAAGCTTTTCCGAAGCACATCTTTGGAAAGGTAGAATGCGTACCATTTTGAATAAATACAAGGGAGAGAAAAAACCGGAATTTATCATTTTATTGGGCCAAGAAGCATGGGCTACATATTTCTCGCAACAAGATTATGTAAGTAGCGATATTACAGTATTAAGCGCAATGGGAAGCCGGAACGGAGTTATTCTACCCGATAATTCCACCAAATATTCTCTTAAAAATTGGATGCCCGAGTCTGTAGATTTTCTTTCTCCCCAAATAGCAAAACATTTAAATGGTGGTTTTGTTTTTGACTATGATATTGATAGTAACATCAAGCTGATACTCGAGCTATACCCCGAAACCAAAAATATTGCTTTTATATCCGACAACACTTATGGTGGTGTTTCTATCCAAGCATTCGCTAGAAAAGAAATCAGTGAAAAATATCCTGATTTGAACCTCATTTTATTGGATGGACGACACCACACCTTTTATTCAATCATAAAGGAGCTGACACAACTTCCCGAACAAACCGCTATACTTATTGCTACATGGCGTATAGACGAGAGCGACAGTTATTTTTTGAGAAACGCAATCTATGCCATGATGGGAGCTACAGCACATATCCCTGCTTTCACACTGAGCACAATTGGATTAGGATATTGGGCTATTGGTGGTGTTACACCTAATTATCAAGATTTTGGCAAAAATCTAGCCAGACAAGTCAGACGCTTACAAGTTGATAAAAATTCTGCTTGCAAAGAAAATCTAGTAACACTAATAAACAATGTACTAAGATTTGATTATAGCAAGCTACAGCAATTAAATTTGCATAAATCAGATTTCCCAGACGGAACCATCTTTGTTAACAAAAGACCATCCTTATACGAACTATATAAGTATTGGCTCTGGGGGGCTGTCTTTTTTATTTTTGTAATAATTACAGCGTATTTAGTGTTGCTATATTTCTACCACCGAGCAAAAAAATTAAACACAGCATTAGAACTCTCGGAGGTTAACTTACGGGAAGCCAAAGAGAGAGCAGAGGAATCTGATAGGCTGAAAAGCGCTTTCTTAGCTAATATAAGTCATGAAATACGTACGCCACTCAATGCTATTGTGGGTTTTTCGAATGTATTAATTACCGAAGAGATGGAAAAAGAAGAACAACAAACATTCTTCGATATCATTAATACAAACTCTGAATTGTTGCTTCGAATCATTAACGATGTATTGGACATATCGCGCATGGAAACAGACAAATTCTTTTTCTCTTTCGAAAAAAGCGATATTATAGAGCTTACTAAACAAGTAATTATCTTAATTAAGCAAACAAAGAAAAGTACTAATGAGATTATTTTCAAATCAGAGTTCGAGCGTTTGGAATTAGTTACAGATGTGCGACGCTTGCAACAAGTTATCATAAACTTACTTTTAAATGCTATTAAATTTACAGAAAACGGAACTATTACTGTAGAAATTATTGTTGATAAACCAAATAACAATGTTACATTTGCAATTGCAGATACAGGAATTGGTATTCCTATTGAAAAACAACGACTTATTTTTGAACGATTCGAGAAAACAAATGAATATACACAAGGTACGGGTTTAGGCCTTGCCATTTGTGAGTTAATAGTAGAACGATGGGGAGGTAAAATTTGGGTTGATCCTCAATATAACAATGGAGCGAAATTTATATTTACTCACCCCATTGAGTTGCCGAGCAAGCTCGTGCAACAAACGCATTAATTAATTATACAGATGAAGAAAACATTATGCATTCTCTTACTGCTGTTAGGAGTGCATCCTATATTGGCACAAGAGAAAGAGATTTCGTTAAAACTGGTGGAAACGAGTGATATACATGGGCGGTTATACCCATATAATTTCTTGGAGAAAAAAGAAGCTTCGGGAAGTTTGGCGCGTGTATATTCCTATGTTGAAGAAAAACGAAAGATTTATAAAGATAACCTTATATTGATTGACAATGGGGATATTATTCAAGGAGATCCCACTGTTTATTACTATAATTTCATTGACACAACTTCAACACACCTTTGTGCTGCCATAATGAATTATATGAAGTATGACGTAGCAAACATAGGTAACCACGACATTGAGCCAAGCAAAAAAGTTATGGATAGATGGATAAGTAACTGCAGCTTCCCTGTACTTGGCGCAAATATTCTCAATAAAGAAACCGGAAAACCTACGTACAAACCCTACATTATTATTGAACGTGAAGGTGTAAAAATTGCAGTATTAGGGTTGATAACTCCCGCAGTGCCAGTATGGCTACCATCTAATTTGTGGCAAGATTTAGATTTTGAGGACATGGAAAAGTCCGCAAAGAAGTGGATGCGAATTATAAAGAAAGAAGAAAACCCCGATATTGTTATCGGATTGTTTCATGCTGGACAGTTTGATACTATTTTAGGAGGATACAAGGATAATGCATCGCTTTCCGTAGCTCGTAGAGTACCGGGCTTTGATGTAATTTTAATGGGGCATGACCATACTATCGAATGTAAGAAAATTGTTAGCGACATGGGTGATACCATTATGGTAGTAAATCCCGGTAACAATGGAACAGCTTTAGCTGAAGTAGATATTAAATTAAATATGAGATATGGTAAAGTAGAGCAAAAAACAATTACCGGTGCTATCATCTCAGCCGATCAATACCACCCTAGTGAAGCTTTCTTACACCAATTTAACCAAGCAAAAAAAGGTGTTGAAGCATTCCTCGATGAAGAAATTGGTACTTTTCAAGAAACACTTTCCACTCGCGATGCCTATTTTGGTTCCTCTGCGTTCATTGATTTTATTCACATGTTGCAATTGCAGATTACAGGAGCTGAAATTTCTTTTACATCTCCTCTTGCTTATGACACCCATATCAAGAAAGGAAGTATTACTGTTGCCGACATGTTTAAACTATATAAATACGAAAACCTGTTATACACCATCCGCTTATCAGGAAAAGAGATTAAGAAATACTTAGAATTTTCCTATGATATGTGGACAAACCGAATGAAATCTCCTAAAGATCATCTATTAAATCTTAAGGATCCTGAGAAGAATAAAAACAACTATGCACTGAAATACTTCAGTTATAATTTTGATTCAGCAGCAGGGCTTATTTACACGGTAGATGTAACCAAGAGAAAAGGTAAAAAAATCAATATCATCAGTATGGCGGATGGTAGCCCATTTGATGAAAACAAAGAATACACTGTTGTTGTAAACTCTCATCGTGGAAATGGTGGCGGAGAACTGTTGACAAAAGGTGCAGGTATTCCACAAGAAAAACTAAAGGAACGTATCATAACATCAACCAACAAGGATATACGTTACTACCTCATACAACACCTCAGGAAAGTAAAAGAGCTCAACCCACAACCATTCAACCAATGGAAGTTCATTCCTGAAGACTGGGCTGCAAAAGCAGCAGAACGTGATTATCACATTCTTTTTCCACAAGAGTAACTTGCAATGTCCGAAAGTTTATTCCTTATAGAAGGTAATAAAAAAGAGAAGTACGAATCTTTATTACCACAAATCAAGGCCTTAATAGGAGGCGAAGAAGACCGCATTGCCAACTTAGCAAATATTGCTGCAGCACTCAAAGAAGCATTTGACTTCTTTTGGGTCGGATTCTATTTAGTAAAAGGCGAAGAGCTAGTATTAGGACCTTTTCAAGGGCCAATCGCATGTACCCGTATCAAAAAAGGGAAGGGAGTATGTGGAACTGCATGGCAGAAAAATGAAACAATTATAGTGGCAGATGTAAATGACTTTCCCGGGCACATTGCCTGTAGTTCGCTTTCGCAATCAGAGATAGTTATTCCACTCATTATCAATGAGAAGACATGGGGAGTTTTAGATATTGACAGCGATAAAATCAATCATTTTGATGAAATAGATAAACACTTCTTAGAAGAATTATGTAGCAACATTCAATAAAAAAACACTCTCTATTTATAATCATTCAAAATAAAAAACATACCTTTGCCCCCCAATTAAAAAAACAAAGGTATGATAACTGTAAGAAGAATAAACACAAAAATCAATCGTTTTGTATTCCTTATCGTCGCAGCTTGTCTCTACTTAAATGTACAAGCAGCAAACCCCATAAAAGATGGGAACCATATTTCAGGTCACATTATCGTCAACGGAACCGAAGAAGACATTCCGTATGCAAGTATTTTAATTATTGAAACCGGACAAGGTGCAACTTCCAATGAACGCGGACAGTTTGAATTCCGTAAAATCCCTGCAGGCGAATACACACTTCGCGTACAGATGCTAGGTTATAAAACGCAAGAGAAAAAGGTAACCGTAAGTAGCGAATTTACAACTGTTATACACTTCAAGCTATCGGAAGACAACCTATTGCTCAATGAAGTAGTCGTTTCGGCAAATCGTAACGAAGTAAGCCGCAAAGAAGCTCCGGTAGTGGTAAACGTTATCTCGCAAAAACTGTTTGAGACTGTCAACTCCACTGATTTAGCGAAATCGTTAAATTATCAATCAGGATTACGCGTTGAGAACAATTGTCAAAACTGTGCTTTTCCACAAGTGCGCATCAATGGTTTGGAAGGTCCTTACTCACAGATACTCATAAACAGCCGTCCGGTTGTAAGTGCCTTGTCGGGTGTGTACGCACTGGAACAAATACCAGTAAATATGATTGAGCGTGTGGAAATAGTTCGTGGAGGAGGTTCGGCTTTGTTTGGTGCAAATGCTGTTGCTGGAACAATAAATATCATTACGAAAGATCCTATTGACAACTCTTTCCAGGTAACAACTACTATGTCTAATGCCGATGGGCAATCATGGGAACAATACATGGGCGCAAATGTCTCTTTGGTTTCTAAAGACAATTCATACGGTATTTCATTGTACGAATCGTATCGCAACCGCAATCCATACGATAGAGACGGAGATGGTTTCTCGGAAGTAGGAAAGTTGAATATGAACACTTTTGGTATGCGTGCTTACTATCGCCCCACTCACTTCAGTAAGCTAAATATTGAGTATCACACAACAAATGAGTTTCGCCGTGGTGGAAACGCATTCGACCAACAACCACACGAAAGTGATATTACCGAACAAACCAAGCATATCATCAATAGCGGAGGAGTAAGTTATGACAAGTTTTGGAGTGAATACAAACATAAAATGTCTCTCTATGCTTCTGTACAACACATTGAAAGAAGTAGTTACTACGGTGCACTCCAAGATTTAAATGCTTATGGCAAGACAGACGACCTTACATGGGTTGTGGGTGGCATGTATACCGGAAACATTGATCAGTTCATTTTTGCTCGCGCAACACTTACTACTGGTCTTGAATATCAGGACAACTCCCTGCATGATGTTATGACCGGCTATCACAGAGATATGAAACAAGATGTACGTATTGGTGGAGGATTTGTGCAAAGTGAATGGAAAATGAAGTACCTCACCCTATTGGCTGGTGCACGTTTGGATAAACACAATTTGATTAGCAATCTAATTTTCAGTCCTCGCTTAAATTTATTGTGGACTCCTATCGATAACTTGCAAGGACGCCTTACCTACTCTACCGGTTTTCGTGCTCCACAAGCTTTCGACGAAGACTTACACATCACTGCTGTAAATGGTGAAGGTATGCAAATTGTACTTGCTGATGATTTGAAAGAAGAACGTTCCAAAACATTCAGTGGTTCGCTCGACTGGACAACTCCACTTGGACACCATTGGCAAGCCAATATACTGGTAGAAGGTTTCTATACAGATTTGAAAAATGTATTCGTATTGGAACCTATCGGCGAAAATGAATACGGTGACCCCATCAAAGAGAGAAGAAATGGTAGTGGTGCTCGTGTGTATGGTGCAAATATTGATGCAAAAATAGCACACGGACGTAATGTACAGTTTCAGGTTGGTTTTACTGCACAGCGCAGCCAGTACAAAAAGGCAGAAGCATGGACGGATGATGATGACGACAACCAGCAATTCACTAAACGTATGCCACGTACGCCAAACTACTATGGGTACTTTACTTTTACAGCAGCGCCAACAAGCAAATTCGATTTTTCCATATCAAGTATCTATACTGGCGAAATGCTTGTTCCGCACTTTCCACACGAAGCAGACCCTGTGATGAAGAAAACACCCGATTTCTGGGATATGAACGTAAAGCTAAATTATACATTTACACTACGCGACCACATCAAACTACAACTTAATGCGGGTGTTCAAAACATCTTCGATAGTTTCCAAAAAGACTTAGACAGTGGTAAGTATAGAGACTCGGGCTATTTTTATGGTCCCACCCAACCTCGTACTTTCTTCTTTGGCTTTAAGCTTACAAAATAAGCTGCTGTAGATATATTCAAGTAACTAAAATTTCTCAGTGTTTTTTGAATCAAAAAGCACTGAGAAACACCTCAAAAGACACTGAGTTTTATTTCAAAAGTCAGTGTCTTTTTTTGCCATAAGACAAGGTGCAAAAATGCGCTTCGTCAGGTATAATCCAAAAAATAACCCAACGGATTTAGCGACTTGTTCATCATAAAAGCAAGAAAACAACCTCGTTTTTGTAAACTGTTTGTAACAATTACTTCGCATTTTAAGTTTTACCCTCTTCTGTAAAACTCTTATTTTGTTCTATTTCTCTGATTTGTGTTCTATTTGCGAATAATCTAACAGTTTTAATTGTTAGATTTGTAAAAAGAGAGCCTTATGAATGCAATTTCCATATACAATTTAGAGACTTTTCCCATTTGCACTGATGAAAGAAAAGTAAACCACATTGATAGCGATTTTTATATCTTTAATGATTTGCGGTTAATGCCTTCTTATGATAAGCCAACAAGAATAGATACGACTGTTATTTCTATTTGCCTGAATGGCTTTACACGTGTTGGAATAAATATGCAAGAGTACTATATTACTCCGGGCACCCTACTTATTAGCTTGCCCGATCAAGTTTTGCAATCTATCGAAGTTAGCCCCGATTATCAAAGTGTGTGTATAGCTATGTCTCGAGAGTTCTCTGACGAAACCTATGCTCGCATTAAGATAATGTTACCTTTCTTCTTTTATACCAAAGACTATCCGTGTATCTCTCTAAGTCAAAGGCAGTTGGAACGAATACTCGACTATTTTAACCTTATCTGGAAGAAAACAAACGAAGAACATGGTGAATTTTTACGAGATATTATTTGTAACCTGATTGTCTCGTTGTACTATGAGATATATGATGTGTACAATAACAAAAGGAAAATCAACATTCCCCACAAAACAAGACAGGAGTCATTGTTTGATTATTTTATGCGTAGCCTATCTTCTAATTTCAAGAAAGAAAGAAGTGTAAATTTCTATGCCTATGAGTTATGTGTTACCCCCAAACACCTTTCTTGTGTGGTAAAAGAAGTTAGCGGGCGAACTGCCGGTGAGTGGATTGACAATTTTGTTATTAATGAAGCCAAAAGTTTGCTAAGTGGTTCCAAAAAGAATATTCAAGAAATTGCCGATGACTTGAATTTCGCTAACCAGTCTTTCTTTGGCAAATATTTTAAGAACTGCACCGGAGTTTCTCCCAAAGAATTCAGAAAGCAATAAGAAAAACATTCTTATCTTTGTATTTTAGCTTAGAGCAAATAGCAATCTGAATCAACTCAATGAAATGAATAAAGAATTTGACCTATCACTCTCCTCTTATGGCAAAGTAAGAGGAGTTAAATACGATGTCGTAGTACTTCCTTGGGGAGCAACCGAACCTCATAACTTACACTTGCCCTATCTGACCGACTGCATTCTTCCTCATGATATTGCCGTAGAAGCCGCTGAGTTAACTCTTAAGCAATATGGAATGCGCTGTATGGTGTTGCCGCCTGTTGCATTTGGCGCACACAACCCCGGTCAGCGCGAACTTCCCTTCTGCATACATACGCGTTATTCTACCCAGCAAGCCATTTTGGAAGATATTGTAGCTTCACTCTATGTGCAGGGAGTAAGAAAACTAATAATTCTTAGTGGACACGGTGGCAATCATTTTAAAGGAATGATTCGTGATTTGGCTTTTGTTTACCCCGATTTTCTGATTGTCTCTGCCGAATGGTTTAGTGTGGTTTCGCCCAAAGGATATTTTGAAGCAGCTATTGATGACCATGCTGGTGAGATGGAAACATCGGTGATGATGCATTATCATCCCGAATTAGTTCATTTGGAAGAAGCAGGCGACGGTGACTCCAAGCCATTTGCTATACCTGCTTTAAATGAAAAATTGGGTTGGGCACCACGCCACTGGGATAAAACAACCATTGATAGCGGTGTGGGTAATCCGAAAAAAGCGACACCCGAAAAAGGTGCCGCTTATATCCATGCTGTAGTAGAGAAAATTGCAAAACTCTTTGGCGAGGTTGGTCTACACGATTTATATTAATTCTTTAGCCATTTATCCAGCCAGCTAAAGAATGTTCGTTGCCACAAGATTCCGTTCTGTGGCTTCAAAACCCAATGGTTTTCATCCGGGAATATCAATAACTCCGCCGGAATATTTTGAACACGAGCCGCATTGAACGCCATCGTTCCTTGTGTAACCGGTACACGTAGGTCTTTCTCTCCATGAATACAAAGTATCGGTGTATCCCATTTTTCTACAAACAAGTGCGGAGAATGTTTATATGTATTCTTTACCTTAGGGTTATTCTTATCCCAGTAAGGGCCAGCCATATCCCAATTCGCAAAGAATATTTCTTCTGTATCAATGTACTGCACTTCCATGTTAAATATACCACAATGTGAAATGAATGCTTTGAAACGCTTTTCGTGATGACCAGCCATCCAATAAACAGTATATCCACCAAAGCTGGCACCTACACAACCTAAACGCTCTTCATCAATGAACGGCTCTTTTGCCATGACATCAATAGCAGTAAATAAATCTTTCATGCACTGACCACCATAGTCTCCACTAATTTGTTCGTTCCACTCCAGTCCGAATCCGGGAAGTCCACGACGATTGGGCGCAACAATTATATAGTCGTTTGCCGCCATCATTTGCATGTTCCAACGATAGGAAAAGAACTGGCTTACCGCATTTTGAGGACCACCGGTACAGTACAAAATTGCAGGGTATTTTTTGTTAGGATCAAAGTTAGGCGGATAAATTACCCATGTAAGCATCTCCTTACCATCGGTTGTTTTCATCCAACGTTCCTCTACCCTACCCATTTCCAACTGATCATAGAGATGTTTATTCTCAAAGGTTAGCTGAGTAGCTTCACCATTCAGAGCTACGGCATAAATCTCGTCTGCCATACTCATGGAGTGTCTTTTAGCTATTAACTTGTCACCACACAAAGCAACAGAAGCATAGTCGTGCACACCTTCGGTTATTACTTTTAATTGTTCATCGGCTAAGGTTACAGCATAAATCTGTGTCTTACCATGCCACACACTGGTAAAATAGATTGTCTGTGCATCTTTGCTCCAACTATACGTATCTACATTTGAATCTAGCGATTTGCTCACAAAACGTTTCTCGCCGGTTTCTAAATTCATCACAAACAAGCGATTCCAGTCCGACTCGTAACCATCTCGCTCCATACTCAACCATGCAATGCTCTTACCATCGGGTGAGTACGTAGGATTGGTATCATACCCCATATTCCCTTCAGTAATATTTGTGTGTTGCTTGGTCTTGAGGTCATAGATATAGATATCCGAGTTAGTAGAAAGTGCATACGCTCTACCTGTTTTTTTCTTACAAGTATATGCAACCTTATCAGAGGTAGTGTTCCATGCCAATTGTTCAATACCACCAAAAGGCTTCATCGGACTTTCGTATGGCTCTCCTTGTAGTATATCCATAACATTAGCGATACTATTTCCATCGAAATCGGCAATAAAAGGATGTGGCGCAGTTGTTACCCATTCATCCCAATGCTTATACATCAGGTCGGAACGAAGCAAACCACTGGCTTTTGCCAAGTCGGGATACAGATCGGCTGTACTTGGAATGACATTTATGGAAGAGATAAAGAGTAGTTTCTTTTCGTCGGGCGAGAAGGCAAAACCCTCAATATCACCATCATAAGCAGTAAGTTGTTTACGTCCGGTTCCATCAGGATTCATTTCCCAAACCTGACTGCTACCACTTTCGCTACTCAAGAAGGCTAGTTTACTACCACCCTTAATCCAGACAACCTGGTTTTCACTGTATGGAGTTTGCGTTATTTGCCTGTTTTGACTGCCGTCGGCATTCATCACAAATACTTCGCGATTGCTTTTATTCTCGGGAATGCTGTAATAGGCAACCGTATAAGCTATCTGCTTTTCATCAGGCGAAACAGCTACCTCTCCTATTCTACCGAATGCCCACAGTGCTTCGGGGGTCATTCGTTTATCACTCACTTGTATGGTTGACTTTCCGATAAGTACCGGATTTTCTTTCTGTACCTTCTCAGTGGCACAAGAAGCTAACATCATAGCTGCTGACATCATTAATAAACTTACATGTTTCATAGACGTTTTGATTATTGGCTAAAAAAAGGCACAAGTTATGCTCCTGTACCTTTTTTTGAATTATCTATTCATTTACTTCTTTTGTCTCTCTTTCAACATCCGCTCCTGCTCTTTCTGCATTGCTTCCAGACGTGCAGCGAATCCTGATTTCTTCTTGGTTTTATTCTTTGTCTTATTTGCTTCAAGTCCTGCCAACAGTTTTTCTTCATTGGTTGTTTTGCGCAGAACAATCATTGTAACTACACTTATCAAAGTAGAGATAAAATAGTAATAGTTCAACCCGGCAGGATAGCTATTCAATATAAAGAGGAACATTACCGGCATGAGGTACATCATCCACTTCATACCCGGCATCTGTTGTTGTCCGGTATCTTGTTGAGACATAGTGTACTTGGTGTTAAGGATGGTTGTTACCGTCATTAACAAACAGAACAAGCTGATGTGACTACCCATGAAAGGAATATTGAACGGTAATTTAAGTATTGCATCATAGGTCGACAAGTCGTTTGCCCACAAGAAACTTTCCTGACGCAACTCAATCGCACTAGGCACAAACATAAACAAAGCCATTAATATAGGGAACTGCAACAGCATCGGCAAACAACCACCCATAGGACTTACACCATATTTACTATACAGCGCCATGGTTTCTTGTTGCTTCTTCATTGCATCTTCCTGCTTGGGATATTTAGCGTTAATCTTTTCAATCTCAGGACGCAACACACGCATCTTGGCCGAAGACATATATGTTTTCCATGTTGCAGGAAACACCACAATTTTTACCAAAACTGTCATCAAGAAAAGAACCAATCCCATACCTAACCCCCAACTTGATAACCAGTCGAAGATATTTACAGTAAACCATTGGTTGATTTGTTTTACTACCGGCCAGCCCAAGTAAACCAAGTCATTAAGTTTCCACTTACTGTCACCGCTCTTTCCTTTATCATAAGCCTTGAGGGTTTTGTAGTGGTTAGGGCCAAAATAGAAATGCATTGTAGTGGGCGCTTCTCCTTTAGGGTCAAAAGAGGTACGCATCTCTGAAGAATAATCCTTAATGTAATCATTACCTTCTTTTCCAACACGTGATTTTAGGATATTCTCGCTAAAGCTTTGGTCGGCAATAAACACCGATGAAAAGAACTGATTTTTGTAAGCAATCCAATTCAATCGTCTGTCAATAGTTTCTTCATCATCTTTGGCTTCGGCAAGGTTATCAGTTTTGTCGGCTACATACTTATATGTAAGGTTGGATAATCTTTTTTCAAAAACCGAACCACGTTCTAATTGGCGAGCACGTTGTGACCATTCTATATTAAGATAATCTACACTATGTGCCAACAAGTTTTCCATTCCAACTGCCTGTATGGTAAAATCCAACAGATAATTATCCGGTTTGAGTTGGTAAATGAAGTCAATGTAACTCTCCTCTCCTGCTACCAAACGCATGGTTACACCCATCTCCGATTGGTTAACCGGTATAAAGTAGTAATCTTTAGTCTGAATTGCTTCCTTCTTATTATAGAAGTAAAAGTTCATCATCATCTCGTTACCGTCAAACAACACCAACGGTTGCTTTTCCTGGTCATTGTACTCCTTTAGTGTAACTTTTGTAACCCTACCGCCTTTATTGTCGATTACGGCTGTTAGCAGTTCATTTTCAATCACTACTGTACCTTCTACACCCTCAATCGCATTAAAGAAAGTAGAGGTTGAATCAATTGTTACGATTTCTTTTTCGTTGGCAAGGGCAGCAGCTGTTTTTTCTCTAAGAGCCTCTTCCTTTTGCTTAACGATGGTAATTGAGTCATTGTATCGTTTAAAGGCTTCTTGTTGTTCTTGCGAGGGACGGCTAAAGTAGCTAAATCCTATCAGCAGTAGTACAATCAAGACAAGTCCTGTTATGGTATTTTTATCCATCATTCGTTTTCTATATCTATATTAATAATAAGTAATTCGTTTATTTATCAATGGCCGCTTTGATAAACGCCAAAAATAACGGATGCGGTTTCAGTACCGTACTGCTGTATTCGGGGTGGAACTGTACACCCATATACCATTTCAATGTAGGTATTTCAACTATCTCAACCAAATCTGACTCAGGATTTATACCCACACACTTCATACCAGCTTTTTCAAACGCATCACGATACTGATTATTAAACTCGTAGCGATGACGATGGCGTTCCTGAATATGTTCTTCTTTGTATGCATCAAAGGCTTTTGAACCTTTAGTTAGCACACACTCAAAGGCACCCAAGCGCATAGTACCACCCATATTTGTTATGGACTTTTGTTCTTCCATAATATCTATGATGTTGTATGGTGTCTTTTCATTTATCTCTACAGAGTTAGCATCGGCATAACCTAATACGTTGCGTGCAAATTCTATTGACATACACTGCATACCAAGACAGATACCCAATGTAGGTATATCGTTTTCACGAGTATAGCGGGCAGCAATGAATTTACCTTCAATACCTCTTGCACCAAATCCCGGACAGATTACCACACCATCTACATGAGCAAGTTTCTCTTCCACATTGTCGGCAGTAAGCGTTTCGGATTGAACATATTCAATTTTCAGTTTACGATCGTTGTATGTTGCTGCTTGCAAAAGCGATTCCAAGATAGATTTGTACGCATCCTGCAGTTCCACGTATTTACCAACAAGGGCAATAGTAATTTCTTCGGTAGCACTATTACGACGCGCGAGGAAAGTTCTCCATGGCAACAAATCCGGATCGGCTTCAACAGGCTGTCCCATTTTACGAAGGATGGTCTTATCGAGGTTTTGCTCCTGCATTTTCAATGGTACTTCGTAGATAGTTGGCACATCAATAGATTGTACCACCGCCTCTTCTTGTACATTACAGAAAAGAGCTACTTTCTTTCTTAAATTGGCATCTAAATGATGTTCTGAGCGAAGCACCAATACATCGGGCTGTATTCCGAGCGACTGAAGTTCTTTTACTGAATGTTGTGTAGGTTTTGTTTTTAGCTCTTTGGCGGCAGCAAGGAAAGGAACATAAGTGAGGTGTACGCAAAGCGCATTATTACCCAATTCCCACTTAAGCTGACGGATACTCTCCATATAAGGAAGAGATTCAATATCGCCCACTGTTCCACCAATTTCGGTAATAACAAAATCAAATTTATATTTACTTCCGAGTTGCTTTATGTTACGTTTTATTTCGTCGGTAATATGAGGAACTACCTGAATGGTTTTACCCAAATAATCGCCACGACGTTCTTTATCGATAACACTTTTGTAGATTCGTCCGGTAGTAATGTTATTTTCCTTGGTAGTCTGAATGCTAAGGAAGCGTTCGTAATGTCCCAGGTCGAGATCTGCCTCGTGCCCGTCTACTGTTACATAACATTCTCCATGTTCATATGGATTCATAGTACCCGGATCAATGTTGATGTATGGGTCAAACTTTTGTATGGTTACTTTATAACCTCTTGCTTGTAAAAGCTTAGCGATAGATGATGATATAATGCCTTTCCCTAATGAAGAAGCAACCCCACCGGTTACAAAAATGTACTTAGTCTCTTTCACAACTTATGCTATTTATTATTTATTTCCTGTATTTTGATTTCGTCTGCGTACTAAAAGACGCAAAAATACAAAAAAAGTAAGAAACTGTTTTGAATTTCCACAGAATAGTTATTATAGGATGCTTTTGTTTTTTCTTTAGCACTCTTTTCGCCTGTTTTTTCTCTTTTTCATTTACCACCAGGAAAACAAGTTTTTACTATTCACCTCTTCATTTTTCAACTCAACAGGTTGATTCTCATTATTATTTGGGTGATAGATACGCTGTTTCTTATAAAGATTGGTGAAGGAGAGATAGGATTCACCCTTAACAAGTTGATTATCAATTGATTTTTCATTAAAATGAAGGGTGAAGGATGGTTGTAAAAGTTCAGTGAGAAATGGATGGTTTTTCAGTGTGTTTTGAGTAAAAAACAGTGAGAAAGCAATCATTTCTCACTGAGTAATATTGTAGTCTTCATTGAACTAATAAAGCATAGGCTGCTGGTGCAAGAGCTATAAGCAATCAAGTCGAATGCCATAAGCATTTGGTGCAAATACCATAAGCATTCGACTCGTTTGCCATAAGCATTCGACTCGCGCGCCTATGGCTGAAATCTCAAATGAGTTCAAAAAAAAGCATCCCACAGACTAAAAGTCCGCAGGATGCTTCAGTGTTATTATATTATGGTATCTTAGAGTATAGACTTCACTGTCTCAACCATGCCTTTTTCTTGAATTGATTTCAAGTTAGCAACAATAGCATCGGTCAATCCTGGAATATCATTCAAATCTTCACCCCAAATAAAACTAGCGGCAAGTACACCTTTGGCAACTGTAGCATAATCGTTGCTTGCCCAAAGTTTTGTCAATAAGTCCATGATTTCTTGCGAGTCATTCGGAGCAATTTCTGCACCATCAGCACGTTTGCCTCCTTTATAGTAAGTAATGATAGCAGCAAGACCCAACACCAAACCTTTAGGTAGTTCACCTTTGCGTTGCAAATAGGTTTTCAAACCCGGAAGATCGCGTGTTTCGTATTTAGGAAATGAATTAAGCATAATGCTGGTTACAGCATGCTCTACGAATGGGTTATTGAAACGCTCCAATACATCGCCTGCATACTCCATCAACTCGTCTTTTGGTAAGTTTAGAGTTTCCATTAATTCATCATACATTACTTTTTTGATGAATTTACCTACTACTTCATCTTGGCAAGCATCGCGAACAATATTGATACCCGACAAGAAAGCAACAGGAGAAAGCACTGTATGAGGACCATTCAATAAAGTAACCTTACGTTCGTGGTAAGGAGCTTCAGAAGGTACAAACAATACGTTCAGTCCGGCTTTGTCTGCAGGGAATTCTTTTGAAAGCTCTTGTGGAGCTTCGATTACCCATAGGTGGAAAATCTCGGCTTGTACCACCAGATTATCATCATACTGTAATTTTTCTTTGATTTCGGCAATATCTTTACGTGGGAATCCTGGTACGATGCGGTCTACCAATGTAGAATACACACCACAAGCTTCTTCAAACCATGTTTTGAATTCTGCGCCAAGGTTCCACAAATCAATATATTGATAGATTGCTTCTTTTAATTTGGCACCGTTATGGAAAATCAATTCACAAGGAATAATATGCAATCCTTTGCTCTTGTCACCATTAAATGTTTGGAAACGACGATAAAGTAATTGTGTCAATTTACCAGGATACGAAGAAGCAGGAGCATCAGTCAGTTTGCACGAAGGATCAAAAGCAATACCAGCCTCAGTAGTGTTAGAGATAACAAATCTCATTTCGGGTTGGTCGGCAAGTTTCATAAACTCTTCGTTTTGTGAGTAAGGGTTCATTGCCCGACTAATAACATCAATCAAAGTCAAGTCGTTCACCACCTTACCTTTATCAAGTCCTTGCAAGTTCACATGATAGAGACAGTCTTGTGCATTCAACATGTCAACCATACCTTTATCAATTGGTTGAACTACTACAACACTACCATCGAAGTCTGCCTTTTGGTTCATGTTATATACAATCCAATCTACAAATGCGCGTAGAAAATTACCTTCGCCAAACTGGATTATACGTTCTGGATAGCTCTTTTTCGGAGCTGTTTCTTTATTCAATGCTCTCATAATTTGTTTGATTTATTTGTTCTATGTATCTTGTTTGTTTATATCTATGATTGGTGTAATAAAGAGTTAAATAACACAAATCAGGGTGGCAAATATAGTGAGTAATTTTGGCTTAACAATAGAAACAACTATTTTTGTGTGCGATAACGGTTAATAAAACAAAAATACCAATAAGCAATAATATAAACAATTTAATTCAAGTTATCATGAAAAACTTTATGGATGAAAACTTCTTGTTGCAGACAGAAACCGCACAAAAGTTATATCACGAACACGCAGCCAAAATGCCTATCATTGATTACCACTGCCACCTGATTCCACAAATGGTTGCAGATGATCATAAGTTCAAATCACTAACTGAAATCTGGTTGGGAGGCGACCACTACAAATGGCGCGCCATGAGAACTAACGGTATTGACGAAAAATACTGTACAGGCAAAGACACCAGCGATTGGGAAAAATTCGAAAAATGGGCAGAAACAGTACCCTATACCATGCGTAACCCACTTTACCACTGGACACACTTGGAATTAAAGACAGCTTTTGGTATCAATAAAATATTGAGTCCTAAAACTGCCCGCGAAATATATGACGAATGTAACGAGAAGTTAGCTACTGCCGACTATAGCGCTCGTGGCATGATGCGCCGCTACAACGTTGAGGTAGTGTGTACAACCGACGACCCAATTGATAGCTTGGAATACCACATTAAAACACGCGAAAGCGGATTTGAAATAAAAATGCTTCCAACATGGCGTCCAGACAAAGCTATGGCAGTAGAAGTTCCTGCCGACTTCCGTGCGTATGTAGAGAAACTTGCCGAAGTTAGCGGTGTGAATATCTCCAACTACAACGACCTGATTGCAGCATTAAACAATCGTCACGACTTCTTCGCGGCACAAGGCTGTAAATTGTCCGACCACGGTATCGAAGAGTTTTACGCAGAAGATTACACCAACGCCGAAATCAGTGCTATATTTAATAAGGTGTATGGTGGCACTCAACTAACCAAAGAAGAAATTCTGAAGTTCAAATCGGCCATGTTGGTTGAATTTGGTATTATGGATTACGAAAAAGGTTGGACACAACAATTCCACTATGGTGCTATTCGTAATAATAATAGCCGTATGTTCTCACAATTAGGACCCGATACAGGTTTCGATTCAATAGGCGAATTTACAACTGCTAAGGCAATGAGTAAGTTGCTCGACCGCTTGAACTCACAAAACAAATTGGCAAAAACAATCCTGTACAACCTTAACCCTTGTGCAAACGAAGTTATTGCCACCATGATTGGTAACTTCCAAGATGGAACCGTTGCAGGTAAAATGCAGTTTGGTTCGGGCTGGTGGTTCCTGGATCAAAAAGATGGCATGGAAAAACAAATGAACGCGCTTTCGGTACTTGGTTTGTTGAGCCGCTTTGTTGGAATGTTGACTGACTCTCGTTCATTCCTGTCATATCCAAGACATGAGTATTTCCGTCGCACACTTTGTAACTTGGTGGGTCGTGATGTAGAAAACGGCGAGATTCCATACTCAGAAATGGAACGTGTTAATCAGATGATTGAAGATATCAGTTACTACAATGCGAAGAAATTCTTCCAGTTCTAAAGAGAAATGAGGTTAAACAGAACCGATAATACAATAAAGGGTACTTTGCGAAGTGCCCTTTTTTTATAACTTTGTCCGCGAAAAATAAATTCATCAACTAATTCAATGCTATGAAAAAAGGATTTACCAAAGCATTTTGGGTGAGCAATACCGTAGAGTTGTTCGAGCGAATGGCATATTATGCCGTTTTTATAGTTTTAACACTCTACTTATCGAATATTCTTGGTTTCAATGACTTCGAAGCAAGTATCATCTCCGGATTATTCTCGGGCGGTTTGTATCTATTACCCATTTTCTCGGGTGCCTATGCCGACAAAATTGGTTTTCGCAAATCCATGCTTACTGCATTTACATTGCTGACTATCGGATACTTCGGGTTAGCCATATTCCCCACCCTCCTCGAAAGCACCGGACTGGTTTCATACGGACAAACAACCACCTTCAACGGGCTACACAATAGTGCCTATCGTTGGGTTATTGTACCGGTTTTGCTCTGTATAGTAGTAGGTGGTTCTTTCATTAAATCTGTTATATCCGCATCGGTTGCCAAAGAAACCACCGAGGCCAATCGCGCAAAAGGCTATTCCATTTTCTATATGATGGTAAATATTGGTGCCTTTACCGGAAAAACTATTATTGATCCGCTACGAGGTATCGTAGGTGACGAAGCGTATATCTTTATTAATTATTTCTCGGGGACTATGACCCTCATTGCCCTTATTGCTGTTTACTTCCTGTACAAATCTGCCGAAACAGCTGGAGAAGGCAAAAGCATGCTAGATATTTGGGAGGGTTTTAAACGGCTACTTAGCAACTGGCGTTTGGTGGTACTAATTATAATTGTTACCGGCTTCTGGATGGTGCAACACCAATTGTATGCAACCATGCCCAAATACGTTATCCGCTTAGCAGGCGAAGCTGCCCGGCCAGGTTGGATTGCTAATGTGAATCCATTAGTGGTGGTGTGCTGCGTAGGTTTCATAACGAAACTATTGTCCAAGAGAACCGCCATAACCTCCATGAATATTGGTATGTTTTTGATTCCATTTTCTGCTATACTAATGGCTTGCGGCAATATTTTGGAGAACGAAGTAATTGCTGGTGTTAGCAATATTACATTAATGATGATTGTTGGGATTGTTGTACAAGGATTATCAGAGTGTTTCATTTCGCCACGCTATCTGGAGTATTTCTCTCTGCAAGCGCCCAAAGGAGAAGAAGGTATGTATTTAGGCTTCAGTCATTTACATTCATTTCTATCTTCTATTTTCGGTTTTGGACTGGCTGGTTGGCTGCTTACTAAGTATTGTCCGGATCCCGCACTGTTCGATTCTCACGAGGCATGGCAAGCAGCTAGCGCCAACGCACACTATATCTGGTTCTATTTTGCCGCTATTGGATTAATTGCCGCTTTTGCATTGCTGATATTTGGAAAAATCACCCGAGGAATTGACAAAAAGAAAGAGAAGCTAGCATAGGCATACTCCTTTTTTCGCTATATTTGCCGTCACTTTTCCGAAGTGACGGCTTTTTTGTTCGTCCCACTGCGAATGAATAAACAAATAAAGATGCAATTAGAAATAGATTACCCCATTCAGAATACCCCCACAGTGAAATTTTTAAGTCTGGCAAGCGGAAGTAGCGGCAACTGTTACTACTTAGGCTACGGCAAGCACGGCATACTCATAGATGCTGGTATTGGTGTGCGCACTATTAAGAAAAGACTGAAAGATGTAAACATTGCTATGGAGTCAATTCTTGGTGTACTCGTTACACACGACCATGCCGACCACATCAAGTCTGTTGGCAATTTAGGCGAGAAACTACATATACCGATTTATACTACCGCGCATATTCACGAAGGGATTAATAAAAGTTACTGTGTTACCGAAAAACTATACAGTTGCGTACGATACATCAAAAAAGAAGAGCCAACTCAAATAGCTGCTTTTAACATCACTGCTTTTGAAGTTCCTCACGACGGAACAGATAATGTAGGTTATTATATAGAGGTTGGCGGAAAGAATTTTTCGTTTTTAACCGACTTAGGTGAAATAACCCCATTAGCAGCACACTACATCAATAAAGCCCATTACCTCATTTTGGAAGCCAACTACGATGACGAAATGCTTCGAATGGGCACCTACCCCGAATACTTAAAACAACGCATCACAGGTAGTAACGGGCATTTAAGCAACAATGCTACTGCCGATTTTCTTGCCGAAAACATCAACGAACATCTGCAACACATCTGGTTGTGTCACTTGAGTAAAGACAACAACCACCCTGAGCTTGCCTACAAAACTGTAGAATATAAACTGCGTGCAAAAGGCATCATTCCCGGAAAGGATGTACAGCTCGTTGCACTAAAACGAAATACTGCGTCGGAACTGTATGAGTGGGAATAAGCATTCCACACCACTACCGTTCTTGTTTTTATGACATTTTTTGTAGAAAATAATTTGAAAAGTTTTGGCTAATAAAACAAAAAACGTAAATTTGCACACGCTAAAAGAGATGCACTCTTAGCTCAGCTGGTAGAGCAATTGACTCTTAATCAATGGGTCCAGGGTTCGAGTCCCTGAGGGTGTACAAAAAGGAAACGCTAATCGTCTAAATTATAGACTTTTAGCGTTTTTTCTTTATGCCACTTGCACAACTTAAAGTTATAGGGAAAATAGTATAGCCGTGTGCTCCAAATACTTGAAGCGTCAAGTATAAAGAGTACACGCGTCAAGTATAAAGAGTTGACGCGTCAAGTATTTGGGGCTGAAATACCCCTCTCAGAAGCGTCTTAGAGCACGTTGTATTTTGGGGGAATAAGCAGAAATGTAAAGGGAAGACAAGCACCAACAAAGATTTCGAATTGAGCCGTTTTCTACTACAATACCTTGTTTCATACTTTATTCGTTTTATACGGTCTTTCATACTTCCTAATGGGTTAAAATACTCTAACTTTCCAATCAAATGCGCATCTATAGATAAATGTTTCTCAAAAGATTTCAGTTCTAACAATGGAGTGTTACCAATGAGATCGGTTTATTTTTCTGCAATCTTTTCCATAATTATATCAATTGTATTTTCTACAAAAGTATATTATAAATTAGAAATAACACATTTGTGGTATTTTATTATTCAGGACAGTTTCTTTGTATTAAAATATTTTTCGATACTTTTGTAAGAAACGAAATCAGCTCATTATGAAAAAAATATTAGTACTACTATTGCTGTCTGTGTTTGTTGATAAGGTTTGTACACAAACACAGGTTATTGCTCACCGGGGATTTTGGAAAACGGAAGGCGCTACTCAAAACTGTATTGCCGCTATGCAAAAAGCTGATTCTGCCAAGTGTTATGGCAGCGAATTGGATGTATGGCTTAGTAAAGACAATGTATTGTTTGTAAACCACGACCCGTTCTATAAGGGGGTGTCAATGGAAAATGATAAATCGAGCGCTATCAAAAAACTGAAACTGGCAAATGGCGAAAAGCTCCCTACACTAAAAGAATATCTATCCGAAGCACGAAAGCTAAATGTGCGTTTAATCATCGAATTAAAGAAACATTCATCTGCCAAACGGGAAACTCGTGCTGTAGAAGAAATCATTGGATTAATAAAAAAGTATAACTTGGAGGAGAGAGTGGAATACATAAGTTTTTCGCTACATGCCACCAAGGAATTTATCCGTTTAGCATCCCCAAGCACCCCAGTTTATTATTTAAACGGTAATCTCTCGCCGAAAGAGTTGAAAGAGATAGGATGCACAGGACCCGACTACAACCTTAGTGTACTCAAAAAGAATCCCGGTTGGATAAAAGAATCGCACGAACTTGGCATGAAGGTTAATGTGTGGACAGTCAACAAAGAAGCTGACATGAGATGGGCTATCGATCAAGGCATTGATTTCATAACCACCGACGAGCCACTATTGTTGCACCGTATACTAAAAGGAGGAAATTAATCAAGGATTTTTTTACTCCTTACACTCTCCTATTTTTACGCTTTTCCACTCGCCACCGTGCAGTTCCATAACCTCGGTATAGCCAGCTTTCAACAGAGCTGCCAATGCTTCGGGGCGCGCATCGTTTATATTCTTAGGTAAGTGCGCATCGCTATTTACCACTACAGGAATACCCAACTGCTTTATCTGTGAAAAATAGCGTTCATTGGGAAAGAACACACCACGCTGAAAATAGGCTTTAGTATTTACCTCAAGCATACAACCTGCAGCGGCTATTCGTTGAAAATAGTTGTTCATAATATTTTCGTACCATGATTCATCCAGAATACCAGGACGATAGCACATGGCGTTGTGGTGTATCTTGTCAGGATGTCCCAAAATATCGAAGCCACCCAATTCAACCATTCGTGTGAGTCGTTGATAATACACATTAATAACATGCACAAGATCGCCATCAAAGTGGTTGTCTACAATTTCCCGGAACTTCTCCGGTCCGCAATCTACATCTACAACCTCGCCTTTCAGATTGTAAATCATGTGCAGTGATCCGATACGATAATCTAATGGAAGTGCCTGGAAATATGCTGACGCAGGATTGCTTTCGTCATTCATATAATCAATTTCCAAACCAAGATACAGTTCTATTTCCCCACTGTATTTTTCTTTCAAACGATAAAACTCCTGAAAGTAATCATTCAAAGCAGCTTCGCTATTGATTGTCCAAGCTGTGGAAAAAGGTAATGGAGCATGTGAAGAAACACCGTAGGAGGTGAACTTTTGCGCAATGGCTTCCTGAACAAACTCTTCGAGTGGCGCTTTGCCATCACAAAAAGAGCAATGTGTATGATAATTGGTTAGATTCATGATTCTATTTCGCTTAATTCCAGCCATCGCATGGTTTTCTCATCAATCAGATCGGTAAGTATGGGTAGTCGCTTAGACTTCTCCGTAAGTTCATCGACAGATAAAGTTCCACTGCAAAGAGCTGATTCAATAACTTTTTTTTCTTCTTCAAGGGTAGCTATCTCCTGTTCCAATTGTTCAAACTCCCGCTTTTCCTTGAAGCTTAATTTTTGTTTCTCGGTAGTACGTACGCGTTGTTTTTTCTCCTCAACAGGCTTCTCTTCTTCTTTCTTTTTTTGCTCCTGCAGAGCTTTCCAAGCGCGGTAATCAGAGTAGTTACCTGGAAAATCGCGTACATCGCCCTGCCCATTAAAGACTAAAAGATGATCTACCACCTTGTCCATAAAATAGCGGTCGTGCGACACAACAATTAAGCAGCCTTTGAAGTTTTGCAAATACTCTTCGAGAATATTTAATGTAATGATATCCAAGTCGTTGGTAGGCTCATCCAGCACCAAGAAATTGGGGTTGCGCATGAGGATTGTACAGAGATAAAGTCTGCGACGCTCACCTCCACTCAACTTATACACGTAATTGTGCTGCGTTTCGGGCGTAAAGAGGAAATGCTGTAGAAATTGCGAAGCCGATAGTTGCTTTCCATTACCCAGTTCTATTACTTCAGCAATATCTTGTACCACATCAATCACCTTCATCTCTTCATTAAACTGCAAACCCGATTGCGAATAATATCCGAAACGAACCGTTTCACCAACCTCAATCGTTCCACTATCCGGCTTAACTTCACCTTGCAGTATCTTGATAAAAGTAGATTTTCCAGTTCCGTTATTGCCCACAATTCCCATTTTCTCGTAACGGGCAAAGATGTACGAAAAGTCTTCGAGTATTTTTACATTGTCATAGCTTTTATATACGTGTTCGGCTTCGAATATTTTAGAACCAATGTACGAAGACTTCACATTCAACTGAATGGTATCGTTGTTTTGACGCTGTTTGGCAACCTTCTCCAAATCATAAAAAGCGTCTTCGCGATATTTTGCTTTATGTGCACGTGCTTGTGGCATACGACGCATCCACTCCAGTTCCGTGCGATACAGATTTGTGGCACGAGCTATCTCTTGATTTTTGGCATCCACACGTTCTTCGCGTTTCTCCAAATAATAGCTGTAGTTCCCTTTATAACTGTATATCTGTTTATTGTCTATCTCAAGAATTTCGGAACAAACCCTATCGAGGAAATAACGGTCGTGCGTTACCATAAGCAGACTAAGGTTTGACTTTTGCAAATATCCCTCCAACCATTCAATCATATCTAAATCGAGATGGTTGGTAGGTTCGTCAAGTATTAATAAATCGGGCTCAGTAATCAATGCGTTTGCCAAAGCAATGCGCTTGAGCTGCCCACCCGATAGTTGGTTGACAGGTTGTGTAAAATCTGTTATCTTAAGTTGCGTGAGGATTTGTTTCGCCTTTCTTTCGTAATCCCACGCCTTTTCGTATTCCATGCGGGTGAGCAATGCTTCCAGCCCGGGATTACCTTCGGTTGCCATGGCAAGTTCGTACTCTTTAATCAGCTCAATAAGGTGGTTACCATGATAGAAACATGCTTCGAGTACGTTCAGATTTTCGGGATAAACAGGGTCTTGCTCCAAGTACCCCACGGTGATATCGCGACGAAAGACAACTTCTCCGCTGTCGTATCCTTCCTTGCCAGCTATAATATTAAGGAGAGTAGTTTTACCTGCTCCGTTCTTCGCTATGAGTCCGATGCGTTGTCCTTCGAGAATACTAAATGTAATATTCTCAAAAAGTATATGATCGCCAAAAGATTTAGTAAGGCTATCTATTTGCAGGTTTACCATTACAGATTAGCTATTACGTTTTTGTATGCTTCAACCACATCGCATATTTCACCTGCTTTAACCTTGCTCCACACCAATTTCATGGGGTCTATTTGTTGTTCGTTTTTATAACACAACACAGGAGCTTCACGATTTCCGTCAATGAGAGTTACCCACTCCATTCCTTCTATTTCATTAGCGATAATAACACACAGGGTAATACCGATGGCATTCCAGGCATCGCGTTTTTTAGTATTTATGTTGCCGTTATCAATGACAGATTGCAATTTGGGTAGATCTTCTTCCGCTCCTTGAAAATCTTTCTTCAAAGTAGCTTTCACCAACTCAGTTGTCCACCGATAGCTTTCATCAATAAGAGAGATTTCGGCTATTCGCACAGGAATAGTCTCAGCAGGATACTTAACCCCATCCTTCCTGATTTCTACTGTAGATATAATTTGCTTGGCTTTGTCGGCTGCTTTTCCTTTTGGCACAGTAAAACTACATTCAAAAGAGACATTTTCCTGCCCAAACACCCAGATGTGACTAGTATATTCTATTTCTTTTTCCTGAAAGTTTTCTTGGCTATAAGCACATTGGTGTTTTCCTATCGTTACCAACGTAGCAGCAGCATTTTCTTTAAGTTCTTTCTTCACTGCTTCGGAACCGTATCGCATGGCATCTCTAAAGGATTCATCCTTCTTGAAAGCAGATATACGAAAGTTCCCCGTCCAGTCAACCGGATCGTAAAAAAGGAAGCTACCCTCCATGTCTTCAAACTCATGCCAATTAATAGGATAATAGAGGGAGAACCAAGCTCCCGGTGAAATAAATTTTTTACCGGATATTTCAGTCATAAATTTGCTATATTAATACAAATGCAAAGATATGAAAAAAGCCCAAAGGAGAATAATCTCTCTTTGGGCTTTCTTATTATATCATCAAATTACTACAAACGATACAACAACCAAGAACCTTGGAAGTCATTACGATTTGGATATTTAGCTTTGAAAGCATCGCGTGCAGCAGCAGCCGAAGCACGATCACCATACGATGCTACAATTACGCGATACATAGCAGCTTCTGCATTGAATGCGATTGTTGGGGTATAACCTTGAGTCTCCAAGTAATCTTTCAGGCTTTCGGCATTAGCTTTTAATGAGAAACTTCCGCAAACCACACTGTAATCTTTCAGTTCGTTTTGTCCCGACACATAGGTAACTTTTTCCTGACGCACTCCTTCTTCAGCAGGTTTCACTACTCTTACAGATTCAACCGGTGCAGCAGCAGGAGCTACCTCTACCGGAGCAGTGGCAACCGTTTCGGTCAATTCTTGTTGCTTAGCTTGTTCGTATGCTTTTTTGTAAGCACTTTCGCTTGATTTACAACCTGCGAAAGCAAAAGCAACACACAATCCCATTCCTAATACGATTTGTTTCTTCATAATTTTACGTTATTAATTGATTAATATTTTCTAAAAGTTAATATTCTTTCTTCATCTCTTAACCGAAGCCGGGAACTTGTCAGCTGTTCAACAACAAACACATTACTTCCTTCTTCCCAACCGATATATTTTTCATATACTTCGCCTGTTGTGTTCTCTGGAATAATAACAATGGAAAGAACCTTTTCGTTCAGCGCATAGTTTCCATAAAAGGAATGATACGCATCGTTATCTATACAAATAGCCGAAAAGCTTCCCTTCTGGAAATTATAAAACACCGCGCCTGCTTCTGCTTTTGTTCCATCTATATTTTCAACGCTAATCAGTTTCCACTTCTCTTCCAGTATAGATTCATCACTTTTTGAACACGAAAAGAACCCACACAGTAATAGCAATAGACAAAACTTTGGTATAAGGCTTTTCACTTTATTGCTTTTTGTAAGAGATGGTACCTGTTGCCTGATTTGTTGGCATGATGAGCACTTCTGCTATTTGAACATGCGCAGGAACCGAGGCCGCAAAGTAAACAGTTTCCGCAACATCATCGCCAGTTAACGGCTGTATGCCTTTGTAAAAATTATCAGCTGTTTGTTTATCTCCACGATATCTTACTACAGAGAAATTTGTTTCGACCATGCCTGGCTTTATATTTGTTACCCGAAGCGGTGTGTCAACTAAGTCAATACGCAATCCGTCCGAAAGAGCTTTTACTGCAGCTTTTGTTGCACAATACACACTTCCACCCGGATAAGCCGCCTCACCGGCAATAGATCCTATATTAATAATATGTCCTTTAGCACGTTCGAGCATGCCGGGAACCAACAATCGTGTCATTGCAAGCAGTCCTTTGATATTGGTATCAATCACAATGTCCCACTCATCCAGATTTCCTTCAAACTCTTTATCAACACCTATTACCAATCCGGCATTATTGATAAGGATGGAAATGTTCTTCCATTCAACGGGCAATGACTCTAAAGCCTGCACTATTTCCGAGCGATTTCTCACATCAAAAGGCAGTACTAAAGCTTGTATATTGTATTTCTCCGTAAGTTCGTTTTTAATTTGCTGTAGCTTATCTACACTTCTTGCATTCAGGATTAAATTGTATCCTTGCGCTGCAAATTTACGGGCACAAGCCTCTCCTATTCCATTGCTTGCACCTGTAATAAAAACAATATTCTCCATATTATATTGTTGTTTATAAATTCTTCACAAATATATTATATATTCTTGGAGGCGCATTTTATTTTCTGCTTAAATAAAATTAAATACAAGCAAACCAACTTAGCGGTTACCACAAAGAGTATTACTGGTAACCACTATAAATACCCGTGGTAACCATTTAGGATAGTAGTGGTAACCATTCTTGCTCCAACTGGTTACCACAAAACCAGCCATAAAGGCATAAAAAAGAGGCACAGAGAGAAAATAAATTCTCGTCTGTGCCTCTTTTTGAGGCTTATAGCCGCTATATGTTTACTTTATGGTTTTTACCTTATAGTGGCAGCGCGCTTGTCCTTTCAGCATTGCATTCAACTTACCTTTTATCATTTGTTTACGTAACGCAGATATATGATCAATAAACATTTTTCCATCAAGGTGATCGAACTCATGCTGCATAACTCTTGCCAAATACCCCTCAACAACCTCGTCGTATTCGACAAAATTCTCGTCCATGTATTTCACTCGAATTTTATTACTTCTTTTTACCTCCTCATGGATACCTGGCAAACTCAAGCACCCTTCTTCCATAGATATCTCTTCGCCTTCTGCTTCAATGATATGTGGGTTTATATATGTTTTCCGGAAGTCTTTGAATTCAGGTTCATCATCACCAAACACACTTAGGTCGATAACAACAACACGAATAGGAAGACCTATCTGTGGTGCGGCTAAGCCTACGCCTTCCGCTCTTTTCATTGTTTCGTACATATTTTCTATCAGAGCTTTCAGTTCCGGATAATCGGGTGTGATATCTTCCGCTACTTTTCGTAGCACAGGCTGTCCATATATGTAAATGGGTAGTATCATTTTTTCTTAATTATAAATTTAAACGTTTACTTTCTAAATATGATTGCAGTATTATTGTTGCACTTATTTCATCAACCAAGGCTTTGTTCTGCCGTGCTTTTTTCTTTAGTCCGGCCTCAAGCATTGTTCGTTGAGCCAGCACCGACGTAAATCGCTCGTCAACAAATTCCACTGGAATATCAGGCAGCTTTTTGTTGAGTAACCGAACAAAAACTTCGATTCTATTCCAATTTTCCGAATCTTCATAATTCATCTGTTTAGGTTTTCCAACAACAATTACTTCGACCGGTTCTTTAGCAATATAGTTTATAATAAAATCAATAAGCTCGTGAGTTGGAATAGTTTGCAAACCATTCGCTATGAGCTGCAAGGTATCACTTACTGCAATGCCTGTGCGCTTTTTACCATAATCTATCGCAAGTATTCTTTTCATTATTAGGGTGCAAAGATATAAATAATGCGATAAAGCTACTAATATATCTTTCCTCAAACGTTTATTAACAAAAAAGAGAGCTAAAACCAGCTTTTTGATGAATATTCCTTTGTCATTCTTAAAAATGTCCTTATTTTTGCACTATATTTACAAATAAAAATAATAGAAGTAAATAGAATGGGCTCTTTGCCCTAACAAATTGATGAACATTAAATATCCAAACATTAACTGTATAAAACAATATAGAACGTTCGTCTTTCTATTATGTCTTTTCTCAGTAGAAGTTTATTCCCAGAGTGCTGATACAACAGTTGATGTTTTGATTGGAATGGGATTTGAAAATGTTTCTTGGACCGAAGATGAAGAAGAGCGTGTTTATGTATTGGAAAATGCATCATATCGTTCAGGTGGAGTTGGCATTGGAAAGGCAATAGACAAAATTCAAGAATTTGGGATGCCTGAGAACAAAGTGTGTAGGGTCATTGTTTTAGATAATAATGTTCCTGTTATTTCTTTGAAATACCAACCGGTAGAGAATGCTAGAGAAACCCAAATAGCGACTCGTCACGATTGGGATGTTAGTCATGATTTGGGAGATAGTTGGGAGAAGATAAGAAAGCAGAAAGTAAAAAATAGCTCTTTGTTTAAGATTGATGTGGTGGTATATCCGGATTTCTCTTTCCAGAACTACATTATAACACAAATATACCAGGTGCTTTTGAATATAAACCCTGCTGTGGAAATATCGATGTGGAAAGGAATGAAACTAACCGGACAAGTAATAATCCCTGTGGTTAACGACTACGGACCTGAATACAAACAGGTAAGACAAGGATATATTACATTAGCACAAACAATGCGACTTCCCTACAACACATTTGTTACTGGTACTGTAGGTACCTTTAATAATAATAGGTGGGGAGGCGATTTAAGTGTTAAACACTTCATCCCAAAGAATGAGCAATTTTCATTGGAAGGTAAAATTGGCTATACAGGCGTTTCGTACTTTAAAGATTGGGTTTGGCATGCCAGCCCATTGAAGAGATTAACGTGGACTGTAGGAGCTAATTACTATTGGACAAAATACAATACTCAGCTCAGCGTAAAAGTGGAGCAGTATTTATATGGAGAAAAAGGAGTACGTGTTGACTTTATGAGAATGTTTAGATATGCAGCCATAGGGTTTTATGCAATGAAAACAGAAGCCATACGAGAAATTAGTGGAGATGCCAAATACTCGAAAACGAATGGTGGTTTCTATTTTCAGGTAATGTTGCCTCCTTACGGAAAATATAAAAGAAATAAAGTAAGAATAACAACGGCAAAATACATGGGTATCTTGTACAATGCTGGAAATGAAAGATATTACGGAAAATCATATACTCCCCGTTTGGGTAGTAATTATGCATATGAAATAAATTATAACCCATATTTTATTAAATCAGAATTATCAAATTTTTAATTTTATTAAAATGAAAATGAAAAGTAAATTCTTTGGCATCAACGCTAAGTTAGCGTTAGCCTTACTTGCCGTAAGTGGCACAATGTTTACAAGCTGTTATGAATCAGAGAAGGACGATGTTACTCTTCCTTACAATCCGCCCGCAGCTCTTTACACAGTTGTTGGTACTGTTACTGACGTAGTTACAGGTAAAGTAATTGATGGTGCAACAGTAGCTTTCAGTGGCGCTGATTCTAAAACTTTAACTACAGTAGCTGGTGCTTACACCTTTACTACAGAAAAAGCTGGAGCTTACACTATCGCTGTTTCTAAAGATGGATACACTGCATCAAGTGGTTCGTTAACTGTTACTGCTTTGAAAGCTGGTCAAGCTGCTACTTACCAATTTAACGCTGTATTGCAATCAGAAAGCTTCCAAATCGAAGGCTTAACTATGACTGTTAGTACAACAGAGAAAAATCCTTCAACAGTAACTTTCGATGCTACTGAGGATGAAGAAGTTGACTATGTTAATGATTCAGCCAACTTCATTGACTTAACTTTCAATTTTAATGTAAACGTAGGCGCTGGTCTTCTTACTGACGAACTTGGTGTTACAACGAGAGCAGCTCTTGATGGTTTGAAAGAGTATATTAGTACATACCTTGCAGCTTTGTATGGTGGCGCACCCGCTGCTATTGATGCTGTATTTGCGACAGAAGATAAAGAGTACAAATTTGAATTAGCTCCTTATTCTTCAGTAAAAACAGTTTTTTCTACAACTAAATACAAAGAAGATACTCATATTATAAAGTATAATGGTGTGACTTATAAAATTGTAGTTGTAGTTGCTTACGCTTGGGAATTTGGAAGTACTCAGTTCTCTAACAATATTTACCACGGACACGGATTAGGACACGGACACAGTGGAAACTTGAATGCTGGTGGTGGTTCTGCTTCTGGTATCTAATAAATAAGTAGGCGCTGAAAGCAACACTTGAAACCGCGAATAAATGAAAAAGTTAATTCTATTGAGTTTGTTTTTATGTTATCAGTTAGTACTTTCAGCACAAATGACTTATGGTGTTACCGGATTACTGCATGCTCCGTCTGCAGAAATGCAACGAGATAAAACAGTAATATTAGGTGGTAATTTCTTAAATAAGGAGATAACTCCTCCTACTTGGTACTACCATACGTATAATTATTTTCTGAATGTAACCATATTCCCGTTTCTTGAGATTTCGTACATCTGTACACTTTTCACAGCGGAATCATTAGGGCTAAAACCCTACGGTTATTCAGGATTTACGAATCAAGACAGGCACTTTGCCGGTCGACTGCGAGTTTTGAAAGAAGGGCAATTTTGGCAACATATGCCAGCTGTGGTTGTTGGAGCTTCAGATCCATTTACATCATCGACTGGTTCTACGCTTCCTACTGATGGCAATGGTTATTTCAGCCGTTACTTCATAGCAGCAACCAAACACTTTTCGTTAGGAAAAGAACAAATAGGAGTACATCTCTCCTATCTTTATAACGACCGAAGAGAGTATAAGCTGAATGGGATTGCAGCAGGTGTGACCTACTCGCCATCCGCGTTGCCCAGCCTACGAATAGTTGCAGAGTATGATTCAAAAGATTTTGCGTTTGGTGCTACCTATTTGTTTTTCAACCATTTGCACGTGCAGGTAGAAATGCAAAAAATGAAATACTTTACCGGCGGTCTTGCTTACAAGATTTACTTGAAGTAAACAAATGGTCGGAACAAACAAAAGAATAAAAGAGTTGAAAATATTAAAAACTAAAAAAATGAAAAATAAATTAGTAATATTATCTTTATTTGTGGCTGCTGCAGTAACAGCAACAGCTCAGACTAAAGAGAAATTCTTCAGCGAAAAAGCAGGAGATAATATCTTTATTAGCATTGGAGGTGGTGTACAAGCTAGCATGAATCCAGACAACAGAGACAATGGTTTAGGCGATGCTATCACCCCTAAAGTATCTTTCTCTATCGGTAAGTGGTTTACTCCTGTTTGGGGTATCCGCGGACAGGTTAATGGTTGGAAAACAACTTTATACACTGACTATAACGCTGGTACTGTTGACGCAGACGGCAATTTTTCAGGATATGGAGATTTTGAAAAAGTGAAAAAGAACTACATCAACACTCACCTTGATGGTTTATTGAATCTTTCAAATTTATTCTGTGGCTACAACCCTAACCGCGTATTTACATTCTCTGTATTCGCAGGTCCTGGCTTTACTTTTGCAAAAGGTTACGGAACACAAGAGTATGTTGTTAATACAGCTAACGGAACTTGGGTAAGAAATGTGGATTCTGGCAAAGTAAAAGCTTTAATCAATGGTTCTGTAGGTATTATGGGACAATTCAACATTGGTAAATATTGGGATATCAATATCGAAGCAAGAGGTGAAGTTTCTCCTTCTCCATTTGGTAAATATACAAGATCTCATACTGATGGTGCTGTATCTGTTATGGCTGGTCTTTCTTATACTTTCGGTGGCAAGAAATTTGTTAATTGCGGACCTAAAATTGACGTAGACGCACTTAACAATGAAATCAATAAGTATCGTCAAGCATTGAAAGATGCTGAAGATGAACTTGCTGCTTGCAAAAGATCACTTGCTAATAAGCCACAAACTAAAGAAGTTGTTAAAGAAATCGAAGTTGCAGGTCCTCGCGCTATCTTCTTCCAAATTGGAAAGAGCAAGATCGACGACTATGGAATGGTTAACATCCAATTGGCAGCTAAAATTATCAAAGCTAATCCTAACAAGAAATACAAAATTGCAGGATATGCTGACAAAGCAACTGGTAGCAGTAGCTGGAATCAAACATTGTCTGAAAGACGTGCTCAAGAAGTTTACGATGCTCTTATTAAAGAAGGCGTAAGCAGCAGTCAATTAGAACTTGTTGGATTCGGTGGAACAGACAACATGTTTGGTAAAAACATGCTTAACCGTGTAGTAATTCTGGAATAAGATAAGGGTCTATTGAGAGTTCCAGCTCTATTTACTAAAAGGTGTCCGAAAGGGCACCTTTTTTTGTGCTCTATTGCCCTATACTAATTCAAGAGCCCTATTACAACCAAAACAAAAAGCGGTATGTTCTATAATGTAGAACATACCGCTTTTTGAATTCCTATCTTAAATCTTCTTTAATAACCCATCTCGTGTAGCGCCTTACAGAGTTGATCGGGACAAGAGGTTGAACGATTTCCGCATTTAATGCCTTCCAGTTTACTTATTACATCAGATACTTTCATGCCTTTTAGCAACTTAGAGATTCCTTGCAAGTTTCCGTTGCAACCTCCCCAGTAAACTACATTCTTAATAACATCACCTTCAACTTCTATCTCAATATTGGTACTACAGGTGCCTGTTGTGCGATAAGTATATATCATTCTTCGTCTTCGGCAGGCTTCATGTTTGTATAAACATTCTGCACATCTTCATCATCTTCCAAACGCTCAACCATTTTTTCTATAGTAGCGCGTTGTTCGGAATTAAGGTCTTTCTCGTCGGTTGGAATACGTGTGAATTCCGAACTCTTTATTTCGTAACCATTTTCTTCTAAGTATTTTTGAATGGCGTTGAACGATTGAAATTCGGCATAGATGGTTATTTCATCATCTTCTTCGTCATAGTCTTCGTCTACACCAAAATCAATAAGTTCAAGAATCAAGTCTTCTACAGACATATCTTCCTTCTTGGTAATGGTAAACACTGATTTATGATTAAACATAAAATCCAAGCTACCCGAAGTTCCCAGCTGCCCGCCAAATTTAGTGAACACACTACGAACGTTAGCCACCGTACGAGTGGTATTATCTGTAGCTGTCTCTACTAAGATAGCGATACCAAACGGACCGTAACCTTCGTAATTCATTTCTTTGTAGTCTTTCTGGTCTTTACCCATCGCATTCTTGATAGCACGCTCAATATTATCTTTTGGCATGTTTTCGCGTTTAGCGTTGGCAATGATGGCTCTTAAGTGTGGATTGTTTTCCGCATCAGGGCCACCAGCTTTAACTGCAATGGCTATTTGCTTACCAATTCTTGTGAAAGTACGGGCCATATTGCCCCATCTTTTCATTTTTGTTGCTTTCCTATATTCAAATGCTCTTCCCATTATCGTATATTTTTAATGTATTATCTAAGTTTGGCACCAAGCTTCTCTTCAAGGTTTCTGATCAGTTTGGACATTATTTTATCAATTACTTTGTCGGTCAGGGTTTGTGTCTCGTCCTGCAACGTAAAGCTTACAGCATACGATTTTTTACCTGCTTCCATATTTTTTCCTTCATACACATCGAACAATTCCACTTTGCGAAGGAGCTTCCTCTCTGTTTCGTAAGCAATCTTCTCAATATCGGCAAATTGCACTTTCTTATCTAGCAATAGCGCTAAATCGCGATTCACAGCCGGGTACTTGGAAAGTTCCTTGTATGACACCTTCACCGAACGAATTGCCTTCATTAGTTCTTGCCAATTAAGCTCGGCGTAATATACCTCGCTATCTATATCGAGCGATTTACAGATTTTCTTCGATACAACTCCAAACGCCCCCAAGCGCTTCCCTCCTCTTGTATCTACCGACAAGGCTGTGGCATAAATATCATTGATTAGATTACCAACCACCAAGTCGCGCAAGTTCAAGCCCAAACGAAGCAAAACATTCTCCACATACGCTTTAAGTTCATAAACAGAGCTGCTTTCATCAGCATGTGCCCAAGAGTTTGTGACTCTTTTTCCTGTCAGCCACATAGCAAGGTGATATTCCTCGCGGTAAGCAGCCAAAGGTTTTTCGCCACCTTTCTTTTCGGCATTGAAATAATAGCAGTTACCAAATTCAAAGAATCTAAGGTCGCCACTCTTGCGGTTAGCATTGTGTGCAATACTTTCTAAACCGCCGAAGAGCAGAGTCTGCCTCATACCATTCAAGTCATTGCTTAAAGGATTAAGCAGCATTACCAAGTCGTTAGCAGGGTACGACTCTAACTCGCTATAGTAAGCAGCGCGAGTCAGGGAGTTGTTCATGATTTCGTTAAACCCACAACCAACCAATTGCTCCGATATCAGGTTTTGCAACTTGTACGATTTGTCTTCGGGGCCTTTAGTTGTTAAACTTGAGCTAAGCGCTGTGGGTATTTCCACATTATTATATCCGTATATGCGTAGAATATCTTCAATCACATCCACATCACGTTGCACATCTACCCGATAAGGAGGTACGGCAAGTGTTATTCCTTCTGGTGTTTCGTTGGTGATTTTCATTCCCAAGCTGGCAACAATGCTTTTTATCGTTTCTGCCGGAATTTCTTTACCTACCAATAAGTTCACCTTATTATATATAAGCTCTACTACAAAATCCTGTATCGGATTTGGATAGATATCTTTTATTTCTGACGAGATAGTACCGCCTGCCAATTCTTTCACCATCAATGCGGCAAGCTTCAGGCAATATATAACGTTGTTAGGGTCTACTCCTCTTTCAAAACGGAAAGAAGCGTCGGTATTCAAACCATGACGGCGAGCAGTTTTACGCACCCATGTAGGATGAAAGTAAGCACTTTCGAGGAATATGTTCTTTGTTTCTTCCGTAGCACCCGATTCTATCCCGCCAAACACTCCGGCAATACACATAGGGCGTTCTTCATTACAAATCATCAGGTCGCGTTCGGAAAGTTTGCGCTCTACATGGTCTAATGTAGTGAAAGATGTTCCTTCAGAGAGTGTTTTAACAACTACTTTGTTGCCAACAATCTTATCGGCATCGAAGCAGTGTAACGGCTGACCAAACGAATGTAGTATGTAGTTTGTAATATCTACCACATTATTAATAGGGCGCAATCCAATTATACGCAGTTTGTCTTGCAACCAATCCGGGCTCTCTTTTACAGTAACCCCTTTAATGGTAACACCGGCATAGCGTGGAGATGCTTCTGTATTTTCTACAACAATATCAATGTCGAGTTCGTGATTGTCAACGGCAAACGCATCGACAGAAGGTTTCTTCAGTTCTGCAACTTTACCATTTTGCAACAAATACGCATAAAGGTCGCGCGCTACACCATAGTGTGAGCTTCCGTCAACACGATTGGGTGTAATATCGACTTCGAGCACATAGTCACTCTTTATATTATAATAATCTTTGGCAGGTGTACCAGGAACGGCATCGGCAGGAAGTACTATAATTCCATCGTGTGCAGTACCAATACCTATTTCGTCTTCGGCACAAATCATTCCATTGGACTCCACACCGCGTATTTTAGACTTCTTGATGGTAAAAGACTCTTCACCATTATATAAGATGGTGCCGTTTGTGGCAACAACAACTTTTTGTCCGGCAGCTACATTGGGTGCTCCGCAAACAATCTGCACAGGTTCTCCGCTCCCAAAATTCACGGTTGTAATGTGCAAATGATCGGAGTTGGGATGCTCAATGCAAGTTAAAACTTCTCCAATTATTATTCCTTCAAGACCTCCTTTTATGGTCTGAACTTCTTCAACACCACCGGTTTCCAAACCGATTGAGGTGAGTGCAGCTGCAACTTCGTCGGGCGTTAAATCAAACTCAAGGTACTGTTTGAGCCAGTTATAAGAGATATTCATATATAGATAATGTTTTATAATATTCAAAAAGATGCGCAAAGTTAAAAAAAGAATGGCATATTCCACCTTAATTAAATAAACTAAATAGGCAATGACATTCTTTTGTGGTTATAAATATAAACTTTTCTGCAGGTCGATGGTAATTGGAAAACTATCATAATGTCAAAGGCTTCGAGAATGCGATAAAATGAGAAAAGCCAACGCGTGGACAGGAAAAATCGCAGGAAAACGGCTTTAGAAAAAACGCCTCAAACAGTGTAAAAAACACTCACATCACCCAAAACATACCCTACGAGGCTTATAACGCCTATTTTTCTGACTGCATCTTGAATAAAAACACAGTCAAAACCAGGAAAGAACACAGTCAGTTCTACATTCAAACACAGTCCATTTTTCTTTCTATGCCTATGGACGAACGACCGTTTGCCATAAGCAAACACTCTGTATGCTTATGGATGATGGGTCGTGAGCCTATGGCAAACAGTCGCTCATCCATAGGCTCTTTTCGATTCAAAAACACCCTACCCAGAAGGCTTGTAGAGCACTTTTGCAAGTTGAGACTCACCCCACTTCATCAAACAGCATTAACCAAAAAGAAAGTATAAAAGTAATAAGGGAATCATATTGGTTGTTTTTATGTCGTTTTCAAGATATACAATATTATACAAATACAGAACAAGCAGTAATGTTGGCTTACATCAAACAGACTTATCGGTTATTATACAAGTGGAAAAGACTAAAATAATCAACTATTTTTCAATAAAGTTGTAGAATATATCCCCATATAACATTTATTAACAGCAAAACTATAAATGGTATGTTTATTGTTTGTAGCTTTGCAGAGTAAAGTAAACAAGTTTGGATATTACAATTTACAACTAAAACAATTATAAATGTATCACAACAAAAACTGTCAATTATGAAAAAGGTTGTTTTCTTTTTAGCCGTTATCTTAGTAGCTGCAAGTTGTAGCGAAAAAGATCTGTATGATGATCCCTACAAAGGGATAGACAAGAAAGAGTTGGATTTCAGTCTAACTGAAAAAGTGACCATCTCGAGCAATTTGCCAGCAGGTACCGCTTGTTATATTTATACTTCAGACCCATCGGGCGAAGGAAATTCAGGCAATCCTATCATGGTAGCTTATGCACCATTTAGTTTGGATATTACTGTTCCTAAAGCATTAAAACAACTCTACTCGTATGTAAATGGAGATATTACATTGCACGAGAAAGGTAATATTGTTTTGAAAGGAAGAAATGCAGTTGGCTCATTAACTCGTGCAGAAGGACCAGAAATACCTGGCGCTACACAAGTTGAACTTAGCGACGCGTTAATTACTGCAATTAACAAATTTTACCCCGAAAGCGTGGTAAATGTATGGAATGATGATATTAAAATGAGTAGTGACCTATTTGCTGCCGAAGGTACTAAAGATATTATCTCTAATGAAGATGGTAGTACTACTATCATTGAATACACCGACTCGAATGTATGGCTTACTTATGTTACCAATGGTGGTTCTAATTTTTCGGGCACCCTGTGGTATTATACTTATAGAGTAAACAAAGCTGGAGTACCCGATAAAACTCTTGATGAAATTAATAATAACCTGACTTTGGTTTTTAGCGATGTAGCACCTCCTACAAACACTGGTAATAGAGTTTACTTAGGTTCTTTCAAGCCTGGAACAAGAATTGGATTTAAATATCTTGGAAATGCAGCACACGAAGGTCAACCATATCCTAAATTTAGTACTCCGTACTATAACAAATTAGCTTATGAAGGTAGATACAGCGCTGGAAATATTAACCAAACATACAACGGCTCCCCTATTAGTGGGCTACGTTATAACTACAGAGATAATGAATACACTTGTGGTGTAATCAGAACCTGGGAATTCGAAGGAACAACCTACGCCACACTGGGTATGGAAAACCGCTTGCCAAGTGAAAGTAGCTGGGATGGCGACTTCAACGATATGATTTGCTTAATTGAAGCAGACCCCATCTGTACTGAGAACTTCATTCCTGCTCCAAATCCTACACCTGTAACTACTGTGCAAGAAGGTCTTTGGATATTCGAAGACAACTATCCAAACGAAGGAGACTATGACTTTAACGACTTGGTTGTAAAATATAAAATAACTGAAACTCAAGTTGACGAAACATGGTTGCCAAGTGCAGTTCGTCTCGAAATCAAGGCAAAAGGTGCAGCGTTTAGTAACAGCTTCGGCATCAATGGTAAGACCTTATTAACCGACTTGAATGGCTACATGAATGTATATGCTGACGACGATGCAGTAGAACCAATCGTAAGACAATTCGCAGTAGATAAAGCAGACAAATACATACCAATGTTATGCAATGGGAATCATACCTTTACTTCGGAAACATATTGGGAGAAAAATGAACTATTCCCATGTGCTTTGGCAATACCAATCACAGACAACTTTAACTTCAAGTGGTGTCTCGAAAATAAACGTATTGACGCAGCTTATCCAAGATACAAAGACTGGGTAAAAAGCGGGTGTGCTGCACATGGGAGCTGGTATGAGGATACTCCTGTTGAAGGTCTTGTTTGGAACAAATAGTAATAGATTAAATTATTATAACTCAAAATGGGGCGGAAGTTTTAGACTTTCGCCCCATTTTTCTTGTCAATCCGCTTCAATTCCTTACTTTTGCTACCATTAGCTAATTTTATACAGACAAACAGATATGCTTTCAGCCAAAAGAATCTCAGCGATAGCTCTATTGCTTTGTGCTACAATGCAATTGTATGCCCAGTTTGTGAATTATGGTACAGACCCTGCCCGCTATAAATGGAATATTGCCAAAACAGAACACTACAAGATTATTTATCCGCATGGCAATGATTCAATGGCATATCGCTATGGACAATTGCTGGAGACAGCCTACCCCGAAATACAGAAATCGATTGGTAAATCGCGTAGAACCCCCTTTCCTGTGGTATTACATCCCGGCAATATGCAATCCAATGGTATGGTATCCTGGGCACCTCGAAGAATGGAACTTATTACTACCCCATCATCCGATTTGTATGCACAAAGCTGGGATAGACAACTGGCTATTCATGAATCACGCCACGTTCTTCAAACACGCAAACTCATGCACGGTGTTTTCACGCCGATGTTCTATCTTTTTGGAGAGCAAACAGCGGGAATTGCCAACTTCTTTGTCCCCACATGGTTCCTCGAAGGAGATGCCGTAGTTACCGAAACCGCATTATCCTTCAGTGGTCGCGGAAGACTTCCCGAGTTTAATATGATTTATCGCGCTCAAATGGCTGCGGAAGATTTCTACTCATTCGACAAATGGTTTTTAGGATCATACAAAGATTATACCGGCACTAAATATGCCTTGGGATACGATATGGTTGCCTACGGAAGACATAAATATGGCTCCGACCTCTGGAATAAAGTAACCCGTAGGTATGTAAAGCATTTCTTAAACATACCACCTTTCTCCAGTTCTTTTAAACATCATACAGGAAGCACAACCAAAAAACTATTTAAGGAGACATTTGAATTTCTCAACGAAGAGTGGCGAAAGCAAGACAGCATTTTCTACCACTCAGGGTTTACTTACACCTACCTCACAGAGGACAAAAAAGATTATGTAGAATACAAATATCCGCAAGCTATTAATAACGAAACCGTCATTGCACTAAAAACCAGCTTGAAAGATATTGCCTCAATCGTAGCTATTACCAATGGAAAAGAGAAAAACATAACACATGTAGGCAACATAAACAGCCGTATTATCTACGTCAATGGGATGATTTACTGGACAGAGATAGAGACAGGATTGCGTTGGTCTCACGAGAGTTATTCTGTTCTTAAAAGTCACAACCTATATGCACAAAAAACCAAAAACATAACCTCACGCACACGCTACCAAGCACCTGCTATTAGTGAAGACGGAACACTTGCCGCACTCTCCGAGTATAGCGAGCAAGGGAATAACCACATTGTTATACTAACACTTCGCGACGGAATAGAGTTGGCTCGTTTTGCAACACCCGAAAATGCTTTTGCAAAGGACATTGCGTTCATGGGAGAAGACAAACTTGCTGTCAGTGCCATAGGAGACAATGGAATAACTATTTGGGAACTTAACCGGAAAACAAGCACATGGAGTAAATTACTAAGTCCAACTTGGGCAAATGTTAGTGCCATAACATGGAATGATAACAAGTTGTGGTTCGAATCGGGTGCTGATGGTACAAATAACATCTATTGTTTAGATCCACAAACAAAGGAAACACACAAAGTTACCACTGCAAGGTTTGGCGCATTCACCCCTACCCTTTCTACGGATAATGACCAATTGTTATTTGCTGATTACCAAGCCAATGGATATAAAATAGCAGCAACTCCGGTTGATAAGCTAACTAAAGAAAAAGTGAGTTTCACCTATCCACATGTTCCAAAACTTGCCGAAGCAATAAGCGAACAAGAAACATACAAGCTGGATACTGTACAGCTAAGAGATATTGATTTTCATACCAAGCGATACAACAAGTTGCTAAATCTTATTAAGATACATAGTTGGACACCATTTTACTATGATGCCAGCGATATTATCAACTTGAGTATGGATGATTTCAGCACGATTGTAAAACCGGGGGCAATGTTCTTGTCGCAGAATTCATTAAATACGGCGATTACACAGTTAGGATGGTTCTACGAAGATGGAGAGCATCATGGCAAGCTAGCTTTTAGCTATACCGGACTGTATCCTGTCTTTGATATAAATGTGGAATATGGTGGAAAAGCTTTCGATTTCATCTGGAGCAAAGACCAAGAAGGAAAAGATAAAGCTCAAGTAGCTTGGTCGGGGCGTGCAAGGCTTGATGCGGAAGCATGCGTATATATACCATTCAGATTAAATAAAGACCAATATATACGAGGCATACAACCGGCTGTTACCTATTATTATACAAACAATCGCTTTCAAGAGTATGGAACCACCAAATTCAGCGATTATCAATATATACTACCCGAAGTAAGATTCTACAATTATCGCAGAATGGCTCAACGGGATATCCTTCCGAAGTGGGGTTATCAACTTCGCCTGATGATGCTTCAGAGTATAGCCAATTCAAACTATGGCAAATCATATGCAGCTCGCTTAACGACTTACCTACCAGGTATTTTCAGTAATAACTCATTGATGCTCCGCATAGGATATCAACATCAGAATCCGGGTAAGATATTTCTTTCGAAAAAATTGATTGACTTTGCTCGCGGATACTCTTACCAGTATGCTACCAGCCGATTAATTGAATTGAAAGGTGATTACGGTTTTAGTTTCTTACACCCAGATTTTAGTTTAGGTTCATTGGCATACATTAAACGAGTCAGAGCAAATCTATTTTACGACCTATCGCTCAACAAAGCATTACGCAACAGCAAGTGGGATTCATTTAATTCTTATGGTGCCGATTTGTTATTTGATTTGTGTGCGTTGCAGTCCGATTATCCTATTTCGGCCGGTATGCGAATGATAAAACCGATACAAAAGAGCGGTGTAAGTATGGAGGCATTATTCTCTATTAGTTTTTAAAATACAAAAAGCGGAAGAAAACGATTGTATCGTCCTCTTCCGCCTTTTATTCTTCTTGTTATTCGTGATAACAATAGTTGCTTACTAATTCTTTAGCAGAGATGTTTTTGGCTATAATCACGCCATTCTCATCAAGCAGATAGTTGGTAAAACCACGGTTCAAGGCATATTTCTTGAATAAACCCGACTTCTCGCCCCGTGTATCCACGAAACAATCTGAAGTTTCTATCTGATCTTTGCGAACAGTTTCATCAAATATCGACTGATAAGTATCAAACGATACAGAAACCATTCTGATCTGCTGACTACCAACCGGCAACGCATTATTTAAACTAGCGTTCTGCATACGGGATTGTGCGTCATAACTAGCCCAAAAGCTAATCAACACATATTGACCTTTCATGGATTTAAGTGATACCACACCAGATGCGGTTTCAATCTTAAAATCGGGCGCAATATGACCGACTCCCAACCCTCCTGTTGGCTTGTCTTTCGCTACGAAAGATGTCAAAGAACAAATTAATATTACAGCAAAAATCCATTTTACATGCTTCATGTAATTCGGTTTTGGTTCATACTATCCGGAACTGTTTTATTACAGAGATTTCATCCCGGACGTTAATTTGAGACCTATCAAAATAGGAGAATCCGCTGATTCTCAATGTCTTTTTTCAGAAATCCGGTGCAAAGTTAAGCACTAAAGTTTCTTTTATCCAAACAAAAAGGCTTTTTTCTCACTTTCGGCTGCTTATTTTTATGTTGTTTAGCATATATCACGTATTTTTATCTAATTTTGCATTATTAAGAAAAGAGACATGAAAGAGCAAATTAAAACAGAACTCATTTTAATTAGAATTACGGGAATAGATCGTCCCGGGCTTACTGCTTCTATTACAGAAATACTAGCAAAATACAATACTACCATTTTAGATATTGGTCAGGCGGACATTCACAACACCCTCTCATTGGGTATTTTGTTTCGTTCGGAAGAAAATAGTTCGGGACTGGTGATGAAAGAGTTGTTGTTCAAAGGTTCCTCACTGGACATCAATGTGCAATTTTACCCCATTACTACCGAAGAATACGAAGAGTGGGTAAGCATGCAAGGAAAGAACAGATACATTCTTACGCTATTGGGACGAAAACTTTCTGCTATGCAAATATCGGCCGTAACCCGAATTTTGGCAGAACAAGGTATGAATATCGATGCCATCAAACGTCTTACCGGCCGTATTCCATTAGATGAGCAGAAAGCGAACGTACGAGCATGTATTGAGTTATCCGTACGTGGAACCCCTAAAGATGGAGCTGTCATGCAAGCAAAATTGATGAAATTATCTAAGGAATTGGAAATGGACTTTTCTATGCAACTGGATAATATGTATCGCCGCATGCGTCGCTTAATCTGTTTTGACATGGACTCCACACTAATTGAAACAGAGGTTATTGATGAACTGGCAATGAAAGCCGGAGTAGGCAAACAGGTGAAAGAAATTACCGAACGCGCCATGCGAGGCGAGATTGATTTTACCGAAAGTTTCCGCGAACGTGTGGCGCTGCTTAAAGGACTCGATGAATCGGTTATGAAAGAAATAGCTGAGAATCTACCTATTACCGAAGGAGTAGACCGACTGATGTATGTTCTTAAACGATACGGTTACAAAATTGCGATTCTTTCGGGCGGTTTCACATACTTTGGACGCTACCTACAAGATAAATACGGCATTGATTATGTCTATGCCAATGAACTTGAAATTATTGATGGCAAACTAACCGGGAATTACCTCGGCGATGTGGTTGACGGAAAGCGTAAAGCCGAACTCTTGCGATTGATTGCGCAAGTAGAAAAAGTTGATATTGCACAAACAATTGCTGTAGGCGATGGTGCTAATGACCTTCCGATGCTCGGCATAGCCGGACTAGGCATTGCATATCATGCAAAACCAAAGGTTGTTGCCAATGCAAAACAATCCATAAATACCATTGGGATTGATGGTGTTCTTTACTTTCTTGGCTTCAAAGACTCATATCTTGAGGAACGAGGAAAATTATAATCATAAATAAAGATTAACCCATGAAGTTTACTGAATTAAACTTATCTGAGACTATACTGGAAGCACTAGAAGCTATGCGCTTTGACGAGTGCACCCCTATACAAGAGAAATCCATACCTATCATTCTTGAAGGAAAAGACCTAATTGCTGTGGCTCAAACCGGAACCGGTAAGACTGCTGCTTTTCTACTCCCAGTAATCAACAAATTGAATAGTGGGAACTATCCCGAAGATGCTATCAACTGTATCATCATGTCGCCCACCCGCGAGTTAGCACAGCAGATTGACCAGCAAATGGAAGGTTTCTCATACTTTATGCCTACCTCAAGCGTAGCCATATATGGAGGCAATGACGGTATCTTATTTGAACAACAAAAGAGAGGACTTGTATTGGGTGCAGACGTGGTTATCGCTACTCCCGGGCGTCTACTCTCACACATCAATCTAGGGTATGTAGATCTTTCAAAAGTTTCTTTCTTTATTCTTGATGAAGCAGACCGTATGCTTGATATGGGTTTTTATGATGATATTATGCAAATTGCAAAATTGCTGCCTAAAGAACGTCAGACAATTATGTTTTCGGCTACGATGCCTACAAAGATACAGCAAATGGCAAAAAACATACTCCATGACCCTGTAGAAGTTAAAATAGCTGTATCTAAACCTGCTGAGAAAATTATACAGGCCGCATACGTTTGCACAGAATACCAAAAACTGGGTATTATTCGTGTGCTCTTTGCGCAAGAGCCTCCCGAAAAGGTAATTATCTTCGCTTCATCTAAACTTAAAGTGAAAGAAGTCACCAAGTCACTGAAAATGATGAAACTCAACGTAGGTGAAATGCACTCGGATTTGGAGCAAATACAGCGTGAACAAATTATGCACGAATTCAAAACGGGAAAGGTAAATGTACTGGTAGCCACCGACATAGTAGCACGTGGTATCGATATTGATGATATACGACTAGTTATTAATTTTGATGTACCCCACGACAGCGAAGATTATGTACACCGCATTGGCAGAACAGCACGTGCTAACAACGACGGTGTAGCGCTTACGTTTGTTAGCGAAAAAGAGCAACGTGACTTCAAGCAGATTGAAGATTTCCTTGAAAAGGATATCTATAAAATACCTGTACCTATTGAACTTGGCGAAGCACCTGCATACAACCCCAAAAGTCAATCAAAAGGAGAGTTCAAACGCAGCGAAAAAAAGAGAAGACCTGGCAATAGCAGTTTCCGCAAAGGTGGAAGACAGAAAGGACCAAAGAAGGGGCAGAACTAACCTCAAGCAGTCTTAGGTTTCTTCCACTCCGCGATAAAGTCTTTAACAAACAATATCCATCCCACAGCAGCAACACCTGCTAAAAACACAAATCCAATCAAAATCATTGCTTTACGTGGTTTAACTGGAGATAACGGAACAGAGGCCGGTTGAACAACTGTATAAACAGGGGTTATTTCTTGCACTTTGGCGCGAGCTACCTCAAGTTGTTGAGACAGCTGCATATACAGAGAATATGCTAAATTCATTTCATTCAACAAACGTGTTCTATCCACTTTCGAACTTTCGAGTACTATATTCGTATTTTTGTCTACATAAACAGCATAACGTTCCATCGCAATCATATAATTCGCTTTTGCTTCAGTAAATAATTTATCCGCAAACTCAAAATCATGACGCGCTTTAGTAGTACGATAATTTGTAATATGCATTTGCAATCGACTCATAACTACATCAGCTATTGTAGCTGAGATTAAAGGGTCTTGCATCGTCACAGATAACGAGGTTACACCACTCTTATTATCAACAGTTACCTTTATACGGCTAGCAATCTGACTAGCAATACCAGCTTCTTTATGTGTTAACCTAAAGGGGTCAATCTCGCTTTCAACAGCCTCCTCTCCCTTGCTCTTGAACAAAGACAATCCCCAACCAAGAATTTTAAAAGGAGCAGATGCAATACCGCTCCACCATGGAGAGCGTTGGTGATTTTGCAGATAATCACAAAGAGTAGTTTGTACTTCTCCCTTTTTATCTACAACCGGCACTTCGAACAACTCTATTAAGAAGGGCGTCGAGCTTACTATATCTGGGTATAGAGCGGGCGATAAGGCATCTCTTCCACTCGTTGCTCCCGTTGTTAAACCAGCCATGGCAGCTAAAGCTCCCATGCTTCCACCAGATGCACCTCCTCTGTTTTCAGGGGCTAAAGTGACTGTAGTTTCATACTCACGAGGAATACTAAAGGCTACAATTAATCCTATGAATGCAGCGACGCCACACCATTTTAATATTAAGACACGACCATCCCATACTTTCCGTACTAATTCCATCAAGTCAATTTCTTGCTCCTCTGATTGTACAGACTGAGTCTTTATTACATCCTTATTCTCACTCATAATTAATTACTTTCTAAGTAGAGCAATAACTATTGCAACCAACGAAACAAGCGAAGTAGCGACACTTATTGTCTCAGTTACCGTCATTTTTTTAGTTTCGCCTTTATTTGGAATAATAATCTCGCAACCCGGAGTTATTTTATTAGCTGTATTTCCCTTCAGACGGGCTACAGTACCATTCATATACACCACGTAAGCTCTTCTTTTTTTAGCACGACTGGTATATCCTCCTACCTGGTCAAGATAATACTTAAAACTTTCTCCTTCTTTGTATAGGACTGTATTTGGATGCATTACCGCTCCATTTATTCTGACCGTATTAATATATTCTGGAATAATAAGCTCATCCCCTTCCCTCAATACCAAGTCGAAGTCAGAACCCGGATTATCTAATGCTTTTTGAAGATTAATTCCAACAGAATAAGTTGGTTCGCTTTTTGCCACTTCAACAATCGAAACAGAATCTTCCGGTTCTTCTCTAGCAGCCAGACTCAAAGCATCATTGCTTCGTCGCAACTCTTCCTCGTTCTTTTGCCTCATTAACCGGGCACCATTTACAAATGCATCAGGAGTAATTCCACCCGCTTTATCTACTAAGTCACTTAGACGTTCGTTTTTCTTATTTAAGGCATACACACCACCAAAAACGACTTCACCTGTTACTGTAACATTTCGTTGTTCTTGATATGCAGGACTACGGCGAACATATACTTCATCAAAAGGTTCTAATATAAATTTATCTGAACCACCTATGATATAACCATCCTTCATATCAAACGAATAAGTCTTCCCTATCAAGTTTGTAGTTTCTTCACTTTCCGGATTTTTAATTCTTCTTGCAATATCAATACGAACAACGGAAGCAGCCTCAAGCAACCCACCCGACTTAAGTATCAAATCCTTTACAGACATTTTTTCAGCATACGTATATGTTCCTGGATTTGCTACTAGTCCATGTATCTTAAGCATTGGGCTCTCCTTCAAATCATGAATGCTTGAGATAGATAAAACATCATTGCGTTGTAAAGGGATGTCAGGAACTGCTCCGTTAATAATTCCTCTTAAATCAATTGATATTAGTTCCAAACTGAGGTCATCTTTCTCACGTTGAAGCTGTGCACGTTCCATAAAAGCATCTCCACGTAAGCCATCCGCCTTTTGAATCAATTGCTTAACGGAATTTATATTTCCACTTAATTGATACGTACCTTCACGATAGACAGCCCCAATAACTTCTATTTTATTTTCATACCGATCAAGAATAGTACCTACATCGATAGTATCTCCATCCTGTAACGGAAAGAGCGAATAATCCATTTCCTCTATAGTGAAAACTTGTTTTTCCTTTTCACTTTGTCTCATCAGGCGTATATTTTGTTTATAAGCATCGCCAACAAAGCCACCGGCAAACTCTAGTATTTTTGCAGCAGTCTCCCCCTCTTTCATTTCATAAGTCATCGGACGTTTTACTTTACCTTGTATCCTGACCAGTGAATTATATGGAAGTACCATGATAACATCACCTTCCATTAGACGAATATCTTCGCCTACTTTGCCATCCATGACATAGTCATACACATCAATATCTGCAATCTTTTTTCCATTTCTTATAAGTTGTATTGAGCGCATACCGCCAATAGAATTAATTCCACCAGCTCTATATAAAGCATGAAATACGGTTGAGAATGAAGATAATGCATAAGTACCGGGAGTAGAAACTTCACCCATCATTATTATTTGAATTGTCCTGTTTTGACCAAGCGTCAATCTAATTTGCGAAGTCTCATCACCTATCGTCTCATAAATTTTGGAGAGCACACGCTGCATATATACTTCTGCTTCTTGCACAGTCATTCCGCTTAAATAAACAGGTCCTATCTTATTAATTTGTATGCTACCTTCAGGAGAGATGGTTTGTCGGATAGTTGTTTCGGAATTTCCCCAAATATCCACTATAACTTCATCCCCTGGACCTAACCTGTAGTTTGCAGGCGTTGCCATATTAGTACTTGGCTCAAAAGAAAGGTTATTGTTCGCAAATAAATCTTTCCCGAATATTTCACTTTTAATCTTTGGTTGATTATTTTTTATGCTATCATCTTTTGCCAAATCGGGCACATTGCGGGTCCTTTGTTGCTCAGCAACTCCTGTTGACTGGTTTGCAATCGTAGCTTTAATTTGATCTTCATTAACGACTCCTGTAGACTGACTTGCAATCGCGGCTTTAATTTGTTCTTCCGTCATTCGTTGCGCCAACATACTTGTTGATATTGCAAACAATAATAATAAACATGTGATAGCTTTACGCATAGTGTTATTATTTAATTAAAATATAAATTATCGGCAAAGGTAATATAATTCTTTATAAAAAACAGCACATAAAAAGCACATAAAAAGGAAAAAAACGATACAGTCCAAAGAAAAAGAAAAACAATTCATTCTTAACTTTGAAATAATCTTTTTAATTTTGCGTACGAAAATTGCCGATATAGCTCAGTTGGTAGAGCAACACATTCGTAACGTGTAGGTCGCCGGTTCGAGTCCGGCTATCGGCTCCACTCCACATAACACCAAGAATTCGATGGCTCATTTACACGAATTTATTACCGATTTAGCAATTATACTCATCACAGCAGGCATTGCCACCATTGTATTTAAATGGTTAAAGCAACCTGTAGTTCTTGGCTATATATTGGCTGGTTTTATTGCCGGACCACACGTCACATGGCTTCCTACTGTTACTGATATGGGCAACGTAGAGGTTTGGGCAGAAATCGGTGTTATCTTTCTACTCTTTGCACTAGGATTAGAGTTTAGCTTTAAGCGGCTTATGGCAGTAGGTGGAACAGCTACTATTGCCACTCTCGTCAATCTAGGTTCCATGATTATTATCGGATATTTTGTAGGAAAGGCTTTTGGGTGGTCACAAATGGATAGTATCTTTTTGGGAGGAATGCTTTCGATGTCCTCCACAACTATTATCATTAAGGCATTCAATGACATGGGACTCCAGAAACAGCGATTTGCAGGAATTGTTTTTGGGATGCTTATTGTAGAAGATTTAGCTGCTATATTAATGATGGTCTTGCTATCCACGTTGGCAGTAAGCAATGAAATAGAAGGAACTGCTTTATTGGGCAGCCTGTTTAGGTTAGTTTTTTTTATTCTTATTTGGTTTGTAGTTGGTATCTATTTAATCCCTACAATGCTAAAAGCTATAAAAAGATTCCTCAACGATGAAACATTACTAATCATTGCCATGGGCTTTTGTTTCGGCATGGTTCTTTTTGCTTCCCATGTAGGATTCTCGGCAGCATTAGGAGCATTTATCATGGGCTCTATTCTTGCCGAAACAGTTGCGGTTAAACACATTGAGCGATTAGTGGAACCATTGAAAAACTTCTTTGGAGCAGTTTTTTTTGTTTCTGTAGGTATGATGCTTGCACCCGATATTGTAAGGGAACATTCTGTTACAATTGCCGTGTTGGTAGTAGTGGTATTAATCGGTCGCGTTATTTTTGCCACATTAGGTGTTCTGGCTTCAGGCGAAGGTCTGAAAGTGTCGTTGCAAGCAGGATTTAGTCTTGCGCAAATTGGGGAATTCTCCTTTATCATAGCTACTTTGGGAACAAGTTTGGGGGTAATAAGCAACACCCTCTACCCTATTATAGTTTCAGTATCTATCATTACCACATTTACTACGCCTTATTGCATCCGGCTGGCAACTCCACTATACGCATTCATAGAAAAAAGAATTCCATCAAGGTGGAATACTTTAATTACCGGATATACTGCCTCCAAATACAAAACTGTAAACACACAAAACGATTGGAACAAACTACTTAAAAGTATTCTTCAGCTAGTCGCAATATATTCGGCACTCGCTATTGCTGTTTTGCTGTTGTGCGAACGCTTTACTACACCTTATATTATAGAATATATACCCGGAAGAGTTGGAAGAATCATATCAGCTACTCTTACTATCTCCCTGATGGCACCTTTCCTACGCGCTATACTGATGAAAAAGAATCGTTCGGAAGAGTTCAAGAACCTTTGGGGCAATAACTATTTCAATCGGGGGATTCTTATATTATTAATAGCTTCCAGGGTTTTTCTTTGTATGATTCTTATATTAATGGTATTAACTCCACTTTTCTCCAACCTAACCATTTGGATGTCTCTAATTGGCTTTGTAGTGATTATTTTCATCATTCTATCTCAAGGATTCAAGAAACAATCGCGCAAAATGGAAGCTCGTTTTTTAAGTAATCTCAACTTAAAGCAAACGTTGGAAGAGAACAAAGCAGCTATACCTTCCAGTATGAAGAAACACTTATTATCCAAAGAAATACACATAGAAGAAATAGAGATAACCCCTAACTCTCCCAAAATAGGCAAAAGTTTGCATGAACTAAACTTCCGGCAAAAAACGGGTGTTAGCGTTGTTACCATTCTTCGTGGAAACAGAAAAATAAATATCCCCGATGCTCATGAAAAGCTTTATCCATACGATAGAATTGTTATTGCCGGCTCTGACGATAATATTCAACGATTGATTAAAAGCATTGAAGAACGAAAATCAAAGAAAGCAAGTTGCGAAGAACAAATACCCGAACATCATGTTGAGCTGTCTCAATATATTGTAGAAGAAGAGTCTCCTATTGTCGGAAAAACAATCGCACAGCTAAATCTGCCAAAGAATACAGAATGTATGATTATCAGCGTTGAGCGCGGAGAAGAAACCATTACAATCCTTACCGGACATTTTGTGTTTCAAAAAGATGATATTTTATTGCTGGCAGGAGAAAAAAATAAGTTAAGAGCATTTGAAGAAAACTTAAATAACAGAAAGTAACATGAATCAAGCAACACTCAACGAGCACAACAAAGAGGAATACCCACCTATGCATACCGCAGAACATATTCTTAACCAAACCATGGTACGTATGTTTTCTTGCGAACGATCCAAAAACAGTCATATCGAACGTAAAAAAAGTAAGTGCGATTACTTTATCAATCAAGAGCCAACAACCGAAATCATCGCTGCTATAGAAAAGAAGGTTAATGAGATTATCGCACAACATTTGCCAGTAAACGAGATGTTAGTTACACGCGATAACATACCCGAAGGTGTTGACTTAAGCAAACTCCCCACCGATGTGAGCGAAACTCTTCGTATTGTTAAAGTGGGCGATTACGACACCTGTGCCTGTATCGGGCAGCATGTATCCAACACGTCTGAAATCGGCACATTTAAAATAACAACAACAGACTATACCGATGGAAGATTGCGATTAAGGTTTAAATTGATGTAAGTCAACTTCTAAAATTTTCTGACTGAGTTTTACCTCAAAACTCAGTCAGAAAATTTAAAAACTCAGTCAGAATTGAAGCAAAACTCAGTCAGAAAATCAGCCATTTCAAACCCTGCTCACAAAGCTTCTGAGAGGGGGTGTGTCAAGTCTATAAACTTGACGCGTGTACTCTTTATACTTGACGCGTCAAGTCTTCAAACTTGAAGCGTCAAGTCTTTGTACTTGAAAAGACAAAAAAACCGCAAGCTACAGATAACACTGTACTTGCGGTTCTTTTTAAAGTGATCAGGTTGGGATTCGAACCCAAGACCCACAGCTTAGAAGGCTGTTGCTCTATCCAACTGAGCTACCCGACCGTCCTTTATTTCGGCTGCAAAGGTAAGTCTTTTTGCGATAAATCAAAAAAGATTCTTGTTTTTTTTCAGTCAACCTATACTCACAAACTATAATCCTAAAGGTATATTCAATAAATACCAAGCGACAAAGAGTAGAATCCATGAAACCAAAACAAGTAGTGAATACCTCCACGTATACTTCAACAAGGAAACGTACGAGGAGCGTTTATCATATTCTTGCATAAAAGTTAGCACCAGCGGCATATAAAAAAGGAATGGAGTTATGGCGTTAGTCGCGCTATCTCCTATTCGATAAGCACATTGTGTAAAATCCGGCGAGATACCCATTTCAGCAAAAACAGGTATAAAGATAAATGCCATAAAGCTCCACTTCGTCATAGCCGAAGCCATAAAGAGATTGATAAAAGCAACAAATAAGATAAACAACACCAATATCCACAAACTATGAATTTGTAATGAAGAGAGCATATTTGCACCCAGCACCGCAACACATTTATCTAAATTTGAATACTCCAAGAAGGCAAACATCTGCGAAGCAAAGAAAGCTATAACCAGATAAATACCCAACAGCCGCATGGGATGTACCAATCCATCTACTACTTCCGAGTCGGAGCGATAGCGTCCCGAAGCAAAACCATAAAACATTCCCATAAGCCCAATGCCAAAGGAAATAATAAAAAGGATACCGGTTATAAATGGAGAGCGAACTAGTCCACCTGTTACTCCACGAAGCACTCCCCACGAGGAGAAAGTAAGCCACAATATAATAAGAAAATAAGCTGCACCTATGATAAGCGCTAATGTCAACGCTTTCTTCTCGCGACGAAATAGCGGAGTATAACTCTCCACATGTGTATCGCCTTCGTAACGCCCCAAGGATGGAATAAGATTTTTCTTTGTTACAAAATAAATAACTGCCGTTATTAAAAAGGAGGAAGCAACCATGAAGTAGTAGTTGGAAAGTGGTCCTGTACTGCTATTGGCATATATAGTAGAAACAGCAGCAGCTTGTGTTGTATTTGCCAACAAAGGATCGATGGTCGATACTATCAGGTTAGCGCTATATCCGCATGCAACCGAAACATATGCCACAATAATACCAGCAATAGGATGTAAACCAACTGTATAGAATAAAGCCGCAGCAAGTGGCAACAAAATAATATAGCCCGCATCGCCTACCAAATTAGACAATACGCCTGCTACAATAACTAATAGTATTACCTTGTTTGTATCCTGTTTGCCCATTCTACGACTACGTATACAGGCATTAATAAAGCCAGAGTGTTCAGCCACACCTATACCAAACATAGCTATAATCACCATCCCTAAAGGAGCATATCCGGTAAAATTAGTTATAACATTACGCAACACCCATCGAACACCTTCTTCACTCAGCAAGCTTTGCACGTGTATGTTTTCGCCTGTCTGCGGATGTATCACATTTAATCCGTAAATATCGAATATCCACGAAAGAAAAACTACTGCCAACGTAAGTAACAAAAACATAGTGGCAGGATGTAATATCCGCCATTTACTCCTCATCCGGTTCTAAATTATCTATATCAATGACACGCAACTCCAATGCACGAACTACCAGACGAGTAGCGTTTACCCCTACTCTATCTCCTTGTGGAAAGAGCCGGTTGGTTAGGTCATTCTGTCGTTTCTCCAATGATTTTACGCCAAAAGGCATTCCTTTCAAGTTAGCAATCATTTCTTTTGTATAGCCCAACGCTAAATGACGTAGGAATCGTTCGTCATATTCGTCAATATCATAACCAATGATGGCTTCTTGACGTCTTGAATCATTTTCGACAGACTTCTTAAAGCGGTCTACTATCTTTTCTAAAATAGGATAATTGAAAACCAGTTTCTTACCGTCCATAACAGCTTGAACATCGGTCTTCGTTAGCAGCTCGCCAGTTTTGAGAATAATGCCATCGGCTCCCGCATTCAACACATCTACCCAAAGCTTTTCATTCAGAATCTCGCCCGTGAAAATAAGGACACGTACGTTTTTATACTGCTTAAAAATGTTGCGGCATATCTCCACGCCAATGGTAGTAGAACCTCCCAGCCCCAAATCCAACAACACCATATCGGGAACTTGTACTTCCATTAAGTCCCAAAATTCTTTCTCGGTCATGGCTGTACCAATCACTTCGGCATTGGGTATTTCATGGCGAAAGATTTCTTCGGTACCTTTCAGTTCTAACTTAACGTCTTCTACAATGATTACTTTAAACTTTTCCATATTGTCATTTTATTATTTTTTACGTTCGGGCAATGTGAAGTAAATACTAAAGCCAACTCCCATAGCTGCCGGTTCGGCATTAATGCGACAACCTCTCCTTCCTGCATATTCGTCGTGATCACGAATAATCTGTTTACAAACCAAATATTCGGTTCCTTTCAATTCACCCCGCTCGCCTGATGTCATGCGTTCAAGATTAGGATAGAAGAGCTGATTGAGTTCCTCTGTTGATTTCGTTCTGCGGTTATCTGTAAAGAGGAAGCGTACAAAACCATCATTAGTTACTTGCGCTTGTAGTATTAACTCACCCGGCAAGTTAGTTGAAAGAGCTTCCTCTAGTAAATTTTCCAACAAGAAATAAAGTAAATTAAGGTCACCCAACACAAGTGGCTTTTCCTCGGGGCAATGCAGCGTTAAAGAAACTACTCCTTCCTTTCCTTTGGTTAACTTCTTGAAATAGCGCTCTGCATACCTCAGCAATTCCGCAACCGGAATCGTTATTCGACGAAAAGTAACCTCCTCTAACTGTCGGGATGCATTAGAACTAAGAATGGTAAATATACCTTTGTAATACTCTATCAATTCGCTGATAGCGTCTACATCGTCTTCCTCTTCTTTTGTTGTACGCGTAGCATCTAACAACCTACCGATGATTTGCTTAATTTTATTGGGATAATAAACTGTTTCATGCTTAATAGTAGACAAGCAATTATCTAACACTAAGTTTTGCACGTGTAACATACTATCTTCGCGCGAAGCACGATGCGCATCTTCGTAAGCCGATTCAATATCTCTGTATCGCATAGCCAATTTTACTACCGCATTAAAGATAACAATACTCACATAACGCGTAATCAAACCCAGTAATAGTAGTTCTGACTCTTGTTCTGCACCCTCTTGTCGTTCCAAGTAAAGCACCCCAACGCATTGTTGCTTATCGCCGACCTCCACATTTAATGGAAATGCCTGAGTCATTTTATCCGTTAAGTAACTCTGTTCAACAAAGCTCCTGCCGATTATATCGGGCAGCATATTCAATTGCGGATACGAAGCAAACTCCAGTTGTTCCCTATCTTCATTATAAACAGCTAATCCCAATCGTTTTATTGGCACCAGTTCATTTATTGGCTCAAAAGCTTCATTCACAATGTTTTGCGGAATTTCTCTCAAAACATTTTCCTCTTTCTGCAATACCTCCACCGACTCTTCCGAGCGCAACAACGAAGAGGAGAACATCGTTTTATTTATGTCCAACACCTGTTCCAAATTCCAACGGTTTACAATTCGTTTGCGAACAAACACGATATAATAAACTATCAGCGAAGAAAGGAACAACAAAACACAAAGCAACACGCCCACGGCCTTGTTGGTAGTAGAACGTTCAAATTCGCGACAATAAGCCTCTAAAGATTGATCTTCGGCACTAAGTTTATAGAGTGCAGTATATGCTTTATTGTTATAGGAATAGTCGTCCCATTCTCTCAGTGCCAGGAAAGCAACTGCCGCCTCGTTGCGTATTTGCAGAATAATAGAATAATCTGAATCAAAGAAATTCTCCCACCAGGTTAATTCGGCAGGAGAACTGTCGCTAATCAGTTCCATAAAAACTTTGGGTTCAGCACCAAATACATTATAATGCCGATTAAGTTGTGTCATGGCAGAGTCAATATACTCTAGAGCAAGCTCATACTCTTCAGTAACATTACAGTAGTAAGCAGTATCAGCATAAGCAGATGCTTCATCGAGCAGGTAAGCGTACTTTAACAGATTTGCAGTTTTAACCGAATCAGTAGTGATACTTGCCTGCTTTGCTACTTGCTTATGACAGGAAGTTAGTCCGAAAGGCAGTAACAAACAGAGCAATACCCCTAATATTTTCTTTATACCCAATGGCAAACGAAAGAAAAAGCGACTTCCCTTACCCAACGAGCTTTCCACATCAAACACACAGACATTGAACAAGGTGTTCGTTTTACGATATTTCTCGATAATTCCTTTGCAATTCATCAACCCGAAACCACTTCCTTTGATACGCTTTAGTTCTTCAGCTGCTGCCTCGTTCATACCAATTACCCGCGAATCATACACCTTCTCGCCTTTAATCATCGCCATATCTGCATCAGATAATCCCCGTCCATTATCTTCTACGGAGATTTCCACATATGCATCTGTGGATTTGGCATAGACACGAACAGTTCCTCCTTCGGCAGTGTACTTACGAGCATTCTCTGTTAATGTATTTATCATAAAGAGAGTCAATGCTTTATCGGCTTTAGTAATCACAGAAGTAGGTTCAACATCAAAGGTTTGCTTTTTCATTTCGAAAGTTTTGCGCCCTTTGGCTACCAAGGAGAAAAGCTCGTTCAATTCAAAGTTCTCGATATTCAGGCTTAGGCTTCCCTGTTTCATTTTTATCCAAAGGGCAAGAATGTCATTATACTCATTGATGGTTGTTACCAATTCATTAATATATTGAAATTTCTCACGCCTCACAACTTCATTTTTTGCAAAACTCTTCTCTTTGAGTTTGTATACCTCATTTAGAATACGGTCTATATAAGGCACAATACCGTTTACTATTGCTAAACACGATTTTTTAATTAAGTTCTCTCGCTTATTCTTTGCAATATGTTGTTCAAAGACATATCGTTGTTTCTTTAATTTTTCTTGTTCGTCGCCAAGTGATATGAATGTCATTCCATTATCGAGCGTCCAAGCAATATAGGGACTGATAACCTGTATTAACGTTCTTTCTTCTTTGGAAATAGGACGAAGAGTAAAGAGCTCCAACACACCTATAGGTTGTTCCTTGTCGGGTACAAAGAGTGGAAAAGCTGTTCTTATCTGTTTACTACTCTTCGCCACAATTGATTTGCTTTCATCCAAATCATTATCCAACCGAATACCCATATCAAGCACACCAGTCAACACCCTCATGTCAGGCAGAATCGCTTCTTTTATGGCTGCGATAATATCTTCTTCTTCCTCTACATCCGATGGAACAGAAGCAGTAATCTTTTGACAAATATCTAATGTAAGCCGCAAGTGTTTCAGATGGTTTTGATTTCGCTTCTTTGCTCGTCCATTGAAGAACCAGAATAACACAATTAAAATACAAATAAGTACAAGGATAAGTAATAACAGCCAGTTCAATTGTTTTGATTCTTTTTCAAGGACAGAATATCGACTTTCCAATTCTTTATCTTGCCGTGTGTATTTTAAGATATCGAGGTAAATATTGCGGTTGTAATCGGATTCCTTTTTCATACCCATTCCTGCGTAAGATACGCTGAGTTGTTCGCGAATACGCGAAATCCATTCAGGTACAGTCTTTACTTTTACATGCTCACCGCCCTGCCGCATACCGGTTATCCAGCCTATTTCAGCATAAGCTGTATCACGTTCCACATACGTATACAATACATCATCTGTTTTATTTTCGCCTGAATAGAACATACGGTGATGTTCGTTCACACAATCTAACGCTCTGTTTAGAGAGTCCAACGCCTCGGCATAATTACTATGTTCATTAAGATAGCGCGCTATTGATACATAGGCTCCTGCTATCTGATAGATATCGTTATACTCCTTGAATTTCTCCAACGCCATACGTGCCAGCCGAAAAGGAAACATAGTATCAACAGGAAGCCCAAACTGTGCAATGAGATACGAACGGCGATTCAAGAAGAATTCAAAATTATCTGGTGATACCATTAGGTTGGCTAAACCCTGCAAACTATTTCCTTCAAAATAGGTATATCCATATCGCGAAGCCAACCGCCATGTAAGGTATAGCTCATCAAAATCATTCAATTGTTTTCGTTCCCACCTCTCTTCATTGGTTAACGACGCAGAACCTTTTATGTAGTGGTAATATAATAATTGACTTGTATCATTTTCAAATTCAACTTCAGGTTTTATTTCATTAATAGAAATAATCGCTTCATTCATCTGTTGGAGGTAATAATAATAGATTGCGGAAACGATAGAGAACTCAGTGTAAGCAAAATTTAACCTTGTTTTTTCGCGCTGACCTACAAAAAGGTTACGTTCTTCATCCAATCTGCGTATCCGCCGAAGGGCATTATTGCGATAGTCATAAAACTCCTTATTCATGGAGGTACGTTGATATATCTTCATCATCCCCACATCGGCTATAAGCAGTTCTAATTCGTTCTGTGTTAAACTATAAACTTCGCGATAGCAACGTTCTGCTTCATCGAAATCCATACGCATAAAAGCATAAAAACCTAGATTGTTACACGCCTCAGCTTTACCTTGTTTGTAAAGAGACGTTTCTTCATAAGCTAATTTTGCCAACTGATATGAAGAATCCAGATCTTTGTAGCGAAGCATATATGCCCGATAGTTTAATGAATCAATAAAACGCACTTCGCGGGTAGGTGCAGTTCCTACACACGAGAAAAGTGTTGTAATCCAAATGAATAGCAACAAGTAAATCGGCGAACGTTGATTCATGCTATGACAAGCTTATATGATAAAAACTTTTACTATTTCAAAGCAATATGCTCTTTACAAAGGTAAAAAACAAATGATTGAATTTACTCAGTTCCGCTAATTTCTTTAACAAATAGTTTGCAATAGTAATATAAAAACATATATTTGCACACATCATTACTAAATGTGCAAGTATAATGGATCAAAGTTTTATTGCTTATATTGAAAACAGTATTAAGAGCAATTGGGATTTATATGCCCTAACAGATTACAAAGGTGCTACATTACAATACAAAGATGTAGCTCGCAAGATTGAGAAAATACACATTATTTTTGAAGAAAGTGGTGTAAAGAAGGGGGATAAAATAGCAATCTGTGGGCGAAATAGTTCACATTGGGGGGTTGCTTTTCTTGCCACAGTTACCTACGGAGCAGTAGCAGTTCCTATTTTACACGAATTCAAAGCCGACAATGTACACAACATCGTAAATCACTCTGAAGCAAAACTTCTCTTTGTTGGTGATATCGTTTGGGAAAACCTCAACGAGGCTGCTATGCCATTGTTGGAAGGAGTACTATCGGTTACAGATTTCTCTACTCTTGTTTCCCGCTCTAAGAAGCTAACACACGCAAGAGAACACTTAAATGAAATGTTCGGAAAGAAATACCCCAAAAATTTCCGCACCGAACACGTGAGTTATCACAAAGATCAACCCGAAGAGTTAGCAGTTATCAACTACACTTCCGGAACAACCAGTTATTCTAAAGGTGTAATGATTCCATATCGTAGCTTATGGTCAAACGTCAAGTTCGCTTTTGAGGTATTAACGCTGAATAAAGGCGATAAAATTGTTTCTATGCTGCCTATGGCACACATGTATGGCATGTCATTCGAATTCTTATATGAGTTTGCTGCCGGTTGCCAGATATTCTTCCTTACCCGTACGCCCAGCCCAAAGATTATCTTCCAGGCATTTGAAGAGGTAAAGCCACAATTGGTTGTTGCCGTTCCGTTGATTATTGAAAAGATTATCAAGAAGAACGTGCTGCCCAAACTGCAAACCCCAACGATGAAGATACTCCTTAAAGTACCTATTATTAATGATAAGATAAAAGCGCACGTACGCGAACAAGTTATCAATGCCTTTGGCGGAAACTTCTATGAAGTTATTGTTGGTGGAGCCGCATTTAATCAGGAGGTAGAGCAATTTTTACGTATGATCGAATTCCCTTACACTGTAGGATATGGTATGACAGAGTGCGCACCTATTATTTGCTACGAAGATTGGAAGAGATTCAAATTGGGATCATGCGGTAAAGCAGTACCGCGCATGGAGGTAAAAATACTTTCGAGCGACCCCCAAAACATTGTTGGAGAAATTGTATGTAAAGGAGCCAACACCATGCTTGGTTACTATAAAAACGAAGAAGCAACCCGCGAAGTACTCGATGCTGACGGTTGGTTGCACACCGGCGACCTTGGCGTAATGGATGCCGAAGGTAATGTTACCATTCGCGGACGTAGCAAAAATATGTTGCTTGGTGCCAGTGGGCAGAATATCTATCCAGAAGAAATAGAAGATAAGTTAAACAACATGCCTTATGTTTCTGAAAGCATCATTGTACAGCAAAACGAAAAACTGGTAGGATTGGTTTATCCTGACTTTGATGACGCGTTTGCACATGGACTTAAAGCCAGCGATATGGAACAGCTTATGGAAGAGAATCGCATTGCCTTGAATGCTACGCTTCCTGCCTACTCGCAAATACACAAAATGAAAATCTACCCCGAAGAATTTGAAAAGACTCCTAAAAAGAGCATCAAACGCTTCTTGTATCAAGAAGCAAAAGGGTAATTTGTATATATTTATGTTACATGAAACGGAGCCGCCTCGTCTATTAGTTGAGGTAGCTCCGTTTGTTTTTTATAATTCTTCTATCTCCCGTAGCCAAGCAGCTGCACTTGCATCGCTTGGCATACGCCAATCACCTCGTGGGCTAAGTGTAATGCTACCCACCTTTGGTCCGTCGGGCATACAAGAGCGCTTAAATTGCTGAGTAAAGAATCGACGGAAGAAAGTGTGCAACCATTTCTTCAACACGCCATCATCATACACTCCCTTAAAAGCTATTTGCGCAAGGAAGTATATTTTTGCAGGCGTAAAACCAAAACGCAGGAAGTTGTTTAAATAGAAATCATGCAATTCGTATGGCCCTACTAAATCTTCTGTTTTTTGCTTAATATTTCCATCTTCATCAGCCGGAATGAGTTCGGGACTGATAGGCGTTTCTACTATATCGAACAGGGTGGCCTTCGTTTCATTAGCTACTTCATTTTCGGCAACCCATTTCACTAAATACTTAACTAAAGTTTTAGGAATGCTTGCATTAACGCTATACATAGACATATGGTCGCCATTATAAGTTGCCCAACCCAACGCCAGCTCAGACAAATCACCCGTACCAACCACAAGTCCATTTACTTGATTGGCAACATCCATAAGTATCTGTGTGCGCTCGCGGGCTTGCGCATTCTCATAAGTTACATCATGCTGGGTTATATCATGCTGAATATCCTCAAAGTGCTGGATACAGGCAGCTTTAATACTAATCTCACGAGTAGAGATGCCCAATGTTTGCATCAGTGAAAGAGCATTATTATAAGTCCTGTCCGTAGTACCGAATCCTGGCATCGTAATGCCAAGTATCCCTGTTCGCGGAAGGTTCAACTTATCAAAAGTTCTCACGCAGACGAGTAATGCCAAAGTAGAATCAAGTCCGCCCGATATTCCTAACACTACAGTTTTGGAGTTGGTATGTAGCAATCGTTGTGCCAATCCGGCTACCTGAATAGAGAAAATCTCTTCACAACGTTCATGAAGCTCATTGTCTGACGGGATGAAAGGATGCGGATCAATCCAACGACCTATTTCAATGGGTTTACTTGGATAGTCAACGCGTACTTTTCGGGCAACCTCTTTTACTTCAGCTTCTTTGCTTGCGGCAAAAGTCGTATTTACCCGACGTTCCATTTGCAAACGCTCCACATCAATATCGCCAACAATAAGTTGTTCTCCCAATTCAAAGCGTTTGTTAGAGGCTATTAGTGAACCATTTTCGTAAATCAATCCGTTACCGGCAAAAACCACATCGGTAGTCGATTCGCCAAAACCACACGAGGCAAACACATATCCAGCCAAACAACGCGCCGATTGTTGTGCTATGAGTGAGCGCAAATAATTATTTTTAGCAATGCCTTCATTATCGGCTGAGAGATTGAAGATAACTTCCGCACCTTTCAATACTTGGTATGAACTGGGAGGGATAGGCGCCCACAAATCCTCGCATATCTCTACGCCAAAGGTTATTTGTGGAGTTTCAAACAGCAAATCTGTTCCTATCGGCACACTTTGGCCGCAGAAGTAAGCCTCTTTTTCTGCCAACATGCTTGCCGATGCAAACCAACGACGTTCGTAGAATTCTTTATAATTGGGCAAGTAGGTTTTAGGAACAACACCAAGTATCTTACCTTTGCGAATAACTACAGCTGTATTATAAACAGTTGAATTAAATGCAATCGGCATACCCAAGATAGAGATAATATCCAGCGAGCGGGTATTGTTCAGAATCTGCATGAGTGCTTGCTCAGCACTTTGCAACAAGAATTGCTGAGCAAACAAGTCGCCACACGTATATCCGGTAACGCACAATTCCGGGAAAACCAATACTTGCACATTTACTCCTTCGGCACGGGTTATGATACTTTCAATTTGTTCTGCATTGCTCCTGCAATCACCAATACTCACACGAGGAATGGCTGCTGCTACTTTTACGAAACCGTAGTTCATACTTCAACTATTTTTATTACTCATACAAAGGTAGTTATTTTTTAATAAAGGAATGATGTCTAAACATTGTATAACCTTTGTCCTTTCAATCCTTTTTCTAACTTTGCAGTACGTATTCCATTTATAAATAAACAACAAACATGAAAAAGATCAGTTTATTATTCGCGCTATTGATGATTGCCGCTATCGGACGAGCTGCCGATAAGGTTATCGAGTTAAAAAAGCCCAACATGGAGCGTTCGGGCACAGTAATGAAAGCTTTGGCAGAGCGAAAATCAACCCGCGAGTTTTCCAACAAAGCATTGAGCATTGCCGACTTATCGGATGTACTTTGGGCTGCAAACGGAATTAATCGCCCTGCCGACGGTAAACGAACTGCGCCATCGGCCATGAATCGCCAAGATGTAGATATCTATGTATTGTTCAAAGAGGGTGCGTACTTATACGATGCCAAGGGAAACAAACTAACTTTGGTTGCCGAAGGAAACTTCATTCCTTATGCCGCCAGCCAACAAGCGTATGTAAATGAAGCGTCTGTGGTACTACTTTTGGTTAGTAATTTGTCTAAACTGGGTGATCCGAAGAATGAAATGACCCGCACAATGGGAGCTGCCGACGCTGGCATTATTTCGCAAAACATCTCTATTTTCTGCGCGGCAGCCAATCTGGCTACAGTTCCTCGCGGTTACATGGAGAAAGATAAATTAAAAGCAGCGCTGAAGCTAAAAGAATCGGAAGAACCTATTTTGAATCATCCAATAGGATATTTTAAGTAGAAGAGTTTCTGAAGAAGGCTATGACCGACCGGTTGCGAGCCTATGGATGAATGGTTGTGAGCCTATGGATGAATGGTTGTGAGCCTATGGCTGAGGGGTCGCGAGCCTATGGATGAAGGAGCATGAGACTATGGCTGATGCTCCTTCTTCTATAAACCGCCTTAATTTACTCTACAACAATGCGCCAATGCCCATTTACATTGGTCAATTTGTAGTTATAATCTTCTGATGTTCCATCTTCAAACTCTTGCAAAATGTAAACACGTGCTGTTTTATCATCCGAAGTCTTCATTTCCGATAGAAGTTTTACGTTTTTAACCCCGCCTTTCTTCTCTATTGCCTGTTTCAAAGAGTTTAGCGCAGCACTCATCGCCTCTTTTGCCTTATCCGAAGGCAGATTTTCTCCCAATAAGAATATTTCGCCAAACTTCTCGTAATCACCCTGTTTCAAGTAATCGTAATGTTTCAAAACCGTTTCTCCGGGAGCAATAGTAGAAGCTATATGCTTAGAACCGCCCGACGAGCATGAGGTAAACGCAAAAAGCAGAAGCAAAAAAAGGCTCAGAGAGGTAAGAATTTTCTTCATGATAAATATCGTTTTACTATTATTGAAAGTCGCAAAAGTACAAAAAAAAGAATAGCCAAGTCGCTTAATTGATTACATTTGTAACCTTTACACACGAATAATCCAAAAGCTCATGATATTGATAACCGGAAGTAGCGGACTGGTAGGTGGTCATTTACTCATCTCGCTCTTGCGAAAAGGCGAAAACGTACGCGCATTGTTAAGGTCTTCTTCACGTTTAGACGAGTTGCGACTCATTTGCCACTTTTACAACGAAGAGTTCGACAGCATATACAATAAGGTAGAATGGGTAGAGGGCGACTTGCTCAACAAAACCTCGCTACTACAGGCTATGAGCGATGTAAACAGGGTGTATCACTGCGCTGCTGTAGTCTCTTTCGGTAGCAGCACCGCCAATACATTGTGGGATACGAACGTGGCAGGTACCCGCAACATGGTAGAAGCAGCTCTCGAAAGCTCTATCAAATCATTTGTTTTTGTTTCTTCCATTGGCGCGCTTGGCACAGCAATAGCCGGAAAACCGGTCGATGAGGAAACGCCCTGGAACACCGCAAACGTGTCATCGGTATACACCAACAGCAAATACGCCTCAGAACAAGAAGTGTGGAAGGGTATCGCAAAGGGGTTGCAAGCTATCATCGTAAACCCCGGCATTGTTTTGGGAGCCGGAGATTTCACTAAAAGCAGCCTGCAACTTATTGAACAAATACGCAAAGGAATGCCTTTCTACACCCGGCAAAAAAGCGGATATGTAGATGTAGGCGATGTGTGCCGTGCCATCGAGCTACTTCTGGAAAAGGAGTTGTATAACCAACGCTTCGTTTTAGTAGCCGAAAGCCTGACTAACAAGGAACTTTTTACCTTCATTGCCCGCGCGTTGAATAAGCGTCCGCCATTTATAGCCGTTGGCAAGACAGGGCTGAAAATAGCTTGCTTCCTCAACACATTGCTTTCCAAAGTCACCGGGAAACCACCATTGATAACACCCGAAATTGCACGTTCGGCAAGCAAGCAAACTGTTTATTCATCGGATAAGATTATAAATGCGACAGGCTTTGTGTTTACACCCATTGAAGAATGTATAAAGAAGGCGGTACAATAAGAAGGTGTTTTATAAAACACCTTTTGTGCTGGGAAGCTCGTAGTGATATACATCTCTCTTTATGGCCATCTTTATGGCACGCGCCAACGCTTTGAAAATTCCTTCTATTTTATGGTGTTCGTTCTGCCCTTCGGCTTTGATGTTGAGATTCATCTTAGCTGCATCGCTCAATGATTTGAAGAAATGCAGGAACATTTCGGTAGGCATCTCCCCTATTTTTTCTCTTGTAAACTCGGCATCCCACACTAACCAAGGGCGACCGCCAAAATCTAAACAAACCTGACAAAGACAATCATCCATAGGCAACGCGTAACCGTAACGCTCTATACCGCGCTTGGAACCCAACGCCTGATACAGACACTCGCCCAGCGCGATGGCCGTATCTTCGATGGTGTGATGCTCATCTACATGCAGGTCGCCTTTTACCCGAATGGTAACATCTATACCGGCGTGCTTACCTATCTGTTCGAGCATGTGGTCGAAGAAGCCAAGTCCGGTAGAGATATCGCACACACCATTGCCATCTAAATTAAGGGCAATGTATATATCCGTTTCGTGTGTGACGCGGGCTACCTGGGCTGTTCGTTCGCCGGCAAAAAGGAACTCGGCAATACGGTCCCAGTCCGTTGTGGCAAGCGCGCAGTAGGCATCCAATCCTTTTTCCTGAAGCTCCTCGCTACTATCCTGTAAATAAATAGCACGACAACCCAGATTCTTAGCCAGCTCTACATCCGTAACACGGTCGCCCAGAACAAAGCTACCGGCAAGATCGTAGGCCGGATTATCTATATATTTACCCAACAAACCGGTACGAGGCTTACGCGTCGGTGCATTATCGGCAGGGAAACTGCGGTCAATAAAGATTTCGTCGAACGTAATACCCTCACCTTCCAATGTTTTCAGCATGAGATTGTGTGCCGGCCAAAAGGTTTCTTCGGGAAACGACGCTGTTCCGAGCCCATCCTGATTAGTAACCATGGCAAATTCGAAATCGAGCTTGCTGCGAATAAACGAAAGGTTACGGAATACTTTTGGATAAAACTCCAGTTTCTCCAACGCATCCAACTGATAATCTACCGGTGGTTCGATAACCAGCGTACCATCTCTATCTATAAATAAAACTTTTTTCTTCATGATAATCCTGTTTTAGCTTGCCTGATAGGCTTTCAAGGCATCCAGTAATTGATGATTTTCCACACGACTGCCAACGGTTATACGCAAACAGTTATCACAGAGCACAACATTGGTACGGTTGCGCACGATGATACCCAACCCCACCAAGTAGTTGTAAATAGCTGTTGCGTCGGTTACGCGCGCCAAAAAGAAATTAGCATCCGAATGAAATACCTTCTCCACGCAAGGTAGTTTGGCAAACTCCTTCATTAATTCCGCTCGTGTATCCAACAGCGTCTTTACCCACTTTTCAATATCATGGTATTTGAGGAGCATATCCAATCCCTGTTTCTGAGTAAGTAAATTTACATTGTAAGGGTACTTAATTTTACTAAAGATATCGATAATATCTGCCGACGCATACGCCATTCCTAATCGGATAGCCGCCGAGCCCCATGCCTTAGAGAAAGTTTGCAGCACCACCAAGTTGGGGTGTTTATGCAATTTAGTAAGGTAAGAAGCTAGGTTTGAGAAATCGATGTATGCTTCGTCTATGACCACAATTCCGTCGAATTCATGAAGTACACGGTCTATCTCCTTATGTAACAAATTGTTGCCCGTGGGATTATTGGGTGAGCAAAGAAAAATAAGCTTGGTATGTTCATCTACAGCAGCCAAGAGGTCATCGGCCGAGAATTGAAACTCTTCGTTGAGCAAGACCTTGCGATAGGCAACATTATTTATGTCGGCACACACCTGATACATACCGTAAGTAGGATCTATGGCAACTACATTATCTATAGCCGGTTCGCAGAAAGCACGAAACAACAAATCAATTGCCTCATCGCTACCATTTCCTAAGAAAATCTGTTCGGGTTTTACACCTTTCAGGCGTGATAAAGCTAACTTCAATTCGTTTTGCAACGGGTCGGGATAGCGATTGATTGGAGTGTTGAATGGGTTTTCGTTCGCATCCAGAAAAACAGACGCAACCGCTCCTTTGTATTCATCCCGTGCAGAAGAATAAGGCTTCAGATTCCAAATATTGGGACGTGTCAATTCTTGTAATGTTTTCATTTTGTGCATTATTTTAGTTCACTCAATCGGATGGTAACTGCATTTTTGTGTGCATCAAGCGCTTCGTTTGCTGCCATTATTTCAATAGCAGGGCCTATTGCCTCAATTCCTTGTGGAGTTATTTCCTGAAAGGTTATTTTGCGAATAAAACTATCCAGACTTACCCCGCTGTAGGCTTTGGCATAGCCGTTGGTAGGAAGCGTATGGTTAGTGCCCGAAGCATAATCGCCCGCGCTTTCAGGGGTAAGATGTCCGAGGAAAACAGAACCGGCGTTCACTACCCTATCGGCAAGTTGCATATAATTGGCAGCTTCAATAATAAGATGCTCAGGAGCGTACTCGTTGGTCATAGCAATGGCCTCGTCCATGTTCTTTACAAGGATTAGCTTACTGTTTTTGAGCGATTGCGCGGCAATTTCCTTACGTGGTAATTCATTCAACTGCTTTTCTACTTCACTCAGCACTTCGTTAAGTAATTCACTCGAAGTTGTTATCAACACCGCCTGACTATCTACGCCGTGCTCTGCCTGCGACAGCAAGTCGGCAGCTACAAAACGCGGATTAGCTGTTTCGTCGGCAAGCACTTCTACCTCCGAGGGACCTGCAGGCATATCAATCGCAACTTCTCGCAACCCAACCAACTGCTTTGCGGCTGTAACATATTGGTTGCCCGGACCGAATATTTTATATACCTTCGGAATACTTTCGGTTCCGTACGCCATTGCACCAATTGCCTGTATACCACCAGCTTTGAATATCTTACTTACTCCGGCTACTTTGGCTGCGTAAAGAATAGCAGGATGAATACACCCTTCCTGATTGGGGGGTGTACACAACACAATCTCCGCGCAACCGGCAATGCGTGCTGGTATTGCCAGCATCAATACGGTAGAGAAAAGTGGCGCTGTGCCTCCGGGAATGTATAACCCCACCTTTTCGATAGCAACAGCTTTCTGCCAACAGGTAACACCGGGAGTGGTTTCTACCTTTTTCCCTTCGAAACGTTGAGCTTGGTGGAATTTCTCAATATTACTTTTAGCCAAGCAAATAGCCTCTTTCAGTGCCGGTTCAACTTTCTGTTCTGCTTCGATAATCTCCCTTTCGCTTACAGCCAACGATTGCAGTTGCACTTTGTCAAACTTGGCTTCGTATTTGATAACAGCGGAGTCTCCCCCCTGCTTAATTTCATCAAGCACAACACGAACTGTCTCAAACAAACTTGTACTGTCAATTTCCGGTCGTTTGAGGAGTTCCGCCCACGCTTCCTGTTCGGGGTGTTTATAGATTTTCATTGCTTTTTCTTTTTGTAGAAACAGATATTACACAATCATCTTCTCTATGGGAAGCACCAAGATACCTTGCGCGCCAAGAGCTTTCAATTTTCCGATAATCTCCCAAAAACATTTCTCGTCGAGCACAGTATGTACCGAGCACCAATCTTCCTGCGCCAATGGCATTACCGTGGGGCTTTTCATACCGGGTAACAAAGCAATAATACTGTCGAGCGCACTCTTTGGGGCGTTCATCAAAACATACTTTTTGTCTTCGGCAGTCTTCACAGCATCAATGCGGAAGAGCAGTTCATCAAGAATTTCTTTTTTCTCTGCGTTCAGATTTTTATTTGCAATCAACAATGCTTCCGATTTCATGATTACTTCCACCTCCTTCAGTCTATTGCTCACCAATGTAGAACCTGAGCTGACAATATCGAAGATAGCATCTGCCAATCCGATACCGGGTGCTATCTCTACAGAACCGGTTATTTCGTGTATTTCGGCATTCACACCATGTTCTTTCATATAGTTACTCAAGATAACCGGATATGAAGTCGCAATCTTTTTTCCTTCAAACCAGCCGATACCTGTGTATTCTATATCTTTGGGCATAGCCAACGACAAACGACACTTACTAAATCCCAGTCGTTTAACAACCACTGCGTCCTCGCGTTTCTCCATGTACTCATTCTCGCCAACGATACCCAAATCTGCCACTCCCGTAGCCACCGATTGTGGTATATCGTCATCGCGAAGGAAGAGAATTTCTACCGGAAAGTTGGGCGACTGCACCAGCAGACTTCGTTTCATTGCACTTATTTTGATATCTGCTTCGCTAAGAAGTTCCATCGTTTCTTCGTATAATCTGCCTTTGGCTTGTACTGCGATTCGTAACATAATGCTTTAAGTTTATTGAATTTTTGATTGATTCGTAAAATAAAAAAGGCTTACCCTGCGGCAAGCCTTACTATATCATATACACAATATCATCTCTGCCCACCGATTAATCGTTAGGTAAATGATGATGAAGTGTAGTCATTTTATTCATATTTCTTATTATTTACGCAACAAATGTAAGGTATTTCTTTTAATTAGCCAAACATTTATCACAAAAAAGCATTATTCCAAATCACAACCGGCAAAAAACATCTCTTCCCTTGCCTTTTCTTGTGGAAAAGTAAAATAAGTACAAACCGCTTTGGTGCACAATTCGCCATCTTTATTAAATAGACGTGCTTCAATCAATATTACGTTGCGTTTTACTTCAATTATATTGGCGCGAAGTTCTATATGACTGTCTGTGGTATCGACCGATTTCATATAACGAGTTTCCATCTTTGAAGTTACCCCGGTGGTTTGCAGTTTGCGAAGCACCACCCAAGCACAAATTTCATCGAGTAGTACTGCTTGAATACCTCCATGTAGTGTATTCAGCCACCCTTGATATTCAGAACTTGGCTTCCAAATACTCACTATTTCATCGCCGTCTTCATAAAATTCCATTTTTACGCCGGCAGGATTATGAGGTGCACAGCCAAAACAGTTATATCCTTCTACATTACGAAATGGATTTGTTATCTTCTTCATTTTTCAGTTTATTGTTTACGTTTACTTTTCTTAGTTTGAAGCACAAATATATAAATTAAACTCGTCTTAAAAAAGTGAGGTCTGTCTAAGAAAGCATCTGCATAACTACCTACTGGATATAAATAGTTAGTTAATGTGCGAGTCCGTTTTTCTGCTTATGGCATTTGGAGCTAGAACCATAAGCATTTGGAGCAAATGCTATAAGCATTCAGTGCAAATACTATAAGGATTCAGAACGAATACTATAAGCATTGTAATTTCGGACTGTTTTTCACTTCACTTTGAACCGCATTTTGCATCGTTTCGGACTTTGTTTTACAGCAAAAAGAAGTCCAAAAATCTTGTGAAGACCCTGTGAAAGCAAAAAGAGAAGGTCTTCACACACAACTCGCTTACTGCCATTTACTTACAGCGCTTTGTGAATGTGAAGACCTATTCCGTCAAACTATACTTGGAGCGTATAGCGCATGTTTTGTCAACGAACTGCTTTCTTGTAATTACTCAAACCGGTTTGTAGAAACTCAACGTATTTATCAATATCTTCATCATAAGCATACGATTTGTTTAATGGTTTACCTTCATTATCCAGCAGTACATAAAACGGTTGCGCGTTAGCACTGAATTTTACATTTTGAAGATAACTCCATTTATCACCAAGTGTACGAAGCGTACGTTCCTTACCGTTTTCCGTAATCTTTATACGTTCGGGCAATGGCGTTTTATTGTCTACATAAAGAGTTATTAGTACGTAGTCATTGTTGATGATGCTTCCTACCTTTGGGTCTGTCCACACAGCAAGTTCCATCTTGCGGCAGTTTACACAACCATAACCAGTAAAATCGACCATGACCGGTTTACCATGCAGGCGGGCATACTCCATACCAGCGTCGTAATCGTCGAACTTAGCATGTACTTCGTTTGTATAAAGATTAAAATCTTGCGTATTCATAGGTGGAGCAAAAGCACTTACTGCCTTCAACGGTGCTCCCCACAAACCGGGAACCATATACACAGCAAATGCCAACGATACCAACGCCATGAAGAAACGGGTTACACCTACTTTAGTTTCATCATCATCGTGCGGGAATTTGATTTTCCCCAACAGATAGAATCCCAGTAAGGCGAAGATGACAATCCATAGAGCAAGGAAAGTTTCGCGATCGAGAATACCCCAACCATAAGCTAAGTCGGCAACCGATAAGAATTTAAGCGCAAATGCCAATTCAAGGAAGCCAAGTGTAACCTTAATTACATTCATCCAGCCACCCGACTTCGGCATAGATTTCAGCCACGATGGGAAAAGCGCAAACAGTGTAAATGGTAATGCCAGAGCAATAGCAAAGCCAAACATACAAATCATAGGTGCAATGATATTGCCTGTTGTAGAAACCTCTACCAGCACAAAACCGATGATAGGTCCTGTACACGAGAAAGAAACCAATGCCAACGTAAATGCCATCAGGAAGATACTGATTAATCCACTTGTTTTCTCCGCTTTGCTGTCTACCGAATTGCTCCACTTAGACGGCAACGTTATTTCAAACGCTCCAAAGAAAGAAGCTGCGAAGACAACTAACATTAAAAAGAAGATAATATTAAATATAGCATTGGTAGAAAGGGCATTTAGTGCATTGGCTCCAAATATTAATGTAATAGCAATGCCCAGCACCACATAAATAATCACAATAGAAACACCATACGTAACCGCATCGGTGATTGCTTTTGCTCTGTCTTTGGTTCTTTTCAGGAAGAAGCTAACCGTCATAGGAATAATTGGCCATACACAGGGGGTGAACAAAGCCAACAACCCACCAACAAAACCCGCGATAAAGATATATAACCAAGACATATCTTTTTGTGAGGTGGTTTCGCCAAAGGCTTGTAACTCCGAGATAACCGGTTGCCATAAATCTGTTTTGTTAACACTTGCCGGTTCCTCTTCCACTGGCTGCAGTGTAGCCGATACCTCTTCGGTAGTTGTTGGTGTAACTGCAGCTACAGCAACAGCGGCATTACTTTTTTGCTGACCTGAGTAAGCAAATTCTACTGCCGTTGGTGGTAAGCAGGTTTCGTCATTGCAAGAGCCATATTCCAGGTAGCCTCCTATTTTATAGGTAGCACCGGTAACTTTGAACTTCTGCACAAACTCACCACTCTCTTCGAAATATCGCACATCCATCTCGAAAATATTGTCATACTTGGCTATTTCTTTTCCACGAGGAGTAAGTTTACCCACAAGTTCCACACCTTCTGATGTTTCTAGATTAAGCGTAGCAGATGTAGGTCCGTCACCAAGCTCGGTGGAGTAAACATGCCAACCTTGCTCTATCGAAGCGGCAAAAACCAATTCATATTCATTATCGGCGATAGTATTCAGTGTTGTTTTGAAGGTTACAGGTTCAAACATTTGGGCGTTTAATGTACATGCTAATAAACACAACGCCGAAAAAATTATTGATATTCTTTTCATACTATTCAATTAAAATTCGTAATCTACACAAGAACGGTTTTCTTTCACATCGGATATAATACTTGCAGCAGCTACATGGTCGGGATGCGTAGCATACGTCTTTAGGTCTTCCAACGAATCAAACTCACTATAAAGTGCAATATCCCATGTTTCGGAAGCATTTATATTCAAGCCAACTTCAATATTGCGAATGATGGATATTTTGGGAGGTAAACTTTCTATTGCAGACTTAAAGGCTTTCATGATAATCAGTTTTTCATCGGTAGGAATCTCTGATTTTAGCTTAAATAAGACAATGTGTTTAATCATATGGAAATTATATATTAATTATTTTCTATATTTGCATATACGTGCTTACTTATTGTCAATAAACACTAAGTTAATCCACGCAAAAATAGTAGATTTGTTTCAAATAGATATATAAACGATGTTAATAATAGGAATAGCAGGCGGAACAGGTTCAGGAAAAACCACCGTCGTAAAGAAAATCATAGAGAGTTTGGGAGCAAGCGAAGTTGTTTTATTACCGCAAGACTCCTACTATAAAGACAGCAGTCATGTGCCTGTTGAAGAACGGCAAAACATTAATTTTGACCACCCCGACGCATTCGACTGGGATTTACTATCCGAACAAATCACCAAACTACGAGCAGGAGAAAGTATTGAACAACCCACCTATTCCTATCTGACGTGTACCCGCCAACCCGAAACCATACACATTGAGCCATGTCCGGTTATTATCATCGAGGGTATTCTGGCATTGTGTGATGAGCGCCTACGCAGCCTGATGGATTTGAAGGTTTTTGTAGATGCCGACCCCGACGAACGTTTGATTCGTGTAATTCAACGCGATATTGTTAAACGCGGACGAACTGCCGAAGCTGTAATGCAACGATATACACGTGTACTGAAACCTATGCATTTGCAGTTTATAGAGCCAACTAAACGCTATGCCGACCTGATTATCCCCGAAGGTGGAAACAACAAAATTGCTATTAAAATATTAACCATGTATATTAAAAAGCATTTGTAGAGAAGATGAGAACGCTATGCTCATTGTTGCTTTTCTCCTTATTGTTGACAAGCTGCAACCATAAAAAGTCAACAAAAGAAACAGGCTACGACCTTCCGCAAATTGTAGATAGCGGAGAGTTGGTGGTGTTAACACTGAACAGCTCTATATCTTACTTCAACTATCGTGGACAGGAAATGGGATTTCAGTACGAACTTGCACAACAATTTGCCGAAACCCTTGGTGTAAGTTTACGCATGGAGACAGCCAATAACGTGCAGGAACTCATTGAAAAACTACTTAATGGTGAAGGAGACATTATAGCGTACAACATGCCAATTACTATTCCGCTAAAAGATAGCCTGCTTTATTGTGGAAAAGAAACGGTAACCCACCAAGTCCTCGTACAAAGAGGAACAGAAAAGGTAGTAAAAGATGTTACCGAACTTATTGGCAAGGAAATACATGTACGAACCGGTAAGTATTACGACCGGCTCAACCTGCTCAACAAAGAACTGGGTGGAGGAATAAACATACAATTAGTAGATAACGACAGCATCAATAGCGAAGACCTTATTATTCAAGTAGCACAAGGAAAAATTCCCTATACCGTAGCCGATAACGATCTTGCATTATTAAACAAGACCTATTTTCCTAACTTGAATGTGCGACTACCCGTAAGCTACGACCAACGTTCTTCATGGGCGGTACGCAAAGATTGTCCGCTCCTTGCCGAAGCTGCCAACAAATGGCACGAAGAGAATATCACTTCTCCTGCCTATACCGCAAGTATGAAACGTTATTTTGAAACCAGTAAAGCTATACCATATACAGCTATTTTATCCCTACGAGAAGGAAAGATATCACTATACGACACATTCTTCAAGCAATATGCGCAAGAGATAAACTGGGACTGGCGGCTACTTGCAGCTTTAGCCTACACCGAATCTAACTTTGACCCAGATGTTGTTTCATGGGCAGGTGCACAAGGATTAATGCAACTCATGCCTGCTACGGCACGTGCTATGGGTGTTCCGGGTGATAAGATGAATGACCCCGAAGAGAGTATCAAAGGTGCGGTAAAATATATCAAATCCGTAAACAGAAGTCTTGGAATGATTACTGACAATAACGAACGAATAAAATTCGTGTTGGCTGCTTACAATGGTGGATTAGGACACATTTACGATGCCATGGCATTAGCAGAAAAGTATGGAAAAGACAAGTACGTTTGGGACGATAACGTAGAAACTTACCTATTGCTTAAAAGCCACGAACAATACTACGCCGACCCCGTTTGCAAAAACGGTTACTTTAGAGGAACCGAAACTTACAACTTCGTAAAAGATATAATCTCACGGTTCAATACGTACAAATCGAAAATTAAAGAGTATCCTCAAGCGTTACCTGCTTACCCCTAGTTTGCTGCGAGTATTCAAACTTACTACCACTATTGCCAGTATTGATAACGGAAGTGCAAAAAGTATTGGATCAACTACAGGAAATGGATAGGTTTCAATAAGCACATCCTTACCAAAGAATGCTTTGCAAATACCAAGAGCCGCCGCTTCCTTCTCGTGCAAGAATATCAATGCGAACAAACTAGCCAAAGTACCCACCCACATACTTGCGTATGCTCCCTGACGAGTAACACGCTTCCAGTATAATGCACAAAAATAAGCGGGAAGAAAGGCGGAAGCGCAAATACCCATAAACATAGCCGTACCGCGAGCAATAATATCATTGGGTAGCATATAGCAGATGATATAGCTAACAAGGATTGCAAACAAGATGCCTAACCGAATAACGTTTGTAAGTTTGCCACGCGAACGAGGGTTGTAAGTACTATATATATCCGATCCGGCTGCTGCTCCCATTGTATGGAACTGAGAACTCAAGGTAGACATACTTGCCGATAGAATACAAAGCATAAAGACTGCTGCAAACCAATTGGGCATAGCTTTGTCTATAAAATAAGGAATAATTTTATCGATATCTTTTACAACTTCAGTAGCTACAGCTCCTTCTGTTTTCAAAAAGAATAAATTACTAAGCGAACCCACATGATAGATAGAGCCTACCGTAATCAAGATAAAAAGACAACCGACCAACACACCACGATTGAGTTGCTTGCTACTTTTAACGGTCATAAAGCGAACCACTAATTGTGGTTGTGCCAAACATCCCAAGCCTACACCAAGTATCAACGATGTTACCAAGCTATACCATTGAGGAGATCCGGCGACAGGCATTTTTGTCCACCCCTGATGTCCTACGGCTTGGAGTTTTTCAGGAACAAGAGGTGCTATTTTGGTTAATTCCTCATTTGCCTCGACAAAGCCCATACCAATAACTTTGTAAAAGCCATAGAGCAAAAATAGCATACAGCTAAACATGATCATTGCCTGCATGGCATCTGTGTACATCACTCCTTTAATTCCTCCGGCAAGTACATACGCAGAGACAACCAAAGTAAATATAAGTAGAGCAATGTTAAAGTCTATTTGAAATATTTGTTCAATGAAAACAGCACCACCTTTCATCACCACCGCAGCATACAGCGGCATTCCAAGAAAGATTACTGCTGCCACAAACACTTGTATAGATCGTGAGCGATAAAACTTACCTAAGAGTTGTGGAAAGGTACCTACATTCAACTTCACTCCCAACCTACGAGTACGCAAACCGAAAAAGATAAAAGCAATAACCACTCCAACAAACATATTCAGAAAGCAAAGCCACTGAATACCCATACCAAAAGCAGCCGAAAAACCACCAAAACCAACAATAGCTGATGCCGAAATAAATGCAGCACCATAAGAAAGTGCCATTACAATGGGGTTCATTTCTCTACCACCTACCAAATAATCGTTTGAGGAAGTTGTTCTACGATAACCCAGATAACCGAAGAATGCAATAAGCAAGAGATAAGCAACTACTATGAGTCCTAATATAAAAGTATTATCCATTATTCTTCGTCTTTATCGTTTTCTTTATTCCAGTTCTTCGCACCATACCAAATAGAAAAAAGTACGCATACCACCGATAAGAGGTAGGGTAAGTATATCAGAGAGTCTTCAATTCCAAACATTTTGCTGCAATTATTTATGAATATCGCGCAAAAATATACAATAAAATTAGGAATAGAAACAAAAAGACGAAAAATCAACTATTTAATCAAACAAATTCAATTTATTCTTCCGTGCATCTTCCAATGAGACAGAGATAACCTTCGATTCATTGCTTTTTTCACGCAACTGCTCATATTCATAGTTCAACTCCTCTACAAACTCTTTCCGATTATTCAAGTTCATCAACTTATTGGCTACAGTAGCATTTTGCGAAGCATCTTTTAAGTGTACAACAGGTGCATTATAAACCGGAGCAATCTTTAAAGCAGTATGGAGTTTGGAAGTGGTAGCCCCACCTATTAATAAAGGTATGTGCAATCCGGCTTTCTGAAGTTCAACAGCTACATGCACCATTTCCTCAAGTGAAGGAGTAATCAAACCACTAAGACCAATCATGTCTACTTTTGCTTCGATTGCTTTCTGCACAATTGTTTCTGCAGGAACCATAACACCAAGATCTATTATTTCATAGCTATTGCATGCCATTACAACAGAAACTATATTCTTACCAATATCGTGCACATCGCCTTTTACTGTAGCAAGTAGCACTTTACCAGCCGAAGCGACACCTTCTTGCTTCTCCTCTTCAATAATGGGCTGCAGAATAGAAACTGCTTTCTTCATGGTACGAGCTGTTTTTACCACCTGCGGTAAGAACATTTTCCCCTCGCCAAACAACACACCAACCTTACTCATACCTTCCATAAGCGGTCCTTCAATAATATCAACGGCTTTAGGATATTGAGTTAGTATTTCTTGGATATCCTGCTCCAAATAATCTCCTATTCCTTTCATTAAGGCATATTGTAAACGATCATTTACAGGCAAATCACGCCAAGCAGTATGCTTGGCTTCAGCAGAAACTGTTTCAGTAGCTCCCTTCAATTGTTCGGCCAATTCAACTAAGCGTCCGGCTGCATCAGGTCGTCTATTCAAGACAACATCTTCAATGCAAATCAATACATCCTGAGGAATGTCATTGTATAATACCGAGGTAGCCGGATTGACAATACCCATGTCCAGTCCTTCGCGTATGGCATGATATAAAAATACTGCATGCATAGCCTCGCGAATATAGTTGTTGCCACGGAATGAGAAAGAAAGATTACTAATTCCACCACTTACACTTGCTCCGGGAAGATTTTTTTTAATCCAACCTGTCGCCTTAATGAAATCTACTGCATAGTTATTATGCTCTTCAATCCCTGTAGCAATAGCCAATACATTGGGGTCAAAGATTATATCGCAGGGATTATAATTCAGTTTATCGACCAGCAACCGATATGCTCTTTCACAAATTCCAATTTTACGTTCAAATGTATCTGCCTGTCCGTTTTCATCAAAAGCCATAACTACTACAGCTGCACCATATGAGCGCAAAGTACGCGCCTGCTCAACAAACTTGGCTTCGCCCTCTTTCAAAGAAATAGAATTTACAATGTGTTTTCCTTGTACGCACTTCAATCCGGCAAGTAACACTTCCCACTTCGAAGAATCAATCATCAACGGCACACGCGCTATTTCTGGTTCTGAAGCAATTAAATTAAGGAAAGTAGTCATTTCTTCTTTTGCATCGAGTAATCCATCATCCATGTTAAAATCAAGAATCAACGCACCATCTTCTACTTGCTTACGTGCGATAGAGAGTGCTTCGTCGTATTTCTTTTCTTGAATCAATCGAAGAAATTTGCGCGATCCCGCCACATTGCAGCGCTCACCTATATTTACAAAATTCATTTCGCTCTTTACCTCTAGCAGCTCCAATCCTGATAACCAAAGGTTAGTTGGTTTGGTTGCAGGTACATGCAACTTAGCTGTGTTAAGTAAAGAAGGATACTCGGCTATATATTTATCGGTTGTACCGCAACATCCACCAATAATATTAACTAATCCTTCATCCAAATACTCTTTTACCTGCATAGCCATTTCTTTTGGACTTTGATCATACAACCCAAGACTATTGGGTAATCCGGCATTAGGATAAGCACTAATATAATAAGGAGCCTTGAGGGCTAGTTGCTCTAGGAAAGGTTTCAACTGGCGTGCACCAAATGAGCAGTTCAAACCAATAGAAAAGATATTTGCATGCTGCACAGATGCTAGAAAGGCATCAAGTGTTTGTCCTGAGAGCGTTCGCCCTCCAATGTCAGAAACAGTAATAGAAAGCATGAGTGGCACTTGCTTATTTGTTCTTTGCATTGCTTCCTCTGCTGCATAGATTGCTGCCTTGGCGTTTAGTGTATCAAAAATTGTTTCAATAAGTATTGCATCTACGCCACCAGTCAACAAAGTCTCTATTTGTTCAATATAAGAAACAACCAATTCATCATATGTCATGGATCGTAATGCTGGGTTGTTTACATCGGGCGACATGGAAGTCGTTTTGTTTGTAGGTCCTATCGAAGCAATAACAAATCGAGGTTTATCGGGGGTTTTTATAGTATATTCATCGGCAACCTCACGAGCTATTTTTACAGCGGCAAGATTTATTTCGCGTACGTAAGCCTCCATGTGGTAGTCTGCCATAGATATGGAAGTTGCGTTGAAAGTATTAGTTTCTATTAAATCGGCACCGGCTTCAAGATATTTACGATGAATATCTTGTATTACATCCGGACGAGTCAGGTTTAATAAATCATTGTTCCCTTTGAGTTGCCCGGGTACATGTGCAAAACGTTCACCACGAAAATCCTCTTCTTGTAAATTATATTGTTGTATCATGGTGCCCATTGCACCGTCAAGAATCAAAATACGCTCACAAATGAGTTCTTGAATAGTTCTTTTCATTTTTATCCTTCCTTATATATAAAATGAGTCGGCGACCCCATACCACTATCATAGCCAGCAGTAAACGAGTGCTTACAATTATCCAGAAATTGACTCCCAGCGCTACAAATAGTAGTGTATCTTCTAACAATGAATGAGATATAGCTAAATGGTGATTAACTACGTTGGAGTCTTTCAATGTCAATTTTCCTTCTTCAACCAAATCTACCATAACCGCCCCACCATAAGCTAATCCAATCACATTGCCCACAATCCACAGAAAAGAAGAGTCTTTAGGCAAACCAAATAGTTTCATCAACGGTTCTAACGGACGGGATATGATATCTATTAACTTAAACTCGGACAGCATACGCTGCAGTATCATTAGTGCTGTTACAATAACAACAATAGTCACAATCAATATCAGAGAACTGTACAACCACGCTTGTAGCACAGCACCCAGCGATTCGTAATTATCAACATGTACTTGTTGGAAGAAAGGAGTGTCGCTAACAGGTAGCGTCATATTCAAAAAAATGGCTGCTACAAAAGCTACAGAGATACGCAGCAACACCATGCCCCAAAATGAAGAACCGGTTTTCTTAGTTACGGCACACTCCACAATCAAGTTGTGAGCAATTAGGCACATTACCGAAAGTATAGTGGCTTCACGCAATGTTATAGCCAAAGAAGTCATCACAGCAATAGCTGCGTAAAGCGGTAAAAATATACTGGTTATAAAAACAATAGCAGTAACACCAGGCAGACCAACAAAATTGAAAAGTGGATGCAAAAATTCTGCCAAGTAGTCAATTATACCATAATATTGCAATAGGCGAACAAGCAAAGAGATGGGAAGTATTAATTTCAACAGCCAAAGACAGAGCCGTCCCGACTTAGGTAAAGCTGTACGAACACATCTCAATAATCGTTCTTTCATGAGTAATTAGATGTATGAAACCGCAGAAACGACAGTTATCAATAATTAATCTTCTTTATTCGATCCATGTCGCGTTTATCATCTTTCTCGCGCAGACTCTCGCGTTTGTCGTACTGCTTTTTACCTTTAGCAAGTGCAATAACGATTTTTGCCAGTCCCTTCTCATTGATAAACATGCGAGATGGTATAATGGTGAAGCCAGTTTCTTTGATTCCGCGTTCCAGTTTCTTCAATTCTTTTTTATTAAGTAACAGCTTACGGTCTCTCCGTGCATTATGATTGTTATACGAGCCATAAAAATATTCTGCAATATGAATATTCTTCACCCATAATTCTCCTTTTACAAAAAAGCAATATGTATCCACAAGGGCGGCTTTCCCAAGACGAATAGATTTAATTTCCGTACCTGTAAGGACAATACCCGCCGTAAATGTTTCAAGAAATTCGTAATCGAAACTGGCACGTTTATTTTTTATATTTACAGTAGGTTGCTTCATTATTTAGTGTAGAATAAAGAGTAATTTATTGAATACTGTTTGTATGAGCATCGGGCAAATAATGATAAAGAACGATACTATCAGTGTGAACTTCAATTTGATCTCTTCTTTTATATCCAGCAAAATGGTTGTTCCCTCCCACACTACATATACAGTATAGAACAAAGACAGTAATCCAATAAAAGTAAAACTCGGGAAAATACCAGTAACAATATTCGTCAAAAAAATAACAACCAGCGAATAGCCCACCAGTTGATAAATAGAGTTTATGTCATTAGGTAACTGTAGATATCTCACTGCTATTTCATTGATAACATACGAAGCTAGAAAATAGCCACCAAATAATGAAACAGCCATCACGCAACACTCCGTCATTGCATACTGAAAAGCAGCCGGACTACCCCACCCTTTATCGAATAGCGCACCCAAAAACACCGAGAGTGAGCATAAAGTAATCATAGGATAAACAAAAGCTGTATGTACCTTTCGCTTATCCTCTTCCAAACGAATTTCCTCCCAAGCCTTCGCCGGGGAGGAAATCAATAAGAGCGCTATTCTAAATATTTCTTTATAATTCAATTAATACTGGATTTTTACTTTAATCGGTCCTTGTGATAATTCAGCACCTGTATCATTAGCCACAACTTTTACAGAAATAGAGTCGTTGGTTGTACCAAAAAACTTCACATCAGGAAACTCTGTTTCAATATAATTTCTATAAGGAAGGTCAAAGCTGAACGCAGTGTCTGTTTCTTCATACTTATTAACGACTTTACCCGATTGAACAAACTTAAACACTAACGTACCGTCTTCAACTCTATCGGCATATAAGGTAAAATCAGAAAGCGCTGATTCTTTATCGTAATAATACCGTGCCCATACGTCAAGATAACCTTGTCCAGAAGTAAGTCCTTTTAAAGCTACAATAGGTGTGTTTTGTTCAACTGGCTCTTCAGAAAATTCACACATACCCATAATTGAGCTATAATAGTCAAAATTAACGTTATATTTAGTTTTTCCTGATTCGAAGTCCTCTCCATCCATCATTGAGAAAACAATAACCACACGATCCGGATAAGTACCATCTGTTAGTTTCATTGCGGTTGGATTTTGTATATTTAAGGTAAAGCCATCATCTGTATATAAGTACAACCCACCAGCACTAAGCATACCTCTTGCTATTCCTTGTGGTGCAGAATCGTCTGAATTAAGACAAGATGTGAGTGTTGTTCCAACAAAAAGAATCATCATGGCAAACGCCCAAGTTTTCAAATTTTTCATAATCACTAGTATTTTCTTTCAATATTTTGAGTGTGCAAATATAGATAAACAAGAAGAGATGCACACGTTAATCCCTCCTTATTTTATTATTTTTATAAGAATAAATACAAAGGGAGTAAAAATACTGCATCTTTTAATTTTATTTTTTCACGTTGGCAAACAAATTTATGTTTTCATCAACATACGAGGCAATAATGGTGGTTATCAGTTCCTCTGTTTCCATGAAGGTTTCTTCCAGATCATCAAAGGCTTCGTATTGTTCATACATAGCCATAAACTCATCGTCTGTACGCTCTCTTTCAAGATCCTGACGATTCGCATCAAAAATCTCTTTCGCACTGTAAATTAGTTTGGAGAACTCTTTTGCTCCCCACAAACGCATAGCTTTAGCAAAAGGATTATCGAAAATATAACCACCATAACCATTCTGTATAAGCTGACAAAACCCACCATCCATCAGTTCTTGTCTTAATATGTAATAAGAGAGCAAGGAATGTTGTTCGCCCGTAAGAAGATGCATATTCTCAGCACTGGGATCTCCACCAAGTGCCTCTTGATAGGCATCAATGAACACTTTTATAAATTCGTCCATTCCCTTTTGTGCGGCTTTTTGCAGCGCGGCATCAGCAACTTCAATCATAATCGTTTGTTTTCTAAAATTTCTTCAATAAAAATACCGGATTGATTCGGAAGTACACACCGAATGAAAAGCTAAAGCTGGATTTTTGAGCAATCACTCCTTCAGCAGTAGTCATATCTACCGGAAAATGATAAAATCCATCAAAATCCACACCGAATGCATATCCTTTTGCAAACTTTCGAGAGTATTCGGCATGTAGCGTAGCTACTTTAGTCTGACTAAAACAGGAATTCTCTTGCGTAGTAGAAACAGTGCCAAACATAGGATTACCAAGTATTGAGGCAAAATCTTTGCTCGTCCAAAAAGCACCTTTCAATCTAAGGTGATCAACATCCGCCTGTACATAAGCATAGTTAGCATACCCTTTTTCAAAAGGGACTAAATTGCCTTTTTGTTTATAGAAGACTGCTCCTGTAAATCCGGTTTCTATATGTTTTAACTTACTACCGTTTATATTCCATAACACCGAAAGTCCTGCTGCTCCATTAAATATCATTTGTACCGGGGCACCATTATCCACATCTATTTCGCCCCCCCTATGTTGCCCCAACAACTGTATAGGTGAATAAAAGTGAACCGCTGATTCTTTTTTATTATACTTCAGTCGCGAAGAAATACCCACAGTAAAAGCTTCGGGATGGTCTTCTTTATCAAAAATAAAGCTATCCCAGTTTATCCATGTGTCCATATCAAAGCGTTTGGAGCTATATATAAGTTGTACACCAGATTCTGGATCGGCAACAAGAGACATTTCGGGATTATAAAATGGTTCTATTAATCTATGATTGGCTCCATCGTAAAGGTTTCCTGCTACGATTTGCAGCTTGCTATTCAGCTGAAACTGCGCTCTAAAGTAAGGTAATAAGTGAAATCCGCGTTGAAAATGACTACCTTTCCATGTAGCAATATCAGCATATGCGAAGGTGGGATATTTTTCTGCTCCCCAAAAGCGTAAGGCCTGAGCACCAAGTTCCAACTTAATGCTCTCCAATGGATAAAATATAACAGTAGGACGAAGCCAAAAGCCGGGTAGTGTATATCCCTTAATAAACTCGCCTTTGTATTCATTGTTCTTTAAAAAGGTTATATTATCAATGCTCAGTTGTAAAGAACCTTTGTTGGCGGGGTCTATTGTATAGTCCGATTGGTAGAGATTATCTGAAATCTGCGCAATAACATTCAGCGGAAAAAGTATTCCGCAAAAGAAGATAGCAGCCCATGTGGTTAATAAAGTATGTTTTTTCACGTTGTGTATTAATAATAGGTGCGAAGATACGCAAGATTTCTATAAACACTCTTCTACAGAACAAAACTTCCACCTTAATTAACTAAAATCTACTCCTTGAAATCGTCGCTAAGCCATACTTTTGTTGTTCTCAATAATACAAACAACTCAATTTAATCTGATTACAATGAACAAACACTTTACATTTTCCCTTTTTACCTTATTGCTAATTCTACTGGCAGGTAATGCACAAGCACAAACTACACCAGCATTCCCCGGTGCCGAAGGCTATGCCAGATATGCTGTTACCGGCGGACGTATTAATAATGCTACCGTTTATCGTGTTACCAACCTGAATGATAGTGGATCGGGCTCTTTGCGTGACGCTGTTAGTCAAAACAATCGCTTTATTGTATTTGACGTATCGGGTACAATAGAGTTACAATCTACTTTAAGAATACAAAGAAGCAACCTAACCATTGCCGGACATACAGCTCCCGGAGATGGTATCTGCCTCAAAAACCACACATTACAAGTAGATGGTGATAATATAATTATCCGTTTTATTCGTTGCCGCATGGGTGATGAACATAAAACAGAAAATGATGCCATGTGGGGAAGAAATCGTAAAAACGTCATTATCGACCATTGTACGATGAGTTGGTGTACCGACGAGTGTGCTTCATTCTATGGCAATAAAAATTTCACTTTGCAATGGTGCATTTTAAGTGAGAGTTTAACCAACTCTGTTCATGGCAAAGGGGCTCATGGATACGGAGGAATATGGGGTGGCGAAGGTGCCAGTTTTCACCATAATTTATTAGCACACCACAGTAGCCGCACACCAAGACTTTGCGGTAGTAGATATACTGCACGTCCTAACGATGAAATTGTAGACTTGCGCAATAATGTATTTTACAATTGGGGACCGGGCAATGGTGGTTATGCAGGTGAAGGTGGAAGTTATAATTATGTAAACAACTACTTCAAACCAGGTCACTCTACTGCTGCAAAAGACCAACTATGTTATCGCATATTCCAACCCAATGCCGATGATGGAAAGAACACAAACCCCAAAGGAGTATGGGGTAAATTCTATGTAACAGGTAATTATTTCGACAATAGCTGCTCAGCAATTTCGATCAAAGCAAAGGACAATATAGTTACTGCAAATAACGACAACTGGCATGGTATACATCCAAACACAGGGAATGCCGCACTACCCGATGGAGACATCAACAACATTAAATCGACCACCGAGTTTACAATGGCTTCTGTAACCACACATACAGCCGCACAAGCTTACGAAAAAGTAATGCTATATGGTGGAGCAAGCTATGTTAGAGATGCCATTGACCAGCGTATTATCAATGAAACACGTACCGGTACATACACTTACACAGGTTCAAACGGTGCAAAAAACGGTTTAATAGACACACAAACCGACGTAGAAGGGTACATTGCTTACAACTCCACCAGCAAACCTACCGACAGCAATAACGACGGTATACCCGATGCGTGGGCAGAGCTCTATCTTCCTGCCGGAAAAACAGCTACTTCTATCGAAGAAACTACCGGTTATATGTATATTGAGCTTTATGCCAACAGCTTAGTTGACAATCTAATGAAAGCCTGCTACGACGATATACCCAACTCTGTTTCGGCAAATGATTTCGGTTTATACGGTTCGGGAATTATTTCATCTGTAATAGAGAACAAACAAAACAACGTTTCCTTCTACAAATCAGGAGAAAGTGTAGTGCTCAATGGTTTGAAAGAGAACAGTATGATAGAGGTGTACACGCTTACAGGTGGTTTGCTCAACAAGCAACTGGTACCTTACAATAGTATAACAATTTCGGTTACCCAACCGGTGATTGTTCGTGTTACCCACGGAGGAAAAACCAAAAGTTTCAAGGTTTTCTAAGAGACAACATTCAGGCAACTACCTTGCCCACAGCCCTCCAAGTGTAGTTTAACGAAATAGGTCTTCACATTCACAAAACGCTGTAAGTAAATGACAGTGAATGAGTTGTCTGTGAAGACCTCCTCTTTTATCCTTCACAGGGTCTTCACAACTAATTTTCTGACTGTTTTTGTAGTAAGAAACCAGTGAGAAATGGTTCGAAAAGCAGTGAGAAGTGAAGCAAAAATCAGTCAGAAATTACACAGCCTAAAGCTCTTATTTCAAATGCTTATAGTATTTATCTTGTTTGCCATAAGCATTTGACTCATTTGCCATAAGCATTTGGCTCGTCGTCCATAGGCTAAAGGCCCGTCGTCCATAGGCTGAAGGCTCGTCAACCTATGGATTATTCCTGTTCAACCATACGTTGTTGTTCCTTTATACGTTCCATATTGGCTTTTGCGGCTGTAAGGAACTCCTGAACCAAGACATGTTCTTTGAATACGGAAGGAGCAGTTCGAATAATATCTTCAATCTGCGGAGTAAGCACCGGATAAGGTAAAGTATTGCATAACATTATAAACACATTGGGTCCCAGTACATTCTCGTAGTTATCGGTAATAAATGTATTTACGTATTGTTCGATATCTTTTTTTAGTTTCTCGGATTCGGCAGCAACTTGAGATTCGGCAACGCTTAGGTCTACACCATCCAAAACCATTCGTGCTGCCTTGCGCGACAATTCTTCTACTTGGATATCCAATTCGCGACGATTTTCCACAAAATCATACAGTGCGTCGTTTAATAAAGTTCCTCTTGCCGAAAATTGTGGGAAGGACATATTAATAGTTATATTACCTTGTTCAAGTACCATAGGCATAATACTTTCTTCGCCAATGAACAAAGTGGTCATCTGTACAGAATCAACCACACCACACATAGAGAAAAGCCCATGGATAACTTCTGTCGAGTCTACTGTTACCCAGTCGCCATTCTGCAGGCATTTAAGATAAACATATTTACCATCAAACCCCGAAAAGGATGTTGAGCCGTCAATCTTATATTTGCTCTCACAAGCAATAAGCAGAGGTAATAAGAGCAAAAACGGGAAAAACTTTATCATTAATAACTTTCTAATTAGTTAGTAAGACAAAAATACAAGGTTAATGGATATATCAGAAACTTTTTATTGATATTTAAAACTTAGAGGTGGTTTTCTACATACATTTTCAAGATTCTAACTAAAGTGTTCTATATACGCCTTTCTTTTGTTTAATTTAGGAACTAGGCAATTATTAATAATCATTTTGGTAGATTACATACTATTTTTTACTACTTTTGAACTTACAAAGCGTCCAAAAATGCTATTGCTTATTAAAACTAACATCTAATTGATAATGAAACAGCTTAAATTTTTATTGCCGGCATTGCTTTTGCTGGTTGTTACTTCGGCTCGCGCCGATGAAGGTATGTGGTTACTGCAACTTATGCAAGAGCAACATTCTATTGAAATGATGAAAAAACAAGGGTTAAAACTTGATGCAATAGACATCTATAACCCGAATGGCGTAGCCCTCAAAGATGCTGTCGGCATATTCGGTGGCGGCTGTACAGGCGAAATCATCTCACCCGAAGGTCTAATCCTTACCAATCACCATTGCGGATACGGAGCTATCCAACAGCACAGTTCGGTAGAGCACGATTACCTTACAAACGGTTTCTGGGCACATTCCAAAGAGGAAGAGCTGCCTACTCCCAACCTGCACTTTACGTTCATTGAACGTATTGAAGATATTACCGATGTGGTAAACGCTAAAATTACAGCCGGAGAAATTACCGAATCAGAATCATTTACCTACCAGTTCTTACGCAATATTGCTACAGAACTGTTCGAGAAGAGCGATCTTAAAGACAAAAAAGGTATAAGTCCACAAGTTCTTCCGTTCTATGCCGGAAATAAATTCTATATGTTCTATCGCAAAGTATATAGCGACGTACGTATGGTAGCTGCTCCTCCATCGTCTATCGGTAAATTCGGTGGCGAAACAGACAACTGGATGTGGCCACGCCACACAGGAGATTTCTCCATTTTCCGTATCTATGCCGATGCGAATGGAGAACCAGCCGACTATAACGAAAGCAATATACCTTTGAAAACCCAAAAACACCTCACCATCTCTATCAAAGGTTTGGAAGAAGAAGACTATGCTATGATTCTCGGATTTCCGGGCAGCACCAGTCGTTACCTTACCGTATCCGAAGTACAGGAACGCATGGAAGCTATCAACGCCCCACGCATCCAAGTGCGCGAAGAAAGACTACGCGTGCTCAGACAGGAAATGGAAGCAAGCGACAAAGTTCGTATTCAATACTCCAGCAAATTTGCCGGCTCTTCCAACTACTGGAAGAACTCTATCGGCATGAACAAAGCCATCATCGACAATGATGTTCTGGGCACTAAAGCTAAGCAACAAGAAGCATTTGCTACCTTTGCCAAAACACAAGGCAACAAGGACTACATAGAGGTTATTGGTAAGATTGATCATATTATTAATAATAGAAAGCAAAACGAATTCGAACTTACCTGCCTAAGCGAAACTTTCGGTGCGGCTATTGAGTTCCGTATGGACGAAAAGCCTTTCAGAGCCTACGTAAAAGCTACAAAAGAGAAAAACAAACAACTTGCCGACTCATTGCAAAACGTGATGAAGCAAGAATACGAGCGTCGTCACAACAAAGATTACGACCACGAAGTGGATCGCAAAGTTGCTAAAGCGCTGATTCCTTTGTATGCCCAACTTGTTTCTGCCGAAAATCTTCCCGATTTCTATGCATTTATCCAAAAGAACTATAAAGGCAATTACGACAAGTTTGTAGACGATGTATATAATAAGTCTATCCTTGCCAACGAAAGTAACTTCAATGCTTTTATAAAGAAACCTACTGATGCTGCCATAGACAAAGACTTGCTGGTTATGTACCGCAACTCGGTTGTAGAAAAAGCTAAAGCATTAAGCGATGCTAGTTCAGCTCCGGCCAAAGAGCTTCAGTTATTACGAAAAACTTACATCCGCGGATTAGCCGAAATGAACGCACCAGCACCTGCCTATCCCGATGCTAATTTTACCATGCGCCTTACTTATGGTAATGTAAAATCGTATAGTCCAAAAGATGGTGTGCACTACAATTTTTACACAACCACCAAAGGTATTCTCGAAAAAGAAAACCCCAACAGCACTGAATTCGTGGTGCCGGCTAAGTTGAAAGAGCTGATTGAGAATGCCGACTATGGTCGCTACGCTCTGCCCAATGGCGAAATGCCCGTATGTTTCCTTACCAATAATGATATTACCGGTGGTAACTCAGGTAGCCCTGTACTTAATGCTAAAGGCGAACTTATCGGTTGTGCTTTCGATGGTAACTGGGAATCACTTAGTGGCGATATAAACTTTGACAACAAAATGCAACGCTGCATTAACCTCGATATTCGTTACGTACTCTTTGTAATCGAAAAAATAGGCAACTGCGAACGTTTAATTAATGAAATGACAATAGTAGAATAACTGCCATGGTTAAAAACAAAATCGCCCTGCTCCTATCCGCCCTGCTCTTGGCGACACCATTGTTTGCCGACGAAGGCATGTGGATGCTCCCCGACCTTAAAAAGCAGAATGAGGTAGCTATGATGGAATTGGGACTACAAATCCCTATCGAAAACATATACAACCCCGATGGCTTATCTATTAAGGATGCCATTGTGCACTTTGGTCGTGGATGTACCGGAGAAGTTATCTCTGCCCAAGGTCTTGTTATGACTAATCATCACTGCGGGTATGGAGCTATCCAAAAGCTCAGCTCAGTAGAGAATGATTACCTCACCAATGGCTTTTGGGCAATGGATCGCTCGCAAGAACTTCCTTGCGTAGGACTTACCGTTACCTTTATCGAACAAATTTTGGAGGTAACCGACTATGTAACCAAACAACTTGCTAACGACAACGATACAGATACGGATGGTATGAACTACCTCTCTCCCAGCTACCTTGCTACCGTTGCCGAAAAGTTTGCTAAAGATGAAAATATCGCCATGAATAAAGGCACCCTGCTCGAGCTGAAACCTTTCTACGGTGGTAACAAGTACTACCTCTTTATAAAGAAAGAGTACAGCGACATTCGCATGGTTGGCGCGCCGCCTTCTTCCATTGGTAAGTTTGGTGCAGACACAGACAACTGGATGTGGCCTCGTCATACAGGCGATTTTTCTCTTTTTCGTATCTATGCCGATGCACAAGGAGAACCAGCCGACTACACTCCTAACAACACTCCGCTCCAAGTAAAGAAGCATCTTACTATCAGTATGGGTGGCATACGAGAGAAAGATTTTGCCTTTGTTATGGGATTTCCCGGACGAAATTGGCGCTACATGATTTCCGACGAAGTAGAAGAACGTATGCAAACTACCAATTTCATGCGCCAAAACATTCGCGAAGCACGCCAGCAAGTACTTATGGAAGAGATGCTTAAAGATCCGGCGGTGCGTATTCACTACGCAAGCATCTACGCCTCTTCTGCCAATTACTGGAAGAATGCTATCGGTATGAACGAAGGTCTGATCAAGTTAAAAGTGCTCGACACCAAGAGAAAACAACAAGAAGAGCTATTAGCTTGGGGCAAAGCTAAAGGCGACGACTCTTATCAGCAGGCTTTCGATCAGATACGTGCTATTGTTGCACAGCGCAAAGATGATGTTTATCATCAACAAGCCATTGCCGAAGCTCTGATAACCGGTATCGGACTACACATCCCTGCTACCCGTAATTTGGTCAACGCATTGAAAAAAGATGGAACCATAGAAGAGGAAAAAGAAAAACTCATAAAGGCAGCCGATGCCTATTTCAACACCCTTGCCTACCCCGAAGTAGCCAAGAAGGTAATGAAAACGATGATGAGTAAGTATGCCGAATATATTTCTCCGCGTAATCGCATTGGTATCTACCAAGCCATTGAAACTCGTTTTAATAGTAGTACAGATGCTTTTGTAGATGCTTGTTTCAGTCAGTCGATTTTTGGCTCTCGTAGCAATTTCGATAAGTTCATCAAACGCCCTACCGTGAAACGAATTGAACAAGACTGGCTTGTATTATTATCTTACTCCATTGTTGATGGTCAGATACGCATCGCAAAAGACCTGCAAGAGGCAAACGCCAACTACAACACCGCTCACAAAGTATGGGTACGTGGTATGATGGATATGAGAGAAGCTGCCGGACAGCCTATTTATCCCGACGCAAACTCTACCTTACGCCTTACTTACGGCAAGGTGTCACCTTACGAACCTGCCGATGGTGTAGTATTTGATTACTATACAACTTTGCAAGGCGTTATGGAAAAAGAAGACCCCGATAATTTTGAATTTATTGTGCCCGCCAAACTCAAGGAGCTTTATCTGGCCAAAGATTTTGGTCGCTATGCTTTGCCTACCGGCGAAATGCCTGTGAACTTTATTATCGATAGCGACAATACCGGAGGTAACTCTGGTAGTCCCGTAATAAATGGCAAAGGGCAACTCATTGGGTGTGGGTTCGATCGCAACTACGAAGGACTTACAGGAGACATTGCTTTCCGTCCATCCTCACAGCGTGCTGTATGTGTAGACATACGCTACATCCTGTTTATTATTGATAAGTTTGCAGGAGCAGGACACATTATTGAAGAACTGACAATAGCAGAATAAATTCATTTGTATAAAAAGAAAGAGGGTGTGACTTCAAAGTAAATCACACCCTCTTCGTTATATATAGAAGTTTTTAATCCTCCATCAACTTACGATATCTTACTCGTTTTGGTTCTTCGTCACCTAATCTTTTCAGCTTGTTTTCTTCATATTCAGAATATGAACCTTCAAAATAGAATACATTGGAGTCGCCTTCAAAAGCAAGGATATGTGTACAGATACGATCGAGAAACCAACGGTCGTGTGAAATAACCACAGCACATCCGGCAAATTCTTCCAAACCTTCTTCAAGCGCACGAAGGGTATTCACGTCAATGTCATTGGTAGGTTCGTCGAGTAAGAGTACGTTACCTTCTTCTTTCAGTGCCATAGCCAAGTGAAGACGATTACGTTCACCACCAGAGAGTACACCGCAAAGTTTTTCCTGATCGCCACCCGAAAAGTTAAAACGCGATAAATACGCACGCGCATTAATGTCACGTCCACCCATACGAATTAATTCATTGCCACCAGAGATAACCTGATAAACACTTTTAGCTGGGTCAATATCACTATGTTGTTGATCCACATAAGCTATTTTCACCGTCTCTCCTACCTCGAACGTACCCTTATCCACCTTTTCGAGTCCCATAATAAGTCTGAAGAGAGTAGTTTTACCAGCACCATTAGGGCCGATAACCCCTACAATACCATTGGGCGGCAGCATAAAGTTGAGGTGGTCAAAGAGTAGTTTTTCGCCATAAGCTTTTGCTACATCAATAGCTTCAATCACTTTATTGCCAAGACGAGGACCATTAGGGATAAAGATTTCCAGTTTTTCTTCTTTTGCTTTTACATCCTCATTGAGCAGCTTATCATAAGAGTTCAAACGAGCTTTACCTTTGGCTTGACGAGCTTTAGGAGCCATACGCACCCATTCCAACTCACGTTCTAAGGTTTTGCGTCGCTTGCTAACGGTTTTTTCCTCCATCTCCATGCGCTTGGTCTTTTGCTCCAACCACGAAGTATAGTTTCCTTTCCATGGAATACCTTCACCACGGTCGAGTTCAAGAATCCACCCAGCTACATGATCAAGGAAGTAGCGGTCGTGAGTTACGGCAATTACTGTACCTTCGTATTGTTGTAGGTGTTGTTCCAACCAGTCTATAGATTCTGCGTCGAGGTGGTTGGTAGGCTCATCAAGCAATAATACGTCTGGTTTTTGAAGCAATAAGCGACACAATGCCACACGACGACGTTCACCACCTGAAAGATGTTTGATGGGTTGGTCTTCAGGCGGACAACGGAGCGCGTCCATAGCACGTTCCAGTTTACTATCGAGATTCCATGCATCAGTTGCATCGATAATATCTTGTAGTTCGGCTTGTCGGGCAAAAAGTTGATCCATTTTATCAGGATCTTCATAGTACTCGGGTTCGCCAAATTTAAGATTAATAGCTTCATATTCGGCAAGTGTATCAACAATTGATTGCACACCCTCCATAACTACTTCTTTTACAGTTTTGGTTTCATCCAGTTTCGGCTCTTGTTCCAAGTAACCTACTGTGTACCCCGGTGAGAACACAACTTCACCTTGGTATGACTTCTCTAGTCCGGCAATAATCTTCATTAGAGTAGACTTACCCGACCCATTGAGACCAATGATACCTATCTTGGCACCATAGAAGAACGACAGATAAATGTTCTTCAGTACAAATTTATTAGGTTGGAAAGCTTTGCTCACACCAACCATTGAAAAGATAATTTTTTTGTCGTCAGACATACGCTTTATATTATGTTATATGATTATTCATTGCGCAGCAAATATAGTGAAAACCTACGAATAATTTTGGATATATAATAAATAGTAATACCTTTGCACCCGCTTAACAGCAGAAAAGGATTGATTCAGTAGCTCAGCAGGTAGAGCACAACACTTTTAATGTTGGGGTCCTGGGTTCGAGCCCCAGCTGGATCACAGAAAAGAGGAACCAAATGGTTCCTCTTTTTTTGTTACTTGTAATGCATAAGAAAATAGAGATAACAATCATGAAGAGAGTAATCATAGTAACCGGCGGTGCCAACGGCATTGGTCGTTGTATAACGGATCACTTCGCATCAGAAGGTGACACTGTATATATCTTGGATAAAGAAGCCAAGCAAACCACCGAAGTTGTCAATGAGATGCAACACAAAGGATGGAACGTCATTGGTTATATCGGAGATATAGCCGATAAACAGACGCTATTAAACTTTGCGAAAAAAGTCCTTTCTGACCATCCCGAAGGTATTCATTGTATTATCAATAATGCTTGCCTGATGCATGGAGGTGTGCTGAATGGTTGCGAATATGAAGATTTTCTTTACGTCCAACAGGTAGGTGTAGCTGCTCCTTTTATGTTGGCAAAGCTATTCAAAGATCATTTTGTAGGTCTGGGTTCTATCGTAAACATCTCTTCCACACGGGCGTTTCAGTCTCAAGCTAATACTGAAAGTTATACGGCTGCCAAAGGCGGAATCACAGCTTTGACTCATGCACTTGCCGTTAGTCTGTCCGGAATTGCACGTGTAAATTCCATTGCACCGGGATGGATAGAAACAGGCACTCATCAGGAACCGGCCTTTCTGCCTTCAAGCAAAAGTGATTACTTGCAACACCCTTCCCAACGGGTAGGTACTCCTGATGATATAGCGCGTGCAGTCGTTTTCTTATGCGATGAGCGAAACTCTTTCATCAATGGTGAGAATATCACAATTGACGGCGGTATGAACAAATTAATGATTTACCACAATGACTACGGATGGGAATATAAACCTGATTAAACTTAAAACACATACCCAAACCCCACATTCAAATAGATTGGATACATAGAGAAAGTAATTGTCTTGAAGTTACTTTTAAAAATATCCATGAATCCCCATGTGAGATTAGCATTAACTGTTAAGTGCTTGAAAGCTTTCCAATCTGCACCAATCTGTGCTCCCCATTGAATTTTTCTTAAATCATCCGAGAACTCATAAGTGGCGGTATCATTGCCGGTAAACTCTACTTTGGTACCGGTAGGGTCGCCATCGCGCAAATAGCCATCATAGACATTTCCCGAGAAATCTCCATCCAGCAGATAAGAGAAGAACACCCCTCCGTGCAGGTCCCAGCAAGAGTTGAGTTTATATTTAGCCAGCAAAGGAATGGTTAAATAGGTGTTGTTTACATCGGTCTTAACATCTCCCGTCCACCTTCCGAGTAAAGGAGCTTCTCCGGCTACAGACAATTCGATACTGTAATTTTTTACCCGTGCCTTTGTAGACATAGCTTTGCTTTCCAAGCGAATTCCGGTTTGTATGCCCCAATTTGAATCCAACCACTTCGTTACCGTACCTTCTATCGACAGAGAAAGCTGTGGACTATACCTTTTAATAGCACGAATTTCTTCGGGAAGAGGTATAGGAGCTGTACCTCCGATATTAAATCCAGCTCTCACACTATATTCAAGACCATGAGCGGCAGCCCATTCAAGTCCTTTGGTCGTTTCTTTTTGTGCTTGCAAGGGTAAAAAAATAAATAATCCCGCAATAAAAAGTAGGGTATATTTTAGATTCATGTGATTTATCGTTAGCTTAATTATTATTCATATACTAATTCTACTTCATCAATATATAAGGTGCTTCCTACAGATCCGCTAAAGAACGCACCTTCGATACTGGACGAGAAAACAATGGATACATTGTATTTACCCGCTTCTAATTTTTCCGGATTAATTTCTTTCCCCGGCAACAGCTCGAATGGGATATAGAAATAAGTCCATTCGTCGGTTTGCTTCTTGTCGTCGGCAGCTATGCGGGCTATCGAAACGGTGTTAGGATGCTCAAAATTGTGTGTGCCGTCTAAGTATTTAACTTCTGCGTCGGTTTCGTACATAATACCATAGATGTCGAGTTCATCCGCTTTGTCCTTTATAATGGTGCTTTTATTGGTTTCTTTATTATATTGCTTGAATACCTCACCCGATTTATATTTATAGTATCCTCTGACTGCAACAGGAATATGGTCAAACCGCTCTCCAAAGTGAGTGGATTTCAAGGTGTTAGTGACGTTTGTTTCAAATTTTCCGATAAACAAATTGCCCGCAGCCAATGGGGATTTGAACATGGTGCCCAGAAATCCGGTATCGCAAGTTACCAGTTTGGCACATGTGCCCAACAGACCTTCTTCGCTGACGCCGGTGGGATATTCGGCGGGACCTTTAGTGCCGGCTATGATTGCAAATCCGGGGTTGCCGCTATTCCAAATGTTTTGCACCTCTCCGCTTTCTGTAATTTCATAGAACTCATGATAGGCATCATTTTTATTTCCTTTCGTATCTACTTTTTGTATCGTTCTATAATGCTCGAAATCGTATGCCGTAAGCATGTTCTCAATCATACAACTCACGGTGTATGTTTTTTCCCATTTCCGGTCTTCGGAGGTTACTTTGTAGGTTTGTGGCTTGGTAAAATCGCGAGCTGTTCCGCTAGGTGGGTCAATTGTGGCACCCGGAGTTAGCGTAAAGCCAACAGCCAATTTGGTTAACTCTCTGGGGTCGGCAGCAGGTGTTATTCTTAAAACAATCCTATCGTTACTAATTTGAGGATCACTAAGGAGGATATCTCCGGGAACTATGCATGTTTCAATATCAGCTTCACTATTCGGAGCTTCGGATTGAATGCACGACACAAGAAGAAAGCATAGCAAAACAGCAATTGCCATCTTCATTTCTTTATAAAAATTCATCGTTATCTCAGTTTGTTGAATACAAAGATACTTTCTTGTTTTTTCTCAAAGTTTGTTTTTTATACAACAATAACATTGTTTATAAAACAATAAAAAGTGAGCCTCACTTTCATCCGAAGCAAAGCTTGCTTTAGATAAAAGCGAGGCTTGTTTCAAATGAAAGTAAGGCTCAAAATATTTTTAGCAAACTTTAGACTACTTCATCACTTTGAATGTTTCATATCCGTTTGCTGTGCGAACGCGTACGATACCACTTTCGGGCAAGTTAATAGCTGCCTGTCCTGCGTTTACAACCTCATCAAAACGTTTCTGTCCTAAGAAGTTATAAATTTCTATACGTGCATTTTCGGGAAGGTTTTTCAAGTAAAGCACACCACCTATCACAGAATGCGAGATAGCAGTTTGTGCATTATCTTCTACTTTATCAATACCTGTACCCGGATTGCTACTTGAAGCCGCACTCAAACCACCGTATTCATTTACAGCTTGTACGGTTACTGTTGCTTCCGCACGTGTATCAGTTACTGTGTAGCTGGTTTCTTTCGTGAAAGCTACCACTTTGCCGTCAACCGAAACTACATAAGAGATTGCATAAGGAACAGCCTCCCAAGTATATGTAGCTTCTGCTTTGGTTACAACAGGTGCGGCAATCGCTTCGGTCATCAAGTGAGGCAACCAAGCATCCGAACCCGAAAGTACATTCTGAATGGTATATGTAGCTGCTTCATCGGCAGTAAGTGAATTCTTTGCATCTCCGTAAACTTTTTCACCATCTACTGTTCTATAGTAAGTTACTCTGCGATTACTCAAATCAACAGGATTACCATCGGCATCCATGGTGTTGTAGTCGGCAAAGATAGCAGGTATAGCTCCCATTGTTTCGTACCAACCCGCAGCCGGAATAGTAACTTCGGCTATTGTGTTGATGAATACTGTCTTCGGAGCATTTTGCCATGGGCGACCCAACCATACCGATGTAGCACCTGCAGGGTTGGTAGCTGCGGTTATGGTATTATTCATAAATACATATCCCCATTTAGTACCTATGCCATGAGAAGGAGCTACGATATAACCTCCACTCTCGCGTACAATATTGATAACACAACCATCAAAGTAAACATCACCACCACCATAAATGAAGTCAACCGCTCCTTCAATGAAGCAATTCTTCAGGTAATGACGGTCATTGTTTGTTTTTGTAGATGTGAGATACGTATCTTGATAACTACGTAATTTACAGTTATTCAATATTGCACGGTCATTGTTTGTATATAAAGCCAATGCTTGCGGACCTGCATTCTTTTCAACACCCCAACTATTTTCGAATGATATGTTTTCAGCGAAGAAATTGGCAGCCTGAACCACTACAGTAGCACCTAGACTAACATGTAAAGCAGGTTTGCCCGTTTGGGCTTCTTCGCCTCCACACAACTGATCATCAGTTATGATTACTTTATCCACATCTTGCCCAATCAGGTAGATGTAAGGTTTAGTGGCAGGTATCTCAATGTGTCCTTTATAAGTACCTTCTTTGATGAAGATTAGCCATGGAGACACTCTATCGCTTGGAGCAGCAGCAATTGCATCGATTACGGTAGTATAGTCACCACTTCCGTCGGCAGCTACAACAGCATCGTAAAGGCGAGCTGCAGGTTGTACGCGTTCAAGAGTTTGGAAAGTAATGCTTGTTCCTGCAAAAACATTGCCGTTTCTATCGGTAATAGCACCTTCGGGTAATACAAATGTATACGATTCGTTGTATGACAGACCCATATATTTGAAAATTGCTGTCTTACCGCTGATATTTACTTCAAGTTCTTTGCCATTCAACATCGCTTTACCAGTTCCGGCTACTACACGTTCGTCGAAAGTAAGAATAATAGAACCTGTAGTAGAAATACCTTTATTATTATCTGCTCCCGGAATAGAAGAAAGAAGAACCGGTGGTACTTTATCTTCAGCATTGGCGCTTTCGCCCAAGATATAGACATCTGTCATAGATGTTCCATCATTATCCGATGTTGTTCCTACTATATTTGATGTGTAGTCAGGAATAAAGCGCACATACACACGTTCTTTTCCCCAAGCAGCTTCGGGTAACTCAAATCTTTTATCATACCATGTCTTAACTGTCTCAAAATCATATTGGCCAAGCTGAGTGAAGGTTTCTCCATCCAATGAATACTCTACCTTTTGCACAGCATAAGCATTGTAGTTATAAAGCATGGCTGCTTCAACTGCTACATTGGTAAATCCGGTAGTAGCAAATGTCAATTCATAATAGTACTTATCGGCAAAAGGTTTCCAGTTTACAACACCATAACGTCCTTCGTACATTCCATTGGTTAATCCTTTCGTCAGCCATCCATTAGTTGTTCCATCTGCTTTACGAAGTGAGAACTTACCTGTATTTTCTGAATCTACATAATAGTCTGCTGCACGATCAGAACCAGGTTGGTCGAGCATAAAATCCCAACCCATGATAAACTCATCTGCACTATAGTTAGCTACCAACGCTTTGTTCTCGGTCATGGTAATAACTCGTTCTACGGCAGTTGTATTGTCTTCCCAGTTGGTAAAGTTCATAATACGATTGTTGGATGCAGTTACTTTCACATCTGTACCTTCTTCATAGTAGTTAACTCCATCTACCACTTTTCCTTTAGGAGACACAGCTACTAAATAAGAGTTAGCACCACCTGTAGCTGTCCATGTAAGCGAGTATGTATTTATCGCCTCAAACACAGCGATAACATTTGCATCTTCCTTTATTTCAAACGTATATGTAGCAGAGGTAGATAATTCATTACCTTCGGCATCTGTCCATTTTACAAATTTATAACCAAACTCTTTGGCAGCAGTCAGCGTAAGTTCGGTACCTACGTTATATTCATTTCCCGGAGGAGAAACGGTTACAATTCCTGCATCTTTAGGAGAAACAGAAGTTGTTAATTTGGCTTGTTCTTCGGTTATTTCTACGTTACCTTTAATATTAAGCTCTAACAAATAGCCGTTTTGCGCTCTTTCAAACGACTCAAAACAAATTTGAACATTTGTACGGTTTACGTCAAACTCCAAAAGTTCTCCTTGTGCCCTTCCAATAGCAACGTTGTGTAAGTACACCCAATCTGCATCGCCATCACCTTTTACTTTGAGCATAAGTCCGCGTTTGCCTCCTGTTGCAGCTTGTACAAAGCTCAATTTGGTGACATTAGCCAATGGAGAAAGTAAAATGTAAGTAGAATTTGCATCTCCCCCTGTTTTTTGTGTTTGGATATATCCTACCGTACTAACTGGATCTGTAAATTTCTGTGCATCATAACCGCTTGGGTTAACCGCAGCTTGTAGCAATGTAAAAGTAAGCGTTTCACCCTGTATAGTGGTCTTTTTTACATCGGTAGCTGTTGCAGATGCTCCCAATGCATCCCAATCTTGGAAATTAGTGGTGTAGAGCATACGTTCTTGTACGGTAGCAGTACCTTCCTTACCAGTAACCTTAAACAGAGTCATATTGACAGAGCCTTTAGCTGTAGATGCATCATTGCCACCAATTAATCGAACAATAACATTTTCTTTGTTTTTCAATCCGGTCAAAGGGACATTGTGAGTAGTAATGTTCCACCAATCTCCTCCTTGGTAAGCTGTTTCTTCCGCATAACTTCCGGCATCAACCCATGTAGTTCCACCATCAGTAGAGTACACCAAGCGAAAGTAAGTAGTAGCATCACCATTGCAAGCAAACGAGAAGTCTAATGCAATGTCTTGATATCCCTTTGTTGAGAAAGCATACTGGAAATAATTGTCGTGATTCTCGGCATTAGTGTAGTCAGTAATGTTGTTTTGCCCCATGTAATAGATACGAACAGAAGGCGTTTCATGACACATGGCCATATCAACATTACTATAGCCGGTATTAGTCTTTGCAGAGAGCACACCCGACTCATTTACGGAATAATCCGGATATAACGCATCGAAGCGTTTACCGTTTTTTGCAGAGAACGATCCAGCTGCATCTGCTTTTCCGTCAGCATTGTAGGTACCCGCAAAGTTCCATTCTACGATTTTCACTTGTGCCTGAGTAGCAACAGCAAACCCGAGTAAGCACAAGAATAAACTTAAGTAGCTTTTTTTCATGGTATTAAATTATTAATTAACAATAAGTGATTTTCACTTTGCAATATTAGCCAATCCACCATGCTTAGCGGAGTTTTTTTTTGTTGTTTAAGTAGAAAAATTGATTGAGGACAAAAAAACAGGGGAAGAAATTATTCAAAAAGGAGGAATACAAAATCTTAGGAGGCAAAATGCAAAGAGAAAAGCAACCCGTTGGTGGAATTTATTTTAAGCAAAATAATAGAAACCATAAAGTACAAATATTACACAAATCCCCCTGAGAATAGGTTGTAGAACGTTAATTCGGATTTGGAAATGTCCCACAAAAAGGTTATCTTTAGTATAACAAAGATATACAGATAGTATATACATAGAGGCGGGAACCCATGGGTTTTTCGCCTCTCTTTTTTTTGCATAATCGACTAAAAACGGTTAACACTACTACCCACCGTGTTAAACACCGACACTCACCGTATTAAGCACCAACACCCGCCGTGTTAAACACCGATACCCACCGTGTTAAACACGACCACTCTTGGCGGTTAACAAAAAGTTTAAAACGCTGAATCGGAAAATAGAACTCTTCGCACTGCCTTTTTCGTGATATGGCCAAACTAAACGCCACCTTTTTTACAGAAATTTAAAAGTTAATAGTCTATAAATAAATCAGACTTCAACAGGTTGCTGGGTGGTTATATTATTATACATATACGCTAGCAAATATTTAGCGAGTTTTAGAATATACTGTTTTAATAAGATATAATTTCCTATCTTTACCTAAGAAAAACACAAGTCTATGATGAAAAAGCTCACAATCATTCTTTTTGTAGCCGCTTTATATAACATAGCGGCTTATGCACAATCACTACCAAAGCCTAATACCCAATGGTTTGAAGAGGCTCGATTCGGATTATTTGTTCATTTTGGCCCTTATGCCGTACTGGGAGATGGGGAGTGGATTATGCAGACAAAGCCCATAAAAGGACATGCTTACAAGCGTCTGCAAGATTTGTTCAATCCGCAAGCTTTCGATGCTAAAGAATGGGTAGCCATAGCGAAAAACGCAGGAATGAAGTACATCACTTTCACTTCGCGCCACCACGATGGTTTTAGCAACTGGGACACCAAACAGTCGGACTGGAATATTATGAACACGCCCTATGGCAAAGACCTCATCAAGCAACTTGCCGAAGAGTGTCATAAAGAAGGTATCAAATTGGTGTTCTATTACTCAACCATTGATTGGATGCGCACCGATTACCAATGGGAAACAGGTCGTACAGGTAAGGATGCCGGAAGAACCGGGTCCAGCAACTGGGATTCGTATATCAACTTCATGAAAGCACAACTTACCGAATTACTTACCAACTACGGTCCTATTGGTGGCATTTGGTTTGATGGGCATTGGGATCAAACCGCAGATGATAACCGAACCGATCACTCTGCAAATGTAGATTGGCACTATCCTGAACTCTACGCCCTCATTCGCTCACTGCAGCCCGAATGTCTGATAGCCAACAACCACCACCTCCCTCCTATTGAAGGCGAAGATTATCAAATATTTGAGCGCGATGTGCCGGGTGAAAATGCTTCGGGGTACAGTGGACAAGAAGTTTCCCGATTACCTCTCGAAACTTGCCAAACCATTAACGGTGCATGGGGATTCCGAATTACCGATGATAAATTTAAATCGACCAAACAACTGATTCATTTACTTGTTCGTACTGCAGGAGTGGGTGCAAACTTACTACTAAACGTAGGACCTATGCCCAACGGAAAGATACAGCCCGAATGTGTAGAACGTTTGGCAAACATAGGTAAATGGACGAAGGAGTACGGGCAAACGATTTACAAGACAGAGGCAGGACCTGTAAAGCCACAAACGTGGGGAGCTATTACTCGCAAAGAAAACATTTACTATATCCATCTATTAGATCCCGAAACAACTACGCTGGAGTTGGAACTTAAAGGTGTTAAATCGGTTAAATGGTTGAACGCCGACATGACGGATACCAAAGTTACTTGGAAAACCAACAGAAAAACTGGGAAAACAACCTTTACATTCAGTGGAACAATGGATGATATTGATTCAATACTTGAGGTGGTTGTAAAGTAAACACGTATTAGCGAAAAGATGAGGGTGTGTCAAAAACGACACACTCTCTTTTTTTGCACAAAGTCTGAACTTTCTCAATATCAGGCTTCGTTATAGGGGGTGTATCAAACGTCGAAGCGCTGACAGCGCGACATACTTAGCCTAGGGTCAGGGAGCGAAGCGAGTGCAGCCCTGGGTTTTGGAATCGACAACGTGAATTCAAGCTCTGTAAGAGCGGTACACTATTGGCTTTTTAGTGCCGTTCTTTCAGAACTTTTTGCTTGTTGTAGTCACTGTCCTGGGGTTTTACCCCAGGCAAAATATGTCAGGCTTTCAGCCTTCTGCTTGCAGATATAATTATAAAAAAAAGAAAGAGGGTGTGTCAATCTCTTCGTTTTGACACACCCTCACCTTCAATTACACAAACACTTGAATCTATGCTAAAAACATTTTCATATCCTCATCAACTGTTGTAATTCCACTAATTCCGAAATTGTCGACCAACACCTTAGTTACATTTGGCGAAAGAAAGCCGGGCAGCGTAGGTCCTAAGTGGATATTCTTTACTCCTAAAGATAACAAAGCAAGAAGAACAATTACCGCTTTCTGTTCATACCATGCAATATTATAAGCTATGGGCAACTCGTTCACGTCATTCAATTCAAATACTTCCTTTAATTTCAAGGCAATGAGTGCAAGCGAGTAGCTGTCATTACATTGTCCGGCATCTAGTACACGTGGTATTCCGCCGATATCGCCTAATGGCAATTTGTTGTAACGGTATTTGGCACAACCTGCGGTAAGGATAACCGTATCTTTCGGGAGCTTCTCGGCAAATTCGGTATAGTAACTACGGTTCTTCATACGCCCGTCGCAACCAGCCATCACGAAGAACTTACGGATAGCACCCGATTTTACAGCATCAACAACCTTATCGGCAAGGGCAAATACCTGTTCGTGGGCAAAGCCTCCAATGATTTCTCCTGTCTCTATTTCAGTGGGTGCTTTGCATTGTTTGGCATGCTCTATCAATTTCGAAAAATCTTTCGATTGCGCAGTCTTGCGGTCTTCAACATGTGGGAATCCGCTAAATCCTGCAGCCCCTGTTGTATAAACACGGTCGGCATATGTTGCGGTAGAACGGGGTGGCACAATACAGTTCGTCGTAAACAAAATAACACCGTTGAATGATTCAAAATCTTCATGCTGACGCCACCATGCACTACCATAGTTGCCTGCGAAGTGCTTGTATTTCTTAAATGCCGGGTAGTAATGCGCAGGAAGCATTTCGCTATGCGTATACACATCTACGCCTGTGCCTTCGGTCTGTTCCAATAAGTCTTGCATATCGCGCAGGTCATGTCCTGATATTAAAATAGCCGGATTATTGCGCACACCAATACTAACCTTGGTTATCTCCGGATTACCGTAAGTCGAAGTATTAGCTTTATCGAGCAGTGCCATTGTTTTTACTCCGTATTCGCCGCATTTAAGCACCAAAGCCGTTAGTTCATCGGCAGACAAGTCTTGAGTGGTAGCAACCAGTGCTTCTTGCATAAAGGTATGGATATTATCATCGTCGAAACCTAAATTAACGGCATGTTCGGCGTATGCAGCCATTCCTTTCAACCCGTATGTCAGCAACTCGCGCAACGAACGTACATCTTCATTTTCCGTTCTAAGAACTCCAACGGTAGTAGCTTTTGCTTCCATTTCTTCCAGTGTACTTCCCTTCCAGGTCATACAATCGCAATCGGCAGTGATATTTCCTAGCTCTGTTGCCAGTTTATCGCGCAAGGCAATAGCTTCGCGAATACGCTTCACAAAGCGTTCCTTATCAAAGTTGGCATTGGTAATAGTCATAAATAACGATTCCATCACAAAATGATTGGTTTGAGCAGATACCTCAATACCTCTTTTACGCATCTCTACCGTATAGCGGGAAATACCTCTTAACAGGAATATTAATAAATCCTGCAGGTTAGCCACATCGGAAGTTTTTCCGCATACTCCTTTTATCGTACAGCCTTTATTCATAGCTGTTTCCTGACATTGAAAGCAAAACATGTTCATCTCTAATTCTTTTAATTGTTTATATCCATTTTTCTTCTACAACTTCTCCTTCTATGCCTATAATAACCTTTTTAACAGGGACTTTGTTTAATGTTTGTTCCAAAGCCATTTTAACCAACTGAAGCAATCCTCCGCAACAGGGAACTTCCATCATAACTACTGTCAGTGTGTTTATGTGTGCTCCATCTATCATATTGGCAATTTTCGACACATAAACATCTTTGTTACTGTCGAGTTTCGGGCAAGCAATAGCTAATATCCGGTTCCGCAAGAAACGGTCATGAAAGCCGCCATAGGCGTAAGCCGTACAATCTGCAGCCAATACGACATCAGCCCCCTGAAAATATCCAGCTTGTGGATTCAGTAAATGAAGTTGCACCGGCCATTGGCGTAATTGCGACGGAATATTGTCGGTTAGAGTTGCTGGTTTTACCGGAGCAAACGACTTCTCTTTACTTCCCGGACAGGCTGCAAAAGATTTTGCACAATTGGAGCTTTGTTTATCCTCTGTTATGTCAATTGTTATATTACGCTCTCTCAAGTAACGAAGCCCTTGATCTAAAAGTTCCGTTTCATTATGCTCTTTCAGGTGAAGCAGATGGGCTCGGATTGTTTTTTCTCCTTTAGGAACAAGCCGTTCCATTACTGCTATTTCGTCGTAAGGTTCTGCCTCGCGCTCTTCAAAGTCTATTGCTCCTACAGGGCAATCGCCGATGCAAGCCCCCAAGCCGTCACAATACAAATCGCTAATCATTCGAGCCTTACCATCAATTAGTTGCAAAGCACCTTCGTGGCAGCCATTAACGCAAATTCCACAGCCATTGCACAATTCCTCGTTTATTTTTATAACTGTTCTTTTCATAACCTTTCATCAATTATTGTTTTGCAAACATACAATGATGTAAGAATAGAAATCGTAACATTCGTTACGGATAGAGAATTTATTATGTGTAACTTTGCAAAAAATAGAGTTTATGAACGCAGATTTATTGTTTTTCTGTACAATATGCCGGACAAAGCCTTCTGAGGAGATTAAGAAAATAAGATGTGCAATAGATCATACGGTAAAGAACTACAAAAGAGGCGAATTAATAGCTTCGCAGGGCGACCGTATAACTAGTTTGTATATGCTGACAAAAGGAAAAGTGAAAACGGAAATTATTTCTAATTCAGGACTTACTGTTTCCGTAGAAGAGATTACTGCTCCCTATCCGTTGGCTGCTGCTTTCATTTTTGCGGATAACAACCGCTTTCCGGTAGAGGTTACCGCAATGGAAGATTGCGAGATTATACTAATCAGCAAATCGTCTATTGAAAAACAGATGGCGAAGTGTCCCGAATTTTTAAGAGGATTCATGGCTTTTATAGCCAACCGGGTACAGTTTCTTTCGGAAAGGTTGAAAATATTTTCTCAAAAAGGGATTAAAGCTAAGATAGCCTATTATATCCTGCAACACGATCGAAACGGAGTATTTGAGCTAGGGCGGAGCATTGTGTCACTTGCCGAGTACTTTGGAGTAGAACGTCCTTCGCTTTCGAGAGCTATATCCGAAATGGTGCATGATGGTATCATTGAATTTGAAGCAGGAAAAGGGAAAATATTAAAATACAATGATTTGAAAGAGTTACTGGGATAACCTATAAGCTGTTTTGAATTTCCACAGAATAATTGGTTCAATCGTTGAAGGTTATACTTTCGTACCATCAACGATTGAACCAATAAATAGATTAAATGAATAAATTCACATTCGCTTTATCTGCCCGCTCCATATAAGAAGCAACACCGCCGATTGTAACCGCATCCAACAGCTCCTCCTGTTTCACGCCCATTACATCCATAGACATCTGACAGGCGATAAACTCAACGCCCTGATCCAATGCTTGCTGACGTAGCGATTCAAGGGAATCGACTCCTTTTTGTTTCATGATATGACGCATCATGCGACTACCGATACCGAACATATTCATTTTCGACAGCTTTAGTTTCAATGAGTTCGAGGGCAGCATAAAGCCAAACATCTTGCCGAAGAAGTCTTTTTTCACCTTCGCTTTCTTTGCTTTCTTAATGACATTGAGCCCCCAGAAGGTGAAGAATATCGATACTTTTCCGCCCGTTGCCGCTGCGCCGTTGGCAAGAACAAAGGTAGCCAGGGCTTTGTCCAAGTCGTCGCTGAACATGATTAGTGTTTTGTTTTTATCATCGCACGATGAGACGGCAGTACACGCTTTTGGTTGTCCCTTTTCAATCACAACCGTATATTTCCCCCTGTTTTCGGTGTTAGAGATCAGGGAGTTTCCGGTAGAGTTGCACCAAGCCTGAGCATCGCGGGAAAATCCGGCATCGGTAGCTGTCATTTCGAGTCGTTCGCCTGCCTGCATGGAGTCAATTGTTTGTTTCAATCTCAATACCGGACCCGGGCATTGCAAGCCGCAGGCATCTACTTTTACTGTTTTTACTTCGCTCTCTACAGGCTGTTGGTTTACGGCATTAGTATTATGTATTGAGTCTACAGACCGAGGCCCGGCATGTGTAAGCGGGGCGACTGCCGCCTGATAGGTTTTGTATCCGCCCGATAAGTTCTTTACCTGAGTGTAGCCATTAGCCATCAGAATTTTCGTAGCGAGATAGCCTCTGACTCCGACTGCACAATAAATATAGACCGCTTTATCGGTTGGTATCTCGGCCAGGCGGGAACGAAGTTCATCGAGAGGAATATTCACGGCACCGGGAATCATTCCCATCGAATACTCGTCGGCTGTGCGCACATCGAGTATCATTGTTGTACGGGGATCTGCTTCCTGCATTTCGCGCCAGGTTACAACGGGCATTGCTCCACTGATGATATTACTTGCCACATACCCCGCAATAGCGATCGGATCTTTTGCCGATGAAAATGGTGGGGCATAAGCGTGTTCAACCTTTATCAGATCGTAAACCGTACCGCCATTTTTAATGAGCAGGGCTATCTGGTCGATGCGTTTGTCCACTCCATCGTAACCTACACTTTGCGCTCCATAGAGTTTGCCGCTTTGTGGGTCGAACGTGATTTTCAGACTCAACGGCAACGAGTCGGGGTAATATCCGGCATGCGAGCCCGAATGTGTCCACGAACTGCGATAGGGAATTTCGAGTAGCTTCAGGCGTTTGGCGGCAAGCCCCGTAGAGGCTACTGTCATATCGAATACTTTCGCAATGGATGTACCTATTGCGCCTTCATACTTAGTGATATTGCCCAGCACCATATTATCGGCAACAACACGTCCTTGACGATTGGCGGGATTCGCCAGGTAATTCAGCCACGGTTTGCCTGTCAGCGGGTGCGGGAATTCAATTGCATCGCCTACGGCGTAAATGTCGGCAGCCGAAGTTTGCAAATATTCATCCACCCAGATGCCGCCCATTTCGCCGATCTTCAGGCCTGCCGCTTTTGCCAATGCTGTTGCAGGACGAACGCCAATCGAGAGAATAACCATGTCGGCTTCGACTATTTGTCCGCTTTTGAAATGCACATCGATTTGCTTTCCCCGTTTCGAGAACTTTTCGACACTCTGCTCCAGATGCAACGTTACTCCTTTTTGCAGGAGGTGTTGATGCACTTGTGTGGCCATCGAATAGTCAATTGGCGCCATCACCTGATTGGCCATTTCGACTATCGACACTTCGGCTCCTGCGTGATGCAAGTTTTCTGCCATTTCCAGCCCAATAAAACCGGCACCTACAACTACTGCACGACGGATGTCGTTGCTTGTGATATAGGCTTTTATCCGGTCCGTATCGGTTACGTCGCGCAACGTGAAAATCCCTTCGGAATCTATCCCCGGCAGCGGCGGACGCACGGGAGTGGCTCCCGGAGACAATAGTAGCTTGTCGTAGTTCTCTACATATTCGCTACCGTCTTTTAGCCGGCGAACTGTTACTGTTTTCTTCTGCCAATCGATCTCCGTAACTTCATTCAGAACACGGACGTCTACATTGAACCGTTCGCCGAAAGATTCGGGCGTTTGCAGGAAAAGACTTTCCCGCTCGGGTATCGTACCACCTATATAATAAGGTAGTCCGCAGTTGGCGTAGGATACGTACTTTCCTTTTTCAAACAAAATGATTTCAGCCGATTCGTCATTTCTGCGAATACGAGCTGCGGCAGTAGCACCACCTGCTACTCCTCCTATTACTATATACTTCATCATCACTTATATCTTCTTTATTTTTGATATTAACTCCACAATTGTATCCGATTCGCATTTAATCGTTTCGATACACTTCTTTCCTTGGGGGGTAAGTTCGAAAAGCATTTGCCGCTTATCTTCCTTCCCCACAATACGCTCCACCAATCCTTTCTTTTCGGCCGACAATATTACTTTAGAAGAGTTGGATAGTGTGAGCCCCAGCATCTCCGCAATTCTGCCCGACGAGCATTGCCCCATTGTGTATAAGGAACATAAAAGCATTCCTTCGTTCAGTTTTACTCCATATTTATTATAAAACTCTACTTCGAAATCACTGATTGCCCTATATATATCACGTATCCGGCACAAAGGTTCTTCTCTTGGTTCCATCATGTTTTCAGTTTATTTTTTCAACAAAATACTATCTATGGCTTCTTTAAGTGAAGCTTTAGGCATAGCACCCTGCGATATTTGAGGAGCACCTTCCATGGGTACAAACAAAAGTGTAGGGATTGAACGAATGCCAAACACCGCTGCCAACTCCTGCTCTTTCTCCGTATCGATTTTATAGATATAGATATCATCGCCATATTCGGCAGCCAGTTCTTCTAAAATCGGTGCTATCATTTTACATGGCCCGCACCAAGAGGCATAAAAGTCAATTACTGCAGGCTTATCACCTAGATATTTCCACTCCAAAGGGTTAGCTTCATAGTTAGCAACCTTACTTAAAAAATCTGCTTTTGTTAAATGAATTGTTGTCATTGTATTTTCTTTTTTTTGATTAATACTCTTATTGTTCTTACTCGTTTGTCCGTTGCACGCTGTAAACCCAAGGCTTACAAGAAACAGTGCGATTACCATCTTTTTCATCTCTACATACTTACTTATTTAATACTACTTTACTCCTATTTTTCCCTTTTAATTTTAGAATAACAATGCAAAGGTATAAAATGTTTTCCATTGGAACAAATCTCCAAAGGAAATAAAGCTTGTATATTCATAAAAATCGTTAGCGGAATTAATTTAATACACAATTAGTCCGCCCAGCAGGTTCATATAGACTCCAAATACAGTTTGTCTTCACCGCTAATTTTCTGACTGTTTTTGTGTTAAGAAAACAGTCAGAAACAGTTCGTAAAACAGTCAAAAGTGAAGTGAAAAACAGTCAAAAAAAACATCACACAATTCATATTGTACAGTATATGAAAACCCCACCATTCCTTATTGTAACAAACATGATATTCATCATTCTGATATTTAATGTTTTATAGCATATTATTTTTCAACTTATCTATTGTTTTAATTTGTATGTTTGCAGCTATAAACAAAAAAGGCTATGTCACAAACCCCTATTAAAACACCTTTAGCAAACAACCACATATCAGTAGACTGTGTTGTATTAGGATTTGAAAATGAAGAACTTAAAGTACTTCTCATCAAACGAATGGGCGAAGATAACGGTAGTGTATTTCGCGACATGAAGCTACCCGGAAGCCTTATTTATACAGACGAAAATTTAGATGATGCCGCAAAACGTGTGCTTAATGAATTGACTGGTGTAAAGAACATTAGTTTATCGCAGTTCAAAGCATTTGGTTCAAAAAACAGAACGAGCGACCCTAAGGATGTACGTTGGTTGGAACGAGCTATGGAATCAAAGGTAGAACGTATTGTGACTATTGCCTATGTAGCAATGGTGAAGATTGGGAAAATGTTCAGTCAGTCGGAGTTGGATGAATATCAAGCTTGTTGGGTAGGAATTAATGACGTACCAAGTCTTGCGTTCGACCATAACCTTATTATTAAGGAAGCATTAGTATATATGCGCCAATTTGTAGAGCTAAACCCTGCTATTTTATTCGACCTACTGCCTCGCAAATTTACTGCGGCACAATTGCGTACGCTCTTTGAACTGGTATATGAAAGAAAAGTGGATGTGCGTAATTTCCACAAGAAAATCGCCATGATGGAATATGTGGTACAACTCGATGAACGACAGAAAGGAGTACCACATCGCGCGGCTCGCTACTATAAATTCGACAAGAAAATTTATAATAAACAAAGGAAATAATAACAAATTAACAGACAACATGTTTTTATTAGGTTATGATATCGGAAGCTCGTCCGTTAAAGCGAGTTTAGTAAACGCGGAAACAGGTAAAAGTATAGCCTCTGCTTTTTTCCCAAAGACAGAAGCAGAGATTATAGCAGTAAGTCCGGGCTGGGCAGAACAAAATCCGGATAGCTGGTGGGAATACCTTAAATGCGCTACCACTGAAGTGTTAAGAGAGTCGGGAATCAGTTCGGCAGAAATCAAAGCAATTGGTATCTCTTATCAAATGCACGGGCTGGTGTGTGTGGACAAAGATCAACAGGTATTGCGTCCTTCCATTATCTGGTGCGACTCGCGTGCGGTTCCTTATGGAAACAAAGCATTCGAAACTTTGGGCGAAGAGCAATGCCTCTCCCACCTACTCAACTCACCGGGGAATTTTACTGCATCTAAACTGGCATGGATTAAAGAGAACGAGCCGGAACTGTACGAACGTATTTATAAAATCATGCTGCCCGGCGACTATATCGCCATGAAACTTAGTGGTGAAATATGCACCACCATTTCAGGACTCTCCGAAGGTATCTTCTGGGACTTTAAAAAGAACCAAGTGGCAGACTTCCTGATGAAGCACTATGGTTTTGACGACTCACTAATAGCCGACATTAAGCCTACTTTTGCCGAGCAAGGACGCGTAAATGCTATCGCTGCTGCCGAACTGGGATTGAAAGAAGGCACACCGATCACTTATCGTGCAGGCGACCAACCCAACAACGCCCTCTCACTGAATGTATTCAATCCGGGCGAGATTGCCTCTACAGCAGGAACTTCGGGTGTAGTATATGGAGTAAACGGCAATGTAAACTACGACCCGCAATCACGCGTAAACACCTTTGCGCATGTAAACCATAACGCAGAACAAACTCGCTTAGGCGTTCTCTTGTGTATCAATGGCACAGGCATTCTTAACTCATGGGTAAAGAGAAACATCGCCCCCGAAGGTATTTCCTATGACGACATGAACGTATTAGCATCCAAAGCGCCTATTGGTAGTGCAGGTGTAAGTATCTTACCTTTTGGTAATGGCGCAGAGCGTATGCTAAACAATCGCGAAATAGGTTGTAGCATCCGCGGAGTAGATTTCAACACACACAGTAAACAACACATTATTCGTGCTGCACAAGAAGGCATTGTCTTCTCCTTTAAATATGGCATCGACATTATGGAAGAGATGGGTATCCGTGTAAATAAAATACATGCGGGTCATGCCAATATGTTCCTGAGCCCTATCTTCAGAGGAACACTGGCAGGGGTAACAGGTGCGGTTATCGAGCTTTATAACACCGACGGTTCAGTAGGAGCTGCTAAAGGCGCTGGTATCGGTGCTGGTATCTATAAAGACAATAAAGAAGCTTTTGCAACACTAGAGAAATTGGACGTAATAGAACCCAATGTGGCGCAACGGCAAGAGTACGCCGATGCGTATGAAAGATGGAAACGACGCTTAGAGAAATCAATGAGCAAGTAGATATACAAACTAATATTAATCAATTAAATTAAAAAGTTTTTTATGGCAACAAAAGAGTTTTTCCCATCAGTTGGGAAAATTAAGTTCGAAGGAAAAGAGAGCAAAAACCCTATGGCATTCCGTTACTATGACCCCGAAAAGGAAATCAACGGAAAGAAAATGAAAGATTGGTTGAAATTTTCTATGGCATGGTGGCACACTTTGTGCGCCGAAGGTGGCGACCCATTTGGTGGTGGTACAAAAACTTTTCCATGGAAAACAAATACAGACCGTCTGCAAGCTGCTAAAGACAAATTGGACGCTGGTTTTGAATTCATGCAAAAAATAGGTATTGAGTACTATTGCTTCCATGATGTGGACTTGATAGACGAAGCCGAAACTATTGAAGAATACGAAGCAAATATGAAAGCTATCGTAGCTTATGCCAAACAAAGACAAGCCGAAACAGGCATTAAACTATTGTGGGGCACTGCCAATGTATTTGGTCATGAACGCTATATGAACGGTGCGGCTACCAATCCAAATTTTGATGTAGTAGCTCGCGCAGCAGTACAAATCAAAAATGCTATCGACGCAACAATCGAGTTGGGTGGTTCAAACTATGTATTCTGGGGCGGACGCGAAGGTTATATGTCATTATTGAACACAGACCAAAAACGTGAGAAAGATCACTTGGCGCAAGTATTGACTATGGCTCGTGACTATGCTCGCAGCAAAGGCTTCCAAGGAACATTCCTGATTGAGCCAAAACCAATGGAGCCAACCAAACACCAATACGATGTAGACACTGAAACTGTTATCGGCTTCCTGAAAGCACACGGATTGGAGAAAGACTTCAAAGTAAACATCGAGGTAAATCATGCAACATTGGCTGGTCATACTTTTGAGCATGAATTGGCAGTAGCTGTAGATAATGGCATGCTTGGGTCTATCGACGCTAACCGTGGCGACTACCAAAACGGTTGGGACACAGACCAATTCCCTATCGACCAATTTGAATTGGTACAAGCTATGATGCAAATCATTCGCAATGGTGGCTTGGGCAACGGTGGAACAAATTTCGACGCGAAAACTCGTCGTAACTCTACCGATTTGGAAGATATCTTCATTGCACACATCGCCGCAATGGATGTAATGGCTCGCGCACTTGAAAACGCAGCCGACTTCCTGAACAACTCTCCTTACTGCAAAATGTTTGCAGAACGTTACGCTTCATTTGACGCAGGTAAAGGTAAAGAGTTTGAAGATGGCAAGTTGTCATTAGAAGACTTGGTTGCCTATGCTAAAGCTAATGGCGAGCCGAAACAAATCAGCGGCAAGCAAGAGCTTTACGAAGCGTATCTTAATATGTATATTTAATTAATAAAGTAAAGGCTGCGCTTTTTCAGCGCGGCCTTTATTCATTCAACTCATCTCAACTACATTCATGAAAAATACAACAAACGATGGTAGCAAGCTCTACCTTTATGGCGTTACAGCAGTGGCTGTAATAGGCGGATTACTTTTCGGATACGACACTGCGGTTATTTCAGGAGCCGAAGGTGGTCTGGAAACATTTTTTATGGGCGCCACCGATTTTGAATACAACAAAGCATGGCATGGCGTAACCGCATCGAGTGCACTTATCGGTTGCGTTATCGGGGGAGCAATTTCGGGAATCTTTGCTTCACGCTTTGGTCGTAGGAACTCACTGCGCATTGCCGCATTACTTTTCTTCCTCTCTGCTCTCGGATCGTACTATCCCGAGTTTCTTTTCTTTGATTATGGTGTGCCAACTAAAGATTTATTGGTTGCATTCAATTTATATCGCATTTTAGGAGGTATCGGCGTTGGTCTTGCATCGGCTGTTTGCCCTATGTATATTGCCGAAGTAGCTCCCGCTAATATGCGTGGACGTTTGGTTTCGTGGAACCAATTTGCTATTATTTTCGGTATGTTAGTAGTTTACTTCGTGAACTACCTCATTCGCAACAGTCTGGCTAGTGCCGATTTAATGGTATCTATTGGCTGGAGAAGAATGTTCCTTAGCGAAGCATTCCCCGCTGCTTTATTTGGTCTTATGTTGTTCTTTGTTCCTAAAACTCCACGTTACCTTGTTTTGAGTGGACAACCAGAGAAAGCTCTTGGTATTTTGGAACGTATCAACGGCAAGAAGAGTGCAGCTTCTATCCTTGAAGAAATTAAAGTAACCGCTGTTGAAAAGAGCGAAAAAATATTCACATACGGTGTGGGGGTTATTATCATTGGTATCTTGCTTTCTATTTTCCAACAAGCGGTAGGTATCAATGTAGTGCTTTATTATGCCCCACGTATTTTCCAGAATATGGGAACAACAGGCGATGTTGCCATGGTTCAAACCGTGGTAATGGGTATTGTGAACATTATCTTTACAGTAGTAGCTATTGTTACAGTAGATAAGTTTGGTCGCAAACCGCTGCTAATTATAGGTTCTATCGGTATGATGGTTGGTATGCTCGCCTTGAGTATCCTTTCGTTTATGAACCTGATTGGTGTAGCAGCGTTGGTATTTATCATTATCTACACCGCTTCATTTATGATGAGCTGGGGTCCTATCTGCTGGGTGTTGATTTCGGAAATATTCCCTAACACTATTCGTGGAAAAGCAGTTGCTATAGCAGTAGCAGCACAATGGATTGCCAACTTTACAGTATCAAGTACTTTCCCATCACTTTCGGAGTGGAGCGTAGGCGGTACATACTTAATTTATGCAACGTTCGCATTACTATCGGCTGTTTTCGTTTGGAAATGGGTACCCGAAACAAAAGGTAAAACGTTGGAAGAAATGAGTAAACTATGGAAAAAAAATAAATAGCAAATCTCTCTCTTATATATATTAAAAGGAGGTGCATCGAATATTATTTCTGATACACCTCCTTTTTTTGTATACAACGCTATTTTAAGATCAACGTACAAGCATCTTCCAACATGACCTTTCCTGCCTTGCCTTTTACTAACACTTCATTCTTTCCCGGAGCAAGCTTAACATCATTCCATAACATACGGTTTAGCCTATCTTTCTTAGCCACACCAATCTTCTTACCGTTAATATAGAGTGTTGCTTCCTTCAGGTTGCTATAGACTTTAATTTGAGTAAGCGCCTCAGTTCTTTCCACAAAACGATGGCTGGCTATGTAGAGCATAGGCTCGGGATTCCAGTTGGCTTTATAGAAGTAAAAAGCATCTTTTTTCGTTTTACGGTCGTAGGTAAGCAAACCTTTGTCGTTTATGCCATCTTTATCTCCTTCACGACGAATAGATGATTGAAAATCAGCAAACAGCCAGATAAATTTGCCCCACAAGTACGGACGTTCCGAGAAAGCATCCCAATTACCTTCATGACAATGAGCCTGTGCCTCTTCGGGGTGAAAAGAAGCCGGAAGCATACCATCTACAATATTGCTTCCCGATATTTTATTGCTAGCGTTCAACGGCCATTGATGATGCTTCACACTACCACCTGCACCATATTCAGATACTCCAACAGGTTTATTATTGGAAGTAGCACGCGCATGATCGAAGAACTTGCCCGCTGCAGGAGCAGCGTCGCTATACCAGCCGAAATATTTATTCCAAGCTACAAGATCGGCGCAATCCAGATAATCTGTTTGATCCACACAGGTAGCAAAAGCTGTAAGGCGTTGCTTATCAATACTTTTATAGAGGGCATTGAGCTCTTTCACGTAAGGAACGGGGTTATCGTATGCTTTGAAACGATCTACAGTCAACAGTATTTCATTAAAGATACCCCAAAAAACGATAGAAGGATGATTGTACTTTTGGTACACAAGCTCTTTCACAGCAAGACGGCCATTATTCTCAAAAGCTTCATTTTTCAGATATCCTGTATAAGCATAACCTCCGGGACCACAAAAGGGGATTTCTGTCCACAACACAATGCCGTTTTCATCGCACAGATTGTACATAGGTTCGGCATGTGGATAATGCGCCAAGCGCATGGCAGTAGCACCAATTTCGTTGATTATAGACATATCAAGGTTATAATCTTCTTTTGTTAAAGCACTTCCTTTCCCCTCCACATCTTCATGGCGACAAAAGCCATACAAGTCCAGATATTCACCATTAAGAAAGAAACCTTTGTCGGGATCTACATGAAAGAAACGAAATCCGGTCTTCTGCGACACACGATCTATAAGTTTACCATTATCATACAATTCGGCAATAACCGTATAGAGATAAGGATTCTTTTTCCCATTCCATAGAGTAGGATTCGCTATCTTAAAAGGCTGCTTAATAGAAGCACTCTTTACATCCGATTCTTGATTGGCTACTATTTTCCCGGTAGCATCGATTACAGAAGTTTTCAGCGTCAATCCGGCTTTCTTTTCTTTCAAGGAAAACATTGTTTCTATCATTATCTCCGCACACTGTTTAGATATATTTTCCTGATGAATGAATAATCCGGGCGAAGCATAGAAGAGCGGCGAAATACAATTATTCTCCGTTACTACAAGGTGGCATGGACGATGAATACCTCCATAGACATTAAAGTCTCCACTGATAGGCATAACATCTGTACGATAAGCATTGCTTACCCATACCTCCAGTTCGTTGTTTCCTGCTGTTACATAATCTGTAATCTCCAGACAAAAAGCAGTATAACCACCATGATGTTGCCCTACGGTTTGCCTGTTTACAAAGATATCAGCTACCGAGTTTACTCCCTCAAAATAGAGAAACAACCGCTTACCTTTCATTGCCGGTGTAATTTCAAGAGGGCGTTTATACACCATCATTTCGCGATTATACAGGGTGGTTCCCTCAATATAGTTTGCGTTCCAGGTATGTGGAATAGTTACGGAGGTAAGCGCCACATTATTCTTGGTAGCCGAAATAGGTTTGTAACCCCAACCTTGATCAAGGAGGATTACTTCGCGCTGAGCGCTGAGAGTTAGGTTGCTTAAGAGCAATAAAGCAAAAAAACAAAAAAAAGTTTGGTGGTTTTTCATGATATAGTGTGTATTTGAATTTTATTTTCTTCAATGAGCCGTACTAAAAGGTACAGTGGGCAACCCTTCCTTATTAAAAAGATTGGGCATGGCTTCTTCATCCCACGCAAAGCGTACCTCAACGGGTTCTTTAGTATTATTATCCTTTGGCAGTACTATTGTATTGTTTTTGATAACTGCATTCGCTTTCTTAAATGCACCTTTTTTGTCTTTAAGGTAGAACCAATTAGGTGCTTTGCCGTCATTAGTAGTAAGACCTGATCCTACGTTGTCAAATTCGAGAATGATTTCCGTTCCTTGAACAGACAAACTATTAAAAGTAGGACCACTACAAATTACATCTGTTTTTCCATAGTTTTTAGCCAAAGCCAATCGTGCCAGGCGCTCTCCTACTACCCACTTATAACTAGGATGTATATCTTTGAGGTTATCGACCAAGTCGGTGGTTACTACCATTCCGGTATGTGGCATGGATAAACAAGCTGTTTGTGCTTTCCAAAAGAGCGGCAAAGCTTCCCATGTGTTTGCTACAAGAGTTCCTCTGCGGGGTGAGTAGAGATAAGGAGCCAATTGAACATAGTAGAACGACAGACTATCGTCTTTCCAAGCTGCGCGCCAACTCTCTACAAGATTGTTTTGCTTGGCGGTGTAAGCATCGGTATCTCCATTTATCAAATTTGTTTCGCCCTGATACCACAAAAATCCGCGAAGCGAATAAGGAGCCATAGGTTCCACCATCTTTATATACCGCTCGCCCAATGGAGGAGTCCATGTCTCAATGGGCGTACCTCCCCAAGAAGTTGAAATAATACCAACAGGAACATCTATGTTGTCGACTAATGACTTTGCAAAAAAGTAACCAATAGCCGAAACGGGCGCCAACGATTCTTCATTGAGCATTTGCCAACCTTTGGAAGGTAAAGTATCTGTTTTCAGGTTTTTCTCCACATACATTACTCTGATGATAGGGCTATTGGCTGCTTTGAATGATTTTTGAAGAAACTCTTTATCTCCCCGTTGTGGTTTGGCATAGTGCAAATGTTTATTCATAGAATACTCCATATTCGATTGGCCCGATGCTAGCCACACCTCACCTATTAGGATGTTCTTCAATACTATTTTCTTGTTTTTTCCTTGAACAATAAGCTGTTGCGATACTTTGGTACTCTTTAGTTCATCTAGCTGAACCGCCCAATTACCGTTTTCATCTGCTTGCGTTCGTTTGGTTTGCTTCTGGAATTTCACGATTACCGACTCCCGAGGAGTAGCACTTCCCCAGATAGTTACTTTCTTACCTTGTTGCAATACCATATTATCACTAAGCACTTTAGGAAGACTTAGTTGGGCATAAGCAGCTAAAGGAATTACTAAATACAATAAAAAAAGGAGAGTGATTTGCGAATACTTTTTCATGGTTTGATATTATTTATTTATTGATTGTTGTTATTTTGCTTTTATAAAGACGACGAGTATTGTTGGTTCTATGTACTCTACGAGTCAGGAAATGTATTGTTACGATTTTCTCACCATGGTGAGAACAAATACTCAACAAGGAGAGAATAGTTTCTCAACATGGTGAGTATTTATTCTCAAAGCACTAAAATTTATTGAGAAAACTGCGTAATGAGACAACGAGTTTTATTGCTTCTGTGTACCCAATGAGATGCTACAGATCACTGGTTTATACCATTAAGAATTTTCAATGCAATTATTTCTTGTCCTTTTGCACTCATGTGTACACCATCTAGAGCATAATAATCTAAAACGCCAAGCAAAGGTTGATAAACATCGACGACTTTAACTTTTTTCTTTTCCGCAATAGATTTCAATTGTGGAATTAACTCACTCAACCTTTCATTGCTTCCATTATACTTTTTAGACACATCCGTAGCGCGTATTGGTGGAGGTGTAACGAAGATGAGTTTCGAATTCTTGTACAGCTTATGCTTTTTTATTTTGTTCAGTAATTGTTCAAAATTAGCAAGAATTTCTTGCTGTCTTTCTGAAAATTCTACTTTTGTGTCGTTAGTTCCAAGATTCACTATTACATAATCAATCTTTCCTTTCACTAGTTGATTATGCACCTCATCTAAACAACTATCAATATTTCTCAGCATATTTAGGGCTGCTTTGCCATTATTATCAAAACCAATTGTTCTACCGCTTTTAGAAATATTAAAAAACGAAGAGTTTGGAATCATTCCTTGGAGCTGTGTTGCCCATCCATCAGAATTAGCAGCATTCGAATCTCCTAAGATTAATATATTCTTTTTCAAATCTACCTGTTTTTCATAAGGAATTAAGCCTAATGCTTGTGGCAATTGCTCGTGCCGTCCTTCGAAAATCGTCAGTTGAATATTCTCATATTCACGGAAAAGATGAATATTTCGACCATATAAAGTTTTGTTTCTATTATTATCGGGATTTATTCGTTTCGATAAGAGTTCGACTATCTCGCTTTTCGAAACCAAATCTTTATCCGAAAAAGCTTTTACCGAAATTTCGTCGGTTGTAGCATCATTATATTTCAGCTCGCCAACCAAACGGTTGTACATATTGAGCGAATGAGTAATCGGAACAGAGCCTCTATAGCCATCGTGAATACCTGCATAAATATATAGTTTTGCATTCTTTCTTATATCAACAGGAAACGTATGTTGAATGGGAGACCGTCGTTCAGCTTCGTCACGATAGAAAACACTATCACTTGAAAGCGATTTGATTATATCAATAGCATATTTCTGTCCTCTCCCAACCGATTCCCAGTACCATGCTTCAATATCTGAAATAGGAACCCAAGCTGAAAAAGATCTCACTGGATATATAGTATTCATATACGAGAGTAAAGTTGCATATCCGCCACCTGAAACACCAATTACATGTACCTCCTCAGGATCTGCATTGGTTTGTTCTACCGCATATCTGATAGCATCTTCAATATCAGAAATAGCCAACGGACTACCCATTGCTTCAGGATGATTGTTCGCACCACGAAAATCGGGGTGAATATAATTCCAATCGCGTGCCAAGATCTCTTTAGTTAATGGGTCGGTTTGTGTATAATTCCCGCTCCAAGTGTGAAGACTTACAATTAATGGTTGAGGCGTTCTGTTCTTAGAACTGTACATAAACGCTTTTTGCTGCGTTCCATCCACAGAAGAAGTAATGCTTACCTCAACAAATGCATCACTCCATTTCTTTTTCGAGGTATTGTCCCAAGTAGGCTCTTGTTGTGCAAAGAGAGTGGTGCAAAGAGCAATTATTAAACAAAAAATCAATGATGTTTTTTTCATATTACATACTTTTATTTACAAAAATACCTCTAAAAAACAATTTCAAAAACAAAATTCCTGTTTTTGAAATTGTTTTTGTTTTTTTATTAGATATTACTTCATGAGTTCCACAGTAAATCCACCCACGAACAGTTCATCCGTCAATAATCGCGGAAAAGAATCATCCGCTTTGCGCCCTTTCTCTGGTCTTGCTGCAACCCCCGAAAGTATTGAAATAACTTCGGGGTTGGCAGCGCTATGTTCCATATAGCCAATATTGGTTATATGTAATTTACCAGCGCTCCCACTTCGTTCAATCCAGCGAGTAACTTTTGTTCCTATAGTTTCTGTAGTTCCGGCTACACCACCCCATACACCAAGTATAGCTGCAGATTGTTTGTTGGGATAGCCGTTGTAAGGGCCAAGTCCTAACCAATACAGATTATCCAACTCCTTTACTGTCTTCATTTCCATACCTACCACAGGTAATGACGGAACACTTACATTGGTCAAGAACTCGTAATGCACATCCAGTTTACCGTCTGCGCCAATGGTGTAACAATAGGTTGCAACAAAGCTATTCTTTGTATCTATGATATATTTTACTTTTGTAGAGATTATAACAGTTGTTGCACTTTCTTCAATGTTCCAAACTTCAACCGAAGGTGTAAATTTATTAAAATGCCCCGCTTCACGTGCAAACTGCCTACCTATTACGCTTGTTTCACTACGGTCAGGTGTGCGCCAGATTGTGGGTTTCAATTCGGTTATTAATTGCTTTCCGCCTATCTCCCCGCTTACCAAATGTCCTGTTTTAGAATCAAAGAGGTAGCGTATATCATTTGCTTGTATAATAACTGTTTCTCCATTTATTACTGTTGGCTTCGTAGTACTGCGAACAACTTGCATAGGCAGTTCAAGAGATGGACGGAGTTCTACTGCCTTACGACAAATCTCTATTCCTTGTGTATTCGTAAATGTAAGCCATGCATAGTATATTTTTCTTGCTTCTACACTTTTAAGTACCTCTAACGGAAGTTTGAATATGGCTGTGGAATGTGGTTTTCCTTCAACAGAAGTTATTCCCGAAGCCAGTTCTTTAGCATCTTCGCGAATAGACCATGTTATTTTCACATTACTCAAGTTCGTAAAATCATACTCATTTTGGATAGGAATACGCACAGAAGCCTCTCCAGGAACAAACGAAACGGTATTTACTGCAGGATATACATACGCGTATACAGCTTTCGTTTCTAGATAATCTTGCGTTATGTTGCGATACGAATCCACTATACCATCCCAACCATTCTCATCGATGCGTAGATATTCGTTACCATCGCTTAATTTATTGGGATTATCGAGTTTTACCGGAGTTTTGATTCCTTGGTCGGCCCACATCCAAATAGCACCTCCCGCTCCTGCCGGATGTTTAGTAAGCGCTTTCCAACGCGCTTCCAATCCACCGAAACCATGCGTACCGAAGGCATGTGTGTATTCGGTGGTAATAATTGGGCGAGTAGACTGGGCGGCCAATTCATCGTATTCGCTTGGATGCCAATAATGCGGTGCAAGAATGTCTATCTCTTCGGGCAGCCAACATTCGGCACGCCAAGGCAGCAATACAGGACGTGTGGGGTCTATGGATTTTACTGTTTTTACACCTGCCATATGTAGTGAAGTTAAAGGATCTTCGTTACCCACAGACCAATAAATAATACTCGGACTATTGATGTCGCGAATTACCGTGTCATATGAGCGTTGCAATACAGCTCCTGCAAACGAAGGATCATACATAAGCATTGACGCACCACCCAATGATACCTCGTTACCTACATACATACCCATTTCGTCGCACAGTTCGATAAAGCCACGTGCGTGAGTGTAGTGTGCCATGCGGATATAATTGATGTTGGCAGCTTTCATCATAGTAATATCTTGCAACCAATGCTCGCGTGTCGTAGCGCGACCTACTTCGGGATGTTCATCGTGTCTGTTTACCCCGCGTAACTTTACCGCCTGTCCGTTAATGCGAAACACACCACCTGTGGTAGAAATCTCACGAAAGCCGATGCGCTCAGTACGTGTATGGGAAATATTGCCTCTTTCCAGTAATTCTACCGTGAGGTTATATAAATAAGGCGTCTCAGCATTCCAGTGGTGAGGTGCTTGTACACGTAACGTTAGCGATACTTCGCGATCAGTAGAAATATGTGCGGGAATAGTTAATTGCTGCTTAACAACTTCCTTACCCTCTTTATTAGTAAGTGTAACGCGTAAATCATACGGTTCTCCTGGACTAGAGTAATTGCCTGGCAATGTGTTTTTTTGTCGGTCACTAATCATAGTGCGAATTTTCAGATCGGCATCCCTGTATTCATTATCGAACATAGTTTGTGCCGTCACCATGTCTATATATCTGTCACGAGGCATAGATTCAAGAGTTACATCGCGATAAATGCCTCCCAAAGTCCAATCGTCGAAGGTGTCACTTTTGTAGTCACGGGTTACTTGTCTCACGCGAACAGCCAAACTATTCTTGCCTTTGCCATTTAGTTTACCCGTTACATCGAAAGCAAAAGAAGTATAGCCACTATCGTAACGACCCAAGTAATGACCATTCAGCCACACCTCTGCTGACGACCATACTCCTCCGAAATGTAATAGTACACGTTTCTCGCCCATGCCTTTGGGAATAGTAAATTCATGCAAATAAAACCCTTCGCTAGCTTGATTGTCTTTAAATCCGCGATAGACTGGTTCTTCATAGCCCAACACCGCCCAATTAGAAGGTACAGGGATTTTATCGAACTTGCTGTCATCAAAGGTTGGCAAATAGAATTCAGCCAAGGCAGTTGCCTCGGTTGGTGTTTTGGCTAAAGCAAATCGCCAACTGCCGTTGAGGGAGAGGTGTTCTTGAGCATAGCTGTAGCGACACAACAGTAATAGGAACAAAAGTGTTATTCCTGATTTATATATATTTTTCATGTTATTAATGTCTTTTTTTGTTATTTATATTAGTTGCACCTCTTTTAGCCCACATTTTATACGGGTAGAGTTACCTACAAAACGAAAGCTCCATGCTTACGTAAAGGCGATATGATTTATGATTGCTTTTAGTGGAAAGAAGAAGGGTTGATTTACCCTTCTTCTTTCAAAATTTACCTAAAAATTAAACTAATACCCTGTATTCTGATTATACAGTCCAGGCTTCACATTCACCTGATCCATCGGAATCGGATAAAGATAACGCCCCTCTTTCACATTGGCTTTGTCTATACCATCCGGGTTATTATAACTATCAAACATATTCTCAATAGCTCCTTTCCACTCATTCCAACGAACTAAGTCAAACCAACGAACTCCTTCACCCATTAATTCTATGCGACGTTCGCGCTTAACAAACTTAAGTGCTTCGGTAGCATTATTTGTCGATTCGGGGGCGCAACCAGCTCTTTGGCGAATACGGTTTACAATATTCATTGCTCCTGCCACATCACTCTTACTAACTAATATCTCAGCATACATTAACAATACGTCTTCATAACGCAATACCGGATGATTCACTGGCCAATCCTGATTACCCGACATGGATTTGTCATAGTCTATCGTCATTCCCAGTGCATTGATTTTATGCTTTGAAGGCATAAATTTATAAAACATAGCGTTTGATTGTACATCTACAACACTACCACCTTCCAATGTCAGTTTATCGATAGATTTAGAGTATTCTGGGAAGTTAGGTTCGGCATCAAAACCAGACAAGATAGAATAATCATATCCACGAGCATCACGAAGTTGTATATCTCCTTGTGTGTAGACCTTATCAAATTCGTACATCAATGATTTCTCTACATAAATACCATTCCCAAAGATATTGTACGTTGCGTAGGAGGTTGGCAATGTAGGGCCAAAATAAAATATCGCTTTATTTCCAGTACCTCCAGCACGATATTGAATCGAAAAAATAGGGTATTTGTTATAATACGCATCTGCAGGAAGAAATTGTTTTCTCCACTCCGTGCTATCAGGCGCCCAATACATATTGTTATTTCCCTCCGAGAAAGTAATTACTGCCTTCAATTCGGTTTCTGCCAAAGCTTGTGCCGAGGAATCATTTAAGGGAAAACCTGCCATAGTCATATATACTCGTCCCAACATAGCTTGTGCGGCTATTTTATCGGCACGTCCTTTACCAGCTATAGATGTGGTACTGGCATTTTTCATTTCGCTGTTTATTGGTAATATTGTCTTTGCTTCAATTAAATCGGGAACAATAATTTTATCATAGATTTCTCGCTCAGGAGATAATTTTATGTTTTTCACTTCATCAGGAGAGAGTGGTTTATCTATTAATGGAATATTTCCGAATAAACGAACCATTTCAAAGTATGCCCATCCTCTGAGAAAGTGAGCTTCACCTAAAAGTTGATTTTTGAAATCATCACGAGTACCAAAGTCACAAGATGGTATTTTAGCAAGTGCTACATTAGCATCGTAAATAATCTTATACCATTTGTTCCATACATCATCAAATGTACTCAAAGAGTAATCCGCCCGAAAAGTTCCAATTTCTGAGTATTCGCGAAATCCATTTGTTTTAGGGGTTACCCACGCATTGTCCGAGCGACACTCGGATAGATAAAGATGTTCGAGTAAAGCCATGTCATAAAGCCCTGCATAAACGCCAACAATTCCTTGTTCCGATTGCGAGGGGGTTTGATAAAACCCATCCGAAGAGAGAAGATTACTGGGTGCACTAGTCAAGAAATCTTCGCACGACGTTAGTGCTAAGCATACACCTATCATGAAGCTTGCTTTTGCTATATATATGATTCTTTTCATATTCATTTTTTGTTTTGATTAAAAATTAATGTTTACACCAAAGGTTATGATACGTGGCGTAGGGTAGCTACTATAATCCAGCCCCAAAGCACTTTGTCCACCTGGTCCGGAACCGTTATTAGCTGATTCAGGAGAATACCCTCCATAGTAATTGTCCCATTTCGCCAAGTTCTCTATTGAAGCATAAATACGGGCATACGAAATAATTTTCGGATTGATAGGTAGCTTATAGCCTAAGGTAATATTTTTCACACGCAGGTAGTCCGAAGAGTAGAGCCAACGTGTATCTACAGTAGTTCCTGTTGTACTACTAAGAATGTAAGGAGTTTTTCCATCACCTTGTTCTGTTTCCGACCACCACGCATTTCTCCAATGCCCCAATACATTTCCTGTTGCTCCCATACCAGGGCGGTCAATAGCACGACCAATTAATCCGTAAATTTTCCCACCCGACTGTGCTGTTAATAAGATAGATAAATCAAAATCTTTGTATGAGAAAGTATTGGTCATCCCATAGGTAAACTTTGGTGTGGGGCTTCCCATTATCGCACGGTCATTTTCCTTATCAAAAACACCATCATCATTCACATCGCGATAACGAATATCTCCCGGTTTAATCGCTGTACCTTGGAAGGTTACCTTTTGCCCATTAAACTTCGCACTATAATCATCAATTTCCTGTTGTGTTTTCCACACGCCGATAGCTTCGTACATATAGTAACAATTAACAGGCTTGCCCACCATCAACACATTCGACGAATTGTCTTGACCCGAATAAATAGGCGTATTGTCTATACCAATAGATATTACTTTGTTTTTATTAAAACCTAAGTTAAATGAAGTGTTCCAAGAAAAAGCTCCCGCGAAATTGCGAGTGTTTAATTCTACTTCAAAACCTCTATTCTTTATATTACCGATGTTACTCCACACAGTGCTAAAGCCAGATGCGCCTAATGAAGGCACTTGGTAAAGAAGGTCTTTAGTGTTTTTGGTGTACCAGTCCAAAGAGAGTTGAATCCGATTATCGAGGAAGCCAAAATCAACTGCAATGTCGGTACTGTGTGTTTTTTCCCAGCCCAAATCCATATTACCTAATGTATTGGAGTTATAGCCAGACATACCTCCATATGTTACCGCGGTAAGTGTAGGATAAGCAGCAGTCGCGCTAATAGAATTATTTCCGGTTACTCCATAGCTAGCTCTAAGTTTCAAAGTACTAAACCACGAGAGGTTTATGTTCTTAAAGAAATTTTCGTTAGACATAATCCAAGCACCAGATAGCGCAGGGAACAATCCCCACTTATTATTAGCCCCAAAAACAGAACCACCATCATAACGTAAACTACCCGAAAAAACATATCGTTCGTCAAAACTATATTGCAAACGTCCGAATACAGAAGCCAGCTTATTAGGTGTGGCTTGTGTTACCTTATCTGTGCCAATAGCCACTTTCGATCCATCAAAAGAATAAACAATTGCATCATTAGGAAAAGGTTTATTAAATGTTTGATCGGTTGAAAAACCAACATTACTTTGTTCGGAGGAGGTACCTGCCATAGCGTTAATGGTATGTTTGCCAAAGGTTGCATCATAGTTTACTAACGCCTGTAATAAGGTACTCCATGTACGCGAAGTATTGTGTCCTCCCGAAGAATTTGTTCCCTCTCCTGCCGTCCATGTACTACCTGTACTTGAATAAGTGTATGAACTACGTTGGTAATCGTAGTAGTTTACCGAACCCGAGAGTTCAATTCGCAAACCTTTCAGAGGAGTGATACGCAAGAATGCATTTCCTAACATGCGCACCATCTCGTCTTTGCGGATATTCTTTTGCATATAATATACAGGGCTGGGAGCATTACCTGCCCAAAGATACCTTACATTAGGCTCTACGTTAGTCATATACCCTACTCCCGGTTCTGAAACTGGTGTAGACGATAATACTGTATGTGAACGAGAATCCTTTCCATTGGCAAGTCCTGATCCGTTTCTTTTTATATAAGTAGGAGCTAATTGTACACCTACAGCAATATATTTATTGATTTTTGATTCTATATTGGCGCGAAAAGCAGCGCGTTCGTAATCAGTTCCGGTAGCCAATCCTTCTTGATTGAGGTATCCGCCCGAGAAAAGATAATTAGTATGTTCCGTAGCACCCGACACTGTTAGGCTGTAATCCTGGATAGCAGCTGTACGATAAAACTCATCTTGCCAGTCCAATAAACTTAATCCCTCGGAAGTAGCTGTATAGTTGTGAGATGCTTTTGTTTCATCACTCATATAGTTAAACCAACGCTCATCCAACATATAGTTGTAATTAGCAGCTGTCAATCCTAACTTTGCCATACGCTGGCTATTGGAGTCACTGATGCTAGCTTCTACTCCCCTGCCTCTGGCTGCCGACAAATACGAAGCATCATTCCATCTTGTTCTAAACTCCATCCACTCTGTGGCACTTAACAAATCTAATTTCTTTTCCATTGTTTGAAAACCATAACTGGCATTAAATGATATTTGCGGTTTACCACTTTTGCCCTTTTTAGTGGTAACGAGCACCACCCCATTAGACCCTCTGGAACCATAAATAGCCGCCGAAGAAGCATCTTTCAATACCTCAATAGATTGAATATCGGCTGGATTGATACCGCTCAAAGTCGTAATAGGAACACCATCTACTACATAAAGCGGATCTGAAGACGCATTGATAGAAGCCGCACCACGTACACGAATTTGCATGTCCGCACCTGGTTCTCCACTTACACTACGTACAGCTACCCCAGCCAATTGTCCTTGTAAAGCCGTTTCCGGACGAGCTAGAGGGCGATTTTCTATTCCTTTAGCGTCCATTTTAGATACAGCAGAGGTTAAAGTAGTCTTCTTTACCGAACCATATCCGATAACAACAACCTCTTCTAATGCCTGTGAATCCTCCTCAAGCACGATGCGAAAGTTTGTTTTACCTGCAACGCTTACCACTTGTGTGTTATAACCAATGTAGCTTACTTTCAGTTTAGCATTCTCTGCCACATTTTGCAGTTTAAACTCCCCGTCAAGATTAGTTATAGTACCATTTGATGTACCATCAACTGTAACATTTGCGCCAATAACAGTCTCACCATTATTGTCTACTATCACACCCGAGATTGTTTTCCCTTGTTGTGCGACAGCTGTTGTTGCTACCAGCAAGAGTAGCATCCACAAAAACTTCTTCGATTTGTTTCTCATAAATATTAACTTAATAGATAAATAGTAAAACATTGAAGTTTCAATCCGAAGAAATGAAACCCTACTGCAAACTTATCCTAAAAGACTTTCACTAAGAATAGACAGTAATTCCATTACCTGTATTTTTTGGTCAAAATGGTGTTCCATTAAGAGGGAACTACATATTTCAGTCCAACTGAACTACATTACAAATATTGGAATTAGTAACCATTTTTTAATGTAGTACTACTCATACCTTTGCCTTTATGATGCACAAGCGCATCATAACACATTATAATATTATATCTATGAGAAATTTACTACTTTTTTTAATTCTCTTCGTTCTTGGGCAATCAACACCTATACAGGGACAAGAAAGACAAATGGAAACTTTAGACAGAAGTTTGGTAGCTATTAAGCTTATTAGTGGAGTGCACCTCAATTGGCGACTACAAGGTAATGAAAAGGAAGTAGCCTTCAATATTTACAAAAATGGAGAATTGTTACAAACCGTATCGGCTACCGAAGCTACTAACATTACCGATAAAACAGGAAAATCCACCGATATTTATAAGGTAAAGGCAGTAATAAACGGAAAAGAAGAAGCGGTAGGTTCTAAAGAAGTTACCCCTTGGGCACAACAGTATATGACAATCCAGCTCAATCGTCCGGAATCAGGAATAACACCACCCAATTACGTAAAAGAAGATAAAACAACGGTTTACGCTAACGGAGAAAACTATAGCTATTTCCCTAACGATAGTAGTGTTGGCGATTTGGATGGCGATGGAGAATATGAAATTATTGTAATGTGGCGCCCCACAAATGCACGCGACAATGCCCATTCGGGTATAACAGGCGAGGTTTTTATTGATGCCTACAAGCTAGACGGCACGCAACTATGGCGAATCGGGTTGGGAAAAAACATTCGCGCCGGATCTCACTATACTCAACTATTGGTATATGATTTTGATGGTGACGGACGCTCAGAGATTGTATGCAAAACCGCTCCAGGAACCATAGACGGTAAAGGGAAACACATTATTATGAATAACGATGACCCAAACGCAGATTACCGTAGCCTGCAAATGAATTCTACTTGTGGGTATATTCTCGATGGTCCTGAATATCTTACTGTTTTCGACGGGCTGACAGGTGAAGAATTGCATACCGTTCCCTATGAAATTCCTCGCGGAAATGTTAGCTCTTGGGGAGATAGTTACGGCAACCGTGTAGATCGCTTCTTGTCGTGTGTAGCTTATTTGGATGGTGTTCGACCTAGTTTCGTGATGTGTAGAGGTTATTACAAAAAAACGACCTTAGTGGCTTATGATTTCAGAAATGGTAAAATAGAAAAACGTTGGGAACATATATCAGACATCGCAGGCGAAGGTGCCTATGGGCAAGGCAATCACAACCTTTCTGTGGCAGATGTAGACGGAGACGGTTTCGACGAAATCATCTATGGTTCGTGTGCTATCAATCATGACGGTACATTATTATACCGGACTGGATTAGGACATGGCGATGCGATGCACGTGAGTGATCTCGATCCCGATCGTCCTGGACTCGAAGTATGGCAAGTGCTTGAAGAAGCACCCGCTACCAGTACCTATGGTTATGAAATGCATGATGCCCGCACTGGGGAAATTATATGGGGAGGTCCTTCGTACAATGATAATGGTCGCGGACTGGCTGCTGATATTGACCCTAACCACCGAGGTTTTGAAATGTGGAGTGCTTATGGTGATGGAACGTATAACTGCAAAGGTGAACTCATTTCGACGAGCAAGCCCACCATTAGTTTCCGTATCTATTGGGATGGAGATTTACAAGACGAGATACTCGACGGTAATGCTATTGCTAAATGGAATGGATCCAAAGCCAATAACATCCTTATTCTCACAGGAACAAGTATTTATGGTTCACGCAAATCCCCCATGTTATCGGCAGATATCTTGGGCGACTGGCGCGAAGAGGTTATTCTCATGGAAGCAAACGATTCCACCAAAATACGTATTTATACCACCCGTATTCCTACCGAACACCGGCTATACACCCTTATGCACGACCCCATGTACCGTCTGAGTGTTGCCTGGCAAAATGTCTGCTACAACCAACCTCCACATCTTAGTTTTTATATAGGCGACGGTCTGACACAGATGCCATGGCCACAAATGTATACCGCAGGAAATAAAACTACTATTGAAGAAATAAAAAAAGAAAGCAAACTAAATGCTCATATCACTACCGACAATGTTCTAAAAATTCATTCGAAAACTGACATAAGCAATATAATGATATACTCCGCGGAGGGCCTGTTACTAAATAAAATCAGCGGTTGTAACGACAAAAAGCTCGAAATACCTCTTGCGAAAATTGATACACAAATGCTTATAGTGAAAGTTGTTACAAATAACGAAACCGAGAGCATTAAATTGATAAAAAGATTTTAAGTAATCATAGTGAAACATTAATTATTAAAAATTACAGTTATGAAAAAAATTACACTTCTCATGGCAGTACTTACTGCTGTATGTTTAAACGGGTTTACTCAATCGTATGTTGATTTAGGCTGGGATTGGACAGGTACGTACGACTCTCCACCTACATCGGGCACATATATTTCGAGTACCGAGAACGTTGTTTACCCAGGTTCGAACAACGAAATCGTAGTATTCACAGGCGGACTTGCACGCCTTCAAAATTCCGACGGCGGTTTATATGTAAATAAAAGGATTAAAACATATGAATATCTGGAAATTATTACCAATCAAACAGATTATATTGAAGTGTCAGTTACTGACAACAGCGCAGCAAAGACCATTCAGTCAGCCAAAATCAATGGCACATCGAGTACAGTTGATGTAGCAGGTGAATGTGCAGTATTATTCTGCGATGTTTATCCATTTAACGAACAGCGTGTTATCTTCTACGAGTCATACCCTCTAGCAATGGTTAGGGTCGGAAATGCAGGTGTAAGCCTCAATGTTCCTAGCGGATGCAAATCATTTCGCATTTATCGTAAAGTGCAGATTGAACAAACATCAACAGATCCGGCCTGTTATAAAGTAGATGAATTTGGCTCAATCACTGTCTCGGGCAGTACAAACTCGCGTATTGGTTATTTTGGTATTTCGTTGATAGATGATAACGCTACAGGGCTTGAAATAATAGAAAATAACAAAACAGTGGTTGCTACAAAATATTTTGATATTACAGGTAAAGAAGTAACAAAAGAGAACACAGGTTTTATTATTGAGAAAAGAGTATTTGACGACGGAAGCATTGAATCTGTTAAGGTAATAAAGAGATAAATTTAAGTTGATATGAGTAAGCAAAAGCGGCTGCCTGATTAGATTCAAGCAGCCGTTTTTTTGCCAAGGCGGAGCAACCATGAGACTATGCAAAAAATCTCGGCTATTGAGGCGAGGTATTAGCCTCACCCTTTTCTATATTGCGTTGGTGATTTTCCAAACTGCCCTTTAAAGCACTTACTGAAATAGTATGGATCTTCAATACCTACTTGGTATGAAATCTCAGACACATTCAAATCTGTTCCCATCAACAATTCGGCAGCTTTCTTCATGCGTATAATACGTACATATTCATTAGGAGCATACCCTGTAATGCCTTTTAGTTTGCGAAAAAACGTGGTTCGCCCCATTCCTAAAGTTTGAGCAAAGGTTTCTACTTTGAAATCAGCATTATTCAAGTTTTCTTCGACTATTTTGTGCAGACTATCCATAAAGACCTGATCGCGGTCTGTAAAACTCACAGAAGCCTGTATTAAACCCGGTTCTGTATTGAATCTATGGCGTAATCTTTCGCGAATTTCCAACAACTTTACAATACGTGTTAACAAGTACTTTATACTAAAAGGTTTGGTTATGTATGAGTCGGCTCCTGCTTGGATTCCTTCCAACTGATGTTCTTCGGAAGAGAAGGCAGTGAGAAGAACAACAGGAATATGACTGGTTTCGAAATTAGTTTTTAACCGACGGGTAAACTCAAAACCGTCCATACGCGGCATCATCACATCACAGACTACAATATCGGGGTGTTCAACTACAAGTTCTTTGAGTGCCTCAAAGCCATCGCTTACTGAAGACACCGTGAAATAAGCACTCAGCTGGGTTTCAAGAAAAGTACGTACTTCATCATCGTCTTCTACAACCATTACCTTGGTAGATTTAGCAGCACTATCTACAATAGGTTTCAGAGATTCTTTTTCTGGATTTGTTATTATATCCTTCATGAAAGCAGTATTCGTAGAAATAGTATCACTAAGAATGTCTGTTTGCTCATAGTTATTAGCAGACAAAGGTATAGATACGTAAAAACAGGCACCACCCAAATCAGTATCTTCATAGCCTACACTACCTTTATGTACCTTTACAAGCTCGGAAGTGAGATGCAAGCCCACCCCTGTGCCACCTACCGTATAGCTAATTTGTTGAAAGCGAACAAAGAGTTTATCGCGTTGCTCGGGCACAACTCCTACTCCACTGTCGGCTACGCGAATAGTAAACTTATCATCTTCGACAGAGGTGTGTAGACTGAGACGTATTGTACCTCCTTGTGGAGTATGCTTGAAGGCATTGGACAATAGGTTGTACACTATTTTATCCATCTTTCCATGATCAATCAAAACGGGTTGCGTATAATCATCGGTTTCAAAGAGAAAGTCAATCTGCTTCTTCTCAGCCATCTCTTTGAAAGTTTGGTGAATTTCTCTGAAAAACACTTCAGTATTAGTGGTTTCCAGTTTCAGCTCCATTTTATCGTTTTGTAGTTTACGAAATTCAAGTAGCTGTTCAATAAGCCGTAATAGTCTGTTGGAACTTTTATGAAGTGTTTTCAGTTGTTCGTGTTCAGACAAGGATAAATCTTTTTGTGCAACCATACTTTCAATAGCACCACGAATGATAGTAAGTGGTGTACGAAATTCGTGTGATATATTGGTAAAGAACCGTAGCTTATACTCTGTGAGCTGCTTCTCTACCTCTACAGCTGTATTTAACCGGTTCATTTTTAAAACTAAACGAAAAGTAACTATAGTAACAATAATAGCTATAAAAAAATAAGACAAGATAGCCCAACCCGATTTCCACCATGGAGGAGATATAACAATTAGTAGTGTTGTTTCGTTCTTACTCCATACACCAAAGCTATTGCAACCTTTTACCCTAAATGTATATGTGCCCGCCGGCACATTGCGATAAGCAGCAATATTATTTCGAGAAATAGCGTTCCAATTTTTCTCATACCCCTCGAGATAGTAGGCGTATTTATTTAGCTCGGGTGCATGAAAGTTGAGCATGGTGCACTCCAGATTAAAAGCGTTTTGATTGTATTTAAGGTGAAGTTGTTTAGTATTGGTTATACTCTCTATTAAAGGAGAATCTGCATCATTAGGAGTTACATGAATACCATTAATTCCTAAAGCGGTTATCAATACAGGTGGAGCATAGCTATCATAGGCTACTTCTAAAGGATTAAAAGTATAGACACCATTGTAACTACCAAACATTAAATCACCATTTCGTTTTTTCCAGAAAGAAAGTTCATTGAAGATAGCCGCATGGCGATTATTAGAAAATACAAAATTCTCAAAGTTTTCTGTTTCAGGATAAAACTTAGAGATACCACTCTCTGTACTGACCCAAATAATGCCATGTTCATCTTCCTGAATAGCTTGTATCATTTCATTGGAGAGTCCATGAACAGCTGTATAATGTTTTACCCACGAGTTTTCCAAGGGTTCTTCTTTAACCAGCAAATGCAGTCCACCTCCCGAGGTTCCAATCCAAATTCGTCCTTGATTATCCTCAAAAAGTGATCTAACTTCGTTATTGTCTAGTGATTCATGTTGTTTGGTTTGTAAAAACAAAATAGTGTATGCACGTTCGTCAAGCAAAATTTCATCAGGATTAAAGACAACAATTCCTTCATTAGTACCTACCCATATAGTTCCATTATTATCTTGTATCATAGAACGCATCATGTTATGATGTACATGTGGAAAAAGTATTTGTTTGAATGTTATTTCGCCATTGTGCTGCTGTGCTAAATGTAAGCCACCACCAAAGCTGGCTACCCACATACGGTTATTCCCATCACGCAGAATCGTAAAAGCATTGCTACTCGATGACGATTGTTCTATCCTATCATTGAGTTGGTATTTTGCCAACACACGGCTCCCTGTGGGCGAAAAGAGATATACCCCACCTCCTTTAGTACCCAGCCACTTATTGCCAAGCGTGTCTTCAGCAATAGTAAGTGGCAACCCTGTTGCAAGGCGATGTTTATATTTTAGTTGCAAAGTAGAATCGCAAATATGTAAATTACCATCTCGTGTGCCAAACCAGAAACTATTGTTTTGATCTTCATAGATAAGACGAACGGCGTTGTCACGATCACTATCTCCTTTTGGATTGGGATAAAAAATATCAAACGGATAAGTAGTCAGAGATATTTTAATAGCACCCGCCAATTCAGTACCTACCCATATCTCGCCACTACGGTCTTCGGTTACACTAAGCAGATAATTAGTAGCAAGGTCTTTCTCTGTAGAAAAATGACGCAACATTCCAGTGCTTTGATCAAAAGCAAAGAGTCCATTACCAAAGGTAGTTATCCAAACGACATCGCGCGAATCGTGATATATCTGATAACGTTCATTATTGATGAGTGACAATACATCTTCGGGAATCAGTTTCATGGGTTCAAAACGATTATCAGAACGATGTTGCCAAAGCGTACCCGACATATTATAGACCCAAACATCTCCTCGATTATCTAGTAAGAAGTTCGCATTTTTGAATTTACGACCTTGGAAAAGAGGAGCAGCAGTCATTATCATTTTATCTTGTGCATGGAAAGAAAAGATTTCATCTTTGCCGGCAATAAGAATTACTCCGTCATTGAGCATGCAAGTACGGGAGTAATACATAGGCTGAGTAGCCGTAAAAGTTACATCCGACAAAAAAGCTTGTTGTTGCTGATCAAAAACAGCAATATGATCATTAGCTACAAAAAACAACTGATTGTTCCACTCGTGGGCAGCAGCATAATGTTTGCCTTTCCAAGTAGATATTATTTGTTCGTCTCTTTGTAAATAAAGTTCGTCCTGATTTCCTATCCAAATGTTCCCTTGTGTGTCTTCAAACACAAAAGATACTGCTTTTGCCTTTTCAAGAGGGATAGGATTCCACGACAGAAGATTATTCCCTGTATGCCGCACACGTAAGCATCCTTGAGTACCCCATAGCCACACATCACCGTTAGATACAATTTTAATCCCAGTGAAAGTATGCAATTCATTATTCAGGGCATAGTCTACAAACTGTTCTTGCCGAGGATCATAGCAAAACATCGTACTGGAGAAAGTGCGCACCCAGATATATCCGTGTTTATCTTCATGAATGCTACGAATGCGACTATCCGACAAGGTTTCTGGTTCTTCAGACTGAGGTTTAACTAACATAAAGTCCTTACCGTTATAACGGTTCAACCCGTTGATAGTACCCATCCAAATGAAACCTTTGCTATCTTCCATAAGACAACGAACGGTGTTCTGCGAAAGTCCTTCTCTGTCGGTTATTGTATTAATGCGCAACACATCAATGGCAAAAATCAAAGACGTGAACCAACAGAAAAACAGAATTGTACAAAAACGCTTCATACAGTAAGTAATTAGAATATACTTACAAAGCTACTTCCTGTTCGGAAGAAAGACAACATTCTCGAACAATAAGTTATGCGCATCCTCTTTCGTTATTGTACTATCTTTCGTAGTTACACGAAGATTGCGGAGCGTAAAGCCATTCACATCATTCAATGCGGTAATATATCGTTCGCAATGTATCTCGCTATCCTCTATCGTTACATCGCTCAATGGGATTTCGGGGATACAGTTGGCACGAATAAATTGTCTGGACGATTCTACAAGTAACTGTTTGGCATGAATATTTTTAATGACCGGTGTCAAAGGAGTTATCTCGCGAGGAGGGTAACGTAAAGCTAAATCGCCTACATAGCGTGTACTTCCCAACAAATCCCACGTAAATGCTTCTTTCACATCTATCATGCGAATACGTTCGCACCACACACCGTCTACTCCACCGCCACGATTGCGACGCGTCTTGAAACGAATGCCACGGTCTGTCTTATGAAATACACAATCGTGCGCATAGAGATTCTTAATGCCACCTGCAGTTTCGCTACCACATGTTATGGCTCCATGACCATTCTGCGCCAGAGAATAGCGAACAACAATATTCTCCGAAGGTTTTCCTACACGTAAGCCATCTTCTGTACGACCAGCCTTAATCGTGAAACAATCATCACCATTGTTTAGTGTGCAGTACTCAATCAGCACATTTTTACAGGATTCAATGTCTATACCATCACCACTAGCAACCTCTACAGAGTTTACAGTGATACCACGAATAATCACATCCTCGCAATAGATAGGGCAAATATTCCAGAAAACACTGCGATTGAGTGTGATACCCTCAATCAGTACGCCACGACAATTAATTGGTGCGATACTTTTGGGCAGATAAACGCGACGACCTTCTATACCATCATACACACGTTCTTCGACAGGAGTACGATAATCTACGATATTTTCAATAACAGTTCCAAAAACAGAATGATGACGAATCTGCGCATCCATGGGTGGGCCCCACAAGGTTCCTTTACCTGTAATAGCAATATTTTCTTCTCCATTAGCATAGATAAACCCACCCGGCCCCATAATTTCAATCCCTTCATGACGGGTAAAGAGAGCAGGAAGGTAATCTTCCACGTTACCACTAAAGGTTATCTCGGCATCTTCGGAAAGATGAAGGTTAATGTTGCTTTTAAGAATAATGCGACCCGATGTCCACTTACCACTTGGAATAAATACAGTGCCACCACCATTCGCACTGAGTTCTTGAATAAGATTATTAATAAGCGGTGTGATAAGTTCGCCTTGTACAGCCCCTCGCTGTGATATATCAATTACAACGTCAGGGAAAATCTTTTTTTGGAAAACAGGCATATCAAAAGGTGCACCGGTTATAGGGGCTATCTCTTGGGGCATCATGTGTGCACCCACTTCATGCACGGCAGGTATGGATATGTTTTGAGACGGGGTTGTATGGCAAGAGGATAATAAAAACAGTAGCGACAAGATGCTCGGATATCCAATTATAGCGGAAAAAGATTTGTAAGACATAATAATAGGATGTATAAGGTAAATTATTGTTTGCAAAAATACCGAATAACCTATACCCGCAAAATGACATACAGTTCAAATACATGTAATAATTGGTATTTGAACTGTATAATATTGGAAAGTCTCTATTTTCTTATGCCTATGGAAGCTGTACGTTTTTCGTTTTCTCTCCTGATACACGAACAGGCTCTTCCAGCGTTTCCGGACACTTTAAGCCGCTAACCTTTACATCGTTTACATTGTTTAGTATTAATGCCGGACCAGTTTTTGGCACAATTTCGATATTTTTCAACGTTATTCCTTCCGACTCTACAAGCATGGCTCCCGTATTGGAACTGATAATTACATCCTCTACATGGATATTACTGATATTCATTTCGGGTAAACCATTGAAGAACATGGCACGGTTTGCATTACGCGCGGTAAGGTTCTTCACAAAAATATTACGAAAGCGTGGGGTTGTTTCGTCTACCTTTGGCACTACCTTTCCTCTGCCACCACCATAATAAAGATCAAACAAGAAAGCCTCTGTATTGATATCATTCATATAAATATCGTTGATATAGATATTCTCAACAATACCACCACGTCCTCTGCCTGCCTTGAAACGTAAACCAACATTGGTACCTAGGAATTGACAGTTAGTTACAGAAATATTCTTCACTCCCCCCGACATTTCGCTACCTACCACAAAGCCGCCATGACCTTTGAATACGCGACAATTATCCACAATTAAATTAATGGTAGGTCGGGCACGACGGCGACCGTCGGCATCCTTACCCGATTTCACACAAATAGCATCATCGCCCACATCGAAATTGCTGTTTACGATGATTGAGTTAACGCACGATTCCAAATCTACGCCATCACCGTTTTGTGCAAAGGCAGGGTTGCGCACCGATATGTTATCAATAATTACATTTTCGCACATGAGCGGATGAATATTCCAAGCCGGCGAATTCTCGAACAACACACCTTCCAGTAGCACATTTTTGCACTCTATGAAGCTAACCATAACAGGGCGCAGGTAGTTCTTGAAATTTTTCCAATCATCTCCCGAGAACCTTCCGGCAGGAGTATTTGCATTTAGTTTTTCGCCTGTAATGTGCTGGTCGCTGGGGAACCAGTAGCCGGGATTCATTAAAACGCCACCCGATTTCACTACTTTGTTCCAATATTCATCGGTTACTTTTGCTTTTTTCAGTGGTCGCCAAGCCTCGCCCGAACCGTTGATAGAACCTTCGCCGGTTATGGCAATATTCACCAAATTGCGTCCCGAGATAGGCGACTGACAACGCTGTGTATCTAAACCTTCGTACACCGTTTCTACTAATGGGTAAAGATTAAAATCGGGCGAAAAGAGTATCAGTGCTCCTTTTTCTAAATGCATATTGATATTGGAACGAAAAACAATAGGACCTGTAAACCAGACACCTGCAGGAACAACTAAACGTCCGCCACCTTGCTCGCTAAGTGCGGCAAATGCTTTTTCAAACGCTTCGGTATTAAGAACCATGCCATCGCCAACACCATAGTCCTTCATATTTACCTCATTGGCAGGGAAGTGTGGACGATCAATGAGGGGCATATCAAAGGGTAAATTCTTATATAGATATTGGTATCTATCTGTTATTGACGAAGCGGCGGTATTCTGCTCAAAAACATAGACCGTTCCTTTATATGTTTCAATGTCATATACATACGAAAGTTCGGTGGCAGGCGTATTGTTTATCGCTTTTACCGACAATGGTTCTTTCACGTTTTGTAATGACAATAAAGGATTAGTAGATTTATCTTGTGTTGGAGTTAGCGGTGCTCCGCTCAGCATGAGTGGTACAGCACTACGAATGCGCAACATACCGTTTACCGTTGGGCGAATTACAGCTTTGCTTACTTTGTTGTTCTTCCACGAAAGTTCTTCTAAAAGGAATCCTCCGCGACATCTTAAACCTTTTACCGTACCTTCGCTCCATACATCGGGCAATGCAGGAAGCAAATGAATGGCTCCACCATGACTTTGAACTAACATCTCGGCGATACCTGCCGTACAACCAAAGTTTCCATCTATCTGGAAAGGCGGATGCGCGTCAAACAAATTAGGGTATGTTCCACCGTTCTGTCCACGTTCTTCGGTGGTGGGTTTAATTTGGTCTTGTATCAGTTTATAAGCATGGTTACCATCGAGCAATCTTGCCCATAAGCAAACCTTCCACCCCATCGACCATCCTGTCGAAGCATCTCCACGATGTATCAACGAAGTTTTGGCTGCTTCAAACAAAGCCGGGTTTTCGTACTTAGTGATTTGATAACCGGGATAGAGTCCCCACAAATGTGATACATGGCGATGATGATCATTAGGATTATCCCAATCATACATCCATTCTTGCAATTGTCCGAAACGACCTATTTGCATCGGAGGTAGTTGTTTCAAAATATCTTCCAGTGTGTTGACGAATGTTTTATCATCTGCTAAAGCAGTAGCCGCTTGAATGGTATTGGAAAGCAAATCAAACACCATTTGATTATCCATTGTTATACCGGAGGTTACCACCCACTCTCTTTTTCCATTGATATTGGGAGAGTTTTCGGGCGAGTAAGAAGGTGAAACCACCAGCCAGCCATTGCTGGGATCTTTCACTAAGAAATCTATATAGAACATACAAGCTTCTTTCATCATAGGATACACCTCTTTGAGGTATTCCTTATCGCCCGAGAACAGATATCTATCCCATAGATGTTGACAGAACCAAGCGTTACAAGTAGGCCACACACCATAACGATGCCCATCTACCGCACCGGTAGAACGCCAGATATCGGTATTGTGGTGCAGTGTCCAACCGCGGGCACCATACATAGCGGCACTTTCTTTACCTGTCTCTGCCACATCTTTAACAAGCTGCAAGAAGGGTTCATGCATCTCCATGAGGTTAGTAACTTCGGCAGGCCAATAGTTCATTTCAACATTAATATCGGTAGTGTATTTGCCATCCCAAGGAGCGCGAAGCTGATAGTTCCAGATACCTTGCAAATTGGCGGCTTGTCCACCCGGCTGCGAAGAACAAATAAGCAAATAACGTCCAAATTGAAAATAAAGCGCCGATAGTTGGGGGTCGAAAGTAGTCGCAAACTCCTTCACACGCACATCGGTAGTTTTGGAAGCTTGTTCGTTGGTACCAAGATCGAGCGACACACGGTCAAAAAACTTGGCATAGTACGCCGTATGTTCATCTTTGTATTGTTCAAAGCTCTTCTTACCTGCATTTTTGAGGTATTCTTTAGCTACTTGCTCAGCATTGCCCGATACATCTTTATAATTAACAAAATTGGTACCGATTGAAACATAAATAGTTACACTGTTGGCTCCTGTTACGCGAAGAGTATTGTCGGGCGCTACCGTTACTTTGCCACCCTCATTCACAATCTTTGCCAAGGAGGTGAAACGAACTTTTCCCTCTATACCTTCGTGATCGGAAGCTTTACCGTCTAAACGAAGCATCATGTCATCTATACTCATTACAGCATCGGTATATGGAGTGGTGTAACGAGTAGTAAAGTTCATTTTCTTCTTCTTGGAAGCAGTAAAGCGAATAATAAGCAGCTGGTCGGTAAACGAGGTAAATGATTCACGGATATACTCCACATCGTCTACCGTAAAAGTAGTAGTAGAGGTTGCCTTTTCTATATCTAATTCGCGATAATAGTTTTGATAGTTGTCCAGTCCGTCAAAATCGAAATGCAACGAACCTACTGTCTGGTAAGGCATTCCGTTAGGACCCTGCGAACAAATATTGGGACCGCACAGTTCTTGCGCTGCAAGGTTTTTACCTTCGAAGATAAGTTGTCGTATTTCTGCCAAAGCATCTTTTGCCTTGGGGTTGGTATTATTGTGTGGAGAACCTCCCCATACCGTTTCTTCGTTCAACTGGAATTCTTCGTTGACAGGATTGCCGTAAACCATAGCACCAAGCCTACCGTTACCTAGTGGCAAAGATTCTACCCATAGAGTGGCAGGGCGATCGTACCATAGCTTCAACCCGCTCTTAGGTTGTGCCAACGCATTACTTGCAAGTAAAAAGAAAGAGAGAAAAGCAAGAACTATTTTCTTCATTGGTTTCTATATTTTGATTTAACACGTGCAAAGATAAAATTAGACACGCTCGAAATGTGGTAAAATCCGTTGTTAAAAGTGTATATTTTAGACATAGTACCAAAAAAGAGTACAAAACGGTACAATATTGCAAGAAACTCCGAGAAAAGATTACTCTTCTCTCGGAGTTTCTTATACAAGAAGCCGGAATTTATTTTCTGACTGTTTTTATAACAGAAAATCAGTCAGAAACAGAACAAAAACCAGTCAGAAGTGAAGTAAAAAACAGTCAGAAATCACACGCCTATACGTCTGTTTTGTACCAACTTATCTTACGCGAACAATACATAATTACCCCAAGAATAGCAAACAATCCGATGCTTCCTATCAGTAGTGCGATGTCCTCCAATTGGAGTATCACATAAAGGAAAATATAGAGAAGTGATAATGTAAATGTAAGAATACCCGTCTGTCTCCAACTCTTAAAGATGCTCTTAGTATAAAGAGTAATCATCCCGATGGTCGACACACTGGCTATCAGGTATGCCCAAGCAAAGGATATTTGCTCGGAAATAGACAATAACAAGCTATAAAAAAGGATGAGTGCAATACCTACCAACAAATATTGTATGGGATGTATTCTTCGTTTCGTAAGTACCTCGACAAAGAAGAATACCACAAAGGTTAGTGCCACAAACATCAACGCATACTTTGCCGAGCGGGTATTTTGTTGATAATGATCTACCACGTCTACCAAATTTACCCCAAACGATGTATCACCAAAACCATCCACATAACTATCTACCCATGTTTCGGGAATGCTGCGATTGAAACGAAGCACGCTCCAATTGGCTTCGAAACCACTTTCGGTGAGTGTATGATCCGGAGTAAAATTACCTATATAACCCGGAGCATTCCACGCACCCGACACGTGTACCTTGGTGGTTTTTCCTATAGGAATGAAATTCAAACTACTACTCCCGTTCAGGTTAATAGTGCAACTATACTCCAAAGAGGTAGCTGGCTTCCCAGTCATTACCGAATCAAGATAGACAAAAAGCTCCTTACCCATCAAACGATCGTTCGCATTGCCAACGGCTGCCGAGAATGAAGTACCGTTAACATTGAGTTCAATATTGTTGGTTACCCCACGCAAATCCGAGAATCCTAAGCGAATATAAGCTTTATGCCAATGCAATACACCATTGTATTCACTGGGAAGCTCGGGTATATCAAAAGCTCCATTCAGTGTTAGTTCGCTTTTATAGAGAATTGTTTTGTAAATACCGTAGTGACGCTCCTCAGGGAAAAGAGTGGCATCGACATTCAAAGTTTCGGGCGTAATATGATACAGATGGTTATTGTGAGTTACGGTTCCGTTGGCATCTACATGCGTAGTGGTAAAAGGGATGGAGAGCACAGGCGCACAAAGCACTTGCGCCCTACTCCATTTGTTGTTAATCTTCTCCACTGTTTCTTCACTGCGTTGTTTGCGCTCAGAAATAAGGCTCTCAATCATTGCAGTGGGTATCAGCAACAATAGCGTTAGTACACATACCACAATTAATTTCACGGTGATGGACTGTGATAGCTTCTCCATCTTCTTCTCTTTTGCTTCCATGTTGTTTCTGTTTTATGTTATTAAAAGTACTTTGTTTTTCAAAGTAACGGCATAAAAAAATTATTTCAATAGTTCTTCCAAAGCGTTCAGGTGTTCTTGAAAGCTTTTTTTGCCCTCTTCTGTTATATAGTATTGGGTGTTGGGTTTCCGTCCGATGAACTGCTTAATGGAATGAATATACCCCAACCCCTCCAAAGCTTTGAGGTGGCTGGCAAGGTTGCCGTCGGTCAACTCCATTACCTGCTTCATGGTATTGAAATCTGCATATTCATTAACCGACAGTATAGACATAATGCCCAACCGTATTCGGCTCTCGAATGCCTTATTCAGATTTACGATAATATTCTTCATTACTTTTTCAGTTCGTACCTTTTGTACAAAATAAAGCCGTAAAGTATGTGACAAACACCAAACCCCAATGTCCAAAAGAGCAATCCCTGTCGCTGAAAAATAACAGCTGTAATTCCCAACCCTATCTCAATAAGTCCTAAATAGTGCACTTCCTCGAAAGTAAATTTAGAGACACTCACCAACGAAATGCCGTAAAAGAGTAATGTACCGGCAATGACCATCCGCAACTCTCCTTGTAGCAACAATACCAAACAGAAAATTCCTCCAGCCAACAAAGGGATAGCCATATTGTAAAGCAATCGTTTGGTAACTTTGTTAAATAACGGTTGGTTATTCTTCTTTGCTTTACGCCAAGAAAAATACACGGCAAAGGAAATAGACAACAATAACACCACAAGCGCATCGGCAAGCAAAATAAGCATTTCTTGCCAAATACTATAATCGGTTAATGATGGGTCGCGCAATAAATAAAAATAAGCAAATGCAGCGCCTGCAATAGCTGTTACGCCTGCCATGATACCCGATAACCCACTCAGTGATAGAAACTTAGATGATCTATCCATCATCTCGCGAATGTGCTTTATGTCATCAATATGTGTGTTCATACTTACATTATAAAAGTACTTTGTGCCACAAAGTTAATAACAGAATAGCAAACTCCAAACTTGATAACATTTTTTATACATTTACTTACAGCAGTCAAATCACAAAGAAATATTATCAAAACACAAAGAAGCAATTCATCCAATTTTCATAAATTTGTAAATTACACTAATACACAAATATCATGAAGAGACTATTTACCTGCGCATTAGCCGCATTTATTGCATTTAATCTATTTGCGCAAGACATAAACTGGCCTACGGTAAACACCGAAGCCAAGCCCGGCGCGCGCTGGTGGTGGATGGGAAGTGCGGTAGACAAAGAAAGCCTTTCTAAAAACATCGAGGCATACGCAACAGCCGGTATGGGAAGTTTAGAGATTACTCCTATTTATGGCGTAAAGAACAATGAAGTCAACGAAATTCCTTTCCTCTCTACCCCGTGGATGGAGATGTTAAAGCATACCGAAGCCGAAGCCAACAAACAAGGTATGTTCATTGATATGAACAATGGAACCGGCTGGCCTTTTGGTGGACCGGATGTGTCTATTGAAGATGCGGCATCACGTCTTATCATTAGTAAATACGACGTTAGGGGTGGAAAGAAAAACTCGCTGGAAATTATTCCTACCGAAGAGAAAGACCGTAGCTATGCCAAATTAAGTCGCCTCATGGCATTTTCGGATAAAGGTATATGCATTGACCTAACAAGCAAAGTCGTTAATGGCAAGCTAACCTGGAAAGCCCCCAAAGGTAACTGGCAACTCATCGCTGCCTTCTGCGGTAAGACAGGACAAAAAGTAAAGAGAGCCGCACCCGGTGGAGAAGGTTATGTAATGAACCATCTCAGCGCCAAAGCTGTAGGCAATTACCTGCAAAAATTCGAGAAGGCTTTTGCAGAAAGCAACACATCTTATCCTCACAACTTCTTTAACGATTCGTACGAGGTATACAAAGCAGATTGGACGGAAGATCTTTTTGAAGAGTTTGCCACACGCCGTGGTTATAAATTAGAAGAGCATCTGCCCGATTTTCTATCCGAAGAAAGAACCGACGCTCACGCACGTATTATATCTGATTATCGCGAAACAATAGCCGAACTTCTGTTGGAGAACTTCACCCGGCAATGGACAAACTGGGCACACAAGAATGGCTCAAAGACCCGTAATCAGGCACATGGCTCACCCGGTAACCTGATAGACCTCTACGCAACCGTAGACGTACCCGAGTGCGAAGGTTTCGGATTATCCAATTTCGGCATCAAAGGATTGCGCAAAGACTCTCTTACCCGTCCCAACGATTCGGATATCTCTATGTTGAAATACGCCTCTTCGGGAGCGCACATCGCAGGAAAGCCCTATACTTCTTCGGAAACATTTACATGGCTTACCGAACACTTCCGCACCTCATTGTCGCAATGTAAGCCCGACATGGATTTAATGTTCTTATCGGGTGTAAACAGAATGTATTTTCATGGAACAACCTACACACCCACAACCGCACAGTGGCCGGGATGGAAGTTTTACGCGTCCATAGATATGAGTCCCACTAATAGTATTTGGAAAGACGCACCCGCATTCTTCAACTACATCACCCGTTGCCAGAGTTTCTTGCAAATGGGACAACCGGATAGCGACTTCTTGCTCTATCTACCCGTATATGACATGTGGTACGAACAAAGCGGCAGGCTCCTTATGTTCGATATTCACAGTATGAAAAAACGTGCCCCACGATTCATTGAAGTAGTGAACCGCATTATAAACAGCGGATATGACGTAGATTATATATCAGACAACTTCATCAAATCACTCGAAATAGAAAACAATGCTTTGAAGACTTCGGGTGGTTCAAAGTACAAAGCCCTGATTATCCCCGGCGTGAAATTTATGCCCAACGAAATTATTGAGAAATTACTTGAACTTGCCCGCAATGGTGCTACTATCGTATTCCTCGACCAATACCCCGAAGATGTGCCGGGATGGGGAAATATCGAAGAAAGACGCCAAGCCTTCAACAAAAGCAACGAAGCCATTAAGCAACTTGCCGGTACACAAGGAAAAGGACGCGTTATCTTCGGGACAGATTATAACCAAACACTGGCGCAAACCGGTATCCAACCCGAAAAGATGAAAACGGAACAAAACCTCAGTTACATACGCCGTGTAAACAAAGACGGACATCACTACTTTATCAGTGCGCTCAATGATAAAGGAATAGACGCATGGTTGCCACTGAGCGTACACGCCAAGTCGGCTATGATTTACGACCCTATGACGGGTAAGAGCGGCAAAGCACAAACCAGAATAAACAATGGAGCAACCGAGGTCTATCTACAGTTAGCTTCAGGGCAATCGGCTATCCTTAAAACCTTTAGCGCACACGATGTGCAAGCTACTGCATGGAGCTATCTGCACAACAAAGCACTACACAAAGAGCAAAGTTACTTCACACTCAATTTCATAGAGAGTGAGCCACAGATATCCACCGTACAAAGCGTACTTGCCGGTTCGTGGACTTCACTCAACATTCCTCAGGTTAAAAACACGATGGCAACCGGTCGTTACACATTCCAACTAGAAGTGTTCGAACATGAATTGCCCGACGCCGAGACCGAATGGATTCTCGATTTGGGTGATGTGCGCGAAAGTGCGCGTGTACGCATCAATGGAGAAGAAGTAGCAACACTATGGGCAGTTCCTTTTGAATGCACTATTGCCAAGTATCTCAAATCAGGAACAAATACCATCGAAATAGATGTAACCAACCTACCCGCTAACCGCATTGCCGATATGGACAGAAGAGGCATTGAATGGAGGAAATTCAAAGACATCAATGTGGTAGATATACATTATAAAGCAACGGGCTACGCACATTGGGCACCTGTGCCAAGCGGATTACTGAGACCTGTAAAAATATACACTGCAAAGAAGTAAAGATTACAGTCAGTTTTGTCATAAAAGCCAGTGAGAAAATTAATTTTCTCACTGGCTTTTTTCACCTTCTTTCATATAGACCGAAGGTGCTACACCAAACTGTATTTTGAAGCATTTACTGAAATAGAAGGGATCTTCTATACCTACTTTATACGACACCTCGGCTACGGTGAACCTACTTGTAAGCAGTAACTCGGCAGCTTTCTTCATCCTCATAATGCGAATGTACTCATTAGGAGAATAGCCTGTTACTCCTTTTACTTTTTTATAGAAAATGGTTCGTCCCACGTTCATCATCGTAGCAAATTCATCTACAGAGAAATGTGAATTGCTGAGATTATCTTCGAGTACGTTGTGAAGTCCTTCAACAAAGTCTTTGTCGCGATTAGAAGTATATACCGCTGTGCGGAGAATACCCGGTTCTTCCGAGAACTTTTCGCGTAATCGTTCGCGCTGTTCCAGTATTTTAATGATACGGGTAAGTAATAAACGTATGCTGAAAGGCTTAAACAAATAGGCATCCGCACCACTTTCAATACCTTCCAGATGGTTTTCGGGCAATCCTAGAGCAGTAAGAAGAATAACCGGAACGTGACTGGTAGTAAATTCGGCTTTCAACTTGCGGGTTACCTCGTATCCATTCATGCCGGGCATAAGCACATCGCACACAATAAGATCGGGTTCTACCTCTTGCGCCATCTTAAAACCATCTATACCATTGTCGGCACTCTCTACAAAGAAGTAATTGCCCAGCTCTTCGATAAGGTATTGACGCACATCCACATCATCTTCAATGACGAGTATCTTTTGTTTGTTGAGCGGGTTAATCTTAAACTCCTTCAGCGCAAGAGCGGCATCGGTTACGAACGGTTCTTTTTTATCATCTTTCAGCAAAGCACTATCAGAAGTGAGGAAGTCTTTTTCTTCGTAAAGATCAATACCCAGAGGCAGGTTCACGGTGAAGACAGAGCCTCCTCCTTCGTTTTCATCGTATGATATTTCTCCTTTATGCACTTGTACCAGTTCGAGTGTGAGGTGTAACCCCACTCCTACACTCTCGTTAGAGAAGTTGCTTTGCATAAATCGTTTGAAAAGTTCGCCACGTTTCTCTTTGGAAATACCCACACCATTATCGGTTACTTTTATTTCGAGGATATTCCGTTCGGTACCTTCTGTTACATACAGGCAAATTTTACCGCCCCTTGGGGTATATTTGAATGCGTTGGAAAGCAGATTGTAAGTTATTTTATCGAGCTTCCCTTTATCAATATACATCTTCAACGTGGTGCTGGAAGGAATAAACTGGAAGTCGATGTTCTTGGACTCTGCCATATCTCCAAAACTAAGGAACACTTCGTACACCATACCCATTACGTCGGTTTTCTCTAAGGAAAGTGCCAGTTTGTTGTGCTGCATCTTACGAAATTCCAACAACTGATCAATCAGCCTCAGCATGCGACGGGTATTTTTCTCCATAATTTGTAGCGGATAAGCTATTTCCTTACTTGGGGTTCCCTGACGGTTAATACGCTCCAACGCTCCCTGTATCAGGGTAAGTGGAGTACGAAATTCGTGCGATATATTAGTAAAGAATACCAATTTGTATTCAGTTAATTCTTTTTCAATTACTACTTTATTGTTCAACCGGTGGAAATTGCGCAAGATACGCGACGTAAAGAACAACACCAATCCTATCAACAAAGCATAAATTAAGAACGCCCATCCACTCTTATAAAAAGGAGGCGTAATAACAATCTGCAATTTGGCAACCTCACTATTCCACAAGCCCTGACTATTGCCCGACTTCACCAACAGCTCGTACTTACCCGGAGGCAGTTGCTTGTATGCGGCAAAATTCAACGACGAAGGCGCACTCCATTCTTTATCATAGCCCTGTAACTGATACGAATATTTTGTCATATTGGCATCGGCATAGTTAAACGAAGAGAAATCCACCTGAATAGAGTTCTGGTAACTCTTCAACTTTATGCCATCCGTATATGCCAAAGATTTACTAAGAATTGAGCCTTCATCGCCCGGAAGCATATTTGTTCCATTTACATGCAGGTTGGTAAAGACCACGGGGAAAGAAGACGATTGTTTCTTCATCGCCTTGGGATTGAAAGAGATAAAACCATGGTCGGTTCCTAAAAGAATATCTCCGTTTTCTCGATGGTATGCCGCTCCCTCTATGCAAACATTGCCTTGCGACGACGCCGAAAGATAATAATTTTCAAAGATATCCAGCGTAGGAATATACCTTGAGATACCATATTCGGTTGCCAACCACACATTCCCCTCTTTATCTTCTACAATGGACTGAACAACATTATTGCACAAACCATCTTTTGTATTATAGTGCTTAAACTCCAGAGAGCTGTAGTCACCACCCGGTTCACATACACTAAAGCCCGCACCAGCAGCCGAAATCCAGACCTTCCCCTTACTGTCGGTCATCAGATACTTAATTTCATCGCCATTCAATTTGCCGCCATTGTAGCTATAATGATAATACCGTTCGGAGTCTTGCAGCAACTCTTCGGGGTTAAAGATGTACACACCTTCGCTTGTACCCACCCAAATCATGCTGTTTTTATCTTCGCAAATAAAACGGATTTGTCGCTGTCCGTAACTCTTATTTAGAAAATGGCGGAACTTATAACCTTGCGCGGTATGCATGGCTAATGCCAATCCGCCATTGAATGTACCGACCCACATACGCTCTTTGCTATCTTCAAAGAGGCAGAATATATTATCATTATTGAGCGATTCGCCATCATGAGGATTGTTTCGATACCAAACACCATCTATCGAGATACCATCTCCACGTGTGCCCAACCAAACTCTGCCTTTTCTATCTTTGATGGCCGCGTAAACATTGGCTTTGAAGTCCTTGCGCGAACGCTTTAAGTTAAGCTGCAAATCGTAAATATAAAGCCCGCCTCTGCGTGTAGCTACCCAAAGTTCATCCTCGTGCATTCGCGATATGAGCCTCACAGTATTGGAACGGTCGAAGAGTGTAGGGTCTTCGGGGAAATAACGGAATGACCCTTCGTTAATAATATTAATGCGCGAAATGCCCGAGAACTCCGCACTTACCCATATTTCGCCCGAACGGTCTTCCATTACACCGAGTAAATAATTAGAGCCAATAAAGCCACCACTTCCTACTCCGGTGGTATAATGATTAAGTTCGTCTTTGAGTAAATCATACGCATAGAGCCCGTTTCCGTAAGTGGAAATCCAAATAACATCTCGCGAGTCGTGTACCACGCGATAACGTTCAAGGTCTATGTAGCCCATCTTTTCGGCAGGGATGAGTTCCAGTTGTTTTTTCTTAGCGGTCTCTTTGTTGATGTACCACACTTTGCCTGTGTGGTTGTACACCCAATAGTTTCCTTTGTTATCTCTCAGAACTTCGCCACTCCGAACATCTCCTTTCAGAAACTCGGGAGATGCTTTTAACTTTTGTGTGGTAAAGTCGTAGGTATAAATACCGTTGGAAGTAAAAAGCACCCACAGGTTACCCAGTTGCAGATAATCGCTGATTATTTTTTCATCGGTAGGCAAACCGCCCAACTGCTGCAACTGCTGCGAATTACTATCATAACGAAAAATTTGGTTATCGTTTGAATAGAAATAGATTCCGCCATCATATTCTACGGCATGGTTAAGGTTCTCTTTATTATCGACCAGAAGTTCCGCGTCGCGTGTTACCAAAAGTAATCCTTTGGCTGTACCCAACCATGCGTTACCCTTTTCTTCAAAAACAAAGTTTACTGTATTGTGTGGCAGGTTCCCTTTTTCTTTTTTATAGGCTACCGAAGTAAAATTGCCATTGTTATAAGTAGTTCTTCGTGCTCCGTTACGATCGTGCCACATCCAAGCATCCCCATTGGAGAAGAGTATATTCTTGGAATAACGCTCGTCCATATCGCCTGTAGCGGTATAATCTACAAAAGAAGCTGTCTTAAGGTCGAAACAGCTATGATGCTCGGAGGAAAGATGTATCCAAAGAAAGCCATTTTTATCTTCTTCCAGACTATAAACTTTCCAACCCATAAGTGAGAGCGGATTGTCGTGCGAGGGATAATAAGAAAGGAAGGAGTTACCATCATAACGGTTCAAGCCATTGAGTGTGCCCATCCAGATGAAACCTTTGCTATCTTGTGTAAAACAACGCACTGTATTATTGGCAAGTCCATCGGCAATGGTTACTTGTCGTGAACGTATTTCGATAGAAGCCGTAGCTTGCAGAACGCTAAACAACAATAAGATAATTATAGCTGCGTGTCTATTCATAGTATATTACAATAAGTGTCGAGACAAAAATAGCGAAAATTCTCTTATTCTTGCCTCGACACTCGCTTTTTTCGTCATGGGAATGGGTTATTCCATTCTGAAAATTTCATATAAAGGTATGGATACCGGCGAATTGTCCGGATTAACCTCCATAATATCCGCCATATAGTCCCACCATTTCTGTACAATGGGGTTTCCGCCCATGTCTTGCGAACTCTCCGTGCCTCTTACCTTCTGGGTGGCAAAGAGGATGTTTGTTTCTTTATCCCAGTAGATGGAATAATCATATACTCCATTGTTTGACAACATCTCTTTTAACTCCGGCCATATTTCAGCATGTCTTTTTTCGTACTCTGCCTCGCATCCGGGTTTCAGGAACATTTTGAATGCTTCTCTTTTCATGGTTTTAATATATTATCGTTTTATATCGTTCTCGTTATAGCTACGCTCTATATTTTGGGGAATAATATAGTTTTTCAAATCACAGTCGGTAAGCTGCAAAATAGCTTCGGCAGCTACTTTACCACAAATTATTGCTCCGCCGAAGAGTGTGTGTACCCTATCGGCAAAATAGGCTTTAGTAGCTTCTTTGCCCATAGCTTCGTATTTGCGTGCCACCAAGTCGTTCATGTTTATATAAGGAACACCTTCTTCGCGGGCAACCTCTTCAGACCAGTTGTTGTACGTCTCGGTGCTACGGATTATTTTGTCGCCATCCCAACTATTGCCCGGCGTGAGCGACAATACGATAACATTTGCACCACGTGCCTTTGCCTGACGAATATACATCCGCAGGTAATGACCAAATGTGAATACTTCTTCTGGTCCGCCATGACGTTCCATGATTACTGTTTGAGATTCATTACCCGTACCTCTCAGAGAAGCACGTGCGCGACCAGTATTCAACGGGCCACCATCGTTGTGTCCAAACTGCACTAATAAGTAGTCTCCTTTTTTAATGCCTGCAAGCACTTTGTTCCAGTGGCTGGAATAGAAGGTGCGGCTGCTTCGTCCACCTACCGCAAAGTTCTCTACGGTTATGCGATTGGCATCGAAGAATAAATGAAAGAAACTACCCCAACCCCATTGACCGTTGCTGCCATTGCCCGCACCATTTCTCATGGTAGAATCGCCAATGGTAAAGACTACCGGCGCAGTGGGATTCAAGCGACTTGTTCCGCCAATCGTTTCGTAGCGCCCTACACTAAAAATAGGCTGTGGCGTAGTTTGCTCCGTTGTATAGTATTGCACAGCGCTATCGTTCATTTTAGGATGCTGGTTCTTGAGTAGGTTTATCATTTCGGCACCCGCCCAAAGCACCGGGCCATAGCCATGCGCAGCATATACATTGACCGGACGATAGTAATAGAACGCAGGATCAAAACCCATGCCTGTACCTACACACGTTCCTTCTACTCCACCGTTCGCATTGACTTTGGTAGATACTGCATGCCAACCGAGTTGTGCCACAGGCCCATAGGCTATCGGATCTATCCATTTTTTATTGATACCGCGCGCAATACAATAAGTAAAGATAGCCGTTGCCGATGTTTCGAGATATGAATCATTTCTATCCATAAGTTGATGCCAGAAACCCTCCCCGCTCTGATACGAAGCTATGCCACGAATATGTGCGCGATATTGTTCCAACACGTTATTATATCCGGGGTGGCTCTGAGGAAGTACATCAAGAACTTCGGTCAATGTAAGGATAGCCCAACCATTGGCGCGTGCCCAATGAAAAGCAGGGTGATCGGTAGAGCTTTCTACCCAACCATGACGATATAAGTTCTTTTCGGGAACAAACATACGCTGCGAGAATTGGGTTATCTGGCGCACGGCTTCGTTGTAGTATTTTTCCTCACGGGTTAATCGTCCCATCTGCACAATGGCAGGAACAGACATAAACATATCGTCCAGCCACAACGTGTTGTGCTGCGGACGATTACGGGCAAAGGTACCATCGCTTAAACGATACTCCTGATACATGATGTAGTTCATGTAGTTGTCGATAAGAGGACGCAGGTTGGCTTTATCATCATCCATTTGAGTCTTAATCATAGCGGCGCACATTGCTCCGGCATCATCAAGTGCATGAGGATATAACAATGCGCGTATCTGTGCATCTGTATAGCCACACTCTTCCATTTGCTTCTTGAAGTATGGAGCGGTTTCTGCCAACAGGTTAAAACGTTTGGTTACGTATTCTTTGTAAGCAGCATCGCCTGTGGCTTGGGCAGCAGCAAGCATTGCGGCATAAGTTACTCCCCACTCATAACTTGTCAGGCGAAAGTCGCCCTTGTCGAGTTGCGCATTCTTATTAACATTGTCGTAGTTGGTTATTTCCTTACCCGTTGTTTTGTCAATTACACGTGCGGGGGTGGCCTTTTCCAGATAAGTAAGTACTCTGTCGAGGGTAGCTTTTATCTCTTCGGTGGTAAGCATACCGTAGGGCACGTTATATTCGGGTTTCAACAGGTGCAACGGCGTGTTCGTGTCGTTGGTTACCGCAGCGGCTTTCTTTTGCTTCTGGGCATGCATGGGCTGCACTGTCAATAGGGCAAAAGCTCCAAGTAAGAAGATTGCTCTTTTAAGAAATTTCATGTTCATGGTTTTATATTTCGATTATACTATTTAATAAGATATCCACGGAAGATGGAACCCTTCTTCAGGTCGGGCCCAATGTAAAATCCCGGTTGGGTAGGCTGATTGTAGGCTACGTTTTGGGTAGCTATACTGATGCGGTATACCGGGTCTTCGAGGAAGGTATGGAAGCGATACGCTGTTGGAATACCCGACACGTAAAGTCTAAGCGAACGGTTATCTTCGATACGCAACAACACTTCTTCGCGCCAGTCGCCAATAATGTCTCCTTGCAAACAGGGGGTAGACTTGGTTCCGTTATTAGACATGGCTCCTTCGAACACCGTCAAAGGTTTGCACACACCTTCTACCCAGTCGTACTTGCTTACAATATTCTTATCGAGTAGTTCGCGAAGCAGGTCTCCATCCCACCACACAGCCATGTTTACCGAGATAGTTTTCATATCAGGGTTCACCACTTCTCCTTTGAAGTTTCGGATACCACCACTCTCCCACGTCCACATTTCCACACCATAGCTGGTAGGGTCTATATCGGCTGCCATAGCTCTGCCTACATCTGTGGGACTCTTTACCTGAAAGAGCAGTTCGCCTGTGACGGCATCGCGAAGTGTAGAGCCGTCGCGTTTGTTTTCGTGGCAGTCCCATACTTGCAAGCGCGGACTGGAAGGGTCGAATTGAGTGAGGTGCATAGCATCTCCATGTCCCATCAGGGTATTGTGCAGCCCTGTTCCATCATGGTCGATAGCACACGAGCCATAGATTATTTCGTCGCAACCATCGCCATCCACATCGCCCACACGCAGGTTGTGGTTACCTTGTCCGGCATACGATGCCCACTGAGGTTCGTCACTGTCGAACACCCAACGTTGTTTCAGCTCTTTGCCATCCCAGTCGAATGCGGCAAGCACGGTGCGGGTGTAGTACCCGCGACACATCACCACACTTGGTTTCACACCGTCGAGGTATGCTACGCAAGCAAGATAGCGGTCGCTACGGTTGGCACGTCTGTCGCCCCAATCTTGCAGGTTACCGCGTTGTGGCACATAATCTATGGTATGCAGCGCTTCGCCTGTTTCGCCGCTGAATAGCGTAAGGTATTCTGCTCCTGTAAGGATACGTCCTTCGGGGCTACGATAGTCGGCATTAGGATCGCCTATGATTTTTCCTTTACCATCTACAGTACCATCCGAAGTTTTCATTACAACTTCGGCTTTACCGTCGCCATCGAGGTCGAACACCATAAATTGTGTATAGTGCGCACCTGCACGGATGTTTTTCCCCATGTCTATACGCCATAGTTTGGTTCCATCAAGACGGTAGCAGTCAAAGTAGACATTGCCTGTGTACCCGTCGTGCGCATTGTCGTGTGCATTGGTTGGATCCCATTTCAATATAATTTCGTATTGTCCGTCTCCATCTACATCACCGATGCTCGCGTCGTTGGGAACGTACGTATAAGGGCGACCCGATATAGGTGTACCTCCTTCGGGCACATCGAGCGGTATATTCAGGTAGCCAAGCGGTGCGTTGGCAGGTAATGTATAGCTTCCGCTGAGGGGTTGTTTATCGCCTGCGGCAGATACAGGTTCAACGCTGTAGCGTGCAGCGGCAGTGCCGGGGTTGTAGTCGGTAAATCCGGTGGTAGTGAGCAGGGGCTTGTCGGTTAGTCGCTTGCCATCACGATATACATGGAAGCCGGTATCCATAGCATCTTCGGAGAGGTATCTCCACGATACATATACACTATCGGCGGAGTGACGAATGGCAATAACGCCACGATCTAATTTCTCTCGCTTCAACTTGGAGTAGTCGTAGGCTGGTTGTGCCAACATACTACCGCCCAGTAATAAGAAAATTGAGAACAATGTGGTTTTCATTGGGTGTTTCATTTTTTGTTGTTTTTCGATTCTACAAAGAAAGAGGATTTTTTGGCTTTGGAATATATAATACTATCCGAAAAACTGTAATTATGTACAGAACAAAAGAAAAACCGACTGTTTTACGGCTTAGAAGCGACTGTTTTTCTTATCATTTCTCAGTCGGTTTCGAGTCGTTTCCCACTGTTTTTTTAAAAGAGTATCACTCCCTTACGGGTGTTAATTATATCTAAAATATAATGAATCCATCATAAACTCCCTATCTTTGTGAAGATGAAAAAGGCAATTACATATCCTTTTGTAATACTACTTGTCGCATTAATATGCTATGGCGGCGTTGGTATTAACATCATTTCATTCTGTTGTGCAGACTGTCATGATGCAGGAATCGAAGTTATTGCCGAGAAGACGTGTTGCGAAATTCACGAACACAGCCACGACCATGTGGCATACGGACCTACAACGGAAGCCATCATCCACGAACATGAGTCTTGTTGTACAATGGAACGTATTTCGTTCGATTGGGGTGTTGACTACCCTTCTGCCGACATGCCACAACCTGCTGTTACAGACCTCAGAGAATGTGAGATTTGTCATTTATCCCATGTACCACTTATAGAGACAGAGGAAGCACACTTTACCATGCCCACCGGGCCACCACTCCCCCCAAGGGAGTACCTCGCTCTCTTAAATACCCTTTTGATTTAGCATTCGCGCTGCTTTGCAGGCAGCTCTTTGAATTTCATTTTTGAGATATTCGAAGCGCGGCAGTGTGTCTTCGCGTATATTAATGTTAAACAATAAAGGTATAAAGAAATGCTTAAAAATTTATTTATAGGAATACTCGGATGCCTATTCTACCTCGCTCCGGCTTCGGCGGCAAGCGTATTGGTGAAGGGATATGTATTCGACGAGACAAATCAACCGGTGGCAGGAGCAACCGTTATCTGGGATGGTACACACACCGGAACAACTACCAACGCCGATGGCTACTTTGAACTGGCACAAGCAGACAAAAATCTGGTACTAAAGGTTAGCTTTGTGGGCTACACCAGTGTATTAACGACTATTAAAGAGACCAAAGAGCCGTTGCGCATTGTCATGAAAGAGGACAATATGCTGGACGAAGTCGTGGTTAGCGGACGCGAGATGGGAACCATCTCATCGCGCAAAAGTGTAATGCAATCGCAAACCATAACCTTTGCCGAGATTTGCCGCGCAGCTTGCTGCAACCTTGCCGAGAGTTTTGAAACAAATCCTTCGGTAGATGTATCGTATGCCGACGCAGCTACGGGAGCCAAACAGATTAAGTTGCTCGGACTATCAGGAACTTACGTGCAGATGCTAACCGAGAATTATCCTAACTTCCGTGGGGCAGCTTCGCTCTATGGATTGGATTATGTACCCGGTGCCTGGATGGAAAGCATTCAGGTATCCAAAGGAACATCTTCTGTAAAGAATGGCTACGAGGCACTGGCAGGACAAATCAACGTAGAGTTTAAGAAACCTCCTACAGCAGACATCGTATCGGCAAATGCCTTCCTGAGCGATGCCGGACGTTATGAAATAAATGCCGACGCATCATGGCATCTTAACGACAAAGTATCGAGCGGACTGCTGGTACACTACTCCAACGATAGCGGAGAGCACGACGGTAACAAAGACGGTTTTCTGGATATGCCACTCAAGGAACAGGTAAACCTGATGAATCGCTGGTATCATAAAACAGATAAATATGTGGCACAATATGGGGTGCGCTATCTACACGAAAACCGCAAAGGGGGGCAAACCACTAAACATGGAAACAGCCACATCACCGACCCGTATCGTATCAAACTGAACACCAACCGTGTAGAAGGATACACCAAACAAGCCTATATTATTAATAATGAAAAGGTGGAAAGTGTAGCGCTCATCCTATCGGGTTCGTATCACGAGCAACAATCCTGGTACGACCGTACGCCCTACAACGTGTATCAAAACAACATCTACGCCAGTTTACTGTACGAAAAGGAATTTACACCTATGCACAGCCTGAGCACCGGATTGAGTTTGAACTACGACGATTTCACCGAGAATCTCACACAGAACAGTGTGCGTCAAAATTTCAACCGCGACGAAGTAGTGCCCGGAGCTTACGTGCAGTACACATTCAACCTGAACGATAAGTTCGTGGCATTGGCAGGTATTCGTGCCGACCACAGTTCGCTGTACGATTTCTTTGTTACACCACGTATCCACCTGAAGTACAACCCCGTAGAGTGGTTACACCTACGCGCTTCGGCAGGTAAAGGATATCGCACTGCAAACATATTAGCAGAAAACAACTTCCTGTTATCCAGTAGCCGTAAGTTGGAAATTGCTGCTAACCTCGATCAGGAAGAAGCTTGGAACACAGGTTTAAATGCCTCTTTCTACATTCCACTCTTCGGCAAAGAATTAAACCTTAATGCCGAATGGTACTACACCGACTTCAACAAACAAGTGGTGGTAGATGTAGACAGCGACCCACACGCCGCTCGCTTTTACAATCTGGACGGAAAATCATACTCCAACAGCTATCAGGTAGAGCTTACATATCCCTTCTTCCGCGGATTCACACTAACGGCGGCCTATCGCTACACCGATGCCAAAACCGACTACAAGAACGCCTTAGGAGAAGTGCGCAGAATGAAGAAACCATTGGTAAGCGACTATAAAGGGCTAATTACCGCCTCGTATCAAACTCCACTCAAAAAATGGCAGGTTGATGTTACAGGACAATTCAACGGTGGTGGACGTATGCCCGAGCCGGATGCGGTTAATCCGCTTTGGGATAAGAAGTTCGGTTCTTTCCAAGTATGGAACGCACAGATTACCAAGTATTTCCGCAAGTGGTCTGTTTACGTAGGTTCGGAGAATCTCTTTGACTACTCGCAATCAAACCCCATCGTAGATGCCGCCAACCCACGTGGCGAAAACTTCGACGGTACCATGGTGTGGGGGCCGGTACATGGCCGGAAACTCTACATCGGTATGCGATTTAATCTTGAACGATAAATTTATTAACAACCTTTTAATACATCAAAATTATGAAACAAGTTATTTTAATTACGCTTTGTGCGTTGTTTTCGTTTGCGCAAGTAAACGCGCAGGATACTGTAAAGAAAGACAAGAAAGAAACCATTACCCTCCTTGTCGAAGGAATGGATTGTGCTAACTGTGTGAAGAAAATAGAGAAGAACATCGCCTTCGAAAAAGGTGTGACCGATTTGAAATGCGATTTAGCTACCAAAACAGCAACTGTTACCTATCGTACAGACCGTACCGACGAAGCAAAAGTACTCGCTGCATTCAAAAAGATTGGTATGGAAGCTAAAGTACAGAAAGAAGGAGAAGCCCAAGCAGCAAAAGCTTGTTGCGGAGGTTGCTCCGGAAGTGAAACAGGGCATAAGCATAAGCATAATCACTAATAGAGAACCACGATTTCTATAACCGTTGTAGATATTTTCAACAACCGTTGTAGAAGGCTTTAATAACCGTTGTTGGAGGCTCCAACAACGGTTATTGTTTTTTAGGGGAAATAATAGAGAAATAAGATGTTACTTATTGGCGAGATTTGTATAAAGAATAGACTATAAAAATGAAAAGAAGCAAAATCAACCCATTGACAATAACGTAAGTCGAAACAGAGAAGCGAATAAAGGTAAAAAAGAGGTTACAGGCCAACGACACTACAAAAAACACCCCTGCCACGACTTTAATATTGACGGAGGTTCTCCCCATATTAAAGTTAATGCCAATAAGCATATTCAACATTAATCCCAATGATAAAAAGCTCCCTATACTTAGCAACATCTGATTGTCTCCTTTATGCCAACTGTACAATGCATAAGAGATTAATAAGCTAATAAAAGTTGCAATAGCTAAATTTGGTATGTTAGGTTTCATAGGCTATTATTATTAAAAGGAGGAGGCGATAAGATAACAAGCTTTAGAACTTCGGGAATATTTTCTGCCACATCCCACTTACTCATTCCCGGCTTCCAGATATATGTTTCTTTATGAACTTTTTTATCCAAGATAAGCCGCGATAATTCTTGCTCAGAATACGGACCAGACTGTGTATTGTCAATAATTGCATAGTAGAACTGCGGAGTAGTTGACTGCATAGGATTCATTGCTCCCGGAATATGCATACCAGTAATGGTCTGGTTCATGCTCTTTACCATTTGACGTGCAACAGCAAGACTCATACCAAATTCAACCAACTTTTCTATTGAGAGGAAACTATTCTCATTCATAATATTTTATAGTATTCTGTTTTTATAAATTACTCGTTTTATTTTTTCATGTTATAGTACAGGCGGTGGTGGCGGAACAGTAGCAAATAATGGCGATAGTTCCACAACATTGCCAGCAAGTTCCCATCCAGACATTCCTGCTTTCCATACATAAGTATTCTGCATTAATTGACCAGATTGTACTAACTGTTCCAATTGACTCCAATTATATGGACCAGAAGCTTGCCCATTGACAGAAATGCTATAGGCTATTTGTGGCGGAGGTGGAGGCATGTTTTGTTGCTGTGTCATATTTTGTCCCATCTGGTTCATCATACCTGCCATTTGAGTTCCCATAGCACCCCCCATCATCATGCCAGTCATCATACCTGCCGGATTCATACCACCGCCGCCATCCATTGCACCCATACTTCCAAGACTACTTGCAGCGGTTTTAAGTACTTCGGTCTGTTGATTCAGAGAGTGAGCACCCATAAAGTTGGTTTCGGTCTGTAATTTTTGAGCTCGCTGAGCCTCTTCTCTTTGAATACGCAAAGTTTCCTCCATATTTTGAGCATTAATACTTTGTGTATCCTGCATGTTCTTTATGTTTACTTCGGCTTGAGCAACAGTTGTTTTTGTGGTCTGTTCGGCTGTTACTTTTCGTAGCTCTGCATATCCTTCGCTTTCCTTATCTACATCTATAGAGGCTAAATCCAGTCCTTTCATATTAACCCCGAAATCCATCTCCAAGCGAGATTTCAGATATGAACCAACTATTTCATTTATTTCTAGAATCTTGCGCTCCATCTGAAGTACAGGTATGCCATTGTCAGAAGGAATATTGGTAACAACTCCCTTTACGTATTTAGTTACCGCATCCTTTATCTGTTTGTTAAAGTCTTCCAGATTGAAGTTTATCAATCTATTCAATTTAATGAAACCCTTATAATCTGTAAGATTAAATGTAATTGTGCCTCTAACAGCAACAGGAACAGCAAAATCAAGAAATCTTGGATCGAAAACATCAAAAAACGGAACACCGAACCGTATTTGAACATTACCCGAAAGGTTGATGAAGTATACTTCTGCCTGAAAAGGAGATGCACCTCCAAAAGCAGTCCCAACTATATTTGCCAGGACTGGAAAGTTTGCCGTTTTTATAGTTTGGTCATAAGGACCTATTATAAAATCCTGCAAGCCATCATCTTGTTTATAAACAAATACAGCCAACTCACCATCTTTTACACGCAAACTACTTCCGTAGCGAATTGCATTTTCCCTTTTTGTAGAATTAGCTTCCCCCGAAGGTCTCCATTTCCATACAAGGTATTCTTGCTCATCACAGCGGATTACATCCATTAACCCGCCTTCTGATTTTTTACCAAATAATGCCATGCTTAATTATTTTATATTTAATTCTTCAGCATATCGATTTATCTCATCTAATAATTTTTTGTCATCTTTCATCGAGAATCTAGCTTTCATAATAATTTGTTCGCATTTTGCTCTCCAAACGGCTACGAACGCATTATGATCAACATTCTCTGGATTATTTCTTGTTAGGAAGCTTCCTTTTAATTGAGCTTTCGGATATGCAAGAGATAAGAATTCTAAAATATCTTCTTTAGTATTTGGTATGGGAAAATTAGAAATAATGGTAATTTTTTTAGATTGAACCTTATCTCCACTGCTCAAGCCGAAATGTTGAGCAAATACTTTTCCAATTACTTTGCCAACAGACATTCCAGCATCTTTTCTCTCATTTTCCGCCTCATTAAGCATTTGAAATAATTTTTGAATAGAAGTATTGGCTTCAATATTTGAAAAATTATAGCCACAATCTGAACACTGAATTGAAAAAGATTGCAGTATTGCACCGCAAGCAGGACATTTTTTCACATCTCCTATTTTGTTGGATTTCGGAGCAGCCGAAGACTGGCTAGTAGAATTCTGCTTCATGGCTTGCTGCTTCTCGTATAATCTGGCATCCAATACCATTTCAAACTCGTCAAGGTCAATTCCAAACGACTCGGCCTTTCTAAAAAGGACTTGTTTTTCTTTCTCCGTCAATTCACCGTCACTTAGTGCCGCATTGATTAGGTTTTCTAATTGTTCATTGTACATAATTAATCGTTATTTTATTGTTAAAGTAATGTAGTTTTAAGTCGCATTATTAAAAAGAATATCGTATAGGGTTCTGACCTCCCTTTTTGATGTATTTTTCGAGAGAACCATTTTTATATTTGCTTCTGATAGGTTCGTCTGCTATTTTCCCAAAGAATTCCCAACGGTCATATATAGGATTCCAACTCTCTATTTCATAAATTTCTCTTACCAACCCCCTGTAAGCAGCCACTACGTATTTGGCTTTATTTCTTTTTGGGCCAAGTACCCAAGATGCACGAGTTGCTTCATACAATTTTTCGTCATCCATGTGTGCATCATATTTCCTGTTTATATTAATAATTATGCAGGGTTCTTCCAGGGTAACGGGCTTAGCATCGTAGAGTTGAATTATTTCATCAACAGTTTTTAGTCCTCTCGTCCATGAATTATGCCCTTTAACGATGTTAGTAAGAGAGGGTTTTCCAGTAATTATATAGAGGTAATCGAATAAATCAATTACGCAACTTTCAATTTCAAGAGCTGTTTTTTCGTCAATTCCGTGTCTAAGAATCAGATGTTCAACGCAATAACCCTCCGAAGTTATTTCTCGTATTAGGTTGTACTTGTCATTCTCGGTTTCACTATCCAAAGCACATCCTACATGGTCAAACACACGATTAGCTACTCCTTTCCCAACATAAAACACAGTTTTATCCCTCGGGTCAATTAGAATGTAAACATAACATCCTATACGTTCGCAAATAGCTTGCGAAAACTTTTCTATCCTCATGACTTGATTGTTTAATCCCTCTTCTCCGACCCCAAAGAAGAATTACTAAATGCAGAAAGTGCGGGTCTGAAACTTATTTAAAGAAGAGGGCTCTGGTAAGGCCTTGGAATTAAATAAGCAACAGCCCGCACCATATAGATATGATGCGAAAAGTTGACTTATTCTCTTCCAAGTTAAATTTACCAGATTTTCCCTTTGAGAAATAAGCTAAACACTTTCGTGTACTTAAAATATGTTTGCTAATAATGCAACAAGCATCACAAATGTAACCATTATTCTTAAAGCCTAAAAGCTACTGCTTTTTACAAAATCATTTTATAACTATCAATAGCTAGAACTCCAAGAATCAAGCAAATATGATTAACACTATAACAAACACAAGCAAAACACCAGCAATAACTAAAATAGTAGTACGTTTCTTCTTCTTTTGTTGTTCAATAAAAGTTTGCCATTCAATTTTCTTGCCTTCAAAATAAGCAATCATCGTGTTATTTGGTTCTATTGACCTTAACATTGCCAATCCTGCGTCAAATTTTGATTTTGCTGCATTCAAGTTTTGATTTGATTCTTTTATCCACAAATCCACATACGAAGATAATGCCGTTAATTCTGTAATAATGGCATCTTTGTCTTGTGGATTAAATTGGATGTTGATAATTGCATTCAAAAATTTGGCATCTTGTTCATGCTGCATTGTTATTCGTTTTTCCCTTTCTATAGCACCATAATCTGGCTCACTTTGTTTTACATTTGCCGCACCATAATTAACATTAGCATCTACTCGCTGACCCAATCTAACGTCATCAGCATGCCTGCCATACAGTTTATTACCAATCGCCTTTCCTGTTTTTTTACCAAATTCGTTTGTAACATTGTCTAAAAATCCCATAGTATAAAGTATAATTACCCTCCCCGACCCCAAAGAAGAATTATTAAATGCGGAAAGTGCGGGTCTGAAACTTATTAAAAAAGGAGGGCTCTGGTAAGGCCTTGGGAATTAATAAGCAACAGCCCGCACCATATAGATATGATGCGAAAAGTTGACTTATTCTCTCCCAAGTTAAATTTACCAGATTTTCCTTTTGAGAAATAAGCTAAACACTTTCGTATGTTTAAAATATGTCCGCTTGTAATGCAACAAGCATCGCAAATGTAACTATAATTTCCAAGTTTCCAAAAAGAAACACTAAAAACTGTTACTTTTCATAAAACCATCTTATATCCATCTTAAAGTTCTTATCGAACGAAGATTAAAGAATATGTTTTTTCTCCAGAGAAACGTATAGTTCAGTCATCAAACCACCTTAAAAAAACGAAACACTTATTAACTATTAAGCAATTTCAAAGTGAATTTAAAAGGCTGTTGTGGTATAATAGGTATGGAAGTAGTTAACTACAATAAAAGAAAGCTGCCTACAGATATGTAATAGTTCGATTTAAGACATGATTCTCATTGCTGAATTATAGAAGAAACTACAAAAATGCGCACTTTCAAGATGTAGATAAATGTGAATTTCCAAGAAATAAATTATTAATAATGTTTAATTCTAAAAAGTAACAAATGATGAAAACATAGAAAACAAATTGAAAACAAAACAACCAAATACAGCAACTGTATTAGGTGCATGGATTTAAACAAAAAGGGAATAAGACACCCTATAGTATTAACCAAAAAAAATTAAGATATGGGAATACCCGTAGAACGCGTTTTACGCAACCAAAGAATCGGAGACAAAAGCACTCCGGAGCTTTATTACTTGAAACCTGTGGCAAAAAGCCACAAAGTGTATGATATTAAGAAACTGGCTCGCCGAATAGAGCGAACCGGTGCATTAAGTGCCGAAGATGTTATACACGTGTTGGGAGCCTTAGTCGTAGAATTGAAAGAGACTCTAATAGAAGGCAATAGAGTGCATATAGATGGATTGGGAACTTTCTATCTGAGTTTTAACTGCATCGGAACAGAAAAAGAAAAGGATTGTACGGTGCGCAACATTAAAAAAGTGAATATCCGCTTTAAGGCTGATACGTCATTGCGTCTGTTTAACGACAGTAACGCAACCACACGTGGTGGAGATAACAATGTAGAATTCTATATTCAAGGAACTACAACAACATCAAGCTCTACTGGCGAAGACAATGGTAATGACGATGAATTTGTAGACCCTACAACGTAGGTGTATAGTTAGATTTCAGAGAGGGCGTGTCAAACAAAAAAATGACACGCCCTCTCTTTATTAGACTCCCCACCCCTCCTATTACAAAAACCACCTTCGCCCGTCCTTATATAAAATAAACCAATACCCATTATTTTATGAATTACATGAAAAAGATTGTGGCTGTTTTGGGATGCGCAGCCCTCTGTATTCCTTTGTTTGCACAGTATCCTGTTATTCCTGAAGATGTAAAAGCCGAAGGCGCCCGAAGGGATGCCGAAATTGGGCGTAAATCCAAGCAGGCTTGGGAGAAAGCCTTGCCAATTGTTATGGAAGAGGCAGAAAAAGGTCGTCCATATAGACCGTGGGCTGCTAAACCCGAAGATCTGCTCAAAGCGGATATCCCTGCTTTCCCCGGTGCCGAGGGTGGTGGTATGTACACTGCAGGCGGACGAGGTGGAAAGGTAATTGTTGTTACTTCTCTTGCCGATGAAGGTCCCGGTACGCTTCGTGAAGCATGCGAAACAGGTGGTGCCCGTATTATCGTGTTTAATGTAGCAGGTATTATTCAGTTGAAAAGCCCAATCAATGTTCGTGCCCCTTATGTTACCATTGCCGGACAAACAGCACCGGGTGATGGTGTGTGTGTTACAGGCGAAAGTTTCCTGATTGATACGCACGATGTGATTGTTCGTCATATGCGTTTTCGTCGTGGAGCGCACGATGTGAATCGTCGTGATGACGCATTGGGTGGCAACGGAGTTGGAAATATTATGATTGACCACGTTTCGGCAAGCTGGGGATTGGACGAGAATATGTCTATGTACCGCCACGTATATAATCGTCAGAAAGACGGATATGGCATGAAGCTGCCTACGGTAAACATCACGATTCAGAATTCTGCTTTCACCGAGGCATTGGATTGTTACAACCATGCTTTTGGCGCAACCATCGGCGGACACAACAGTATGTTTGCCCGCAATCTTTTCGCTTCTAACATAAGCCGTAACTCTTCTATAGGTATGGATGGCGATTTTAACTTTGTCAACAACATCACGTTCAACTGGTGGAACCGTTCGGTAGATGGTGGAGACGACAAGAGCTTCTTCAATATCATCAATAATTATTTCAAGCCGGGACCTGTTACTCCGAAAGACAAACCAATTGCTCACCGTATATTGAAACCGGAATCCAGTCGCGACAAGAGTAAACCCGATAGTTTTGGTAAAGCCTATGTAAATGGTAACATCACCGAAGGTTATCCGCATGTAACCAAAAACAACTGGGATGGTGGAGTGCAAATCTACGATATGCCCAATGCCGGCAAATTCGAGAGCCAGATTCGTGTAAACGAAGCTATGCCAATGGCGCATGTAACCATTATGAGCGCCAAAGAAGCCTATAAATTTGTATTAAACAATGTAGGAGCCACTTTCCCAAAACGCGACGCGGTAGATGAACGCATTGTGAAAACAGTAAGAACTGGTAAACCTTTCTATGTAGACAATGCGGCAGACTATGAGTTTGATCCGAAGTATGTAAAAAGAAGACTCCCTGCCGATTCATACAAACAAGGTATCATTACCGATATTCGTCAGGTAGGTGGATTGCCCGAATACAATGGAACCCCGTATGTAGATACTGATGGAGATGGTATGCCTGATGCTTGGGAAAAGAAATATGGTCTGAACCCGAACGACCCTTCGGATGCCACGCAAGATTGCAATGGTGATGGTTATACCAACATCGAAAAGTACATCAATGGTATTGACCCGACCAAGAAAGTAGATTGGAAAAATCTGAAGAACAACTACGATACACTGGCAAAGCGTAAAAGTTTGTTCTAAGAGGTTTTGTAAAGCATTTCTTTTGGCTAAAGCCAAAGCAAGAACAACTACTTTATCCGTCGGTTAAAACCGACGGCAATTGATGGAACACAAAAAATGTTAGGCACTTTGTGAGGCTGTTAGGCATTTTGTGAGGCAAGCTATGAAGTTGTGAGGCATCTTGTGAGGCAGACCGTTAGGCAAATTGTAAAGTTGTGAGGCATCTTGTGAGGCATAACTACTACCTCATAAAGTTTGTTAGGCGCTTTGTGAGCCACAGAATATTTTGTTAGGCATCTTGTTAGGCAAACTGTGAAGTTGTTAGGCACTTTGTGAGGCATATGAAGCTTATCAATAACCAGTTTAGCATCAATTGCCGGCTGCTTCAGCTGCCGGATTTGTAAAACATTTCCTATCTTGGCTTTAGCCAAAACCTGTTATTATTAACAAAAACAAACCCCGAAAGTTTTCATCTAACTTTCGGGGTTTCCATTTATTCCTAGTTCTGTTTTACTCATTCCACTGAGCCTTCTTAGGAGCTTCTTCCTTAGCTTGCGCTTTCTCTCCTTTGAATACAGTTCCATTTATCTTCATATTTTTCAATACCAACCCTTTGAACATTTCTGTGCCACGTGCCGAGATACGTTCGGCTTGTACATCCATGTTCTCGAAGGTAAAGTCGGATAGTTGGTATTGGTCTGAATCAATCACATCAAAAGCAGTTTTACACTCCAGCTTCACATTGCGGAATACAATATCATTCGCTTTGGAGAGACGCATACCGTTTTCTCCTTTCAGGTCGAAGAACTGTGTCCAAGGTTTGGTGTCGAGCATACTGCTGGCATTCCCTGTTATATCTTCGAGCAGAATATATTCGTAGTGCTGCGGGGTATCAGGACGCATCTTCAATTGGAACATACGCTTTGCCGAGTCTACTGTTACTCTACGGAAGATAATGTTGCGGTTGTGAATAGCTTCGCTACCACAAGTGAGCGCACTATGACAGAAACCATATGTACAATCTTCGATAATGATATTGTAGTTGCCACCATTGCTGGGGTCTTTGTCGGCTTGTGGACCTTTACCACCCTTCAGGGCTACCGCGTCGTCGTTTACCGACATGTAGCAGTTCTTTATAAGAATATTGCTGCACACATCCAAGTCTACTGCGTCGGTGCTGGGTGCCTTTACCGGTTTCTCGGGCGAGGTGATACGAAGTCCCAAGAGCTTCACATACTCGCATTTATAAAGATGAGTCGTCCAGAAAGGAGAATTCTTCAGGTGTACGTCTTGTAGCTGTATGTTCTTACTGTTAGAGATATACACCAAACGGGGGCGCATTTCGTCCATATTCGTACATTTGGAATTGAACTGACGACGCAACCAGAAAGCACGCCAATAGCGCAACCCATTTCCATCTATCGTTCCTTTACCCGATATAGTGAATCCATCTACACCATCGGCATTAACCAATGCGGCGAAGTACTTCAAGGTTTGTCCTTCCATACGAGTCATTACCAGTGGGAAGTTTGCTATATCATCGCTACCTTTCAAAACACCACCTGCCTCTACATGCAGATGTGTACCTTGCTTGAAGAAGAGTGAACCACTTTGATACGTGCCTTGTGGAACAACCACAACACCCCCACCCGCTTGATACGCTTGGTCGATAACGGCTTGTATCTTCTCGGTTTGTAGAATTGTACTATCATTGACCACACCAAAGTCGGTAATTCGATATTGCTTACCCAGCTTACTGATGTCTGTTTTCTCAATCTCTCTAAACCAATCGGGAACAGGAGTTCCGTCGGGGAATAGTTCTTTGGCAGAAGTTGCCATACTTGCTATACAAGCAAAAAGCAGCATGTAAATTTTCAATCGTTTCATGGTTGTATTGTTTATTTATTACTATTGTTATCGTTGCAAGGTTACCCCCATCAATCCCACTACCACATCATTGGCAATTGTTTCGAGTTCGAGGTAGTCCAACTCTTTGTCGGGGTTTAGTTTCATGTCGAGCAAAACACCCGCGCCACCATCAATGGCACGACCATACACTCCTTTAATACCCAAATCCTTTTCAAGATCGTTGCTTACCAAACCACTCTTCAGGTGCACACGGTACGGACGAGGTGCATTCAGGCGGAAAGAAATATTATCCACAAAGAAGTCTTGTTCAATAGGGCACCAATTATCAGGAGGGGTCAGTTCCAACAGACCCGAAGAGCCGTCTTTGTAGTACACAGTTACCGTAGCATTTACCATGTGGCATTGCATATGATTAGTACTTCCTGCCATCATCAGGTAAGCTCTTGTTGCTTTCCCTTTCAAAGGCACTTGCAATTTATCAGGATAATTATCCCAAAGAGAAGTGTAGGCTATGTTGTTACCACTTGCCGGTGAGCGGAAAGCTACACCCAACCGGGTATCAAACAGTCCCTTTTTAAGAGAAGCACGTAGTCCGCTATCGTCAATTTCTGCCGTCATTTTAGGATGGCACCACTCCCCAATTCCTTGGATAGGCAGTTGCAATGTGGTATAGGGCGAGCGCGGTGTGAGATATTCGTTGCGGAAGATATCTGTTACCGAGGAGTTGAAAAGATTATCCATATTCACTTGCGCGCACTTCTTTGTTACTACATTGACAAAAGCGGGCGTCTGAGGATTCTCTTCTTTTTTTACTTCAACATCCACGGGTTGCCACCACGTCATATCATCTTGTTGTACTTGAACAAACAAAGTGCGATGCCCGGCTTCTCCTTCTACTTTTAAGAAGAGGGCTGTTTGATCGGTGTTTATACTTACTCCTTTAAGAATGCGTTGCGGATCGTAAACGGTTCTAAACGAGCCATTGAGTGGTACACGTACAGGGTCGTTGTTCCCATATTCTTTTACTGCGGAAACAGTTTTCTGTACAATGGGTGTTCCTCCCCACTCTATTCGGATATCTGCTTCGGTGGCTTGGGTAAGTATTTCTAGCGATGGACAACCTATCGATTTCTCAATTAACTTCCAATCGGCAGCTTCTCCGTTTACAGTTACATGGGCTATTTTACTCATGCGGGCGTGTACCTGCAAAGATAATTCCAGTGCTTGGGGCAAGCGTTGCTCCACCCTGTAAATGTCGGTATTACCTTCTTGTTTATAGTTCAAGGTTATATCGGGCGTTTGCAGTGCGGCATGTTCCCATGCGGCAGGAAATCCGGGACGAACCACCAAACGTCCGTTAAGAGCATCGGGATTTATACCAAACAATCCTTGTATATACAATCGTGAGGCAACACCTACGGGGTCGCCAAAGTCGCGGTAACACTCTCCACGCGCGGCATCATAGAAAGATACCTGCCCGAAGTTTCCGGGACTTCCACCCAGATACATACCATCCAGCGCAGAGCTTTTCAACAACAAGAAGCCTTCTTCGTTGCGTCCTGCCTGAAAATAGGCCAATGCCGTGTGCATTACTTCGGCAAAGGCTACGTTGTTAATGCTCCATGAGTAAGGCAACCAATTGGTAGTAGCTATGGTTTTGTATCCCTCATACAGCAATCCGTCGGCTTTTACCTCAAAGTGAGGTATCTCGGTATCTACGTAGCGGGTAGCCTGATAGGCTTGAAAAGGATCGGCTACATCGCTGTCTATGGCATGATAAATGCTCCAAACAGCCGCATTGGGATGCAAACGTTTGTGTCCCATGAAGTCTTGGAACTCTGCCCAGTGTCCTCTCTCGGGCATCCACAGGTGTTGATTTAGGGCAGCGAGTATCTTTTCAGCTTCTTTTTGATAGGGTGTAGGGTCTTCGCCAATCTTCTGAGCTATTTGGGCAGCCAGTTTGTTGGCTCGGTAGTTATATGCCGAGGAGTGTGTTACTGCTCCCGAGTTATAATAGAGTGCGTCACTTGCCCAGATACAGGCATAGGCATCATACAGTCCATCATCATTGGGGTCGTAGTTTCGTTTTTCCCAAGCAAGATGACGGGTAAGTGTAGGCCACATCTGACGCATATACTCCACATCGCCCGTCCAGTTGAAGTGCCAAAGTAGCTCGTCTATATAGCACAGGTTCATATCGTAGTGGTGCATCTGGTCGTTGCGATTGGGGTTGCGACAGATGTACCCGTTGCTATATTGTGGTGTGCCCCACTCTTTGATAGAACGCGCAAGGTTCATATCTGGGTCTTGTGCCGGATGAGGTATAGTGTTGGGAACTTCTGTTACCTGACTGGCAGCATACGCATCGAAGTGTTTCTTCGCTCTGTCGTGCCACCCCAAGAAGTTGCCCGTATAGGCAGCACGCCAACCGCTAAGGGGCATACGCCAGCCAACAGCGCCATGTAGCCATACTTCGCCATCCCAAATACCATCGGCAGCCACAGCAAGCGCGCCACCTATGGGGTTGATGTAAGGGTCGGGAGTAGAGAACTTAATACGTCCGGCAAGCGCGGCACGGGTTGCTTCGGTCTTTTCGAACAGCTCTTTTTCGTAATTTATTCCATACATAGGGTATTCCAAATCAACACCCCGAAGCATTAAATAGTCAACAAAATATTCGCCATCTATCGTCCACCCGCGACTTCTTATATAAGAGTGCTCATCGGGTTTATCAAAGCTATCTTCTGGGTCTACCCCCATATCTCCGTTTCGGTTTAGTCGGGGGGCTTTTATCTTTGCTTGGGAGGCTATAAGCTCTGCCCCTTTGGGCATATTGCGGGCTTCTATTTTCCAGATGGCTCCTTCTTCTTCATAGAGTGCCAGTGCGGTAATCTCTATTTCACCTTTGCCCCAGAGTGGGTCGGTTAGTTTGTAGCTTCGTTTCCCTGCCGTATAACGAGATTCGCAAAACAGTACTTCTTCAAGGAGCACCATTCCATGACCAGGGATGGTTAACCGGAAGCTGATGTTCTGACTACCATTCTTTTGATAGGCTGCAAATATAGGGCGGTCGCTCGTCTCCAAACGGTAAGCCGTATGTCCACCATACAGTGCCCGGTTGTAGCGCTTATCGCCGTTTACTATTACAAAATCCTCACCAACGGGTGAATAACGTAACACACGTGGCGATAAGTGTTTTGCCTCATTTAGGGAGGCAATGGAAGAAGCGGGTTGTGCTATCCCAAAAACACTAACCGCACCTAGTAGCGCGGTTAGTGTTCCTTTTCTAAACATTCTTTTTACCTGAAATTCTTTCCTCATATCAATTTTTTTCTGTCATTGCTCTAAAGTCAAACCAAAGATCCATTTTCACCCCTTCGTCTCCTTTCTTTATACGAATGTTAGAGGGTTGGCTTTTGGGTCCTTGTTGTTCTATCGGTTTGAAGCATCTCATACCCGGTATTTCGAACAGGAAGGAGATGTCTCCTTCGGGGAACTCCGGATTAGCGCTCCAATTTGTTTTGTTGTCCGTAGGCTCGGCTGGTGTAAAGACGCGCATATACACTCCGTCGCTGGCACTGTGCACGGTAAAGGACGACTCGCTGGTGTTCAACGTGCTCCAATACATATTGCCATGATATCCTTTGAACTCGGGATACACGAGGTTCTCATAATCGGCTCCTGTAATGGTGTTGTTGTACGCTTTGTTCCACACACCATAGTTTGCCCCGCGAATACGGTTGCGCCATACACGGTAAGGGCCACGACCAAACCACTCCATACCCGTTACCTTTTCTTCGGGATACGAAAATGAGAAGCCAAAGTTAGTAATTTTATCTTCAAAAACCGCTTCGTCGAAACCTTGACCGCCACTTCCTCTATTCAGTGTAACGGCATGCATATTCAGCAATCCTGCCGGGGTCATCTCCCAGCGGATAGAATCGATACCTCCCAGATAGTAGGCTGTAAACACGGCATTGTTTCCTTCCTGACGGAATTTGGCTTCCTTGAAACGTGCTTTCATACCTACAGGGATAGGTCCGTTATTGAATGACACTTCGCCATGAGCGTTCTTTACGAACTTCAGCAATCCGGTGGTAACGTCGAATGTAGCCAATACATCTTGTGCCGTTAGGCTCACTTCGTTATCCTTCTTATTAACAACTGCTTTGCCTGTTTGGTTCGTTTTGGCTATTTGTTGTTCGGTATATGCCGCTGCATAGTGTATGGGCCACGTCCATGTACATATTTCTTTGTTGTGTCTGTCCCACGCGGTTATCTCCAATACATCGCCTTCGAAGAAGTTGGCAGGAAGTTGCATACGAGCTTTGCCTACTTCGTGTGGGTCTATGGCAGGCAGGGCAACTACTCCTGTGGCTATTACGTTGGATGTTTCTCCTTTTGCCAAAGGCGAAGGAGCTGTTATCACTTTGTACTCCATGCGACAACTATTTAGGTTGGAGAACAAGTAGTCGTTGCGCACCAAGAACTCTCCGTTAAAAGAGGGTGTGATGTAGAGCTGATTGAACTGAATAGGTGCCCACACATCGCGAACGGTGTAGTAGCTTCCCTCTTTCTCGCGGTACGGTCCTACAATTCCATCTGTTCCGTTAGAGCCGTCTGAATCGAGTTTTCCGTTATCGGAGCGTTTCACAGCATTGTCCGAGAAGTCCCACATGAAACCTCCCGCAAAGAGCGGATGAGCCGTATATCGCGCCCAGAAATCTTCCAAGCCTGCTCCATGTCCCTGATCGTACATACCATGCTGAAACTCGGCAGGCATAAATACCTTATAGCCGTTTGTAAAGCGTGCCACTCCTGTGAGGTAGGTTGGGTAGTGGTGTGTATCCAAATTATCGAAATCGGCCCAAGCATGAATAACGTGACGTTTTTGTGGGTCGTACTCTCTGAACAATGAGTCGAGATCGTAGTTGAACCCACCTTCGTTACCATTACTCCAAAGAATAACGGAGGGTGAGTTTACATCACGGGCAACGAGTGACTTCACCAGCTTGGAGCCAACCGGGGTATTGTAGGCATTTTGCCAGCCTGCCAGTTCGGGCATCATAAAGATACCGAGTGAGTCGCACACCTCCATAAAATGTTTATCGGGTGCATAGTGCGTACGCACAGCATTGATATTCATCTCCTTAATCATCAACGCATCATCAATGCTTATTTGTTTATTGGTGGTGCGTCCTCCGTCGGGGTGGAATGAGTGGCGATTGATACCTTTGAGTACCACTTTGGTTCCGTTTACATAGATTCCGTCTTTTACGCGAAACTCCACCGTACGGAATCCTATACGTTCTTTGTATACATGCACCGGGTTGTTATCTTTAGAGAGAGTTAGTTCGAGGGTATAGAGATTAGGAGTTTCGGTATTCCACAATTGTACGTCATTCCATTGGAAGCGTGCGGAGTGTTGTGTGCCGTTTGTCAGGGCTATGGGTTGTGGTTGGTTAGCGGGTGTGTTTGTTGCTGTGAGCGGTACTAAGTTTGCCGATAGTGTATATCCGGCTTCGAGTTGTGAGGTAAATATATCGGCATAGAGCGATCCGTCTGCCCGTGCATCTACGGCTATTCTTTCTATGTTGGCAAGTGGTTTTGCTTCGAGGTAAACGGGGCGATAGATTCCTCCGAATATCCACCAGTCGGCTTTACGTTCGGCGGCATTCACGTGTCTGTCGCTCGATTCCTTGCTAACTCTTACCTCCAGTTCGTTCTTTCCTGTTTTTATTTTGTTGGTAATGTTGTAAGAGAAACGGTTGAAACCACCCTGATGAATCTCTCCGGCAGCTTGTCCGTTTACAATTACTTCGGTATCGGTCATTACACCTTCGAAGATAATGGTTACCTGTTTCTCTTTCCAATTTGACGGAATAGTAAATGTAGTGCGGTAAATACCGGTTTCTACCGGTGGCTTGGCACCTTTGATGGTGTACCAACGTCCGTAACTGTAGTCGCCAAAGCCTTGTTGTTCCCATTGTGAGGGTACTTCAATCTTGGACCATTTTTTACTATTCATGCCATCGCTTACGTAGAACTTCCACGTTTTGGTATCTCCCAATCCTTTGCCCGAAAGGTAAAGGGTTTCGGTGGTTTGCGCAGCTACCGACAAAGAGAAGATTAATGTAATTAGTAATGATAATTTTTTCATTGTATATTTATTTTTCCTATTTTATCACATTTTCACCACAGAGTAACACAGAGTTACACGAAGGGCTATTATCCATGCGGCATCGTAACTAAAAACTCCGCGTAACTCTGTGTTACTCTGTGGTGAAACATTGATGCAAAAATAAACAAAACCGTACTGTACGGAACTGTAATTTCGTACAGATATATCGGTTTCTGTACAGAATAGCACTATTTTCATCGCCTCGTACTGCTCCCACTACTTCCACTACGGCTACTGCTGCTACTGCTACGCTGTTGTTCTTCACGCTGACGGTTTTCGGCATTGCGACGCTCTGATGCTTGACGTTCCTGTGCTTCACGCTTCTGTATTTCTTCTTTCCTTCTGCGTTCTTCTCCTTCACGACGTTCACGGTCTTCACGATCACGACGTTCCTGTGCCTCACGCTTCTGTGCTTCTTCTTTCTTTCTGCGTTCTTCACTTTCACGACGTTCACGGTCTTCACGATCACGACGTTCTTGTGCCTCGCGCTTCTGTATTTCTTCTTTCTTTCTGCGTTCTTCTCCTTCGCGACGTTCACGGTCTTCGCGGTCACGACGTTCTTGTGCTTCACGCTTCTGTATTTCTTCTTTCTTTCTGCGTTCTTCTCCTTCGCGACGTTCACGGTCTTCACGGTCACGACGTTCCTGTGCTTCACGCTTCTGTGCCTCTTCTTTCTTTCTGCCTTCTTCTCCTTCACGACGTTCACGGTCTTCACGGTCACGACGTTCCTGTGCCTCGCGCTTCTGTGCCTCTTCTTTCTTTCTGCGTTCTTCTCCTTCACGGCGTTCACGGTCTTCGCGGTCACGACGTTCCTGTGCTTCACGCTTCTGTATTTCTTCTTTCTTTCTGCGTTCTTCTCCTTCGCGGCGTTCACGGTCTTCACGATCACGACGTTCCTGTGCCTCACGCTTCTGTATTTCTTCTTTCTTTCTGCGTTCTTCACTTTCGCGACGATCACGGTCTTCGCGGTCACGACGTTCCTGTGCTTCACGCTTCTGTATTTCTTCTTTCTTTCTGCGTTCTTCTCCTTCGCGACGATCACGGTCTTCACGGTCACGACGATGCGTGGGCTTTTCCTCTGGTTTTTCCTCCGGCTTATTGGGGTGATCAGGTTTGGATGGATGGTCTGGTTTGGATGGATGATGAGGACGATGAGGTTTGGCTGGTGTAGCAGGATGATAAGGTCGGTGAGGACGATAAGGACGGTAGGGTTTGGTTGGTGTATATATATCCCAAGAATAATCAATGTACGAGTATTCCTGATAATAATTATCTGTATAATAGTTATCTACATAATACTCATCCACATAGTATTCATCTACATAATCGGTATACACAGGAGTATTAAGGTTCCATTCTTCTTCGTTCAACAAGCTTACAGGTTCATCGTTTCTTTGCAGCCACAGTCGAGGTTCTTCATCCGGCAAAGAGAGCAGTTCTTTGTCGGACAGGGATGGTTGGATCTCTTCCTCTTGCCTTGGGGTGCTCTGTTCTTTGCGTAGTAGTGGCACATAACTTTTTTCAATGCTATCGCTGTTTGCAACAAGAGGCTTCTCGGTCTCCTTTACAGTTTCGGCTTTTTCCTCCGTGTACTCCTTCTTTATATTTACAGCTTCTTTCTTAACGCTGTTCTCGCAACCTTGTTGTAAGAACAATATGCACATGGCGCATACAAATAAACTTACCCGTTTCATAATCGTATTTTTATAGTGTTATCTTGTGCCAATAAAATTATGAACAGGAAACCCCTCTTAAAAGAAGATTTCCCTAATTGTTGACAGGGTATTCCCTAAATTGGTTAGCATAGAAAAAAGCATCCGGAATGTTATCACTAACACTCCGGATGCACCTGTACCTACTAAAAACTTTTTGTTAAACTAATATTTATAAATGTTCAATGAACTCTATTTCTACAATCCGCAGCTCGTTGCGTGAGTTTTCGGATCCCGGCACCCTGAACAAATCCAGTTCATTGGCAACAGGTTGCGCTACCTCTATGATTTGTCCGAAAGCATCTTGTTCGGTAGTGCTTCCTTTCAGGCGAAGGGTCATATTGTCTGTCGTTACCGGTTTTTCCAATTGGATATAAACGTACCCAAGACTCTTCTCGGTGTTACCACTCCAGACCAGCTCGTTGTTGGCATATACTTCAATCGGATAGCTACGCGAACGCCAGCCGGTAAGTTTAAGGGTGATTTCATCTATTTTCGACTTCTTCTCAAACTGATAGGTAATCCAAGCGGTATTGAGGCGACCGTCATTCCGCCACTCGCTAAGCTCGTTATCATCGAAACTATTGACTGCCGCGTTTTGATTCACACCGGCAATAGCGGAACGAATAGCGACATCACGTTTAGTATCTTTGTACGAAGGAGTGGAGGGAGTTTCACCTCTGGTCAACCACCCCCTCAGGGTGGCTTGCGGCAAGTAATCACTCAATCCTCCTGTAACCTCAACAGGAAGCGTTTGCAGGGTTATTGTTGCAGGAGCAACTCCTTCTGCCTCGGCTCTGACCACAACCGTTCCGGCTTTGGTAGTACTACGGATGAGTGCCCGGTTGATGCCACACTCTACCGGCAGATGGGTGCTAAGGATATAATTATTCTCGCCCTGTGCGATACCACCACGCCATTCGGATTCTCCTTCTATGGAGAATGTTACAGTTCTATTGTCGAGTGGATGGCGATTGCCCAAGGCATCTACTACTTCTATCTGAAGAAGCGCCATGTCGGCACCGTCGGCACGAAAGCCTTCGGGGTTTTGCAAAGCTGTAAGCTTCAGGGCAGCAGGCTCTCCTGTTGTGCAGAGTTCGCAACGACTCAGCTCTTCTCCGGCAGCATTGTAGCTTACGGCTTCGAGCTTACCCGCTTTGAAAGCTACCCCTTCGAAGGTAAAGAGGAAATTAGAACTACGTGCTCCTTTTCCTATGGACTGTCCGTTGAGGAAAAGCTCTACCGATTCGCCATTGGATACTACGTAGACAGGCTTAACGGTGGTGTCGGCATAGTTCCAATGTCCTACTATGTGGGTTTGATAATTCTCGGTATCTACCCATCCGTTCCACATCACCTGATGCGCATAGAAGGCATCCTTTGGAATACGCATAGCATCAGTAACGCCACTACGACGATAGTTTTCGGCACCACGATAGTGTGTATTGGAGTCGGAAAAGATGATTTTCGTACCACCCGAACTCACACGAAGCCCTGTTCCCGGACGTACGCGCCAGTAATCGTACCACCGGTTCACCAGTTCCATCACAAATGTATCTTGGTTGCGGTTGTAAACACTGGCATCCGCACGTTTTTTGATTTCGTTGGTCATGGCAGATTTGTACGTATCAGGTCCATCGCCATTTTTGTGATACGGATAGCTAAAGTCATCCCAGTATTTGCGCAACGCTTCGTCCCGGCAATATTCCGTTGCCCACATAGGATGGTGCTTACTCTTATTTATGTACAACATCTCTCCTCCCCACTCTGCTTCGCGAATGTCGAGCATCTCGCGCGAGCCAATGGCTCGTCCACCATGCGGATCGTACTTATCGCGCAGAGCTTTCATCTCGAGCATATGTTCGCGGCTGATGGATTCGTTACCGCTCTCGTAGAAGATGATGCTGGGATTGTTGCGATTGTAAATAATCGCGTCGCGCATGAGTTCCATGCGTTGCTGCCATTGGCGACCCTCACTATCTTTCTCTGCATCGCCGGCAGGCATGGCTTGAATAAGCCCTACACGGTCGCACGACTCTACGTCTTGTTTCCAAGGCGTTACATGCATCCAACGCACAAGGTTGGCGTTGCTCTCTACCATGAGTCCGTTCGAGTAGTCGCTTAGCCAGGCAGGAACCGATAGTCCTACGGCAGGCCATTCGTTGCTGGTACGTTGCGCGTATCCTTTCATTTGCAACACCCGGTCGTTCAGCCAAATCTTTCCTTCCTCAAAACGTGTCTTTCGGAATCCTGTACGGGTAATTACCTCATCGAAGACTCTTCCTTTCGCATCTTTCAGTGTTGTTTTTACCCGGTATAGATAACCGTATCCCCAGCTCCAGAAATTCAATCCATCCACTGTTGAAGCTGCCTGTACATTCTTTGTCTCTCCCGGATTTAGAGTAATCTCTGCCCCTTCGAATCGCTTCAGCTGCTTGCCGTCTGCGTCAATCAGCGTAACTTCGTAATGGAAGGTACGCGATTTGCTAGCATCGTTCTTTACTTGCGACTCGACATGAATGACCGCCTTGCGATTAGCGATGTTGATATCGGAGGCATAGATATACACACCTGTTGTTTTGAGGTTGCTATAAAGCGGAAGCGTTTGATACACTTCGTCTGTTACATGCAGAAATACATTTTTAGGTATTCCACCATAGTTTGCGTTGAAGTTTTGGTCGTTCCACTGAAAATGGCTACCTGTAGCTTTCTCCTGATATTTCCAGTCGTTATCAATGCGTATGGCAAGTACATTCTTTCCTTTTTTGAGGTAAGGAGTCAGGTCAAATCCCACAGCCATTACCCCATTCTCATGAAGCCCCAAGTAGTGTCCGTTCAGGTAGAACTCTCCTGCCATGCGAACTCCTTCGAACTCTACAAACACCTTTTTGCCTTTCAATCCGTCCAGTTTGAACTCTTTACGATACCACATCACAGTGTCGGTATGGAGATCTATTGCTATTTTGAATGCTTCGTCTTCGTTGAAGGCATGAGGTAAGGTTACTTGCTTCCACGCCGTGTCATCAAAATTAATATCCTTAGCAGCGGGATAATCTCCCAGACATAGCCGCCATTCACTGTTGAAATTATATTTCCGGCGCTCTATACTGTAACTGTTAAGACACGATAAGGCAAATAGTATAAGAAGAATATATGTACGCTTCATGCTATTGGGATGTTTATTCTTTTTTTAGAGGAGTAAAATACAGAGGCTTTCACGTTTGTGTAGTACAAACGTGATAAGCACTCTGCATTCTACAAATTTATCAATAACCGTAATTTTGGTATGCTTTTTTGCTATCTGCATCCAGCAAGGTGTTATTCTCATCGGTTAGCAAGTCGAGCAATGACTGTCTGAACGGCTTCAGTGTATAAGCCGGTTTGAATCCACCGAGTCCATTACCTGTAGGGCCTGTGCCACCAACCAAGTTATCTGCCGAATCCCAAAGACCTTTCTCGGAAGAACCCAGTTGGTCGTGGAAACGTACGCGGTCGTATTGCCATCCCGAGTGATGCAACCATTCGTAGTAGATAAACTCACTATTCATTTCGCGCGCTACTTCATTCAAGATAAAGTTTACGAAATAATCGGCAGTAGACGAAGCCGTAGCCGGGTACTTCTCAGCCTTGGCATTAGCTGATGATCCATCAAAGTAAGTTGCGTCAATTTTCATCGCAGTACTCATGTCGTCTTGTACTTCGTAAGGCCACGACCTTTCGACTGTCGGCAAGTTCTCGGCACCGGGATATAAGCGAGCAATAACCTCATTACGTGTTTCGCCAGTTTTGTAAGCTGCGCGTACACGTACCGCATTGATGTCTTGAATAGCATTTGAATAGTTACCTTTATAGCCATAAGCTGCCGCACGAATAAGATATGTTTCGGCAATACGGAACAAAGGCACATCGCGAGAAGAGTAGTATGAATCGTAAGCGTTTCTGTTGGGATCAATATACTTGGTGGTTGCAGGTGTACTTGCCGATACCAATTTATCCAAACCATTGTATGTTCCCGAATCGTAGGTATACGAGCTACCATTTGATTTCAACGGAACGCGGTAGTAGTATTTGTCGCCATCTTTAATCCAACGGGCACGTATCACAAATGGTTGAGCCAACGCCTCTTCTATCGTAATAGCTGTTGCTTTGGTGTTTTCTATGAAAGCGAAAGCAATATCGCCCGATCCCATTTTATGTTCACCGGCTACAGCTTTACGTCCTCCCCAAGAAGCACGATCGTAACCAGCCCAAACATTTTCATTAAAGTAATTCGCCATATCGGCAGTCCATGTGTAGGTAGCGTTCTTGCTATTGTTGTATGCATGGTAATCTACATCGGGAGCAGGAACAGAAGATACGGTTCCACCACGTAGCGCTGTTTTATACTCAATACCGAAGGATTTCTGAAAACGAGAATCGGCATGTTTGTTGGTATAGATGTCGAACCCAAAGTCGTTTGACAAAGCTACGGTACTGTTTGCGTTTCCTGCATTCTCCCATGTTCTATCAGGAATACCCCAAGAAGCACTTGTGTAGACAGGAGACATAAAAGCATTCAGACGATTACCATAGCGACCATTGTTGCCACTATTGGCAGGCATACCATAAACACAAGCCAGGATTATTTCGCGACTCTCTTCGTTGGAGTAGTCATCCATCGGATGAGCAAAGATCTTACCATAGTCGGTTTCGAGCTTATAGTAACCATCTTGCGCAATAACATAATTGGCAAAGTGCAGACAGGAGTCCAAGTCGGTACTTACATCACCTTTATAAAGCATACCCAAGTAAGACTTTTCGTTGGTATTGTCAATACTACCATCAGCATTACGTCCGTAAGCTGCTGTTCCATATTGGGTAGATTGTGCGCGTTGCAGATATAACTTAGCGAGGAAGTGAGCTGCCGCGCCTTTGGTTATACGTCCGAAGTTACTGCTTCCCAATTCTGCAGCCGTAGAAAGATGATTGAAAGCATAACGCAAATCGCCAATTATCTGTTTATAGAGATTTTCGGATGTTTCGCGTTTGTAGGCGTAATTACTTGGTAAAGATTGTGTGTATTGCAAAGGTACATATACATCACCCAAGAGTGTGTTCATCATATAGATGGAGTATGCACGATTGAATAATGCTTCCGATTTGCGCATTTGTGCATAAGTGGCATCCGAAGCAAATTTGCCTTGCGCTTTTCCATCGTCAATGGATTGTATTACACGGTTGGCGTCATTGATACAAGGATAGTAACCCAATAACTGGCTACTGGTCAACTCTCCGCAGAGTGCGTTTGTATAGTTTGCTTCGTTACCGGTGGAGTTCCATACCGAACCCGAATACATACCATACGTAGCCGTACGACAGGTCATATTATCTACTCCTGTAAGAAGGGCGAACGGGCCTTGATTATATTGTTTGGTAACACGCAGTGTACTGTAGGTACCAACGATTAACTGCTCCAGCCCTATTTCTGTTTCAAAGTAGTCTTGTGTAATGGTTGCTACCATCTTCTCGTTCAAGAAGTCATCTCCGCAAGAGGTAAAAAGGGTTGCGGCAATCATAGATGCTACTATATATTTTTTCATTTTCATATTAATCTCTAATTAAGCATTATTAAAATCCAACTCTTACTCCAACCACGTAGCTACGTTGCAGCACAGTGTTGTTGGTTTGACCACCAATGTAGTTGGTGGCGTTAGTCTTTGTTGTCCAACCAGTTGTATCATCAGGGTTGATACCCGATTTAACTAACTCTCCACCAAATACGAATGGATTCAGTACTTGTCCGTACACCTGCAAACTGCCTACGCCCATCTTCTTCAACAGTTGTTCGGGGAAGCTATAAGAGAGAGCAATGTTACGAACGGCAACCATGTTTCCTTTTGTGTAGTTCATATAATCGTTATAGCTAGTGTGAGTAACACCACCCGAACGAGGTTGTGGGAACTTACCACCAGGATTGTCTTCGCTCCAAACATTGGACTCTATACGACGACCGTAAGTTTGTAACAACCCGTAGTACAGATTGCCCATACGAGCATAGATAAATGAACTTAACTCCCAGTTTTTATAAGTGAACGTAGTAGTGAACCCACCAATCCATTTGGGTTGGAATGATCCTAAGAACTTGTTATCATCCGAGTTGATGGTACCGTAACCATTGTCCATATAAGTAACTTCTTCCGTGCGTGAGTTTCCGGCAGCATCGGTATAGGTAATTGTTTTGGTAGCAGATCCCGGAGTACCGGCTGATACTTCAACCAGATCCTGATCTACAAGCTTAGCTTGTCCCGGAAGCATGGTGGTGTTGGAGATAGCTTTGTAAAGAGCCAATGACCTGAGGTCTTCGTCTGTGTTCTGCCACAATCTGTCGTATTTGTATGTCCAAACTTCGTCAATCGGTTTACCGATGAACCATCCGTTACTTGTGTCATCTACTTTACCGTTTGCCAATTCTACGATAGATTCTTTGTTTTTAGAGAAGGTGAATTCTGTTTTCCAAGTGAAATCTTTTGTCTTGATATTGGTAGTAGAGAGGGTTATTTCAATACCCTTATTACGTGTTTTACCAATATTGGTGGTGATGTTGGTATAACCTGTCATCAGTGGTAGCGATTTAGACATTAACAAATCCGACGTATTGGCTACGTAGTACTCAATGCTACCATTGATACGGTTGTTCAGGAAGCCAAAGTCTACACCGATATTGGTAGAAGCAGTCTTTTCCCAACCTAAATCTTTGTTCGGAAGTACAGATGCTTTAGCTCCGGTAGTGATTGCTGTGATGTCTCCCACACCAAAGAACTGAGCTGCACCCGAAGTAGTCATAGAGCCCGAAGTGGTATATGCGCCGATAGAAGCATTACCTGTAACACCATAACCCACACGAAGTTTCAATTGGTTTATCCACTCAATGCCACTCATAAAGTCTTCTTCATTCATCTTCCACGCAATGGCTGTAGAAGGGAAGAAATCCCATTTGTTTCCTTCTGCCAACACAGAAGCACCATCGTAACGACCGGTAACAGTAAGCAAATATCTATCCATCAATGAATAATTGATACGAGCCATGTACGAAGCACGAAGTTGCTTTGAGAAAGAAGAACCGATACCAGCCTTAGTAGTATCAGAGTTTCCTACGCTATACCATAAAGCTGTAGGGAATGTACAGTTGTATGCGCGTACATTTAAGCCTTCGGTGCGGTAATACTCAGCAGACTGCATCAATGTAGCACTAACTGTATGTATCTTATTGAAAGTTTTGTCTGCATAAAGTAAGTTTTCCAACGTCCAAGCAGTACGAATGGAGTGATTGTTGTAAGCTGTATTAGGAGCATACGCAGAGTGAGCAATAGGATTAGAGAAATCATTGCCATAGTAGCTACCCAAACGAGAGTTACGGTATTGTGCACCAAGGTTCGTACGCCACTTCAGCCAAGGTAGTATCTTTGCTTCCAGATAAGAACTGAACATCAAACCATAGTTACGGGTTTCGTGTGTGGCTTGGTCAATGTCTAACATTGGGTTATACTTGGAAGGACCATCGGTTACGTTGAGTGGAACACCATTTTCGTCGTATGCAGGTGCATAAGGCATTTTAGAGATGGCATATCCGTAAGAGTCTTTGTACGTAGTATTCGAAGTATTGCTGATAATACCATAATCTTGTTTAGATGTATTGGCATTCATACCCATACCTACTTTCAACCATTTTGTTGCTTGAATTTCTCCGTTGATATTGGCAGTGAAACGTTGGTAATACTGGTCGAACATAGGTGATTCCTGATTCAAATAGCCCATAGAGATGTAGAGCTTTGAGTTCTCGCTTCCGGCAGATATAGAAATCTGATGGTTGTGAGTAACACCTGTACGGGTTACATAGTCTGTCCAAGGGGTGGTTGGAATGTTTCTGGAATTGTACACCGGTACTTGATCGGCGTAGCCCAATACATTCTTTTCGTGTTCGGTTGCCGCGCGCATTTTGTATGAGCCGTCAGCATTATACTCCCATGCTTTCTGGAAATATTGGTTCAAATAAGGATAGTTTGAAACTCCCCCAAAGAGTAGGTTACCGTCGATATTCGGATCGGGAGCATTACCGTAACTACCAGTATAAGCACCTGTATTGATGTATGCTTGACGATTCCAATCAATGAGTTCGCCCGAGTCCATCCAGTCTGTCAGGGAGTGAATATCAGTAAAAGTTACCGTTCCATCGTAATTGATGGTGGTTTTGCCTGTCTTGCCTTTCTTACTGGTTATAAGTACCACACCATTAGCACCACGAGAACCGTAAATAGCTGTAGCAGAAGCATCTTTTAAGATTTCCATAGATTCGATATCATTGGGGTTGATGTCGCCCACCGAACCCGCTGTCATCGGAATACCGTCAATTACATAAAGTGGGTCGTTGGTAGCATTGATTGAACGATTACCACGAATACGTACATTGCCAAGCTCACCCGGACGGGTATTGGTAGTGATGTGTACACCGGGAGCTTTTCCTTGCAATGCTTGCAGAGCGTTCTGAACGGGGCGTTCCTTAATTGTCTTGTCGGTAATACGTGTCAAGGCACCTGTTACGTCGCTCTTCTTCACAGTACCATAGCCAATTACCACTACTTCGTCCAGCACTTGTGTATCTTCTTTTAATTCGATACGAAGTGCTTTTCCGGTAGTAGCTTTTACTTCTGTAGGAAGATAACCCAAGTAGCTTATCTGAAGCGTAGCACCTTCGGGCACATTAGAGAGAGTAAAGTTACCATCCAGATTGGTAATAACACCGTTGGTGGTTCCCTTCACTACAACAGAAGCACCGATGACAGCTTCGCCCGTAGCATCGACAACAGTACCGGTTACTGTGGAGGTTTGTTGTGTGGCATGTGTGGAGGTACTGTTAGCTGTTGCTAAAAGTGGACTCCCAGCCATGAAGCCAAAACAAAGCAATGCAACTGCAAGCAGTTTGCTTCGGTTCATTTTCAAAGAATTAGATTCCATCATTTTGATAAATGTGTTTATTAATACAATATTAGTTTTGTTTGCACCGTGTACAAATTACCTGCAATATTAAGATGTGGTTGTTAAAATATCTGTAATAATCGTACGTATAAAGGTAGATTTATTGCATTGAGGGTAAATATTCTACTAATCGAGGGTAATTATTTTACCTTTCCGACTGCTTTCTACCTCAGGAGTGACTGTTTTTTTGAATTATTTCACTGGCTTCTGGTAGCAAACTGACTGAAAAATTATTCTCTATACTCGGTAGGTGTTACTCCAAATTTCATTTTGAAGCATTTACTGAAGTAATGCGCATCGTTAAACCCTACTTCGTAGGCTACTTGCGAAATAGTGAGGTCGGTAGTTTTGATAATTTCAGCAGCACGGTTCAAGCGGATGTCTCTTAAAAATTCCACAGGCGAGAGGCCTGTCAGGCTTTTAATCTTTTTGAAGAATAGATTTCTTCCCATACCTATTTCCTGTGCCAGATCTTCTACTTTGAGATTTCCATTGCCAATGTGCTTTTCTATCGCTTTAAGAAGACGTGCCATAAAGAGTTGGCTATTGGAAGGAATAGTTTTTGTAAGTGGCTCTGCAGTAGATGTATCGGCAGGAAGCAACGACCGATAGTACTGTTGCAGCTTGCCCCGCTGAGTTAATAAGTTCAGTACACGGGCATGGAGGTAATTGGCATCAAAGGGCTTGGTGATATAATCGTCGGCACCAAGTTCAATACCTTCGATACGGTTTTCTACGGTAGATCGTGACGTTAGCAGAATAACCGGGATGTGACTTATTCCTACATCGGCACGCAATTCGGATAACATTTCTATACCGTCTTTCACAGGCATCATCACATCGCTGATGATTAGTTCGGGAACATGCAATTGCGCCAATGCCAAAGCTTTTTCTCCATCTTCGGCTTCAATCACAAAGAAATCGGACTCGAAGATGGAGCGCAAAAACAGTCGCAGGTCTTCATTGTCTTCTACTATGAGGAGGGTTCTTTTTTCAGCTTCGTTGTTGGTGGCGAGAGGTTCTTTTAACTCTTTGGCGGAAATGCCCAATGCCGAAACAGTATCTACGTTATAAACATAGGCAACCTCATTGTCTTCTTGCAGGAACTCTGTGGAGGGGTCAAAATGTGTTTTTCCTTTTTTAAGCGTCAGGGTAAAAACACTCCCCTGCCCCGGCTGGCTGTCTAAAGATATTCTGCCATTATGCAGCTCTATCAACTCTTTGGTTAGCGAGAGTCCGATACCTGTGCTTGCCTGATTGAATACATTTTCGGTAATGGCTGTTTCGAAGCGTTCGAAAAGATGTTTTTGTTTTTCTTCGGGGATACCTATTCCTTCATCACAGATATTTATTTGTATGTCGTGATTGTTTTCCTTGATTACTATTTCTATTTTTCGTCCCTTTGGCGTGTACTTAAAAGCATTGGCTATCAAGTTGAAGAGCATCTTCTCAAACTTTTCCACATCTACCCAAAGAAGAGCGGCGGTTAGCTCTGTTTGCAGAACAAAGGTTATCTGCCGTTCCACAGCCAAAGCGGTAAAGCAATCCATCACCTGCCGGGTGAAGGCGATTATCTCCGTTTGCTGCACCCTCATCTTCATTTTATGATTTTGTATTTTCCGGAAGTCGAGTAGCTGGTTAATCAAGAAATTCATCCGATTGGTATTTCTATCCACTAACAGTAGGTCTGCCCGCGCTTCGGGAGTTAAATCGTTGCGACTAAGCACCTTCCGCACAGGAGCCGAAATAAGCGTGAGCGGTGTGCGTAGTTCGTGCGATATGCTGGTAAAAAAGCGAATCTTAAGATCGGACATTTTCTGTTCCATATTCACTTTATGCCGCAAGCGATAGAATGTGAAGAGTATGTAGACCACAGCAAACACAAAAAGCATCCAAGCAAATGCATAGATTAGATATGCCCATGGAGTTTCCCAAAACGAAGGTAATATTTGTATTGCGAGTGCTCGTGTATTATCCACCCATACACCGTCACTGTTGGTAGAGCGTATTTCGAGAGTGTAATTCCCTTTAGGAATATTGGTGTAGTTGGCTACTGGTATTTTACCGCTTTGGTTCCAACGCTCCTCAAAACCTTTCAGCCGATACATATAGGAAATGTTGTGCGGGTTGGTCATATCTATAGCAGCAAACCGGATGCTGAAAGACTTCTGCTTATGACTCAACACCAGTTTGGATATTTCGTCTATATTACTCGAAAGGATGTGTGTGGCATCGCCCGGAGTAATTACTTTATCGCTTAGCTGCAACTGAGAAATAACGATGGGCGGAATATAGGCTGATTTGTTTACTGTTTCGGGATTGAAGCAGAGTAAGCCTTGCTGTGTATTGAGCATTAGAGTGGCGTTTTCTTGCGAATAATAACCCACGCCATCATTGAAGCGTATTGATTCGGGGAAGTCCTTGGTAGAGAAGTTTTCGAACTGCTCGGTTTCGGGATTGAACTTAGAGAGTCCTTCGGCTGCTACAATCCAGATATTGCCTTGAGCGTCTTCGATCATAGAGAGGAGTATGTCCGACAATAGCCCATCTTGCTGTGTATAGGTCTTGAATTTCGCTTCCCCGTGTTCGTAAGAGAGCAAACGGCTAAACCCTCCACCAAAGGTTGCCGCGTATATTTCGCCACGTTTGGTTTTAAGAATGAATTGCACATCGCTATTGCCTAAACTGTATGGGTTTCCTGATTCATTCTTAATGTTTTCGAATTGCAGTTTAGAAGGGTTTTCAAACTTCTCATCGAACACAAAGATACCATCCGTAGTGGCAAGCCATAACTTTCCATTATGGTCGGTTATCATGTGGCGTGTCCTACTTATTTTTACCGGATAATTCTTGAGTTTGTTGCGCCAATTAATAAAGCGGTAAGTACCGTCTTCTGCTTTTTCGAGGTAATTGATACCGCCAAGCAAGGTTACAAACCACATGCGCTGTTCATCATCTTCGAATATATGAAACACATCGTTGTAGCTCAAGCTGAAAATATCTTTTTCATCATTCAAGAAATGCGATATGGTGAATGTATTGGGCTGTTTTCCGGGAGTAAGAGCCATGACACCATATTTCTTAAATCCCATCCAGATAGTACCTTCGTGGTCTTGTACGATGGTATTTGCACGAATACGTAATGTGTTCTTGGTTTTGGATAGCGTCCCGTCTTTTTGCAGATAACCTAAGAATTGGTGATTTTTATCATACACACCAATACCACGATGTGCATAACCTACCCATGTGCGTCCTTCGCGATCCATAAATACGGATCGATTGTTTATTTGCTCCTGCCTTAGCTGGGGTGGAGCATGAAAAGCGAAATGTTCGCTTTTGCTGGCTATCTTCTCTATTCCATTGGATTGTGAGCTAAGCCACACATTATCCTGCCTATCCATGTAGACGAACATTACCAAATCAGAATCGCGCCAACCGTCCAACAGTTGTTTGTTGTACAGGGGAACGAGCTTTTTATTTTTCCGGTCGTAACTGGCAAAACCTCCTCCTGTGGGGTGTATATATAGATTTCCGTACGAATCCTCCACTATTATTTGTGGATAGCGTCCGTCGGTAATCAGATTTCCATGCCTGTCGTGTATTTCATACCGCCTCATTTCGCCCGTTTGTGGGTTGAAGTGTGTTACACCATTTGCTTTTTGCTGTATCCACAATTCACCGTAAGCATCTTCGTATATGAGTCTAACTGCATTATCAGACATCACTTTGTGGGTTGCGGTGGAGAAATGCTGTTTCTCTTTACCATCAGTGTTCATCAGGAAGAAACCGTCTGTTTCGGTACCACAACAGAGTTTGCCACTGGTTAGTAGCTGTAGGTTTATAATGCGTGTTCTGACGGGAAGTTGCAATATTTCATAACGCCCCGTTGCTTTGTGGTATTTCCACACTTCTCCATTTTCGGAGGCAAAGTAAAGATATTCGACTCCTTCCTGCATATCTAAAAAGGCCTGCTTTATGGGTATAGGGAAGTAAATAGAGTCGTTTTCTGTATATCTGTAAAGCCCCATTCCGGTAAGTAGCCAACTATTTCCATCATTGTCGGCAAATACTTTGTGATAGTCTTTACTATTGGTTGATAAATTGAGTTCCTGCGAAATGTTTCGAGGCTGAATCTCTTGGTCTTTAGGGTTGGTTGTATATAGAATTAACCCATTGTGTTCGGTTATGAGCCATGTTTGTCCGTTGGGAAGCACGAAATAATCCTTTACATACTCATCTTCTTTGAGTACGGCAGATATATCTTCTTTATGCGTATTGAGTCGTGAAATTCTATTGTCATAACCCAACGCCCATATAAACCCAAAGGTATCTTCTTTTATAGAAAGAATACGGTTGCTGAGAAAATGGCTCTGAGGATTGACAGAGTTTTTGTAATTCCGGAAACTGTAACCATCGAAACGATAGATGCCATCCCACGTGGCAAACCACATTAACCCTTTATGATCTTGCAGTATAGAGCTTATTGTGTTTTGCTGAAAGCCATCTTCGACCGTGTATTGTTTAAAAAAGTAGGATTGTTGTGCTCGAACGGTTGCGAACAAGCACAACAATAATAATGTTATGAGATGATTGCGTTTCATTTGCATTAGATATGCAATGATAAGGAAAAAAACTTGTTTTTCCTAATTATAGTCCGGATACTCCAACATCACCTTAGCATCTCCTGTGAAGGTATCGAAACTAACATTTTCCTCCACGATATTCTCCGTAAACTGTACGTGCTTTACAAACTCGGTAATTGTATCTACGTGTACGTTCTTTATCTCTACGTTACGTATCGGCAGCCGTTCATCGCCCTTGAGGTCGTAGATGGCTTTGGCATTGGCACAAGAAACATTGTTAAGGTAGATACCTTCTATTTTTGTAATGCTTGTTTCATAGGTTGGCACAAGATTTTTCCATTGATAGAGCACATCAGTATCTATTTCGAGTACGCGCAAGGTAGAGCCACAGGTAACGTTTTGCATAGTTATGTTCTCTACAAAGCCGCCACGACGGTGGTTTGATTTGATGAAGAAGAAACGATGCACAGACTTCGTTGCATGGCAATTGTCCATATAGACATTGCGTACACCCCCCGAGAGTTCGCTTCCGATACCCAGCAGCGTATGTCCGTCGCGTATTTCGCAGTTACGAACCACGATGTTTTCGCAAGGGGTATTCAGTCGCCACGCATCGCGGTTGCGGCCTGCTTTAATAACCACAGCATCATCTCCCTGGTCAAAAATACAATCTTCTATCAGGAAGTTGCGTGACATTTCAAGGTCTACCCCATCGTTGTTATGACCGTGAGCATACACATCGAGGTTGCGCACCACTCCACCGTCGCACATAAAAAGATGTATTGTCCAGAAAGGGCTTTCGCGAATCACGAAGTCCTCCAGCAACACGTTCTTACAACGGTTAAAATGAATAAGGTGCGGGCGCAGATTATTGTCGTTCACTGCCATCTGACGTTCTTCGACCGGCACATCGGTAGATGCCCAATGATATAGTTGTGCCAAAGCATCCATGTGTGGTTTTGGTCGTTTGAACCATACCTTCCAATTATCCATATAGGGTTTCAACGTACCCTTTCCGGTGATGGCAACATTCTCACAATCGAAGGCATAGAGCAACGGAGAATAGTTATAACACTCCATACCCTCCCATGAGGTCATCACAGCAGGAAGATAATCGGCAGGATTGTCCGTAAAGCGCAATACCGCACCTTCCTCTAAATGTAGATTTATGTTGCTTTTGAAATGAACTGGTCCTGTAAGCCACTCACCAGCAGGAACTACTACCCTACCACCTCCTTTTTGGTTGCAAGCATCTATGGCTTTAGCAATGGCTTCGGTATTCATGGTTTTACCATCTGCCACAGCTCCAAAGTCGGCTATAGAGAAATCCTTTTCGGGATAGATAAAGACTTTTATTGGTTCCATGTGGAAAGGCGCTTCCACAGTAATAGTTTCGTACTGAGGCTTGGAAGTTGTACACGACAGCAACAGCAATACGCCGCATAAGAACGAAGTGTTTTTCAAGATATTCATGTTTGTTTTGAATTTATTGTTTAATGGGTACAAAAATAAGAGGAAAGAAGGAAAGCTAGTAGATAAAATGGTACATATTTATGGAAAATAATACACGGTTGGATGCTTCGTTGATAAAGGTGTGAATTATGAACCTCAAAGAGAGAGAAAGTGAGGTTCAAAAAGGTAGAAAGCAAACCCCAAAAGAAAGAGAAATAAACGTCAATAAATGGAGGGTGTAGGGATAAAAAGACAGGAGTGCGCCGTGGCGCACTCCTGTGAATTAATTGGATGTTAAACTGGTTAGTTAGATGTTTAGTTACTTCTTCTTAACCCATATTCCTTCAAAAAAAGGCGCTTCACCCCGAAGGTTTCCTTCATCCGTCTTATACAGGCGGGCTTTTATTGTTGAGTTAATGTGTATAATATAAGTATCTCCTTCCTGTGTGTATCGGGTAGTAAAAGTCAGTGGACCAGGGACAACGTATCGACACAATGTGTCATTCAAAAAATCAATATAATCTATTTCGGGAGTACCACCCACTAACTCATAGTGCTGCGATTTTGGCGACTGCATACATCCTGTAACACACACCAAAAACACCACAGAAATTGTCAGCCAACGACCTATTATTTTCTTCATCATACATTTCTTATTAATCATAAAAGAATCCCTCCAAAAACAGAGACCGAATTCTACACTCTTTCACAAGGTAAAACCCAGTCTCTTTATTTTCAATGAACGAATCCTGTTATTAAATTACATTAATAACCTGTATTCTGCCATTTTGCCTTTTGTTCGTTAGACAGATTAGTACCATCTTCATTTTGCAACTGATCGATAAATGTTTGCGGAATAGGACGAAGCAAATGCTTATCAGACACATTAGCTGCTGCTTCTGGGTTAAACAGTTTGGCACGCTTAACTAAAGTTTTGGTACGGCTCAACTCTTCCCAACGATTCCATTCACCTAAACATTCACGTGTGCGTTCATTCAGAATAAAGTTAATCAAACGCTCTTTGTCACCGCTTACTCCCATAGAAGAGAGAATAGCTTCATCTTCTTCGGGCAATGAAGAATAGCTGGCAATTTGCAAGTTAGAAGCATCAGTAGTGCGTTCAATACCTGTTGATAGATAGTAAGTACTCTTCTGTATGAATGAAACTTTGAAAGCATCACGGTTTGTCAATATCTTACCCGATTTATCTTTGTTTTTCTTTGGGGTAGTAGCATCTGCTGTAGAGTTATCAGCATCACCACCATATTCTTTCAAGAAAGCCATTGAACCATCGGTGTAATATTCGCGGTCCTCATTGTTCTTCCACTCGGCACGCTTACGCAATTGGTTTACCGTAGCAATAGCTTCTGCAAACTTACCCATACGAACTTGTGCTTCTGCCTTAATCAGGTATGTTTCACCAGTACGAGCCATAATCACGTCGCGGTGCGCATCACCTTTTTCACCTGTGCGGCTACCGTCATCAGTTTTATTGATACCACAGAACACATTAGAGTCTGAAGATTTTCCACTAGCACCGTAATTGTACATAGCATATTTACCGCCCAAATAGACAGGAAACACATTAGGAACCCATTTATTTGTTTCAGGATGTACAAAAGTATGTTCTTGCCCTGCACGTCCAAAAGTTCCGTACGTAGTTTCGTTTTGAAAGCGAGGATCGTTCTTCTTGTTCAAGATGAAAGCAATACCAAGATCGCCCAAGTCGGGAGTATTTTCGGCAGCTACATATTTAGGTAATGTAGCCCAATGGTTAATACCATAAACCGTTTTAAAGGTCTTCCACATACGAGAATCGTTCACATTGTCGAAGATAGAGTAAGCATACTCTGTAGGACGACAGCGTTGGAAGTCCATACCACCAATATACTGACCACGTTGTACCCAACCACCGGAGAAGTTAGAGAACTGCGGAGTGAAATAGTTGTAAGTACGGTTACCATAACGACCTGTAGCAGAATTGGTATGCTGACAAGACATCAAGATTTCTGGTTGATCTTCATTCTTACAATCTGTACCTGTCCAGATGGAGTAAAGACTATTGTAGTCGGCAGATAGAGGACATGCAGCAATCACTTCATCACACAGAGACACGGCTTTACTTAAGTCTGTATCTGCTGGATAGGTTGAATTCCATCCGCTGCAACGCTCTGATTGACGATAAAGCAAGGATTTAGCAAAGAAATGTGCAGCTGTATATTTGGTCCATGTACCTATTCCACGCCATTTATTAGCAGGCAACAGGCTGTAAGCCATTTCAAAGTCGGCTATCACTTGATTCAACACATCTTCTTCAGTAGCACGTTCAAAGGTCTTTATTACATCTTCGGTTGCCTTAAGTTGCAATACCACTGCACCATATTGAGCAAATAAACGATAGTAATTGTAACCGCGCAGGAAGTAAGCCTCGCCCAAGCATTTGTTGCGAATGGCTTCATTCGTTACTCGGTCGGCATAAGTAATAATTTGATTGGCAGTAGCAATTCCAAAGTACATCTGATCCCACAATCCCGATACCGGGGGGCAGTTCTTATTAGCAGCACCTGTAGCCGGTGTACAATCCATGGCACCTAAACGATTGTCATATACATTCCAAGGTTCAGCCGTTAAGTCAGAACCGTTAGTAAACTCGTCTGTACCATAAAGAGTAATGCCATATGCCCATTCGTAGCCAAAGTGCCAACGAATGTTTCCATACAAAGCGGTAGCCAAATCTTGAATACCTTGCGCACTCTCAAAATATTGAGTAGTATAGGCTGTGCGGTTGTCTTCGTCCAAGAAACTTTCGCTGCACGAAGATAAATTCGCCAAAGTTATAATGGCCAAGCCCGCAATAATTAATTTACTATTTATCTTTTTCATATAATTCTGTATAATATTTATAGAATATAAAACTTAAGAACACATTACGTTTAGAAACCAATTTGCACACCAAATGTGAATCCACGGTTATAGTATGTAGTACCCAAGTCAAGGTCCATGAAATCAACTGATGAATAAAGATTACCCAAGTTTTTTCCTTGCGCATAGAGTTTCAATGATTCAATACCAATCTTCTTACAAAGAGAGCGATCGAAGTTGTAACCCAAAGAAATATTGCGAATTTTCAAGAACGAAGCTTTTTTATAGCCTAACAAACTGGAATAAGAGTCACCACCGGCTGTGTTATATACTGGTTTCTGCCAATCAGCATTTGTATTATTAGGTGTCCAGTAGTCTATTTTGCGTTGATTGTACATACCATATTGAGCTTCACCACCAGTGCTAATCATATAGCCAAAACGACCGTTCAATTCAATATTCAATTCGAAGTTCTTCCAGCTGAAGTTGTTAGTCCAACCCAACACCCATTTCGGATCTTTATCACCCAAAATAACACGATCCTCATCATCAATTAAATAGTCACCATTTTGGTCTTTTGGGCGAACGCTACCAGCAGTAAATTTATGACCATTGGCATTAAATTTATCCATCTCAGCTTGGTCTTCTACCTGCCAGATGCCTTCGTTTTCAATACCGTAGTGTACACGGATAGATTCGCCTATGAACCAAGCGTTAGAGATATCATCTTCTTTACCGTTAGAGAGCTCTACAATTTCTTCTTTAGAGTAAGAAGCATTGATAGTAGAAACCCACTCAAAGTCTCTTGTTTGCACCGGAATTAGGTTCAAAGACAGGTCAATACCGAAGTTCTTTGTTTCCCCCACGTTGGCAACAGTAGAGCTAAAGCCTGTCAGGGTAGGTATTTTCATATCTAGCAATAAGTCATTGGTATTAGAGTGATAGATATCGAGAGCACCACCGATACGTCCGTTCAAAAAGCCAAAGTCAACACCATAGTTGAACTGAGTTGTTTTCTCCCAGCCTAATTTTTTGTTCGACATACCTACTTGATCTTTAGTATAGTAAGGTTCGTTGGTAGCATAAGCTTGTGACAACACATTACCAAAAGGAACGAAGAAAGCCTGAATGTTACCCAGTGTTCCATAAGCGCCTACATTAGAATTACCGGTAACACCGACGCCTAAACGAAGTTTCAACTGGCTAATCCAAGAAACATCTTTCAAGAAGTCTTCTTGGTCAATACGCCAACCCAAAGCTGCCGAAGGGAAGAAATCCCACTTATTGCCCTTAGCTAACTGAGAAGCACCGTCATAACGACCGGATATGGTCAACAAATAACGATCTTTGTACGAGTAGTTTACACGAGCCATATAAGAAGCCATTTGCTTTTCTGTTAAGCCAGTACCCATACCTGCACCATAAGTTGCAGCGTCTGTAATGTCCACACTACCCATATTGTACCACCAAAAGTGTTCGTTAGGAATTTGCGAAGCACTCATTTTGCCGTTTTCTGCATTGTGTGTATCTGCACTTTGAAGCAAAGTAACAGTAAACGCATGATCGTCGATGGTTTTGTTATAAGTAATCAAGTTATCCAACGTCCAAGAAAGGTAGCGTGTAGTATTATAACTAGCATAGTTCTTACCACCGGCACGACCTGCAGATTCTTTACTTAAGAAGATACCTTGACGTGTGTGACGAAAATCAGGACCAAAAGAAGACTTAAACGTCAAGCCTTGCAGAGGTTCCCACAGTTTACCGAAATCTATTTGTGCATAAAAACTACCCAATGCGCGGAAAGTTTCACGATTATCGGTAGATTTTTTCCATTCATCAATTACAGTCAACACATTGGTTACAGAGCCACAAGGATTGTTAATAATTTCGCCTTCGTCTGTGTAAGGTACACCATAGCGAGGAATAGCTTTAGCAGCACTATAAATATCAACCGGACCAGAATTGGTCCCTACCTGACCTGTACGTGAGTAACCATAGTCTTGAACAGACCAAGAAGCATTTACAGATCCACCCATCTTGAACCAAGGCTTAGCTTGAATATCAACAGATACGGCAGCATTGTAGCGTTCGTACACCTGCCCTTTTTGAGTTCCTTCATTCTTCAAATATCCGAGAGAGAAGAATGACTGAGCATTTTCTGTACCCGAAGTAGCACTCAAGGTATGTTCGGTGGTGATACCGGTTTGCGTAACAATACCTGCCCAATCGGTGTCAGTTACCTTACTTCCATCCCACTGACCATTCACCCAACCTTTCATCACATTGGCAGTAGCCCAAGGGTCATCACCACCAAAGTAGTCAAGGTCTTTCGCTTGATCTGGTTCGTCACCGCGTGGATTACCTGTAGGATTGACGTTGTGTTTAGCCCAACGACGCCAGGTAATATAATCGCTAGCACTCATGGCAGGAGATTTATCTTTCAAATTTTCAAAAGTCACAGAACCTGAATAGTTCAACTTCAAAGCACCTACTTTACCACGTTTGGTTGTTACCAGAACAACGCCATTGGCACCACGGCTACCATAAATAGCAGTAGAAGAGGCATCTTTTAAAATATCAATAGATTCAATGTCGCGGGGATTGATGGATTCGATACTACCAGAGATCAAAGGCACACCATCTACTACATACAATGGGCCCTGTCCAGCCGTGATAGAACGTGTACCACGAATACGGATACTTCCTACGGTACCCGGACGTTCACTAGAAGTGATATCCACCCCAGCAACTTTACCTTGAAGTGCTTCAAAAGCATTGGCTACGGGCTTAGCGTTCAGTTCTTTCTCACCTACACTAACCATAGCTCCCGTTACGTCGCTCTTCTTTTGTACACCATAACCTACAACCACTACTTCGTCTAGCATTTCGGTATCTTCCTTCAATACAACACGGATGTTGTTGGAAGCACCTAAGCGCACGGTTTGTGTTACATAGCCAATGTAGCTTACCTTAAGGGTAGCACCGTCGGCAACATTGTTCAGTGTAAACTGACCATCCACATTCGTAATAGTACCGTTTGTTGTTCCATTCACAGTAACATTGGCGCCAATAATGGCTTCGCCAAGACCGTCGACAACAACCCCCGTTACAGACTTTCCTTGTGCAAACGCAAGCGTAGATGCCGCAAGGAATAACATTACAAACAAAATTCTAGGGAATTTGTCCATAAGGCAGAAATGCCTTAAACTTTTCTGACTGTTTTCCATATTAAATATTAGTTTAACAAAAAATTAATAATACTCGATATATTATCTAAAAATCGGGTACAATCCAATGATGCTTCATTAAATTGTGCAACAAAAATACACCGGAAGTTAAAGAACTAGAATAGACGATTGTACAAATGTCTGTAATTTCATAACCAGAAGCCATATTGTACAATATTACATGTTTGTACAATATTACATGCCCTAGAATAATGACAGAGAACATCCGGAGGATTTTCGCATTATGCAATTTGTATGGAAAGCAATCAATCTGTATTATTATCTATTTCAAAAGCAAGTGACATACGCTTACTTTGTATGCAGTAAACAACCGATATAATATACAAAGAATAATATGCCATGAAAAAAATCACAGTAACATTACTCCTAACGCTTATTTGCTCGTTCGCATACGTGCAAGCACAGACAACACAACCTAGCCAAAGAGAAATTCTTCGCGCATGTATTAAAGTAAACGATTACTTTATGGAAAAATATGCCGACTACACAGCCACATCCAATGTAGGAAGAGTGCGCCCCAGTAACATCTGGACTCGTGGGGTGTATTACGAAGGACTGTTAGCCTTACATACCATCTTTCCACGCGAAGATTATTATAAATACGCGTACGATTGGGGAAGCTTCCATAAATGGGGAATGAGAAACGGTAACACCACTCGTAATGCCGACGACCATTGTTGCGGACAAGCTTACATAGATCTATATAATATGTGTCCATCGAATCCGGAAATGATTCGTAACATTAAAATATCTATGGATATGTTGGTAAACACTCCACAGGTAAATGACTGGACATGGATTGACGCGATACAAATGGCTATGCCTATTTTAGCTAAATTCGGAAAAATGTATGGCGAACAAAAGTATTATGATAAAATGTGGGATATGTATGAATACTCGCGCAATACACATGGAGGCAAAGGACTTTACAATCCGGAAGATGCACTATGGTGGCGTGACGCAGACTTCTGCCCTCCTTACAAAGAACCCAATGGCGAAGATTGTTACTGGTCGCGCGGAAACGGTTGGGTATATGCAGCATTGGCACGTGTACTCCAAGAAATACCTGCCGACGAAACACACCGCAACGATTACATTGCCGACTTCCTCGCTATGACCAAAGCCTTGAAAGCGTGTCAACGCGAAGATGGTTTTTGGAATGCAAGCTTACACGACCCCACTAACTTCGGTGGAAAAGAAACTACAGGAACCTCTCTCTTTGTCTATGGTATGGCATGGGGTATCAACAAAGGAATTCTCAATAAAGAAGAATATCTTCCTATCATAACCAAGGCATGGAACGCTATGGTAAAAGATGCTGTGCATCCAAATGGATTCTTAGGATATGTACAAGGAACAGGTAAGGAACCAAAAGACGGACAACCAGTGACATACACCAGTGTAGCCGATTTTGAAGACTACGGCGTAGGTTGTTTCTTGCTTGCCGGAAGCGAAATGTATAAACTTAAATAAAGGGATTAGGGATCAATTGTTTTTAATGGGTAGATACGGTAGCTGCAATCTCGTTATCAAACGAAGCAGTTACCGTATTTTTTTATACCTTTGTTTGCAGGAAGAGTTTTTAACAACAAAACAATATAATAAGAACACAACCATGAAAAGAATCATTTACCTTACTTGTGCCCTTTTTATTACATTGGGCAACATCATTGCGCAACCCACCCAAAAGCGCGTAACTATCATTATCTCACCCAACCATGCCAACTGGCAGTATAAAGTAAAAGAGGAAGCTACATTCCGCATTCAGGTATATAGGGATAATGTATTGATGAAAAACGTAGCCATAGACTATGAACTTGGTCCTGAACAATTCCCAACCGAAAAGAAACAGGACGTAGTATTAAAAAATGGCGAACTTACGTTGAAAGCATCCATGAAGACACCCGGTTTTCTTCGCTGCCGTGTTATAGCCAAAGATGACGGAATGCGCTACGAAGCACTAACCACCGTGGGGTACGATATAGAAAAGATACAGCCTGCCACACTTGATCCAAAAGATTTCGACGAATTTTGGTCTAAAGCCATTGCCGAAGCTCAGAAAACACCGCTCGACCCCAAAATGACGTTAAAGCCGGAGCTATGCACCTCTACACAAAACGTATATGAAGTGAGTTTTCAAAATCAACGCGTAGGTTCAAGAATGTACGGAATCTTAATCACTCCCAAGAAACCCGGCAAATATCCTGCTATACTAACCGTTCCCGGTGCAGGCATTCGCCCATATAGCGGACACAACTACGCAGATGATATCATTTCATTGCAAATAGGTATTCATGGAATGCCCGTAACACTACCACAAGAGGTATATAGTAATCTTGGTGCGGGTGCGCTGCAAAATTATAACCGTTATAGCATGAACGACCGCGATTTACATTATTATAAACGTGTGTTTACAGGTTGTGTGCGTGCTATCGACTTCATCTATCAGCTCCCCGAATTTGACGGAGAAACACTGGGAGTAAGTGGTGGTAGCCAAGGTGGTGCATTATCCATCATCACTGCCGGACTGGATTCGCGCATCAAGTTCCTGAACGCTTATTATCCTGCTATGTGCGACCACGCAGGCTATGTACAAAAACGTGCAGGTGGATGGCCACATTATTTCAGAACAGTAGAGCCTAAAGCAAATGAATTGGAAACACTGGCATACTTCGATGTAGTGAACTTTGCACGTCGTGTTAAAGTTATCGGTTGGTATAGCTGGGGATTCAACGACCCTACCTGCCCTCCCACTTCCATGCATGCGGCGTATAATGTAATACCGGGAGAAAAGTCCTTGAACTTAGATTTTAACACAGGACATTGGACACACCCCGAACACAGAGCAAAAGGAACACAATTCTTAATTGAACAGTGTAAAAAATAAAAAATCACCCTTCATTTTTATTATATGATTATGGACGACGAGTCGTTTGCTTATGGCAGACGGCTCGTTTGCTTATGGCAGATGACTCGTATGCTTATGGCAGACAGGACGTATGCCTATGGCAGACGAGACAAATACCATAAGCATTTGAAATAAGAGCTTTAAGCCGTGTCATTTCTGACTGTTTTCTGCTTCACTTCTCACTGTTTTTCGAACTGTTTCCCACTGTATTCTTACTACAAAAACAGTCACTACACAGTTTACTCATGTTCATAAAAAGGTAACTGTACATTTTTCAACCTTCAAGGAACATCTCTCCACTCCTCTCCTATTATAACCTCATACTTTTGTTGGCATTTAATATCATTTTATAATGGTGCAACAGGTATAATTTCTGCACACTTTTTGTGGATTTTTTGCAACCGACCAAATATTCCACCTCCTGCGTGCTTATTTTTAAGCCTCTATGTCCTATATTGTACTAACATTGCACTACCGAAATTATTAACGCACAAAATATTATTAATTCAATTATTGAAACTATGAGAGATGCCATGAAAACAAGTGCACTGTCTTTGCTCTTACTACTCTTCTTCGGAAGTTGTGAGAATGAAGTAGATTCGCACTATGATCGTCCCGACTGGTTGGAAGGTTCTGTTTATTCCATTCTGGAAGAAAAAGGAAATTTTTCCATGTATCTTGAGGCGGTAGATTCCACCTTGTACAGTCGCGTATTAAATGGAGCGGGAAACTACACCGTATTTGCTCCAAATGATGCTGCATTCACCAAGTTCCTTGCCGAAAAAGGATACACGAATGTTCGCCAAATCCCCAAAGAAGAACTGACTAAAATTATCGGTTACTCGCTTGTATACAACAAGTTCGAGTCTTCGCGCTTGGGTGATGTATTGAAGTCTTCGGAATGGATTGTGGGTAATTCCATCAAGAAGAACACCGCTTATTACAAAACCATTTACCAGGAACAGGTAAACGGAAAAACCGAATGGGTGGTCGACAACCTGAAAGAGGCAACGGCTGTTGTTACTCCGTACAAATACCTGCCCATCTTCACGAATACTTATTTCCAAACCAACGGATTGAACAGTAGCGACTACACGCACTTCTATCCTAACACCAATTTCTCGGGGTTAAACATTCCCGGTGGTAGTGTTTTGGCAAAAGATATTCATGCCATGAATGGTGTGATTCATGAAGTAGATGCCGTACCTTATCCTCTCGAAAACATCGACGAAGTGTTAAAACACGAAGAAAACAGTATGTTTAAGTCATTGTTGGATTATCAAACGGACGGTACTTATCTTTTTGCCAGCTATCAGGAATACAAAGCGCTGACAGAGGTATATAAGGATTTGTATCCCGACAGAAACATTAACTCACTCTATGTGAAGAAATATGCCGGACTGGTTTATTCTCCTAATATAGAGGAGTACACCATGAGTGGCTCTACTTTCAACTCGGAAGAACAAGGTTATACCCTGTTTGTGCCGAGCAACGAAGCTATGAGCGAATTCATAAACAACAAACTGCTGAAATATGCTAACTCCATCAGCGACCTGCCCACCGATGTACTGACCAACTTCATCAAAGCGCATCAGGCAGATATCATGGTGTGGCCATCCAAATATAAAGTAGCCCAAAATGGAAATAGCGAGTTCTTCAACGCAGCCGGATCTACCGGTCCTTCGTTCGAAGAAGATGGTATTACAGGTAAATATGTGGCAAGCAACGGATTTGTGTACAACATAGACCACGTAATAAAGAGCCGCTATTTTGAAACCGTATACTCCGAAATTCTTTTGAATCCGGAATACACATGGATTAATGCGTTGCTGAACAACACACTAACCTCTTTGCGCGATGAGTTGATGAAAAGTTCCATTACCGGAGAACTCGACCACAATGTAAACATCGTCATACCTTCTAATGCACTGCTTGCTGCCGATGGTTACGATTACAACGAAATAGACAAAACTTACACCAACAGCAATGTATTGGGAACCATCACAAAAGATGACCGTATCCGTAGGTTACTACGTTCGGGTATCTTTATGCGTGTGAAGAACGAAGATATCAACGCTGAAATCGTTGATTTTAGCGGTTCGCCCGAGTTAGGTTACGATGGTTTCGGTTATGCCGTGAACGACTATGGCGATATGGTTCGCTTCAAAGACAACAAGCTGCAAGCTATGGGTAATATCCTTAGCAACGAATGGGTAGAGGTAACCGAATTGGCTACGTTGAACAACGGGAAGGTATTCTCTATGGACGGATTATTACAATATAGTCCGCGTACCACCGACCCTAGCAATGTAGCGGGTTGGGAAGAACGCAGATTATACACTACGATATCAGAATATGTAGCTCAAAACCCGGATGCCTCTTTGTTCAAAAATTATTTAGATAAGACACTGCATGGAGTAGACAGCAACGGAAATCCTGTACTTACAGGTATCAGCAACTCCGGTTTCTACACCGTGCTCGTTCCACAGAACGACCAAATGGAACAAGCCATTGCCGATAAAGTCCTGCCTGCATTGGCTAATGTAACCGATGCCAATATAGCCGCCAAGAAACAAGCCTCCGACTTCATCAGTGCCTGTTTCCTTACGGGAACAGTTCTTCCCGATGACGGTGTACCCGCAGTGATGCCCGGCAACTACGCTAACTACACCATTTCAACGGTATATAAGGTAAACGAACCTTCGCTGGACTTGATTGCCGAGAAAACATCCATGGAAGTTACCAAGCCCGGTGGAATACTGAAATTTGCTCCCAAAAGCATAACCGAAGGTAACACAGTAAAGGTAGAAGGCATCAACGAAGCAACTGTGATACGCGGTATCACCAAGAGCAACTATATGGGTGCGCGGTCGGTGATTCACGCCATCGACAAATACCTGGCTTTCAAAGCACATGTTCAATAATTAAAGAGATGAATGACATGCAAAAAACAATCAATAAATACCTTGTTTTGATATGCTTGTGCTTCCTGCCGGGATTAATTTTGGCTCAAGGCAGCAAAGTAATGATTCGTGGGAAAGTAATAGCCGCTTTCGATAAAGAAGGACTTCCCTCGGCAAACGTATTGTTAGTAAATAAAGACGAACGTGTAATAAACCACGCTTCGACCGACCTTGATGGTAACTTTAGTATTCTTACCGAACCCAAAGCCGGCGATAAGCTGGTGGTGTCCTATATGGGATTTAAAGAATACAAAGCAGAAATAAAGAACAAAACCAATTTCACTATAGAAATGGAAGATGACGCCGCTGTACTGGAAGGCGTTGAAATCGTAGCCGAACGCCGTGTAAACACCGGTATGATGAACATTAACGAGAAAAACCTCACCATTTCCGCTAAACGCATCTCCATTTCCGAGATTGCCGATGACATGGCAGGTGCCGGTATCGACGACGCGTTACAAGGACGTATCGCAGGGGTAGACATCGTAGGAGGTTCGGGTGCACCGGGTACAGGGATGGACATTCGTATCCGTGGTACAAGTTCCATCAATGGAAACACACAACCACTTATCGTGGTAGATGGTTTTCCGTTTGAAACAGAAATATCTGCCGACTTCGATTTTGCCAGTGCCGACGAAGAGGAATATTCGCAAATGTTGAGTATTGCTCCCGAAGACATCATGGAAATTACCGTATTGAAAGATGCGGCAGCAACAGCCATCTGGGGTTCTAAAGGAGCCAATGGGGTATTGCAAATCACCACCAAACGTGGTGCGGTAAGCAAACCACGTGTATCTTACTCATTCAAGGCTACTTTCAAAGAAAAAGTAAAAGCCATCCCTACCCTGAGTGGAGAAGAGTATGTAACCATGATTCAGGAAGCACTCTATAACAGTGGAACGCTCTACGACCCTAAAGCTTATCCGGAGTTTGCGTATGATGTAAACCAACCGTTTTACTTCTACAACTACGGACAAAACACCAACTGGTATGATGCTGTAAGACAAACCGGTTTTACCCAAGACCATAACGTATCCATCAGTGGAGGTGGATCAAAAGCACAATATCGTGCGTCGGCTGGTTATTACGACCAGAAAGGTGGTGTAATCGGAACCTCTTACAACCGTATCAGCGCGCGTTTGAATGTAGACTACAACGTATCCGAAAAGATAAAGTTCAAAGCAAGTATGGCGTATACGCATGGAGTAAACGACAAGAACTACATTAGCTACTTAGACAAGAACGTGGATGTGAGCGGTATGGCATACAACCGTATGCCCAATATGAGTATTTACGAATACAATCACTTGGGACAACTCACCGGCAATTACTTTACTCCGCTTACATCGCCTCAGGGACAGTGGAGCTCTACCGCAGCTAAAGGTGGTTACTATAACCCCGTAGCTATGGCAAACGAAGGTATGTATCGCATTACAAACGACCGTATCACATCGAATCTATCGCTTTCTTATCACCCGTTGACATGGTTGCGCTACCAACTCGATGTAGGTTTGGATATCCTGAATGACAAATCAAAAGCTTTCTTGCCACAAACAGCTACGGGTCGTCCATGGAATGAAATCAGTGTAAACCGTGCCGATGACAAAGACCAGGAAGCTTTTTCTATCCAAACATTCAACAAGCTGATTCTCAGTCATGAGATAGAGAATCATAGCTTCTCAGGAGTATTTGGATTGAGCACATCCGAAAAGACTTCGCAAATGTATCGTGCCACAACCGGTAACAATGCCAGTCCGTATATGACCGACCCATCCAATCCTTCGCGTGTGGCTGGACAAACCATTATTGGAATTGCTTCGTCCAAATCGCTTAGTCGTAGCGTTTCCGCTTATGCCGACATGCACTACGGATTTATGGATCGTTACTTTGTGGGAGCCAATGTTCGTACAGAATCCAGCACCCGATTTGGAGAGAACTATCGTTGGGGTACCTTCCCTAGTGCATCTGTACGTTGGCGCGTATCGGGCGAACCATTTATGAAAGCACTTACCAGCTCGTTTCTGGATGAGTTTAGTTTGCGCTATAGCTACGGTATAAACGGGAATCAGCCTAAGTACGACTTCAGACACATCAGCCTCTACTCTATTTACGATTACACCTATTTGGGCGAGGCCGGTGTTTATCCTGCCAATCTGGAGGGTGTAAACCTTCGCTGGGAGAAATCGACACAACACAATATCGTGGTAAACTTCGCTGTGCTGAAGAATCGTATAAACGTAGAATTCGACTGGTATAACAAAAAATCGTCAGATCAATTCTTCTATGGTTTAGTAATACCTTCTACAACAGGGTTTTCCACTACCGATATCAACGCTGGTGTGATGGATAACAAAGGTTGGGAGCTCTCTATCAACACAGTGCCTTATCGCAATAAGAATTGGAGAGTTAGCTTCAACTTCAACATTGCACACAACCAAAATACCATTCGCGAAATATCCGAGCAATATCCGATGGAAAAAGGCTCTACTGTTGCCAATGGCAAATACCTGCGTCGCTTTGAGCTGAATCAACCGATTGGTTCGTTCTATGGATACAGATATAAAGGTGTGTATCTGAACGAAGACCAAACCATTGCCCGCGATGCCAAAGGAAACAAAATCTACACCTACAACGATAGCGGTGAGAGAATACCGGTGCAAATGCGCTTTGGTTATCCTTCTCTTGATTATGCGTTCCAACCGGGTGATGCGAAGTACGAAGATATCAACAAAGATGGTAACATAGACTATCAAGACATTGTGTACTTAGGTAACTCCAACCCTCGTTTTACGGGAGGTTTCGGTCCGAGTATTAAATATAAAAACATTACGGTAAATGCCTACTTCAACTTCCGTTATGGTAACGACATTATGAACAATGCCAAGATGAATATGGAGAGCATGTATACATTCAATAACCAAAGTACGGCCGTTTTGAAGCGTTGGCGTCATCCTTACAACGATGAATCCGAAGCGCCTGCCGACCTATTGCCACGAGCACTCTATAAAAAAGGGTACAACTACTTAGGATCGGATAGATATGTGGAAGATGGCTCGTTCTTGCGCTGGAAGTCGCTGACTGTGAAATACACATTCCCCAAAAAGCTACTGAACAAGACGATGTTCAAAGATGCTTCCATCTCTGCCATTGTACAGAATCTTTATATCTGGACGAACTACACAGGTCTCGACCCGGAAATCAAGATTAAGTCCGACCCCTTCGCAGGAGGAGTGGATGATGCCACAGTACCTCGTTCCAGAGATATAACATTAACCTTTAGTGCAACTTTCTAAATTCACACGATAAATGAAAAGATATAAAAACATATACGTATTCCTACTCATGTCGGCACTTGCGCTAACAATGGGAGGATGTGAAGAATGGCTCAATCTGGAGCCGAACGACGGAGTTCCCAGAGGTAAATTCTGGCGTACAAAAGAGGATGTACACGCTGCCGTAACAGGTATTTATGCTTCTTGCATAAACAAAGACCTCGTTACACGTATGTTCTTCTACGGAGAATTTCGCGCGGACTTGATTCAATCGGGTACCACCGGAAAAATAGCCGATGTGCAACGTGCCATCGAGGGTGAAATCTCCGACCAAAATGTATATTGCAAGTGGAACAGCTTCTACAACACCATTAACCTGTGTAATACCGTATTGGAATTTGCACCGGGTGTACAAGCCAAAGACCCCTCGTTTACGGATAAAATGTTGGCAGAGTATGAAGCCCAAGCCGTTGCAATACGTAGTTTGATGTATTTCTATTTGGTACGTACCTTTGGCGATGTACCACTTACAGAAGGTGCTTATATTGATACATCGCAAAACATGAACATTGCCAAAAGTCCGGCTGCAACGGTTCTAAACTCCTTAATTACCGACCTGAGAGCTGCCGAGAAAAATATACCTTATAGCTACGGCAGCAGTGAAAAAAACAAAGGAAAAGCAACTGTCTGGTTTGTAAAGGCACTTCTGGCAGACATCTATCTGTGGATGGAAAACTACGAGGAATGTAACAAACTGTGCGATGAAATCATCAAATCGGGTCAGTTCGCTCTTGTTCCCGTAAAACGCGAAGAGATACTTCTCGAAGGCGAAACAGAAGAAGATTTCGATGTTGTTTATCATGCCAATGAATCGGATATACAAGAGTTGTTCAATGTGATGTACTTTCAGGGCAACTGTGTGGAAAGTATCTTTGAATTGCAATTCTCTACCGAGCATACCAATCCTTTCTGGAGCTTAATGAGACTAAGTAGAGGTACGATTATGGCAAGAACAGATGTGTTGTCGGATCAATTCTTTATTCCAACCAATAAAGACGATAAGGACTATTATGACATTCGCGAAGGTTTATTGTCCAACAGAGGTTACATCTGGAAATATACCGGAACAGGAATTGGTGCAGCCGAAAGAGCTGAAACAGAAATGACTGCCAATTACATTATCTACCGCTTGGCGGAAATATACCTGATGAAAGCGGAAGCCTTGACTCAAATGGCTGTTGCTGCCGATAGTCAGGAGTATATGCAAGAGGCAAGAGAAGCACTTGAAAAGGTACGTGCCAGAGCCAATGCTGTAGAGGCAACCGACCTTACTTATGGAGAAACCACCTACGACGGTAGCACCATGGAGCGTTTTATACTACAAGAACGAGCTCGTGAACTGGCTTACGAAGGCAAACGCTGGTTTGATGTATTGCGTCAAGCCAAACGCAATAATTATGACGGGCTGGATTACCTCATGGAACTGGCATTGTGGAGTGCTCCTGCCGAAAAGGTACAGAGCTTGCAAACAAAGTACAAGAATTACGAGAGCCACTACCTGCCCATCTATAAAGATGAGTTGGAAGCAAACCCGTTGCTCGTACAAAACAATTTCTATAAAAATTAACCCATAAATGATACCATTATGAAACGTTTGAATAATGTAATGAATAAAGCACACACCAAATGGTGTAGCTATCTGATGGTTCTGACACTGCTGATAGCAGGTACTATTGCTTGCGAAGACGATCTGGCAAACTCTACGTACAAAACGGCGGAGGTTCCCATGATTGACGAATATATGGAGCAAAACAACCTCACTTCTTTTCTCGCGTTGGTTGAGAAAGCCGATTATCGCGGTATGCTTCATGCATATGGTTCATACACCTGCTTTGTGCCAACCGATGAGGCTGTTAAAGAATACCTCAACAAAGAAGGGTTGTCACTCGAAACCATCAGTAAAGAAGCGGCAGAAGCTATTGTAGGTTTCCACATCATCAATGACAGTATTCCTACCAGCGAATTTGTGGATGGACGTATGCCTTCGCAAAATATCAAGAAACACTACCTTACCACAGCGACCAAATCGGACGCAAGCGGTGAGGTGTATATTGAGATAAACCGCGAGTCGCGCATATTAACGAAAGATGTTGTACTAGGTAATGGTTATATCAACGTCATAGATAAAGCGTTGAAACTGGCAACAAAAACTGTAGCGGAGACAATTGCCGAACTACCCGATGCTCAATTTTCCATGATGAAAGAATGGATTCTTGAAACCGGATTTGAGGATGTGTTAGCTAAGGTAAATAGCTCCACGAGTACAGAGGTAAAGGATGATGAGAAATATGTTACGTACTTCCTGCATACCAATGAAGCACTAGCTGAGTTAGGTATCGAAACCAAAGAAGACCTACTGGTTCGTCTGCGCAGCAACACCCCCGATGTGACCGAAGATGATGAGCTGCTGCTCAACTACATTAAATACCATTGCGTACCGGGTCGTAAATACATTACTGACTTAATGTATGCGTCGGCACTTAGTACGTACGGTTCAAATGAAGTATTAACTTTCAAAATGACAAAAGAGCTGGATATCCTTATCAATGAATTCAAAGTAGATGAAATTGATGAAGACGGTATGCCATTAATAAAAGAAAGTGAATACTCTGACTTAACATGTGCCAATGGTGTAATACACTTGGTAGAAGGAAGTTTGGAAATCAAGAAGCGTAAACCATATCGTGTATATTGGGAAATGGATCAACCCGAAATGAGAGCACTGAAAGGATTCCGCAAGACAGGAACAAGTGTTTCGTTCCAAAAAGGAGAACTTTCGGAAATGACATGGGACGGACAGAACAAACCTTCGGTAACTTATATCTGCAGCATGCCTTCAAAGAATGACGACAATAATCTATTTACCTACGGCGACCGTGTTGATATTCGTGTGTGCACCAAAGTAGTGCAATGGATTGAAATGAAACTTCCGCTGCTGATTGAAGGTAACTACAAAGTGTGGGTAACTTACGGCAGACAAAGTAAAGGAACCAGCGTACGTGCTATCTTCAAGCAAGAGAATGAAGAAGACCAGATTTTGTCGAATATCTTCAAATCTACGAGTTACTCCACCCGTCACTTCTTGGATGCTGCGAAGACCAAATTAGACTACGACAAGATGGAACAAGAAGGTTGGAAGCAATACACCCCCAGAAACATCACCAACAAATCGGCAGGATTCCTATGGGGAGTTATCAAAGTTACAAGTACAGGACGCCACACATTGCGCCTCGAACCTACTGCAGCCGGTGGTGCAGCAGCACGCTATGACCAGATTCAATTTATTCCAATAGACGAAGATCAGATATGGCCTATGGTAGATGTAGCCGGATCATTGATTTATGCCAATACACCTCCATGCGAAATATGGCCGTATGACCTTGCTTGCGAATAATTAAGCCGAACTCAAAAAAGATACAGAACATGAAAATCTATAAAAGAATTCTATTTTCTATAGCTACATTGTCGCTACTACTGGTTGGGTGTACCAACCAGTGGGACGACCATGTAAGAATTGACACCCCGGAACTTTCGGGTACAGTCTTGGATGCTTTGAAAGGACAAGCCAACCTCTCTACTTTTTATAACATGGTAGTTGAAACTGGATATGACGCCCTGCTGGAAAGCGACAATAGTTTCACGTTGTTGGCACCCGATAACAGTGCATTAGCTGCATACACAAGCAGTAGTCTGGACGATAAAAGAAACATTGTAAGTAATCACATAGCTTACCTTGCGTACAATGCCGCAGCACTGGCAGGTAAAGATCGTTTGAAAATGGTTAATGGAAAGAACCTTACGCTAAGTGGTTTAAGTATAAGTAATAAAGATGTGCTTTGCAACAACGGTATTATTCACTCTGTAAATAAAGTAACAGAGCCTGCTATGAGTATTTACGAATACCTGGAAGCCAAAGGAATGGGACACTCCATCCAACTGGATACACTACTTAGCCACTCCAAACGAATTATGGATATGGATAAGAGTGTGCAAATTGGAGTGAATGATGAGGGATTTGCGATATATGATACCGTTTGGGCTTACAGTAACCACTTTTTGGATAAAATGCCGCTTGCCAACGAAGATTCACTCTATACATTCGTATTGGTTACTGACGAAGATTTCACACGCATCTCTTCCCGTTATGCCAAGTACATGGTGCAAGACTCTCAAGAGAGAACCGACTCCATCGCTGCCGATCAGTTGCTGTGCGACTTAGTATTCGCAGGTACAGACATCAATCCGCAAGGCGCAGCCGAAGTAGCGCTTACAGATGTAGCCGTCGATTTCAGTAATGCTGCCGTACAGGAGGAGTATATCGCCTCTAATGGTGTCGTGCGTATTGTACAAGATGCCAATATCAAGTTAAAAAACAACAAGATTAAAGACATTATTATTGAAGGAGAAAACTGGTCGGCTACGCTCGATGCAAAATACACCTTCAACAGGTTACGTACTTGGGCGAGTGGCGGACAAGATATGATGGTAGCAGCCAGCACCCGTCAGGACCGCGACTCATTGGATATAGATGGCAATCCAGTACTTGATGAAAGTGGCAATGTTATTAAGATTACATACTACTATCACAACCTGACTTCTACCTATCGCTCTACAAATACCAACTTTTATGTTGAATACAATGTACCGGTATTATCTGCCAAGTACAAAATACATTGGATGTCTTACAACGACAATCCCAATCATGTAAACAGTGGCGGTTACCCTGACACCACACTAGAGTTGTGGCAGAAACTATTGATATCATTGCCGGGTAAAACGAAGCTATCGCGCAACTCTTCGAGCAAACTATTGAATAACTATTTGGGATCGCTATATGCTTTCGCAGCAAGCTCTACAGCAGGCGTTCGCAAAGAAGTACAGCTTACCAAATATCAAGTAGACAATAGCAACAACCAGTATTTGGAACGTGAACTAACCGAAGAGGACGTAATGAGTGACGGATCGGCACCCGAGATATTTATCTCACCAAGTATGGGTAATGCCACATTCTGGGTATGCAACACAACTCATTATAACGGAAGTTATGCAGGAACACTGTTCTTGGATTACATCCGCTTGGAACCTATTATTGATGACGAGGATTAATAACAAACGAATCAAATGAATATGACAATGAAATATATATTGCTTGTAGTATGTTTGGCATTTGGTATATGCACTGCCAATGCACAGCAAACAACCGAAAGCGATTTGAAAATATCAGGTAGAGTGATAGATGCTGCTACCTCAACACCCCTTCCGGGTATCCGAATTTCACTTCCGGGAGTAAGTGCTGCAATGACAGATGATAACGGTGATTTTACCATTAAAGTACCTTCGTATAGTGTAGAATTACTTATCAGTGGACCTATCTACCAACAGAAAAGGGTAGCTACCAAAGGGAAAAAGGAAATCGTGATACGTCTGAACGACCAATCGGCTAACACAGTGTACAAAGATGTGCTTACGCCATTGGGAAATATGAATAACAGTCAACTGACTAATGCCGTTACCATGCTGGATGGAGATAACTCCTTCGCTACGGTTATTACCGCCGGTGAATTACTGCAAGGGAATGTAGCCGGATTAAATACAATACTACGATCGGGTGCCGAAGGTGCTGGAACTAATATGTTCTTGCGCGGATTTAACTCTATCTATTCTAATAACCAACCGCTGTTGGTGATTGATGGAGTAGTGATTGAGAATCAGTCGGCTGGTGTCTCTCTGGCAGATGGATATGTTTCTACTCCGCTGGGTATCATCGACATAAAAGATATTCAACGTATGTCGGTGTTGAAAGATGGTGGTTCTTTATATGGAGTAAAAGGGGCTAATGGTGTAATTATCATTGAAACACTTCGTTCCAAAGAGGTGGCTACACGCATCAGTATCCAAGCGATAACCGGTATGAACATGACTCCGGCAAGCATCCCAATGCTGAATGGCTCGCAACAAAAGAAATACCTGACCGATTTGTATCAAAGCACAGGTAAATATACAACAGAGCAAATACAGAACTTACCCTTCATCAACCAGCAAAAACCGGTAGAACAAAACTGGGGTTACGAAGGCAATCGCGATTATTATCGCTATAACAAAAGCACCAATTGGCAACAAGATGAATTGTTTAACGAAAGTTTTAAACAGAACTATTCATTGGCAGTAACCGGTGGAGATGATATTGCGGTATATGCTCTTACATTAGGATTTCAACGCAACGAAGGATTAATTAAAGGAACCGACTATACACGTTTTAACGCACGTATCAATACAGATATTCGCTTGTCGTTGAAAGCTAACGTACATACCAGTATGAACTTTGTATACGGCAAAAAGAATTTGCGCGAAGATGGCAGTCTGAAGTCAACGAACCCCATTTATTCTTCGTTGGTAAAGTCACCGTTTATGTCGCCCAATGTGTATAACGAATCCAATCTGATGTCGCCCAACTTAGAAGGCGTGGATATATTTGGCTTTTCAAACCCAAGAGCCATTGCCAAGAATGTAGAAATGGAAAACTCTAATTACACATTCTTAGGTGCAGTAGAAGCCGACTATGAAATAGTGAAAGGGCTGAAAGCAAGTACGTTAGTAGGACTTCGTTTCAGCAAGGAGCGCGAAATTATTTTCTTGCCCCAAAGTGGAATTAATTACGATACTCTTTCTACTGCTATCGTCACCAACCAGACACAACACCGTGTGGAGCGCTTGATGATGCTGACTAACGAAACTCGTTTGAACTATGTGCACTCATTCGGTTTTGACAACAAGTTGGATGCAACTATAGGGATGCGTTATCAAAACACAAATGTGGAAGACGACTGGGGAAAAGGATACAACACCGCCAGTGATGATTTCAAATCTATCAACTACGGTCTCAATACCTTGCGCCAAGCAGGTGGTTCATTGGGCGAATGGAATTGGTTGGCTTGGTATGCCAATGTGAACTACGCCTACAAGAATCGTTATTTTGTAACAGGTACTGCTTCGTTTGATGCATCTTCCCGTTATGGTGAAAACATCAGCAACTACCAAACATATCCCGCTATATCGGCTGCATGGTTAATTTCTTCGGAAGAGTTTATGAGAAACATGCCAGCATTCGATTTGTTGAAGTTACGTGCCAGCTACTCTCTTAGTGGAAATGATGATATAGGTAACTATGCCGCTCGTCATTATTATAAAGCACAGAACATATTAGGAAACTACGGATTGGTGCGTGGTAACTTGGTAAACCTATCGTTGAAACCGGAAAAGAATGCGAAATTCAACATTGGATTGGATATGGCTTTTCTGAACGAACGATTGTCAATCAGCATGGATTACTACAAGAACAGCATCAGCGATATGATTACTTACTCACCGGTATCACCCATTGCAGGATTCTCTACCTATGTTTCTAATGGAGGAAAAATGCAGAACAAAGGTTTTGAACTAGCGATTAATGCGCGTTTGCTGAATTTACCTGCGCTCAAATGGGATGTAGCAGCCAATGCTTCATTCAACAAGAATAAGGTAATAAGTATACCCGGAGGCTCTTACCAAACGGAAATTGCCGATGCTGTTATCTTAACTCAAGAAGGTAGTCCGATGGGATTGTTCTACGGATACAAAACTGATGGCGTATATGCTACGGAAGCTAGTGCTAAAGCCGAAAACTTACACCATATGTCCGGACTAAGTAAGTTAGCATTCGGTGCGGGTGATGTACGCTTTGTGAATATGAATAATGACGACCTCATTGACGAAAAAGACATGGTAGTTATTGGCGACCCTAATCCAGATGTTTACGGTGGTTTCTCTACCGCTTTGCGTTGGAAGCGTTTCTCATTATCAGCTATGTTCAGTTACTCGGTAGGTGGCGATATCTATAATTACACACGTCGCGAACTGGAATCGATGTCTACCCTTGCCAACCAAACGAAAGTAGTTCTGAACCGTTGGAAGGTAGAAGGACAAGCAACCGACACACCGAAAGCCACTTTAGGTGACCCGATGGGTAACGCACGTTTCTCGGATCGTTGGATTGAAGACGGTTCGTTCCTTAAGTTCAAGAATCTAACAATTGCGTATGACATTCCTATAAAATCCAGCATACTTACCGGATTGCAAGTATATGCTGTAGGCGAAAATCTTGCGACTTTAACCAAATATAAAGGCTACGACCCCGAGTTCAGTGTAAGTACAAACCCATTAGGATATGGTATTGATGCATTTGTTACTCCTTCGAGCCGTACGTTCTATGTGGGTGTTAAGTTTGGATTATAATACAAATAAAGAGCAATAACAATGAAAACAAGAATAAAAATACTAACTGCAATCTTTGCTTCGATATGCCTGTTTACTGCTTGTGTAGATGCAGACTTGGAAGAAGTATTGGATTATGAGAACCATTATCAAACAATAGCCGATGCCGACAATGCCATTTTGGGATTGTACGGAGAGTTTATGAAGTTAGCAGAACATGTCGTGGTATTGAACGAACTGCGCGGTGATTTAATGGATGTAACTTATAACTCCTCCAAAGACCTTCAGGAGATAAATTTGAGTGCGCCTTCGAAAGGCAACAAATATGCAGACCCAACCTTGTTTTATAGCATCATTCAGAACTGTAATGACCTATTATACAATATGGACGAGATGCTTAAAACCCATAAAATGACCAATGAAGATTACGCTGAGCGTTATTCGGATGTAGCCGCATTGCGTTGTTGGGTATACCTGCAACTAGGAATGCACTTTGGCGAGGTGGCTTATGTTACCGATCCATTGATAACCATTGATGATGTAACGGAAGCAGCCAAGCTGCCTACCATCAAATTTGATGATTTACTGGATAAGCTGATTGACTGTATGGAGAAACTACCTACATTGGATCCTTATCTTAACTCTCCTTTGGTTAAATATACGCTCGATGGTTACAGTTTGAAGAACTTTTTCGTAAACAAATACTTGTTGGCAGGCGACTTGTATTTATGGAGAGGAGGCAGTCAAGCCGACTTCGTAAATGCTGCCACCATGTATCGTGTTGTATTGGCAACGGATGAGGATCATACCGATGCTTCGAGCAACAACAATATGTACAAACTACGTACATGGCCGTGGAATGATTCTAATGAACCTATTTTTCAGGTTACCTATTTCCGCTACATGGATTATGACATCAACTCATATCGTAACACATGGTTGGATATGTTCCAACTAGCTGCCGAAAACTCGAAAGCCAATCAGGAGCTTATCTGGACAATTAGTTATGATAAAGCATTTGAGCCAACTTATCCGTTTATCAATTTATTTGCCAATTATGGCAGAGGTACTTACCAACTAAAGCCCTCGCAATATGCCATCGACAAATTGTGGGAAGCACAGGTACAACAGAATGGTTTTGTATTTGACGGACGCGGACGCGAATCTTCATTCAAAATGGTTAATGGAGAGTATATTGTACAGAAATACTTATATAACTATGACTCCACTAAACCGTTCGAACAATCGGGTAAGTGGTTCTTATATCGTGCCGGATTGCTACACTTGCGCTATGCCGAAGCAGCTAACCGTGCCGGATATCCTAAGTTGGCGTATGCCTTGCTGAATAAAGGAATAAAAAATGCCTATACGTGGGAAGGTGCATTGCTTGCCGAACAATCGCAAAGCGGTTGGGCACCGGGAAATTACTACCCGGAACCATTTTACTTCGATGCACGTCAAAGCGATCAACCTTACTACCGTCGTCCATGGCGCGATAATGGTGGAGTTCGCGGTCGTTGTATGCTCGAACCTGTTGAGTTTCCCGAAACAGCAACTACCACGAATGACTCCATCCTGTTTCTGGAGAAAATGCTGATTCGTGAAGCAGCGCTCGAAACCGGTTTTGAAGGACATCGCTGGGGAGACCTAACCCGTGTTGCACGTAGAATGAATAAGGAAGGAAGAGATGGTAATGCTTACCTGATAGAAAACTTAAGCGGTAAATATGAGCTATCGGGAATTCCAATGCCCGATTTCTCCACGCAAGAGAAATGGTATCTTCCTTTTAAGAAGTAGTACAAAAAATGATTAGGAAAGAGGCTGTCTCGGAATACGAGATGGTCTCTTTTTTTAGTCACAACTATTATCTCGCAACACAAAGACTTCTATTCAAGAAAACCCATACTAAATTTCAAATAATGTATTTATTATATCAAAAACTTTTTGTTCTTTTGGAGCAAATACATGATAAAACAAATACAACATGAAACAGATTACTCTCTTATCCATCTTTATTTTTGTGTTCAGCATTGTGGGGGTTGCCCAAAACACAGCTATTGACGAGAAATTCGAAACAGGACTACCATCCACAGCTCCATCCGTTGAAACCAGTTATACCTTATCTTCCGGTACATGGAAAGTAAAGGGAGTTTATGCAAAAACCGACAATGGAAGCACACGTGCAACAATGTCTGCAAATGGTTACTTGATAACCCCTCCTATTGATAAACCAACGCAGCTTTCTTTCGTTCACCGAGGTAGCGGAAATGGCAAAGTTCTGAACGTAGAAAAATCCATTGACAATGGACTCACTTGGAAAAGCATCGGAAGCGCAACCGTAAGTTCCTCTTCTTCTTATGGATCATCGTCCCTCTCTGTTGGAGAACCGGGAACTAAAAACGTATTAGTTCGATTTACCTGCACTTCAGCTACAATCTATCTGGATAATATTTTGATTAGTAGCTCCAACATAGGAGACGAGCCTTCTCAGCAAGCGACTCTCTCAGCTTCGGAAATAACCGGAACATCTATGAAAATTTCATTTACCAAAGGAAATGGAGAAAATCGCCTATTAGCCTACTCCAAAGGGGAAGCTACCACTTGGTTACCCGAAGATGGAACCGCTTATAAAAATTTACCTAAGCAGGTTGATGACAATGTTATAGTTGTTTATGCTGGAAATGAAGATAACTTTGTAGTAAATGGACTGGAAGCAGGAGAAACCTATCACTTTGTAGTATTTGAATTTAATGGTACGAAGGATGCTTGTAATTATCTGACGACCTCTGTAGGGCGATTAGAACAAAGAACAGCCGAAGTTCCGAGCATTTCTCTAAAACCTACCGCTATTAAATTTGGCGATATCAAAACAGGAACAACAGCTAAACGCAGTTTCTCTTTTTCGGCAAAATACCTGAACTCCACAGATGGAGTTATAACGCTGACTTCATCACCCGACTTCCTGATATCAACTCAATCGGCAACCGGCTTTGAGAACTCGCTCAACATTTCATACTCAGAAAGCAAAGTAGGAGCACAAACTATATATGTACAGTTTGCTCCCTCCGAATTGAAAGATTACACTCTATCTCTTACTCTGGCAGGAGGAGGCGCAAGTTCGGAACTGACTCTCTCGGGAACCGGATCGGACACAGATGCCAAGACCTACTACATTGCACCTAACGGAGATGACGAGAATGAAGGAACTTATGATTCTCCCTGGTACAATCTGCAAAAAGCTGTGGATGCAGCAGTTGCGGGAGACTTCATTGTTTGTCGCGGAGGAACCTACTATCCCAACATGAAGAAAGACGGTTCGAAAACAACCATCCGCTTAAACCACTCGGGTGAAGCCGGAAAACGAATAACCATCATGGCTTATCCTGACGAAACTCCAATACTCAACTTCAAAGATCAACCTAAGAAAGTAAGCGTGCGTGGTATTCAGTTGGATGGAAACTATTGGCACATTTACGGGCTTCATATAACCGAAGCCGGAGATAATGGTATTAAATTAGAGGGAAATCACAATATCATAGAGCGATGCACTCTCTACAAGAACGACGACACTGGTATCCAACTCGGATTCGGGCATAAATTCTCGGATACTCATCCCGGCATCGGAGATAACGACGGTTCCTATTGCTCTTACAATTATATTATAGACTGTGACTCCTACCTGAATTGTGATTCAGATAATTTCGGAAGCGATGCAGACGGTTTTGCTTGCAAAATGCACAATGGACGCGAAAATTGGTTCATCCGCTGTCGTGCTTGGGATAACTCCGATGATGCTTGGGACTTATACGAAACAGATTATCCGGTCTATCTGATTGATTGTTGGGCATGGGGTTCTGGTAGAGCCAGCTTATTTGATTGGGTAGATGCTTCGGGTTCATTCCAAGGTAATGGAAACGGAATCAAATTGGGAGGAAACGGAACCGGTGGCTCCTCGAAAGGCAAACATGAAGTATGGAATTCTGTAGCATTCAATTGTAATAAATCGGGATCAGTAAAAGGTTTTGATCAAAACAGTCATGGCGGTGGAGTAAAAGTTGTAAACTGTTTGGGATTTGGCAATGGATACGATTTCATGTTTGAGAAATCTAGCAATCAATGCGAGTATTATAATAACGTATGCTTAGGTAATATTGAGATACATGCAGGAGCTGCTGATGAAAATAACGCTATGTTGTCAACTTCCAGCAAAGCTTGGTTGAACGTGGTAGAACGAAATTTCTCCACTGCCGATTACGTAAGTCTCGAAGAGGCTGATGCCAAAGCACCTCGTGGAGAAGATGGAAGCTTCCCCGAGAAGTTTGCCCGCCTGCGAGAAGGAAGCAATCTGATAGGCAAGGCTAAAGTTGGTTTGATAGCTCCTCTCCCACAGGAGATTGGCGAAAAGGACGTCTTTGGTTCTGCGCTCAAACCTCGTACGGCCAGTAGAGATTTAGGTCCCATTGACTGCTCGTCCGATATTGTAGGAATAGACAAAGTGCCAAGTATTGAAGCAGGAATGAGTATTTATCCTAATCCGGCACAAAACCATGCACTCATCCGATTCTCTACTACACAAGACTCTTCGCAGGCAAACCTTACCCTATTCGACATACAAGGTCGTAAGATTCGGAATTTAGCATCTCTCCCCGTTGCTGCCGGAGAAGAATACAAACTCCCGGTAGATTTAGGCAACCTCCTTCCGGGAATCTATTGGATTTCTTTGACCACAGAGAAAGAACAGCTGCGTGCAAAATTCATTATAACAAAGTAGGTTGTGCCAACGCGTTGGCACTGTCGTGCCAGTGTTTATGCACAGTAGTGCCAGTGCGTTGGCACAACTTTGCCAATGCACTGGCAAAAAACATGATATGCTTCGAATATTTAGGAAAAAGAGGCCATCTCAAAATTGATGAGATGACCTCTTTTCTTATTAAATCCTCACTGTTTTAGTATAAAGAAAGCAGTGAAAAACAGAGCGAAAACCAGTCAGAAATGATGTAAAAAGCAGTCAGAAGTTACCAACCTAGACTACCCCATCCTCCATCACTATACCAATCGTAGGTACTATAGAATGTATTCAAAGAAAGACTTCTTGATTGAGGTACGTACATATAAACTCCCGAAGCACCATCCATACTTGTCCAATTAGAGTTTCTGCGGTTAACGCAGTTGGTTACTGTTGTTTTGAAATAAGGCTGTGCAGCATTAAAGAGAGAGAGCCATTCTGAATAATCGGCGTTTGCACCCGTAATTTGTTCTATGAGTTTCTCCATATCGTAATAATAGCATGTAGAGCTTTCATTACGACCATAGTAAAATAAAGAAGAGGCATCTACATATTCTTCACTTGCCAGATATTTTGTTAAAACAGCCTTGGTCTTTGCTGCCAAATTTCCTAAAGTAGAGGTAGCCAGTACTGATACCGAAACGCCATAAGGCCAAGTATACGTTCTATTACCATTGATATATGTAGCCGTTGTAATCAGCGATCCATCTGCTGCTCCGTAGTATTCATAATATCCCTGAGCAATATCTACCGCCACATCTGCTTTATTGGCAAAAACGAGTGGGATAACAGCCTGATAGGGAGCACCAGGACCGGGAATCTCGGTAGGCGAGGCAATAACGTAGTCTGTGCAGTTGCGCAACTCGTAGGCTACTTCTATTGATTGCATATAGCAAGCATCGAATAGGATAAAGTCTAAATGAGGAAGCCCTTCAAGAACCTTACGAAAATCGGTTACATTCATTTGCGTATTCCGATAATCGCCCATATGACGCGTTGCCGAAACAGTAGCCGGAATCCATCCATCAGCATGAGAAGCAAAAATCAATCCATAGCTCTCGGCTGGATATTCTTCGAACACGTACTGCATAATAGACGACATTACACCTACATTTAGTGGGTTTTGCTCAGTATACGTCTTAAGTGTATCGGCCACAACAAGCCCTTGCGCATCTTTTGTTACATGAATCAGATGCGGGTAATCCGTTCTTGTTTCACAGTAAACTATCAGATTGTTTTTAGTAACATCTACCTGCTCCATACCCACAAGCATCTCATTAAAGTCGCTAATGGCATAAGAAGAGAGATCTGTTCTGCCATTATCTGCCACCCAATAAGCAAGTACAGTACGTTGCGTTCCCTTATCCGGTGGCGGCGGGGTTGGCTCCGAACCTCCTCCACAAGCGAAGAAGGCAAATGCTAGGGATAGTAAAAAAACAAAGCTTATTCTATTCATCATCAGATCATTCTTGTGGTTTAGTAAATATAAAATCCGAGTTCTTTATTTCCTGAAAGAGCACATTGTTTTTCTTTTTTATTTTGCTCAACACTTTTGTCTGCTCTTTTGCCAATTTTTGTTTATTCTTACCGTAGTAAATCATGCATGTTCTATTCTTCAGTCCACGTTGATACTCTAAATAATTTTTCAATTGGTAGCTGTACATTTGCATCTCGGGTAAGAAACCATGTTTATCTAACGTCACACTATCCAGTACTTGTATTTCGGTGTAGTATACCACAGAGTCAGCAAAAGAAGAAGATACGCCAAATGCATATACTACTTTATCTGTTTTTTTCTTTAGTGAAAAGGAAGAACATAATAGACCAACAAATAATATGGCAAGAGCGATTTTTAGAAACTTCATATCTTAATTCATTTTAATTCAATGGACAAAGATAATCATTTACATAAAAAACGAAACTAAAATGCTTTTAATTAACAGGGATAAAAGAACAACCGGCTTTCTCCTTGTAACAGAGAAAGCCGGTTGCTTAATTTTTCTCGAAAATTGATACGTCTATTTATCCCAAATAAGACTTGAGCAATTTACTACGATTACTACCTCTTAATCTTCTTATTGCTTTTTCTTTAATCTGGCGTACGCGCTCACGTGTGAGTCCAAACTTATCGCCGATTTCTTCTAATGTCATTTCTTGTTGTCCGATACCAAAAAACATCTGAATAATGTCTTTTTCTCTATCGGTCAGCGTAGAAAGAGCTCTATCAATTTCCTTCTGAAGTGATTCGTTTACAAGAGTACGGTCTGCCATAGGAGAATCATCATTGATCAATACATCCAATAGGCTGTTGTCTTCTCCTTCTACAAACGGCGCATCTACCGAGATATGACGTCCGGAAACTTTCAGCGTGTCCGAAATCTTATCTACCGGAATATCCAATTCATCCGCCAGCTCTTCGGGCGAGGGACGACGTTCGTTTTCCTGTTCGAACTTAGAGAAGGCTTTACTGATTTTATTCAGCGATCCTACCTGGTTCAATGGAAGACGAACAATACGGGACTGCTCCGCTAATGCTTGTAGAATGGACTGACGAATCCACCAAACCGCATAACTGATAAACTTAAACCCACGGGTTTCGTCAAATTTTTCGGCAGCTTTAATCAATCCAAGATTCCCTTCGTTAATCAAGTCGGGCAGACTTAATCCTTGGTTTTGATACTGTTTAGCTACTGAAACGACGAATCGCAAATTTGCACGGGTTAGTTTTTCAAGTGCAGCGCGGTCTCCTTTACGGATGCGTTGAGCAAGTTCCACTTCTTCCTCCACAGTTATCAGGTCTTCACGACCTATTTCCTGTAAGTACTTGTCGAGTGAGGCACTCTCCCTGTTTGTGATGCTCTTTGTAATTTTTAGTTGTCTCATTCTTCTAAAACAAATTAGTCTGCAAAGTTAGCACAAATTATTTGTATCTCATCAATTTGCATTTCACTTTTTATAGATATTCAACAAAAGAGAGTGCCAACTTGTTTGATTAGTTGGCACTCTCTTTTTACTTTATTAGTTTGATTTGCGATTTTTTACAATCCGTTATTATTCTTGTACCAAATCAATAGCATAGTTGGCGCGCTTTCCCGATGGGAATATACCACTAAGGAATAACACTTGATCCTGTTCGGGCGACTTCACGGCTGCATTGAAAATAGCTTCCAGGTCTTCTACCGTTTTTACCTCTTTGTTATTGGCTTTGAGGATAATAAACCCTTTGCGCACACCAGCATCTGCCATCTTACCTTTGTCTACACCTGTAACTTGTACTCCGTATGGAAGTCGTAGTTGCTTTCTTAAATCTTCGGATACATCCTGGAAAGCAGCACCAAGTATTTCCATTCCGGTAGGCTTAACTACCTTAGTGGTTCCTTGTTCGTTTTTCAACGTTACTTCGAGTGTTTTTTCTTTCTTCTCGCGTACTACTTTGATTTTTATTTTATCGCCCGGACGGTGTCTTGAAAGTTCCTCTTGTAAATCGGCAAAGCTCTTCACGGTTTTTCCGTTCAGTTCTGTAATTACGTCATTCGCTTTTACTCCTGCTGCTTCGGCAGATCCTCCTTCGATAACTTCATCTACATAAACACCATCTACAACACCCAGTTCTTTTCTCTTTTCTTTCGCGTCTTCGGGCATATTAGCACCACTGATGTTTCCGCCTCTAATACCTAATATCACACGTTGAACGGTTCCGTATTGTTTCAGGTCGCTCACAACTTTCGTCATAATGCTGGTTGGAATAGCAAATCCATATCCGGCATACGCACCTGTTGGAGAAGCCAATACCGCGTTAATACCAACCAATTCGCCTTTGGCATTAACCAGCGCTCCCCCACTATTTCCTTGGTTGATTGCCGCATCGGTTTGAATAAATGACTCAATACCACCATTGTATGCACCCAGCGAACGGGCTTTTGCACTTACAATACCTGCTGTTACTGTAGACGTCAGATTAAACGGATTACCTACGGCAAGTACCCACTCGCCTATCTTCAATTTATCTGAATCGCCCACCGGTATAGTTGGAAAGTCTTTTCCTTCTATTTTCACCAAAGCTAAGTCTGTATTAGGGTCAGAACCTATGACACGACCGGCATACTCATGGTTATCGTTCAATATCACACTTATTTCATCCGCGCCTTCTATTACATGGTTATTGGTAACAATGTAACCATCTTTAGAGATGATTACTCCGGATCCAAAACCAACACGGGGTTGAGTTTGAATTTGACGCTCGCGGGCTGAACCATCACCAAAGAAGTAATCAAAGATATCTGGCGCTTGTCTGATGGTTTTTGTTTTAGAAAGCTGTGTAGATTTTATATGTACAACAGCATGTACCGTATTTTCTGCTGCCACAGTCAAATCTACCGGTTGTGCTTCGGTAGCAGTAAATGCCGCTAACTTCACATTTGGATTTTGTTGAAACTGCTCATTAAAAGAAACCACACTGCTGTCTTTCTCTGCATTATTCTGCATGATGGTATATGTTGTCAAACCGGCAACACCAGCACTCAATAATACTACAACAGCTACTGCAAAGATGTTTTTTATTGTTCGCTTCATAATCTTAATTTATTATATTGTTAATATTCTGTTTGATTTAACATTCTGAGGTTAAAATAACAACAAAAACTATTCGATTATTCAGCTTGACATCTATTTTTCTTCTCTTTTAACAGAGGTAATATGCTACTTAACAGCGCTTAACGACAGTAACTGCCATTTTTACATTCATTGCGTAATCTCTGTCAGGTATTCTATATCCATGTCATACGTCCACTTATCAAAGTAAAGGTTTCCACCCTCCCACTCTACTTCTCCACGCTGGAAGTCTACTGTTTCGCTGCGGGGATATTTCTTTTCGGGGAACAGCGGCATGGAATAGTCATTATTCACAATCATCCGCCATGGGTCTAAGCCTCCCAAGAAGAACATCTTCTCCTCTTCATTATTCAGAAAAGTAGAAATCCCAAAAGATTGATCAACTGGTATCCAACCAATACCCTCCAAATAGATTTCGCCCCAATCGTGCAAATTCCAAGCGCCGGGATGCATCATAAAGCCACTTTGAAAGTGTGCTGGGATACCACTATACCGGCATAACGTCAAGAAAAGCAGTGTTACCTGTCCGCAATCTCCTTTATGATTATCCAACACATATTCGGGAATATTCGTGATAGTGGAATATTCGCGTGCCGACGCCCACGGGAAATTGTTACTAATCCAGGTAAAGTAACGGTAAGCCTTCAACAATGGGTTGGGCTCATCGCCGGCAAGTTCTTCGGCAAGTTTCTTTATACGCGATGAGAAGATAATATGTGTATCACGTTCCGAAGTATATTTTTTATAAAGTTCGGTAGATGTATCGTAGGGCTTTACATCTTCGGGTTTCAAAGTATAATACGCCGCACTGGTCGTGTATTCAAACACTTCTTGAAAAACGGTAGGTTCGTCCTTTACCGCTATCTTCTCCATATAGATTGTACTGTGCTCGTATTGCGCAGGAGCAATAACATAACGTCCCTCGTTAGTATTTATTAATTTCACATCCTTTTGTCGCGTTTGATTTTCTTTCGGGAAAGGCAACCAACAACGCACAATCTCCCCCTCGGGTACTTCATTGGCGTTTACAGTCAGTGTATAAGTCACCCGTATTCGCTGAGGCAACACAAGGCTTTCGCCCGTTTGCTTTGCTGCTTTTATAATGGCGGGGATATCTGTTTTAGTTACTTCTTCTCTTTTACTTAGTGCATCTCCATCTTTAGCTATCTTAATTGCTCGCGCTACGGAATCTACCCGAAACAGATTGGGAGCTGCATTACGGAAGTATTTTTTTTCGCCATCTATCATCATACACTCCAATGCTTTACTTTCTTCCCATGCGGCAATCTGCTCGGTGGTTACATCGGGTATATACCTTTTTATATAGTTTATCACTTGTTCTTCCGAACGAGAGAAATCTATTTTAATACGCTCCATTCGTTCTTGTTCCCAAGCGGAATTAACATCGTTCTGCTTATTGGAACAGGCACAAAGCAAAGCTACGATACTGGTTATTATTATTACATTCTTCATGATTTGATTCGTATTGGTTTTATGGTAAAAAATAAAGGTGTGTCAAGAGCGACACACCTTATTATATATAGCTCTATTATGTATAATAGAGTAAATACTCGTGATGGTCGTCTACGACTAAATTTTAACTACTCCAATACCAGGCAATTCAGGAATCATAATCTGTCCTTTTTCAAAGTACACGCCCTTGAACGGATCATTCGCAATCAACGCTGGTCCATCAAGGTCGGCATAGTCAACCGCCGGAGAGAATTGTGCTGCTGCTGTGCATGCCACCGACGACTCTACCATACAGCCTACCATAACTCCCATTCCCAAAGCACGACCCAGTGTAACCATTTTCCATGCTTCGCGCATACCGGTACATTTCATCAGTTTGATATTAATACCACTGAAAGCACCTCTCAGCCCCACCACATCACTTAATCTCTGCAGCGATTCGTCGGCAAAGATAGGTAGCGGACTGTGTTGAGTAATCCATGCAATATCATCCAATTTAGATTTATGCATGGGCTGCTCTACCATTACGATGCCTTTTTCTTTCAACCAATGAATCATATCAAGAGCATGTTGTCTATCCGTCCATCCTTGATTAGCATCTATAATAAGCGGTACATTTGTAACTGAACGAACAGCTTCGATCATTTCTTTATCGTTAGGACCTCCTAATTTTATCTTCAGGATATTAAACTGGCCGTTTACTTCTTCTGTTTTTTCGCGAACAACTTCGGCTGTATCAATACCAATGGTGTAGGTTGTTGATGGTGCTTTCGTTTTATCCAACCCCCATATTTTATACCAAGGCGCATCCAGCAACTTTCCAACCAAGTCGTGCAAAGCAATATCAACAGAAGCTTTAGCAGCGGTATTGCCAGGCATAATGCCATCTACATAAGCCAGAATATCTTCTAATTGAAAAGGATCATTGAACTGTTCCAGATTTACAAGCTTCAGGAAATTCATCACCGATTCCTGGGTCTCGCCCAAGTAGGGAGGCATTGAAGCTTCTCCATAACCAATGATACCATCGTATTCGATTTGTACTTGCACGTCGGGAGTAAAAGTACGCGTATTGCCCGCAACACCAAAAACATGTTTAATTTTCACCTCAAAAGGCTCGTAGGTAAGTTTCATTTTTGCATTGAGCCCTCTGCGGTTAATAGAAACAACCGCCGGCTTATTTACACATGAGGTTATTCCATTAAGTATCATACCCGAACCTGCGGCACCCAATGCCATAGTTCTCAGGAATTGTCTTCTGTTCTGTTTCATATAGATTTTTATTGAGGTAAATAATAAGTATTTGTCAATGTTGTATTGATTTGAGGCGTACCGATAGCGTTCAACATGCGGGTGGCAAACAATAAACGATTCAAGTTATATTCATCGTAATTGCTGTGTGCGGGGTCAAAACTATTGATACGAACATCACCTTGCGAGTGAATAAAGTTTTTGTTGCCAATGTAAATACCTACATGCACTACACGCTCTTTTCGTTCGGCAGTAGCTTTACGACCAAAAAAGATTAAATCACCGGGTTGCATATTACTAAAGTCGGATGCAATATCAATATGCTCGCCAACATAGGCTTGTTGTGAAGCGTCGCGTGGCATGATTATGTCGTGCAAGAAGAGTACTGTGCGTACAAAACCGCTACAGTCTACTCCTTTCGACGAAGTACCCGCCCAAAGATATGGAATACCCATTAGTGTTTTAGCTGTTTTAAGAATACTTTCGGCATCTTGTTTTAACGACGCTCTCCACTCTTTTTCTGTTTTAGAAATAGACTTGGAGATATAAGCCATCTTACCATCGGGGTAAGATACTTTATAGAAGTTTTTTTCTGTTCCTTCGTACTTCAAGCGATTACCCGAAACGACATCGGTTACAGATTGTGAACTTTCATCCGCCTTTTCATAGGTAAAACCGTAATGTGAGGTTACTACTACTTTGTCTGCGAAATTCCAAGCATTGTATTCTTCCTTTGTCATTGGGTGAACACCAACCCTATGCACCCAAGCAAGATAATTGTCGGGGGTTTGTACATGATACCAGCCACTTTTATCCAACAATTTAACCGGCATACCAAGCAGAGCTTGCGTTACCATCTCTTCCGAGAAATCGGGCTTAATACGTAGGTTACAAACAGAAATATTTACTACACCATAGGTTTTCCCTTCGAGCACACCTGCATCGGGCAATCTTCTTACACTGTCAACAACCTGAAACTGTTGTTCCTCCAAGCGGGTTATTAGTTCGGATATAGCTTCGGGGTGATCTGTACTACCTTTCAGCAGAACCTGCTTACCGCTTACTTCCGAGGTAATTTTGAACACACCCACACGTTTGTCGGGTACATATTTTGCGGTTATTTCTTGGGAAATTTCGGTTACCGGATTGGAGGTATTTCCACCGGAGCAAGCATAAAGGAATAATGCTGCAAGTGCAATAGGAAATAATTTTCTCATATGGATTTGATTTGGGGGTTTACAGGAAGCAAATATAGTGAAAAAAAGAATTAAATAGTGTTCCTAAAACAGAAAACAAAAGAAAAATTTATCTTTGTGAAATGATTCAAGATAAAGTTGCGCATTACATCAAACAAGAGAACCTTCTTTGCAAAGAAGACAAAATCCTTATTGCACTAAGCGGCGGAGCAGATTCTATTGCATTATTGCATCTTCTATTGACAATGGGCTATAACTGCGAAGCTGCTCATTGCAACTTTCATCTCCGAGGCGAAGAATCTAATCAGGATATGGCTTTTGTGGAAGCACTTTGCAAAAAGAACAACATCCACCTGCATCTTATCCACTTCGACACAACAAAATACGCTTCTCAGCAAAAGCTCTCTATAGAAATGGCAGCAAGAGAACTGCGATACAACTGGTTCAGTGACCTACAAAAAACACACGGTTACACATGTATAGCTGTTGGACATCATCAGGACGACAGCATTGAAACCATATTACTAAATTTGGTGCGAGGTACAGGCATCAACGGGCTACTGGGAATTAAGCCAAAGAACAACAGCATTGTACGCCCACTTCTTTGCCTGACACGCCAAGAAATTATTTCTTTTCTAACAGAGATAAAGCAACCTTATGTCACAGACAGTACCAATCTCTCCGATGACTATGCGCGCAACAAAGTGCGACTAAATGTAATTCCCCAATTGCAAGCCATAAATCCTGCCGCAAAGCAAAACATTCTTGCCACTGCCAAGCACCTTGGAGAAGCAGCCTCTATATATAATAGGTATATAACCGAAAGAATAACCCAATTGCAAACGCCCGAAGGAGTACGTATAGCCGAATTATTGCAAGAAGATTTTCCACACGCTTTGTTGTTTGAAATCCTCTATCCGTTAGGGTTCAACGATTCGCAAATCAACGACATCCTCACAGCACTAAGCGGTCAGCCGGGGAAACAATTCATCAGCAGCAAAGGTTGGCGAGCTATTAAAGATAGAGAGTTTTTAGTTCTTGAACAGATTGTAGAAAAAGAGAAGAGCGACACTCCGCCATTCACGTTGATTTACGAGAAAGCCGCATACGATTCTTCCTTTGTTATTCCACGTAATAAAGACATTGCTTGTTTTGATGCTGATAAATTTCAGCCACCTTATACAATTCGCCGATGGAGAAAGGGAGACAAATTTACCCCGTTTGGTATGAAGGGCAAGAAGTTGGTGAGTGATTTTCTCACAGACAGGAAGTTATCAATTGCTCAAAAAGAGAACCAATGGGTTCTTTGTAGTAAAGATAAAATTGCTTGGATAATAGGCGAGCGAACAGACAACAGCTTCCGCATAAGCCCATCTACCCATGAGATTATTTTGGTCAAAGTAAAAGAATAGCCGAATACAGAACAGGGCTACATATACTCCAAACGTAGTTTTAGCAAATAGGTCTTCACTTTCACATATCGCTGTAACCAAATGATGGTGAGCGAGTTACACGTGAAGACCCCCTCTTTTATCCTTCACAGAGTCTTCACAACCGATTTTTCTGACTGTATTTGTAGTAAGAAATCAGTGAGAAATGGTTCGAAAACCAGTCAGAAGTGAAGCAAAAAACAGTCAGAATTTACACAGCTTAAAGCTCTTACTTCAAATGCTTATGGTATTTGTCTCGTCTGCCATAAGCATTTGGTGCAAATGCCATAAGCAAACGGCCCGAGAACCATAAGCAGACAACCCGCCAGCCATAGGCAAAAAAACATTGCCTCTAAGAACTCTCCTAAGCGTCCTAAATCGCGTTAAAATTCACTAAATCAACATTATTCCAAAAGTTATTGCTATCTTTGCACCGTTGAAACAAAACAGGCAACTTCTTTTTTACTGGAAATCCTGAAAATTCTATTCAACAAAACATCCCAAGACATCAAAAAAACATCAAACAACAGTTACAAGAACAACGCTGTTTGCATATCAACATGCTTTTTTAGTTAAAAAGACAATAATAAAATAAATTTATTCCATACTAATTTTTATGTATAACATTATCCAATTAAACGACAAAAACTTGTCGGAGCTTCAAACCATTGCCACAGAATTAGGAATTAAAAAAGCCGATTCTTTCAAAAAAGAAGAACTTGTTTACAAAATACTAGACGAACAAGCTATCGCCGGAGCAACTAAGAAAGTTGCAGCCGACAAAATAAAGGAAGAAAAAATGGAGGAGAAGAAGAAACGCTCTCGCGTAAGTGTAAAGAAAGAGAACACAAAAGTATTCACCGCCACGAAAAACGGAGAGGTAAAAAAAGCAGAAGAAAAGCCTGCTGTTGCAGCCGAAAAGAAAGCACCGGAACAACCTGTAGAAAAAGTTGCTATCGAAAAAGAAGAAACTCCCGTTGCAAAAAAACCAGCAGCAAGAAAAACTGCAACCAAACCCAAAAAAGCAACAAAAGAAACAACAGAAGATAAAGTTCTAAACAAAGAAGAAGCATCGGCAAAACCTCAAACAGAAGAAAAAAAGCCTGAAACAATTCAAGCGCCCGAAGCTGTTACTACCCGGGAACCGGAAATAGATTTCATTCCTATTGAGAATCTTCCTTCTGAAAAAATAGAACTCCCAACCGAACTACTTGGTAAATTTGAAGCAACCAAGGCAGAGGCCATCAAACCACTAGAGAAGCCGCAAGAGAAACCACAACAAAAACCCGCACAACAACAGCAACAACGTCAAAGAAATCAACCCAACAATAACAATCAGCCTCGCAACAACCAACCCAACGCCCCCGAGCGCAGACCGATGGAGCGCGAAAGGCCTTTCGAGTTTGATAATATTTTAGTAGGTACAGGCGTTTTGGAAATTATGCAAGACGGATATGGTTTCCTGCGCTCATCAGATTATAACTACCTTGCTTCTCCGGATGATATTTATGTTTCTCAATCACAAATCAAATTGTTTGGACTAAAAACAGGCGATGTGGTTGAAGGTGTTATCCGTCCACCGAAAGAAGGAGAGAAATATTTCCCATTAGTAAAAGTATCGAAGATTAATGGCAGAGACGCTGCATACGTAAGAGACCGTGTGCCATTCGACCATCTGACTCCACTCTTTCCCGACGAGAAATTCAAACTCTGCCGCGACGATTACAGAGATTCTCTCTCGGCACGTGTGGTAGACCTCTTCTCTCCTATTGGAAAAGGACAGCGCGGTTTGATTGTAGCTCAGCCAAAAACCGGTAAAACACTCTTGCTGAAAGACATAGCAAACGCTATTGCCGCCAATCATCCCGAAGTATATATGATTATGCTACTGATTGACGAACGCCCCGAAGAAGTTACAGACATGGCACGTAGTGTAAACGCAGAAGTAATAGCCTCAACATTCGACGAACCGGCAGAACGCCACGTTAAGATAGCAGGCATTGTATTGGAAAAAGCAAAAAGAATGGTAGAGTGTGGACATGATGTGGTTATCTTCTTAGACTCAATCACTCGTTTGGCTCGTGCATACAACACTGTTTCGCCAGCTTCGGGTAAAGTTCTTTCGGGAGGGGTAGACGCAAATGCGCTACACAAGCCCAAACGTTTTTTTGGAGCTGCTCGTAACATTGAAAACGGTGGCTCACTAACCATCCTTGCCACCGCACTGATTGATACCGGTTCAAAAATGGATGAAGTTATTTTTGAAGAGTTCAAAGGAACAGGTAATATGGAATTGCAACTCGACCGTAACTTATCCAACAAACGTATTTTCCCAGCCGTAAACATTGTTGCTTCAAGTACACGTCGCGATGATTTATTGCTCGACAAGCAAACACTCGACCGCATGTGGATTCTACGCAAATATCTTTCTGACATGAACCCTATCGAAGCAATGGATTTCGTGAAAGACCGCTTAGAAAAAACTAAAAACAACGACGAGTTTTTAATGAGCATGAACAGCTAATCAAGAGAAATAGAACATAAAAAAGAACTATTTGAGCTTTTTTTGCTCAAATAGTTCTTTGTTTGTAAAAATCGTTATATCTTTATTCTCGCAAACTTTTAAGAAAACCTATTGTGAAGATTGTAAAACTTCTATTAACCTTAGCCATCATACTATCAGCAACCTCATTATACGCAGGGAATGAGGACAAATTTAATGCGCTGTTATCTCTCTCTGAGAGAAATATAACGTATGATGAGGAAACTCCGCTTGACAGCGTAATCTGTTGGGGCGAATCCCTTAACCACATTTTCGAAACAAGAGCAGAATACAACACTTTTTTTGAACTGGAGTTATTATTAGCAAATGCCTATTGTACCCGGGGTGATGTTACTCTTGCCATAGACAAGGTGCAACAGATGCTCGACAAAGCCAACAAGCTAAATTATCATTATGTAGGTATTGCCTTAGCTTGTCAGGGTGTAGGAGATGCGTATGCCGCGGCAAGCATGAGAAAAGAAGCCATAGAATCTTATAAAGAAGCAATAGACATTTGGGACAGGCTACCTAGCGCTGTTACCTATAAAAAAAGAACACTACTAAAAACAATAGACCTCTGCCTGGAAGAAAACGAAGACGCAACTCCCTACAAAGAAGAAGCAAATCAACTGATTCAGGAAGGCGATCCGCTCTTTTCATATCTTACCTTGCTGAATGCCTATTACTATACCGTATACAACCAATTGGACGAGGCAAAAAAATATTTAGACCACGCAAGAGAACAAATCCAAAAAGAGAAAAAAAGCATTCTTTCTGCATCTTTGAGCTATACAATCGGTTTCTACTACAGCAAACGAAAAGATTACAAAGAGGCAATGCTGGCTTTTAACGGAATAAATGAACAGAATCAGAAATTGCTCTCCACCACCCTATCTTCATTACTGGCTGCAAAAAAAGTCGATTTGCTAATAGAGATGGGTAAGAACAATGAGGCAACTAAACTATACGAACAAATCATCAATACCAAAGATTCTATCAATGCAAAAAGCTATTCACGTCAGGTAAATAGCTTGCGTACCAGCTATAAAGTAAACCAAATAGAACTTGATACACAAACACAACGCAACAAACAACATTCACTTGCCATTGCATTCGGCAGTGGACTATTGCTATTAGCCATTGCTCTAACGCTTTATATTATATACAGCAATAAACTACTGGTGCGCTCGCGCAAACAGATGGAAAATGCAAAAAATCAAGCCGACCAATCGGTAAAAGCCAAAAGTATGATCATGTCTAACATGAGTCACGAAATACGCACACCGCTTAATGCTCTTACCGGATTTTCTGCGATATTGACGGAAGATTCCATTGACAATGAAACCCGTAATCAGTGTAATGAAATCATTCAACAGAACTCCGAGCTGCTACTAAAACTAATCAATGACGTAATTGACCTTTCGAGCTTAGAGTTTGGAAAGATGCAGTTCAATTTTAAAGACAATGATGCCGTGTCCATCTGCCGTAATGTAGTGGATACTGTACGTAAGATAAAACAAACCAGTGTAGACATCCGCTTTGCAACCCAGTTGGAAGAGCTCATATTACACACTGATGAAGCACGTTTGCAACAAGTATTAATCAACCTGCTGGTAAACGCAACCAAGTTTACACAAAGCGGTTCCATCACACTGGAGCTAACAATAAACGACCGCGGGAAAGCGCTCTTTACTGTTACAGACACCGGCTGTGGTATACCTTTGGAAAAACAAAGTAAGATCTTTGGACGATTTGAGAAACTCAATGAAATGGCACAGGGTACAGGACTGGGGCTATCTATCTGCCAGTTAATTGTAAACCACGTGGGAGGTGATATCTGGATTGACCCAACCTATACCGACGGCTCAAGATTCTGCTTTACTCACCCTCTGAAAAAGTAACTATACCTATGAACAGATTTATCCTCATCATAACCATCATAATAGGAATTCAGCTATCGGCTTACAGCGCGCAAACGAATAATAATATCGATAGCTTGGAAAACCTAATCAAAACTCTTCCTGTAGGCGACACACTGCGGTTAAGTCTATACAACCAGTTGGCTATTATTAAACAAGGTACTCCCGAAGGAATACAAACTGTACAGCAATGGATGAACGAGGCAGAGCGTATGAAAAATGACTATTATAAATGTCGCGCAGCCTATTTTGGTGCTATATATTACTACAATAGGCAACAAACAGACAGTACGCTATACTATGCTAACATACTAGAACCTATTGCAGAAGAATTAGGCTTGTGGGATTTGTACTTTGAGGTACAAATGGTACGCAATAACCTACACATTTTCGACGAAAATTTTGAACTCTCCATCAATAATGCCTTAAGAACACAAGAAAAGGCCATGAAGATGGGAAACACAAACGGGATTATCACAGCCAAGACTTCACTTGCCACAGCGTACTCCTCTACGGGACGCTGGGAAGAAGGTAAAAAAGAACTGGAAGAAGCTTACAAACTTTTACCTAAAGAAGAAAACTCCACCAACAGACTTCATTTATTAGGTGTACTGGTAATGGCAAGCTATCATACCAATGACTACAACAAAATGATGGAGTACAACACATTGCTTAAAGAAATGCTCGACAAACACATTGCCGAAACTACTTTCAGCGAATCTTACAATAACATATATGCCTTTGTAGAAATATATAATGCTTATTATTACCTTAAAGAAAAGAATGATCTTTCCAAAGCCTTAGTACACATAAAAAAAGCAGACGAGCTTATTAATGAGAACTCATTCTATATGTACAAAGGTCAGTTTTATGAGCTGAAAGCAACGTTTTATTGTAAAACAAAGGAATATACTAAGTCACTGGAAAGTATTGATATAGCCATTAACATTCTAAAAGAGGCCGGACTCGAAGAGAATTCCACTGAGTTGCTGTCTACAAAAGCAAAAATCCTCGCAGAAGCAGGGAATTATAGCGATGCTATTGCTGTATATCAGTTTCTTGCACAACGCAAGGACTCGCTTAGCTATAGCGTATCCAATAAACAGATGGTGCAAATCCAAGAAATCTACAACGTAAACAAGTTGATGATGGAACAAGAGATTGTTATAAACCAACGACAACAAATTGTGCTTGCAAGTATTGCTACCATCTTTGCCTTATTATTAGCCTTTATCATCCGCGCATTTATAGTACGCAGGTCGCTCAAAGCTTCCAAAGAACATGTAAAGGAAGCGATGAAAGCATCTGAGGAAACCAATGAGATAAAAAACCGCTTCTTGTCTAATATGAGTTACAACATCCGCACACCGCTTAATAACGTGGTTGGTTTTTCGCAGCTTATAGCTGCCGACCCAGACATGGAGGATGAGCAACGTAAAGAGTACGCAGCTATTATCAAGAAGAATTCGGATGAATTAATGAGATTGGTAAACGATGTATTAGACTTATCACGTTTGGAATCCGGCATGATGAAGTACACTGTATCCGAGTACGAAATATCCAATTTGTGCAATGATGCACTTTACATGGCTAACTCAAAGAATAAAGGGTTAATACAGATAAACATTGAAAAAGATCCGCAACAAGAAATCAATGTACAAACAGACAGCACCCGCTTTATAGGCGCACTGCTTAGTTTATTCACCTATTCAAACGAAGAAATTAAAGAAGAACGTACCATTACGGTAAAAATAAAGCTTTCAAAAGACCACAAAAATGTTTTATTGGAAGTTCTTAATACTCCTCTTGCCGACCCTGAGTTGCAAACACAGGAGATTATTATTCGCAATGAAATCAACCGTATGTTCTTTGAGCGTTTCCGGGGAGTATACAAGTTGATTATAAACGAAACAAGCGGACCATCAATCGTTATTTCGCATCCATTGCAAGCATCCGAATAAAAAACGCACCTTTGCGCTTTCTAAAATGTAAGCCCTTTATATGTACAATAATAAAAGAATCTGGAGTGTTAGCTATCCTATACTCTTAAGTCTACTTGCCCAAAACATTATCAATGTTACCGACACAGCTTTTCTGGGACATGTCAGCGAAGTTGCACTCGGCGCCTCAGCGATGGGCGGGCTTTTCTACATCTGCATCTTTACAATAGCATTCGGTTTTAGTGTAGGTTCGCAAATTGTTATTGCCCGTCGTAATGGAGAAGGAGACTATGCGCAGGTAGGACCTGTCATGATTCAAGGAAGCTTGTTCTTGTTGGTGCTGGCTGCCTTCCTTTATACCATGAGCCGTCTGTTTGGTGGGAACATCATGTATTTATTGGTTTCGTCCGAAGAAATCTACGATTCCACGATGAGTTTCCTCAACTGGCGTATCCTTGGTTTCTTCTTTTCTTTCGGTAATGTAATATTCCGAGCATTCTACATCGGTATTACCCGTACAAAAGTAATGACTATTAATGCCATCATTATGGCAATAACCAATGTAGGGTTAGACTATGTCATGATATTTGGTAAGTTTGGATGTCCGGCTATGGGTGTAGAAGGAGCAGCTATTGCTTCTGTTATTGCCGAAGCAAGTTCAATGCTATTCTTCCTAATATACACATATATAACAGTAGACTTCAAGAAATACGGATTGAATAAGTTTACTTCGATTGATTTTAAGCTGCTCGGGCGCATTTTGAATATCTCTTGTTTTACCATGCTTCAATACTTCCTTTCAATGGGTACTTTCTTTGTATTCTTTGTAGTGGTGGAACGTATTGGGCAGCGTGAGTTGGCTATTGCAAATATCGTACGAAGCATTTACATCATATTATTTATCCCGGTTAATTCACTTGCAACCACAGCCAACAGTTTGGTGAGTAATGCTATTGGGGCGGGAGGAATTAAGCAGGTTATCAATTTAGTGAAGCGAATTGCAACGATGTCATTAGCAATTATGTTGGTAATGGCGGGGTTGATGGCATTATTTCCTCAGACGATTCTCTCTATTTATACCAATGATGCTTCGCTTATTCAAGACTGCGTACCATCCATCTATGTGATTAGCTTTGCCATGCTGATAGCATCGGTTTCCAATGTAGTGTTCAATAGCATATCGGGCACAGGCAACACACTTCCCGCACTATATTTAGAGTGTTTTACACTTGTCTTTTATGTACTTTACATTCTCTTTGTTGGATCTTATCTGCGCCAACCGGTAGAAATTTGCTTCACCAGCGAGATTGTTTATTACTCCATGCTCTTAATAACCAGTATTATTTACCTCAAGAAAGCAAATTGGCAAAACAAAAGGATTTAACTTTGCGGGGTTTTTCTTAAATTTGCGTCCTCGAAGTAAGAAATAAATAAATCCCGATATGTTTGATAATTTAAGTGATAGATTAGAGAGATCTTTTAAGATTCTGAAAGGCGAAGGAAAGATTACCGAAATCAACGTTGCCGAAACCCTCAAAGATGTTCGCAAAGCATTGCTTGATGCCGACGTGAACTACAAAGTAGCCAAAACATTTACCGATACCGTAAAGGAAAAAGCCTTAGGGCAGAACGTGCTAACTGCCGTGAAACCCAGCCAACTCTTAGTAAAAATTGTGCACGACGAGTTGGCACAACTAATGGGTGGCGAAACAGCCGAACTTAATCTTGAAGGTAGACCAGCTGTTATCCTCATGTCCGGGTTACAAGGTTCGGGTAAAACCACTTTCTCGGGCAAACTTGCTAAAATGCTGAAAAGCAAAAAAGGTAAACGCCCGTTGTTGGTTGCTGCCGACGTATATCGTCCCGCAGCTATTGAGCAATTACGTATACTTGCCGAACAAATTGAAGTACCCATGTACTGCGAACTGGATTCAAAAGATCCGGTTGCTATTGCCGTAAATGGTATTAAGGAAGCCAAAACCAAAGGATGCGATTTAGTAATCGTCGACACAGCCGGTCGCCTTGCTGTAGACGAACAGATGATGAACGAAATCGCAGCCATCAAAGCAGCTATTAATCCGGATGAAATTCTATTTGTCGTAGATTCCATGACCGGACAGGATGCAGTTAATACAGCTAAAGAATTCAACGAACGTCTTGACTTTGACGGTGTAGTTCTAACCAAATTGGATGGAGACACACGTGGTGGAGCAGCGCTTTCTATACGTACGGTAGTAAACAAGCCTATTAAGTTTGTTGGTACCGGCGAAAAACTCGAAGCCATAGACCAGTTCCACCCTTCGCGTATGGCCGACCGTATTCTTGGAATGGGAGACATCGTTTCGCTTGTTGAACGTGCGCAAGAACAATACGATGAAGAAGAAGCCAAGCGTCTGCAAAAGAAGATTGCGAAGAATCAGTTTGACTTTAACGACTTCATGAAGCAAATTGCACAAATCAAAAAAATGGGTAACCTAAAAGATTTGGCTTCCATGATTCCGGGTGTAGGTAAAGCAATTAAGGATATTGACTTAGACGACAATGCTTTCAAAAGCATCGAAGCTATTATCCAATCCATGACCCCTGCCGAACGTTCTAACCCTGCTCTTCTTGATGGCTCACGCAGAGCAAGAATTGCTAAAGGAAGCGGAACAAACATACAAGATGTAAATCGCTTGTTGAAGCAATTTGACCAGACACGCAAAATGATGAAAATGGTTACAACTGCTAAGCCCGGTAAAATGCCTAAAATGAGAAGATAAAAACATACGATTATGGAAGATAAAACATACAAACTCATCGATGGAAAAGCTGTTTCGGATACAGTAAAGCAAGAAATAGCAGCCGAAGTAACACAAATTGTAGCAACCGGAGGCAAGCGTCCGCACTTGGCAGCCATCTTAGTAGGACACGATGGAGGTAGCGAAACTTACGTTGCCGCTAAAGTGAAAGCATGCGAAGCGTGCGGGTTCAATTCTTCGCTCGTGCGCTATGAAGAAGACGTAACAGAAGACGAACTATTAGCTAAAGTAATGGAACTGAACAACGATCCGGATGTAGATGGATTTATTGTTCAATTGCCACTACCCAAACATATCTCCGAGCAAAAGGTTATTGAGACGATTGACTATCGCAAAGATGTAGATGGTTTCCATCCTATTAATGTAGGGCGTATGTCTATCGGACTACCTTGTTATATATCTGCTACTCCCAATGGAATTATGGAGTTGTTGAAACGTTATGAAATTCAGACTTCGGGCAAAAAATGTGTTGTACTTGGTCGTAGTAACATTGTAGGAAAACCTATGGCTACCCTGATGATGCAAAAAGGCTACCCGGGAGACGCAACCGTTACCGTTTGTCATAGCCGTTCAAAAGATTTAGTAAAGGAATGCCAGGAAGCAGATATCATCATTGCGGCACTGGGACAACCTAATTTTGTTACAGCAGACATGGTAAAGCCGGGCGCGGTAGTTATCGATGTAGGTACCACACGTGTACCTTCGGACAAAACCAAGTCGGGATTTAAGTTAACCGGCGATGTACTTTTTGACGAAGTAGCCCCCAAGTGTTCATATATCACGCCCGTTCCGGGAGGCGTTGGCCCTATGACTATTGTGTCGCTGATGAAGAATACACTACTTGCTGGCAAGAAAGCCATTTACAAGTAATGAAGCAGCTCTTTCTCTTGCTCTTATTGCTGCTCTCTTGCTCGTGCATCACACGAGAAAAACAGGTAGAAAAACATAGAGAAGGAGATATAAATACAGACAGTATATCCTCAACCGACAGCATTTCTTTGCTGTTTGTTGGGGATATTATGCAACATCAGGCACAGATAGATGCTGCAAGAGTAGGACAAAGCTACAACTACCTTGAATGTTTTCGCTACGTAAAAGAAGAAATCAGCGAGGCAGATATCGCCATTGGTAATTTGGAAGTAACTTTGGGAGGCAAACCCTATCGGGGATATCCATCTTTTAGTTCGCCCGACGAACTCGTATTTGCTATTCAAGATGCCGGCTTTGACGTATTGCTCACTGCCAACAACCACTCTTTAGACCGTGCCACCAAAGGCATCAATCGCACTATTAGCATACTCGACTCGCTCAATATACCTCATGCCGGTACATATACTGACTCCATTGCACGTAAAAAACAGTATCCGCTTTTACTCGAAAAGAACAATTTCCGCATTTCACTTCTTGCCTATACCTACGGTACAAACGGATTAGTACCCAAACAGCCGTGTATTGTTAACTACATCGACAAAAAAGTTATCTTGCAAGACCTTGAAATAGCGCGTACACAAAACCCCGATGTCATTATTGCATGTATGCATTGGGGAGATGAATATAACTCTCAGCCCAATAAAACACAAAAAGAATTAGCAAAATGGCTGATAGAACAAGGAGTTAATCATGTTATCGGTGCGCATCCACATGTGATACAACCTTACGAGCTACGTACCGATACACTGAGCGGAGAACAAAACATGGTGGTTTATTCACTTGGCAATTTCATTTCCAACATGTCATTACTGGGAAGAGATGGTGGAATGATGTTTAGATTGGATTTGGTTAAAGACAATACGGTGCGCATAGCTAATTATGCACATACTCTGGTGTGGACAGCACGCCCCAATCAGCAAAATCGTAAGATTCATACCTTAATACCCGAATACCATCCACAAGACTCATTAAGCACTAACGAGCAGGAAAAAATGAAAATCTTTATAGAAAATTCCCGCAAGATAGTTGTAAAATAAAAGAATATCTATATCTTTGCACCGCATTAGAAAACATGGTGGCTATAGCTCAGCTGGTTAGAGCGTCGGATTGTGGTTCCGAAGGTCGTGGGTTCGAACCCCATTAGCCACCCAACGAAAAAGATTGTCCAAATAGACAATTTTTTTTCGTTTTAAACAATGACTCCACGCTGTAATTTTCTCAGTGATTTTTGACCTAATTCTCAGTGATTTTTTTCAAAAAAGCAGTGAGAAATGAAGTAGAATACAGTGAGAATTTTCGCCAACAAACGGTTTATTTCATTCTTCGGAATAAATTTCATCCAGCAACTCATCACGAACCATAGTCATTTTTCCTTCGGCAGTAATTGTTATGGATATAGGAATATATAAATCTGTTTGCGGGTAGCTAACACTTGCAGCAAGTACAATACCTTGTGCAGAAACTTTATTGTACACCATACCCTCCAAGATAGCATTCTTCATAAAAGAAGCTGCAACAACCGATGAGAAATCTTGTTTTCTAAAGGTTTTGCTAAAGATATTGCTACCCCCTTGGGTTATTTTCAACTCTATCTTGTTATCGAGAAACATATCACCCGTTTCGCTCTTTACTTGTGGAAGCGAACTATCTGGTGTACGAGCCAAAAACACTTTATAATTCTTTCCTTTGAACGTTACTTCCAACTCGTTTCTATATTCTTGCATCTTCTGCAAGCCATGCGCATCAACAGTGCTTTCCATCAGCACATATGCATCTTTTTGTTCGGATTTGCTTTTGTTGGAGCAACCACAAAAGATTAGCAATAAAGCTAACAACAATAAAATTCGGGCAATACTATTCATTTCCTCTTCTTTAATTCACACAAAGGAACAAAAAGCAACGGAAATAGACAAGCGATTGAAGCCATTTTAGTAAAACTGAAAAGTTCTACTTTTCAAAGCTTATTTGCATTCGTTTTGAGGTTCTTTTTTGTTCGTTTCGGGGTTCACTTTCATTTCTTTTGAAGTCTGCTTTTGGCTACATCCGGCTTCAAAAAAAAGAGAGAAGTTGTTGATCTTCTCTCTCTCTAGCATACGAACTAATTTCTTGATCGGTTACCGCCTCGTCGTTGGCGTCTTTCTTCAGCATCCTTTGCGTACTTTTCATACTGTTCGGCTGTCAACACTTCCTTAAGCTTTTTGGTGTAATTTTCTTGTACCTTTTGCATTTGTGCACGTCTTTCGTCGCGATTTTCCGAAGTTATCTTAGACATGCCTTCTGCCATTTCAAGATTTAATGCATACACTTTCTCTTGTTGGTCTGCATCCAAGGAGTAACTCTTAACCATTTGCTCGGTGGTTGTTTTTGCGCGTTCTTTCGGGTCCATGTTTCTACCGGGACGTTGTTGTGCCATCAAGTTTCCTGCAACTAGTAGCACTGCCATTAAAAAGCCAAATTTCTTCATAATTGTCTTGTTTATAAATTACTTTGTTTATTATGGAAAACAATTATTTGACTTTGCTTTTTCAAAAAGGTTTAATTGAGATCAGTTAATTACTTTAGCTAGAGAGTTGAAGAGATATAAGGTAAGAGGTAGTGTTACCACCATGCTGTACTCATATGAAGTTCCATTTTTTCAATAAGGCTTTCTACACGCTCTTTGTATTCAGTAGCACCCTTAGCTATAACCTTTCCCATGTTTTCTTCAGTATCACCATAAACCACAACAGGGGTCGTCCATACCATACCTGCATGTATAGCAGCAGCCTGATACGGTCGAAGAAGTTCGTCAATAGTAAACTGACACTTACCACCGGTGCGATAGCAGCTTTCGTCGAAGCCAGTAGTAGTAATTACCATCAGTGGTTTTCCTGCTATTGCCGGAGTTTTTGATACATACGTCAGCACTTCATCTTCCCACCGTTTCATCATATAGGGAGCCGACATCCAGTGTATAGGGAATTGTAATACCAGTGCCGAAGCATTAGACAGTATCGTGCCCCACTCCGCCACATTAAACTCTTTAAATTTTTCGTCATACAAGTTGTAAACCGCCACCCCTTCAATATCCTTAACCGTATCGAGCAAACTCTTGTTTACTACCGATTCTTTTAAGTTGGGATGGGCAATCAAAATTACAACTTGTCCCGATTTAGCGTGCATGTTATACATATATTCAGTTATTAAATGTTTCAGATCAAGTATTTGGTACTCAATGGAAACTAAACATATTTCATTGCCGTTTTGTTTGATCGCAAAGGATATTTTAATCTATATGATGATAATACCTATTCTTTTCTTTATCTTAGCCACCTGTAAAAATAGTTATAACAACATCATGTCGGCAATAAAGATTCGTCGCGCGGAAAAAGAAGACTGTCCGCGCCTGTTAGCCCTGATAAAGGGACTTGCATTGTATGAAAAAGCACCCGAAGAAGTAACCGTAACCCTATCTCATTTTGAGGAGAGTGGCTTTGGCAACAATCCCGTTTGGTGGGCGTTTGTAGCCGAAGAGGAAGGCACTATTCACGGATTTGCTCTATACTATATTCGTTACAGCACATGGAAAGGTCAACGAATGTATCTCGAAGATATTTATGTAGACCCTCAGATGCGTGGTAAAAAAATAGGCGCCCAACTATTTGAGCGCCTTATAGTAGAAGCAAAAGAACGTAAACTTCAAGGTATGGTGTGGCAAGTGTTGGACTGGAATGAGCCTGCAATAAACTTTTATAAAAAATACAATGCCACGTTTGACAATGAATGGGTGAACTGCGCGATTGCTTTCTAAGTTAATAATTGCCAAACATCAATTTATAATCCCGTTCCGAAGCTTGTTTTACCCATTCTTCGGGAATAAAGCGCCATTGATTCAATGGTTGTGGATGTACTATTTGCTGTTTTTTTATCTCTTCGGCGAGATAGTAGCGCAAGTCTTTATCCGTAGATTTAACTATTCGTCTATCCAATTCTTCGCGTGAAATACCAGCTCCTTCGGTCAGAATTCCCGCGCCGCCACTTCCTTGATAGGAATTTACAGCTACCCGATAAGTTTTATCCAACAAGAAGGGAGTACCATCTGCCATACTTGCAACGGTTACCTTTTCGCCAACAGGTTTAGTCACATCAACTGTATACAACAGACCTGCAGCAGAGTCAAAGCCAAACGAAGGATTTATAAAATTATAACGGTCATTACGCGTGTTTTTTTGTATAAGCAGCAAATGGTCGTCGGGGGAAGTCATTTGATTTGTCCATATCCCATAACAATATTCCAAAGCGTCTTTAATCTCTTTTCCTGTAAGATTCATGGTGTAGAGCAAGTTCTCGTAACGATAAAGATTGAACATATCGCGCATATAGATTTTACCTGCGCCAATGTATGTACTTTGCGAAAGTGGCGCAACTAAAGAAATCTCCGCATCCGCTACTTTCAACTGTAAGGTATGTAGCAAATCAATGAAATCAGAAGGCCCAAAGAATGATTCGCGTGCCGAAATTGCATTAGTAAACTCACCAATTTCTGCATTTACATAATTCTTGATCGTTTCAAAGCTCTTGGAAAACTGCTCCATATATGCTGCATCCGGTTCAAGCGAAGAGATATCGACCAAGTCTCCCTTTAGTGTCTTTTCTATTACCTTTTCACCTGCTTTCTTCACCCGAACAGTAACATCACAGATATGATTTCCACTATTAGCCGGGTCAATAACCAAGACCGAATCTCCTACGCAGTTCACTACTTTTTCGCAAAACAACGAGTGATCGTGTCCGCAGAAAACTGCATCCAAGCCTGGTACGTTTTGCGCTATCTTCATACCTACATTTTCATCGAATCCTGTAAGCGAAGAACTCTTCACACCCGAGTGTATTAATGCAATAACCACATCAGGATTTTCTTTTTCTTTAATGATAGGAATCCACTTTCTCGCTGTCTCCTCAATATTGGCAAAGCGCAAACCAGTCCAAAGATTTTCGGGAAGCCAAGCGGGTATTGCCTCAGTAATCATTCCAAGCACAGCAACCTTCATGCCACCTCGTTGAAACATGGCGTAAGGAGGAAGATAGGGCTCTCCATCTGTTTTAAGAATATTTGCTCCCAATACCGGGAAGGTACAATTATCTACCCAACGGTCGTACACCGAATGTCCTGTTTCAATATCGTGATTTCCCATCACAGAAATGTCATAACCAATATAATTCAGTGTTGATGCCCCCAAATGAATAGAAGTGGTATCAATAAAATTGTAGTAATAAACACACGGCTGCCCTTGCAATAAGTCACCACCTTCCATCAACAAGAAGTTATCGCGTCCAATCGTTGCGCGTTTTTCAGCGATAAATGTACTCACACGTGCCAAGCCACCTCTATTCTCACGATTATTCATAAAGTCAAATGGAAAGAAGTTTCCATGAATGTCGGTAGTATGAAAAATATTTAGCGTAAGTTCTTTCTCTTGAGAAAACAGGTAACTGAAGCTCCACAACAGTAGAGTTAGAAGCAGAAATATTTTTTTCATCATTATTTATTTTAGGGTTATTTTAGCTAGGTAATCATAATGTTTTCCTTCCGCAACAAGCTCTACAACAAAGCCATTTTCGGCTGCATAAAGACTGAGTGTTTGGAAGTCTATATACAACCAGTCGAACACTGCACCTTTCACCTCTTTATATTGCATCTGAAAATCAATTTCACCATAATAATCGCCGGCAATATCTATCAGGAAGCTACCGTCTTCTTCCTCAAAAAGATAACGCAGGTCGCTCGAGTCCATCAAAATGCAACCGCAGGGGCGAAGCAATTGCTTCATTTTCTTAAAGAATAAAGGTAGGTTGTCTATCTTGCCCACAATGCCCGAACCATTCATCAACAACAGAATAGTATCAAAGGAGTCAACGAAAGTTTCATCAAACAAATTTACAAGACGAGCATCTTTTACACCACGCTCTTTCATAACCTGCACCGAGAGTGGCGATACATCAATGGCACAAACATCCAAACCAGCTTCTTGTAAAGCCAAAGCATGGCAACCACTACCCGCTCCTACATCGAGCACACTGCCAGTGGCAAGTTTCAGAGCTTTTCGCTCTAATGGAGGCATCTTATCTACAGTGCGAAATAACTGTCTGACGGGAATCTCATCTTCTTCAAACTGCGAAGAGAAAACACGAAGCCGACCTGCTTTTTTTGTTTGGTGAAACTCGGCAATAGCAGCTCCCATAGGGTCTTTATCGGCGGTTAATACTCCTTTATTCATCTATTGGTAATATTGTATGATGGCAAAGATAATGGAATAATTAGTTGCAACGACTTAAAAGTTTGTAACTTTGTCGAAGAAATCGTTTATAAATTCAGCTATGAGCATAGAGAAAGCCATGACCGAAGGCATCGTTTTTAAGGGAAAAGCCAAAAACGAAGGGCCTAAAGAAGAGAAGATAAAGACAAAAGCCAAGAAAGCAACCTATATTCGCGGACAATCTGGCTCGGGAGCAGCAAAGATGAAAGCGGAAATTAGAAAAAAAAGAGCAAACAGACATAAGAAGTAAGGCTTACGCCTTACTTCACCCAAACATTTATAATTTCTCCAATATACATCTTGTGCAGTTGTTTACCCATCCACTGCTCTTTTAGCTTCTCATCTCCAAGTGCATCATGACTCAATGATTGCGAAACCAACTTGCGGCATTCAATAACAAGCCAAGCTTCGGCGAATGCCTTGCTACCATCAGGAGTGGTAATCGGTGTCAAGCCCGAACCTTTCACTTTATCTTCATTTCTTCCCGAAGCTGTACCGCAATATTTCAATGCATCACGATATGCTTCTGTATAGAATGTTAGTGTATAGGTATCGTTCTTCTCCATTAATTGATAAGTATAGCGAGTAGGATTGATAAAACACATTGTTACCGGCTTTCCGTAAAGCACGCCCATACCACCCCAACTGGCTGTCATCATATTAAATCCGGCATCGGTACCTGCGGTTATTAACATCCAGTCTTCATTTAGCATCTTAATAATGTTACCCGGAATACGTTGCGGGTCAAGCTTTTTGTAACCCGAAAGATCTGCGCCTCCTACATACATAGGTTCAGCAACAACCACGGGAGCAGGTGTAGCAACCGGAGCAGACACAGCGACAGGTGCAGATGTGGCAACTGGCTCGGGTGTGGTTACAGTAGTGGGTGCTGCAGCACCTACATAAGTAACTTGTTGCACAGGTACAACTTTAGTTATTCCCAAAGCTGTCTTTGCTTTCTCAAAATAATTATCGGCAAAGTCTACCGTTTTGATTCTGAATTTGGAGTAACCACGAATAATTTTTGTTTTATCTTTATTCAGTGCTACCTCATCAACGATGTATTCTTCGGCAGGGAACCTCTCTTTTTCATAGGCAAAACGTATCTTTTCAATGGTTATTTCTGTTTGAGCATCCTTGCAGTCTACTACCATCTGATAGGTTGTGAAAGCACGATCTAAAGATAATGCAGAAGAAGCAAACACAATATATTCCTCTCCAAATGCTACTATCTGACCTTTTTCTTTATCAGAAAGAAGAATACGGCTATTGTTTTTATTGGCTTTCATACGTTCGTCTACCCATGAGTACATACGTTCGTAAATCTGTTCTTTACTTGCTCCGGGCAGGTCTATCTTTTCGGAAAAAACAATTCTGCCATCTACCACAGGCACTGCTCCTGCTAAGTATTTGCTTTTATTGTCTTGTGCAAAAACCAAAGTTGGTAAACAAACCAGCAGGGCGAATAAAGCGAAAGCTATTCTTTTCATAAGCATCTTATTATTATGTAAATATATTGTGTGGCAATGATACACAAAAAAAAAGAAACAATCTCGATAAGACTTCGTGAATGTCTCTTTTTTAACGATTAAAAAGATTTAGCCAGAACTGATAGCTTTCAACCCCAAAAAACAGCAAAGAAAGAGATTAGTTTCACAAGAAACGATTATTTTATTGCACATATCTACACTACTTGTGCATTTTTATTATACCTTTGCCGCGAAATATAAAAACACAACAACGATTATGAGAAGATTATCATTATTTGTTGCCTTCCTGGCAACTGTTTCAATTTCAACTTTCGCAGGTGGTATCTTAACCAATACGAATCAACATGCCGCATTCAACAGAATGCTTGCTCGCGGTGCCTCAATTGCATTGGATGGAGTTTATTCTAACCCTGCCGGACTTGCTTTCCTGGAAGACGGGACATACTTTTCGTTAAATATACAGAGTGCATTCCAAACACGTGTAATTCATGCTTCTGATTTTCCACTTTGGCAAGGCACACGTAAATACAAAGGAACCGCTTCTGCTCCTATTATTCCAAGTATTCAAGCCGCTTACAAGAAAGGTGATTGGACTATTTCGGGTAGCTTTGCCGTAACCGGTGGTGGAGGTAAGGCTTCTTTTGACGATGGTTTACCTATGTTCGACTCCAAAGTAATGGCAGGATTGGCCGCAATGGGAGTTACACCTGATAAGTACAGCATTAACTCTGCAATGGATGGCAAACAATACATTTATGGATTGCAGTTGGGATTGTCTTATAAAATAAACGATATCCTTTCTGTTTTTGCCGGTGGACGTATGAATTATGTAAACAGCGGATATGAAGGTTATTTGTTTGCCATATCAAAAGCTGATAACGAAACTGTTCTGTATCCTATCGAACTTGATGTAGACCAAACTGGCTGGGGAATAACCCCTATTATTGGTGCCGATGTAAAGTTTGGTAAATTCAATCTTGGTTTGAAGTACGAGTTTATGACCAACCTGAACATTGAAAACAAAACAAAGAAAAACAGTGACCCCGAAGGTGCATTAGCCGATTATGCACATGGTGTAAACACCCCCAATGATATCCCTGCCCTCCTCACCGCAGGATTAGGTTACGAGTTCCTTCCAAACCTTCGCGCCACAATTGAGTATCACTACTTCTTCGATAAAGACGCAGGAATGGCAAACAATAAGCAAAAGAAACTGAAAAGCGGAACAAGCGAATATCTTGCAGGTATCGAATGGGATGTACATAAATACATAACACTAAGTGCCGGTTATCAAAATACGAACTATGGTTTGTCTGATGATTTCCAAAGTGACACAAGTTTCTATTGCGACTCTTACTCTGTAGGATTTGGAGCAGTAATCAACTTCTCGCCAAAGGTTAAACTAAACGTTGGTTACTTCTGGACAGATTACGAAGACTACACCAAGAGCGTTGCCGCAACCGGCACACCAGGAACAGGATACAACGGCACAGGTTTATCTGGTAAAGACATATACAGCCGTACCAACAAAGTATTTGGAGTAGGTATTGACTACAAGTTCTAAGGAACAAAACCCTATATAGTAAGGAGGATGCATCACATGATGCATCCTCCTTTTCTTTTCATACACAGCTACATTAAAGAAAAAGATGTAACTTTGGCGGATATAATTAGAAACACAAACCAAAATAGGAACATGAAAAATATATTCGCAACAATCATTCTTATTGCTTCCACTCTTTGTTCATTAAGTGCAACGACAGCACAAAACACGTTTTACAATGTAAAGGAATATGGAGCCAAAGGCGATGGCATACACATAGACAGCGATGCCATCAACCAAGCCATTGAAGCAGCAGCGCAAACAGGTGGAGGAACTGTTTATATACCTGCCGGAAAATACCTCAGCTACTCCATTCGACTGAAAAGCAACATTTCTCTTTATATAGATCATGGTGCAACTATAGTTGCAGCAAAAGCTACCGAAGAAAATGGCTATGACGAAGCAGAGCCAAACGAATTCAACATGTATCAGGACTTTGGGCATAGCCATTGGCAGAATAGTCTAATCTGGGGAATTGGTTTACATGATATTTCAATCATAGGTTTTGGATTGATAGACGGTACAGAAGGTCTCTTTCGCGGAGCCAATCGTGCAGGTGCAATTCGAAATGCTAATAAGGCCATTTCGCTGAAAGAGTGTAGAAACGTAACCATTCGCGACATTTCAATGCTGATGTGCGGACACTTCGCCTTACTTGCCACCGGTGTGGATAATTTGACACTTGATAACCTGCGTGTAGATACCAATCGCGACGCGTTCGACATAGATTGTTGCGCCAATGTTCGTGTTTCTAATTGCTATGTAAACACCCTGAATGACGATGCCATTGTTCTTAAAAGCTCTTACGGGCTTGGCTATGCAAAAGATACAGAGAATGTAACAATCACCAATTGCCAGGTATCCGGCTACGACCCCGGCACGCTACTCGATGGCACATTTAAGCGTACGATAACACATGCACCCGACCGTGAAGGTCCTACAGGACGCATTAAGTTTGGTACCGAATCCAATGGCGGCTTCAAAAACATTACGATTTCCAACTGCGTGTTCGACCGTTGCCGTGGTTTAGCTTTAGAAACAGTAGACGGTGGTATTATTGAGGACATTACTATCAATAACATCGCCATGCGCGATATTACCAACGCTCCTCTATTTATTCGTTTAGGGAATCGTGCCCGTGGACCAAAAGAGACAACTCCGGTTGCCAAGATACGTCGTGTTCAAATATCCAATGTATCGGTTAGAAATGCCGATACACGATATGCTTCTATCATTGCCGGACTTCCCGGTCATCTCATTGAAGACGTTGTTTTGAGCAATATTCACATTGAATACAAAGGAGGGCTTTCGCTTCAACACGCAGCCGAACAACCCGAAGAACTGATTAACAACTTCTTTACCCGCAATGAGCCGATTGCTCCACGTGATGCGTATGATGTTCCCGAACGCGAAAAAGATTATCCGGAGCCTGCCACCTTCGGGATTCTTCCTGCCTACGGACTCTTTGTGCGCCATGCCAAAAACATAGAAGTCAATAATGTTACCATGCGGTTTATAGAGGAAGATACCCGCCCGGTAGCTGTATTAATGGACGTAGAGAACATAGATTTCCGCAACTTCAAGGCAGATAAAGCAGCGGTAGCACCCTACTTTGTATTGCGCGGAGTAAATGGATTCTCTGTTTCGGACAGTAAAGGATTAAAAGATATAAAGCTGGATAAGGTTGAAAGCAAGGAAATAAGTAAATAAGTGTTGCCGAAACTATTATTCGGCAACTCTCCTACTCTTCCAAAATCCAAAATATGAGATAAACAAGAATCCCAATAGTGGCAACACAAAGCCCAGTCCCATATGTGTTTCTCCTATTGCTCCCATCAAAATGGGGAACACCGCTCCGCCGGCAACTCCCATCACAAGGAAAGAAGAAGCTTTCTTGGTTTGTTTGTCATTCATCCCTTTCACTCCCAAAGCAAAGATAGTGGGAAACATGGTAGACATAAAGAAAAACGAAGCATAGAGCGCGCAGAGTGACACTTTTCCTATAGAAAGCACTACTGCTACCATACAGATAGATGCCAACAAGCCAAACGTCAACAACACAGTTTCGGGTTTGAGCCAACGCATAATAAGACTACAACTTAAACGTCCTATAAGGAATAGAAACATGCCACCAAATCCCAGTAATTGAGAAGCTTGCAGATTTGTAAGCGACGGTTCCAGTTCGGTAACATAATTAATAAAGAAGCTAAAGATGCCTGTTTGCGCGCCACAATAAAGGAATTGAGCAATTACAGCCAAGACAAACCCCTTGTATTTCCAAATGGACACGTTCTTTGCCGCTACATCCCCTTCGGTTACAGTATCTTGTTCTATCTCTATTTGAGGGAGCTTGGTTAGTGCAAAAATAATGGTAATAATAAGCACTACAACACCTACAAGGATATAGGGTTTTGCCAACGCCATTTCATCTTCGGGCGAAGAGCCAAAAATCAGCGCACCGCCTATGATAGGCCCGATAATCCAGCCAATACCATTAAAACCTGCTGCAATATTAATGCGTTGCGCGGCATATTCTTCGGCACCCATTACGGTTATGTAAGGATGCGCACCGGTTTCAATAATACAAAGTCCGCAAGCCAACACAAACAATGCAATCAGGAACGGAACGGGCGAATGCAGGAAAGCGGACGGGATAAAAGCAAATGCCCCAAGAGCAAACAGCAATAAACCGATAACGATACCTTTCTTGTAACCAATCTTACGAATAATAAAACCGGCTGGCAATGCCATAATAAAGTAAGCAATGTAAGTAGAGAACTGCACAAAGCCAGACTCTGCCTTGCTCATCTCAAAAGCTCCCTGAAAATGTTTGTTCAGTACATCCAATAAGCCATGGGCACAGCCCCACATCAGGTACAAAGAAGAGACAAGTATAAAAGCAACCAAGAAGCTTTTTCCGGTTGAAGATTTCAAGATAGACTTCATAAGTACATCAATCTACGTGAAAGAACTCCTCCATATCTGCCCACCATTCGCCATCGCCACGCGTTTCGAGCGGTTGTTGGCACGGTTTGCACACCTCCCACCAGCGTTGCGTCTCGGGGTCGGCAGCCATCTTTGCCATATCAGCTTCGTAGTCGGTACCAATGTATTCGTAGTAACTAAAGAGGAAACCGTCTTTGTAATAAATACTATAATTGCGCAGTCCGCACTCTTTAATCATTTTCAAGACACCCGGCCACACTTCGGCATGTAATTTCTTGTACTCTTCGAGTTTCTCGGGGCGAAGCCCGATGATGCTTCCATATCTCTTCATATATTCTATTTATTTATAGCATTAAACAAAGCTTCGATGTTTGCAGGAGGAATATCTGTTAAGATAGCCTCATGGCTTGGCGAGATGATGAGACCGGTAGGAAATATGCCTTCCAGTTCTTTTACCTTTGCATAAACCTCTTCCGGTTTTCCGTTTACCAGCAAGTATTGAGCGTCTACTCCGCCACAGAAAGAAACCTTAGAACCGAAATCATCGTGCAATCGTTGTGGTTCCATCTTTGCCGCCAAGGCTTGTATGGGGTGAATTACATCCACACCTAATTCTATTAAATCGGGAATTACATCGTAAATACTACCGCAGGAGTGATGAACAACTTTCAGATTATACTTTTTTGCTTGTTCAATCATCTTTTTCGTTCCATCGAAGACGAACTCCCGAAGCATCTCCGGCGATACCATCAGGTTGTTCTGGCTACCGAAGTCATTACCAATCAGCACTGCATGAATTTTTCCTTGTGTGGCTTTGTAAAATATTTCATTTGCCCGTAAATAAAAATCCGTGATCCTGTTGATAACCGCTTTAAACATATCCGGGTTCATGACCATAGTCATCAGTGCTGTTTCCATACCGAAAGCCGCACAAGCATCTTGAAAATGAGCCGACCACGATACACCCATAATAGCATATCCGGCGGGAACTTCGCTCACTACGCGGGCACACTCAGCCGGGTCTATATATTTCTCGGGATCGGGCCAGTCGAAACGTTCTACGTCGGCAGGATCCGAATAGTCTTCGAAGAATCCGGGTGCGGTAAGCGTACGTTCGTCTGTTCCGTGGCTTCCGCCTTTTGCAAAGTTGAATGCAGCGTAAATAGCATTACTATCGGGCGAATGATAAGGTATTTCAACCGGATAAATATCGTCATTCAGACGTGCTTTGAGTTCATTGATATTGTTTACTCCAAAGTGCGAAAGGAGTGCAGGTACAGCCGCATGATCCGGAATACCAAGCCAGGAAGCGGGGCGATCTACCGGACGTCGTTCTACGGTAGCATAAAATCGTTCGATGTGGTTCATAGTAATTTGTGTATTATACTAAAAGACGTAAGATAAACGGTTTCTGTACTCAAAAATTGTATTTTCACTCTTAAAAGAGGGTATTCATGAGGTTGCACGCACATCCAATTGATAAATATTTTTACTATTCCCATACTTTACAAACAGATACATTCCTGTCAATTAGACAGCAAAAGAGGTTAGCATACCCACCTACACACCTGATTTGCTTTCTTTTGCGATTATTCTAATTGTTTCTATTGAGTATTTAAGAATGAGGCAATCCCTCTCACAAGCCTTCTGAGTGCGATTGTTTGAAAGAAAATTTGCTTATGGACGAACGACTGTTTGCCATAAGCTCGCGACCCATCTTCCATAAGCATTCAGAGCGTTTGCTTATAGCAAACGGTCGTTCATCCATAAGGAGATTAAAAAAAATGGACTGGGTTTTAATACGAATCAGAGTGAGTTTTATATCGGTTTTGACTGAGTTTTGATACATAAACCAGTCAGAAAAACACGTCCCACAATGCCCAAATCGTCGATTCGCACAAAAAAGAGCCTCTCAAAGCTTATTTTTCGATGTTTTTCTTTAACTCGTTTTCCTTCGATTCTTTTGAAGCAGGGGGTGGTTTCCCCTGAATTATCGCAAGCAAATGGCTTTTAGCAAAAAGATAGTTGGAGCAAAAGAGCAGGAGTGGCAACTGGTAAGTTTTTTAACTGTTCTTATATGTATAACAGAATCAGAAGTAAGATTACAGAGTGTGCACAATACAAACAAAAGCCTCAACGTGTAATATTTGCACCTTTTCTGTAGAGTTTTACAATTTTCTATGTTTTGTGTACAACTTTATATATCCGAACCTTTCAAAAACCTGTACTTTAGCACAAAAATCATTTATAACAATCATGAAAAAGCTACTATTTATTATCGCTGTTACTTTGTCTACTATTTGTCAGGCACAGCAAACCAGTTTCAAATTCGATTTTTCCGAAGGAAAAGCCAAAGAGGGCAGTATCAAAATAGCCCCAACATCACTCTTCACTCCCGAGACAGGCTATGGCTACGACCTGCAACCTGCACCCGACGGAAAAAGCAACGCCCCTTTCTTTTTCTCTATATCCGTTCCCGATGGAAACTACAAAGTAACCATTGGCATTGGGTCTAAGAAGAAAGCAGGTGTTACAACTGTTAGAGCAGAGTCGCGTAGACTTTTCATCAACCGGCTTGCAACTAAAAAAGGAGAAATCGTTGAACGTACCTTTATTGTAAACAAGCGTAATACGCAAATATCAGAAAAAGAACACGTACGCATCAAAACCCGCGAAAAGACCAAACTCAACTGGGACAACAAACTCACGTTAGAATTTAACGGAAGCGCGCCACAAATTACCTCACTCAGTATTGAGAAGATAGACGATGCCATTACCGTGTTTCTCTGCGGAAACTCTACCGTAGTTGACCAAGACAGGGAGCCATGGGCAAGCTGGGGACAGATGATACCTTTTTTCTTTAATGAAAAAGTAGCTGTTGCCAACTACGCCGAGTCGGGCGAATCGGCAAATACTTTCATTGGTGCGGGCAGACTTAAAAAAGCGTTGACACAAATGAAGGCGGGCGATTATATCTTTATTGAATTTGGACACAACGACCAGAAACAAAAAGGTCCCGGCAAAGGTGCTTACTACTCCTACATGACCAGTCTGAAAACATTTGTAGACGAAGCGCGTCTGCGCGGCGCAACCCCCGTACTTGTAACTCCTACACAAAGAAGGAATTTCGATGAAAACGGTAAAATCAGAGATACACACGAGAATTTCCCCGAAGCAATGAAGTGGTTGGCAAACAAAGAAGAGATTGCCTTGATAGACCTACACTCCATGACACGCACGCTTTTTGAAGCAATGGGTGTGGAAGACTCTAAAAAAGCACTTGCGCACTACCCTGCCAATACCTTCCCCGGACAAACAACAGCACTTGCCGACAATACCCACTTCAATACCTATGGAGCTTTTCAGGTAGCTAAGTGTGTGGTTGAAGGTATCAAAGCCATCAATTTGCCTTTAGCCAAAGAGATTGCGACCGAATACATACCCTACAATCCCGCCCAACCAGACGCAGTAAGCCTCTTCCAGTGGGATTTAAGTCCGTTCTATGAAATAGAGAAACCCGACGGTAATTAATACCTTATTATAGTTATGAAACAGTTAGTAAACCTCTCCGCCTCCTTACTTTTAAGCGTGTACATTCTTTGCGGATGTGCCGCAGAGGGCGAACAAGATTACACCAAACTTCCGTGGGTAAAGGAAGTGGGTGCCAAAACATATCCGGGCAGCAAGCAGTTCGCTGTAACAAATTATGGTGCAGTCAATGATAGTACCGTACTAAGTACAGAGGCTATTCAGGCAGCTATCGATGCTTGCCATGAAAATGGCGGAGGTATGGTTACCTTCGAGCCGGGATATTATCATACCGGCGCACTCTTTATTAAGAGTGGTGTAAACTTACACATTGGCGAAGGGGTTACTCTACTGGGAAGCCGCGACATCAATCATTATCCCGAATCTATGACACGTATTGCCGGTATAGAAATGGTATGGCCATCGGCAGTACTGAACATACTCGATGCAGAGAACGCTGCCATATCGGGTAAGGGAACCATTGATTGCCGCGGAGAAGGCTTTTGGGAAAAGTACTGGACGATGCGCAAAGACTACGAACAACGTAGTCTTCGCTGGATTGTAGATTACGACTGCAAGCGAGTACGTGGCATTTTGGTATCAAACAGCAAGGATGTTACCCTGCGTGACTTTACCCTGATGCGCACCGGATTCTGGGGTATTCAACTATTATACTCTTCGCACTGTACTGCCGACGGACTTCTGATAAACAACAACATCGGCGGACATGGTCCCAGCACCGATGGCATTGATGTAGATTCTTCTTCTTATATCCTGATAGAGAATTGTGACATTGATTGCAACGACGACAACATTTGCCTGAAAGCCGGTAGAGATGCCGACGGTTTACGCGTAAACCGTCCTACGGAATATGTTGTTATCCGCAACTGCATTGCCCGTAAAGGTGGTGGCTTAATGACTTGCGGCAGCGAAACATCGGGAGGCATTTATAACATCTTGGGCTACAATCTCAAGTCCTACGGTACATCTGCTGTTATGCGACTAAAATCGGCAATGACCCGCGGTGGTGTCGTAGAGAATATCTATATGACTAACGTAGAAGCCGACAACGCACGTCACGTATTTGTTGCCGAGCTTAATTGGAACCCCAAATACAGTTATTCGGAACTCCCTGCCGAATATGAAGGCAAAGAAATCCCTAATCACTGGAAGGTGATGCTTACCCGCGTCGAGCCAGTGGAAAAAGGTTTCCCTCATTTCCGCAATGTATATATGAGCAACGTTACAGCAACGAATATACGCGAGTTTATTTCGGCTGCCGGTCGCGACGACTCCTTGCGTTTAATCAATATGGAGTTAAAAGACATCACAGTGTCTTGCGAGAAGTCGGGTAAGGTAGTCTTTACTGACCAATTCGCGCTAAAGAACATTAAGCTGCATAGCAACAGTAATGACAAAATATTATTCAGAGACAACACCAATACAACCGCAGACATTATTTATGAATAAGTTCTTCCTAATTCTAACTTTTTTCTTGTGCCAGACACTTGCTGCACAACATATTACCGAAATAAAAACACAACCCGATGAATATTGGTGGGGAGGAGCCGTCGCGCTCGGTTCCCGAATGCCTTACGTACAACCATTGGAAGTATATAATTTAGAAACGCAAAACAACAACAATCAAGTAGTTCCTCTCCTGCTCTCCAACAAAGGCAGGTATGTGTGGAGCGATTACCCTTTCAGCTACTCGGTAAAGGAGGGCAATATGATCATTACTTCAACATACGAAAAGATAGCCGTTCAGTCGGCAGGTACAACGCTGCGCGATGCTTACCTTGCGGCTTGTAACGCACATTTCAAACCAAGTGGCGTATTACCCGATACGCTATTCTTTACCATGCCGCAATACAACACTTGGATTGAGTTGATGTACAACCAGAACCAAGAAGATATTTTAGCATATGCACGTGGCATCATCGACAATGGCTTCCCTCCGGGAGTATTGATGATTGACGATAACTGGCAACGTTACTATGGTAACTTCGACTTCAGAGCTGAAAAGTTTCCCAACCCGAAAGGTATGATTGATGAATTGCATCGGATGGGTTTCAAAGTAATGCTTTGGATATGTCCGTTTGTATCGGCAGATAGTCCTGAATACAGGGAGCTAAATGCCAAGAAATACCTCATTCGTGACAGCAAGAGTGGAACCGCTTTACTAAAATGGTGGAATGGGTATAGCGCTTGTTATGACTTCACCAACCCCGAAGCTTCTGCACATTTTATTGCCCTATTGAAAAACATGCAGCGCGAGTACGGTGTAGATGGATTTAAGTTTGATGCTGGTGATAATGGTTTCTACACATCAAAGACATTAGAAAGTTACAAGAAAGATGCCATATCCGTAGACCACACCGAAGCATGGGCACGCATTGGTCTGGAGTTTCCGGTAAATGAGTATCGTGCTTGTTGGCAGATGGGTGGAGAAGCTTTGGTACAACGTTTAGGTGATAAGCACTATTCATGGAACGCTGTGCGCTCACTTATACCCGAAATGATTGCAGCAGGATTAGCAGGCTACGCCTACACATGTCCCGATATGATTGGCGGCGGACAGTTCAAATCATTCTTGAACCTTGACCCTACGAAGTTCGACCAGCAGTTAATTGTTCGCTCCGCACAGGTACATGCTCTTATGCCAATGATGCAATTCTCGGTAGCTCCATGGAGAATCCTCAATGAAGAAAACCTGAAGATTGTAAAAGAGATGGCTCACTTACACAAACGCATGGGAGCATACATACTTAATTGTGCCCGTGAGTCTGCCCAAACAGGAGAACCGATAGTGCAACACATGGAATATGCTTATCCTAACGAAGGGTTCGCAGCGTGTAAAGACCAGTTTATGCTGGGCAACAACTATATGATTGCCCCCGTTGTAACCAATCAAAACAAACGAACAGTAAAACTGCCGAAAGGGCGCTGGAGAGATGATTTGGGGAAAATGCACAAAGGAGGTAGAACAATTGAGATTGAGGTTCCATTGAATAGGTTGCCTTATTTTGAAAAAGTTAAATGATAATTATTGAATAAAAAAGAACTATATAATCCATTACTTATGAACGCACTACGAATCTCACTACTTGTATTGTTTGTAGCCGCAACCATTACAACAATAAAAGCACAACTCCCACCTGTATTCGGTTCAGAGTATACGGAGAAAACACGAAAGGATGAATTAACGCGCGTATACATCACTCCGCAACGCATTGTGTGGAAATACGATGGCAATAGCGAATTGGTAAAGTACGAGGATGCTTTATTAAAACAAGGCAACAGCCAAAGCGTGTTTGGCAAAAAAAACATGTGCGAAATGAAAAGCACCGAGAACGAAACAGCTTCTATCCTGCTCGACTACGGTAAGGAAATTCATGGAGGCTTGCAACTCGTACTGGGCAGTTCTTCTCGCCGGGAGCCATCATTGGTTCGTATCCGTTTTGGAGAGTCGGTTGGAGAGTGTAACAGCCAAACCAATAATAGTGCATGGAAAGTAGGATTCTCTACCGATGACCACGCCATGCGCGATATTACGATGGAAATACCACGCGATGGACTCTTAGAGATTGGCAACACCGGCTTTCGTTTCGTGCGCATAGACCTTTTGCAAAAGAATACAACGATACGCATTAAGGAGGCATCGGCTATCTTGAGATATCGCGAAATACCTTATCTGGGTTCGTTCAAGAGCAATGACGAGCGGTTAAACAAAATATGGCTTACAGGAGCATATACCGTTCATCTTAATATGCAAGAGTATCTTTGGGATGGCATCAAACGCGACCGCGCAATATGGCTGGGCGATATGCATCCCGAAGTAGCAACTATCGCAACCGTATTCGGTAATAACGAGATTATTCCGCAAACACTCGACCTGGCTTGCGAACTATATCCGCTACCACAATGGATGAACGGCATGAGTGCTTACTCCTTGTGGTATCTCATTATTCACTACGATTGGTTTATGCATACAGGCGACCGCAACTTCCTCAACAAGCACAAAGAGTACATACTTGGACTTGTTGACCTCATCGAAAGCAAGATAGATGAAAACGGTAAAGAAGAACTCTCTCCCAACCGTTTCCTGGATTGGCCTTCGAGCCCTAACAAGGAAGGTGTAGAATCGGGATACCGCGCGCTCATTGTGTGGGCTATGAAAGACGCAGCTAAGTTATGCGGAATACTGAATGAAACTGCCTATGTTCAAAAAGCACAGCAGTGTGTTGACCGCATGAACAAGTTCGTTAAAGACCACAACAACCTTAAACAAGCAGCTTCACTTATGGCTATAGCCAATATTATTGCACCCGAAAAGGCTTGCAATGAGGTGGTCTCTGTAGGAGGAGCAGCCGGGTTCTCTACATTCTATGGCTACTATATGCTGCAAGCGCAGGCTTTGGCAGGACAATACGACGAGGCTTTGCGCGTGATACGCCAATATTGGGGCGGTATGCTCGATATGGGAGCTACCACCTTCTGGGAAGATTTCAATTTGGAATGGTTGGAAAACGCTGCGCGTCTCGATGAATTAACCCCTGCGGGCAAAAAAGATATTCATGGTGACTTTGGTGCGTACTGCTATCCGGGCTTCCGGCACAGTTTCTGTCATGGATGGGCTTCGGGACCCACAGCGTGGCTTAGCGAACATGTATTGGGAGTGAAAATAGTAGAACCCGGTTGCAAAGTACTAAAGATAGAGCCCAATCTGGGAGACCTCGAATGGGTAGAGGGAACCTTCCCTACTCCACACGGTGTAGTAAAAATAAAACATACGAAGCAAAAGAACGGAAAAATCATATCTAAAATAGATGCACCACGCGGTGTTAAAATAGTAACTCAATAAACCTATGAAAACAACTATCATTGCACTCTGCCTAAGCTTGCTTGCTATTACTGTGCAAACGCAAACCATAACCGACTTTCCTGTTCGCGTTGCGACCTATCAAGGCGACCGTGCTTGTGCCATCAGTTATACCTTCGACGATGGTTTGAAGGAACAGTACACACTCGTTGCACCATTCTTCGACCGATTGGGTTTCAAAGGAACGTTCTATATTAATGGAGGTAGAGTTAACGAAAGTGATAACGCCATTACCGACACCACTCGTGTAACATGGGCAAACCTCAAAGAAATGGCGATGAATGGGCACGAGATATCCAATCATGGTTGGTTACACCGGAACTTCAAGCGATTCTCGTTCGAAGAGATTAAAGAGGATGTGGATAAAAACGACAGCGCTATCATTAAGCACATCGGAATATGGGCACGTTCTTTCTGCTATCCCAACAACGCCAAAACACCCGAAGGAGTAGCTTATGTTACCAAAAACCGTGTAGGTTCGCGAACTGTGCAACGCTCCATCGGTAGCAAATCGACACCCGAAGATCTTGAGAAATGGGTAGATAAACTCATCGAAAATAAAGAATGGGGCGTAGGAATGACACATGGCATCACTTATGGATACGATGCTTTTGGAAATCCACAGCGCTTTTGGGAACACTTGGAGAAAGTAAAAAGCATGGAAGATAAGGTATGGGTAGGTACCTTCGCCGAAGTTGCCGCCTATACTAAGGAGCGGGAGGAAGTACAGTTAAGTATCACTAAAAACAAAAAAAGCATCACTGTAACCCCCACGCTTACACTGGATAAGAAATTGTACTATGAGCCCCTCACATTGGTTATAGACCGTAGTAACATCCAGCAAATAGCCGTTAAGCAAGGGAAAAAGAATCTACCTGTGCACCTCACGGCAGAGAAAGCAATGTTCGATTTCGACCCGCATGGCGGAGCAATTGTTATCTCTGTAACCGCAGGTCCCGAAACAAAAAGACCGGCTATCCTCATTGCCGGAGACTCTACCGCGCAACATTACGAACAAGAAAAGCACGGCTTCATTCGCGGCTGGGCACAAATGCTATCGCTATACTTAGCAGAAGGCATACAAATACGCAATCATGCCATTGGCGGACGCAGTACAAAGACCTTTATCTCCGAAGGAAGATGGGATAAGCTATTGTCGGAAGTAACTCCGGGCGACTATGTCTTTATTCAGTTTGGGCACAACGACGCTTCTACCCGCCCCGAGCGTCATGCTTCTTATGAGGATTACGAAAAGAATCTTATTAAAATGATTAACGACACTAAGGCGAGAGGTGGCAATCCCATCTTACTTACATCGGTAGTTATGCGCACGTTCCAAAACGGGCACTTGGTAGACGACCGTCTGAAAGGATATCCCATCATTACCCGCAGAGTAGCCAAAGAAATGAATGTGCCGATGATTGATGCCAATCAAAAGACCCGCGATTTCATTACCATGCTGGGCGACGAAGCGTCAAAGCCTTACTACCGTTGGTTGGAAGCCGGTATAGATCCATTTAAGCCCGATGGAATACAAGACGACACACACATGATGGAGAAAGGCGCAAAACAAGTAGCACTGCTTGTAGCTGAGGGTATTAAGGAGTTGGGAATTGAATTGAGTCAGTATATCAGATAAGGTTTGATATTAAATACTTCAAAAAAGCCAACACCTACCAGCGTTGGCTTTTTGTTTTAACTATCATTTTGCTAAACGCCATTTGCTTGCGATAATTTAAGGGAAACTACCCTTTGCCTCAAAAAAATCGAAGGAAAACGAGTTAAAGAAACCCGCCCAAACAGACAGTTCAAGACTCTGCTTTTGCAGGAAACGCCCTTATAGGCTTTGTGAAGCATGTTTTTTTGAACTGCTTTTTTAATCGAAACGCAGTTCAAACACACACAAAGCAAAGTCTGCTTTTATTCAAAGCAAAGTCCACTTTTCCCGCTAAGCCAGTAGCATTTGCCTCTCAAGCCTATGGCAAATGAGTCGTGAACCATAAGCAGAAGGAGCTTGAGCCATAAGCAGAAGAGGCTTGAACCATAAGCACTTTTTGTTCAAAGCTATCCCTCCCAGAAGCCTTGTAGGGCACATTTGCTCTGTTTGCATAAGATTAATCTCAAAGACCCAAAACGACAAAAGAAAGCAAAGCAGGCGTTTTATAGCTCATGCTACTGCTTCCTGCTATCTTATTGACAGAAACGCATCCATTCAAAAGAAACGAAAACGATAAAAATAATCATCAAATCAACCAATAAGCAACAATCGGTTACGACATCTTCAGTTACAAGACAACGCATATTATTATTTTTCAAGAACAAACTGATTAAGTGTAATATTTGCACTCATTGTGTAGAAAACCACAATTGTCTATGTTTTGTGTACAACTTTATAGCATCCGAAACTATAGAAACCTCTAAATTAGCAGAAAAAATAAAAATCATGCGTATAGTTACAACCCTACTACTTGTAGTCCTGTTTACATCACAAGCCTTCTCACAACGGAAAGTGTTATTCGACAATGATTGGCGCTTCCAACTTGGAATCCAACAAGCTGAGCAACCTACCTTTAACGATGCTTCATGGCGAATCATTGATCTTCCACACGATTGGGGTATAGAACATCTACCCAATCAGGAACCCGGGAAGGTGGTAGGTCCTTTCAGCAAAGAGAGCGCAGGCGGATTTGCCACCGGAAACACCGTAGGTGGCGAAGGCTGGTACCGCAAGTCATTCGTTATCCCCAAAGAAGACGCGAACAAACGTCATGAACTTTATTTTGAAGGCATCTACAATCAGTCCGAGATATGGGTAAACGGACAGAAAGTATATCGTAACGTATATGGTTATACCACTTTTCGAGTAGACATTACTCCTTATTGTAATCGCGCGGGAAAAGAAAACACGATAGCTGTACGCGTACTCAACGAAGGTAAAAACTCTCGTTGGTACACAGGCTCGGGTATTTATCGTCACGTATGGCTCATTCGTACAGCATCTTCCTATCTTGAAGATTGGGGAACATTTATCCATACAGCAAGTGTACAAAACCAACAGGCGGATATCTCATTATCTACTACAGTGGTCAATAGTGACAAAAAAGAGAAAGACTACACGGTAAACGTAACTTTCATTTCGCCCAAAGGAGAGATAGTCGCGCAAAGTAGCTCACAAACCAGTGTAGCCAAAGGAAGCAAAGTGATTGTACCTTTTGAGATACAAGTACAGAAACCGTTGTTGTGGAATACCGACGCACCTCATCTTTACGAAGTAAAAATCAGCTTATGGAACAACAATATAAAAGAAGATGAGTACGTATTACCTTTTGGAATTCGAACCATTCAATACTCAGTAGAAAAAGGTTTTGAACTCAATGGTGTACCAACGTTACTGAAAGGCGGATGCGTACATCATGACAACGGGCTATTGGGTTCCGCTTCCTTCGACCGTGCCGAAGAACGCAAAATACAACTACTGAAACAAAATGGCTACAATGCCGTGAGAGGTTCACACAACCCTATGTCGGAGAGTTTCATGAACGCGTGCGACCGCTTAGGAATGTTGGTTATAGACGAAGCGTTCGACCAATGGCGTAGCAAGAAAAACGATGCCGACTATCATCTATACTTTGACGAATGGAGTGCTAAAGATCTTCAGAACTTAGTATTAAGAGACCGCAATCGACCATCGGTTATTATGTGGAGTATTGGAAACGAGATTCGCGAACGAATTTCCGAAAGAGGAAAGGCAACAGCACTCTATCTCAAAAACGAAATTCTGCAATTCGACAATACCCGCCCCATAACCGCGGGAGTCAACAAATATTGGAACAAAGACCGTACAGCAATGATTCCGCTGGATAACGCGTTCTATCATCTCGACATAGCAGGTTACAACTACATGTGGCGGTTCTTTGAAGAGAAACACGTTCGATTTCCTGAACGCATTATGTACAGCAGCGAAAGCGTAGCTACCGAAGCCGCTGGAAATTGGGATAAAGTAGAACGACTTCCTTACGTTATCGGCGACTTCATCTGGACAGCTATGGACTATCTTGGCGAATCCGGCTTGGGCAATTCCTTTGAAGTTGACCCGCAAGAAAATGTACATCAGTTCATGGAGTGGCCATGGTTCAACGGTTGGTGTGGAGATATTGATTTAATCGGTATCAAGAAACCACAATCCTATTATCGAGATGTTTTGTGGCGCGAACGAGCAATCAGTATGGCAGTAGAAACTCCTGTCCCCGCCGGAAAGATAAAGAAAGTTAGTTTCTGGGGATGGCGCGAAGAGTCACTCTCATGGACATTCCCCGAATTTGAGAATGACACACTAAAGGTAAATGTATATACACGCGCTGCAGGAGTAAGACTCTACCTTAACAACACATTAGTTGGCGAACAAACTATCGACACACTCTACACCGCTTCATTCCGCGTGCCCTATCAACCGGGTATTTTAAGAGCAGTAGAAGTGAATAATAATATCGAGGGAGCTTCGACTGTACTCCAAACACAGGGTAAACCAGCAGCCTTACGTCTCACGCCCGACAAGAGCCAGCTAAAAGCTGATGGGCAAGACCTCTCTTACGTACTCATCGAACTAATAGATGAACAAGGAAATGTATTACTGAATACCGACCGCAAGATAGAAATAGAGTGCAATGGTAACGGAACGATTATCGCATCGGGCAATGCCTCTCCTACCGATATGGAAAGTTTTGGTTCATCAAGACCTATGCTGTTCAAAGGAAGAGCCATGGCGATTATTCGCGCTGGAAAAGAAACAGGAACAATTGAGGTTAGAGCAGCAGCAGAAGGGATGAAAGAAACAAAGGTAACGCTTAGTACACATTAATGATTCAAACAGTCCATACAATACAGAATAAATAATAAAAACACCAATATCATGAAAAAATCACTTCTCTCTGCCCTCTTTTTGGGTATCCTTCTCCCCTTCTATTCTTGTTCGACCCCCACCTTTCAAGCGGGTCAAGAGCTAACCGTTGTTATCAATCCTAACGAAGAACAAGTGGTGCAGACCGCGCTCGAAATTCTTCAACGGGATTACAAGAGTGTTTTCAGCGCACAATTAACAACCGGTAATGATGAAGGAAAAATCTACATAGGTACTCTCGGACTTAACAGTAAAGCCGAACAACTGGTATCCGACAAAGATATTCAGGAGCTAAAACAACATGAAGAAGGGTTCCTTATCTTAAGCCAGAAGGATAAAATCATCATAATTGGAAACGATAAACGTGGCACAGCCTACGGTATGTTGGAGCTTTCGCGCATGTGGGGTGTATCTCCGTGGGAATGGTGGGCAGATGCTCCTATTGCTAAAAAAGAATCGTTTACAATCAAAGACGGTTTTAGAATGTTGCAATACCCGTCCGTAGCGCGTCGAGGTATTTTTATTAATGATGAGGACTGGGGATTGATGCCGTGGAGTTATCTCACGAACGACCCTTCGGACACAAAAGGGTTGATTGGCGCACAAACACACGCGCGCATATTTGAACTATTGCTCCGTTTACGTTCTAATACTTATTGGCCTGCCATGCACGCGTGTTCGGTAGCGTTCTATCTTACTCCCGGCAATAAAGAAATGGCCGATAAATACGGTATATTTGTGGGTACATCGCACTGCGAGCCTATGGTACGCAACACCAACGCCGAATGGAAAATAGCAGGCGAAGGAACCTACGACTATGTGAATAACCGCGAAAATGTTCTTAAATTCTGGGAAGAACGCGTTATTGAGTTAGTAAATTCGGATAATATTTACACCCTTGGCATTCGTGGCGTACACGATAGCAAAATGCTTGGTGCCAACACTTTGCAAGAGCAAAAAGATGCTTTGATAAATATCCTCAAAGACCAACGTGATATGATTGCCAAGTACATAAACCCTAATGTGGAAAAAGTCTCGCAAGTATTCATTCCCTACAAAGAGGTACTCGATGTATATAAAATGGGATTAGAAGTTCCCGAAGACGTGGCTCTGTTATGGTGCGACGATAACTATGGTTACATTCGCCACTTCCCCGATGCTACCGAACGAGCTCGCAAAGGAGGCAACGGTATTTACTATCACGCGTCTTACTGGGGTCGTCCGCACGATTATTTGTGGTTGGCAACAAACCATCCGGCACAAGTGTACACGCAAATGAAGATGGCATACGATAAAGGAGCCAAAGATATGTGGATTCTCAATGTGGGCGACATTAAACCTGCGGAATATCTTATCGAGCTGTTTATGGACATGGCATGGAATATCAACGCCATTGAAAACAACACCAAAGGATTGGACAAGCACCTGCTTACATGGCTAACCCGGGAGTTTGGCGCAAATAGAGCCAAAGAGCTACTACCTATAATGAACGAATACTACCGCTTAGCTTATATTCGCAAACCCGAGTACATGGGCAACACCCGCACGGAAGAAAAAGACCCTGCGTTCAAAGTTGTTTGTGACTTGCCGTGGAGCAAAGAATACATTGAGCAACGTTTAAGCGAGTATAATGCCATGTCTGATAAAGTAATCGCTATGTCGGCAGGTATTCCGCAAGAGCTTCAGGAAGCGTGGTTCCAACTTATTGAGTATCCTGTTCGCGGTGCTGCCGAGATGAACAAGAAGCATCTCTACGGACAATTAGCCCGACACGGCTTAGCAGAGTGGCAACAAAGTGATGCCGCCTACGACCAAATTGTAACTCTTACGGAAAAGTACAATAGTTTGAACAACGGTAAATGGAATCATATAATGGATTACAAGCCACGTTTACTTCCTGTGTTCGACCGTGTACCTCACACCGTAGCGGAAACACCATTGGTAGAGGAAACAAAACCATTGGCACTCTTTAATGGAAATCAATATACTAAGTTTGAAGGAGAAAAGCCTGTGACACACGGCTTAGGATATACCCGGAGTGCTATTACACTGACAAAGGGGGCAAAGACAACCTATACATTCACCTCCGCGCAAACAGGTAATCTTGAAGTTGAAGTTGCCTTAGTACCCAATCATCCTGTTGAGGGAGATAAGCTAAGATATGCTATCACGGTAAACAATGAACCCGAACAAATAGTTGAGTATCAAACCGTAGGGCGTAGCGAAGAGTGGAAGATGAATACATTGAGAAATCAAGCTATTCGCAGCACCAAGCATAACATTAGCGCAGGAAAGAAAGTAACGATTACCATTACCGCACTGGATGAAGGGGTGATTATTGACCAAGTAAAAGTGGTCAGGGATTAACTCTCCCCTCCCCACTGCATCATTCCCCGATATCCATTCGGGGTTTGCCCCGTCTTTTTCTTAAACACGGTGCAGAAATAATCCGCATTATCAAACCCTGCTTCAAAAGCAATTTCTTTGTTTGTCAATGCAGTGTTGGTAAGTAACTCTTTGCTCTTCTGAATGCGCAATTCGATAATGTATTGTGCAGGAGAGAAGCCTGTGTATTCTTTAAACAAACGACGAAACCACGAATAGCTCATATTTACCTCGCCTGCTATTTGCTCGGGAGTGATGCTTTGTTGAAAAGATTCGCGGATAATAACCTTCGCTTTATTGATACGGTTACTTAATTCACGGTTCTCGAAAGAGGCACATTTATCAATGGAATAAGCATTGCCCAACAAATAATTGACGATACCTGCAAGCACCTGCTGATAGCCCGCCATTTGGTCGCGGGCTGTTTGAATAGCATGTTTGTATTGCTTTACCAATTCATCATTCATGCCTATATTGAATACAGGACGCTGCTTAGAAAAGAAACCGTGTCGTACCCGTTCATCAATATTTATACCGGTGAAGCCAATCCAGTACTCATCCCACCCTACTTCGGGGTCGGGTTTGTAGCTGTGCCATTCACCGGGAAAGAGTAGAAACATATTCCCTTCCTTTACCTCTATCCGTTTGCGGTCGCTGAAAATAAGTGTACCTTTTCCGCGAGTAATGTAGAGTAGTTGATATTCATTGAGTACGCGTCCCTTTTTCACATTGAATAGATAACGCGTAGGATGATTCTGTGGCGGATAAACATCTCCAGGTTCCACACGTTGATAACCCACCGAATTTACGATGAGTCCCCAAAGCGCATCAGTTTCATTTACAATGAGATATTTTATATGTACGGAAGATTTCATTTTTCAAAAGCAAAAAGTAAAGTTTTAAACTCTAAACGACCTCCAAATATAGTAATTACAGAGTAAAAAGCAACTACGAAGTATGACAAAATTCAAAGTACACAAGTCAAATATAGCAGTAAGAATAATCACACTCCCTCTAAATTTGCAGATAAACACACTTATACGTATATACCATGAAACAACGAAACTTATTGTTCGCACTCGACTTGGGTGCTACAAGCGGTCGCTCCATACTTGGCGTACTCGAAAACGGCAAACTGGAACTTCAAGAGCTAACCCGCTTTCCAAATACCATCATTCAGGTTCAAGGGAAATATTACTGGAACATTTATGCGCTTTTCGAAGCATTGAAAGACGGCTTGAAGACAATTGCCGCCAAAGGAATTGAGATTGATTCAATAGGCATCGACACATGGGGCGTAGACTTTGTGTATGTAGCCGAAGACGGATCATTGCTGGGACTTCCCCGGTCCTATCGCGATCCTTACACCGAAGGAGCACAAGAAGCCTATTTTGAACAGCTCTCGCGCAAAGAGGTGTATGATATTACCGGAATTCAGTTTATGAACTTCAACAGTTTATTTCAACTCTTCGCTGCTAAGAAAGAAAACTCTTCAGCTTTAAAAGCTGCGAAAAACATCCTGTTTGTACCCGATGCATTGTCCTATTTACTAACCGGCAAACAATATTGTGAATACACCATTGCGTCTACTTCGCAAATCGTAAATGCTTATAACAAACAAATGGAACCGAAGCTTTTGGAGGTAATGAACCTTTCTCCCGCACTCTTCCCCGAAATTGTTATGCCGGGCAAAACTATTGGCAATGTACAGAGCAGCGTAGCAACCGAATGCGGTATTAAGCCCACTCCGGTTATTGCAGTAGCAGGACACGACACCGCTTCGGCAGTAGTAGCAGTTCCGGCCGAAGATGAAAACTTTGCTTACCTTAGTTCGGGCACTTGGTCGCTGATGGGTATTGAAACCAAAGAACCAATCATTAACGATAAAACCTTCGACCTCAACTTCACCAACGAAGGTGGAGTAGACGGAACTATCCGCTTCCTGAAAAACATAACCGGCATGTGGCTATTAGAGCAGTGTCGTAAAGAATGGGAAAAAGCAGGCAAGAGTTATACTTATCCTGAGATTGTTGCCATGTCGGACGGTGCCAAGCCATTCCGTTCATTGATAGAGCCGGATGATGCTTCCTTTGCCAATCCGCCAAGTATGCTTAAAGCTATTGCTGCCTATTGCGAGAAGACAGGTCAACCTGTCCCGGAAGAAGACGCACAGGTTATTCGCTGTATCTTCGACAGTTTGGCACTGAAATACAAACATGTACTCGACAGCCTGCAAGAAGTTGCACCTTTCCCTATCAAGAAACTTCATGTAATTGGTGGTGGCTCTCAAAACAAGCTACTCAACCAAATGACCGCTAACGCAATTGGCATCCCGGTAGTAGCTGGTCCATCGGAAGCTACAGCTATTGGTAACATCATGATTCAAGCAATGGGTTTAGGGTTAGTAAAATCACTACAAGAAGTAAGGGACGTTATTCGCAACAGCGTATCGCCTGAAGTGTTCGAACCAAAAGATAGCAACATATGGGCAGATGCCTATACTCAATTCAAAAACATTATTAACAAATAATTTATAAGAACAAGACCATGAAAAAGAATGCATTAGTAGAAAAATCGTATGAAGTAGCCAAAGAACGTTATCAAGCACTTGGCGTAAACGTTGATGAAGCGCTAGAGAAACTAAAAAAAGTTTCCATCTCTATCCACTGTTGGCAAGCTGATGACGTAACCGGTTTCGAGAAACTCGACAATCTTGGTGGTGGCGGTATTCAAGCTACAGGTAACTACCCGGGTAAAGCTCGTAACATTGACGAACTACGCAAAGACATTGAAAAAGTATTGACTCTTATTGCCGGAGACCACCGCTTAAACCTACACGAAATCTACGGTGACTTCGGTGGCAAAGCCGTAGACCGCGATCAAGTAGAACCCGAACACTTCGCAAGCTGGATGCAATGGGCTAAAGAAACAGGCTTGAAATTAGATTTCAACTCTACTTCGTTTGGTCACCCTAAGAGTGGTGATTTAACATTAGCCAACCCCGATAAAGGTATTCGTAACTTCTGGATTGAACACACAAAACGTTGTCGTGCCGTATCTGAGGCTATGGGTAAGTTCCAAAACGACCCATGTATTATGAACTTGTGGGTTCATGACGGAATGAAAGACCTAACAGTGAATCGTTTGATGTATCGCGAAATTCTTGAGAAATCACTTGATGAGATCTTCGCTACGAAGTACGACAATATGAAAGATTGTATGGAATCTAAATTATTCGGTATCGCTTTGGAAAGCTACACGGTAGGTTCACACGATTTCTATCTAGGCTACGGTGCTAAGAATAACAAGATTGTAACACTTGATACCGGTCACTTCCACCTGACCGAGAGTGTAGCTGATAAGATTTCTTCAATGCTGTTGTTCATTCCCGAAATCATGTTGCACGTGAGCCGTCCTATCCGTTGGGACTCTGACCACGTAACAATCTTGAATGACGACACTACCGAATTGGCAAAAGAAATCGTTCGTGCCAATGCACTCGACCGTGTGCATATTGGTTTGGACTACTTCGATGCTTCTATCAACCGTATCGGTGCATACGTAATCGGTATCCGCGCTACACAAAAAGCGTTCTTGCAAGCATTGCTTGAACCAACTGCTACTTTGAAAGCTTACGAAGCAAACGGACAATATTTCGAACGTCTTGCTTTACTTGAAGAAGCCAAATCGCTTCCTTGGAACGCTGTTTGGGATTACTTCTGCTTGCAAAACAACATTGCTGTAGGCGAAGACTACATTACGGAGATTCAACAATACGAGAAAGATGTAACAAGCAAAAGAAATTAAAACAATGGAAGCAAAAAAAGGAAGTCTAAAAAGCACTATTGCTGTCTCGCTGACCAACTATCTGGACGCGGGTTCTATTGTGGCCGGAGCAAGTGGATTAACTCTTTGGCAGAATTATCTTAGCCTTACCGAGACTCACCTCGGTTGGTTGAACGCTATTAGCGCTAACTGTTTTGGAGCTGCTCTTGGAGCTATCATTGGAGGATTCCTGGCAGACAGATACGGTCGTAAGACTATCTACACGTACAACATGCTTATCTATATGTTGGGAGTAGGCATCATCATGTTTTCTACCAGTTTTGCTGCGCTAATGACTGGTTTTCTGATAACAGGTATCTCAGTTGGAGCAGGCGTGCCTGCCTCTTGGACATACATCTCCGAGAACTCTGAAATCAATAACCGTGGTCGGAACATTGGTATCTCTCAATTCGCTTGGGGAGTAGGACCTGCAATTATCCTGATATTGGGAATGCTCCTTGCACCCGAAGGTTTGTTGGGCGATTCTGTACGTCAACTAGCTATCTTCTTCCATGGAGACTCAGACCCTGCCGCGCTGGCTGTATTCGGTAACCGCATTGTATTCGGTACACTGTTCGTTGTAGCCTTCATTGCTTGGAATCTTCAACGTAAGCTCAACGAATCCGTAGACTGGGAGGAAGCAAGAAAAGCCGCTGTAAAACAACCGAGTGTATTTTCTTCTTTTGGTGCCCTCTTTACAAACAAAGTAAACGTTCGCACTCTGATATTCTTGGTTACGATATATGTTACCTGGAACTTCGTTGCAGGAGTGATGGGTATGTTCCAACCACACATCTTCGAAACAGCAGGCGGACTAACTAACGCACAAGCCAATATGTTGCCAGCCGTACAATGGTTAATCATTGTAGTAGTTACCTACTTTGGTTTTGCGATGCTGGTTGATAGAGTAAACCAACGTTTATTATACTTTATCGGATCCGCTATTGGATTGATTGCTTGGGGAATCCTTGTATTTGTTGGAATCAACAATTTATCAGTTCTCTGGACATTCACCATTTTATGGGGTATCCATGCCGGAGTTGGAGTACAAGCATTCTATGCTCTTTGGGCATCGGAACTCTTCCCTGCCAAATATCGTGCGGCTGCTCAAGGTGTGATGTTCTTCATCGTAAGAGGTGCAGCAGCTATCTGGAGCTTGGTATTCACTGGCATCTACGAACATAGTGGTTTTGAAACATCAGGTTATATCATGATTGGTTGGCTATTGGTTGCCACAGTGGTGGGAACTATCTGGACACCTAAGACACAAGGTAAATCATTGAACCAAATCACTGAAGAAAGATACGGAAAAGACTTTTAATTAATAACAAATTACAATGAAATCAATTTTAGACAACCGCCCTGCATTAGCTGCTGAGATAAATAAAGTAGCCGAAGTAGCTGGATATCTCTGGCAAAAAGGATGGGCGGAGCGTAATGGCGGTAACATCACTGTTAATATTACCGAACATGTAGATGACGACATTAGGGCTATGGCACCTATCAGTGAAGTAAAAGCTATCGGAACAACATTGCCACACCTCAAAGGTTGCTATTTTTACTGTAAAGGAACCAATATGCGTATGCGTGACTTAGCTCGTTGGCCTATGGACAATGGCTCGGTCATTCGTATTTTGGACGATTGCGCCAGCTATGTAATTATTGCCGACAAGCCAGTAGCCCCTACTTCAGAACTTCCTTCACATTTGAGTGTACACAATTACCTCATTGCAAAAGGATCACCTTACAAAGCTTCGGTACATACGCATCCCATCGAATTGGTTGCTATTACACATACCGATAAGTTCTTGAAAAAGGATGTAGCGTCTCGTTTGCTGTGGAGTATGATTCCTGAAACAAAGGCGTTCTGTCCACGTGGCTTGGGTATTATACCATACAAACTGCCTAGTTCGGTAGAATTGGCAGATGCTACCATCAAAGAATTGGAAGAGTACGACGTAGTTATGTGGGAAAAGCATGGTGTATTTGCAGTAGATTGCGACGTTATGGCTGCATTCGACCAGATAGACGTATTGAACAAGTCGTGCCTTATCTACATTGCCGCCCGCAACATGGGATTCGAACCCGATGGTATGAGCGACGAACAAATGGATGAAATGCGCGTAGCATTCAATTTGCCGAAGTAATGGTTTGATTTGCAGTTATTCTGCAAATTACGGCCATCCCGAAACTTAATGAGGGGTCTCAGCACACTGCGTAGTGTCGTTCTGAGGCCCCTCAGTTCGTTTTGAGTAACGCACAAACAACCTATAATTTTCTCACTGCTTTCTTCATCATAATACAGTGAGAAATAGATCAAAAATCACTGAGAAATGAAGTAGAAATCACTGAGAAAATAACTGCGAAACACACACTAAAACATAGCCTCACACACCTTTACCCATAGGCTCACGCACTTTCATCCATAGGCTCACACACCTTCATCCATAGGATGAAACCACAACATCATAAGCATTGTATTATTATCGACTTAAGATGAACAAATTTCCAGCTCACAACGCTCCTGCCGCACAATTAATGGAAGAATGCGACCGATTAATACCCCGTCCAAATCGCCATATTCTCTACATTTGTACTGAGTGTAATTTATTAATTAACAAAATACTATGATTTTAATGAAAAAGTGGAGCATTTTAGGGGTGCTCATTATGCTACTCCTACCCGCCTTTCAGGCAAAAGCACAAGCACCTCAGCAAGAAGTATTGGACAGAGGCGTATTGGCTATGAAAGTAACAAATGGTGTTTTTATTAGTTGGAGACTTCTGGGAACCGACGCAAAGGAAACAACATTCAACATTTATCGCGACGGTGCAAAGATTCACAGCACCCCAGCTAACGAAGCTACAAACTACACAGATGCAGACGGAACAACATCATCGGTGTACACCGTGAAAGCAGTCGTTGGAGAGAACGAAATTGAATACACCAAAACAACTACCGTATGGGAAAATGACTACAAAAGATTGGAACTGAGAAGACCTGCCGAGTTGACCATGCCTAATAATACCACCTGTACCTACAGTCCCAACGACATGAGCGTAGGTGATGTAGATGGCGATGGCGAGTACGAACTTATTGTAAAGTGGGATCCTTCCAACTCACACGACAACTCTGAAGCCGGATATACCGGAAATGTGTACCTCGATTGCTACAAGCTAGATGGAACCTTCAAATGGCGTATTGACCTTGGTAAGAACATCCGCGCAGGAGCACACTATACTCAGTTTATGGTATATGACCTTGACGGAGACGGCAAAGCCGAAGTTGCTTGCAAAACAGCACCGGGAACAAAAGATGGATTAGGAAAGAATGTTATCATGGGAAGCGATGACCCAGAAGCCGACTACCGTAACATCAACAACAACACAACTGGTAACGAAAGACAAGGGGTAATTCAAAACGGGCCCGAATACCTTACTGTATTTAATGGTAATACCGGTGCGGAAATTACTACTGTTGCTTACGAACCCGCACGTAACATCGTTAGCTGGGGTGACTTCTACGGCAATCGCAGCGACCGTTTTCTGGCTTGTATTGCTTACTTGGACGGCAAAAAACCAAGTTTAGTAATGTGTCGTGGATATTATACTGCGGCATTCTTGGTAGCTTATGATTTTGACGGAACAACTTTAACACGTCGTTGGATTCACAATACCTCTACCACAGCAAAACAAGGTGCTTACGGTGAAGGTGCACACAGCCTCTCAGTAGGTGATGTAGATGGAGACGGCTTTGACGAAATTGCTTATGGTTCGTGCGTTATCGATCATGATGGGAAAGTGCTTTATCGCACAGGTTTTGGTCATGGAGATGCTACTCACTTAGGTGACTTAGACCCGGATATCGACGGACTTGAAATGTTTATGCCACACGAAGACAAAAACTCACCTTATGCCTATACTATGCGTATGGCAGGTACTGGCGAGGTACTCTTCAGCGAGCCTTGGACTAAAGACAATGGCCGCGGATTATCAGCAAACATTTCTTCTGAACATCGTGGTTATGAATCATGGTCAAGTCAAAACGGAAACATCTATAATTGCAAAGGCGAAGTTATTGCTACAAGCGGACGCCCATCTGTTAATTTCCGTATTTATTGGGATGGCGACCTACTCGATGAGCTGCTCGACGGTGGTAACGGAAATACCCCCACAGTAACCAAATATAACGGACCAGGAAAGGGGCTAACAACTCTACGCAGCTTCACTGAAGGCAACGCTAATTCATGCAACACCACCAAATCTACTCCATGTCTTAGTGGAGACATTTTAGGAGACTGGCGTGAAGAGGTTATCTACTGGGACAGATCAACCGGATCACATATCATGATCTTCTCAACTACGATCCCAACTGTATATCGCGTACCTACATTGATGCACGATCACCACTACCGCATGGCTATTGCATGGCAAAACGTGGCTTACAATCAACCTCCTCATTTGGGTTATTACCTCGAAGATCTTGGCGAAGCCATGACGTCGATGAGCAAAGCTAGTGGCAGCGGAAACCTTACGCAAACCACCGAAGTTGACAAGAGCATTACCACCATTACTTACAAATGGAGAAATGCAGATACTGTAGAAGTAAGCGACCTGCCAGCAGGGGTAACAAAAACGATTGATAATGAAGCAAAAACCGTAACCATCGAAGGAGTTCCTACCACAGCCGGCGTATATCCATTTACAATTAAAACTGTAGGTGGTCCTAACGAAGTAGTATTGAGCGGAACAATTACTGTAAAAGAACCTTCTGTATTAGTAAAAGTTGCGGAATGGCTGTTTGACGAAACAAGCGGAACAACTGCTGCTAACACCATCAGCGGTTCAGCAACAGCAGTAAACTTCACCCCAGAATGGGCTGCAGGTGTAAAAGGTAACGCAATCAGCCTTCCTGCTACTCCAACTGATAGAAGAATGGTACAAGCTCATTACGACGCAATGTCAATGGGTGACGACGATTTCTCTATTGAACTTTGGTTCAAGTCTACATCAACAGCCGAAGCCTACTTGTATCATACAGGAAGTCATGGAGCAAATGCAGCTACAGGAGCTACTGGTAAATGGGTAGGATTGCAATTGAAGAATGACAAACTCACATTTGGTATCGATGATGACGTTAAAAAAACAAACATTGACGTTGCAGGAGCCAACGATAAATACTTCAACGGTGAGTGGACACACTTAGTTGCTGTGCGCAACAGAAGTGAAAAGATGATTAAGCTTTATGCAAACGGAGAATTGATTGGCGAAACAACAGACGGAACCGGAAACATTGCTCATGTTGAAGACATCGTTATCGGTAACTGTAACGTAAACTTCAACACACCATTCATTGGTAGTATCGACGAACTTATTGTTTACAAAGGAGTTATGCATCCCGATGTAATATTAGAGCGTTACAACGAGAATAAGCCTACCGGTATCAGCAAAACTGAGAAAAAATCATTTGCAAAGATTTTCCCAACCAGCATTGAAGACCAGTTTACTGTAGCCTTCTCGGTAGAGAAAAACGAAAAAATGACCGTTTCGCTTTATTCTATAGCCGGACAAGTAGAGTACCAAACCTCTTATAACATCGAAGGAAACGAAAGCCTTACTGTTAGCGGTTTAAGCTACTTGCCTACAGGTTTCTATACTATCGTAGTAGAATCTGCTTCGGGCGAAAGAGTAGTGAAGAAAGTTATGAAGAAGTAATTAAAACTAAAAACACCATCGAATAAAAGAGGGTGTTTTAAGGCGCGGATTATGCGGGTGTTTTTAATCAACCCTGCATAATCCGCGCCTAACATTTTAAAGCCTTAAAGCAGATAGAGTTCTACTCCTTCGGCAACGCTCCAATAAGGATAGACATATTCTCAATAAAGGTTCTGGTGGATATCCCCATCACTTTCTCTTTCGATTGATAAGGCGAGGTATCATACTCATCCCCCACCATCGTCTCCATATACCGTGTATCGTCGCTGGGCGACATAGCCGGTGCAGGCTTATAAACATTCGAAGTCTGTCTGATGGGCGAGAGCCAATATCCTTCCTTAGACAATGATTTCACCAGTTCCTCTACCGAAGCATTCCCTCTGCCGTGAGGCTGATAATAGAACGGTTGCAACGGAATACATGTATCCTGTGCAAAGGGCGAATTCTTGGTGACCTCTTCCTTAGGTAATGCCAATATCTCCTGATATGCCTCTTTCAATGCCTTGATAGATAGATAAGTTGCCGAACTATAGTGTACAATGGTGTTCTCTATGTTCTGGTCGATATAATACGTTCCATTCACCACATTCGAACCTTTACGATGCACATACAGCGGTTTCCCACTCTCCGGGTGAATAAAGCGCGGAACCAAAATAGCATCTTCGCGTGCCGGATGCCTCCACTTCTTAGCTTCAGAGGCAGGCAACTCCACAGACTCCAAGAAGCGAATGGCAGCCGGAATACCCGATAGGAACTTAGTATCGCCCGTCAACCTATAATAATCCATCAGCTTCCTTATCATGTGAGCCGTGGTGCCGGTGTTAATGCTGCGTGGCTCATACGAACGCGCATGTGCCGGTTGCAAATCATCCACAAAATACTGATCCGCCCAACCGGCATAAGGTTCTCCCTGTTGCAGTGCCAATACACAATTCAACGCACGCATAATAGGTCCCTTCAAATCCTGCATGCCCAATGCCTGATAACACTGCACCAAAAAATCGATATTCTCGGGGATAACATCGTCATTCAGCGTAATAAAAGAGCTATAATCCGAGTTCCCTTGAAACGGGTGATCGTGCTTCAGCGGATAACGTTGTGGCCAGCCCCCTATAGGATACTGACTATCGAGCACAAAGCGGATAACCTTCTCTAGCGGAGCACGGTAAGCCGGGTCATACTTCTCCACATACAGTCTAAGCAAGAGCTTAGCCGCCTGCATTGTCCCCTCATCATCGAAGGTGGCATTGCCATAATAGTGCTGAAACTCCTCCAGTCTCCAAGCTTGCTTGCCAATGGTGGCATACCACTGTTTGATAGAGTTCTCGCCCGCAAAGTCGAACATGTAATTCCATCCACCACAAGGCAACTGTCCCCAAATCAAGGCATTAGCTATCCGCTCGGCACACTGGTAATAGTATTCATCGTGCGTGGCGTGATACGCATCCATCATCAGATGCCCCACTGCCGGAGTACCCGGAGGTTGAATCCACGCCATGGTGCGCTTAGCTTCCATCTCGCCCCAGGTTCGCGACATGTCGGGTAGATAGCTCCACACAAATCCGCCTTTATAACTGACCACATCCATCATATATTGAGTGGCTGTCTTCATGGTTTGCAACACCTGTTGCTCCCTTTTGCTTTGTCCATAGACGCCCAGTATCAGGAGGCAGGACAACCACAAAGTACATATAATTCTCTTTCTCATATCTCTGATTTCTCTCTGTGAGAATGTTTCACAAATAAACTGCGAAATTAGCAAGAAGTGTTTTCTCTTCATAATAGTATCTACTTGGTTATACCACAAAATAAAAGTTTTTTTTTGACTTATGCAGGCTGCAAGGCACTCCTTTTATGGTACAAATTGTTATTATTTATGGAAAATTTGTTATTCATCCATTGAGGATGTTTTTACTACTGCATTTTATCTTTATCTTTGGTACTGTTATTAATCCATAATTAAAAAAAACAGATACAATGAACATTTGTAAATTTATGACTATTTTAGGCTGCTTCTGCTTATTGACCCTAACGGGCGTGCAGGCGCAAGAAAAAAAAGAAAACAATCCTAATTGCAAACAAGACATGAAGAGAACAGGAAGTGAACCATTTATTTTTGGAGAAGAGACCCCCTGGGAAGAACTGGGTGGCGGTGTAAAACGTCAGATATTGGGCTACGATGGCCAGCTGATGATGGTCAAAGTGGTGTTCGAGAAGGGTGCTGTAGGTGCTCCTCATCAACACTACCAAAGCCAGTGCACGTATGTAGCTAAAGGCAAATTCGAATTTACCGTGAATGGAGTAACTAAGGTGGTGTCGGAAGGTGACTGCCTGTTTAAAACTCCCGATGTACCTCACGGATGCGTATGTCTGGAAGCCGGCATACTTATTGACACCTTCAGCCCCATGCGTGCCGACTTTCTAAAGGAATAAGCCGCACAAGGAAAACACTTATTCTACACAGAAATATAATTAGAAAGAGGGACTGACTCGCTAGCGAATCAGTCCCTCCCTTTTATAAAAAGCCGCATCAATGATGTGATGAAACTCCGAATGACATGATTTGAGTGCCCGCCCCCTTTGTAATCCACCGACTAAAAAGTTATCCCGAAGGATGTGGCCCGCCATTGGGAAACGAAAGCTTGTCTCGGTTTCAAAAGTTACTTGATGAGTTTCCCGATCAAATCAATGCGGCTAATTTTTCTATAACAAATATAATCAGTTCTTATTAGCTAAACAAGGGAAAAGCAATATTTGTTTCAATTTAGGTATGAAAAAAGAGTTATCAAATGCTCCTAAAAGCAAAAATGCCAGATACTGCAAACTGTATCTGGCATTTTCAATGATTTCTTATCGAAATTTTATGCTGCTTTCGCTTTTTCCACGATTGCTTTGAATGCTTCCGGATGGTTCATGGCTAAATCAGCCAATACTTTACGGTTGATTTCGATACCAGCTTTGTGCAAACCACCCATTAACTTAGAGTATGACATACCTTCTAGGCGAGCAGCAGCATTGATACGTTGTATCCAAAGAGCACGGAAACTTCTTTTCTTGTTTTTACGATCACGATATGCATAAGTCAACCCTTTTTCCCAGGTATTCTTAGCTACGGTCCAAACATTTTTTCTTGCACCAAAGTATCCTCTGGTGAGTTTCAAAATTTTCTTTCGTCTTGCTCTTGAAGCAACATGATTTACTGATCTTGGCATAGTTTTACTTCTTTTTGAATGTTAGCGTCGTTACTTTGGTGCAACGAACTTGAGGCTAAAGCATTCGGTTAATAACTTTAATTCTTTTGTTTACGCTTATTTCATCGCTAAGAGTTCTCTTACTTGGTTTTCATCAGCAGGGTGTACTAATGTAGAGTAACACAAGTTTCTTTTTCTCTTCTTTGATTTCTTAGTCAAAATATGACTGTGAAAAGCGTGCTTTCTTTTGATTTTACCTGTTCCGGTAAGGGTAAACCTTTTTTTAGAACCGGAGTTAGTTTTCATCTTTGGCATCTTGTTTATATTTAATTATTAATAATATGGTAACGCACTATACCAAGCGGCGTTACACACTTTTATTCTTTTATTATTTCTGCTCTGGTTTTGACGATTTCGGAGCATCTTGTTTTTTGGGTACTTCTTTTTTCTTTGGAGAAAGAAAAATAATCATACGCTTACCTTCCAGTTGTGGCAATTGATCCACCTTTGCAATATCTTCAAGATCATTGGCAAACCGTAACAATAACACTTCACCTTGTTCTTTGAAAAGAATAGAACGTCCTTTGAAGAAAACATACGCCTTCACTTTATCACCATCTTCCAAAAATCCTTTGGCGTGCTTCAACTTAAAGTTATAGTCGTGATCATCCGTTTGTGGACCAAAACGTATTTCCTTAACGTTTACCTTAACTTGCTTCGCCTTTTGTTCCTTCTGACGCTTTTTTAGTTGATAAAGAAACTTAGAATAATCAATAATACGGCAAACAGGCGGTTGCGCATTCGGCGAAATCTCTACGAGATCCAGTTCACGCTCATCAGCCATTTTCAAAGCTTGAGCAATTGAACATACTTGAGGTTCGCCCTCGTCGCTTACAATACGAACTTCTTTAGCACGAATCTGTTCATTGATTCGATACTGGCTTTTCATTTTATCATTCTTCATTCAATAATGATTACGTCCTGTTATTTTAGTTTATTATTATATTATTCTACGTATCTATTTAACACTTTTCATAGAGTCGGGCGCAAATTTACCACTTATTTATCATATTCTGCACTTCTTCGTTCAGAATTTTACCAAATTCTTGATATTTCATTGTTCCTTGGTCACCAGCTCCTTGTTTACGCACAGCTACTTCACCATTTTCGGCTTCTTTCTCACCTACGATTAGCATGTACGGTATTCGCTTCATTTCATTATCACGTATCTTGCGACCTATCTTTTCGTTACGATCATCAACAATAGCACGAACATCAATCGTTTCAAAGTATTTTTTAAGTTCTACTGCATAATCATTGAATTTCTCACTAATAGGCAGGATAGAAACTTGATCTGGAGCAAGCCACAGTGGGAACTTGCCTGCCGTGTGTTCTATCAGCACTGCTACGAAACGTTCCATTGATCCAAATGGAGCGCGATGAATCATTACCGGGCGATGTTTTTGATTGTCGGCACCTGTATATTCTAATTGAAAACGGTCGGGCAAGCTATAATCTACCTGAATGGTTCCCAACTGCCATTTACGTCCCAACGCATCGCGTACCATAAAGTCTAATTTAGGACCATAAAAAGCTGCTTCACCATACTCAATCTTCGCTTTTAAGCCTTTTTCCTCGCATGCTTCTATGATAGATTGTTCTGCTTTTTCCCAATTTTCCTCGCTACCAATGTATTTGTCGCGATTTACTTGATCACGAAGTGAAATTTGTGCTTCGAAGTTCTCGAAATCCAAAGCCTTAAAGATGATAAAAATAATGTCCATCACGTTGAGGAACTCATTTTTCACTTGGTCGGGGCGACAGAAAATGTGCGCATCATCTTGAGTAAAACCGCGCACACGTGTCAACCCGTGTAGTTCACCGCTTTGTTCATAACGATATACTGTTCCGAACTCGGCCAAGCGCAAAGGCAATTCGCGATATGAACGTGGTTGCCATTTGAATATTTCGCAATGGTGCGGACAGTTCATGGGTTTAAGTAGGTACTCTTCTCCTTCTTCTGGAGTATGAATGGGTTGGAATGAATCCTTGCCATATTTAGCGTAGTGTCCCGAAGTTACGTATAATTGCTTACTACCGATATGCGGCGTCATCACCTGTTCGTATCCAAAGCGTTTTTGAATTCTCTTCAGAAAGTCTTCCAATCGCAAACGCAGTGCGGTACCTTTGGGCAACCACATTGGCAAACCTTTTCCTACAGCTTCGGAGAACATGAACAGTTCCATCTCCTTGCCGATTTTACGATGGTCACGTTTCTTAGCCTCTTCTACCATAACAAGATACTCATCGAGCATTTTCTTTTTCGGAAAAGACACACCATAGATACGAGTAAGCATTTTACGGTCTTCTTGCCCACGCCAATAAGCACCGGCTACCGACATTAGCTTTATTGCTTTAATTGGAGCAGTAGTAAGCAAGTGTGGTCCACGGCAAAGGTCTGTAAATGAGCCTTGTGTATAGGTGGTGATGGTTCCGTCTGCCAATTCCGAGATAAGTTCGGTTTTATAAGTTTCGCCACGGTCGCCAAAAAGTTTCAGCGCATCCGTTTTTGATATGTTTTCTCTTTGCAAAAGTTCTTTTTTGGCAACCAGTTCTGCCATTTTCGCTTCGATAGCAGGAAGGTCTGCCTCTTTGATAACAGCTTCGCCCGGATCGACATCATAGTAGAAACCATTTTCAATGGCAGGTCCAATACCAAACTGAATGCCTGGATAGAGCTCTTGCAAAGCTTCAGCCAGCAAGTGTGCGCTAGTATGCCAGAAAGCGTGTTTGCCTTCTTCATCATCCCACTTATAGAGTTTCAACTCAGCATCTACATTGATCGGGAGGTTCAAATCTTGTGTTTCTCCGTTTACGCCACAAGCCAATACGTCTTGCGCCAGGCGCGAACTGATACTCTCTGCTATTTCCAACCCGGTTACTCCTTTGTTATATTCACGAACAGAGCCGTCGGGGAAAGTAATCTTTATCATAATTGTAATACTTCGGTAATTTAAGAGTGCAAAATTAGCTATTTATTCTGATTATTGCGTTTGCTTTGTCAATTAATTATTCAGACATGTCTGTAAAACGCTTTATTACGCTGTAAGCATCGTATAGTCCTAACTCACCAGCCTTACTCAAGTCGGCAATTCCCTGCTTATTATTACCGAGGAAGACGTGTGTAAGTCCGCGATTGAAGTAGGCTTCAGCAAAATCGTCGCTCAGTTCAATTGCTTTTGTATAGTCCATGATAGCTGCACGGTAATCTTTAAGCATAGCTAAAAGATTAGCCCGATTGTAATATGCGTACACAAAATCGGGTGCCAGTTCGATAACCTTATCCAAATCCTGACGAACAGTGGTATAATCGATTGATGACACATCCACTTTCGGTTGTCCAGACATAGCCGGAACAACGGTTGCATTAGCAGCAGCTTCGGCGCGTTTATATTCCAATTGCTTATTGCGCACCAAAGAACGCATGAAGTAAGCCGGGAAGAAATGCTCATCTGCCAAAGTTGCTTGTGTAAAATCCTCGAGTGCACTGTCAAAATCTTGTGTCAGATAGAAATCCATACCACGCGCGAAGCGTTTTTCGGGATCGTTCGGATTGCTTACAATATCGGCAGTGTGTGCATCAATCATCTTAAAATGGAAATCCACTTGCGCCTGCGTCAGCGGAGAATCCATGTTAGTTATAAGCAAACGACGCGGGAAAGCACCGTTGGCATTAAGAGCTTCTATATATTTAAAGAAGTGTACAGTACGTCGCACAACAGCATCCTTCTCATAATAAGTAAAGGTAAAGAGCGGCTCGAGAGTTATATTCACGTTTCTATCCTGCACCCTACCCCGATAGTCGTTAGCATAACGTTTAGTATCATCTTCACTGTCGGCTATAACAATTTTATTATAATTGCGCATATTCCTATCCGATTTCTTGCGCGTTTTTTCTCCCCCCTCCTCTTCGTCAGTACTTTTTTCATTGTCGGCAAGGTCATTCGTAGCTGTATTTGAATTGGCATCGACCTTTCCATTCATTCGGTCGAGTTGTGCCTGTAACAACTTAAACTCATCTTCCTCAGCTCCACGCCTATCACCAAGCTTCTTGCGTGCTTCGGCGCGATAGTGATAGCCAGTCAGGAAGTTGGGATATTCATTAATAACAGTAGTGTAGTCTTGTGTTGCACCTCGATAATCACCGGTTTGAGCACGCAGCAACCCACGATTAAAAATAGCCATCATATTATCAGGCTCCATTGCAATAACAAAATCAAAATCTTCGATGGCACGATTATCATCACCCACTTGCGCACGAAGAAGCCCACGATTGTAGTGTCCTATAAAATTATTGGGTTCAATATCCAGTGCAATATCATAATCGGACATAGCTCCCCGCAGATTATTCTGGTGGAAGCGAGCCAAAGCACGATTGATGTAGTTGGCAGTATTCTTTGTGTTTAGGTGAATGGCATAACTCATATCTGCCTCAGCATCGGCATACTTACCCATTTGTAGTTTCAACATACCGCGCGAAGCCCATGTATCGGGTTCATAACGATCGAGTTCCACTGCTTTATCTAAATCGGCCAATGCACGGATAGTATCTTGCTGCTTCAGAGCTACTTCACCCCGCATCATGTAGGCACGAGTATAGCGCGGAGCAACTTTGAGGAGAGATTTGAGATCGTCTTCGGCAGCCTCATAATCCTCTTTATGAATATGGCAGAGTGTAAGATTATGCCACAAAGTTGTATTCTCCGGGGCATAATAAAGTGCTTTACGGTAATCGTCAATAGCCTCATCGAACTTATTCTGACGGATACGTGCCAATCCGCGAATTTGATATGAACCTACCACAAAAGGATTGCGTTGGAGGGCTTCATTACAATCTGCTTCGGCTCCTTGATAGTCATCCAAGTATATTTTCGCCAATGCCCGATAGAAATAGGGCTCATAAAGATAAGGTTTCGCATTAATGACTTGATTGAAGTATTGAATGGAAAGTACATAATCTTCGAAGTACAATGCATTACGGGCAATAATCATTACACGTTCCGTGTTTATTTGTGCCGAAAGCAATATCGGGAAAAGCGAAAGGGATAAAAGTATTTTTTTAAGCATGCAAACTTTCTTTTATCTATTACATTTAAGAAAGCAAATGTAATTGTTTTCATAGAGTTACTGAAAAAGCTACTTACTTTTTATTGTTTTTTTTGACACAAGAAAATAGTTGTGAAGACCCTGTGAAGGATAAAACAGGGGGTCTTCACACGTAACCAACTCACTTTCATTTAATTACAGTAATATGTGAAGGTGAAGACCTATTTAGTAAAAGCGAATTTGAAGTGTATATAAGCCATTGAAATCGAATTTATTTTTGCTTATGGCTCGCGAACTGTTTGCTTATGGCTTAGACACGAAAAAACATTAAGGTGATTGCAATGCACTCCTTTCTTTTGTTGCTCTTCGTTAAATATAGGTTTTAGAGGCTCAAGTAGAAATCTTTGTTGGTACCTGTCTTCCCTTTAAATCTCTGCTTATTTTCCCAAAAAATGACCTTGCGCCAAGGCGCTTCTGAGAGGGGTATTTCAGCCCCAAATACTTGACGCGTCAACTCTTTATACTTGAAGCGTGTAGTCTTTATACTTGACGCGTCAAGTATTGGGAGCACACGCCTATACTATTTAACGATCCGTTAATTACTTTGAAAACAGATCAACCAATGCAGCAGCAGAGTCATTCAAAGCGAAGGTAAAAGCATTTTTAGGTTGGCTAAACTTTTTGCGTAAGGACGGGAGCACCAACAAAGATTTTGAATTGATCCTGAATATCGGTTTTAGAATTGCATTTAAAATAAATAGAAAACTAAAAAAGCTCTGAAACGACTAAAAATAAGAAGTTTCAGAGCTTTTCGTAGAGGTTCCTGGCGGATTCGAACCGCCGTAGACGGTTTTGCAGACCGGTGCCTAGCCACTCGGCCAAGGAACCTTGTTTTAGTTTGCGGTTGCAAAGGTAGGATATTTTTCCAAAACAACAACTAACTAGAACACTTTTTCTTCTCTTTGTTCGCTTTTTCCTCCTCTTTGCAAGCATTTCGTTTCTTTTCTAATAGTTCCTTAAGGTCACAACCTGTGGAACAAGTAAGACAAGGATTTTCCTTTTCTTCTTGGGTAGGATGGAAAAAACGAATGATGCGACGGATGATTTCTGCAAAACAGAGCACAACAATAAGAAGAGTTATTACACCTTGCCAACTCATAAGAAAAGCATGCCTATTTGATAAACAGCAAATGTTACAACCCAAGCCAACAATGTAGTGTAACCTGCTGTGAACAGTGCCCACTTCCAAGTACCCGTTTCTGACTTAATTGCAGCAAGCACAGCAATGCACGGAAAGTATATCAGCGAGAAAAGCATATAGCAAAATGCCACAAAGGGAGTGATCGGAATACGATTGGCAAGACTTACCGCATCTGATTCTGAATCGTTGGCATAGAGCACACCAAGTGTGCTGACTACTAACTCTTTTGCACCAACCCCGGTAAGCAATCCAACACCCAACTTCCAGTCGAAGCCCAACGGTTCTATAACCGGCTCAATAGCTTTACCCACCTGACCAATATAGGAATTTTCTTGTTGTTCGGCTACTGTTTCATAAGCATCATTTTGAGGATAATAGCCCAAGAACCAAATAACAATTGATGCAATCATAATGATTCCTCCCATTTTCTTTAAGTACTGTACTCCTTTCTCCCATGTATGCCGAAGGATAGATTTGGAGGTAGGAAAGCGATAAGGTGGCAGTTCCATTACAAACGGTAGATCCTCTCCTTTTACGAGAAACTTGCTAAATATCCGCGCCATAACAACCGCAAGAAATATACCTATGGAATAAATCAACAACAGTATTAAACTGGCATTCTGTGGAAAGAAAGCGCCTACAAGCAATAAATAAATAGGCAAACGTGCGCTACATGACATCAATGGATTGACAAGCATCGTCACCAACCTGCTTTTCCGACTCTCTATTGTACGCGAAGCCATTATCGCCGGTACATTACAGCCAAAGCCCATTATAAGAGGAATAAACGATTTACCGTGCAATCCCATTTTATGCATAATCTTATCCATTATGAAAGCTGCGCGCGCCATATAGCCCGAATCTTCCATTACGGAAATAAAGAAATAAAGTATCAGAATGTTTGGAAGGAAAACAATCACACCTCCTACTCCACCAATAATTCCATCGACCAGCAAATCTTTCAACGGACCGTCGGCAAGGACAGAACTAATCCATACGCCAAGTGCTTCTACTCCCCATTCGATAGCCAACATAGGATACTCCCCAAGGGTAAATGTTCCTTCGAACATGAGATACATGAAGAGAAAAAAGAACGGAAATCCCCAAACGCGATGTGTCAATATCATATCGAGCACACGAGTGGTTTGCCGTTGTTCCTGATGATTATCTGTGAAGGTTTCTTTCAGCGCACCACTGATAAAAGCATATTTTGCATCCATTATTGCCGACTCAGAATCTTCTCCTGTCAGCTGTTGAATTGATGCAGCTTCCTTATTTCGAACAGCAAGTATCTCTTTGCTATTCGAGAGTGATGATATGATTTGTTCTGCATCTTTATCGTTCTCCAGCAATTTTATTGCCAAGAAGCGGGTAGAATACTTATGGCGGATAGTCTCATTTTTTCCTATCTCATTCTTAACAGAGCTAATTGCCCGCTCCACATCACTCCCGTGATTAATATGGATATGCCGAGAAACCAAACTTCGAGGTTTATCCGTACGCGCAAAATCTTCCATGTGATCATTGTGGTCGGCTTCGTTTACATGAACTTTGTGCCAGTCTTGCAGCTCCTTAGCTACCTCGGGATTGATATTTCCATCCTTATCAAGAAAGTCGGCACCCTCATAAAGATTGATTAAGACATGAAAAAGATGCTCTATACCATACCCCTTTCGAGTTACAGTAGGTACCATAGGGATGCCGAAGAGTTGGCTTAGTAAACGATAATCGAGCGTATTCCCACTCTTTTCCAATTCATCATACATATTGAGTGCAGCTACCATGCGCACATTCATATCGATGAGTTGGGTAGTAAGATAAAGATTGCGTTCCAGATTTGAGCTATCAATGATATTAATAATAATATCGGGGGTTTCTTCGATAATGTATTTACGCACATACATCTCTTCGGGCGTATAGGCAGAGAGAGAGTAAGTACCCGGCAGGTCCATTATTCTAAAATGGTATCCCTGAAAGTCAAAGTACCCCTCCTTGGCATCTACTGTTACACCACTATAGTTACCTACATGTTCGTGCGCACCCGAAGCCAGATTAAAAAACGAAGTCTTTCCACTATTGGGATTTCCTACAAGCGCCACATTAATGGTTTTTCGCTTGCCCAACGCCATGCGCTTTAACTCCTCGTCACTATATCGAACATTCTCATTGATTCCTTGTAAGCCATTTTGCCCCTCTCCTTCTTTTGTAAGAGAGGAGGTTCCACGTTCGCTCACAATCTCAATCATCTCCGCTTCTTGTCGGCGCAATGAAATCTCATATCCCATAATCTTGTATTTTATGGGGTCTTTGAGGGGAGCGTTGAGCAGCACCTCAACAGTCTTGCCCTTAATGAAGCCCATCTCTACGATTCTCTTTCGAAAACCGCCATGCCCCAATACCTTTACAATAACCCCCTTTTCGCCGGTTTTAAGATCGGATAAACGCATATTGTTTTATTTTGCGACAAAGATAATTTTTTTGTTTGTCGCAAACAAATTATTTAGATTGTTTTCAAATAAGGAGAGAATTGTTACTCTTCTCTATGCACAGTCGGCGGCGTATAGATTGGCATGAAATATGATTCAAACGAAACAACACGCCCATTTTCAAAGAAAACATCCAAATTAGAAGAGCCGTTAGAATAAATACTTGATTCGCGGTACTGCCACATTTCCACATCTTCGTTCATCGAACGGTATGTTGGGTTTCCTAACAGTTTCTTCACTTGCTCCATACTCATGTTCTTCTCCAACTTCATTATATTGCTTTTTGTTAAACCGCCCATGCCAAACTCCTTCATAACAGAAGCACAACTTGTAAGCGACAACAACACAATAGCAAGAGCCAATAAGGGTATTACATTTTTCATTTCTCAGTTATTTTTGATTTATTGATGAGCAAATGTAGTGAAGTAAAAGCCTCCACCCTTATGGAAATCCCTATTTAATTATAGGATTTACCCTATAAACCCGTATCTTTGCGGGCATAAACAGTCAGCCGGCTTGTCGCTTGCCCCTTTGGAGCAAGAGGAAAGTCCGGGCAACACAGAGCATCCTACTTCCTAACAGAAAGCTGTCCGCGAGGGTAGAGTAGCGTAGAAGAAAATAACCGCCTCGTGTTTTGCATGAGGTAAGGGTGAGAAGGTGGAGTAAGAGACCACCAGTCGCGTGGTAACACGTCGAGCTGTACGCCTTAGGAGTTGCAAGGTCATGTATACCGGCATTAAGAGAGCTGCTCGCTCCACGTCGGAGGGTAGACCGCTAAAGTTATGTGGCGACACATCTCTTAGATAAATGACAAGCGCCTTAGTCTTTTCTAAGGAACAGAACCCGGCTTATAGGTTGGCTGTTTTTTTGAATATACACAACATAATCTTTAGCGAGATGAACAAACTGAAAAAGCATATCACCTTTCTGTGGGAATTCCTCACTGAAGACATTTGGCGAGTAACCAAGCATGATGTTACCAGTAAGCGCTTTTCATTGTACAATGTCATTAAAGTAATTTACCTTACCGCCAACCGTTTTGTAAACGACAAAGTTTCCTCTAAAGCCTCCGCGCTTACCTACAACACGCTGTTGGCTATTGTGCCTATATTGGCTATTTTATTTGCCATCACAAGAGGATTTGGCTTTTCTAACTTGGTCGAAAGTCATCTTGTCAGCTTCTTTGGCGGCGTGAACGAAACAACAGAGACATTGCTCTCCTTTGTAGATTCCTACCTTTCGCAAACCAAAAGTGGCATCTTTATTGGTATTGGGCTCGCATTGTTATTTTGGACGGTACTCAACCTTATTAGTAATATAGAATCTACCTTCAACCATATTTGGAATATCAAGAAAGAGCGCTCCATGCATAGGAAAATTACAGATTACTTCTCCATGCTGCTCTTTATCCCTATTCTATTGGTACTTTCTTCGGGGGTTTCTATTATCACAGGAACCATTCTTAAGCAAGTAGAAGAGTACGTTATGCTTGCCCCGTTTATCAAATTCCTAGTTAAGTCAATACCCTACGTGCTCGTTTGGTTTATGTTTACCGCGCTTTATATCTTTATGCCCAACACAAAGGTGAAGTTCAAACACGCCTTCCTTGCGGGAGTCATTGCGGGTACGGTGTTTCAAATATTTCAGTTCCTCTACATCAGCGGACAGATTTGGGTAACGCGCTACAATGCAATATATGGTGGATTCGCAGCTATTCCGCTATTGTTGCTGTGGTTACAGATGTCGTGGACAATCTGTCTCTTTGGCGTGGAGTTGGCTTATGCCAGTCAAAACATTCACTCATATAGCTTCGATAAAGATATCCGAAACATCAGCAGACGCTACAAAGACTTTATCTGTATACTCATAATGTCGCTTATTACTAAACGTTTTGCTGCCAATAAAACGCCCTACTCTGCCAACGAACTATCCGAACAACATAAGATACCCATCAACCTGGTACAGCAAACACTGTTCTTGTTGTTAGAGATTAACCTCATTCATGAAGTAATGACCGATGCCAAGAGTGATGAAATTACTTACCAGCCCTCTATGGATACCGACAAATTGGATATTGCTACACTTATGAATCGAATAGAGTCGCATGGCTCGGAAGAGTTCAGAATAGAATACAACCCAGAGTTTAAGGGCGAATGGGAAGCTATGCTAAACTTGAAGGAGGATTACTATCGCAAGGCAAGCAACATACTCCTGAAGGATTTATAGTTCAAATATAATTACCATCCCACAAAGTTATACACCAGCTCTTTTGTATCATATTAACAGCAAAACCACTCCATTTTGCTGTTAACACAGCGCTTTACCTTTCTTCTTGCTTTTTCAACTTTCAAAAAACAATAATAGACAAAAGAAAGAAAGTGCCTTACAGCCTCTCTGAAGCCGATTGTTTTCAGAGTAATTTGCTTATGGACGAGCGGTTGTTTGCCATAAGCTCGCGACCCATCTTCCATAAGCATACAGAGCGTTTGCTTATGGCAAACGGTCGTTCATCCATAAGCAAAGAAATAAAAACAGACTGAGTTTAAATGTGGAACTGACTGAGTTCTTTCCATGTTCCGACTGTGTTTTTACCCAAAACTCAGTCTGAAAAACAAGCGATACAAGCCTTATGGGGTACATTTTGAATAACGCGAGTGTTTTTCACACTATTTGAGGCGTTTTTCCTAAAGCCTATTTCCTTCGATTTTTCCTGTCTACCCGCCAGTTTTTCAAAATTAACCGCGTTTACGGAGGCTTTGACAAAAAGACAAATCAACATCTGTCGCAATCAGGACGGATGTTGATTTTATTGGAATATAACTATAAGCCAAGCGGCTTAAATCTTATTCGTAGCGGTTGTATGAAATAACCTTTTCCTTGGATTTCCGTATTTTCTTTCGTTTATCCTTTACTGTATAGCCAATGGTTATGTCCAGTATCAGTCGCTTTGATTCGGGAATGCCGGTAAGTTTCTTTATTTCTTTCTCATCGAACCAGCCAAGCATACAAGAACCCAGCCCTTCGTTCTCGGCTGCCAAACATATTTGCGCAGCAGCAATACCCAAGTCAATCAGTGGGAAGTGTTTGTTTTTAAACTTCCCGCCCAACTTAGATGAGATATTTGCCGACTCTTCTACAACAAGAATGTGCACAGGAGCATCTTTAGCAAACTTATTCATGCCCAGCCCGGCAGTTGCCTTACCTACTTTTACAGCAAGTTCTGTGTCGGTAATAACGATAAACTTCCACGGTTGCGCGTTACAAGCAGATGGTGCCAGACGACCTGCTTCCAGAATACGTTCCAACTTTTCGGGCTCTATCGCACGGGTTTTATCGTAGGCGCGGTCGCTTTGGCGAGCGGCTACCAGCTCTAGAAAGGAGTTGTATTTGTTCATTGTTAGTTTTGTATCTCTATCATTCGGCTGATGTACTTACCAATAATATCGAATTCGATATTTACAACACTGCCTATTTCAAAAGTATGGAAGTTGGTATGCTCATAAGTATAAGGAATAATGGCTACCTGAAAAGTATCATTGGTAGGATTACAAACCGTGAGGCTTACTCCATTTACTGTTACCGATCCTTTGTCTACAGTGATGTATCCGCGTTTTGCCATTTCTTTGTCAAAGGCATATTTGAAGGTATAATACCAACTGCCGTCGGCATCATCAACCTGAATGCAGGTAGCTGTCTGGTCAACATGTCCCTGAACAATATGTCCGTCCAACCTTCCGTTCATCATCATGCTGCGCTCTACATTCACTTTGTCACCCACTTTTAATAGCCCGATATTCGAACGCTCGAGGGTTTCCTTCATTGCTGTTACCGTATAGGTATCGTCTGTCAGTTGTACTACCGTAAGACAAACGCCATTATGCGAGATGCTTTGGTCTATTTTCAATTCGCCCACAAAGGAGCATGTCAGTGTTAAATGAACATTCTCTTGCTCTTTAACTAACGCCACTACGGTTGCGTATTCTTCTACAATTCCTGAGAACATAGTGTATTTTGTTTTTAGTTGATTTAATAAGGAAGAACAAATATAAGGAGAAGCAAATTGATGAATGAAATTTTAGAGAATAAAAAATCAAAAAACAACGTAAACAAAAGATTACTGGTAAGTGTTATACTAATAAAAGAACAGGAAAAGTCTTTAAAATCAAAAAGCGGGACTTTTCACAAAGTTCCGCTTTTCAGTTTTCAATAGGTATTAGTTTTTTTTTAAGGTAAAAAGATTGTTTTCAGGATAACGTTGCAAAGATGAGCCTTTTTCATAGACTACACAAATAAAAAAACATGCCATATAACATATTTTTGTGTTTTCTTTATGTTTATTATCACATGGAATAGCCCTCATTGGTCTTCCCACTGTGCTTTAGCACCTTTGCATCCATATAGAATACAATCTCTTCCGCTATATTCGTTATGTGATCCCCTGCACGTTCCAGCTTGCGAAAAACGCTAACCAGATTCAAACAAAGGAGCATATTTTCGGGATGTTCGCGCAGATAATCAGCCATTACTTTGGTTACCTCCGCGTTGATTTCATCAAGAATGTTGTCTTTGGCAAAAACAGAAGTAGCAAGCTCCATGCTTTCATCATTCAGTGCACGTTTAGTATCTTCCAGCATAGAAAGCACCTCTACCTGCATTTCTTCCAGTCGCAAGCGTTTTATCAATTTACTATCAATTATTGGTTCTTGCACACTCAACACAAAACGGGCAATACCTTCGGCAAAGTCGCCCAAGCGTTCTAGGTTGGTATTGATTTTGAGCATGGCAAGCACAAAACGCAAGTCAACACCTACAGGGTTGTAAAGTGCAATGATATCTTCAATATCACTATCAATCTTCAATTCAAATGCGTTAACACGTTTCTCGCGCACAAGTACTTGGTTCGCCAACTCTTTATCAAATGTAAGCACAGCCTCCCCTGCTCTATCGAGCTGGTTATAGACAAGCATCCACATCTCTTCTATCTCTTTACTTAGCAAGACAAGCTCAGATTCAATAAACTTCACCATACACCTTATTATAATATGTATATACTCTGATTAACACTCACAGCTATTATTTGCAAATGTAAAAACATCTATTGTCAATGTTGTTACAATTCCATTAAACAACAGTAAGAGAGTATAGTATTTTAAACGCTCTAGCCTATTAATTCACTAATTTTATGTAGTTTTGCAACAAAATGAAAATCCTTACTCATATGATTAATAATACAAACGAAGAGAGCGTAGAAAAGAAAACCTTGAATTTTATTGAAGCAGCTGTAGAGAACGACCTGAAAGAAGGTAAGAACAACAGCAAAGTGCAGACTCGTTTTCCACCCGAGCCTAATGGCTACCTTCATATTGGTCATGCCAAAGCCATCTGCATGGACTTTGGAATTGCTAAGCAATATGGCGGTGTATGCAACCTTCGTTTCGACGATACTAATCCGGTGAAGGAAGATGTGGAGTATGTAGACTCTATCAAACAAGATATTGAATGGTTGGGTTTTAAGTGGAACAACATCTACTATGCCTCAGACTACTTTCAACAATTGTGGGACTTTGCCGTTGCCCTGATTAAACAAGGCAAAGCATATGTAGACGAACAAACTGCTGAAGAAATTGCCAAACAAAAAGGAACTCCCACGCAAGCAGGTACGGATAGTCCTTTCCGCAATCGCCCGATAGAAGAGAATCTTCGTCTGTTTCAAGAGATGACAGATGGCAATGTACAAGAAGGAGCAATGGTGCTTCGTGCCAAGATAGATATGGGGCACTCAAACATGCACTTCCGCGACCCTATTATCTATCGTATTATTCATCATCACCACCATCGCACACACGATGCATGGAAGGTATATCCGATGTATGACTTTGCTCACGGACAAAGCGATTACTTTGAAGGAGTAACGCATTCACTTTGCACCTTGGAGTTTGAGGTACACCGTCCGCTATACGATTACTTTATCGACGAGTTGATTGAAACACCCGAATTGGCAGGCGAAGCAGGATACCGTCCTCGCCAGATGGAATTCAACCGTCTGAACCTAACATACACTGTCATGAGCAAGCGCAAATTGCTCACACTGGTAAAAGAAGGTTTGGTAAACGGCTGGGACGACCCACGTATGCCAACCATCTGCGGATATCGCCGTCGTGGTTACTCGCCCGAAGCTATTCGCAACTTCATCAATATGATTGGTTACACCAAGTACGAAGCTCTCAATGACGTATCAATGCTCGAAGCAGCTGTTCGCGAAGATCTGAACAAGCGCGCTACACGTGTTTCGGCTGTATTGAATCCCGTTAAATTAATCATAACCAACTACCCCGAAGGTAAGGTTGAAGCATTAGAAGCGATAAACAACCCCGAAGACGAGAACTCGGGTACACATATCATTGAATTTAGCCGTGAGTTGTGGATGGAGCGCGATGACTTTATGGAAGATGCGCCAAAGAAATACTTCCGCATGACTCCGGGTCAAGAGGTGCGACTAAAGAGTGCATATATCGTGAAGTGCACCGGTTGTAAGAAAGATGAAAACGGAAACATAATTGAGGTTCACTGCGAGTACGATCCTAACACAAAGAGCGGTATGCCTGATAGCGGACGCAAAGTAAAAGGAACCTTGCATTGGGTAAGTTGTGCACACAGCTTACCTGCCGAAGTTCGTTTATACGATCGCCTTTTTAATGTAGAGAACCCTGCGGCCGAACAAGAGAAAGATTTCCGCGAGTTGCTTAACCCCGATTCGCTCAAAACAGTAACAAACTGCTATGTAGAGAAATACCTCAGCGAATTGAAACCCGCTGATTATCTACAATTTCAGCGTATTGGATATTTTAACATAGACCAAGACAGCACCCCGGATAAGTTAATCTTCAACCGTACAGTAGGCTTGAAGGACACATGGGGTAAACTAAACAAATAAGAAACTATAATGAGAAAAGACAATTCTTCTTTTGAGCAGAATGATGAGCTAAAAGAAATAATTGAACGGTATGAAGCAATGAAGAGTATCGGCAAGAACATCTATCTTGACCCCGACCAATACGAAGACGTTGCCGAGTATTATATAAGAGAAGAAAAATACAAAGAAGCTCATGAAGCCATAAAGCAAGGAATGTCTATCCATCCAGATAATTACGAGTTGCAGTTAGCAGAAGCCGAATTCTTCCTCGACACTGATGAGATAGAACCAGCACGGGTGCGAATAAACCAAATGGGCATTAACAGTTCCATTGATGTTTATTTGCTACACGTAGAGTTATTAGTCAAAGAAGGAAAAGAAGAAGAAGCTGAAGAAGCGATTAAGAAACTCAGAGACAATGATTATGACGATGAGACCAAAAGAGATATTGCATTCTTAAGTATCGACTTAGGCTTTTTTGAAGAAGCATTGCTATGGTTAAACAAGTTAGAACCCGAAAAGCAAAAAGCAAAAAGTGTACAAACAGCCTTTGCCGAGTGTTACAATGCATTGGATAAGTTTGACGAAGCAATTGCCATTTACAACTCTCTACTTGATCAATATCCTTACTCTACTAATTATTGGACGGCATTAGGAAAGATCTATTTCAACCAGGGCGATTACGAGAAAAGCCTTGAAGCAACCGATTTTGCTCTTGTTGCCAAAGAAGAAAACGGAGAAGCTCACTGCATCAGAGGGCATATATTCTTCCAACTGGAAAACTATGAATCAGCCATTGAATCATACAAGTTTGCCATAACTCATGGTGCATTAGGAGCTGACTTTGGCAACATGTTTATTGGCTTTGCTTATGATGGTTTAGGTCGTTGGGAAGATGCCATCTTCCATTTGAAAGCAGTTTTAGCTATAGCACCCGAAGATTCTTTGATGCTTCCTGATGTAACAATGCATTTAGCACGTTGCTTACATAACCTAGGACGCATAGAAGAAGCGCGCAATTACTGTGAGATAGTTAAACGTAATTATCCCTACATCACAGATTCATATTTACTCATTGGAGAGCTCTTTTTAGAAGAAGGAAACCTCGAAGAAGCAACCGCTCACTTCTCGGAAGCAGTAAAGATAGAACCAGATGCAGCTACTTGGTATTACGTGGGGAATGCATGTTTAAAATATGGCGCGTACGAATTAGCCGAATTAGCTCTTACTAAAGTAAAAGAGTTAGACTCCAATTATCTCGAGATAGACAGGAGTTTGATGACTCTTTACTTAAAGACAAGAGATTTCAAGAAATTGCTACCCTATCGCGATTTGCTCTTCAAAATGTTTGAAAACACTTTGCATGTAAAAGAAACCGTTCCTGAAGAAGACTTTAACGAGTTTATTGAGGATATAAGGAACGAGCTCGACCGGTTAGAAGAAGAACAATCTTAAAAACAAATATCAATTAATGGAATCCGTTGCATTTATTCAGTGGTGCTTAGACCATCTTAATTATTGGACAATTACACTTTTAATGACGATTGAGAGTTCATTCATCCCTTTTCCGTCCGAAGTTGTTGTTCCACCTGCTGCTTGGAAAGCAGCATCGAATGATGAGATGAATGTTTATTTAGTGGTTCTATTTGCGACACTGGGTGCAGACTTGGGCGCACTAATCAACTATTATCTGGCAATGTTTCTTGGTCGCCCTATTGTTTATAAATTTGCTAACAGCCGCTTTGGACACATGTGTCTTATTGACGAAGAGAAAGTAAAACGTGCCGAATCTTATTTCGAAAAGCATGGGGCTATCTCTACTTTTGTAGGTAGATTAATTCCGGCCGTAAGGCAATTAATATCTATTCCGGCGGGGCTGGCTCGTATGAAATTGGGCACTTTTCTTCTATACACAACTATAGGTGCCGGAATATGGAATACCATCTTGGCTGCTATAGGCTACCACTTAGCCTCTGTTCCGGGCATAGAAACCGAAGAGCAACTGATTGCCCGTGTAACAGAATACAGTCATGAAATAGGTTATGTCATTATAGCCTGTGTTGTGTTTGTGCTCGCATTTCTTATTTATAAAGGTACAAGAAAGCCTAAAGCGGCATAAAACGAAATACAAAAACAAAGCGTGCGATGCTGTAGTTATACAACATTCGCATGCTTCGTTACATATTAAGGTAAAGTTGTGTCTTATTTAATAGTTGCTAAAGCTTTATCATAATCGGGTTCATTGGTTACTTCCGATACAAGTTCGGTATAAACAATCTTTCCTGTTTTATCTATTACAACTACTGCACGCGCCAACAATCCTTGCAACGGCCCATTAGTCATCAAAAGTCCATATGCCTTATCGAATGCATCCGAACGAAAAGCAGATAGTGGAATCACACGATCAATACCTTCGGTAGTACAAAAACGTCCTTGAGCGAAAGGTAAATCTTTAGAAATGGCCAATACTTTTGTATCCTTCAGATTGGCTGCTTTCACATTAAATTTACGAACCGAAGTGGCACATACTGCTGTATCCAAACTTGGGAATATATTTAATACTATATTTTCACCTTTTAAGCTACTCAATGATAAAGTAGAAAGATCTCCCTTTACTAATTCGAACTCCGGTGCCTGTTGACCTACCTTTACGAAATCACCAGCTAAGGATACCGGATTACCTTTGAAATTTGTCATATTCATTCTTTTTTCATTTATATATACTATACAACAAAGCGAAACAAAAAAGAGTTCACCACATGAAAAAGTTTTTATTACCTTTACACCCCGAAAAAAGAATTATAAAACTTATAAAAGAAAGAAATATGGCAATGCACACATGGTTCGAATGCAAGATTCGATATGAGAAAATGATGGAGAACGGAATAGCAAAGAAAGTAACCGAGCCTTATTTAGTAGACGCACTTAGTTTTACTGAAGCCGAAAAACGTTTCATTGAAGAGATGACTCCATATATTTCGGGCGAATTTACCGTTTCGGATATAAAACGCGCTAACTACAGTGAATTGTTTCCTTCGGACGAAGATGCTGCCGATCGCTGGTTTAAATGCAAGGTCGTATTTATTACAATAGACGAGAAGAGCGCCGCCGAGAAAAAAACGGCAACACACATCCTTGTGCAAGCTGCCGACCTCAGAGATGCAGTAAAGAAATTGGATGAAGGGATGAAAGGTACTATGGCAGACTATCAAATAGCTGCTGTTTCCGAAACTCCAATCATGGATATTTATCCCTACGGAGAAAGTGAAGAATAAGAAAAGTTGCTTCTATGAGCATCACAAATAATCTACAAAATGTACTACAAGAGCTACCAACCGGTGTACGGTTGGTAGCTGTTTCCAAATTCCACCCCAACAAAGCTATTGAAGAAGCCTATCGAGCAGGACACCGCGTATTCGGAGAAAGTCGTGCACAAGAGCTAAGGGCTAAACACGAATCACTCCCCAAAGATATCGAATGGCACTTCATTGGTACATTACAAACCAATAAGATTAAATATATTATTCCTTACGTTAGTCTTATTCACGGAATAGATTCCTTTCATTTACTTAGTGAAGTTAACAAACAAGCAGCCAAAGTTGGCAGAACAGTAAATTGCCTGCTGCAGTTACATATAGCACAAGAAGAGACAAAATCCGGATTCAGCTTCGACGAATGCAAAGAAATGCTTCAATGCGGCGAATGGAAAGAGTTGACACATATTCGCCTCTGCGGTTTGATGGGAATGGCAACTTACACGGATTCTCATGAACAAATCACCCATGAATTTCGTTCATTAAGTAACTTCTTCACAGAGGTTAAGAGCTCTTGGTTTGCCACCGAGCCTACTTTTTGTGAACTATCTATGGGAATGTCCGACGATTACAAACTGGCAATTCACGAAAAAAGTACAATGGTACGCATCGGTAGCAAAATTTTTGGAGCGAGAGAATACTAATTTCACGCTAAAAAACATGTTACTATGTCTGATTTAAAAACAACTTTTGCCGGACTAAAGTTAAAGAACCCTGTTATCATCAGTAGCTCGGGACTTACCAACAGTGCCCAGAAGAACAAAAGGCTGGAAGAATCCGGTGCAGGTGCTATCGTACTGAAGTCCCTCTTTGAAGAGCAAATAACTCTCGAAGCAAACCAAATGCACGACTCCATCTATTATCCCGAAGGTGGAGACTATCTGATGGCTGCACTTCGTCAACACAAGCTATCCGATTACCTATATCTCATTAAAGAGAGTAAAGCAATTTGCAAAATTCCAATAATTGCCAGCATCAACTGTTATACAGATAGTGAATGGATAAAGTTTGCAAAAGAGATAGAACAAGCCGGTGCTGATGCATTGGAAATAAACATCCTCTCACTGCAAACCGAAGTGCAATACGAATGGGGTGCTTTCGAAATGAAACACATTCAAATTCTGAGCCACCTCAAGAAGCAAATCAATATCCCTATCATAATGAAGCTGGGTAATAATTTGACCAACCCCATTGCACTCATCAATCAACTATACGCTAATGGAGCAGCTGCGGTAGTACTTTTCAATCGTTTATACCAACCCGATATAGACATTGATAAAGTGGCACAAACAGCAGGTCCGGTATTTAGCCACAATTCCGATTTAGGTAACTCTCTACGTTGGATTGGTATTGCTTCAGCCCAAATACCCCAAATAGACTATGCCGCATCAGGTGGTGTGCATACTCCAAAGGATGTAGTAAAAGCTTTATTGGCCGGAGCATCTGCTGTAGAGATATGTACCAGTATCTATCAAAACGGAGCGGAAAGTATCAAGCCTATGCTTACCTTTATGAGTACATGGATGAACGACAAAGGGTATGAACGCATCAGCCAGTTCAAAGGTAAACTGAACGTAAAAGATGTGAAGGGAACTAATACATTTGAACGTACACAGTTCTTGAAGTACTATGGAACAAAAGAGTAGCTATTAAAGCTCTTAGATAACTAGAACAAAGGCAGCGTAAACCAAAACAGGCTGCCTTTTCCTTTTTCTGATTCCACCCCGATTTCTCCACCAAGATGATTAACAATGGTTTTGCATAGCGGCAGTCCCAGACCTGTTCCTTGCGAATAGGAGTTCTCTTTATAGAATCGTTTAAACACTGTTTGCAAGTTCTCTTCACTAATACCACAACCGGTATCTCTTACATAAAAGTAAGCAAAGTTTCCTCTTTTTTCATAACCCAATGCAACAGTACCTTCGTCTGTAAACTTCACCGCATTAGAGAAGAGAGAGGAAAGAACTCTTTTGAGATAAGCCTCGTCGGTACTGGCTACCGGATTTTCTTCGGCTATTTCTATAATAACAGAGAGATTCTTATCATAAAGTTCGAGGTAATCTTCATTTTTCATTTCCTTAAACAATTCAGCCACAGGAACAGGATCGTGCTTGAAGGTTATTTCGCCCGAGTCTATACGCGATAGTTCTATGATGTCATTGATAAGAATAGTAAGTAGTTCGTTATTTTTCAAAATAATAGGTGCAAACTGTTCCAACTCTTCATCACTATCTACCATAGACAAAATGGTAGAATAACCTACAATAGAATTAAGTGGAGTACGTATTTCGTGATTGATACTGTTTAAGAATTCCTGTGTATCTCTATTTGATTGCTCTGCTTTTTCCTTAGCTATACGCAACTCTTCTTCTCCCCTCTTCAGTTCATCAATGTTAAGGTTCAATTCTATCAACAAATTTTCTTCCTCCTTACTCAGATAAATATGTTGGCGCATCCACAATAAATTACCATTTGCGCTATGCACTTGCATGTCCATTGATAAAGGTTCAGTAGTTTCGCCACTTTGCACTTTGGCACGATAATCCAATAGAACTTTTCTATCGCGAGAAACAACATTGGTATACTGGGGCAAGCCATCAATCATTGGAGGTTCATTCAAGTTCTCTATCCAAGAATTCGTTACCGTTTTCTCACCTGTAGCTAAATTATAAAAAGCAATACCAATTTTAGACGTATCCGAAGCAAAATCAAACAGTTTTTCAAACTGTTCGCGTTCTACGCGTTCTTGCATTAGTTCTTTGAGGCTAACTGTTAAAATCATATAGCAGGCATTCCGGTAGTCGGGTTCTTTGAATGGTTTTACAACCAGCATGCAAGGTATATCCTCCAGTTCTATATTTACAGATTTCTTGTTGCGTATTTGTTCTTTCTGTGCATTTGTGAGATATTTATTCTTAAAGATATTTATCAAAAAAGGATCATTTCCTGCTTTCTTAAAATCTTTTACCTTCTTACCGTTTTGCACACGTACCAAACAGTCACCCGCTTCATCATATAAAGCAAAGTCCACCGATGTTTGTCGATATACTAAACGTAACTTATCAAAGAGTTTCTTATTCCTGTCGCGCTCTTTTCTTATTATCTTACTTTGCTTAAATTGATTATACATATACCCAAAAAGCCCTAAGAAGAAAGTAGCAACCACCAGCGAAATTAAAATTTGCTTTTCGTATTTCTCAAAAAATGTGGGAGGAATATTTTCATAATCTACCGCAGTGAGTCGCTCATGCGCCACACCCGACAGTTTGTATCTATTCAATAACACCTGGTCTAATCGGGTTACGGTGCCAGTTACCGTTTCAAAAGGGATATCATTTGCCGGTTTACCCGATAAAACTTTTTCTATTTGCGACATTGTTTTCTCAACCCATTCTTTTGTTGGTCTGTACACCCCTCCTATTCTATACTCACCTATAAAAGCTGGTTCAGTAAGCGAAAACAAAGGCACTTTTGATTCTTTTGCGAAGGTTGTTTTTATATAACTCTTCGAGAAACGACTATACACCCCATTGATTGTCCACGAAAAGGTAAGATATGCCTTACCTTTATCGGCTCTAAGCATTTCATTAAAGATAGAGTCTGAATTAAGACGTGTATGCACAACGGTCGAAAATTTCACTTGAGGCATTACTTCTTTCATCTTTTCTTTTACCAAATGATGAGCATATCCCGAGTCATAAGAGTCTTCATCTACCCAAATTATCTCTTCCAAGTCAGGAAGTAATTCTTGAATCATCTGCAAATTCTCTTGTACAGGTATGCTAGTCTTTACACCTGTTAGTCGGAAATCATATTCCACTTGATAGCCCGATATACGTTCTCCACTTTCTTCTTCAACGTAACGCGTACGCTTTAGCGACGGGTCAATCATCTTCACAAATGCATCTCTTAAGAATTTTACACTTGTATGGCGCTTCTCTATTGGAATCATAGAATCATAATCCACCTTAACACCCGGCATCCAGTCAAAATCCGAAATAAAGTCATTAATCCCTGTCACCACAATCGGCACTTTCAGCCAGTCCCTCATTTGATAATCATAATACTGATAAAAGAGGAAGCCCGGGTCGCCAACAAGCACGATCAAATCAGGATACACTCCCGAAGAAAATATAGAGGTAAGCATTCTCCCTGTGACATTTTCTTCTTCCTGTTTTTCTACCAATGCCCACAATGCCGATCGTAACGAATGGAGCGTCTGTGCAATCTTTGTCGTGCTGTCTATATTCAGGTTCTTACTGAACACTTTTGCATTGGGATACCGAAGCATTAGTTCTTCGTTTATTCCGGCAACAAGATTATTCACCCAGATTTGTTCCGTATTATACGAATTTATGATAAGTATCTGCGGTGCCTCGTTATCTGCCCAACCCAAACGTGGAATAAGCAATAAATAAGTTAGAAGTATATAGGTAAACTGCCGCTTCATAATTCTTTATCTTTTGAATGCTCGGGTTGAGACATTTGAAGAATTTCTCGAACATATTTCAACATTGTATCATTATTGGATTCAATGTAAGCTAATAATTCAACACGTTCCTGCAAATCTTTTGTCTCTGTTATTTTCCTAGCACTATCTACAATCTGAGTTAAAGATTGAGTAATGTCATCCTTCATGTTTGCCACAAAGGCATTCTTCATTTTATCGGATTCTTGTGCTGTTATCAATGCTTTGGTAAGCTCTTCTTCGCGTTGCTTTTGTGCATCTATATTCAGTACTAACTGCGCTACAACTATCTTATTCTGTTCAGGAGCATACTCCATCAGTTGTACTATGAAATCCACCCAATGTATCTCACCGTCTTTCTCTATACGCACAACTTCATAGAAAGTCTTGTTTTCCAATCCTACTTTGGATAGGAATTTCTCTATCTTCCTGCGGTCTTTTTCTACAATATGCCGATATACATCCTTTATTTCACTTCCTCTCTCCAGACAAAGGTTATCATACCAGGCATTAGTAGCAAAACCAGTTTGAGTCACCAAGTCATATTCGGCAACTCCTAAAGAAGATGCATCCATTGCGAAGTTAAATATCGAATAAATTCTTTCCTTCGCTTTACGCTCTATATGAATTTGTGTATTATCAATAACAATCAGCATTATACCATCGCCACCGTTCTCCTCATCCCACACATAGCGAGGTATCAACCGATAGTAATTTCCATCAAGTTGAACAGTGGTACTGACAGCCTTTTGCCTATTTACAGCTTTCTTTGTTTGTAGATTTATTATTTCCGTATCAAACAAGTTGAACGTTTTCTTGTCAACATCATACGCCAAGCTAAGGAAACGCAGCGCTGCCGGATTGTGCCCCAACATATTTCCTGATGTATCCATTTGAATAAGCCCCGTAGGCATATTTTCGTGCACATGATGAAACTCCTCGTAAAGTTCCTTAAACCGATTCGAAGAACTCTTCAAATATCTATGATGCTTAATTTGCTTAAATATCAGAATTGTAGCAATTGCAAACACCACGGTGAGCAACACTATGATAAAAATAACACGCATGTGTTTTATATAGAATGGCGGAGGAACATTCACCCAGAACACATCCGGTATTTTCTTTGCTTCCCTATTCAGGCCAAAATGGTTAACTGCTTCTTTATTCAAGAAAGAGGTTGTTCCTTTTGTTAAAGCAAAACCAGCATTCTCGGTCGGATTATTGACAAGTACTCTCTTAATGGCTTCAGAGCCCTGATATACATAACTTTGTATAGAGGGAAAACTTCCACCAACAACATATTTACCATTTATGTGATTGTCGCGAAGAGTAAATATCGGCACAGCACTCTTTTCTGGCGGTAGTGCCGTGTTCACAAGCACGGCTGTTGTTCGAGGCAAAGCCAACAAGTCATGCTTAATTGAGTCGGGAGACATCTTAGCGATATTAAGCGTACGAATCTTAATTTTCGAGTCGCCTTCCAGCAAGATCTTTTCAATAATTTCTTTAGAATAAACATCCTGATAGTTTTCTACAGACAAGTAGAGTATTTCTTCCAAATGAGGTAGTAACCGTTGCATCAGTTGCAATGCAGCCTGTTCATTCCCATTCTCGAGTAATCCTGACAGATGCATCTTACCTCCTGATTTCTCGATAGGAAGCATGGCATGAGCACTTATAGATGATGTAGAGAAGAATTGCGAATAGTCTTCCATAATAGGAGAATGTGCGCCAATCATCACAACAGGTATCTTCGCCCACCTTCCACTAAAGTTCATGATACGATAATACATCCAGCTTTCTTCGCCTATCAAGACTAGAACATCAGGAATAATAGGTGTTTCAGAGAGTCGTATATTGGAGAAGGCAGCTTGCATACTATAGCGTCCTGCAAGAAAGGATTGATTACTTTCTACGCCAGCGTAAGCTATGTCTACTATGGTATTTAAGGTTTCATCTTCGAGTTTTTCCTGAATTCCTTTAGCAACATCCGTTGCCCAATCATAGTTATAACTATACGAACTAAGAATAAATATATAATTACTCTTGTTCGCATGTACCTCTTGCGATCTACTTTGCGTAGCGATGAATACCAAGAAGAAAAATAAACCTACTAACTTAAACTTAACTATATAACCCACTTACATGTGTTGTATCTACTGCAAAAATATGGATTATTTTAACAATCCATAGTTTTGCAGTAGAAAAAATGCCTCAAAGAGTACTTTTTTACATTAAATTGCTTGCCAATTCACTCAAAGTACTGCGTTCTCCCTTCAATAGGTTGATATGGGCGAAGAGATTTTGGTCTTTCATACGATCAATCATATAGACCAATCCGTTGGATTCACTATCTAAATAAGGTTGGTCTATTTGTTGAATATCACCAGTAAAAACCATCTTTGTCCCTTCACCGGCACGGGTGATAATTGTCTTTATTTCGTGAGGAGTAAGATTTTGCGCTTCATCAATGATGCAGTAAGTTTCGCTCAGGCTGCGTCCGCGGATAAACGCCAATGCTTCAATTACAAGTTGATCGCTCTTCTGCATTTCCTCCAGCTTCTTCACCTCGCTGGAGTTAGAAGAGAAGTTATGCTTGATAACGTTGAGATTATCAAAGAGAGGTTGCATATAGGGAGCTACTTTCTCGGTGGCATCGCCAGGGAGGAAACCTATGTCTTTATTAGAAAGCGCCACAATAGGTCTTGCCAGAAGTATCTGTTTGTAGTTTTGTATATTACCAAGCGCAGCGGCAAGTGCCAACAAGGTCTTACCCGTCCCCGCTTTTCCGGTTATAGCTACGAGCTTTATATTAGGATCATTGAGTACTTCGAAAGCAAAAGTTTGCTCGGCATTGCGAGGTTCAATACCGTAATTCTTGCTCTTGTTTACCTTATGAACAGTATGTGTAAAAGGGTTATAACGAGCCAAGACACTGTTTCGGTCGCTCTTCAGAATAAAACATTCGTTGGGACGAAGCAACTGTTTGAAATCAAGTTCACTGATGTCAAGACCTTCTTTCGATGAATAGATGCGGTCAATCAAACCCGGATCAACATCTTCGAACACCTCATTGGACTTGGCAAAAACATCTACATTAACAACTTTATCATTGATATAGTCTTCGCAAACAATACCTATTGAACGCGCTTTCATACGCAAGTTTATATCTTTGGTTATCAAGATACACTTGGTACGCGGGTATTTTGTTTGCAAATGGTCGGCTACGGCAAGAATTTGATTGTCGGCAATGCGTTCGGGAAAAGAGGCAGTAACCTTCTCGGAGTTTACACCACCGGTCATAACAAACAATCGTCCCAAACCCTCGCCAAGCTTAGCGCCTTTGGTAAAGAGGTTATCATCTGTTATTAAATCGAGTTCGCGTACAAATTCACGGGCGTTGTAGTTGATTTGTTCATTGCCTTTCTTGAACCTGTCCAGTTCTTCGAGCACTACAATAGGCAGGTAAATGTCATTTTCCTCGAAATTTTTAATACAATTGTAGTCGTGAAGTATTACATTGGTATCTAACACGAAGTTTTTCTTTGTTCCCATGATAAGTTAGATTCAAAATGTTGATATTTGTAGCCTGATTTGCTTTCCCTATCTATGGGTCGCAAACGACTTGTTGCAATATACTAATTATAACCAAACAAAAGGTTATTTGTTCGTTAAATATTTGAAAAGATGGATTATCTGCAGACGCTTGAATACCTGTACAACAGCATGCCTATGTTCCAGCAAATAGGTAGCAAAGCCTATAAGCCGGGTATGGAAAATACATATACACTCGATAATTACTTCGGACAACCACACAAGAAATATAAAACCATCCATGTAGGTGGTACAAATGGTAAAGGGAGTTGCTCGCATACGTTGGCTGCTATCCTGCAAAGCGCAGGATACCGTGTGGGATTGTACACATCTCCACACTTGGTGGACTTCAGGGAACGTATTCGTGTAAACGGCGAGTGCATTTCACAACAGTATATTATTGACTTTGTTGAAACACACCGTGCCTTCTTCGAACCGCTACACCCTTCGTTCTTTGAGCTAACCACAGCTTTGGCATTTAAGTATTTTGCCGATGCCAAGGTGGATGTTGCTTTGATTGAAGTTGGGCTAGGCGGACGAATAGACTGCACCAATGTCATTACTCCCGATCTTTGTATTATTACCAACATCAGTCTGGATCATACCGCACAACTGGGCAGTTCACTTGCCGCTATTGCCAAAGAGAAGGCAGGTATCATAAAAGCAGGTATCCCCGTGGTGATAGGCGAAACCAATGAAGAGACTAAGCCAGTCTTTACAGAAAAAGCCAACCAAGTAAACGCCCCCCTCTTCTTTGCCGAAGAAGAACACAAGCTATTGCGTGCTACACCATGTAAAGAAGGAGGATTTATCTACGAAACTGATTGTTATAAGGAATTGCGCGGAGAACTTGGCGGACTCTATCAGCAGAAGAATACCAACACGTTACTTTCGTGCATTTCACACCTTATATATATAGGCTATAGAATTAGTGAGGAAAACATCCGTTGTGGATTTGAAAATGTGAGTCGGCTAACCGGACTTATGGGTCGTTGGCAAAAGCTACAAGAGTGCCCTACTCTACTATGCGACACCGGGCACAACACCGGTGGTATAAAGTACATTGTACAGCAGCTTGCGGAACAAACATACCGGCAACTGCATATTGTTATAGGTATGGTCGATGATAAGGACGTGGAGGGTGTATTATCTCTTTTGCCACAGAACGCGACATATTATTTTACGCAAGCCTCTGTTAAGCGCGCCATGCCTGCCCAACAACTACAAGCATTGGCTTCTACACACGGACTAAAGGGAGAAACGTATGCGGATGTAGCCACAGCTACAAGAGCAGCACAAGAAAAAAGCCTCCCTGAAGACTTTATCTTCGTAGGAGGCAGTAGTTTTATTGTAGCCGATTTGTTAGCGAGCCGCCACGCACTCAATCTCCACTAAAGCGTCTTTAGGGAGTTGCTTTACCGCAAAAGCGCATCTTGCCGGGTAATCGCCTTCAAAGAATTCGGCATATACCTTATTCATTGCCGCGAAGAGCGACATATCTTGAAGCAGCACAACTGTCTTTACTACATTTGCCATAGTTAGTCCGGCAGACTCAAGAATAAAGCGCATGTTTTCCAACGACTGGCGGGTTTGCTCTTCAATGCTTTCGGGCATCTCGCCTGTAACAGCATTGATAGGAAGCTGTCCTGATACAAACACAAGTCCATTGGCTTCAATAGCTTGACTATATGGACCTATTGCACCTGGTGCCTTCGGACTATTAATTACTTTTTTCATATTTTTCTTTCATTAAAGAGTTAGTATTACTGAAAAATCCGGTTCGAAGATAGGAATTATTTGAGTAATTACCAACAGTTACACTCATCAAAAGAAAGCTCCAAACTATCAATTTGTCAAAGCCTCCAAGATTGCGAAAAAATGAATGAAACCAACGCGTGGACAGAAAAAATCGCAGGAAATAGGCTTTAGGAAAAACGCCTAAAATAGTGTGAAAAACACTCGTATTATTCAGAATATGCCCCACAAAGCTTGTATCGCCTGTTTTTCTGACTGAGTCTTGGGTAAAAACACAGTCAGAACATGGAAAGAACTCAGTCAGTTCCACACTTAAACTCAGTCTGTTTTTATTTCTTTGCTTATGGATGAACGACCGTTTGCCATAAGCAAACGGTCTGAATGCTTATGGAAGATAGGTCGTGAGCCTATGGCAAACAGTCGTTCGTCCATAAGCAAATTTCTCTTCATAAAATCCCTTCCAGAAGGCTTGTAGGGCATATTCGTTTTTCAACCAATAACTATATTCTATTTCTCCAAAAAGCAGAAAGTTAGCAAGCAATGGCATTTCAAAGAGGTTTAGAGTAGTTTTACCTACAAAATGACAAATTCCAGCGATGTTCAAACCATTCAAAACGATAAATATTCTTTATACACATTAGCCAACTACAACTTTTATTTATCTATTTTGCTTACTTGTGCAGTATCAGAGAAAACGTTGCATTTACATGTTATAATACATTTTTAAACACAACATCATGAGAAATTTATTGTTAGCCTTTACTCTTTTTGCACTTTGCGCTTGCGAAGGAGAGAGTAATTCTCCCCAAGACCGCTTGGATATTCCGTTAACCCGTAGCGAACAGGAAATGACGGCAAAGAACAACGCCTTTGCTCTCAAGTTCTTCAAAGAGGTGTATAACAACGAAGTAAAAGATCAATTTATGATTTCGCCCCTTAGCGCCTCACTCGCACTAAGCATGAGCACTAATGGTGCAGCAAACGAAACGCTCGAAGAGATGAAGTCTACTCTGGGCTTTACCGACTACTCTCTCGATGAAATGAACGCTTACTACCGTAAACTTATCAGTGGTTTGCTGGCGGTGGATAATACTACAAAACTAGGCATTGCCAATTCCATTTGGTATCGTCAGGGATTAGCAGTCAACCCTCTTTTCGTTCAGACAAACAAAGAAAAGTATGACGCTGAAGTGCGCGATCTTGATTTCAACTCGGACAAATCGGTAGATATTATCAATCAATGGTGCTCGGACAAAACCAACAAATGCATCCCAGAAATCATAGAAACAATAAACCCTGATCAAATGATGTTCATTATCAATGCATTGTACTTCAAAGGAACATGGAAATATAAATTTACTAAGTCGGACACAGCCAAAGAAGACTTTACCACCGCAAACGGTTCTACCATAAAAGTAGATATGATGAATCAGGAAGCAACCATCCCTCACATCTCCGACGAAGATATAGAGATAGCCGAGCTACCCTATGGCAACAGCGCCTTTAGCATGGTGATTCTTCTTAAAGACAATAATCTTGATGCACTTGCCGAACAAATTACTCCCGAAAGATGGGACGAATGGATGGAAGGTTTAAGCCAATACTGCAGTATGACGAGAATTAAGCTCCCTAAATTCAAATTGGAATACGACAGAGTACTAAATGGCGATTTGCAAAATTTGGGAATGAACGCTGCGTTCAATTCGCATATAGCAGACTTTAGCAAAATGACAGACATACACCTCTTCATCAGCATGGTTAAGCAAAACACATTCATAGAAGTAAACGAAGAAGGAACAGAGGCAGCAGCGGTTACATCTGTTGGATTTGAGGCAACCGCCGTAGGTCCTGGTCGGTCGGGAACATTCTACGTAACGCGTCCGTTTATTTATGCCATCAAAGAGAAAAGCACAGGAGCTATATTATTCATGGGCAGAATGAACTCCATTTAATAGAATCCCTTTACTCCTTATTATATATAGTTCGCCCCTTACCACCGGTTGGTTGTAAGGGGCGAAACACATTCAGGCTATTTATATCTTACTTACAGTTCTTCTCAATTAATTCGTCTACCTCTTCGCTGCCAAGCTCCTTTGCTTTGGCAAAACTGGCGCACGCTTCGTTTTTCTGCTTTAATTGCACCTGTGCGATACCGCGAAGACGATAAAAGTCGGGGTTACTGCCATCCAGCTTTATACCATTATTCAAAGCTTCGATAGATTGTTCGTAACGGGCAACACGAAGATTAATTAACCCAAGCTCCAAGTGATACAAAGGTTCATTAGGGTTCATCTCAATACACTTAGCGATATCATCCAAAGCGCGTTGATATTGTCTTGCACCTAGTGAGGCTTGCTCCCTGAGGTAAAAGAAGTAGTCATTCACACTGCCGTTTGCTGCTGCATAGTATGCATCGTAGTCGAGCATTGCCTTGCGATACTGTTCGGTTTCCATATACAAGCGCGCGCGTTCCAATACGTAAGGAGCATCGGCATACATAAGTGGTTTTGGACAACGAGCCACACAACTATCGAGTAAAGCAAGCACTTCTTGCGGTTCCGCACCAAGTTGTTCTTTAGACTTAGCCGCACTAAAAAACAGTGCCTGTGATGCAAATTCGGTCTTTGTAACCTGTATATAGCTGTTGTATGCAGATTGATAATCTTGTTTCATATAAGCAATATCGCCCTGCAAACTAAGATATACCGGAAGCGGATTGATCGCAATAGCCTTTTCTATTTCATCAAAGGCTCTGTCGGCAGTCCAATTCTTACTCTCATCTGCTCCATGATTGATAATGTACGAGTAGATAGTCTTTGCTGTGGTATAATGCACCTCCTCTTTAGCTGTTGAAACAGCAAGTGCTTGCGCGAAATCGGCATTTGCTTTGTCAATGCCGGCAACAGTATCGTTGTAGAGGTAATATTCGGCACGACGTATATAACCATCGGCACTATTAGGGAATTGCATAACAAAATCATTGAGCAGTGCTTCGTATTTTTCGCCATTATAGTGTGAAGAAGCCATGATAAGGAAGACTAAAGCTTGTTCTTCATTAACAGGAAGTCCTTTGCGTATACCTATACTGTTTAATACGGGGTCGTTGGCAGAAAGCGCCACTATTTCTAACGCAGTAGCATATGAAGTACCCACAGCGTAACATTTGGTTTCGGCAAGGTTTCCGTCGGCTTTTTGTGAAACACCAAAGAGTTTGCCATCGGCTGTCATTAGAGGGCAACTCACACTTTTCTCTTCCAATTTCATCGCAAGCGTATAGTACTTATCAGCGTCGCTAATGTCGGTAACTGCTTCTATGGTTCCTTTTGCGAAATTTTGTTCTTTCTTGGTAGAGTAAGCCATCAAGTAAACCTCTTCGCCTGTCGCGGGTACGGCTGTCTCTGTTAAGGCGGCAACTTTCTTTCCTTCGGTATTCACACGAAACTTCACCACGTCGTACAAGCTATTTGCACCTAGTATGGCATCTACATTGAGTTGTTTTCCATCCGAGTCAATAACCACAGCACGCGCTGCTCCTTTGAATATAGTATAATCCGATACGGCAGTGCCATTGTCGGCTACAAAGAAACCATTCCCATTGTTGAGTATGTTTCCGCCTTCATCATATGTTACGATTGAGAATACCGCGCGTTTGGATTTTTCCAGCCATTTAGGAGCTTGCGCCATTGCCATTTGTGTAAACAGGAAACAGCACAATACCAATAAAGTGTTCTTTTTCATGTATTTGTTTTTAATTAGTTCGTTGTTTAAGTGCCTCGTAGATAATAATTCCGGCAGCTACAGACACGTTGAGCGACTCGATAGTTCCCATGATAGGTATCTTTACCCATTCGTCGCATAAAGCAAGATTTTCGTAAGACACACCACGGTCTTCGGCTCCCATTATGAGACAAACAGGTCCGGTATAGTCTCCTTTGGTGTATTCGTAGTCTCCCTTCTCTGTGGCAGCGATGATTTTGAAGCCACTATTCTTAAGATACTTCAAGCACTCTGCCAATCCTCTTTCTTTGCACACGGGTAGTGTGTGAAGCGCACCTGCCGAAGTTTTAATTGCATCAGCGTTTACTGTGACACTTCCTTTGGCTGGGATAATAACAGCGTCTACTCCGGCACACTCGCACGTACGGGCAATGGCACCAAAGTTACGTACGTCGGTCAATCCATCCAACATAACAAATAAGGGATTCTTTCCTTCTTCAAAAAAGAAAGGTACCAGGTCTTCTACCTTTTGATAGGTTACAGTAGAGATAAAAGCTACTACTCCTTGATGGTTTTTGCGGGTTATACGGTTCAACTTTTCGAGTGGAACACGCTGCACTGGGATTAATGTTCCCTTTAAGGCTTCAAAGAGTTCTTTAGACAAGTCGCTCTGAATATCTTTTTTCACCAGTATTTTATCTATTTCCTTCCCTGCCTGTATGGCTTCGATAACGGCGCGCACGCCAAATATCATGTCGCTATTTTCGTTCATAGCGCAAATATATTACTTAATTTGCTACAACAACTACCTTATTAATTATTATTAAAATATAGAGCCCACACAATGCTTATACTTCTGGTTCCAACTATTTATGTTATGCACGCTGAATGCTTATAGTTTTGCCTATGGATTCTAATTTATTTGTAATGAAGAGGTTTTAGCTTCTTTTAGTTACAAATATGCTGTATAACATATAGTTTTATTGCATGCTTTTTTCTTTAAGTGTTACTTTTACACTCAAATACACACCGTTAATCCTTTTATTCTATAATTAATACCAACAGACATGAAAAGAGAAGTAGTACTCGCCGGCATTATTGCCCTTGTGGTAAGCTCGTGCAACACGAAACCGGCTTCTGAGTTAACTCAATCGGGATTAGACCCCAAGAATTTTCAAACAGAAATCAAAAAAGAACCAGTGGCACTCTACACACTCAAAAATGAGAATGGCATGGAGGTGTGCATAACCAACTTCGGTGGAAGAATTGTGTCAATCATGGTACCCGATATGCATGGAGAAATGAAAGATGTGGTACTGGGATTTGACAACATCAACAGTTATCAAAATGTACCAAGCGACTTCGGAGCCGCTATCGGACGTTACGCCAATCGCATCAAAGACGCAAAGATGACTATCGACAGCAAAGATATTCAACTACTGCCAAACAACTTCGGACATTGCCTGCACGGTGGTCCTGAGGGATGGCAATACAAAGTGTATACAGCCAAACCAATTAGTGACACGCAGATTGCCATGATTATGCAATCGCCCGATAATGATATGAATTTTCCCGGCAACGTAACTGCAACTGTTACGTATACGCTAACCGAAGATAATGCCATTGACATTCAATACGAAGCAACTACCGACCAAACTACGGTTATCAACATGACCAATCACTCTTACTTTAACCTCTCGGGAGACGCGACTAAAGAAATCACGAGCGATATACTTTACATCAACGCCGACAGCTATACTCCGGTTGATGCAACCTATATGACAACAGGCGAGATACTACCTGTAGCCGATACTCCAATGGACTTCAGCAAGCTCAAAATGATTGGTGAAGACATTGACAAGTTTGACTTCGAGCAATTAAAGAATGGCAACGGATACGACCACAATTGGGTATTGAACACAGCTGGCGACATCACCAAACTTGCAGCTAGAGTTACTTCACCCGCATCGGGCATCAGTGTAGAGGTATATACCGATGAACCGGGTATACAGGTGTATACAGGTAACTTCCTCGATGGAACCGCAAAAGGGAAAAAAGGTATCATGTACAAGAAACGTACCGGTATTTGCTTAGAAACACAACACTATCCCGACAGTCCCAACAAGCCTCAATGGCCTTCGGTATTGCTTAAGCCGGGAGAAACTTATAAAAGCCATTGCATTTACAAGTTCACTGCAGAAAAACCATAATATAAATAATAACATTTAAAACACATTACGTATGCAACCATTAGATTGGGTAGTTATTGGAGTCTTCTGTATGGCTCTTATCGGAATTATCGTTTGGGTAGTTAAACAAAAGCAAAATGACTCGGCAGATTATTTCCTTGGCGGAAGAGATGCCACATGGATAGCCATTGGTGCATCTATCTTTGCATCAAACATTGGCTCGGAGCACTTAATTGGTCTTGCCGGAGCCGGTGCGTCAAGCGGTATGGCTATGGCGCACTGGGAAATTCAAGGATGGATGATTCTTATTCTAGGTTGGGTATTCGTTCCTTTCTATACACGAAGCATGGTTTACACAATGCCCGAGTTTCTTGAAAGACGTTACAATCCACAGTCAAGAACCATTCTCTCTGTTATTTCATTGGTAAGCTATGTGCTTACAAAAGTAGCAGTTACAGTATATGCCGGAGGGTTGGTATTCCAACAAGTATTCGGGATAGATACTCTCTGGGGAATAGACTTCTTCTGGATTGCCGCCATTGGTCTGGTATTAATCACAGCTCTTTATACCATTTTTGGTGGTATGAAATCAGTACTATACACATCAGTATTACAGACTCCTATATTGTTATTAGGTTCATTAATCATTCTTGTGCTTGGATTGAAAGAGCTTGGCGGATGGGATGAGATGATTCGCATTTGCGGCGGTGTTTCGGTTAATGAATACGGTGATACAATGAACAACCTGATTCGCAACAATAGTGATGCTAACTTCCCATGGTTGGGTGCACTCATCGGTTCGGCAATTATCGGTTTCTGGTATTGGTGTACCGACCAATATATTGTCCAGCGTGTACTTTCAGGAAAGAATCAAACAGAAGCACGCCGTGGTACCATCTTCGGTGCTTACCTGAAACTTTTACCGGTATTCCTATTCCTTATTCCCGGTATGATTGCATTCGCATTACACCAAAAAGGCTTAGAGAGTGGCGGATTTCTACCAATGTTGGCAGATGGCGTAACAGCAAATGCAGATGCTGCTTTCCCAACGCTGGTAGCGAAATTACTCCCGGCAGGTGTTAAGGGTTTAGTGGTGTGCGGTATTCTTGCAGCATTGATGAGTTCACTGGCTTCGTTGTTTAACTCATCGGCTATGTTGTTTACAATCGACTTCTACAAGCGCTTCAAGCCCAACACTTCTGAAAAGAAATTGGTAACCATCGGTCAGGCAGCTACAGTAGTAATCGTAGTACTTGGTATCCTTTGGATCCCCATTATGCGTAGTGTGGGAGATGTTCTTTACACATATCTGCAAGATGTACAATCGGTATTGGCACCGGGTATTGCGGCAGCATTCTTATTAGGTATTTGCTGGAAACGAACTTCTGCCAAAGGAGGTATGTGGGGACTATTATCGGGTATGATTATTGGGTTAACGCGTCTCGGAGCTAAAGTATATTATAGCAATATAGAGGCCGCCGATTCAACATTCAAATACCTGTTCTACGACCTCAACTGGTTATTCTTCTGCGGTTGGATGTTTCTGTTCTGTATCATTGTTGTTATTCTTGTCAGTCTTGCTACAGAAGCCCCATCGGCAAATAAAATACAAGGACTTGTATTTGGAACCGCCACACCTGAACAAAAAGCGGAAACACGTGCCAGTTGGAATAAATGGGATGTAATACACACTTGTATCATCTTAGGAATAACCGTAGCATTCTATATTTACTTCTGGTAAAGAGCCTCTCCCCGACCCATTCCAAAGGAGAGGGAGGAAGCTATGCAGATAAATAACATCATTCTTAATATGCTAAGAGCAATAAATGGAAATGAAATCTAAAGACAAAGCACTCCCTACCTCCTCTCCTTTGGAGAGGACTGGGGAGAGGCTGAGTTATTACAGCCATAACCCTAAGTTCTATGTAGCAGTAGACTGCATCATCTTCGGCTTCAAAGAAGGAGAGCTATATCTGTTATTACTAAAACGTAATTTTGAACCGTGCAAAGGAGGTTGGTCACTGATGGGGGGATTCACGCAGGAAAGCGAAAGCACAGATGATGCTGCAAAACGCGTACTGCTCGAATTAACCGGATTAGAAAAAGTCTACATGGAACAGGTGGGCGCTTTTAGTGCTATTGATCGCGAACCGAATGAACGTGTTATATCCATAGCTTACTATGCGCTGATGAACATCAACGAGTACGATCATGAATTGGTAGAGAAGCACAACGCCTTTTGGGTAAACATAAAGGAACTGCCTCCGCTTATCTTTGATCACGAAGAGATGGTTGAGAAGGCGAGAAAGAAAATGCAGCAGAAAGCGTCAACAAAGCCAATTGGTTTTAACCTGTTGTCCAATATGTTTACGCTCTCACAGTTGCAAAGTCTGTATGAAGCCATTTATGGTGAAGAACTCGACAAGCGCAATTTCCGAAAGCGTGTAGCAGAAATGGATTATATCGAAAAAACCGATCAAATAGATAAGCAAGGGTCAAAACGTGGAGCCGCATTGTATCAATTCAACAGCAAAGCTTACCAGAAAGACCCTAAGTTTAAATTATAATATAAAATTATGCTGGAAGTATTAAAAGAAAAAGTATTCCATGCCAATCTGGAATTGGTAAAACATGGCTTAGTGATATTTACTTGGGGAAATGTATCTGCTATAGACCGTACCAGTGGTTTGGTCGTCATTAAACCCAGTGGAGTATCTTACGACGATATGAAAGTGGAAGACATGGTTGTAGTAGATTTAGATGGCAATGTGGTGGAAGGTAAATTGAAGCCATCGTCGGATACAGCTACCCATCTGGTACTTTATAAAGCTTTCCCCGAAATTGGCGGTGTAGTACACACCCACTCTACCTATGCTACTGCATGGGCACAGGCTGGTCTTGACATTCCGAATATAGGAACTACACATGCCGATTATTTCCATGATGCCATTCCCTGCACCGCAGAAATGACGAAAGAAGAAGTGGAAGGAGCATACGAACTGGAAACCGGCAATGTAATCGTAAAGAGATTCGAAGGGCTGAATCCGGTTCATACCCCGGGCGTATTGGTTAAAAATCATGGTCCATTCTCTTGGGGGAAAGACGCACACGACGCGGTTCATAATGCTGTAGTCATGGAGCAGGTGGCCAAAATGGCAAGCATCGCTTATGCGGCCAACCCTAACCTGACCATGAATCCGCTGTTAATAGAGAAGCATTTTAGCCGTAAACACGGCCCTAATGCGTATTATGGTCAGCGGTAAGGTACCGCACCAAGTTCCATGCGGAGCCCAACGACCTAATTTACGAAGCGTTAAACGAGCAACCACAGTGAAGCGTTAAAAAAGACCTTCTGTTTGAGCGCACAGCGCGAGTTTAAGGTCTTTTAGCGAAACGCAGGGTGCGAGTAGCGAAGTAAATTCAGTCTTGATCTTTTCTTTTTGGTATCTTTTTCTTTTGTATCAAGACAAAAGAAAAAGTACAAGTAACAATAACCTAATAAAAAAGAATATTATGTTTGAAAATTATGAAGTATGGTTTGTAACAGGAGCGCAGCTCTTGTACGGAGGCGACGCAGTAATCGCAGTCGACGCACACTCTAATGAAATGGTAAAAGGTTTGAACGACTCTGGTCGTCTTCCTATAAAAGTAGTATATAAAGGAACAGCAAACTCTTCCAAAGAAGTAACTGCTGTAATGAAAGCAGCCAATAATGACGAGAAATGTATCGGTGTCATCACATGGATGCATACGTTCTCGCCTGCAAAAATGTGGATTCATGGCTTACAGGCTTTAAACAAACCTTTGTGTCACTTCCACACACAATTCAACAAGGAGATTCCTTGGGATACTATGAATATGGACTTCATGAACCTGAACCAATCGGCTCATGGCGACCGTGAATTCGGACACATCACTGCCCGTCTACGTAAACCTCGCAAGGTAGTAGTTGGCTACTGGCAAGATGCTGCCACACAAGATAAACTGGCTGTTTGGATGCGTGTATCGGCAGCTTGGGCAGATGCTCAGGATATGCTTATCATTCGCTTTGGCGATCAGATGAATAATGTAGCCGTAACAGACGGCGACAAAGTGGAAGCCGAGATTAAATTGGGCTACCACGTAGATTACTGTCCGGTAAACGACCTGATGGAATACTACAAAGCTGTTTCGGACGAGGACGTAAAAGCAATGGTAAAAGAATACTTTGCCATGTATGACCATTCTCCTGAACTTGAAAAAGAAGGAACCGAAGCATACACAAAGGTATGGAATTCGGCTAAAGCAGAAATCGCTATTCGCCGGATATTGAAAGATACGGGAGCTAAAGGGTTCACTAGTAACTTTAACGACTTGGGATTGATGGATCAAATCCCGGGACTTGCCAGCCAACGTTTGATGGCAGAAGGTTATGGATTCGGTGGCGAAGGCGACTGGAAAACAGCAGCTCTGTATCGCACAATGTGGTTCATGGGACAGGGTATGCCGAAAGGTTGTTCCTTCTTGGAAGATTATACGTTGCATTTCGATGGAGAGAAGAGTGCTATTCTTCAGGCACACATGCTTGAGATTTGTCCACTGATTGCTGCCGAGAAGCCTAAACTGGAAGTACACCGTCTAAGCATCGGTATCGACAGTGAAACTGCTCGCCTGGTATTTACGTCCAAAGAAGGTGAAGGTATCGCAGCTACAATAGTTGACATGGGTAACCGCTTCCGTATGATTGTAAATAAGGTAGATTGTATTAAGAGTAAAGCACTTCCAAAGCTACCTGTTGCTTCTGCATTATGGATTCCACGTCCTAACCTCGAAGTAGGTGCAGGTGCATGGATTCTGGCAGGTGGAACACATCACACCAGCTTCTCGTACGACCTTACAGTAGAATACATGGAAGATTATGCCGAGATTGCAGGAATTGAAATGGTAGTAATTGATGAAAATACCACCATATCTGAATTTAAGAAGGAGCTTCGCATGAATGAAGTTTTTTATATGTTGAATAAAGGAATCTGATGCTTATGAAATGGGATGCAAAATCAACCATTGAAACAGGCAAAGCCATTCTGGGTATAGAGTTCGGCTCTACCCGGATAAAGGCTGTTTTAATTGACCAAGAAAACAAGCCCATCGCCCAAGGAAGCCACACATGGGAAAATCAGTTGGTGGACGGGCTTTGGACATATAGTATGGACGCTATTTGGTACGGACTACAGGATTGCTATACCGACCTGCGCCGCAACGTAAGAAAGGCATACGACGTAGAGATAGAGGCATTAGCAGCTATTGGTGTAAGCGCCATGATGCATGGCTACATGGCGTTCAATGAAAAAGAAGAAATTCTTGTACCCTTCCGCACATGGAGAAACACCAACACAGGACAAGCAGCAGCCGAGCTATCGGAACTGTTTGTGTACAACATACCGCTGCGTTGGAGCATTTCGCACCTCTACCAAGCCATATTGAATGAGGAGGAACATGTGAAGGATATTGCATATCTGACAACACTTGCAGGATACATACACTGGCAACTCACAGGTCAGAAAGTATTAGGCGTAGGTGATGCATCGGGTATGCTACCTATAGATCCTGCCACAAAAGACTACTACAGTTCGATGGTTGAAAAATTCGATGGGCTAACCGAAGGTGGTAAACGATTCGGTTGGAAGCTGCTCGACATTCTGCCACAAGTACTCTCTGCCGGACAGGATGCCGGAACCCTCACTGCAGAAGGAGCCAAGAAAATAGACACATCGGGGCTACTGAAGCCCGGAGTGCCTCTCTGTCCACCCGAAGGTGATGCCGGCACAGGCATGGTAGCTACCAATGCTGTGAAGCAACGCACAGGGAACGTATCGGCAGGTACCTCATCATTCTCTATGATTGTATTGGAGAAAGATTTGTCTAAGCCCTACGAAGCTATCGACATGGTAACCACACCCGACGGCAGTCCTGTGGCAATGGTACACTGCAACAACTGCACATCCGACCTCAACGCATGGATTGGCCTCTTCAAAGAGTATCAGGAGTTGCTGGGCATACCGGTAGATATGAACGTGGTATACGAAAAGCTCTACAACCACGCGCTTACGGGAGATGCTGATTGTGGTGGAGTACTATCGTACAACTACATATCGGGCGAACCGATAACAGGATTCTCCGAGGGACGTCCATTGTTTGTGCGCTCGGCAGGTGACAAGTTCAATCTCGCCAATTTTATGCGGGCACATCTCAATGCCTCTATTGGTGTGCTAAAGATTGGAAACGACATCCTCTTCAATGATGAAAAGGTAACGGTAGACCGTATTACCGGACACGGTGGATTATTCAAGACCAAGAACGTAGGACAACGTGTACTTGCAGCTGCTCTCAACTCACCTATTTCTGTGATGGAAACTGCTGGCGAGGGAGGTGCTTGGGGTATCGCTCTATTAGGCTCTTACTTAGTAAACAATGAAAAGAACCAGCCTCTTGATGCTTTCCTGGACGAGCAGGTGTTTGCCGGAGATGCAGGTACTGAGATAGCACCTACAGCTGAAGATGTAGAAGGTTTTAACACGTACATCGAAAACTACAAGGCAGCATTGCCTATCGAAGAAGCAGCTGTTAAATTTAAAGGTAACTAGTAAGTAACAACATGCTGCAACGAAGTTTGACTCACGTCAATCTTTGAATTACAGAAACTATATATCTCCGGGCTGAAAGCCTAATTCACTTCAGTCCGGAGATTATTTTCAACTATGTTCTAAAAGCCCTAATACAATATGAGAACAATCATCATTACTTGTCTATTCCTTTTCTGCTTTCTCTTTACAGGGGAGGCTCAAACCCTAAAGCAAGTACAAGCATTCCCCCTATCGGATGTAGAACTACTTAATAGCCCTTTCCTACAAGCCCAGCAAACTGATTTAAACTATATTCTCGCCATGAATCCGGACAGGTTGCTTGCTCCTTATTTGCGGGAAGCCGGCCTTACCCCCAAAGCACCGTCTTACACCAACTGGGAAAACAGCGGATTAGACGGGCACATTGGCGGACATTACATTTCAGCATTAGCTATGATGTATGCGAGCCTTCCCAACCCTCTCCAAGAGCCTCTTGGGGAGAGGCTTTGTTACATGATCAACGAACTTAAACGTTGTCAGGATGCTGTAGGAACAGGATTTATTGGTGGGACTCCTGGAAGTATTCCGATGTGGAACGAAATTAAAGCAGGGAATATCCGTGCTGGAGGATTCGACCTCAATGGCAAATGGGTACCTCTCTATAATATACACAAGACTTATGCTGGCTTACGCGATGCATATCTTTTTGCTGGCAATACTACCGCTCGCCACATGCTTATCAAACTAACCGATTGGATGCTTGACATCATCTCCGGGTTGAGTGACGAACAAATGCAGGATATGCTTCGCAGTGAACATGGCGGATTAAACGAAACATTTGCAGATGTGTATGCCATCACCGGCGATAAGAAATATCTGGAGCTTGCCAAACGTTTTTCGCACATGGCAATTCTTAACCCGTTATTAATAAAGGAAGATAAACTTACCGGACTACATGCCAATACGCAAATTCCTAAAGTTATTGGCTACAAACGAATAGCCGACCTTGAAAATAATCAGGCATGGAATGATGCTTCGCAGTTCTTCTGGGAAACTGTAACCAGCAATCGTTCCATTAGTATCGGCGGAAACAGTGTACGCGAACACTTCCATCCGGCAGATAACTTTGAAGCAATGGTCACTGACATCGAAGGCCCCGAAACCTGCAACACATACAACATGCTTCGTTTAAGTAATATGTTCTTCCAGAGTACATCCGATACCCGTTATATGGATTTCTATGAACGCGCTCTTTACAATCATATCCTATCTTCACAAGAGCCGGACAAAGGAGGATTTGTATATTTCACACCTATGCGTCCGGGGCATTATCGTGTATATTCGCAACCCGAAACCAGCATGTGGTGTTGTGTAGGTTCTGGATTGGAAAACCACAGCAAATACGGAGAAATCATTTACGCACATGCAGGTAATGACTTGTATGTTAATCTCTTCATTCCCTCCCGTTTGGAGTGGAAAGATAAAGGAGTAACGCTGGTTCAACAAACCCGCTTCCCTGATGAAGAACAAGTACGTATACTGATTGAGGAAAGTAAGAAAAAAATTTTTGCACTTAAAATCCGTTACCCTGGTTGGGTGGAGAAAGGAAAACTTGCCGTAACAGTAAACGGACACCCCCAACCAGTAAACAAAACATCTGATAATTATATTACCCTCGAACGAAAATGGAAAAAGGGAGATAAAATTGTCCTTACGCTTCCCATGGAGTTAAAAACAGAGCAACTACCAGATAAAAGTAGCTATTATTCGTTCATGTATGGTCCTATTGTTTTAGGTGCCAAGATGGGTACAGAAGAGATGAAGGGACTATATGCCGACGATAGTCGCGGCGGGCACGTTGCACATGGACATCAGATTCCATTACAAGACGCACCTGTGCTGATAGGAGAAACGAGCCAACTACTCTCCTATTTCAAAAGAGCAAATGGTAACGAGATTTGTTTCGACTATATTGGAGAAACACATCCGGCTAAATATCAATCGTTAAAGTTCATCCCATTCTTCCGTCTGCACAACTCACGTTATGCTGTTTACTTTCGTCAGGTTACTTCAAACGCTCTGCAACAATTGAAAGAAGAAGTAACCCGCAAAGAGCAGCAAAAAGCAGAATTGTTTCAACGCACCATAGATTTAATCTATCCGGGCGAGCAACAACCCGAGTCCGACCACTTTATCAAGTATGAAGACTCACGTACCGGCACCCGCGAAAACCGTCATTTCCGTTCAGCCAAAGGATGGTTTAGCTATGAATTAAAAGTAAACGAAGAAGCTTCTCATCTCATGCTTGTGTTGCACAAAGGAGATAATAAACCCGAAACCAGGATTTATATCGGAGATAAAGAAATCCACTCCTCGCCTATCGTAGCCAATTTGGATGAGAACTTCATTACATGGATATACCAACTTCCAGAAAAGCTCAAAGCCGGAACAGAAACCATTAAATTCACTCCGGGAGAAACCGGACAAACTTTCCGGGTATATGAAATCAGGTTATTAGAATGAAATTTTATTCCCTTTAAATACTTATAAATTAAACAATCATGAAAAAGAATTTAGTAATCGGCGCAATGGCATTGGCATCCTTGTCACTTTCCGCACAAAAGAGCGCCACGATTAAAATCGACATCAACGAAGGCAAGCAAATCATTCCGAAAGAGATTTATGGACAATTTGCCGAACACCTTGGTAGTTGTATCTACGGTGGATTGTGGGTAGGCGAAAACTCTCCTATTCCCAATACAAACGGATATCGCACTGATGTACTCAATGCCTTGAAAGACTTGAAAATTCCTGTCCTGCGCTGGCCGGGAGGTTGTTTTGCCGATGAGTATCACTGGATGGATGGTATCGGGCCCAAAGAAAATCGTCCTAAGATGGTTAACACCAACTGGGGAGGAACCATCGAAGACAATAGCTTTGGTACACACGAATTCCTGAACCTGTGCGAATTATTGGAGTGCGAACCCTATATCAGTGCCAATGTAGGAAGCGGAACAGTAGAAGAGTTAGCCAAGTGGGTGGAATATATGACATCCGAAGGCGACTCACCCATGGCAAACCTTCGTCGTAAGAACGGCAGAGACAAAGCATGGAATGTAAAATACCTTGGTGTAGGCAACGAAAGTTGGGGATGTGGTGGAAATATGCGTCCCGAATATTACTCGGATCTATATCGCCGTTACGCTACTTACTGTCGCAATTATGATGGCAATCACCTCTACAAAGTGGCAAGTGGAGCAAGCGATTATGACTACAAATGGACAGAAACTTTGATGGAACGCGTGGGCAGACAAATGCATGGACTCTCCCTGCACTATTACACAGTAAGCGGATGGACAGGTAGCAAAGGATCTGCTATCAACTTCACAGACGAGGACTACTACTGGACTATGGGTAAATGTCGCGAAGTAGAAGATGTATTGAAAAAACACATCGCCATTATGGATAAATACGACCCTGCCAAACGTGTAAACCTATTACTCGATGAGTGGGGAACATGGTGGGACGAAGAACCGGGTACTATCCGCGGACACTTGTATCAACAGAATAGCTTACGCGACGCTTTTGTCGCCTCTCTATCGTTCGATATCTTCCACAAGTACACCGACCGCTTAACCATGGCAAACATAGCACAAATTGTAAACGTATTGCAATCCATGATATTAACAAACGATAAAGGCATGGTATTAACACCTACTTATCATGTATTCAACATGTATAAAGTACATCAAGACGCTATGCACTTGCCGATAGAGTTAAAAAGCGAGAAGATGATTGTTCGTGGAGATCGCGTCGTGCCTATGATAAGCGCAACCGCGTCAAAAGATAAAGATGGAAAGATACACATTTCGTTGTCAAACATTGACCTCGATAACACGCACGAAGTTACCATCAACCTAGCGGGTGCAAAAGTAAAAGAGGCAAGCGGACAAATAATAACATCCAAAAACATCACCGACCACAACACTTTTGAGCAACCAAATGTAGTGAAAGTGCAAGACTTCAAAGGAGTTAAACTAAGCAAGGATGTATTAACAGTGAAACTTCCCGCTAAATCAATTGTTACAATAGAGGTAAAATAAGTTACAATCTGCTATCTTTGCAGAATCATTAAAAACATTTTTGAAATGAACGACATTAAATTGATGAACCGCGCGGCGGATAATATCCGAATCCTTGCCGCTTCAATGGTTGAAAAAGCAAACTCGGGACATCCCGGAGGAGCAATGGGGGGAGCTGACTTTGTAAACGTACTCTTCTCTGAATTCTTAATATACGATCCTAAAAACCCAAAATGGGAAGGACGCGACCGCTTCTTCCTCGACCCGGGTCATATGTCGCCCATGCTTTATTCGGTACTTGCCTTAACCGGCAAATACACCATGAATGAGCTCTCACAGTTCCGTCAATGGGAAAGCCCTACGCCGGGACACCCCGAAGTAGATATTATGCGTGGCGTAGAAAACACTTCCGGCCCGCTTGGACAAGGACATACTTTTGCCGTGGGAGCTGCTATCGCAGCGAAGTTCTTGCAAGCGCGTTTCGGCCAAGTAATGAACCAAACTATCTACGCTTATATCTCCGATGGTGGTGTTCAGGAAGAGATTTCGCAAGGATCAGGACGTATTGCCGGTACACTCGGTCTGGATAATCTGGTTATGTTCTATGACTCTAACGACATCCAACTTTCTACAACTACACAAGAAGTAACCAACGAAGATGTAGAAATGAAGTACCGCGCTTGGGGATGGCACATCATTGTTATCGATGGTAACGACGCGCAGTCCATCCGCGATGCTTTGAACGAAGCCAAAGGCGTAACCGGTCGTCCTACCCTTATCATCGGTAAAACCATTATGGGAAAAGGAGCTCTTAAAGCTGATGGTTCGAGTTACGAACGCAACTGTGCTACCCACGGTGCTCCACTGGGAGGCGATGCCTACAAAAACTCTATAAAACAATTGGGAGGTGATGCCGAAAACCCATTCGTTATATTCCCCGAAGTTGCAGAAATGTACGCCGAACGTGCTGCCCGACTGGAAGAAATCGTAGCCGACAAATATGCAGAGAAAGCCGCTTGGGCAAAAGCTAATCCAGAATTGGCTGCTAAGCTCGAATCATTCTTCGCTGGTAAAGCTCCAAAAGTAAACTGGGATGCTATCCAACAAAAGCCGGGTGCAGCTACCCGCAATGCTTCGGCAACAGTACTTGGTGCTTTGGCAGAACAGGTAGAAAATATGATTGTAGCATCTGCCGACTTGTCGAACTCCGACAAGACCGACGGTTTCTTAAAGAAAACACATGCTTTTACGAAAGATGATTTCAGCGGAGCCTTCTTCCAGGCAGGCGTATCCGAACTTACCATGGCGTGTATCTGTATCGGTATGTCGCTTCACGGTGGGGTAATTGCCGCTTGTGGAACCTTCTTTGTATTCTCTGACTATATGAAACCTGCTGTGCGTATGGCTGCCTTGATGGAACAACCTGTTAAGTTTATCTGGACGCACGATGCATTCCGCGTAGGCGAAGACGGTCCTACTCACGAGCCTGTAGAGCAAGAAGCACAAATCCGCCTGATGGAGAAACTCAAGAACCACAAAGGAAAGAACTCTATGTTAGTGCTTCGCCCTGCCGATGCTGACGAAACAACAGCTGCATGGAAACTGGCTATGGAGAACACTGCTACTCCTACCGGATTGATATTCTCTCGTCAAGACATTACGAAGTTGCCCGAAGGTACTGACTACACGCAAGCTGCCAAAGGTGCTTACATTGTAGCCGGTTCGGAAGAAAACCCGGATGTTATCTTAGTAGCCTCGGGATCGGAAGTTGCTACATTGGTAGCTGGTGCCGAGTTGCTTCGCAAAGATGGTTTGAAGATTCGCATCGTTTCTGCACCATCCGAAGGTTTGTTCCGCAGCCAAAGCAAAGAATATCAACAATCAATCATTCCTTGCGGTGCTAAAGTATTCGGTCTAACAGCCGGTTTGCCTGTTAACCTCGAAGGCTTGGTAGGATGCAACGGTAAAGTGTTTGGTTTGGAATCGTTTGGTTTCTCGGCACCTTACAAAGTGCTCGACCAAAAGCTTGGTTTCACTGCCGAGAATGTATATAAACAGGTAAAGGAAATGTTCTAAGAACTATATTCAATTAATAGGAAGAGGGTGTACAAAACTAAAAATTGTACACCCTTTTTTCGTTCTTGTGGCACAAAGAGTTCCGTCAGCCATAGGCACATGCTCCGTCAGCCATAAGTACATGCTCCGTCGTCCATAGGCACATGCCCCGTCAGCCATAGGCACACACACCGTCAGCCATAGGCGCGCAACCACTCAGCCATAGGCAGAAATAGAAACTGTATATATATGATTATTACAAAGAAATATTACCTTTGCATAACACTGTTTTTCAAACAACAAATATGATCAGGTTCATAACTACTTTACTCATATATGTCTTATCAGGTAGTTTGATTATTCCATCCTTTGCCCAAGAGCCGGATAAAAAGGTGGTTATATCCAATATGGAAGAGACATTTGCGTATGAATTGAATAAAAAAGGAGAAGTACAAATCAGTAGTGAGCATCTAGTGAACTATAAATGTATAAAGCCTGCTACAGTCTCTTTTTTTGAATACTACGACAACTACAGTGAAATAAAGAACGTAAAAATAAAAGGAATAAAAAGAGTACACCCCCAATACGGCATGTATAAGCGGGAAAATATCTTTTTTAGCGACGGTAAAGCCTGCTATTTTGATATACCTTTCATTCAAAAAGATTCGGAAGCCATTGTTACATTTAATAAACTCTACAAAGATATCCGAAGGTTTACCTTCATACCACTTGCCGAAGCTCACCACACAGAATCCAGAACGATAAAGATTGTTATACCAGATTGGATGAATGTAGATATCCTGAATCAGAATCTATCAGAGAACATAACGATAAACTCAATAAAAGATGATGTCCAGAAGGCTACAATAACAACTATTCATATAACAAATCAACCAGCAGCCATCATAGAAGAACACTCCCCTCATTATATGCATTCGCAACCTTACATCATAATAATACCCAGAGAGTCTTTGGGTAAAGCCGGAAATACAAGATACTTCAAAACGATAGACGACCTTTATGAATGGAGCAAAGAGCCTTTATCGCTCATGGACAACAATCTGCATTTAATTAAAGAGAAGGCATCGGAGCTAACGGCAAATTGTAAGTCGGATGAAGAAAAAATCAACGTATTGTGCCAATGGGTACAGCGAAATATTCGCTATATTGCTTTTGAAGATGGAATTTCCGCATTCAAACCAGACAATGCGCAGGATGTGATTACCCAAAAATACGGAGACTGCAAGGGCATGTCTAATCTTCTGAAGTCATTATTGATTGCGAAAGGTTTCGATGTGCGACTGGTATGGGTTGCAACAGCAGATGTTGAAAGAGACCTGGACATAGCGAACCCAAGTCCTTTTGCAAACCACATGATTTGTGCATTATGCAAAGACGATAGTCTGTACTACTTTGATCCAACGGTAAAATCTCTAAGCTTTGGAGAAATTCCGGAACAGTTGCAAGGACAAAAGGCTTTAATTGAAGACGGAGAAAACTACATAATCTCTCAAATACCTCAATTCAGCGCACATTATAACAGGGATAGTCTGTTTGTGCAATATTCAATCACAGATAATAAATTGACCGGCAAGGCAAACAGGAGTTTCGAGGGAGAGGCAAAACACAGCCTTTCGTACTGGATGAACAGTATGACCGAAACAGAAAAGAAGCAAAAAACAGAACAAATCCTGAAGAACGGAGAAATGCAAGACTCCATCTTCAATATTGAAACGAACGGATTAGAGTCGTTCCTGCCGGAGATAAATATAAAATACGAAATCAAGAGGAAATCAAATATAAATATTTTTGGCAATCAAATCTTCATAAACTTAGATGATACCAAAGATTACCAGAATGCCAAAGTCGATATTAAAAACAGGAAAACAGCACTGAAACTCCCGCACAAGGATTATGTGGTAGTAGTATCACAATTATTGATTCCAGAGGGGTACGATGTTAATCAACTTCCTGAAAACAAGACGGTCAGTAGGGAAAAATATTCATTCAGCATCTCCTACAAGAAGGAAAAAGATACTATCATTTACCACAAAGAAATGTTTGTTTTTAATTCAATTTTAGAGAAAAGTGATTTTGAGCAATGGAATTCAGACATAGACGCATTAAGAAAAGCTTATGGTGAATTAATAGTACTAGAAAAGAGTAACAACAAAAAATAATATATCATGAAAAGAGAGGTAATTGGACTATCGGTAATAGTATTAATATCCTTATTAAGCTGCAACCTGTATGCAAATGACTATAAAGAACATGCAAAAACAGTAAGAGATGCTGTATGGAACTGGGATATCGATGCATTCAAAAGCTACACGGTTCCCGAAGAATATACAAATGAATCGGCTGTTATCTTAGCCCACCACCAACAAATAGAGGCTACAAGCAAAAATAGATTCAGGATGAATATATTACTGGCTGGAGATGTCAACCGGGAGTTATACTATACGAATATTGACCGTATAATGATAAAGCTAAATGATAAGAAAGCATTAAACGAATATTCTGAATTGTCTTTCAAAGAAGAAGCCAAATCAATGGGTTATTTTCGTTCAAATAAGTTTAAAACAGTAGTAGGAGCCCGCATCATTAAACCCGACGGGACTATTCTGGAGGTCAACGTCGATGAAGATGCCGTAGCCATTACGGAAGGTAAGAAAGACAAAGAAGCATTCAAAAAGATAGCCATAAAAGGTTTGGAAACAGGAGATATCCTCGATTACTTCTATTCGGAAGAGATGGAGCTGGAAACATTAAACATTCCTCCTCAAACATTTACGTTCTTCTCCAGCTACCCTGTGTTATCGTATTCTATTGATTGCGTATTGGGAAAGAAACTAACGGTCGAATACAGGTCAATCAATGGAGCTCCTGATTTTGAGCAATCGATAGACGAAGACGGGAATACTATTCTCAGGGCCTCACAAAATAACCTGAAAAAGGTTGATGATATCACCGAGACGCGTTGGCTACTCGCATACAGAAGTTTACCTATAATACGCTTGATGATTCTCAACAACTCATCTAAATTGGTTTATAAATCAAGAAACGCCAGAAAAAGTGGTGTTTATAAAGATGTGGATTACGAAGAGATACTGAAAGACAAAAAAAGCGGCTTCGCCGGCTGGGCCAACAATATGTTATGGATGCGCGACATCTATAAGAAAGTAAACAGCGCGATAGAAAACTATAAACTGAAAAACACGAATCCTTCGACCGACGAGCTTGCCCTTTATATCTATGATGCTCTTCGCTTTTATTGGCCCAATAACTCTAACTATCCGTATCAAAAGTTCTTTTTGGCTTTAGAAGAAACGTTGAAAGAAAACGGCATTGAGTGTAGAATATGCTTTGTAACCAACAGGTACGGAGCAAGAAAAAACGAGGTGGTAAGAGCCGATGACTTAGTTATATTTGCAGCAGCCAACCATGGCAATCAACTTTTTTTCTTCCCCAATGGATATAAATATGCTGGAGAGATTCCTCCTGTCTACGAAGGAGAAATTGCCTCAGCTATATCAGTAACTAAATATGCGCCAAGTTCTCCTGAGGGAATAAAAGGAGTTACCAGTGAAATAGAAATACCGGTTTCTTCCTCTAACGATAATAAACGCACGGTGAAATCTGAGATTGTTTTTGCCGAACAAGACCCATTGGAGTTGAAAATCAGCCGGACAGTCGTTAGTTCGGGCGAAATGAAAGACGACTACCTGGAACCACTTGCCCTTTTTGAAGATTGGGACAAAGCAATGAGAAAGAGGTTGCTAATTGAAACCGATTTCTGGCAAGACACTGAAAATGATAAGAGTTCCCGAAAGTATATAGACCAATATAAGACTTATTTCGAAGATCAAAGAAAAGAGCAGGAGGAGCTTGTAGAGGCAGAGTTTAAGAGTTATCATTCTACCAATTCGGGAAAACTGATATCATATTCGGTAAAAAGTATCGGCACAACTATAGAAGAGCCCAACTTCGAGCTTGAAATGGAATATACTATCGACGGCTTAGTAAAAAAAGCCGGAAACAACCTGATACTTGATGCAGGCAAATTGATTGGTTCCCAATGGATACCTACGGAAAAAGAACGGGTAAGAGAGTGGGATGCTTACCTGACAGCCATACTTATAGAACATGAAATATCCATTGAAATCCCCGCACATTATACAGTCGAAAGCGTTGAGAACCTGAATAAAGAGATTGATAATGAGTACGGCACATTTACTTCATCGGTCACCATCGAAGAAAACAAACTAAAAATTACAACCACCAAAGCATACAAGAAGAACTTTATTCCAAAGGATGATTGGAGTATTCTTTTGAATATGATAGATGCAACAAATGACTTTTACTCGCAGTCTATTATGTTAACGTATACGGAATAAGCTCATTTTGTCTTATACGGGATTAGGTTTACACGTTTTTTTCTGCATAACATTTAATTATTTATGCAAAAATCAGTACATCGTTCCTACAGTGAGCCTTTTAAGTTAGAAGTTTTACGTGACCACTACTCCAGTGGTATGTCTTTACGTTTTACCGTCCACAAATGGGGTTTGAGTTGTAGCAAGCTCTTACTTTCCTGGATGGATCGCTACCCCGTTGATTCTGAATCTCTATTTTAGAATAGAAAGAGATATTTTGACAACGTTTCTAGTAACAAGCAGAAAAAACTGACAACCAATTTCAGTATAAGTCACTTAATTTTTCTCAAAGCAAATCAGCATAATGAGAATAAATACTCACCAAGTTGAGAATAGTTTCTCGCCAAGTCGAGTATTTGTTCTCAACATGGTGAGAAATTTATAACAATACGTGAAAAATATCGGTGAAGATGTATTTATTGTACACTAAGCTTGCCAATAGCAAACTCTGTGTCTAAACAGATAAAGAACAGTTCATCGCTCTTACCGTCTGAGGATATACGGATTATAGGTAACCCAGTATCTATAATCTTTATGAGACTCAGGTTGTAGTCATACACAAAAAGAGTTGTTGGTACCCGGCTAAAATCTCTACCATTATACTTACGAGGGGTTGATGCGGCAGTTCTTTCTTTATCTCTTTCGATTGAGATGATGTAGTTTTTTGTCAGAGCAATTGCTGTAGGAGCATACTTGGGCGTTTCATTTATTACCAGTTTGCCCTCCTCTTTAATATCCCAACTTACCTCAGATAATGTTTTCTCCCATTTTAGATTAAATTGGTTATTCTTATTTTCATATAAAGCCACATAAGACATTGCCCCAATAGAATAGAGCAAATAATTATTGTTAGGATTATATTGCACTATCCCCTGAAACACATTTATGCCATTTGTTATCTTTTCGTTCGTAACAGGGAACTTACCAAAACCAGATTTATGCGACTCGGACAACAGGTTGAAAGGTACTGAAGCTTCGGGAGTAATACTTACATAAGTGTTTGGAGCCAAATATATAAAATTGTTCTCCGGCTTTATTTCGTAATCTCTAAACGATGGCGATATGTCTTCGCTAAAATTATCAGAACCAATGATTATTAGAAATTGTTTAGCATAATTCAAGTCGGAAAGGATGAAAGAATTAGTTAAGCACTTGGTAATTCGAGGAGTTATAAACTCATCTGGTCCCTCGCCTATTTTACCAAATGACTTAACTTCCTTTCCGGTCTTTCGCTCAACAATATGAACAAATCCCTCTAAAGAAGTATGATCTAACCATACTAAATAATCTTCCAGAACTACAATCTCACCCGGCAATGAAGTAAATAACCCTTCGGAAAGAATAACCGGATTTTGATTTATTCTTTCAACTGCCCTTTCTTCCTTACATGAATAAAGGAGAAGAAAGGGCATGATATAGTAGATGTATTTTTTCATTTAGTACAAAAATAGCAATTACCTACAAAACGACCTAATTTACATATTAAGATCTCAACTTTGACAAGTACTATTTCTTTATCATCTTTTCCTACTGAATTTTGATAACGGAACAAGTAAAGATTCGTATTGTATCTACAGCACCTAAGAGCCTGTTCCGTAACAATTTCAGAAATAGAAAAATAACCTTTAATCTAAATGCCAATTTTAATACGTACTCTTTACTCAATTAACAAATTCTATTCGCATATATTCAATTTCCAACCAGTAAGAATGGGAGATAATCAAAAGTATTACAGTATTTGGCCTATTTCTTACACTATCTGTTCACGCTATTGTGAGCAATAATGAGAATCATTTCCTTTGCAAAGAAAATAAAACAAGAAGCGCCTGAGGCTATAAAGAGTGGTATCGCAAAACACAGTGCTGATAAGTTAGCAAGTATTATCTCTGAGAAACAGGGCGCAATATTGAATGTGTCAAATTCAGAGAGAACTGAATTTGAGCTATATGGAGGAGTTGTTGAATTCTCTGCTAATGGAAAAACATAATTATAAGAAAATAGACCATGAAATTATATATATTAACAATATGTTTTATTTTGTTGAATACATGTGCTTTTTCGCAGAGTATCTCAAACGACACAACAATGATTGTGCAAGGCTTTATAGAGGAACTGCATATAAAGCAGTTGATAAGCAATAACTTTACGAATGAGTTAAATAGTGATGAGATACAACTTATAGATAAGAGCAACGTAAGCTCTTCTGTTTTGTTTATTCTCGAAATTACAGAACTTCAAATAAAAAAGAAAAAAGCAATATTATCTGCCAGACATTTTTCTATTAACAATAAACCGACCGTAATTGTAACAGCTAAATTCAGGAAAAAGAATAAAAGATGGATTTATCATTCTACAAGTCTTGAAACAATTAAATGGTAGCCAATTATACGGTTTTTAATCGGGATAAGATAGGAAAGAATAAAAATACATTTAAGCCAAAAGCTAGGTTGAATTATTTAACTAAATAGTTAAGAATGAAAACAAAATTATTATTAATTACAATTTTACTCACTGCGATAAATTTGTGGGGACAACAGACAGACCTTCGTTTTGAATATAAAAAAACAGAGGGAGGGGTACAATTATACTGCCTAAAGGGGAAGTTAATCATGTTTTAAGTAAAGGTCAAGCAATTCTTAGCCACCCTAGTGGCTATATACTACCTTGGCACGACGATGCAAGAGTTAAACCATTTCAGGAATTAATTGACAGTGGAGTTTTCTCGGGTCAGTCCGAAAACCTGGTTGCAAACAACTCAACTTTCCTGTTCCATAAAGCGTAGGAAAGGCTGAAAACAGGAGGCTCATAATGTAGTACTTTAGCGACGTAATGTAGTACTCTGTCGAGGTAATGTAGAACTTTAGCGGAAATAATGGGGCAGTTAAGCATATCTATGCAACTCCTGACGGAGTAGTACAAAATGACTGATGTATATTTTCTATTGTTATGAATGCCCGATGGGCATCTTACCTTACCTGCCACCAGGTGTACAACCAAGTTTTCAGACTGACCCGTTTTCTCTAAAGAAAGAATGATAGAATTGGAAAGAGAAGACAAAACCTACATCGAAGTTACCCATGATGAAACAGGAGTAATTAGCTATGTTAGTTTCTATGTTAGAGCTGGAAAAAAATCTCTCCTAACAGATCACGAGTTATATGAGATTTGTAAAAAGTACAAAGGAGTAATTTATGATCTTAGTCACTCTGAGGTCTCAGAATCTCAAACAGGTTCTAAGACCGTGTTCTTTTGCCAAGACTTCTTTCAGATTCCATTTGAAGATTTAAGATACTAATTCTTATTTAGTGTATTTTGATGTTCTTTTTTGAATATCAAAATACACTTCTATAAATAAAACAACTGGTTATGAACAATTTCTAAGTGTTGAATTATTCTCGAAAAAAGCCAAGCACTATTTCTTTATCATCTTTTTCAATGCCTTATCCAGCTTATCTCCTCTTACCCCCCTGGCTCTGATTATTCCCTCTTCATCAATTAGAAAGTTATTCGGAATGCTAGACACACCATATATAAATCCTGCTGTATTAGCAATACTTTTTAATTCGGTTACATGAGTCCAATTTAGACGCTTCTCCTCTATAGCTTTTAGCCAATTTTCTTTATCAACATCAAGTGATACAGCGAAGACCTCAAATCCATGTTTGTGATAATTATCATAAGTTTTTTTAAGGTGAGGCATTTCCTTTAGACAAGGTCCACACCAAGAAGCCCAAAATTCGAGCAGTATTATTTTTCCTTCAAACTCAGAGAGTTTTCTTGGCTGTCCATTTGAATCCAGCATTTCAAAGTCTACAAATTTGTCGCCTACCTTTAAGTCTTTGTTCAATAGTAGATACTGTTCAACGATCTTACCGTTATCTGAATTTCTGACTTCAGGAGCCAATTTATTAAATAACTCGGTGGTTTTTTCTTTTCCAAATGTAGTACACATAACCGCAAGTGTTTCAGCACTCGAAAGACTGTCGAGGTTAGCCTCAATAGACGCAATGTGTTTTCTAACTCTACTCTCTTTAGACTCTCGCTTGTTATTATTACACCCAAAAAAGATCGAGATAACAACCAATAAGGTAATTGCTTTTGATTTCATATTTATGGTATTCTGATTTATTATAAATTCTCTTTCAATATCTTTTTCAACTTACTATACACCTCGGAGTAGCCACGCTCCAATGTTACCCCTTCCGGAGAGATCAGCATCATGATAGGAACGCCAGAGAAGTAATAACTATCGGTGATAAATTCATTGCCGGGTGTATCGGTAAAGACAGTACGCCAAGGTTGGTTAAAAAGAGGTGTTATACTCTCTTCCTTTTCTAAATCCGGATGGGTTTCAAAGAAATTGTAGGGTGTAAAACCGATTACCTCGAAGCCTTTTTCGTGATACTCTTCGTAAAGTTTCAACAGTCGGGGATGCACCCAAATAGTACCCGGACACAAACCCCAATGGTAAATGAGGGTGTACTTGCCACGATAGTCGGATAATTTCAGTGGAGTAGCGTTACGGTCGGTTACTTCAAAATCAGAAGGAGTATTACCCGGTTCGATGTTCTTCAAGACGGTAAGCATACTGTTCAGTTGCTGTCCGATATAAGACATTTGCACTTCGGGTGTAAATTTGGCGAAGCGCTCTTCGAGTTGCGAACCCGTAACACCATGAAGAGATTGCAGATAAAGAAAAGCGGCATATTCATTGTTGTGTTCCTCATTGCGGATGGAATCTCTTAAGTTGCGAATTGCTTTCGGTCGATGGCGATTGCTGTACATTTCGCTATATTTAGCAATGCTGTCACTATCTTTAGCTGCTTTTGCCTCAGTTATTTTATTCCATATTCCGATAGTTTTCAAGTCTTGCTCGAACTCCATAGCATCCAAACGTGCAACGGGCGGATAATCATAAAAGCCACCTTTCTTTTGCATTGCCACAAAGGTTTCGACAGATCCATTGAATACAACTTCATCTCCGGGTAAAGCCAGAAAAGTAACTCCACGTATCGGAAAATCCATGCGAGGAGCATCTTTGGGTGCATGATTCAAGATAAAGAAAGTAGTATGCGAGATTGGTTTCTCCACTCGAAGCTCATTGGCTTGCGTCACAAAGAATGTATCTACCGATAATTCGTTCCATAAAGGAAGTTCGAACTCTGCAAGGAATAAAGTATCGCCGGGGAGTAATCCGTCTACAGTTCCGGTAAGTATTAGAGAGGATTGGTTTTGACAGGCACTCAGGCTGATGAGAGCAAGCAAGAGAGGAAAAAGTTTCTTCATATTTGAGTTTGTTTGAGTATTTCAATCACAAACTTAAATATAAAATATCAATATATATATACTTTACAATATTTATTGATGAAGAAAGTCCATAAACAGTTCCACGTTCTGTGCATTTCGCGCAATATACGCTGCCGGTGATTTTCCTTCAGGATTACAAATATCCTTTACAGCACTAACCTTTTTCTCGCCGGTGACCAAGAAAACAGTACGCTTCGCATTGATAATTGGTTGCCCCGTCAGTGCTACCCGCTTTTGTCCATCGTAAGGGTTACGACTTACTACGTATGTATGAGGGGAAACCAGCAAAGCCTCCTGCCCCGGAAAGATTGAAGAGGTATGTCCATCCTCGCCCACCCCCAGCAATACAAGGTCGAAGGTTGGAAGATTGTTCGTCTTAGGAAGAAGTTTCCCCACTAACTTACTGTAACGTTTAGCTTCTCCCAGAGGGTCGGCTTCACCATGAATGCGATAAATCTGTTCGTTTATTACAGGTACCTGGCTCAATAGCAATGAGTTCATCACGCCAAAATTGCTATCAGAATGGTTAGGGCGAACACAGCGTTCGTCTACCCAAAAGAACCTGATACGTTCCCATGGGGTGACATCCCTGTATTCGTTCGCCCAGATATCGTACATAACCGAAGGCGTAGTGCCGCCACTAAAGGCGATACTGAATATTTTCTTCGGTTCGGCATTCAATATAGCAATGATATAGCGAATCAATGCACAGGCCGTTTCGGGAGCAGAGGAGAATACGTTTAACTTCATAGTTCGCAATATTGATCAGAATCGGTTAAATTTTTGCAAGGGTTAGTCCACGTAGCACCATGCTCATTCATCATGGCTTCACTTTCTTTTGGTCCCCATGTACCGGCAGGATAACCATAAAGCGGTGCGTCAGGATGTTGTTTCCAGTAGCTAATAAGCGGGTCGAAGAATCTCCACGAAGCTTCTATGGCATCGTTGCGTGTAAAAAGCGTAGGATCCGAAGCTATGCAGTCTTCAATAAGCCGTGCATAAGCGTCGCCCGGTGGTAGTCCACCCAGTTTATCGTACGTAAAATCCATAGCTGTTTGCTTTATTTCAAAGCCCGAACCGGGTACCTTCATTGCCACGCGCAGTTGCACACCTTCGTTGGGTTGAATACGTAGAATAAGCGTGTTATTTTGCGCGCTTCCTTCGCCTACCTGATGAAACATGTGGTGTGGTGTCTCCTTAAAGTGCACCACAATCTCGGTAACCTTGGTAGGAAGTTGCTTGCCGGTACGAATATAAAAAGGTACGCCCGCCCAACGCCAATTACCGATATTCAACCTCATGGCAATATATGTATCTGTACGCGAATCGGGTTTTACATTCTGTTCCTCGCGATACCCTTTCTTGGCATCAGAAGCAGTGTATTGTCCGCGAATGACATGTTCTTTGAAATCGGTTTCGGTAAGCGGCACCAACGAATTGTACACCTTGATTACTTCATTGCGAAACTCAGTTGCATTGAAGTTTACCGGTGGCTCCATGGCGGTTAGCGCTAACAATTGTATCAGGTGGTTCTGCACCATATCGCGCAATGCCCCCGACTCATCGTAGTAACCCCCACGTTGTTCTATACCGATATTTTCGGTAGCGGTAATCTCCACATAATCGATGTAGTTCCTATTCCACAACGGTTCGAAGATGCCGTTTGCAAAGCGAAATGCCAGAATGTTTTGTGCCGTCTCCTTTCCTAAGAAGTGGTCAATACGATACACTTGCTTTTCGTCAAATACCGAGGCGTAGATATTATTCAGTTTCAATGCCGACTCCAAATCATAGCCAAAAGGTTTCTCTACGATAATTCGACTCCCCCTACTGTTCAGCTTATATGCTTTAAGGTGCACCGGCACAACACCATAGAGAGAGGGCGGTGTAGAGAGGTAGTACAATATATTGTTCGGTTGGGCAGAGCCACTTAGCTCTTGCAACCGATTGGCTAGTAACAGGTAATCATCCGCTTCGGAAGGATCCATTGCTACATAATAAAGATGCTTACAGAACTCTCCCACCTCTTCGGCTTGATATTCTTTCGGATCAAGGAACTTGTTCAGTTGATTGTGAATATAGGAACGAAACTGAACGTCGCCATAGGCTGTTCGTGCCACACCAAGTATGGTAAAGTTCTCCGTCAGCCTATGCCGTTTATATAGAGAATATAACGCAGGCATTAGCTTACGCTTGGTCAAATCGCCCGACGCACCAAATATGACCATAATGAAAGGTTGTTCTTTTGTTTTCATAAGCTTTATACGTTATACACACTTGACTCTGCACTTCCACCCAAACCTGTCCAGTCTTCATGGAAGAACTTACCACGTTCTCTATCCTTTCGTTCAAAACGATGTGCTCCGAAATAATCGCGCTGTGCCTGTATCAGATTAGCCGATAAATCTGCCGATCGCAAAGAATAGAAGTAATTCAATGCTGAGGAGAATGCCGGAACAGGAAGTTTTTCTTTTACGGCAATAGCAACCAACTGCTCCCAGCCCGGAACTGCAGATGTAATTTCTTTGTAAAAATGAGCGGAGAGCAACAAATGCTCAGGTTTGTGTCCGGCTTCGTAAGCCGTTGCAATATCATCGAGGAAAGCACTACGAATAATACATCCCGCACGCCACATACGGGCAATGGAAGCCAGGTCCAAATCCCAACCAAATGTTTTGGAAGCTTTAGCCAAGACAGCAAAGCCTTGTGCGTAAGATATTATTTTGGAAGCATACAGTGCGTCGTGCACATTTCCAAGTAGGTTTTTACGATTGTAGACAGAGCGGTCTGACTTTCTTTGATAGAGTTTCGCCATCTTTCCGCGCAACTCTTTGTTACCTGACAAGTTGCGTTCGAAAACGGCAGTCGCAATCAAGCCTAAGGGCATCCCCAATTCCATTGCATTATACACCGCCCATTTGCCGGTACCTTTTTGTCCGGCTACATCCAGAATGTTGTCTATCAAATAGCCACCCTTACGATCTTTGTGTTGAAGAATATCGCTTGTGATTCGTATCAGGTAACTACGTAACTTTCCTTCATTCCAATGAGCAAAAACATCAGAAAGTTCATCATTGCTGATGTTGAGCAAGTTTTTCAAAGTCCAGTATGCCTCAGCTATGATTTGCATATCGCCATACTCAATGCCATTGTGAATCATTTTCACGAAATGCCCTGATCCTGCCGGACCAATCCAGTCGCAACACGGCGTACCATCTTCGGCTTTAGCGGCAATGCTTTGCAGGATAGGTTTAACTTCTCCCCATGCGGCTTTCGAACCACCTGGCATGATGGAAGCACCATGCAATGCTCCCTCTTCGCCACCCGAAACACCGGCTCCTATATATAAGAAACCTTTAGATTCGGTCAATGCCACACGACGATTGGTGTCTTCATAGTTGGAATTACCACCGTCAATTAATATATCACCCGGTTCCAATAATGGAAATAGCTGATCCAACAGTTCATCGACGGGACTACCCGCCCTAACCATCATTAATATCTTACGGGGTGTAGCTATGGAGTGTACGAAATCAATTATCTCTGTATGTCCCTGAATAGGCTTTCCTTGCCCTCTTCCATTGATAAAGCGTTCTACAACACCTTCTTCTATGCCGGGCACTGTACGGTTGTAAACAGAAACATTCCACCCATTATTGGCTAAGTTCAGCGAAAGATTTTCGCCCATTACCGCCAATCCAATCACACCAATCTGTGTTTTTGCATTATTCTTCACGTCAGGTTCTCCTATTCTTTAGAGTTGTTAGTTACTAATTGTTTATAGAATAACAATAGGAGTTTGTGTTTGTTCAAAATATAAATTACTACTTTTGCAGTTGAAAATCTATAACAACTCCACTATGAGGCAGCTACATTTGGGTTTATTACCCCGCATTATCATAGCAATTATACTTGGCATCGTGTTAGGAAACTTCTTCCCCTCCACACTTATCCGGTTGTTCACCACATTCAATGCGCTCTTTAGTGAGTTCTTAGGTTTTTCTATTCCGCTTATTATTCTTGGATTGGTAACAGTTGCTATTGCCGACATAGGGCATCAGGCAGGCAAAATGCTTCTGATAACTGTGGCAATTGCCTACGGAGCCACGCTCTTTTCGGGGTTTCTCTCCTACTTTACTGGCGCCGCACTATTCCCTTCCATGATTACACCCGACCCCTCTTTACAACTTGTAGACGAACAACCCGCTGTACTCCCCTATTTTAGCATCAGCATACCACCGTTAATGAATGTGATGACAGCACTGGTACTCTCTTTTATGCTGGGCTTAGGGTTAGCAGGTTTAAAGAATGACACACTGAAGAATGCAGCTACGGATTTTCAGGAAATAATAACCTTAGTTATAAAAAAAGCCATCATCCCCATATTACCTTTATATATATTCGGTATCTTTTTGGAGATGACGTACTCGGGAAAGGTTTATTCCATCCTCATGGTCTTTCTGCAAATTATCGCGGTGATATTTGCGCTGCACATCTTTCTGCTTATTTTTCAGTACAGTATAGCAGGAGTGGTGGTAAAACGAAATCCGTTTAAATTATTGGCTACGATGTTGCCTGCATACTTTACGGCACTCGGCACACAATCATCGGCAGCTACCATACCGGTTACACTGGAACAAGCTATTAAAGCCGGAGTTTCACCTCGCATCGCAGGGTTTGTTGTTCCGTTGTGCGCTACGATACACTTGTCTGGTAGCACACTAAAGATAGTAGCCTGCGCCTTGGCACTAATGATTATGCAAGGCATGCCGTATGATTTCCCGATGTTCGCGGGATTTATTTTCTTACTAGGTATTACGATGGTTGCCGCTCCGGGTGTTCCCGGCGGAGCTATCATGGCAGCACTTGGTGTACTGCAATCGGTACTTGGTTTTGATGAATCGGCACAAGCGCTGATGATTGCATTATATATTGCAATGGATAGTTTCGGAACGGCCTGTAATGTTACGGGCGACGGCTCCATTGCACTTGTTGTAGATAAACTAACTAATAGTAAACAATAATAAAAAATCTAACTAAAGAAATAAAGAATGAAAACAGCTCTTATCTCAGGAATCACAGGTCAGGACGGATCGTTCCTTGCCGAATTATTATTGCAAAAAGGATACAATGTGCACGGCATTCTTCGCCGCTCTTCCTCGTTTAATACCGGAAGAATAGAACACATGTACTTTGACGAGTGGGTACGCGACATGAAACAGAAACGTACCATCAATTTGCATTACGGAGACCTTACAGACAGTAGCTCGCTTATCCGCATTATTCAGGAAGTACAACCCGATGAGATATACAACCTTGCCGCCCAAAGTCATGTGAAGGTAAGTTTTGATGTTCCCGAATATACTGCCGACGTAGATGCGGTAGGAACTTTGCGTATGCTCGAAGCCGTGCGTATTTTGGGGATGGAAAAAAAAGTGAGAATATACCAAGCGTCTACCTCTGAGCTTTACGGCAAGGTACAAGAAGTTCCACAAAGTGAAACAACCCCATTCTACCCACGTTCCCCGTATGGTGTAGCCAAACAATATGGTTTCTGGATTACCAAAAACTACCGCGAAAGCTACGGTATGTTTGCAGTAAATGGCATCCTCTTCAACCACGAAAGCGAGCGACGTGGCGAAACATTCGTTACCCGCAAGATAACTCTTGCCGTGGCACGCATTAGTTTGGGAGATCAGGATAAACTGTATCTTGGTAACTTGGATGCCTTGCGCGACTGGGGGTATGCCAAAGACTACGTACAGTGCATGTGGCTTATGTTACAACACGAAACTCCCGAAGACTTTGTCATTGCCACCGGAGAATACCATACCGTGCGTGAGTTCTGTACCAAAGCTTTTGCCGAAGCAGGAATCAATATACGCTGGGAAGGTGAGGGCATCAACGAAAAAGGAATTGACACTGCCACCAGAAAGGTACTGGTAGAAGTAGATCCCAAATACTTCCGTCCAGCCGAAGTAGAACAACTACTAGGCGACCCCACCAAAGCAAAAACCTTGCTGGGATGGAACCCTATGCAAACAAGCTTCGACGAATTAGTTCAAATCATGGTTCAGCACGACATCAAGAAGGTAAAAAAGCTAATCGCAGGAAGAAAATGAATAAAGATGCGAAGATATTCGTAGCGGGGCACAGAGGGCTGGTAGGCTCCGCTATCTGGAAAAATCTGAAAGCCAAAGGCTATCTCAATCTGATTGGGAAGACACACAAAGAGTTGGATTTGCTGGACGGTGCAGCAGTCAAGGCTTTCTTCGATGCCGAACAACCCGAATACGTGTTTCTTGCTGCCGCCCATGTAGGTGGTATCATGGCAAATAACACCTACCGCGCAGACTTCATCTACAATAATCTGCAAATACAGCAGAATGTAATTGGCGAAAGTTTCAGGCACAATGTAAAGAAGTTGCTCTTCTTGGGTAGTACTTGCATCTATCCGCGCGACGCACACCAACCAATAGCCGAATCAGAGCTACTGACCGCCCCGTTGGAGTACACCAACGAACCGTATGCTATTGCTAAGATAGCCGGATTAAAGATGTGCGAGAGCTTCAACCTGCAATATGGCACAAACTACATTGCTGTGATGCCAACAAACCTCTACGGGCCTAACGATAATTTTCATTTGGAGCGCAGTCATGTGTTGCCTGCTATGATTCGCAAGGTCTATTTAGCGCATTGCCTGAAGAATAATGACTGGGAAGCCGTGAGGAACGACCTCAACAAACGTCCGGTAGAAGGAGTAGACGGAACAGCAGAAGAGAAGTGCATTGCAAACATCTTACTTAAGTATGGTATTTCGGGTAGCACCGTAGAGCTTTGGGGGACAGGCAAACCGCTTCGGGAGTTTCTTTGGAGTGAAGAAATGGCAGACGCTTGTACCTTTATTATGGAGCATGTAAACTTTGACGACCTTAAAGGAACAGATAAAGAAGTGCGCAACTGCCACATCAACATCGGCACCGGTAAAGAGATTACCATTAAAGAGCTCTCTTCACTTATTGCCAAAACTGTGGGGTATGCGGGCGAAATTAAATTCAACAGCGATAAGCCCGACGGTACCATGCGTAAACTCACCGACCCAAGCAAACTACACGGGTTGGGATGGCACCACAAAGTAGAGGTAGAAGAAGGAGTTGCGCGGTTGTTTGAATGGTACTTGCAAGAGTAAAAAAATCGACTGATTTTTGATTCACTTCTGACTGATTTTTGATCAATTTCTCAGTGTTTTTCTCATCAAAAAACACTGAGTTTTTTTTGTGAAATCCCTGTGAAAGATAAAAGAGGGGGTCTTCACAAGTAACTTGTTCACCTTCATCAGGTTACAGCGTTCTGTGAATGTGAAGACCTATTTCGTCAAACTATACTTGGAGGATGTATAAAGAGTGAACCAGTAGGTTCTAAAACTTTTTTTTATTTTCTTTGTTCTTTGTACAACACACAACAAAGCAAGATACCCAGTACAGCTTATGAAGAAAGAACTACGTCTCATATTTTTTTTATTCGTTATTTGCGCTACGTTTTCGCAAGCGCAAATAGCATTTCATCATTCTGTGCTTCCACCTCTTGCTCCCGATTCTATTGATTTGGCTTATTACAAAAAGAAGCACCCACTCCGTGCAACAGCTCTTAATTTGGGGCTAAACCTTGGAGTATGGGCATTCGACAGGTACTGCCTTGAGGCAGATTACGCCTACATCAATATGAAAACCATCAAACATAACTTCAAAAAAGGTTTTGTATTCGACAATGACCAGATGGGAACAAATATGTTTCTACATCCCTATCATGGTAGCTTGTATTACAATGCGGCACGTTCAAACGGGTATAACTTCTGGCAATCGGGGCTCTATTCGTTGGGGGGAAGTTTTGTATGGGAAATGTTTATGGAAAATGAGCGTCCGTCTACCAATGATATAATTGCCACACCTATTGGCGGCATGGCTTTGGGCGAGATGTTTTACCGCGTAAGTGATGCAATACTGAATGACACCAAAACAGGAAAGGCGCGCTTCGGCAGAGAATTGGCATCCTTTATTATTTCACCCACACGCGGACTAACACGCATCCTTACCGGAGATGCATGGAAGAAAAGACAAACTACAGGTAAGCAGTTTGGTGTGCCCGATGTTACTGTTATGCTTTCGCTCGGTGTGCGTGCTTTGGAATTGAAAGACGAAATATTCGACAAAGGAACCGGTATTGCCACCGAGATAGATATTGAGTATGGCGATCGTTTTGATGCGGAAAAGAAACAACCTTATGATTATTTCTCGGTGCGGGCAAGTCTGAACATACACTCTTCACAACCTATACTAGGACAGCTCAACGTTACGGGTCGGTTGCTTGGTGTGGAACTTGTCGAAACCGAGAAGCGTAGCCTCAACCTTGGTATGTTTCAGCACTTCGATTACTATGACTCGGATACCATTTCCAGTGTTTCGGCACAAATACCTTATAAGTTCTGTACACCTGCTTCGGTAGGAATCGGGGCAATCTATAAGCTACAGTTAAGCAAAAATTGGGAACTTGATGCCTTCAATCACATCAATGGAGTGATTATTGGTGCTTCATTGAGTGACCATTATCGCGTAGAAGAACGAAACTATAACCTGGCAAGCGGCTTCGCTACCAAGAATGGAGTGAACGTTATCTATAAAAAAGACATCCTGGCACTTACCGCCAACTACGAAATGTATCGTATGTACACATGGAAAGGTTATCCTAAAGATATAGACTGGGAGCATGTAGATGCCAAGAATCTGAATGCGCAAGGAGACGTATCGAAAGCTATTCTACACGCAACCAACATTTCTTTGCACATTAAACTAAAGAATAAGTTATACCTCACCACTTCTTTTTCCAACTACATTCGCGATACAAACTATAAATACTTTGAGGATGTTTATTCCAGAACTTCCGAAGGTAAACTGATGCTGAGTTGGGTGTTCTAATTGATTGAATAAACTTTTTCTTACTTCGATTGTTGATTATACAAGCATAATTAACAGCCAAACAGCATATACCCATGAACTTCGTCGAACAGTATCGTAAATACTTCTTAATTGTTATTATCCTCATTGTAGGCATAGCTATATTTATCAAGGCTACACCGTTCATTAGTGGTATACTTGGTGCCATGACATTCTACGTACTGCTACGTGGACAAATGAAAAAACTAACCGAAGAGAAGAAACTTAAAAAAGCATTGGCTGCTTGTCTGCTTATTGTGGAGGTGGTTTTGTTTTTCTTGTTACCGGCAGTTTTTATCTTAACCATACTAATCAACAAATTAAGTACCTTTCATTTCGACGTCAATATATTAATACAACCCATAGAAAGCTTCGCTACCACCATTAAAGCAAAAACAGGTTACAATATATTGAAGCCCGACAACCTATCCGAGCTTGTTAAAGTAATGCCCGAAATAGGACAATACCTGCTCAATAGTGTGAGTAGTTTCTTCCTTAATGTAATGGTGATGCTGTTCATTCTTTATTTTATGCTTGTTGGGCGCGAACCGATGGAGAAATACATATACGAGCTACTCCCCTTCTCTGACGAAAACAAGAAAACAGTGCTGAGCGAAACAAACATTATCGTGAAGTCCAATGCCATAGGTATACCATTGCTAGCTGTGATACAAGGATGTATCGCGTTATTGGGGTACTACATTTTCGATGTTCCCAATGCGTTTCTCTTTGGACTGATAACCTGTGTGGCAACTATTATCCCTTTGGTAGGAACAGCGATCATCTGGATACCACTGGCTGTATACCTGCTTATTCAGCAAGAATGGGGCAACGCCATTGGGTTGGCAGCCTATGGTATGCTTGTCATTACCCAGGTTGATAATTTAATACGTTTCGTTATGCAGAAACAAATGGCGAATATCCATCCCCTTATCACAATTTTCGGTGTTTTTATCGGGCTGCCGTTATTTGGTTTTATGGGGGTTATCTTTGGTCCGTTACTGCTTTCCATGTTTCTACTTTGCGTAAATATTTTTAAGAAAGAATATCTTAATACAAGTTCTTGAATGATATAATTCGTATCTTTGGCATCCAAACAGTACAATACACTATGGATATTTTAGTTTCCCTACCGATCGAAATATATTTATTAGTCGTTACCGGTCTTTTCTTTATCATACAGATAGTTTTTTACTTTACACTTTATAACCGCATAATGCGGAGAGGAAAAGCTATAAAAAGCAACAAAATTGCCTTCACTGAAGAGTACCCACCTCTATCCGTTATTATTTGCGCAAAGAACGAATTATCTAATTTGCAAGCTTTTCTTCCTTCCATCCTGGAACAGGATTATCCGCTTTATGAAGTGATTGTAATCAGCAATGGGGCAAAAGATGAAAGCTACGAATACCTTTTCCATATGGAAGAACAATATCCACATCTTTACCATAGCTTTACACCGGATAGTTCCCGATACATTAGCCATAAAAAGCTTGCTCTAACACTTGGCGTAAAGGCTAGTAAATACGATTGGTTGGTATTTACAGAGCCCAACTGCCACCCTGCAAGCAAAGATTGGTTGCGTACTATGGCACGTAACTTCACGCCCGAAACAGAGATTGTACTTGGATACAGTGGTTATGATTATGGCAAAGGTTGGCTAAAAAAACGTACTGCTTTCGATAACCTCTTTACCTCCATGCGTTACCTTGGACTTGCTTTAGCTAAGAAGCCTTATATGGGTATAGGTCGCAACATGGCATATCGTAAAGAGTTGTTCTTCAAAGAAAAAGGATACTCGGCACACCTCAACTTACAACGAGGAGACGACGACCTGTTTATCAATCAAATAGCAAATAGCAATAATACCCGTGTAGAGACATCACCCGAGTCAGTGATACGCATCAAGCCATTAGAGTATTACCGCGAATGGCGCGAAGAAAAACTTAGCTACGCCGCCACATCTGAGTATTACAAAGGAAACCAACGATACGTACTGGGATTTGAAACGACTTCGCGCTTATTGCTTCACTTATTTGCAATAGCTACACTAACCATAAGTATCATTGCACAGAACTGGATTGCAGTAGGAATCGTTTCGGCTATCTGGTTACTTCGCTTTGTAGTGCAAGCGCTCGTTATAAACAAAACGGCAAAAGTGCTGGGAGATAAAAACCGATATTACTTTTATTTGCTGTACGCTGATTTTTATCAACCAATACAAGCCTTACTTCTTCGGATGTATCGCACATTCCGTAAGAACGAATTCTTAAGAAAGAACTCTACTCATATCGCATAGAAGCAGCCGGATTGATACGGGTTATCAGGTAAGAGGGAGCAAGCAACATCAATACAGAGACAAGCAATGTTCCGATATTCAACAAAAGGAATACCCATACATTCAGATAAACAGGGACGGTATCCATGTAATAGTTAGCAGGATCGAGTTTAAACAAACCAAACTGAGATTGCACCACATAGAACAACAACCCGATAGCATTGCCTATCAACATCCCCTTCCCTATTAAGAATACAGCAAACCACAAGAAAATTTTGCGAATGGTATAGTTGTTAGCTCCCAAAGCTTTCAGCGTGCCAATCATATTTGTACGCTCTATTATAATAATGAGTAAGCCTGAAATCATCGTAAAGCCAGCAACCCCTATCATCAGTATGAGTATAATCCAAATATTGAAATCGAGTACAGCCAGCCAACCGAAGATATTAGGATTCAGTTGTTCAATATTTCGCACGAAATAAAGTTCGCCGAACTCATCGCTCCTACCGCTAAGCTCGTCGCCCAGTGCATAAGTGATGTCCTCTAATTGATTATAGTTGGCAACGCGTAGTTCCAGACCACTTACCTGATCTCCTTTCCAACCATTAAGACGGTTTACAGTATATATATCCGACAGCAGAAAAAGGTTATCATATTCCGAAAAGTTTGTTTCGTAAATGCCACAAACAGTTAATCGGCGAGCACGAACATTGTTGTCCTGAAAATAGTAGGTATAGATGCGATCATCGAGTTTCAGTTTCAGTTTGGTAGCAAACGAACGCGATATTAGCACCTGATTAGAGGCAACCGTATCACTAAAGGCTGGTAATACCCCTTCCTGCAGATGTTTGGTAAAAAAAGAAGGATCGAACTCTGCTCCCAACCCCTTCAGTACCATACCTTGGAAGGCGTCGTCTGTTTTGATAATGCCGGGTTTGGTAGAGTAACGCTGTACATGTGTTATTTCCGGTTTGGCAAGCAATGTAGTCATAAAGTCTTCGTCTACCGCAACAGGAAGCGTTTCGTAGGAGCGCACCGCATCAAGGTTAGCTATTTGAATATCCGACCCAAAGCCTACAATCTTATCTTTTACTTCTTTCTTGAATCCAATAACTACCGCTACCGCAATAATCATCACAGCCAGTCCTATAGCAATACCTGCTGTTGCAATCAGCGTTGCCGGACGAGAGACTTCCTTCTCTCCGTCGTTAGCACGGTACATGCGTTTGGCTATGAATAATTCGAGCACGGCAATAACGGCTTAGCAAGTTCTTCCCGGATAAGCCTCCAAAGCTTTTTCCAGTACAAAAAGCGCACGGGCAAGATCTTCTTTTTTCAGAACGTAGGCTATACGCACTTCGTTGTGACCTAATCCCGGTGTAGTATAAAAGCCCGAAGCCGGTGCCATAAATACGGTTTGACCTTCGTATTCAAAGTCGGACAAGCACCAAGCACAGAAAGCATCCGCATTGTCTACCGGCAATTTAGCAACCGTATAAAACGCTCCCATAGGAATTGGTGAGTAAACACCCGGGATACGATTCAATCCGTCGATTAAACATTTGCGACGTTCTACATATTCATCATACATTTCGAGCATGTAGTCTTGAGAAGCATCGAGCGAAGCTTCAGCAGCAATTTGTCCTATGAGGGGCGGACTTAATCGTGCCTGACAGAACTTCATCACAGCATTACGCACTTCTTTATTCTTAGTAATCAACATCCCGATACGGATACCGCACTCCGAGTAACGTTTAGATACAGAATCTATCAGCACAACATTCTCCTCGATTCCCTCCAGATGACAAGCAGATATATAAGGAGAGCCTGTATATATAAATTCCCTATACACTTCGTCCGAAAAGAGGAAGAGATCGTACTTCTTCACCAAGTCGCGTATCTGATTCATTTCGCGACGCGAATAAAGATAACCTGTTGGGTTGTTTGGATTGCAAATAAGTATGCCTTTGGTACGTTCGTTTATAAGTTCTTCAAACTTTTCTACCTTGGGCAACGAAAAACCCTCTTCTATAGTAGTAGTAATGGTTCGTATCTTTGCTCCTGCCGAAATTGCAAATGCCATGTAATTGGCATAAGCTGGTTCGGGAACTATTATCTCATCACCCGGGTTAAGACAAGAGAGGAATGCGAACAGCACCGCTTCCGAGCCACCGGTAGTAATAATAATATCATCGGCATGGAGGTTGATGTTGTATTTAGCATAATATCCGGTTAGCTTTTCGCGATAGCTTTTGTAACCGGCACTGGGACTATATTCCAACACACTACGATCTATACTGCGTATAGCATCAATAGCAACTTGCGGTGTGGGCAAATCGGGCTGACCGATATTCAGATGAAAAACATGTGTACCTCTTTGTTTGGCAGCATCCGCCAAAGGAGCCAGTTTGCGAATAGGAGATGCAGGCATTTCATTCCCGCGAATCGATATAGTAGGCATAAAGTTGATTTAATACATATTGATGGGTCGCAAAGTTAGTATATTGGACACAACTTAACAAACTTTTCATCCGAAGAAGCAAGCAATTAAAAAGAAAAAGAATACTTTTGTTTAATACAACATATAATTAGGAGCATAATGACAATCAACCTTATCACATTCATCTCATCCATGAACAAGGCTACAGCTCTTGAAGACGTTCATGACAATATCCTAACCCAACTCAATCAGCATTTCCAAGTAAATATCATTCCGCATACCGAACAACGTAATATATCGCCGGATGAATTCAACATTCTTTTCATTGCCAGCGGTGGTGTGGAGCGAATGGTTATACAAGACTTTGAACAGCTTCCACGACCAGTGATTATGCTGGCAGACGGTTTACAGAACTCTCTGGCCGCCTCACTCGAAATATCTTCGTGGCTTCGTGGACGTGGTATAAAAAGTGAGATATTGCATGGCGAACCATCAGCTATCATTGCCCGCTTGAAGATACTCTACGATGCTATACAAGGAACAAAGAAACTGGTTGGTAGTCGCATCGGTGTGTTTGGTTCGCCCTCATCATGGCTTATTTCGAGTAATGTGGACTATTTTCTGGCAAAGCGCCGTTGGGGTATTGACTACATCGACATCCCACTGGAGAAAGTATATGCGAAGTACAACAGTATAGACGACGAAGAGGTAGGCGAACTAAGCGCGGAGTTTGCAGGTAGAGCCATTGCTTGCAGAGAAGGTACACCCGAAGATTTACTTAAAGCCATGCGCCTTTACCGCGCGTTAAAGTTGTTGTGCGAAGAAAATAAGCTGGATGCGCTCACCTTGAGCTGTTTTGACATGCTTAAACACATCGCCCCCACCGGCTGTTTGGCACTCTCCTTGCTTACTGACGAAGACATCATGGCTGGTTGCGAAGGCGACGCGCAATCCATCTTTACCATGCTCTCCATGAAAGCACTTACCGGGAAATCGACATTCATGGCAAATCCGTCATCGATAGATAGAGAAAAGAATGAAGTAATCTTTGCGCATTGCACGGTAGGCATTAAGCAAACAGAAAGCTACATCATCCGCAATCATTTCGAATCATTGAGTAGCATTGCCATACAAGGTATACTCCCTGCCGGAAGAGTTACTGTAATACGTTGTGGAGGCGAAGCATTGGATGAGTATTACCTCTCTGCCGGCACTATTATTGAGAATACCGACGATGCTAATATGTGTCGCACACAAATACGCGTGAAGCTCGATCGTCCTACGGATTACTTCTTTAGAAATCCACTGGGCAATCATCACATCATAATCCGTGGAGAGCATACCGAAGTTATAAAGGAGTTTATGCACATCAACGGATGTAAACGAATAGAATAGCAACAGTAATAACACTAAAAAACACTCCACGTATGAATGACTACCGCATACTAATAGTAGATGATGAAGAGGATTTATGTGAAATCCTTAAATACAATCTGGAGATTGAAGGTTTCTTTGTAGATACGGCAAACTCGGCCGAAGAAGCATTAAAGCTCGACTTAACCACCTACAAACTAATTTTGCTGGATGTGATGATGGGTGAAATTTCCGGTTTCAGTATGGCAAGAATGCTGAAGAAGGAGAAGAAAACAGCAGAGATACCCATTGTCTTTATTACCGCCAAAGACACCGAAAACGATACGATTACCGGTTTCAATCTGGGAGCAGACGATTATATTTCCAAACCTTTCTCCTTACGCGAGGTTATAGCACGCATAAAAGCAGTTCTTCGTCGCACCTCAACTCCTAAAAAAGCAGACGTAGTATCGACCGAGCTTGTTTACAAAACGCTGGTTATTGATACGGAGAAGAAGCGAGTGAGCATTGACGGTAAAGCAATTGCGCTTACCAAAAAAGAATTTGAGATACTGGTATTGTTGCTGCAAAACAAAGAAAGAGTATTATCGCGCGAAGAGATACTCTCGTCTGTTTGGAGTGATGAAGTATATGTACTCGACCGCACAATCGACGTAAACATTACCCGCCTACGTAAGAAAATAGATAAATACGGCAAATGTATTGTTACCCGCTTGGGTTACGGTTATTGCTTTGAGACCAACCAAACAGCCCATAGCTAACACAACAAGCGTATGCAACCCAAGCCCAGCAAACAGTTCTTCTCCTATGGCCGAAGGCTTTTCTTCTCGGTTGCTTTATTCTTTTTGCTCTTTTGCGCGTATTTCGTAACCTCACAGTATTACCGCGAAATAGTCTATCAGGAAGAACTGATTAGTGCACGCTTACAAGACTTCAACAATGGGGTAAGGCTTGAAATGCGTTCGCCCGATTTCAACATGGAAAACCTGCCACGCTATGTAAGCGAAGCAAGTTTTGACTACTTGCGTGTTACCATTATGGACTTTCAGGGCAATGTTATTTACGACTGTTTGCAGGACGATTCGACAGTGTTCGAGAATCAAGCGCGCCACAAAGAAGTGCAAGACGCCATAAAAGGCAGGAACGGTTATACCGTGAAGCGCCAGTCAAAGCATAGCGAATATGCCTATTTCTATTCTGCCACCTCTTACAAAGACATTATCATTCGCTCCGCACTTGCCTACACGCCTCAACTTAAAGAGTCTTTAGATATTGATGAAACACAAATTTGGGTCACACTCATTATTATTATTATACTCATCACCGTGTTTTATCAATACACACGAAGGCTTGGAGAATCGGTAACAGCGTTGCAAACCTTCGTGTCGCGCATTGAACGCAATGAACCACTCGACGATATTGTTGAATCAGATCTCCCCGCCAATGACGAATTAAGCGAGATAGCCCGGCAGGTAATTGAAATGTACAAGCGACTGCTGGAGGTAAAAAACACACTTTTTGTAGAACGAGATAAGCTCATTAAGCATCTGCAATCTCTACACGAAGGATTGGGCGCTTTTACTAAAGAGAAGAAAGAGGTGATTGCCAACAACCTCTTCATGCAATACATCAACCTGATATCCGATGCTAATTTAGAGAACTCCGAAGGTATTTTTAGCGTAGTAGAGTTCCAAACAGTTACCGATTTCATTGACTCCTCGCAGAAGAAACCAATCGGCAAAGATGGAAAACAGATTAACTACAACATCCATAAGAATGGACGCATATTCACGGTGTTCTGCACTATTTTCCAAAACAGAAGCTTTGAAGTCAGCATTAATGACGTAACACGAGAGGAAGAGCAGATAGAACTCAAACGACAGATTACACAAAACATAGCCCACGAGCTAAAAACGCCCGTCAGCAGTATTCAGGCATATTTGGAAACAATAGTAAGTACGGAGGATATGCCGAAGGAGAAGATGCAACAATTCTTGCAGAAGTGTTACGAACAGAGCAATCGCCTATCGCGTTTGCTACGGGACATTTCGATGCTCAACCGTATGAGTGACGCAGCAGATATGTTCGAGAAAGAACCGATTAACATCGCCGAACTGGTCGGCAAAATATTCGAAGAGTCTGCGTTAGAGTTAGAGAAAAAACAGATAACAGCCATCAATCAGCTCAACAACGAGGTCGAGATAATGGGCAATCAAGCGTTGATGTACTCTATATTCCGCAACCTTACCGACAACGCTATTGCTTATGGCGGGCAAGAGATTTCAATCATTGTTACCTGTTTTCGCGAAGACGAAACACACTATTACATCAGCTTTGCCGACACCGGCATGGGTGTAGGAACAGGACATATGCAGCGACTGTTCGAACGTTTCTACCGCATCGATAAAGGACGCTCACGAAAGATGGGCGGAACAGGACTAGGATTGGCCATTGTCAAGAATGCCATTCTTATTCATGGCGGGCAGATATCTGTAAAGAAATATAAGAACGGAGGGCTGGAGTTCATTTTTACTCTGGCAAAAGAGAAATAGAAAAAAGAAAAAATCCACCAACCAGCCAACCCGAAAGATAGCCCCAACTATCTTTTTGCTAAACCCTGTTTCTTTGCGATTTTTTAAGGGAAACTACCCCCTGCTTCAAATAAATCGCAGGAAATGGAGTTTAGAAGAAAGTGAAACAAACGCCATCCCAAACACTCTATTTCCCCAAAACATGCCCTACAAGGCTTATAACGCCTCTTTTTCTCAGTGCATTCTTGTTAAGAACTCACTGAAAACCGATATAAAACTCACTCTAATTCGTATTAAAACCCAGTCCATTTATTTTTATCTTCTTATGGATTAACAACTGTTTGCCATAAGCAAACGCTCCGTATGCTTATGGAAGATGGGTCGTGAGCTTATGGCAAACAAGCGTTCGTCCATAAGCAAATTTCTTTCCAAACAATCGTATCCAGAAGGCTTGTGAGAGGGGTTACCTCTTCTTCAAATACGCAACCGGAACAGTTGGAATAATCGCAAAAGAAAGCAAAACACCCGTATTACCTCTTGCACTACCCCAGTTTGCTATCTTATTGACACAAACAGAGCGATAACAAAAAGTACCAAACAACAAAAAATACTTATAAAGAAAACATTTTCCACGCCCGCTATGTTATACTTACTAACCTAACAAACCAAAAACCAAATAAGTATGAACCAGCAATATGAATTAATCAACAATGAAGATGCAAAGCAATATGAGTTTCATATTGACAGACACATCGCCAAGATTGAGTACATCATTAACAGTAAAGGAGATATCTACCTTACCCACACCGAAGTTCCTACGGCATTGGGAGGTAAGGGTATTGGGAAAGAATTGGTGGAAGCAGCCTTAAAAAACATCGAAAAGAGAAAGCTGGAGGTTATCCCGCTGTGTCCGTTCGTGGCGGGTTACATCAAAAAGAACCCCGACTGGAAACGCATTGTATCTAGGAATGTAACAATAAAATAGAAAACAACAATTAAAACTTTAGAGCAAATGAAAACAACATCCGAATACACAAACGGAGAAATTACCATTGTGTGGAGACCAAGCAAATGCACTCATGTTGGTGTGTGCGTAAGGATGCTTCCCAAGGTATACAGAGTGAAGGAAAGACCATGGGTTAAGATTGAAAACGCCACAACAGCAGAGTTGAAAGCACAAATAGACAAATGCCCGACGGGCGCATTGAGCTATCGCGAGAACAAATAAAGAGTTTCTTAGTCGAACAACTCTTTCAGTTTATTCGCCAGATTTTCTCCGGTTAGGTCGCGGGCAATGATTGTTCCTTCCTGATCAATAATCAGCATATGGGGAATACTGCGAATACCATAGAGTTCGGCTCCTTCGGAGCTCCAACCCTTCAGGTCGCTCATCTGCACCCATGCCATAGACATTTTCTTTATGCATGCGAGCCACGCTTGTTTATCATTATCCAAAGAGACTCCAACCACTTGGAGTCCTTTGTTTTTATAGGTGGCATAGAGTTCTACAAGTTTGGGCATTTCGCGAAGACAAGGATTGCACCACGATGCCCAAAAGTCTACAAGTACATAGTTACTCTTACCTACAAAATCCGACAGGCAAACAACATCTCCTTGTTCGTTGAACATTTCAAAGTCAACAAACTTATTGCCCGTAGCGGTAACATCGGCAGCATCAACACGCTGTTGAAGTTTTACTAGTATGGGGTCGGTTTTGTATGTAGCCGGGATATTGATTAAGGCTGCTTTTATTTGTGCATAGTCCAGATAATTTCTAAAGAAACCTAGCAGATAAGCACCCAATACGTTGTGAGTGTTGCTCTGGATGGTAGTGTAGAGTTCGGCAGTCATCATTTCTTCCAACGCTTCCATTTCTTTCTTTTCTTTCTCTTTATCTTGCGATGCTCTCATGGCGGCAAAGATTTCCATTAACTGCTGGCTATATTCCTGACGTTTCTGTTTGAATGTCTGAAAACTATTATTCAAAGGAGTTCCGGTTACTGAAGTTCGTTTTTCATCGTGACTTAGCCTTGCTTTTATCTTTCCATTTTCCAACACAAAATCGGCAAAGAACGGATCTTGCTCACCATCGGTATAAGTAAGGAAAAGCATTACCGCCGAGTCTTGCACTCCTTCAAAAGTAAATGCTTCTTGTGTATCAATTACGGTACTGTCCAAGGAGAGGAAACCATCTTCAGTGCGTTCCATTAAATAGACCTTTTCACCAAAAAGTCCGCCCTCAACCGTTCCTGTTATTTTATACGTTTTTTCCTGACAAGAGGTTATTACTAAAGCCATCCCCGCCAACAAACTCAACCATTTCTTCATAAGTCATTTACTTTTTACATTATTACAAGTAGACAAAGATAAATTATTTTTCATTTTCATTTTCTAAAAACCTTTACTATTGTTGCTTTTTAGTCGCATTTATAGTTCTTTTTGCGAACTTAATTTTATCTTTGCCATTTCAAAACGCCTTAATTATGTTTAAAGCAGATAACATCGTCGAAGTAAAAAATGTTTCGAAGTACTTTGAAAACAAAGTTGCGTTCGAAAACATTACGCTTGACATCAAGAAAGGCGAATTTGTAACTATTCTTGGCCCGTCGGGTTGTGGGAAAAGTACATTACTGAGAACCATTGGAGGATTCCTTGCAGTATCATCCGGAAGAATCAGGATAAACAATAAAGATGTAACTAAAACACCACCCTATCTACGACCTGTTAATACAATATTTCAACAATACGCGCTGTTTCCATTCCTCAATGTATACGAAAACGTTGCTTTTGGACTAAAACTTAAAAAAATGTCTAAGCAAGAAATCGAAAGAAAAATGCGCACAACACTCAGGATGGTAGGAATGACAGGCTACGAAGATCGTGACATAGACACACTCTCGATTGTACAACAGCAGCGCATTGCTATAGCAAGAGCCATTATCAATGAGCCCGAAGTATTACTGCTTGACGAACCGTTGGCTGCTCTAGACGTAAAGATGCGAAAGGAGATGCAAGTAGAGCTCAAAGAACTTCAAAAGAATCTGGGTATTACTTTTATCTATGCGACCAGCGATCAGGAAGAAGCCCTCTCTCTTAGCGACACCATCGTAGTGATGAAAGAGGGATACGTACAACAAGTAGGCCCCCCAAAAGAGATATACCAAAAGCCCATTAATTCCTTTGTTGCCGACTTTATAGGAGAAAGCAATATTCTAAACGGAGAAATAATAACCGACGGACGTATTCGTTTCTGCGATGCCGAGTTTGAATGTATGAGCGAAGGTATTGAAAACAACACCTTGGTTGACGTAGTTATCCGTCCTGAAGAAATCGCTATTTCCCAGAGCAGCGACGAGACTCAACTGTTTGGCGAAGTACATGCTTGTGTGTTTAAGGGTATGCACTACGAAATAATAGTGGTATGCAATGGCTTTGAGTTACTGGTTCAAACCCATCAGCACTTTGATGTAGACAGCAAGGTGGGATTAACTATCAATCCAAGGCATATCCATACGATGCAAAAAGAACGAATAAGCAATATCTTCGAAGGTAAACAGATAGATTTGACACATGTAGAGTTCCTCGGATGTAAGTTTGAGTGTACGCCGATAAGCGACTTTGCTCCGGGAGAAGATGTACTCATTAGCGTAGATTTCGACAAAGTCATTCTTCAAGACTACCGGGAAGAGGCTCTTTTGAAAGGCGAAATAGCATCTATTTCCTATAAAGGGAACCATTATCATCTCACTGTTTTCTCCAACTGTGGCGAAGACATCTATGTAGATACAAACGATATATGGAGTGATGGCGACCGTGTTGGTATTACCTTCATTCCCGAAAACATTAAGGTACTTCCAAAAGAGGTGGCTAAATAAAGGAAGAGAAGTGAAAAGAAAGTTTACGTTATATTTCTCGTCGCGCAAGAGTTTTGCTCTGCCCTATATTATTTTTTCGGCAATCTTTGTAATTATCCCGTTACTTCTTATTGCCGGATACGCCTTTATCGATGAAAACGGAACGATATCGTTGAGTAACTTTATAAACTTTTCCATCAACTCCGAAACAAACGATACCTTTATTTATTCTCTGGGAGTAGCCATTATCACTACCTTTTTCTGCATTCTATTGGGCTATCCTGCTGCATGGATACTCAGCAACAAAAAATACAACAAGTCTCACACCATAGTGCTGCTCTTTCTATTACCTATGGGGGTAAACATTTTGATACGCACACTTGCCTCGGTTGCCTTGTTCGACTTTTTGCACATCCCTTTGGGCGAAGAAGCATTGATCTTCGGCATGGTCTACAACTTCATTCCGTTTATGATCTATCCTATTTACAATAGCCTTGCTAAGATAGATAGGAGTTACATTGAAGCTGCACAAGATTTAGGAGCTACCCCGGTACAAATCTTTTTCAAAATAACACTCCCTTTCTCCACGCCCGGCTTAATGGGTGGCATTATGATGGTCTTTATGCCCGTCGTCTCTACTTTTGCCATTGCCGAACTGTTGACGCTAAACAGCATTAAATTGTTCGGTACTACCATTCAGGAAAGCATTAGTAACAGTATGTGGAACTACGGAGCAGCACTTTCATTAATCATGTTGTTGCTCATCATTGTTACCTCGCTCTTCAATGTGGATGAAAAAGGTAATACACTGGAAGGAGGCACGGCATGGTAAAGAAGCACATAGCAAAAGCCTACCTGTGGATACTGTTGCTGTTGCTTTATGCACCGGTAGTAATTATCGTTATCTTCTCCTTTACTGAAGCAAAGGTACTGGGAAGCTGGACAGGCTTCTCAACCAAACTATATTCATCACTCTTCACCCCAAGTTCATACCACTCTTTGACTAAGGCACTATTAAACACACTAAGCATTGCATTAATCTCGGCAATAGTGGCTACACTTCTTGGCAGTATGGCGGCAGTGGGAATTTACAATATGAGGCATCGCCAAAAGAGAATTATCACACTCATAAACAATATTCCCATTTTGAATGTAGACCTCATTACAGGTGTTTCATTGTTTTTCTTATTCCTATTTCTCGGCGTTTCGCAAGGATATACCACTGTGGTATTAGCGCACATCACACTCTGTACGCCTTTTGTTGTACTATGTGTGCTGCCCAAGCTAAGGCAGATGAATCCAAACATCTACGAAGCAGCACTCGATTTGGGTGCAACACCTTGGGAAGCATTGCGTAAAGTTATCTTTCCCGAAATCCGTTCGGGTATGATAACCGGATTTATCTTGGCTGTTATGATCTCCATTAATGACTTTATAGTAACAATATTCACCATCGGTAACGAAGGATTGGAAACACTTTCCACCTATATATATATAGATGCACGCAAGGGAGGACTACCCCCCGAGCTTCGCCCACTTACCACTATTATGCTATTGGTGATACTGGTCTTACTTCTTGCCTTCAACAAACGAATCAAGAAAAAAAGCGTGGACAGATGAAGAAAAGGAACTTAATATACCTCCTACTCTCCCTCTGCCTGCTCACCGGGTGTTACAATTTAGAGAAACGAGAGAATGTGCTGAAGATATACAATTGGGCAGACTACATAGACAGCAGCGTACTGGATGAGTTCGTGGAATACTATAAAGCCTGTACCGGAGAAGATATACGCATCATCTATCAAACCTTCGACATCAACGAAGTAATGTACACTAGAATAGAAAAGGGAAACGAAGACTTCGATCTTGTTTGTCCATCAGACTATATCATAGAGCGTATGCTAAAGAAAGAGATGTTGCTACCTATTGACACTGTGTTTGAAAACACCAAGAACTATCTTGGGAACGTAGCTCCTTACACGCGCGAACAACTTGACTTGTTTATAGGAGGCGAACATTCTGCTTCTAACTACGCTGTATGCTATATGTGGGGTACAACAGGAATTCTCTACAACACAGCCCTCGTACCCAGAGAAGAAGCAATTACCTGGGATTGTTTATGGGACCCCAAATATGCCGGAAAGATACTCATGAAAGATAGCTACCGCGAAGCCTATGGCACCGCCATTATATATGCAAACAAACGTAATATTGAAGAAGGAAAAGTTACGGTAGAAGAGCTGATGAACGATTTTTCGCCCAAAGCTATGCGTTTGGCCGAGAAGCTTCTCAAAGACCTGAGACCAAACATTGCCGGCTGGGAATCGGACTTTGGGAAAGAGCAAATGGCCAAAGGTCGTGTTTGCATCAACATGACATGGAGCGGCGATGCTGTATGGGCAATTGAAGAAGCAGCCGCCATTGGTGTAGACTTGGATTATGTAGTACCGATTGAAGGTGGCAATATTTGGTTCGACGGTTGGGTAATACCCAAGTATGCCAAAAACCCCAAAGCAGCAAGCTACTTCATTAACTTTATATGCCGCCCGGATATAGCATTGCGCAACATGGAAGCCATTGGATACGTAAGTGCTATTGCCACGCCCGAAATCCTGGCAGCAAAAATAGACACTACACTGGAGTATTATTCTGATTTACGTTACTTCTTTGGCGAAGATGCAGGTAGTGTGCAGGTAAACAATGTGCAATACCCCGATAAAGCTGTAGTAAATCGTTGTGCTTTGACGCGCGACTTTGGCGACCAAACAGAAGAGATGCTTGAAATATGGGCGCGTGTAAAAGAAGACAGTTTAGGATTGGGAATAACTATTGTTATTTTTGTTGTCTTCTTTGCTAGTACTTGGTGGGTAATTCGCAAGCGTTACAAGCACTACAAGCGGTCGCGTAGATATCACTACGGAGATCAAAGAAGAATGAAAAGAAAATAATATTAGTTCTTAACACACTTTTCTGTTCCGCTGAATATAAATTTTCTTACCTTTGCACAGAACAACAATCAAGGGGTGCCTTTTAAGGCTGAGATTATACCCTTATAACCTGACGCGGGTAATGCCGACGTAGGGATGATAAGAGAAGCATCTTTTTCTCACCCCCCAAAGAACTCCCCTTGATTAGCTGTATTCATTTATTTAATAATAAAGAATAGCTATGAGGTATCCCACAACATTAACAATCGCAGGCTCGGATAGCGGCGGTGGAGCCGGCATACAAGCCGACTTAAAAGCATTTTCTGCACTTGGCACATTCGGCATGTCGGTTATCACTGCCATTACAGCACAAAACACTCGGGAAGTACGAGAAGTAGAGGCCTTATCTACCCATATTATTCGTGCGCAATTAGAGACGGTACTTGATGATTTTACCGTTGATGCCATTAAAACCGGTATGTTAGTAACCCCCGAGATTATCGAATTGGTAGGCAATATCATTGCTCATTACGGAGTTAAGAACATTGTTATTGACCCGGTAATGGTTGCTACTACAGGTGCCAATCTCACTAAAGCCGACCTACGCAAGGCTTATCACGAACATTTGTATAATAAGCTCACACTGCTTACTCCAAACATTCCCGAAGCGGAAACACTTACCGGACTAACCATCCATTCCGAAGCAGATAAGGATGAGGCTGGTGCCATGCTCATAGCTCAAGGATGCAGTGCTGTGCTTATCAAAGGCGGACATCTGAAGGGAAACAATGAATCTATCGATACGCTTTATTGCGCTTCGGGAGAGACACATCACTTTGCCTCCACCTTTATAAACACCCCCAACACTCATGGTACAGGATGCTCTTTAGGATCGGCTATCGCTGCTTATTTAGCAAAAGGAGAAGATCTTATTAATGCCATCCAACTGGCTAAGAGATACATTACCGAAGCCATTCGTTGCGGTGCCGAAGTAGAATTCAACGGCAACGGGCCGCTCAACCATTTCTTTTCACCCCAACCCTTAAAACCAACCAAATGATTATACAAGTAAACGATAAAGTACATAATATAGAAAAGGGAACAACACTCGCTTCGTTTATGGCAAGTCTAAACATCGTGCAAAAAGGCCTTGCCGTAGCTATCGATCAAGAAATTATTCCTAAAAAAGAATGGGAAGGATTTGTTCTAACAGAAGGTATGAGCCTGATACTTATTCATGCTGTTTCGGGAGGATAAGATGCAATTTATCGTTATCACCGAAGATAAAATATTTGAGGAAGAACCTATTGCAGTTAATGCACTCTTCAACAATGGATTGGCTACTTTGCACCTGCGTAAACCGGGAGCAAACAGTAAGCAATTGTCCGAATGGTTAGAACGTATCGACCCGGCTTTTCATCCACGAATAGTATTGCACGATTGCTTCAAACTTATCGACAAATACCATCTAAAAGGAGTACACCTCAACAGTAGGAACAAAGAGGTGCCTATTTCGGAAACACCAATCAGTGTAAGTTGCTCTTTCCACTCGCTAAAAGAGTGTCAAAAAGAGGCCAAGAAGTATAATTATGTATTCCTTAGTCCGATATACAATAGTATTTCAAAGGAGGGTTATGCGAGTAACTTCACGAAAGAAGAGCTTACTAACGCACATAATAGAGGTATTATCAATTCATCGACCATAGCTTTGGGAGGTATAGCAACAAGCAATATCAGAGAAGTGGCAAGCTATGGATTCGGGGGCATTGCCACTATCGGTACTATTTGGAAAGATTACCGAGTAAATAAGAATCTCGATGCGCTCATTGCCAGATTTACACATATTAAAGAAATAACAGAAGACCTATGAACGGATTACTTTTTATAGCACACCAAACAGAGAGATACAGTTACCTGCAGTCCATTGAACTTGCATTAAAGGGAGGTTGCAAAGAGGTACAACTACGCATGAAAGATGCAAGTATCGAAGAACTTCTATTTGTAGGAAAGCAAGCCAAACAGCTATGCGACACTTACAACGCCAAACTTTATATTGACGACCATGCTGAAGTCTGCAAGAAACTCAATGCAACCGGTGTTCATCTCGGGAAGAACGATATGCCGCCAAGCCAGGCACGCGAGTTACTAGGAGACAACTATATAATAGGTGGAACTACCAATACCTTTGAAGACATCATACACCTGTACAAGCAAGGTGTAAATTATGTAGGTTTAGGACCTTTCCGCTTTACGACAACAAAGAAGAACCTTAGTCCGGTGCTGGGCGTAGCAGGTTATGCCTCAATTATCCACTCGTGTCGCGAAGCAGGTATTAATCTGCCAATTATAGCCATTGGCGGTATTACCGAAGCAGATATACCAGCTATTATGGAAACAGGGGTTTCTACAATCGCCATCTCTTCGAGCATACTTACCGCAACCGACCCGGTAAGTGAAACAAAGAAATTAATAAAACTCATAGATACATATAAACGATGAAAAAGTTAATAATTGCCGGAAAAGAGTTCAACTCGCGTCTTTTCCTCGGAACAGGCAAGTTCAGTTCCAACACCGCTATGGAAGAAGCTATCACAGTTTCGCAATCCGAAATGGTAACAGTTGCCATGAAGCGACTCGACCTCGAGAACAAAGACGATGATATGTTGGTACATATCAAGAAGCCAGGCATACAGTTGCTCCCTAATACTTCGGGTGTACGCAATGCTAAAGAAGCTGTTTTTGCTGCCAAACTGGCGCGTGAAGCTTTTGAGACCAATTGGTTGAAACTGGAAATACACCCAGACCCACGTTACCTCCTACCTGATCCTATCGAAACGCTCAAGGCAACTGAAGAATTGGCGAAGCTTGGCTTTATAGTACTTCCTTATATTCAGGCCGACCCGGTGCTTTGCAAACTATTGGAATCGGCAGGTGCGGCTACGGTTATGCCACTCGGCGCTCCTATAGGAACAAACAAAGGATTGCGTACACGCGATTTCCTTGAAATCATCATAGAACAAAGTAACGTACCGGTAGTAGTAGACGCCGGTATCGGTGCACCCTCGCATGCTGCTGAGGCTATGGAGCTGGGAGCTGACGCTGTTTTGGTAAATACTGCGATTGCAATTGCCAAAGATCCGGTTGTTATGGCAAAAGCATTTCAAATGGCAGTTGAATCGGGACGCATGGCGTACGAAGCCGGTTTGGCAGAGCGTATTGATGTAGCAGAAGCAAGTAGTCCGCTAACATCTTTCCTTAACGATTAAAACAAGAATATGAAAAAAGAGCAACGAATTACCTACCCTTCTTCACGAAAGGTATATAAACAAGGAAAACTCCATAATATAGCCGTAGCTATGCGTGCAGTAACTTTAGTTACTGGCGAACAAGTGCTTCTCTACGATACCAGTGGACCTTACTCGGACGAGCAAGCCACAATTGACATATCCAAAGGACTTCCTCGTATTCGCAAGGAATGGATTGAGAGCCGTCAAGATACCGAACAACTTGATGCTTTTTCTTCCATATACTGTAATGAACGTTTAGCAAACAGGTCGTTGGATAGTATTCGTTTTCCGCAAGTAAACCTACCACGCAGAGCAAAGGCAGGTACTCCCATTACGCAGATGTATTATGCTCAACAAGGTATTATCACACCCGAAATGGAGTATGTGGCTATTCGCGAAAATATGCAAAATGAAGAATTAGGTATTCCAACCCATATTACTCCAGAGTTTGTGCGTAGCGAAATTGCTGCTGGTAGAGCCATGATTCCCGCTAATGTTAATCACCCAGAAGCAGAGCCAATGATTATCGGAACAAACTTCTTGGTTAAGATTAATACTAATATTGGTAATTCTTCCCTGATGTCGGGCATTGACGAAGAGGTAGAAAAAGCAATTTGGAGTTGCAAATGGGGAGGAGATACACTTATGGATCTTTCTACAGGAGAGAATATTCACGAAACACGCGAGTGGATTGTGCGCAACACCCCCGTCCCCGTAGGTACTGTGCCATTGTATCAAACCTTGGAAAAGATAAATGGAAAAATAGCCGACCTTAACTGGGAGATTTATCGCGATACGCTTATCGAGCAATGTGAACAAGGTGTTGATTATTTTACCATACACGCCGGCTTACTGAAAAGTCATTTACCTTTGTTGAAGGAGCGCGTCACAGGCATTGTTTCTCGTGGCGGATCTATCATTGCCAACTGGATGACACAGCACCAGCAAGAAAACCTTTTCTACACTCACTTTGAAGAGATTTGCGAAATACTAAAACAGTACGATGTTGCCGTTTCTCTAGGCGATGGCCTGCGTCCCGGCTGTATCGCCGACGCGAACGATGCCGGACAATTTGCCGAACTTTCCGTATTAGGTGAACTAACACAAATAGCATGGAAACACCATGTACAAGTACTGATTGAAGGTCCCGGCCATGTGCCCATGCACAAAATTAAAGCCAATATGGACGAACAGATTAAACATTGTGCAGGTGCGCCATTCTACACCTTAGGGCCACTTACTACTGATATAGCTCCGGGGTATGATCACATTACTTCTGCAATAGGTGCCGCACAAATAGCACGTTACGGTACAGCTATGATCTGTTATGTTACTCCTAAGGAACACCTTGCCCTGCCCGACAAAGAAGATGTGCGTGTAGGTGTGGTTTCTTACAAAATTGCCGCCCATGCTGCCGACCTGGCTAAAGGACATCCCGGTGCGCAAGTGAGGGATAATGCATTGAGCAAAGCTCGTTTCGATTTCAGATGGAAAGATCAATTCAACTTATCGCTCGATCCTGAACGAGCATTGGAGTACTATAAGTCGGGAAGATTGGATGATGAAAGTGGACACTGCACCATGTGCGGACCTAATTTCTGTGCTATGAAACTGACTAAAGAAATGCATGATTGTGAACAATAAAAAAAGATGCAAATGGAATTCAAAGAGTTAATAGACAACTATAATTGGGATGACATCAAACACGCCATCTACAACAAGACCGCCAAAGATGTAGAGATAGCACTAAGTAAGCCAAAGTGTTCGATAGAAGACTTTATGGCATTAATCTCTCCTGCGGCACAACCCTATCTTGAACAAATGGCGATACTCAGTAGAAAGTATACCCAACAAAGATTTGGCAAGACAATTCAGTTTTACATACCGCTCTACCTCACTAATTCGTGTATAAATCATTGCGTGTACTGTGGTTTTAATCACTCCAACGACATTAAGCGCATTATCCTCACCGACGAGCAAATAATGCAAGAAGTAGAGGCTATTAAGAAGCTGGGTAATTTTCAGCACATCTTACTCGTTACGGGAGAGAATCCACGCGATGCAGGTGCAGACTATATTGAAAATGCGATTAATTTAGTTAAGCCACACTTTCAGTCTATATCTATCGAGGTACAACCTCTGAAAGAGAGTGAATACAAACAGCTAACCGATGCAGGTATGAATGCCGTGTACTGTTACCAAGAAACTTACAACAAAGAGCGTTACAAAATTTATCACCCCAAAGGCATGAAATCTAAGTTTGATTGGCGTATCGATGCTTACGAACGCATGGGTAAAGCAGGTGTACACAAAGTTGGATTGGGTGTGCTCATTGGGTTGGAAGATTGGCGTACAGATACCATCTTTATGGCCAGTCACCTGCGCTATCTGCAAAGAACCTATTGGCAAACCAAGTATTCGGTTTCTTTCCCCCGTATGCGTCCACATGTTGGTGAAGGTTTTCAGCCAAACGTCATCATGAGCGACAGAGAATATGTACAGTTGATATTTGCCTTTCGTATCTTCGATCATGATTTGGAAATAGCAATGTCTACCCGTGAAGAGAACCGCCTGCGCGATAGTATGACCACGCTTGGCATCACCTCACTTAGCGCAGGTTCCAAAACAGACCCGGGAGGCTATGCTGTTTATAAAGATGAGTTGGAGCAGTTTGTGATAAATGATGACCGCGACCCCGACACTGTACTCGAAGCCATCAAAAAACAAGGTTACGAGGTAGTATGGAAAGACTGGGATTTAAGTTTGCAATAATATAATGATGGAAAGATACAACCGCAACATTCTCATTGACGGAATTGGCGAAACGGGACAAGCAAGGTTAAAAGCAAGTAAAGTATTGGTAATAGGTGCAGGAGGTTTAGGGTCTCCTGTACTACTATACCTTGTCGCTGCAGGCGTAGGTACTATTGGTATCATCGACAACGACACGGTAAATGTTACCAACCTACAACGCCAAGTCCTCTACGGGAGTACCGACCTTGATAAAAGCAAAGCCCATACTGCTGCCGAAAAGCTAAAAACTATTAACGATGATTGTCATATCGTAGCCCATCACCAACTATTTACGGAAGATAACGCGGAATCTTTTATCAGTAAATACGATTTTGTTGTGGATTGCAGCGACAACTTCGCCACCAAATACCTCATAAACGACACCTGCGTGAAACTCTCAAAGCCCTATTCGCACGGTGCAGTCGTTGCCATGCATGGCGAGGTTATGACACATATTCCCGGTAATTCCTGCTTGCGATCGGTTTTCCCCACACAACCCGCAGACGGAGAACTCCCCATTGCCGCAGAAATAGGAATACTTGGAGCTGTGGCTGGAATTATAGGAAGTATTCAAGCAACAGAAACAATCAAATACCTTGTAGGTATGGATGATTTACTAATTAATAAGCTACTACTTGTAGATGGGCGAACTATGGAGTTCAGGGTGATGCGGGTCAAGCCAACTTGTTAGAAGGTGAAACCTAGCGTAGCCTCCAGGGTATTCAGCTTGCTCGACACCCACTCTTTCTTACGGTAAATAGCTCTCGCCATGATTGTGTGTTTCCCTAACTTATACGCTACCCCACCACCGATATAGAAGCCTGCACTAAAGGAGGTTAGTTTGGCATTCAAGTTCTCCGATACTTCTTTAATATTGGAACCAAAAAACTCTTCGTGGCATTTTTTCAAGCTACTGTTTATCAAAAAGCTATGCGTATATCCTCCCTCAATAAATGGCTGTATCCGTTTATGAAGGGGAGAATAGCGTACTCCAATATAGTTATCGAGTATAAACGCCTGCTGCTTAAATTTCAAATAACCAAACTCCGCGTTAGATCTATAATGCTCGCCTCGAAACAAGCTACCCTCTAAGCCAATATGAAAACTAAAATCGCGAGAGAAACGAGGAATAAGCATCCCTACATCTAAGCCAATAGATGGCGAAGCAGAATCAAGATATTTAATATTCCATTCTTCCTTCAATCCATTTATCTTTGATCTATGTTTCTTTATTCCTACCAGTAATGTAAAGGTGAAGTGATAATACTTCTTGTCTTTCTTTGTTTCAAAAATAATGCAATCTTCACCTGTTTTACACACATCGCTATGGTATTCCTTGGTTATTTCTACAAATTCTTCCTGACTAAACCCTATACCTTTTACTTTCTTCTTTACTTCTTCACTATCACGAAACAAATAAGTAAGTAAACCAACATAGCGTGTATCGCGCTGAACGCCACTTTTCCCGTTTTTTAGGGTAACTATTTTATCTTCTTTAGAGACTTCGACTAAGCGTCCATCAGCTTCT